>CAWKEY010000031.1:0-223490 GCA_963848675.1 uncultured Gammaproteobacteria bacterium
GACAACATGACGAAGCAATGGCGTGCTTCGATAAATCAATAGAAATATATCCATATTATGTCGACTGTTGGTTTAATAGAGCCATTAGTGCGCAGAAAAAAATGGATATTATAGAAATGGTTGTTTCGCTCCGTAAAGTCATCGAATTAGGTGAAGATAGTGACGAAGCTGTTGGGATGGCAAAGGAACTTTTAGGTGATTTTGAGCAGATAACTTATAAAACAACAGGGCTTGATTTAGATGAGTATATTGGAAGCTTAAAAAGATTTAATGCCGCTTTTGAGTTAATGCAGAATAGACAATGGGAAAAAGCAATCGCTGGCTATAAAGAAGCCATCAGAATTAACCCATCAGCACCACAAGCTTTTGGCAATATGGCTCTTTGTTATGCTCATTTAAACGAAGATAAGAAGGCGATAGAGGCTTTCGACAGAGCTATTGCATTAGACCCTAACTATGAACCAGCAATTATTAATAAAGAAATATTTAAGCAAACTATAGCCAAAGGCCTGAAGTTTTCAGAAACGCAAACTGAAGCAAAGGTCATTGAATACATGAAAGATTATTCTTTAAAAGATAATAAACTCTTAATTCATGATTATTTGAATGATTAGATAATCAAGCAGTCTGAAGTGTCAGCATCAATTGAAAGTTATCATTACTCTATGCCTGCAAGGGGTCTGTGCTGCTGACACAAGCGTTTCTCGATAGCTGACGTTGATTTGATGCTGTGTGACGGGCGCCTCCCGGTAGAGTCGAGATGTGGCGCGGTAGCATTAGGTTTGACTTATCTGTTTCCGTCCCTTTCGTTCGACGGTGCCCTACTAGCCTTACCATAACCCCGTTTTGTTACGTCTGCCCCTATTTAATCCCCAGATACGACTTTAGTCCCTAACCCATATTTAACACCACGCCCCTCAATTTACTCAAAATCAAGCTGAGAGGCTTGTCTAAGTTATTGATTTTTACTATAGGCAGCTAATCTTTAGTGTTATTTGTGTTTTGTAGGGCCATAATAGTTATGTCTGCCTATTGCATATTTTTCCAGACTGCGCTATTTTTTTGCGTCATGTATATCCGTCGAACGCATACCAATAACTCGTCCACGGGCGAACGCTATTACACCTATCGCTTGGTGGCTAGCCAACGCGTGGATGGAAAACCGCGTCAGATAACCCTATTAAATTTGGGTAGGCATTTCGCTGTTGATCAAGATTTGTGGGCTTCGCTTTGTGTGCGGATTGAGCAATTGCTGAGCCACCAGACTGAGCTATTACCACTCGAATTGCCGGCTGCCGTTGACAAGGCGGCGCAACGCTTTGCCGCTCAGCTCATAGCGTTGTTGAATAATTCAGATTTAGCCTTTGGGGAGATACTATGGCATCATCCTGGCTTTCATTTTACAGTCACGACACTGCATGCCCTACAAGCACAATGAACCTCGCCGTCACAAGATAGAAAAGAAGCGTTATAAGGTAACCAATTGGCGTGACTACAACAACGCATTACGGAACCGCGGTGATTTCACGGTTTATTTTACCGAAGAAGTGATCGACGAATGGCATCCGCCCAAGACCAGGAGTCCTGGTCGCCCACAGCTTTATTCGGCGCTTGCGATAACGATCAGCTTGATGCTTCGTCAAGTGTTCTGCCTGCCGCTCCGGCAAACGCAAGGCTTTATCAATGCGCTGGTCAAGGCTTTGGGTATCGCCATTAGCGTCCCTGATTTCAGCAGCCTATCCAAGCGCAGTGCGGGCTTGCCCAGGCATAAGCTGACCAAAGGACTGGAGCCTGGCAGTGTTGTCATTGTCGATTCAACTGGGCTCAAGGTTTACGGTAAGGACGAATGGCATCAGGAAAAACATGATGTTGCGGCACGGCGCACCTGGCGTAAATTGCACCTTGCCGTCGATGAGAACCATCAAATTTTAGCTTGCGAACTGACTACGCCGGAAACGGGCGATCCCACCGCAGTACCGGATTTGCTTGCCCAAATCGACACGCCGTTTGACACGTTTATTGCCGATGGCGCCTATGACGGCGAACCCGTGGCCCAGGCCATTTTGGGTTTACAACCTGAAACACAAGTGATCGTTCCGCCGCACAAGACAGCTGTTTGTTCACCCGCAGGCGATAGCCAGTGGGACAACCACATCCGGGTCATCGGCCAACATGGCCGCATCGCCTGGCAAAAAAAGACAGGCTATGGCTTACGCAATTATGCCGAACTTGCCGTGCAAAGATACAAGCGTATTTTTGGCAACACGATGAAAGCGCGCAAATTGCCGCAGCAAAAAGCGGAGGCTTGGGTTAGCGCAATTGCGCTCAATCTGATGACAAGCCTAGGAATGCCTATGTCTATAAAAATCTAGCGGAGTGCCGAAATGGGTCTTTGCGGCCAAAATTTGATTTATTCAACAAAGCCTAGGAGGTTGGTGTATGTTGTGCAGGCAGCACTAGCCGATTTTTGCGAAACAGCATGGCAATTTCCCAAAAACTAATTCCAGAACAGGCAAGATTGCCTTCGTCTCGCCCATTCTCCAGTGCTTGCTGTGCTGCAACCGATAAGCGATCCCTTCGATCTGCCCAAAATAGCAGAATATTGGTATCACAAATTGTCAACATCACCTGTCCATTCTTCATCTAATGGGGCAAAGATGTCACCAACGATGACTGTGCCGCGCAGTGCTTCCAGTCGTTTCAACGCTGCTTCCCCTGAGCTTTCTTTACGATTCGGCACGATGCGGGCAATGATTTTGCCATGTAGCGTGATTTCAATTTCTTCGCCTTGTTGCACTTGTTTAAGGTAATCGGGCAAATGTTGGCGTAATTCGGTGACATTAACTGAGTTCATACCCACTCCAATTCTGTACATATTTTATGTGCATTATAGGCGCTCGGCTTTGGAAAGTAACTCTTCCAGATTATAGTTAATGCTGGCAACACTAAAATCCGGTTCCTGGTCGATGGTTTTGAACTTGACATCCAACAGTTTTGCAATCTCGGTTATTCCCCTCCCTTCGCCGTAACAGATCATGGCTATTGCTAATCTGTACGCTTGAATATTTTTTAATTTTAATGCGGTTGATAGACGTTCCCGTAATTTTTCTACAAGAGATTTGGAAAAGATGATTACTGCCATTGATATGCTTAGTTAAGGTTTTTAAATGAGCATATTCTAAAGGCGTTTTGTCGCAATTTTATTGGGCTTTGGAAATTTAATTTATGAAAGTCTATATGTCTAAACCCACTACGCTACTATTCATTTCGAACTCCTCTTTATTCCGTTTTTGAATGTGGTGTGTATTTGACACCGGTGGGAAAGAGGAGTCCATATCATCATGCTGGGTATCCAACGAATGAAGCAGGACGGCTGGGGCCGCCGCAGGCATTAGCGGTCGCGTGATTTTTGCTGCTTGCGTGGACAGGAGTCCTCATGCAAGCTTTCGCAAAAATAGCGACTCCCCGATTATTTTCTATAACTTATTGATTCATTAATTGGCGCTGTTTTATCAACATGACGGTTCTCTTCAACTATCAAACCAACTTGGTATAAGTTTTTCCTGGCGTTACACTAGAGCCTTGTTCATTCGCCGAGACCACTGCCCATGCTGAAACAAACGCCGCTTTACTCGCTTCATCTTGAACTGGGCGCCAAAATGGTGCCGTTCGCCGGCTATCAAATGCCGGTGCAGTATCGTAAAGGCATATTGCACGAACATCTGCATTGCCGCAGTCATGTCGGCTTCTTCGATATTTCGCACATGGGGCAATGCCTGATTCTGGGTGATGCCGCCGCCAGTGAACTTGAACGGCTAACGCCGGGCAACATCACCGGACTAAAGCCTGGCGACCAGAAATATAGCGTACTCACCAATAACGATGGCGGCATTATCGACGACATCATCGTCACCCGCATCGACGCCGGCTTGATGATAGTGGTTAATGCTGCCTGCAAAGACAAGGATTTTGGGCACTTAAAACAGCATTTATCTGATCGCTGTGATTTTAAAGAACGGCCCGAGCATGCCTTGTTCGCCTTGCAGGGCCCTGCTGCCGCAAGCATTATGCGCAAATATTCTGTACAAACCGCTGAACTTTCCTTTATGCAGGCTCTGGAAACGGAGATCAACGGTCTAAAATGCAGTATCAGCCGCAGCGGCTATACCGGCGAGGACGGCTTTGAAATTTCGGTAGCCAATCTTGATGCCGAACCACTTGCCCGCCTGCTGCTTGCTGAAGATGAAGTTGAGCCCATCGGATTAGGCGCCAGGGATACCCTGCGTCTGGAAGCTGGTCTGAGTCTGTACGGACATGAGCTCAATGAATCGATTACGCCGGTAGAAGCCGGCCTGCAATGGACCTTTAAAAAAGGCCATGACCAGTTTCCAGGCGCCAGTAAAATTCTCGGGCAATTACAGCATGGCTCTGAAAAAATCCGCGCAGGACTACTGGTGACCGGCAAGATACCGGTCCGGGAAGGCAGTATTGTAACGACTCCTGAAGGTGTAGCCGTTGGCCAGGTTACCAGCGGCAGTTTTTCCCCCAGTCTTGGGCAGCCGATTGCCATGGCGCTGCTTGAACGCAATACTGCGAGTTTAGGCAATACCTTATACGCCAGGGTTCGTGATCGTCAGATTGAAGTAACCGTCAGCAAGCTACCCTTTATTCCCCATCGCTACCACCGATAAAAAAGGTACAACATCATGTCATCATCTCGTCCTAGCCTGGCTCAACTGGAAATGCGCGGTAATTTTATCAACCGCCACATCGGCCCCAATCCGCAGCAAACCCATGATATGCTGGCTGAACTGGGCATCAACAAACTCGAAGACATCATCGATCTCGCCATTCCGGCCAATATTCTTAATCAGGAGCCGCTCAAACTCACCGAAACCATCAGCGAACGCGCGGTGATTAAATATCTGCGCAACATGCGTGAACGCAATAAGGTGTTCACATCCATGCTCGGCATGGGTTATTCCGACACCATTATGCCATCGGTGGTCAAGCGCAATGTCCTGGAAAACCCGGGCTGGTATACGGCTTACACGCCTTATCAGGCCGAAGTCAGTCAGGGTCGACTGGAAGCCTTGCTAAATTTTCAGCAAGTGATTATCGATTTAACCGGCATGGAGCTGGCTAATGCCTCGTTACTGGATGAGGCCACGGCGGCGGCAGAAGCCATGACCATGTCGCGGCGATTATCCAAAAGCGCTGCCAACAGCATTTTCGTTGATCAGGATTGCCACCCGCAAACCATAGCCGTTGTTAAAACCCGCGCCCATTCATTGGGTTACCACGTTATCGTTGCTGATCCCTACCAGAACCTGGAACAACATGACTTCTTCGCCCTGCTCGTGCAATATCCCGGCAGTAAAGGTGAAATCAGTGACATTGGCCCAATTACCGCCATCGCCCACGCCAAATCGGCACTGGTCACGGTCGCTGCCGATTTGCTGAGTCTGGTCTTGCTAAAACCGCCAGCAGCGTTCGGCGTTGATATTGTGGTCGGCAATTCGCAGCGCTTTGGTGTGCCGATGGGTTACGGCGGCCCCCACGCCGCATTTTTTGCCACCAAGGACGACTATAAACGCTCGGTTCCGGGCCGCATTATCGGTGTTTCCAAAGACAGCCACGGGCAAGTCGCCCTGCGTATGGCGCTGCAAACCCGCGAGCAACATATCCGCCGCGATAAGGCCACCAGCAATATTTGCACGGCTCAGGTGTTGCTCGCGGTAATCGCCGGATTTTATGCGGTTTATCACGGCGCGGAAGGCTTGCGCCTGATTGCAGGACGCGTGCATCGCTACAGCCAAATTCTGGCGGCCGGCATCACGCAATTGGGCCATCATGTACTCAGCGATTGTTATTTTGATACCTTGTGCATCCATACCCCGAACCGGGCAAAACGTATCGCGGCGCGGGCAGCCGAAGCCAATATCAACCTGCGCATTATCGATGCAGATCACATTGGCATCTCTTTGGATGAAACCACCACGCGAAATGATTTAAGAGCAGTCTGGCAGGTATTTGCATCGCCTGTTGCCGACCTCCCCGACATCAATGTGCTGGATGCCCATATTGTTGAATGCATTCCAGAGCCTCTGTTACGCGACGATGCCATTCTGCAGCATCCGGTGTTTTCGCTTTACCATTCGGAAACTGAAATGATGCGCTATATGCGCCGGTTAGCCCGGCGCGATATAGCACTGGATCGCTCCATGATACCGCTGGGCTCCTGCACCATGAAGCTGAATGCCGCGACAGAAATGCAGACGATTTCCTATCATGAATTTAACGGCCTGCATCCGTTCGCGCCCCTCTACCAGACGCTGGGCTATCAGCAGATGTTTGCCGAACTGGAAGACATGTTGTGCGATCTGACCGGCTTTGATGCCTTCTCCCTGCAACCCAACGCCGGTTCCCAGGGCGAATATACCGGCTTGCTGGTGATCCGCAAATATCATGAAGTTAGTGGTCAGGCGCAGCGCAACATCTGTCTGATTCCGGCATCCGCACACGGCACCAATCCGGCCAGCGCCACCATGGCGGGGCTTAAAGTGGTGGTGGTAGCCTGCGATGACAACGGCAACGTCAGCCTGGATGATTTGCACGCGAAAGTCGCCGAATACCAATACACGCTGGCCGCCTTGATGATCACCTATCCGTCCACGCACGGCGTGTTTGAACAAGCGTTCAGGGAAATCTGCGACCTCATTCATGAACATGGCGGACAGGTTTATCTGGATGGCGCCAACTTTAATGCGCTGGTGGGCATCAGCCGGCCCGGCAAGATCGGCGCCGATGTCGCCCACCTTAATCTGCACAAAACCTTCAGCATTCCGCATGGCGGCGGCGGTCCGGGCGTCGGTCCAATCGGCGTGGGCGCGCATCTGGCGCCATTTTTACCTGATCATCCGGTTGTTGAAGGCATCAACCCTGCCAAAGGCGAGCACGGCACGATAGGCACCGTGTCTGCCGCGCCCTGGGGATCGGCCAGTATCTACACCATTTCCTGGGCGTATATTGCCATGATGGGCGCCGCCGGATTAAAACAGGCGACATTAACCGCCATCCTGAATGCCAATTATATTGCCAAGCGTTTGGCACCCTATTACCCGATTTTATACACCGGTAAAAACGGCTGGGTGGCGCATGAATGCATCATCGATTGTCATGCCTTTAAAAAATCCTGCAACGTCAGCGTTGAAGACATCGCCAAACGCCTTGTTGATTATGGCTTCCATGCGCCTACCGTATCCTTTCCCGTTGCCGACACCTTAATGATCGAACCGACCGAAAGCGAGGATAAAGCCGAAATCGATCGCTTTTGTGATGCCTTGGTCGCTATCCGTCAGGAAATCGAAGCCATTGAAAACGGCAGTGCCGATGCCGAAAATAACCTGCTGCACAATGCGCCGCATACCCACCGGCTGCTGCTCGAAGAATGGACGCTGCCCTACTCCCGGCAGCAGGCCTTTTTTCCCGACAGCCATCAGCATGACGACAAATACTGGCCGCCCGTTGGCCGTATCGATAATGTCTATGGCGACCGCCATGTAATTTGTACCTGCCCGCCGCTGTCGGATTATGAGTAAACCAATAAATACCAAGTATTATTTGAGGTGATTTACACTAAAGAATATCCCTGGATGGTTCATTTATTTGCATTGCAGGAGGGTGGTATTTTAGTCATGGTAAGTCAAAACACATAAGCGCAAGGCCCAAAGCATTTTTAGATACGGGCTGGACTGTATCCGTTCTGAATTGTTTAACATCTGGTCAAGGTCGAATAAACTACTCAGAAAATTGATTTTATTATTGTCGCCTGCACCGCCGGCGCTCTCTGCAAAGGTGCTACCAGTAACCTGATAAATTTTGTCGTGTACAGAGATGCGACAGGAATACGGTGGTTAATAAGGATAACCTGTTGACTTGATGGACGCGTCCTACGGACCGGTCCGAGCAGAGCCGTGTGGATAAGTTATGGACAGCATCCCTGCTGCCCACAGCTTATCCACACTCTCGGACCTCGCGCCCACGAAGTCCACAGGTTCAATAACAGGATGAATTAATAGCATCTTTCATGGAATGGGGCGTACAAATAATTTAAGATTTGCTTGAGGATTTTGTTTGGCTTATTGACTACGACAGGCTAATGGGTGACCCCGTTTTTGTTAACTTAGGCGACATGTACTTTGACATTTACCGAGTTAGGCTTAATTTTCTAAGAACCAGGCCATCATCTCAACAGTATTTCTCTCTGGTGGAAATGCCAGGTTTATAAATAACCGCTTCCTGTTTTTTTATTAGTGAATAGGTTAATGTTCATTAAATTTTAAAATTGTATAATGATGATTGTATGTGTCATCAGGATACATAATCTTTGGGAGATAAAAATTATGAAAATAATTGCTTTTAGTTCATTAATCGGCGGTTTGCTGTTGGCCACTGTAGCCGGAGCCGATCCCGTCGCTGTTGAAGATGGGGCAGTGTTTATAGCAGGAAATAATGAATTGTCTGTAGAATTAGCCACATCGGCGCCCTTGCCAGCAGGGTGCCCGGCGTCTACACGAATTCAAAACGCCACTGATGTAGCAATCGCTAACGGTTATGCGTTCGTTACTGCCAATAATGGAGGCGTAGTTGATGTGACGCGAGTTGATGTAAGTGCATGTCTCCTTTCTTCAAATACTTGCGACATTTCGCCCACCGCTAATTTGACAGCCGGTCAACTGGACATTCCCTGCCTGGAAGTCAATGGCAAGATTTATGATATTAGAATGCGTCAGCGTGGCAATTCCATGAACTGGGAAGTCACTGGAATCGAAGATTCTCACCATTCATTTAGAAATCGCTAGAACAGTTGATTTGCATAGCTCCTTCTAAAAGCTGAGTCACCCCCTCGCCCTAGCAGGCGAGGGGTACTTCCTGACTCGACTCTCGAGTCATTAGTTTTCTCATCGGGCGTCTTTGCACGCGGGCTTCATGAGATTGAAAATCAAGAAATTCAATAGCTGCCATCACAAGCGATGGGCTTTGTGTCTCAACGCATCCACGGCCCTGCGCAAATGACTCTACTTTGGGGAACCTTGACAGAGCCAGCGGCTGTTCGCCCAACCCATGGTACCGTCGCGCATTCGCACATGATTCCAGGGACCTTGGACATCTACTACCTTAAGCAGGGTATTCGCGCCCATGCGGAGAATTTCGGGATAACTACTGTCAGGGCCTGCCCGCAATGAAAGAAAGTTATCGCCCTCGGGGTTTAGCTTGCAAACGTAAAGCTGATCGCGCCGATCTTTCATCTCGGGTGCCGGTATAACCGCCTGAGTTGAAGGCGTTGAAGACGCTATTGGATAATTCTTGGCCGGCGACTCCGGCGAGTCTTCTCGCTGCAGCAAGAAATTTATTGTAGTTGCAGCGATGGTTAAAACAATTAACCCGGCAAGCAAGCTCCAGCTCAGCCTGGATAGGCGGGGCTTTGCTGGATCGTTCAGGTTATTGGCTACTACCGAAGCGCTTTCCTGGCCGGCAGACGCTTTTCGTTCTATTTTTACATGCGCACTCAGCGCCTTGATCAACACCTGGACATCCGAATCCCAGCGGGGATGGGTCAATTCAACCCCATTCCGGTAACAAAGATCCTGACAATCAGGGGGCAGTTGCTCCGCACGGGGCATACGCGCGCCTCGCACCAGCACCGGGATGACGGGAATGTCCCGTTTTAGCGCCGAGGCGACTTCAAGGCGCACGAAATCGTTTGGGTCGTCTAGCCGTCGCCTTTCCATGGCATCCTTGGAGTCAATCCAGTCTTTTCCGATCACCGCCAAAAGCACACCGCACGAGGCAACATGCTGGTCGATAACCTGTCGAAAGTCACGTCCAGCCTCGATATCCGTTACGTCCATGAAAACCCCATCCTCGCCGAACTGTTTGACAAGATCGTCATACAGACGGCCCGCCTGCCCTTCGGCATCATCTCGCCGATAACTGATGAAAATTGCGCCCATACGATCACCCCTGAATTTCAGTATTATGACGAAGCTATGGCTAACGATAGGAAATCCAATAGCTTAAGTCAACTTCTTTGATTCTAATTGGTTCAGATCAGAGTTTGTTGAGGACACCTATTCAGCAGACAGTCCCTTGAAATATTTGCGTACTCTCAACCAGCAGATGAATAGGGCTCTCGAAATTTCCCCTGTTTTTCAGTTGAGCTTGGCGCGAAATTGCCTTCCCCTTATGCAACAACGCTATTATGCCGGAAATAGAATTCCCCGGTTCATACATTACCAAGTAGAGAATGAAAGGTTTTTTGCCCAGTATTTACAAAAATCGTAGGTGCATATGCTTGTTTTTCCTATGCTGTTAACAAATCGGACTAACGTCACAATTTTATTGCTTTTTATTCTGACAAATGATAGACATAAGGCAAATTTATAATCAATTAGTTGAGCGGTTTGCTGCCGCCACTGTGTTGTGTGTTGCTCACGAGATCGGCTCGTGGGTTCTTAAGATGATGTTCAATTTCACCAAGGAGATACTTATGACAATCCGCAGCCAGCAATCCCTTGAGCGTCGCCGCGCAGCGGCTGAAATCGCCGCCAGTCGTCCGCATCCCGTTCACCGCGCCAACGGTGATGAACACCGGCATCGTGATGAATCCGGAAACCCTACTTACATCGGCAACTTCACCAAGTGCCTGCGTCACGACGACGATGGTTTTCTTGTTGATCCCAAGGACTATTCTGAGTGGGTTCGTTCTGTTGACAGCGCGGATCCCAGAGACATTGCCGCGAACAAGGTCGGCGGCCCGCCTTGGAAGGTTCCGCAGAACAACACCGATAATATTCCGGTACGCGGCTGGGAAAGTCAGGGCGCTGGCGCGACATTTGACCTCGAGGGTCCAGACGCGCAATCGGTAACCATGCCACCAGCTCCAGCCCTAGACTCGGAAGAACTCATTGCGGAAATGGCAGAGTTGTACTGGATGGCTCTCTGCCGCGACGTCCCGTTTTCCCAGTGGTCCGGCAACGCGACGATTGGAAATGCTATCGACTCCCTGAAGAATCTTGACTGGTTTCGCGCTAACCGTGCGGCCACCGGTTCAACCGACGTTTTGGCATCGTCGCTGGCACGACGGCGCATCCTGCGTGGCCCAGGGGATGCGTTCACGCTTCCCGAACTATTCCGCGGTGTTACTCCGGGCGAGCAGGTCGGACCTTATCTGTCGCAATTTCTCCTAGCGGGAAGCAGTGGTATCAATGGCAACGACCTCGCCCATGCCCACGCCGACGGCTACATCGCTTACGGCGCGATCCGCATCGACCAGCGCGTACGGCAGGCGCCGTCCGGCATCGACTACATGACGACCTTCGACGCGTGGCTCGACGTTCAGAATGGTGCAAACTTGCGTGGTGAAGAAACTCCATACGCCAACAACGCCGCACCCAACGTTGGATACCGATTTATGGCGACGCCGCGCGACCTTGTGACCTACGTCCATTATGATGCCTTGTATGAAGCCTACCTCAATGCCTGTCTGTTGCTTTTGTCGCTCGGTGCGCCGTTCGATCCGGGGCTTCCGTTCCTGAGAGAAGATGTGATCGACAAGCAGACTGGATTTGCGCAATTCGGTGGCCCGCATATTCTGAGCCTCGTGACGGAAGTCGCAACGCGGGCGCTCAAGGCGGTTCGGTATCAGAAGTACAACGTTCACCGTCTCTGTCGGCCGGAAGCAGTTGGGGGGCGCCTGCACAAACTCGCGACATCGGCGAATCCCGCTGTGAAGGCACGACTTGCAGTATTGCAACCAATGCTCAACCGTCTTTCGTCTGGCGCCGTGAATCTCGATGCCAGGCTCGGTGGCAACTGGCTGTTACCGATGGCCTTTCCGGAGGGTTCACCAACCCATCCCTCCTACGGTGCCGGACACGCAACCGTCGCTGCGGCGTGCTCGACCATCCTCAAGGCATGGTTCGACCATGGATGGAAACTACCGTTCGCGTTCGAGCCGAATGCAACCGGTTCGGCTCTCGTCGATGTGTCGGCGACGAACCCAGCGCTGACCGTCGAAGGCGAGCTAAACAAAATCGCGGCTAATATCGCCATCGGCCGTAATTGGGCCGGCGTTCACTACTACAGCGACTACATTGAGTCTTTCCGCATTGGGGAGCAGATAGCCCTCGGCATACTCGAGGAGCAGAAGATTTGCTACGGCGAAAGTTGGAACATGGCTGTGCCTCTGATGGACGGCACTGTCGTGCGCATTTGATGGAGACCAAAAAATAACGGCACTGTAGTCATGCGGGTAAGACAATGTGCTTTGGATTAAATCTGGAGCACAGATTGAAGCGAATCGCTAGAGGCAAGATTGACGATGCGAAGCGCGGATGGCGCGCTTCGCGCGGTTAACGGTGTTATTTTTTTGCCGGGTACAGTGACAAATATGGTTCAAACAAGCGGCTTTTCTTCAGCTTGGTTTCGGTCGGCAAGCCTTGGAAATAGGCCCAGCCATCGCGATCATCAGCATTCACCTCGCCATCGTTATTCAAATCCAGCGCAATCAACGGTTCGGCAGGTTTATTGCCGGTGTAGGCGAATTTTGGCTGACCGTTATAACCTTCCCAAATGTTGCTGACCTGGGTGTAGTGGCCGTATTTCGCCAAGGCATTGGCTGTCTGTACGCTGCGGTGACCGGTAGCGCAGAGCAGATAGAGCGGCTGATCCTTGTCTGGAAACAACGCTTCGACGTAATCGACAAATTGCTGAATTGGCAGCGTACCATCCTTGCCGTCTGCCGCCAAAAATCCCACTTCGGAGTCGACCGAGATGTCGTAACCGATGTAATTGCTGTTGTCATCAGCTTGATCAGGGCTGCCGGTTACATGCGGAAACGGAATGCTGTAGGCGCCAACCCTACTAGCTGAGGAGGCGAACATAAAAAAATCGCGGCCTCTGGTAATCGGCGCAGACCCGAAGTCTGTGGATCGGACAAGGAAAAAGCCTGCGAACTGCTGATTGACAAGCAGCGAATCAACAACAACTGCTGACCAACAAACACGGGCAAACCCGCGGCGAAAATTATTGGCCGTTGATTAAACTCGACATCTGGCTAACAATTGCCGACCGCGTTTGAGCGGGGATTTTTCATAAACGCTGCCCAAAAAGAGCATCCGGGGTTTGTTGACCATTATATTGCGGGCTGAATTGGTCGGAGTGAGAGGATTCGAACCTCCGGCCCCTGCCTCCCGAAGGCAGTGCTCTACCAAGCTGAGCTACACTCCGTATCGGCGGATCGCTGATCGACCTGCCAGACTCATTTTAACAAAATTTTCCGTCATTGCATCCATTACGATTGCCGGCATTACCGGCGGCAACAAGAATCCGTAAAATTCAAAAGAAATCAGACTATTATTTTAGGTTCATTGTCCGCCTTTCGATTTTCAGGTAAAACAGACTACGAGAAGCGCCCTCTTTTCTTGCCAACAACCCAACCCAGAACTGTCCGGCCAACATGACGCTATCCTCATTGCTTGAATCCTTCTTCAAATGGCTGTTCCTGCTCAGCGCCTTAATGATGGCCGCCAGTTCTTTTTACAAGGATAAAATCCCTGATCCAGGGTTCTACGATCTTGAACAACTGGTCAGTCCAAGGCAAATACCCACGGCCGACCCGGCGTTTATAACGCAGGTTCATGACCAGGAATATACCATTACGCCCAGGTTCAACTATGAACTGGACGGCGTTATCGTCAGCTACCACAACGCCGATACTTTTAGCGACATATGGCATCACAAACGCTGGAAGGATTTTATCAATTTGCGTGATCTCTGCGTCATTTGGGGGGAAAACGTTGCGACAGGCGTTTATCAGAGCATGAAATTCAGCAACGATAGCTGGACGTGCTGGGCATCCTGGCCGGATCAGGAAACCGGATCGCAGTTTAAAATGAACGCCTTATCCAATAACCACCTGCTTACCGATGACAACACCCTTAAAAGCGCTTTGATGTCTGCCGAACCTGGGGACCATATCCGGCTTATAGGCGTCCTGGCCGAATACGCGAATAAAGCCGCCGGTTTTCAGCGCGGCACCAGCACTGTACGCGAAGATACCGGCAATGGCGCTTGCGAAACCGTTTATCTGGCGGGCTTTGAAATCATCAAGAAGGCAAACCGCAGGTCCCGCCGTATATATACATTGGCAAAATGGCTGAGCCTTATTTCCGCCCTCGGGTTTTCAGTCATGTTTGTAGTCGCCCCGGTAAAAAACACATTTTAACAAGCCGTTACACTGTGCTGCAGATTTGCAGCCAGCCTTCATAAAGCAACACAGAGTCCTGAAAGTGGAAAACCGCCGCTTGGCTGATACATAATGTTCAGACATCCAGGCCTCTAGGATTTTAAATTGACCCTACTTTGAACACCATGCGTAAATTAGTACGAAGAAATCGAGTCTCAGTTGCATTGAGTTGAGTGCACAGATTTTCTATCACATTATCAGACATAACATTCGCTAAATGATGGAGACGGATGGTTAATGTTTGCGCTTCCAGATCAGGTAGCAAATCGGCTTCAGTTTTATAGAGTGCGCGAAGTAGTGTGCGCACTTCATCAGGGTGAGACATATTTTCACGCAGATTATTAGCCATAGCCGTTTCCGCACGATAAGCCGTCATTTTGATGGTGTCTACCAGATGCTTGCTTTGCGTGCTTAACTGTTTAAATTTCTGATCCTCCGGCAAATAATGCACATCAATATGGTGTGGTGTTTCTTTGCGCTTTTTTTTGAGCATCTCAACGGCATTTTTTTGCTGTTCTATCGCTTCATTTAGTTCCGCTTTCTGTTGCATAAAAGGGCTGATTTTTTCATCATCCAGCGTCCCTTCAAAGTGTATGGCAGCAAAATTGGCCATCATACGATTGAGCTTGCCCACTTGTGATCTGACCTTGCCATCCAAATCGCGATAAACGGGATTGACCACTTGAGTGGGCTCAGTTATCGTTTCCACGCTATAGTCGGCAAGCTTATCTGTCAATAGCCAACAGAATTGAGCCATTTTCGGCCATTAATTTTGAGCCACTTTTCCAGAGAAAAATCACTTATTCAGCTTTGATTTCAGTCGATAGCTTTCTCCTCCGAGCATAAAAATGTGTGAATGATGAATGATTCTGTCTACGATAGGGACGGCGACATTACCGTCAAAGAAGAACTCGCCCCAATGGGTAAATTCCTTGTTCGTCGACAAGATGATTGACCGGTATTCATACAGGGCGTTAATCAGTTAAAACAGGTTGTGCATGCCCTGTTTGTTCATCGGCAGGTAACCGAGTTCGTCGATGATTACCCCCCCTGAGCAATGGCTGTTAGATGTAGGCCACGGTATTTTTGGGCAACGCTATCAGTGGATGACATGGTGCTCTCCCTGTCCAGTAGACTGGCCATTAAGAACCGCATAATGGGCCAAGGCGCTGGCTGAGTCTGGGACTGGTTGATCAACCGGTGCAGCGGATATGCGTTCAGGCTACTCTATCATTAGTTCAATTCAGAGAAAGGAGATCGAAACTAAGGGTTCGGCGCGCGCGTTTTTCGTAAGCTGTCGGGTAAACCAGCAGCAGTGTACTTGGTGGCGAGATAGGCGCAGCGGATGATGAAACGGTTAAGCTGGAAGTTGCGAGGGTTCAGGATAACGTGCATGGAAAAGCTCATCCCGATGAAAAACCACAGGAAAGCCAGCACTGTCCATAAAGTGCCATTCTTTTGTCAGAGCAAAGCGGCAGATAATAGGGCAAAAAAAGAAATAGGGACTGTCAGTTTCTTCGGTAAAAAAGACCAGCGAGGTAAATGTGGCGATGTCGATGGTATGGGTGATTAGCCTAATCACTCCAGTCGCAAAGGCGAAGTCCAGACCAGAGGAACTATCAATAATAAGGAGTAGCCCAGATAAGCGCTGAGCAATACACTCGTTATGTCGCTGTACTTGGAGGGCTCGTAGGGAGCTAATCTCATCACCAACAGCAATAAAGACGCAAGTACGACGCGACCGATTACGATCAGACGTTCAGTTCGCTGCCTTGGAGCATAGTATGTTTGCAGTTTTTCTGCGCAGTAAGCGAAATCAAGTAGTTGAATAGTCAGCAAGCATTATCTCAGCAAACTGGTGATAGCGTAGTTTGAAATCACAACGAGGGCATCGCTACTACGGCCTCATTTTTCCAGGTTGAAATCTGTTCAGCACAGTGTTTTTAAAACGGTCAAAAAATTCGTGCATGAGCAGCCCGGTAAGGATAAGTGCGGTCCCGGCGGCCACTTTCATCGTCAGCGGTTCCTGGTTTATGGTATGGCCGAGCAGCAGGGCGAGCACAGGTGTCAGCAGCGTAATCAGTGCTACACGGGTGGCTTCCAGATGCGTGAGCACATAGTAATACAGCGCAAAGCCAATGGTGGTGGCGATGGCGCCCAGATAAACAATGGCAGCTAGGCTGGTCATGGGTAAGGACGCCGGCCAATGGCCGTCGAGTATCGCCCAAGTGATTAAATAAGCCGGTACGGCCAACAACAAACCACCGGCTACTTGCGACATAGCCGGCAGTTTGGCATTAATGCGTTTAATCCAGACGGCGCTGGCCGATTGCAGAAAAGCCGCGATGAGCACGCCGATGATGCCCAGTGCCGCTTCCGGGCCAAATTGCAAAGCCGAACCGAACATTATCGCCAGGCCGCCAAGGCCGAACAGGTATGACAGGCATTTGCCCAGGGTCAGGCTGCGTTCATCCAGCCAGATAGCCGCTAATAGCGCCGTGATCAGCGGCGATAAGCCAAAGACGACTGAAATCCAGCCGGAAGGAATGAACTGCGCCGCCCAGTACACCACCAGCATGGAAGCGTAGATTTGCAGGGCCACGGCCAAATAAGTCAGCCGCGCCTTGCGATGCCAAGCCAGGCCCTGCCTTAGCAGCGCGAGCGTAATGGCCAGGCAGACCGCGCCAATACTCATGCGGCCAGTAACCGCAAACAAAAAACCGGGACCTTCACCGCTCCATTTGATCGCTAGCGGCGTGGTGGCCCAAAGTAAAATGACGCTGATATAGGCGATAGCTACGCGCATTTAGACCGTCTTTTTGCGCGCCACGAGAACGCCATCCCGGGTGGGATTGATGAAGGCATCAAAATCAGGGTCGGCAAAAATCATCTGATTATGTTCCAGTATGGCTTCGGTCCAGCCCGGCACAATATCGACATAATTTTCCGCGGCCACACGGCCGTGCCAGAGCACGTTGTCGGCAATATAGAGTCCGCCGGGGCGGATGCGCTCTTTGGCCAATTTCCATACTTCGGGATAATCGCCTTTATCGACATCGTTGTAACAAATGTCGAACAAGTCTTCGGTTTGGGCAAATACATCCTGCGCAAAGCCGGTATGAAATTGAACTCTATCCCAAAAACCCACCGACGCGAGATAGTGCTGGGCTTTATCGCGGTTGACGGCATCGCCATCCGTGCAAATGATTTCGCCTGTGGGGCCGGTCGCGCGCGCAAACCAGTACGCGGAATAACCATAGCCGCTGCCGAATTCAAATATGCGGCGGGCATTGATGGACTTCGCCAGCGTTTCCAGAAATACGCCAACCAGACGGTCAACGATGGGGAAATTGTTTTTTCTGGCGTAAGCCTCCATCTCGGTCAGAACCGGATGATCGCTTTGCGTGACCAGACTGCGCATATAGGTTTCGATGGCCGGATTAACCGGAACGATAACGGTAGGATTGACGATGGTGGGTGATTGCATGTCGGCCATGATCGGCTCCTCGCGGTGAAATGGACTGCTTAAAGTAGCGTTGTAAAGGATTTTATCTTACTCTGTTTTCAGGCGCTGGGTATCGGCTGATGGTGTTGACGCCGAGGATTTCTGCGCGGGTCGAAGTATCGATTTTAACCCGGATGATGTACCGTGAATAATAAAGACATTGCTGACAAGTTACGCGAAATTGCCGATTTGCTGCAAGAGCAAGGCGCCAATCCCTTTCGCGCCAATGCTTACCGGCGCGCGGCCAAAACAATCGAGGGCCTGAAACAGCCGCTGGCGGATCTCATCGAGAATGAGGGTTTTTCCGGGCTGACGGAGTTGCCGGGCATCGGCGTGGGCATTGCGCGCTCGATTGTCGAGTATCTGCGCACGGGGCGCATGAGCCGGCTTCAGAGCTTACAGGGCGGGCATGATCCGATTGAATTGTTGGAGCAGATTCCAGGCATTGGGCCCACGCTGGCGCATCGGCTCATAGAGCTGTTGCACATCGATACCCTGGAATCGCTGGAATTGGCCGCGCATAACGGCCGCCTGGCGCAGGTGCCGGGCTTTAGTCAAAAAAAGATTGAACTGGTGCAGCTCTGGCTGGCGCATGTCCTGGGCTATCGGCGTTCTGCAACAAGCGCACCCATGCCTATTGAAGAGCCGCCGGTCAGTTTATTGCTGCAAATCGATTTTCTGTATCGCAAAAAAGCCCAGGCCGGGGAATTGCCCAAAATTGCGCCCAAACGTTTTAATCCGGCGGGTGAGGCATGGCTGCCGGTCTTGCATATTACGCGAAAAGGCTGGCATTTTACGGCCCTGTATTCCAATACCGCGCGCGCCCATCAGCTGGATCGCGTTATGGATTGGGTGGTGATGTTTTTTTACGATGACCAGCATCATGAAGGCCAGCATACCGTGGTTACCGAGACTAAAGGCACACTTGAGGGCAAGCGCGTGGTGCGCGGGCGTGAGCAAGAATGTCGTGAGCTGTTACTGGCTCGCCAGCCGGGATAACATCAAAAACAGGCCGTTGGTCATTTCTGCAAACGGCACATAATTGAGCCTGTCCGGCGTATCCTGAGCCGTATGGTAATAGGGGTAGCGATAAAAAGCGGTATCTGTCACCATGAAAGCCTTATAACCGTGCCGCCAAAACGCCAGATGATCACTCCAGGACACGCCCGGCACAATCGCCAGCGTGGCTATGGATTCAATCGGAAAATCAGTCACCGCGGCAAAGGTCTTGGCGCAATGCCGCATGACACCCCGGGAACGCAAGTTGGACACAAAGCTAATAAAGTTGCCGGTATCGGGATAAAAATACTTCAGCACAGGCGGATAGGCTTGACTGCCGTGTTGATTCCGGTAGCAGCCAATAGTCTCCAGCGAGATCATGAAACGTATGTTGTCCCGCCGTTGCCTGGCGGCCTGGGCATAGACCATGCTGCCCATGCTGCGCCAGTAGAAAAAAGGCGGTTCTTCATTCACAAAAGCGACAAAGCGGAGACTGGTTGCAGGCGGCGCTGCCTTGAACAGATGAGACAGTTCCAGCAGCGCCGCCACGCCGCTGCCATTATCATTTGCGCCTGGGCTGCCCAAAACCGAATCATAATGCGCGCCGATCAGAATAACATCGTCGTTACCGCTGGTGCCCGTGCAGTTGATTTCAAGATTGGCGCATGCAACGCCTTGTACGGTATAGGTCTGTCTATGGACGACATAGCCTTGCTGCTGCCATTCTTTTGTAATATAGGCCTCCGCGGCATGCAGCGCATCCGGATGAAAAATATTGTGCTCACCGATAGTACCGGCCAGTTCATAGACATGGGTTCGCAAGCGCTGTGTGGAAATTTCGTTCATGACATTACGACAGCAAAATGAACAATCCGTTTCAAAGCAGCGGTGGCAAAATTCCAGCCCGAAGCGTCAAGCCGATCATGCTTCGACAAGCTCGGCACGAACGGCTTGTCGAACACAATGGCGATTTCGGGAAGTTATTGCGTTATCCTGGCTGTCTGTTCCGTTGTAAGCTATGTCACTGCTGTTGATACCCAACTGTTAAAACAAAAGATACGAGGCCTCTCATGACTACCACTATCGAAATCAGCGAATCGGTCCGCCATTACTATGGTCAGGTTCTGCAATCCAGCAACGACCTGAAAACCAGCGCCTGTTGCAGCATCGACGCCATGCCCGGCTATTTAAAAGCCTTGCTGGCCGGACTGCATCCTGAAGTGCTGGAACGTTTTTACGGTTGCGGTTCGCCATTGCCGCCGGCTCTGGAAGACAAGACCGTGCTTGATCTGGGCTGTGGCACTGGCCGCGACTGCTATCTGCTGTCGAAACTGGTCGGCCCGAGCGGGCGGGTGATCGGTGTGGATATGACGCCGGAACAACTCGAAATCGCCGTGCGTCATCGCGACTGGCACGCCGAGCGCTTTGGATATGCCAATGTCGATTTTCTGCACGGCCATATCGAAAACTTGGCCACGGTGGGCATTGCTGACAACAGCATCGACGTGGTGGTTTCCAATTGCGTGATCAACCTGTCGCCAGAAAAGCCCCGCGTGCTGGCGGAAATCTTCCGGGTGCTGAAGCCGGGCGGCGAACTGTATTTTTCCGATGTGTTTGCCGACCGCCGCATACCGGCCGAACTGAGCCAGGACCCGGTGCTGCTGGGCGAATGCCTGGGCGGCGCCTTGTATTGGGAAGACTTCCGGCGCATCTTGCAGGATCTGGGCTGCCCGGACGTGCGCGCCGTCAAGCAAAATGCGATCAGCCTCGACGACCCCGAAGTGTTTGCCAAAATCGGCATGGTCAAGTTCAACTCGGTGACCGTGCGCGCCTTCAAAATGCCACTGGAAGACCGCTGCGAAGACTTCGGCCAAGTGGCCATGTACTTGGGCAGCATCGATCAACACCCGCACAGCTTCGACCTGGACGACCATCATCATTTCGAAACCGGCCGGCCGCTGAGGGTCTGCGGCAATACCGCCGACATGCTGGCCGGCAGCCGCTATGGCGATCACTTTCAGGTCTTGGGCGATAAATCCCGCCACTTCGGTTTGTTCGACTGCGCACCAGGACCAGGGAACGAAACCTCCAAGGCGGACGGCGCATGCTGCTGAAGAGCAGGACAAAAGCTCCTGAGTAGTTAACCGATGCAAAATCGCTCGGCTAAAAAATCATAATGCGAGCGCATAAATGATGAACCAGGTTATTTTGGAATCCACTCTGACCTGTCCAGTGTGCGGCTATGGTAAAACCGAAACCATGCCCAGCGATGCCTGTCAGTGGTTCTACGAATGCCAGGGCTGTCATGCCCTGTTAAAACCCAAGCCCGGTGATTGCTGCGTGTTCTGCTCCTATGGCAGTGTCGCCTGTCCGCCGGTTCAGTTGCACGGCAAACAGCCGGGGTGTTGTGGATCAGAATAACGGTATAGAGTAATTAAGTACGAATAACATCTGCCAAGCCCGCCAGAAGATGATTCCAGGGCCGGTCTGCTTACAAATTTTGAAGCTCTTTTTGGGTAAATCTGGTAAATTTTCCTCTCCGTTTTCTTCTAGCACAATCATCGTTACACCAGGGAAGTCGTCATGCGAGCATTAAATAAACAATTTACACACAATCTGGCTTTGTTGCTTTTTAGCAGCGTGTTTTCCGCCATGCCAGCAATGGCAGCGACAGACCTCGAATCTCAAGAGGGTTTCGTCAGAGCGATTGCAAAGAGCCACCAGAAAGAAGCCGATCACTCCGCACATGAAAACCCTCCCGATAAAAGTCTGGTGTTTCATGGTGTTTTTTACGGCTTTCTCCCTTGCAACGATTGCACGGGGATTAAAACGACGCTGTCTTTAAAACAAAAACACAATTATTTGTTGGTGACGCAATACGCAAGAGAGTCTTCAAGGGAGTTTTATGAAAAAGGAAAATACAGCTGGAATGATGAAAATCACACCGTTGTTTTAACCCCAAGCAAGGGAGGGACAAGCACACGGCGCTATCATATTGAGAATGAAGGAACGCTCATTCAGCTTAATGATGACGGTACACGCATGACCAATGAGGCGGAGCGCTATGTTTTGCAAAGAAGCGATACCGTAAAATCGCGAGAGGTACATATTCACTAAAACATATCGTAACTATTTAGCCTGGCAAGCAGTGGCATTTGGAGCCGACTTCAATTGGCAAGATTTACTGTGGGAGCGAAATGCTAAATAGTTACAAAAAATCTTTTTCCAAACCCAGCATAACAAAAGGAGATTTATCATGATTTCAATCCTCCGCCTTTACCGCCCGGCGGTGCGTGCGCTTTTCGCGCTGGCCGTCTGCATTCCGGCACTATCCGCGCAGGCCGAAGACAAAAAACCCAACATCGTGATTATTTGGGGAGACGACATCGGTCAGTCCAATGTCAGCGCGTATACCAAAGGGATGATGGGCTACAAAACCCCCAACATCGACCGCGTCGCCAATGAAGGCGTGATTTTTACCGATTATTATGCCGAGCAAAGTTGTACCGCTGGACGCTCGGCATTTATCACCGGTCAGAACGTGTTTCGCACGGGTCTGAGTAAAGTGGGGCTGCCCGGTGCCGATTTGGGCCTCAAAAAAGAAGATGTGACCATCGCCGAATTACTGAAGGCGCAAGGTTATGCCACCGGCCAATTCGGTAAGAATCACTTGGGCGATAAAGACGAGTTTCTGCCTACCGCGCATGGTTTCGACGAGTTTTACGGCAATCTGTATCATTTGAACGCTGAAGAAGAACCTGAGTTGCCGGACTACCCCAAAGAAGCCGATTTCCCAGACTTCCGCAAGAAATTCGGCCCGCGCGGCGTGCTGCACAGTTTCGCCAATCCTGACGGTACTCAAAAAATAGAAGACACCGGCCCGCTGACCAAAAAGCGTATGGAAACAATCGATGATGATGTTGCCAGTCGTGCTGCTGAATTTATCGAGAAGCAAGTCAAAGCGGGCAAACCGGTGTTCGCCTGGGTCAATTTCACGCATATGCACTTCCGCACCCATACCAAGCCGGAAAGCATTGGTCAGGCAGGACGCTGGCAAAGCCCGTATCACGATGCCATGATCGATCATGACAAAAACGTCGGTACGGTACTTGATAAAATCGACCAGCTCGGTATTGCCGACAATACCATCGTCATGTACAGCACTGACAACGGTCCACACATGAATTCTTGGCCAGATGCGGGCATGACACCGTTCCGCAGCGAAAAGAATACCAACTGGGAAGGCGCTTACCGCGTTCCCGCGATGGTTCGCTGGCCAGGTCATATCAAACCTAATACCGTATCTAATGACATCGTTTCACATCTGGATTGGGCGCCTACCTTGTTAGCTGCCGCGGGTGTGCCTGATGTTAAGGAAAAACTGCTGAAAGGCTATGTCGCTAATGGGAAAAAGTACAAAGTTCATTTGGATGGTTACAACCAGCTTCCTTACCTGACAGGGCAGCAGCCTAAGAGTGCGCGTGAAGAATTCTTCTATTTCTCCGATGACGGCGATTTGACGGGCTTGCGTTACGACAACTGGAAAGTGGTATTTGCTCAACAACGTGATCAGGGTACCTTAGCTTTATGGGGCGAACCGTTCGTAAAAACTCGTATTCCTTGGCTTTACAATCTGCGTACCGACCCTTACGAAAAAGCGACCATCACCTCCAACACCTATTGGGATTGGTATCTGGATCATGTGTTCCTGCTAACGCCAGCGCAAAAGCATGTCGGTCAGTTCCTAGCAACCTTTAAAGAATTTCCGCCACGTCAAAAGGCAGCCAGTTTCAGCATCGACCAAGTGTTGGAGCTTTTGCAAACACCACCCAACAAATAAACGCTGTTCGATCTACTAATGGTGACCGCGGGTCTTTTGGCGGTCACCATTATGGCTCTAATGTTTCCTTTGAGCGGACGAAAGCCCGTTTCTACTGTGGTTTTATCAGGCTCAATGCAATGTGAGCGTATTCAAAATTATCCCAATTCTTTTAAATGTGGAGGCTTTCATGCCATTCAAAATGACAGCATTTGTTTACTGGTCGGGCTTTTATAACGCCGGACTGGCCCTGTTCCTGCTTTTTCCGCCGCTCTACCTTGCATTCGGTCTTAACATTCCCGCGCCTTTGTGGGGCTGGTTGCTGGCCGGATTTCTTGGTTTTACTAGCGCGGTTTTGATTCTGGCTTCCCGCGACCTTCGTCGCCGCGCTTCTTTCGTTTATTGGGAATCGATACTCCGCTACGCCGCTGCCCTATTGTTGATCCCCGCGGGTCTTTTCGGAGATTTGGGCTTGATTGCCGTACCCTTGGGCTTAGGTGATCTTGCGATAGGACTGGTGTACATGATTGGTCTACCCAAAGAATTGGCACGCTCCCATCGCGCCTTGCTTTGTGACCATCTTGACTGAACCCATTGAGCAAAAAACCATAAGGACAACTCAAAATGAAACTATTCGAAAAAGTGAAGCGCGAGTTCCTTCTCATTCTGCCGCCAACGATCTTTTTTTTTCTTCGCCTTCACTCTGCTTTTAATTACCCGGCGTTTGATGCTCCGCGAATACGGGCTTCCTCTCACCGGATTCGGTGTGGCGGCCATAGGCGCTCTTCTGGTCGGGCAGGTTGTCCTAATTGTTGACAACCTGCCTTTAATGAATAAATTTCCTGATAAACCTCTGCTCTATAACATTGCCTGGAAAAGCAGCATTTATTTCCTGGCAACGTTTCTTGTCCGCTATTTCGAACATGTCTTTTCGTTTCTTCGAGAATTTGGGGCGTTCATGGAAGCCAACCGGCATTTGCTGGCGGAAATTATCTGGCCCCATTTCTGGTTAATCCAGATGTGGCTAGCGGTATTGTTCTTCTTTTATTGCTCCCTGCGGGAACTGGTGCGTGTCATCGGCAGAGAGCAAGTCATCCGCATGTTTCTCGGCGGAAAAGCCAGCCAAGGCTAAACCCGACAATGCCGATTGAAAAACGGATAGAACAATAGAATATCCTAAACCGCAAGAATTTCCGAAGCGGCAAAATTTAATGGCGTAGGAAGAGAGGGGAGAATGAAAGTCCGTTTACTGCTGTTGCTGGGGCTTGTGTGGCTCAGTTTGGGAAACATGGCCGGCGTGGCTGAAACAACGGCGGCTTCAGCGCCGGCGGCGGTCGTAGTGGATGGCGAAACGCTGTTCGAGGTGCGCGGCTTGAAAAACATTTCCGCACAATATCGCGCCGACAAAATCGCCGAACGCATCAAGCGGCTGGCCGAGGACCCCTACCTGCGCGCCGACAGCATCAAACTTGTCAGCGACGAACTATCCACGGATGTGATGACGGGGGATACGATCATCATGTCGGTGCTGGAATTCGATGCCGCCGCGGAGGGCGTTTCTCGGCAGGAACGAGCAGCCCAGCTGGCGGATAGAATCCGTAGCGGCATCATCAAGTACCGCGAAGCGCACAGTATACGTAACCTGCTTTACGGACTGCTGTTCGCATTCATAGCGACCGCACTGTTGGCCGCCTTTATTTATGCGCTTTTCTGGTATTTTCATAAGGTAGAGCATGTTCTCGATGCGGGCATCCGCCGTTGGCTCGCGCCTACGCGCATCCGTATTTTCGAGTTTATCATTGAGGGTATGATTGCCGGAGCGGTGAAGCTGTTACGGCTGCTCATTTTGGCCGGGATCCTCTACTTATATTTCAGTCTTATCCTTAGTTTCTTTCCCTGGACGCGGACTTTTGCCGAACGCTTGTTCGGTTATATCGCTGATCCCCTCAGGGAAATCGGCCTGGATATTTGGAACGAATTGCCGAACTTGCTTTTTCTGCTTATTTTGATTCTGGTTGTACGCTGGTTGCTGGGCATATTGCATTTCTCCTTGTTGGCGGTGGAAAAAGGAGAAATAAAACTGGCCGGATTCTATCCCGAGTGGGCAATGCCAACCTACAAGATTTGCCGTTTTCTGGTGATAATTTTTGCTATTGCAGTGGCTTATCCTTATATTCCCGGCTCCAGATCGCGTGCCTTCGAGGGTGTTTCGATTTTCCTCGGGGTGCTGTTTTCATTGGGATCGACCACTCTGATCGCCAATATGGTCGCCGGCATAGTGCTAACCTATATGCGCGGTTTTCGGGTTGGCGATGTCGTCAAGATCGGCGACACCACTGGCAAGGTTACCGAGGTGGCGCTGCTGGTGACGCGCCTGCGCACGCCTAAGAATGTGGAAATAACTATTCCCAATTCCGTACTGATGAGCAACCAGGTAACCAATTACAGCTTTGCGGCCGGCGAAGGACGATTGATTCTCCCGGTCAGTATCACCATCGGTTACGATGCTCCCTGGCGGCAAGTGCATGGGCTGTTGCTGCTGGCTGCCGAACGTACCGCTCAAGTGCTGCGCGAACCGGCACCGTTCGTGCTGCAAAACGCGCTGGACGATTTCTATGTCAAGTATGAGCTGAATGTTTACGCCGCTTCTTCGGATAATATGCCGCTGCTCTATTCGGAACTGCATCAGAACATCCAGGACGCCTTTAATGAGTATGGCGTGCAGATTATGTCTCCTCATTATGTTGCTGATCCGGAGTCAGCGAAAATCGTTCCCCGGGAGCTTTGGCGCCAGCCGCCTGCGTAAAGCGCAGATTCTGGTTCTCCTATTGTGCCGGATGGCCAAGCGAGTTAAAGAAGGTGTAACTGTGTTGCAATTTTCTATACAAAATCGTACGTTATACAAATATACACGAACTGGAACTGACCATGTCACCTATACAAACCAAAGAAGCCGTTTCTATAAATATTCGCGCCAAAGCCAAGCAGCGTGATCTCATCGATCAAGCTGCGAGCCGTTTAGGTCGTAGCCGTTCTGATTTTATGCTTGAAGCAGCCTGCCGTGAAGCGGAAGATGTACTGCTCGACCAAGCTTTCTTCTCAGTAGATGCGGGCACCTTTGCCAAGTTTCAGGTACTGCTCGACCAACCGCTACCGCCGACAGATAAACTACGCCGGCTACTCAAGACAAAAGCTCCCTGGGATAAATGACCGAATTTAATCTCAAGCCGCCCTCGCCGATCACAGCGGATCAAGAGTTAATAAATTTCGACAGCGGTGAATTATCCCTGAATGAATGGCTTAAAAAGCGTGCGTTAAAAAATCAAGCGACTGGCGCTTCACGTTGTTTCGTGGTGTGTTCCGGAAGGGCTGTCATTGGTTACTACAGTCTGTCTGCCGGTGCTATAAGTCATGAAGCCGCGCCAAAGGCAATGCGGCGGTGCGACTGGCATGGTAGTCAGCTAGCTGGTGGAAGTCCAGCCATTGCCCTGTGAGAAGGGAAAATGTAGGCGAAGGCAAGGGTGTCCAAAGAAACTCTGAGTAGCTACCCAACAGGGAAACACGGTTACTTTGAGCCAATGCGGAATCTGAAGGAAGCCCTAGCCAAATCGGTCACCTAAACGCAAGTGAACCTTCGTAAGGCGGCAACAAGGGGGTAAGGTGCCCGCGACCACCGACGCCCGATATTCTCACCGTAACGTGTTGTTGTATTGAAGGTAGGTAGACCGAGACAGAGGTGACTATCTTACCCAGTGAAGGACCGTCGGCTTTGGGTCGGTGTAACTGCGACACTTTAAGCCCTAAGCGCAGCAGTAATGTTGACGTTATGAACCGAGGGTCTGCAGATGAAGCCGTAGTGTGCGCTGGGCAGCGCATTAATCAGGAGGGTTAAAGTCCCTCTGGCATTCTGATAAGGAGTGCTATATCCAAAAGCGGGGGTAATGCCTTGCTAGCCGGGGTATACAGATAAGGAGAAGCCTAAACGGGCACGAAGCTGGAAACCGTGGACATAGCCAAGGTTGAGCCTAAGTCGGGTGTACTGTTGAAAGACAACCGGAGGACAGGGTGTCCACCGCGAGGTGGAATCCGAAGGGTTTGAGGAGAAACACCGGGCCGTAATCGAAGAGGCGACTCTATAGATGAACCGGTCGGCCAAAGATGGGGCAAGGTCGAGCCTGCACTATGGAGGCGAAGGCGTTCTTATCCACCCATCGAACCAAGGTGTGTGCGGATGGCACGGTGTGGAAGATTAATACGTGACCCCAGGAGAACTCATAGAATTTTCAGGTGGCGCTGAGATAAGTGAACCTATAAGCAAACACGAAATGGTGAACGATGTTCTATGAGTAGTCGGACGACTGAATAGTACCTGAAGCGTTATGAAAATAAGGTGACCATGAAAATGGCAGCAGAGTGTGCTGGGGAAGGCGGTCGGCAAGGTGGTTGGACAAAGACAAGTAATCTAAAGAGTAAAGTTTATGGCAAGGAACAGTTCCTTAAGTGAAAAACCCCTAGGCGATGAACCGAGGAGATTAGTGCATTGGCTGAATCCAACAGGAGAAAAGAAGGTTCACTCATTAGTGGACAAAGTTTATAAGCTGAAGAACTTGGAGTTAGCTTGGGAGAAAGTAAAACGGAACCGGGGAGCAGGCGGTATTGATGGGCAGAGCATAAAAGAGTTTGGGGAAAACCTGCAAGGGAATCTCGACAGACTTCATAATGAACTGATCAAGCAGACGTACCAACCGCAACCCGTTAAACGCCACTTAATACCCAAGAGTGGACAGCCGGGCAAGTATCGTCCGCTTGGCATACCGACTATTTACGATAGAGTGTGTCAACAGGCGCTACTTAACCGACTAGAGCCTATCTTCGAGCCTGTATTCGATGAAGCCAGTTTTGGATATCGGCGAGGAAGATCAGCAAAAGATGCGATGAGAAAGATCTGGAGCGAACTAGAGCAAGGAAATGAATGGGTTGTGGATGCAGATTTGAAAGATTTTTTCGGATCGGCTGACCATGACAAACTCATGGAAATGCTCAATCAGCGGATAGCGGACGGACGTGTATTGAGACTTTTAGAATCGATGATGAAAGTTGGCTATTTACAGGATAACAGGATTCATCCTACCGTTATGGGCGTTCCCCAGGGTGGAGTGATTTCACCGCTGATCAGCAATATTCTTTTGACTCCGTTTGACCGAGAGATGCGCCGCAAGGGGTATCGATTAACCCGGTTTGCTGATGATTGGCTGGTGACGTGCCAAACCAGAGCACAAGCTCAGGCGGTACTGATCTTTGCGTCAAAAGTTCTGGAAAAGTTGGGCGTTGTTTTGCATAAGGAGAAGACTCGGATTGTCCATGTTCGACATGGGTTTGAGTTTTTAGGCTACAAGATCAAGCGTGGAAAGCAGCCACTAAAGTTGCCTGCGTACAAGATCAAAAGCGGTATCCGACAGGGTTCGCTGTATGTCTATCCGCGGCAGAAGTCGATTGACCACTTTAAAGAACAAATCAGAAAGCGAACCCGACGAAAAGCACCTTTGAGTACCCAAGAGCTGATTGACGAAATTAATCCGGTCATCCGCGGCTGGGGCAACTACTACAAGAAAGCCCACGTCAGAAAGTTGTTCAACCAACTTGACCGTTGGATTATCAGGCGACTCTGGTCACAACGTCATAAACGATGGCGAAATTGTGGCTGGATGCAATTACCTGGCACCCGTTTGTACGGTGAGTTGGGGCTGGTAAGCTTAATTCATTTAATACCTTCTTTAAATCCGCCAAGGGCCGCCTTGTGAAAGCTGGATGCGGGAAAACTGCATGTCCAGTTTGAGCGGCGGACGGAGGCTAGCGTTTCGGCGCGCCTCCTCCGACCCGACAATCGTAAAGTTCGGTGCCGATGAACTCATGGTGACATGGAGGAGGGTAAAACATCGAATCAGTGACAGGACGTTGGAGGTGAAGGGTGGAACATGTAAGCGGCCATGGCCGTTGATTAGAGACCGGAGGACTGAGATCAGCCTGACAGGAGCGGTTGACTATTTGCGTCGTAAACAGTGAACGAAGCAGCCGTGCGAGATTGACGAAAGTTCTCTACAAAAGAGAGTGAAATAAACGAACATGAGCCAATTGATTGAAGAACCCA
Organism: uncultured Gammaproteobacteria bacterium; assembly: GCA_963848675.1. Lineage (GTDB taxonomy): Bacteria > Pseudomonadota > Gammaproteobacteria > Methylococcales > Methylomonadaceae > CAWKEY01. The sequence continues at coordinate 29,783 of CAWKEY010000031.1, forward strand.
GACTCTTTGAAAACCTTTGCTCAACTTTTTATTTGGGCGTAGGCTTTGAATTTGTTAGAAGAAACCGAGGCGCACCCGGCATTGACGGCGTGAGCATAATGGACTTTGAAGCCAATTTAGACGAAGAGCTAAGCCAGTTGCAACAGGAATTGACAACTTGGACTTATCAACCCTCGCCGGTACGCCGAGTAGAAATCCCGAAGCCGGATGGCAAAGGGGTACGCCTGCTTGGCATCCCGACGGTGCGAGATCGTGTGGTACAGACAACCTTAAAGTTGTTGCTGGAGCCGATCTTTGATCCGCATTTTTCACCGAACAGTTATGGTTTTCGCCCAGGGCGGAGCCAGCATCAAGCGGTGCAGGCGGCGCAACAGATTATCACTAGTGGCAAGCCCTATGTGGTGGATATTGATCTTTCGAAATTCTTTGATCGTATCCATCATGACCGGCTCATAGCCCGCATGGGGCAGAAGATAGCCGACAAACGCATACTGCGTCTAGTCGGGATCATGCTGCGTAGCGGCATTATGATCAACGGCGTTGTTATCCCCAGCGAGGAAGGCGCGATGCAGGGCGGCCCGTTAAGTCCGCTGCTCAGCAACATCGTTCTGGACGAACTGGATCAGGAACTGGAAAGGCGGGGCCTGGAATTTTGCCGGTTCGCCGATGATTGCAATATCTTCGTGAAATCGCAAAAAGCGGCAGAGCGGGTGATGGCAAAGGTCAGTCAGTTCATCGAAAAGAAGCTAAAACTGAAGGTGAATCAGGAGAAAAGCCAAGTGGCTCTCTCCGATAAGGTCAAGTTCTTGGGCTTTACCGTGGTCAACGGGACGATTGCGATAGCGCATAAAGCCCTACAGACGGCTATGGAAAAAGTCAAAGCACTGACACCGCGAGGCACCCATAAAGCTCTGGAGCCAACCCTGGACAAGATCAATCAATGGTATGTGGGCTGGTCGAACTATTACAGTTTGACCAACTACCCATCCCAATTGAATAAAATCGAAGCCCATATCCGGCGGCGATTACGATCAAGACTGGTGAGTCAACAAAAGAGAAAACAGCATCTTTACCGAAATCTGGTCAAACGAGGAGTACCACGAAAACAAGCATCAAAAGCTGTCTTTTCAAACAACAAACGGTGGGTGCTCTCAAACGCCCGAGCGGTGACGAGAGCCTACCCCAACAGTTGGTTTATTAACCTGAAAGGACAGGAAATACGATCCGACCGCAAGCTGGCGCATTGGTTTGACGTTTCTCAATGGATACGCCTTGCATAAGGAGCCGTGTACGGACCCGTACGCACGGTTCTGTGGGCAGACGGAGGCTGCGGCCTCCTCTGACCCGATAAACATGCCTGACCCATTGCCGGTTCTCCTGCTTGGTCGGCTCGCCGTCGATAAACATTACCACAATAGGGGTATCGGTCAGGCAATGTTGCGCGATGCGATGATACGGGCAGTCAAAGTCTCCGGCGATGCCGGAGTGTTCGCTGTACTCGTTCACGCCCTTACTGATCAAGCCAAACAGTTCTATCTGTCGCGCGGTTTCGTGGAATCACCTATACAAGCGATGACTCTCATGATGACAATTGAAACAGTCAGGACAATTTTGACAGAGCCAGATTGACAACAGAGTCACTAGTAAAGTGTTTGTAACAGTCAGCTTGAAGTTGAATTCAGCGTTTTTCGCAAATTCTTGATTATTTTAGTCATTTCGACCAGCGGGAGAAATCTTTTAAGCGGTGTAATATGGGTGGGAGCCTTAAGATTCCTCGCTTTGCTCGGAATGACAAATTACGCTGAATGGTTACATATATTTTTAATTCAAACAAGTTTTTCACCCAGCTAAATCAAGAGAGTCCCAAGTGAGCCGACGCAAGACGCCGAAACCCTCCAAGATCGTCCCGGCTATATCTTTGGGCACTTCGCAAGACGCGCGGTTAGGCGGGAAGCGCTGGATTGTTAGAGTCCAGATCTTTGCTATTGTCGCGTTGGCGGTGGCGGGTGCTATTTTTGTTATGCGGCCATCGCAAGCACCGGTGCCGGTAATCGCGCCGGCCGCTATAGCGCCCGAAGCAGCTTCGCCCATAGCAAATAGGGATTATGCCGGTGCCAATGCCTGCCTTGCGTGTCATAAGGACGAGACCGAGGCATGGACGGGTTCGCACCACGCCCTTGCGATGCAGGAAGCGAATGCGCAAACAGTGCTCGGCGATTTCGATAACGCATCCTTCAAGCACTTCGGCGTCGAATCCAGGTTTTTCAAACGTGACGGCAGGTTCATGGTGCGGACAGACGGCCCGGACGGCAAACTCACCGATTACCAAATCAAATACACGTTTGGCGTTACGCCGCTGCAGCAATATCTGATCGAATTTCCCGGTGGCCGTTATCAAGCGCTCGGTATCGCCTGGGACAGTCGCCCAAAAGACGAAGGGGGACAGCGATGGTTCCATCTTTATCCCCATGAAAAAGTCGATCATACCGATCAACTGCATTGGACCGGGCGCTACCAGAACTGGAACCTGCAATGCGCCGAATGCCATTCGACGAATCTTAAAAAGGCTTATGACGCGGCGACGGACAGTTATAAGACGACGTTTAAGGAATTGAATGTTGCTTGCGAGTCTTGTCACGGCCCCGCATCGCAACATATCGACTGGGCGCAACACGCGCAGCCGCCTTATGGGCAGGATGACGACAAGGGATTGACGGTGCGTCTGCAAAGCCGCTGGCGCGAAGCGTGGACATTTCCGGGAAGCGCTGCAAGATTCGCCCAGCGCGACCAGCCCGCCGCGGATGCCTTGATGAATACCTGCTGGGCCTGCCATGCGCGGCGATCGACGCTGGTCGAAGGCAGCTTGCTAGGACTGCCGTTGGAAGATACGCATCGTCCGGCGCTGTTGACGCAGCCGGCTTATTACGCCGACGGCCAGCAGCGCGATGAGGATTATACCTGGGGTTCGTTCCGGCAAAGCAAGATGTTCCAGAAAGGTGTGACTTGTCTGGATTGTCACGAACCGCATGCGCTCAAACTGCGCGCCGAAGGTAATGCCTTGTGCACACGCTGCCATAATGCCGCCGAATTCGACAGCGAGAAACATCATTTCCACAAGCCAGGTTCAAAAGGTGCGCAGTGCATGGATTGCCATGCGACGGAGCAGAATTATATGGTCATCGACGGCCGGCACGATCACAGTTTTCGCTTGCCAAGACCAGACCTATCGCTGTCTTTGGGTAGTCCGAATGCCTGCACCCAGTGTCACCAAAACCGTAAGCCCGAATGGGCGGCTACCGCAATGGACAAATGGTACGGCAAAACCTGGCGGGAGCGTCCGCATTACGGAAGCGTGTTGCATGCTGGCGCGACGCAAGGCGTCAAAGCCTTGCCCGCATTGCTTGAACTCGCCCAGGATTCCAATAGCCCTGCGGTCGTCCGTGCCACCGCAGCAACACTTGCAGAGCCGCTGATGCGTCCAGAACACGTCGCGGCGGCGCTGCGGCTGTTGCAAGATGCCGATTCGACAGTGCGTATTGCTGCGCTGGGGCTCGTTGAAGTCATTGATCCAGTCAACCGCGTACTGGCTGCAGCTCCGCTGCTATCTGATCCGATTCGCGGCGTGCGTATCGAGGCTGCACGCATCCTTGGTGATGTGCCGGATAATCAGTTTCCAGCGAGCCGGCTCAAAGCCCGAGAAAGCGCGGCTAAGGAATACCAGGATTATTTGACGATCAATGCCGATTGGCCATCTGAAAACGTTAATCGGGGCAATCTTGCTCTGCGCCAAGGCCGGCCCGATGACGCGATTGCGGCGTATGAACGCGCACTCAAGCTAGATCCGCTGTTTGCTGGAGCGTATGTCAATCTCGCCGATGCCTACCGGCAACAGGGGCGCGAAGATGAAGGCGAAAAGCAGTTGCGCCGGGGTTTGGCATTGCTGCCGGATGCGGCGGATTTGCATCATGCCTTGGGCTTGGTGTTGGTGCGCCTAGGCAATACCTCCGCCGCGCTTCAGGAACTGAAGACAGCGGTCAAGCTCGCTCCCGAAAACGCTCGCTACGCTTATGTTTACGCCGTAGGCTTGCATTCCGCCGGAAAGCGGCGCGAGGCGCTGGCGGTTTTAAAGGCCGCCGACGCGCGCCATCCATATGACCTCGAAATTCTAAGCGCGCTCATTTCAATGCTACGCGAGGCGGGCGATGCCAAAGCCGCGCTAGTGTATGCTCGGAAAGCCGCCGAAGCCCTGCCGGACGATGCCGGAGTGAAGCAGCTGGTGGAAGAGTTGGAAGGGAAGAAGTAAGTTGCTTTTCCGGGCGTCTTTCCTTTAGGCCGATGGGAATGGGGTATTGTCATCAAGTTGCCGAATCTCCAGCTAACCACCAAAACCGTCGTTCCGGTAGGGAATGACGGAACCCAGATGCCAGGGATGGTGCAGGCCTATCACTTCCATGTGCACTGGATGCCGGCAATCCCTGCCGGCATGACGGCTCATCTGAACGGCATTGGGTTCGTGTGAGTAGATATATCAAATGAAAAAGCTATTTAACCCCACCTGCATTTTGAGTTCTATACACGCTAAATAAACCGGGAGATAAATAATGAAATTCTGTAAAGCTCAGACCATCGTGTTCCCAATAATTCTTGCCTTGATCACCGCATGTAGCACTACCTCCGGCGGGAATGGTGGTGAAAAACCAAGCCGTAGCAGCGCAGGCCCAGCTTTGACGGAGAATGTCCTTAACAATGCAACTTATCAATTCGATGAATTGGGCACGTTTCAGCTCGACAACGGCAAGTTTGAGCGCCGTTACGGAGAAGGCTCAACGCAGGTAGATAAGGTTTTTCTGGAGAAATTCTCCTTCGGTGATCTGGACGGTGATGGATTAAGCGATGCCGCGGTTATTCTGACAAGGCAAAGCGGCGGTTCGGCAACGTTCAGGTATCTTGTCGCCATGCGCAACACCGGTAATGCGCCCCGGCAGCAAGCTAGCGTTTTACTGGGTGACCGCTTTCAAATCAGCGCATTGTCAATTGCCGCCGGCCAAGTCGGCCTGGAAACGGTCACGACCGACCCATGCGATCCGGCGTGCTGCCCTAGCCATCGACTGAAACAATCCTATAGACTGCGTGATGACAAGTGGGTCAATTCGAATGCGGCAACTGCTTCGAACGCGAATATTACCGGCATCGTCTGGAAATGGGAGCGCTTCGAGGGTACCTTGGATTTGCACAATTTCGTTATTGATTACCCCAACCAATATACGCTGATTTTACTTCCGGACGGCTCCTATCAGGTCAAGGCCGATTGTAACCGGATGCAGGGCCGATACACCCTTGCAGGCAAGCACATCAAGATAGCGCCGGGGGCGGCGACCTTGGCCGAATGCGCACATGGATCACGGTATGCTGAATTTCTGAGGTATTTGACCGAAGCGTCCGGTTTCGTATTGCACGAGAACAAATTCCGGTTGAACCTGATGAGGGAAGGGGGTAATTTAGTTTTCGAGCATGGCGGTGCGGTTTCCGAAAGCTATCGGCATTAGCCCAAAGTCCAGTATCACTGATGCGTCAAACCCGCTAAAGTGGCGTCACGATAAAACCGCCGACGCATGGCGATGGAAGTAAGCAGCCATCGACCGGTGGCGATGAATGAAGTGAAGTTCATGAACAAAAACCTCGGTTAAATCTAATATCTACACGATCAAGATTATTGCCTTGGGGTGTAAGGCACAGCAGTTGCTATAGCTCGTTGAATTGAAAATACTTTGTTGTCTCTAAAGTCGATAGTCACGATGCGCGTGTTATCAGCCTCTGTTTGAGCCGGAGGAGAGGTTGTTTCATCCTCTGTACTCATCGCGTTGTATACTTGCGATCCTATGCTGGTGGCCATACCTGCGATGGGGCTGAAAATTCCGGCCACTGTTGCTGCAATACTTCCAATCAGGCTGAAAACCTTGCTTTTGGGTTCTGGTGGTGAATCGGCTTTTGAAGCGCCTGGGCCAAATACCCAAACGACTGTAGTTCCCGTTGCAGTATCGGTCACCGAAGTTGGATTCCCTAAAATACGTTCAGCCTCCGCACGGGGCATTCCAATGTAAATGTTTTCCTGAACAAGTGGCTGGGCTTCCTTACTGGGTAAAGTTTGTTCGGACGGAGCCGGCTCAGTGGCACAACTGTTACCTAGTAAACAAACGCACAGGAACAGTAAATTTTTCATGGAGATCAACAAAAGTCATTGCCTTAGAAGTTTTAACAACTTATGTAAAGATTAGAAATAAAGGTTCAACTCTAACATTCTAACATGTATGTATCTCCGCACTTTTTTACTTATCGGCAGACAGTCATTGATTAAAGAAGATCGAAAACTCTGCTCTCTATGTTCAAGAGCTTAACTATATTCACCAAAATCCGCTACGGAAAGGTTATGTTTCCCGTCCTGAACATTGGCTTTGGTCATCGGCCAAGCCTTCCTTACTAAATTGCTTGCGACATTATGTGCCTCGCTTGACGGCTGAGAGCCGGAAGAAGCATGTTGCTCCGTTCGAAAAATTTTGCGCTGGGTATAGCCGTTTGGCTCGGGCATCCTAAAAACGTTAGGGATGGGGTTGCAAACCCTGTCCCGCTTACAGGATACTGTTTATTATCGACATACTAAGGAGCCGATACCTTCATGCATGCAAAGCTTCAGATCTCCAGTCCGGGCGTCCGTAGATGGCTGCCGAAAGCCGTTCTGCTACTCTCCCTGGCTTTGACTGCGTCCAGTTGCAGTTTGCTGAAAAACACCCTGGAATTGCCTGAAAAAGGTATCCGCTCCCTGTTTTCGCTCAACCAGGAAAATGGGGAGACCGATCCCGTCGAACTGCAATCCCAGCTGCTCCGCTTCGCGGACAATTCTCTCGAGGCGCTCAATTTCGCAATCGGCAAGTTGCAGCGACAAGATGATCAGTCCCCGCGAAGGCGAGCCCTGCTGATGCGCCGCATCGCCATCACCAGCGACATATTGGCCATCGTTACCGGGGCCAACACCTATGCCAACCTGCTCGATATGATCATCCTCGCCAGCTTGAACCGGATGAACATCGAGGACTATTGGATACCCAAGTTCTACGGCGAATCGGCTAAACCTTATCTGCTCGCCTCCCAGGAAGTAGAGAAGGAGATTTGGCGGATCGCCGCGACGGCGCTGAAAAAAGAACAGATATCGGAACTGCGTGCCGCCATCCGGGCCTGGCATGAGCAACACCCGAATGTGCGCTCACCTCGTGATCTAGGCTCGCTGGGCTTCGCGTCCGAAGTCGCACAGATGAATCGTAGCCCTCAGACAGGGTTGACCAGTAGCGTCTTCAACCTGCTCGCCATCGACCCATTGGCGGGACTCGACCCCGCCACCCGCGAACTGGCCAACACCCGCCTGTTTGCGGAACGCGGCATGTTCCTGGCCCGGCACATGCCCACCCTGATCCGCTGGGAAACCGAATTGCTGGCCATCCAGACGGCGGAAATGCCGCAGATGGAAAAGCTGCTGGCCAATACCACCCAATTGGCTGAATCGGCGGACCGCTTCAGCCAGACGGCGGAAAGTCTGCCCGGACTGATCAGCGCCGAGCGTCAACAGATTGTCCAGGCCCTGAACGCGCAACTGCCGGGACTCACCAGCCTCGCCGCACAGACCGAGAAAGCGCTGGACGCAGGCAAGCTGATGTCCACTGCGTCCACCGCCACCCTTAAATCTTTTCAGGATGTGGTGCGGCAACTCCAGGCCAGCCCATCGAACCCGGACGCCGAGCCCTTCCGCATCAACGACTACACTGCCGCCGCCGCGCAGATCAACGCCACCGCGCAAGACCTGGTGAGATTGCTGCAAGTCTTCGACCAGACCCTGGCTCCCGGCAAGTTTGACGGACTGTCGACTCAATTGACCGCGCTGACCCGGCAAACCCAGACCAGCGGCCAAGAATTGGTGGACTATACGTTCAGGCAAACCTTGTTTCTAGGCTTGATACTGATGGGTGCCGCTTGTGCGATGGTGCTGGCTTCCGCCATTGCTTTTTGGTGGCTCAAGAAGAAATGCGCTTGAAGCATTTGGCAAAAGGTGTTGACAGATACTCCTTGATAAGCCAGTTTCGGTTTGCACGAGAACAAACTTGCTAAAGTATCGCCACGATGAACATTTATAAGACTGAAGTTTCCCAGTTTTTTGGATTAACTATATTAGACAGTGCTAATTTTTTTTCGAATATTAGAGCTTTATAATATGCATCATTGAAAACTTCACTTTTACTATTTAAAAACAATAACTTAATGGTGAATGAGGTCTTGTTTTAGCGTATAATGTAGGTTGTTAAGTCATTGATTACACGGATAAAACGACCTCATTCATGTTCATTTTACGCGATCTTTTACGTCCACTCCAAACCCATTTTTCTGTTACCGACCTAGGCCGCGAGCGGGCTTCGTTATTGGTCTATACGTTGCTGTCCGTTATCGTGCCGTTCATGTCTTCGATGACCTCTAATGTGCTGCGTTGCCTGCAGACCCTGTTTGGGATCGAGATCAAAAACAAGCGTTTCTATACCTTCATGGCCTCATCAAGCTTACCGTGGACAGGTCTTTGGCATAGCGTTTGGGGCTTGATACCGTCGCCGGCAACAGACGGTCGGTTGCTGGTGGCCGTGGATGATTGCATCAATCCCAAAGTCGGGAAAAACATCTTCGGGTGTGAAACAATCTTCGATCATGCCGCCAAAGCCAATCAAAATCGCTATCTCTGGGCGCAAAACATGGTTGCGGTAGGTTTACTCAAGCGCGTCAAAGGCCGTTGGACCTGTTTGTTTTTAGATTTCCGCTTTTACTTGGCTCAGAAAACTATTGCTGGGCAAAAGGAAACGGCCAAAATCAAGGGAGAGTGGTACCTTTTCAAACCAAGCAGGCACAAGCGGGGCAGATGTTGATGGGCATTGCGGATTACTTCACGTCAACACCGCTGCTAGCGGTGATGGATAGTTGGTTTGGTAATGAGGGTTTATGGAAGCCGGTACGCCGTGGTTTAGGTGAGCGTTTCGATATTTTATCCCGACTGCGCAGCAATAACGTCTTGTATGCTGTGCCTGACGCAGCGCAGTCGGGACAGCGCGGGCGGCGCCGTAAGTACGGTCAGCGCCTGGGATCGACGGCCGACATGGCGGCAAGGAGCCAGGGCTTAGCCATGACGTATAGCGTCCATCTCTACGGTAAACACCGGGACGTTCGGGCCTATGATCAGATCGTCATGCTGAAGACGCTCAAATGTCCCGTGCGCGTGGTATGGGTATTCCGTAAAACCCAATGGGTGGCGCTGTTTACCACTGATCTCGCGCTATCCGTGACACAAATCATCGAGTATTATGGCGCTCGCTGGATTGTGAAGCCGGCTTCAAAGAGCTCAAGCAGGACATCGGCAGCCGAACCAGTCAGTGCCGGAATGCCCACGCGGCTCAGCGGCGGGATCAAAAAAGAGCCACACAAAATCAGACAGCTGCTCCCATGCCGGGTCAGGACGCTTATGACCGCGCCCTCAAAGCTTGTCTGACCGGGAGTAATTATTCCGTCAATTAAGTGGTGTCTGAATACGTTATCGCTGTACATAGGCAATAAGACACCAATATTTTCAGTCGATAGTGAAGTAACTTTAAAAACCTGGAGTAAAAATTGAAAACACTTGTTAAAAAAATGAAAAAGCCGGTCCTGTTTTTTGTGCCGCTTTGTCTTATCGGTGCACTGCTCACGGGGTGCTCCTCCGTCCAGTCGGGCAGTAATGAAATTAAAGAGTTGGCAGTCACACCCGCGCCCGATGCCGGCTTTATCCAGAATCCCGAGCGGCAGGCCGAGCGCCCTGATCTCCCCTTTCAGAAGGTCTGGATCAAGCCCGGCTTCGATGCCCGCGCCTACAAGGAACTGGTCGTTGCACCGGTGAATACCCAGTACATACAGCAAATGGATTGGCTGCATCAGTTGAGTTCCGCCAACTTGCTCGGTAATGTACAAAAAGACATCGAACAACTTGCGGTGTATTTTCACGACCAGGTCGTCCAGGAATTCAAGGACGACCCCAATCAACGCTTCCAGATCATCGAACGTCCTGGGCAACACCGGCAACCGGCCCTGCGTATGGAACTTGCGCTGATCGAGATCGATCCTTCGCAGCCGGCTTTGCATGCAGCTGGATGGCTGACTCTGGGCGGCGGCACCGCTGCGGGTGTTGTCAACCAGCGTAGAGCCGCTTTCGAAGGCCGCCTGCGCGACCTGCAAACCGGCGAGGTGGTCGCCACTTTCGCCGATCGCGACATGCAGGATGCCGGCCCCATTGATCTAACCCGCCTGACCTGGTACGGCCCCGCTAAAGGTATTATGGATGAGTGGGCGAAGCAGTTCGTGCAAATCGCTAACCGGAAACCCGGTGAAATGGTAACCGATCCTACTGCATTCACGCTGAGGCCTTTCTAAACAGTGCGGTTTAGACCGGTTACGCTGCCGGACTAACGATCAAGGCGCTGGCTGCCAGCTCTAAAAAGGTAAGAGGCAAGCACCTTGATCATTTCCTTACTCCAGTCTGGTCCTGTCCTTGTATAGTCTGGAGCACATGGTACTGTTTGCGGCTTTCACGGTAAGTCGATGGGCAAGGACGGACGCCTCCCGGCTATCGCAAAACTATTAATACAGGAATATCAAAAAGTGTCATATCAACTCATTCAATCGCTTACTAGTGAGCACTGGGTCAGGCTCAGCGGCAGACTAACGGTAAGGGAATTTCAGGCGCTTCAAGCGCTGAGTAAGTTAAGCCTTGAACGCTTCGGCAAGGTTCGAATATTGGTTGAACTGGAGGATTTTCAGGGCTGGAGCAAGGAGCCTGGCTGGGAGGACTCTTATTTTTTAACGGAGGATACAGGCCGGCTTTCCAAGCTTGCTTTTGTGGGTGATGAGAAATGGAAAGACGAAGTCTTCATGTTTGTGGGCAAAGAAATGCGTTCTACGGCTATAGAATTCTTTTCACAAGATCAGCTTGCCCAGGCGAAAGCCTGGTTATCTAATGAAAATTCTCAATCTATGTTTCTTGATTAGGTAAAAATCATGTCAGATCAAAATAGAACAGCAATCAACTTAGATTGCCGCAGCAGCCAGAAGCACTCTATCGGAAGCTAGCAAATGCAGGGCGAAATTGTTAAACGTCTGAGCAATTTGCGTAAGGCCTTCAAATAAAGGGGGTGTTTAGCAAGGATGAAATGTACTTTTACGGTAACGTAATGAAATAAATCGGAGAAAGTTATGAAAATTTTAGTGATGTTAGCGTGTATGTTGTTTTCCTCTGCGATTTTTGCGGAATGTCGTAATGTCAATGGAAAGGCTGTTTGCGGTAATGACCAGGAAGCCGCCGGTTACAATTCAAGAAGTGGTAATGCCTGGAAGGCTGAACAGAACCAGTCTGGCGTGAAGACGATTGAGAACAGCCAGGGTGGGGAAGCTAAGACCAAGAATGGAAGGGCTGTATACAAAAGTCCAAATGGGACTACCTGCGTAAAGACTCAAAATAATAAAGGTTGTAGGTAAAGGGTAAGCGGCGCTGGCTTCAGCTCCGTACGCGTTGATGCCGGGCAGTTGCTTCTGATGTTAAAGATTTTCACGAGCTTGTACAGGCGTTAAGGGTATTGTCATAAATAACTTCCCTGAATTTTCACGGGTACTGTTGTAGGGGCGATTTTAATCGCCCCTACAGAGGTATCCACAAATCGGGGAGTTATTTTTTGCCAAATCCTAAGGCATGGCTGAATTTCGTGCGCTCGCTGATCAAGTTTCATAGTCGCCCTAATTCGGTGGTATGTACATAATCCCCGCGCGCTCGGTCAGGCGGACTAAATCGGCCAATGACCGTACCTTCAATTTCGTCATCAGATGCGCGCGGTGGATCTTGATGGTTTTTTCCACGGTACCGAGGTCGGCGGCGATTGGCTTGTTCAGCCGGCCGGAAACGACATGGCTCAGGACTTCCCGCTCGCGCGGCGTAAGTGTCGCCAGCCTCTCCCGGAGTTCGGCCAGTTCGGATCGAGTCCGTCGAAGCATGCGATCCTTGTCGATGGCGGCATGGATGGCTTCGATCAAGTTTTGGTCGTGCACGGGTTTGGTCAGAAAATCGACCGCGCCCTGCTTCATCGCTTGTACGCCCATCGAAATGTCGCCGTGGCCGGTGAGAAAGATGACTGGTAAGCCATTGCCTTGGGCGGCTAGTTCCTGTTGCAGTTCCAGGCCATTGAGACCGGGCATGGTGACATCGAGTACCAGGCAGCCGTGTATGCCGGGTTGATATTGTTCAAGAAATTCCTGTGGCGAAGCAAACGTAGCGACGTTCATTTCAATTGAACGCAGCAGACGCGCCAAAGCTTTCATGGAGAATGTTCAAAAAGCTTTCGAGGCTGATTTTCTGCTCTCCGGAAATGCCGTACAACTGATAGTCCTTATCCGTACTCCAGATGTCATCATGCACGATGTCCCATTCCCAGAGCCTCAGTTCCGCGGCACTCGCCGCCAGGCTCATGCGTTGCTTGCTGTTACCCAATTCGGCCGCACTCGCCTGCAACTGATCAGCGAGTTGCGCCGAATGCAACAGTTCGTGGCTCAGTTCATAGGACATGGCAACAAGAATAGGCATGTAGGAAAGGCCGACGATATAGGGCGAATCGATTACTCCGCCATTCACCAGCACAGCTTGGCCAGCCGCTGTCATCAGGAAGAAGGTGATGCTGCCGCTGAAGAGGATGGCGCGGCGGCGGCCGCCACTATCTGTTCCTCCCCGTCACATGGAGAATGCCGCATCCAGCACAAACGTGACCAGCACGCAGTCACTGAGCAGACCGGCTGCATACCAGGGATTGAGCGTGCCCTGCGCGATGGAGATCGTTTCGCCGCCGAAAAGCGCGATATGTTTGAGGCCGGTGATCTCGTCAAAAAACAGATTCTGCCCCGTGGTGAAGCTCAGGATCAGCGCCAGTACGCGTAAACCAATACCCGTCCAGGCCAGCCAGGAGTGCCCGGCAGCAAAGTAAAAACGTACGAAACAGAGAATTGCCAGCCAAAGCACCAGAATAGGAAGTTGAATCCAGCGTAGGATCGCCGCCATTTGCTCGATGGACGTGGCTTGCATGGTCATCAATTCCATGCCGGTGATGATTGCGACAGCAACGGCGGCAATAGCGAACGATAAATTCGCCCATGGCTTTATGCCCCTGGCCCAGATAAACAGGTGCAGCAGCGCAAAGGTCAGAGACGCCGATGCCAGCATGGGCCATAGCACAGTAATCCAGTTCATAGCAAAGCCGCCGCTAGTGCTGGATTACAGTGCATTTGAGCGGCCAAATGCCAGAACCGGGCAGTAAAGCGTTGGTATGTCATCCTGATTTTCCAATAGGTCAGATCAATAGATTTTTGCTGCCGAGTCATGCCTAAACGCGCAGTCCGCAATGGTTGCTGATGAGAAGCTCGAGACGCAATGTCAACAGAACCCAGGAATTTTCTATTCTCATTTGAGGCCTTGGTCTAAAGTCCAATAGCCACGAATCACGATGCTAGGTATTATATCAAAATGCGTGTCTTTTGGCGTTTGGAGAAGACAAAAGTCTAGCGAAGAGGTAGTGCGGCAATGTGCAATTGCACCGCTTGATTGATAGCTTTTTCAAAAGTAGTCTTTATTACAGGGCGTTAGCCAGGCGTGCGATCATCATTAAGTTGACTGGCAGTGAGGCATGTCACTAATGCGACGAGACAGCCAATGGGATCAGCTTTCCGGGAATGCGCTTTTCGCCGTTCGTTACAGATATCAAGGTTTGAATGCAGTTTTTAACTTAAGGCGTCAATTGGCGGAGAGGATAGGATGGGGAAGTTTATCAAGGCGATATTGATGGGATTGGCCCTGATAGGAACTGCCTTATGGGGGGTGCTGGCTGTTTATTTTGGTGATTCCCATGGCGGAATTGTCCAGGCTTGCGTGGCTGTGGCATTTGGCTTGATTGGCCTGTTGACGTTGATCAGCTTAGGTTTCCCGCGTTGGCGCAAGCGGTTATTGCTGGCTTATTCGATGTTGTTTGCAGCGATTTTGATCTGGTGGTTTTCAATTAGTCCTTCCAATGAGCGGCAGTGGCAAGCGGATGTCGCCAAACTGCCTTATGCCACTTTCGCTGGCGACACCGTCACGGTACACAATATCCGCAATTTCGACTACCGGAGCGAATTTGATTTTCAGCCCGCGTATTACACTAAAAGCTATGACTTGAATAAGCTGGAGGGTGTGGATCTGATTGCCGTTTACTGGATGGGCCCCGCCATTGCGCATACGATTATCAGTTTTAATTTCGCCGGCAATGATCATCTGGCTGTCTCGATCGAAGCGCGCAAGGAGCAGAAGGAAGGCTATTCGACGATCAAAGGTTTTTTTCGTCAGTATGAACTGATTTACATTGTCGCGGATGAGCGCGATGTGATCCGCCTGCGCACCAACTACCGCAAGGGTCCGCCTGAACAGGTTTATCTTTACCGGCTACAGGGGGCCCCCCAGCAAAACGCCCGGCGCCTGTTTCTGGAGTACCTGAAGAAGATCAATCAATTGAACGAGACACCCAAGTTTTACAATACCATGCTGGATAATTGCACAACAGTTATCTGGCTGAATACCCGGATTAATCCGGAACATCTGCCGTTTTCCTGGAAAATTCTGCTGAGCGGTTATGTGCCGGAATACCTGTACGAATCCAAGCGGCTTGATTCACAAATCCCTTTTTCCGAATTGCAGAAACAAGCCCATATCAATAGCCGGGCTCAGGCTGCTGATCAGGCGCCTGATTTTTCAACGCGCATTCGGGCAGCTAATGAGAAGCCACGTTAGTCATCAATGGGCTTTTTATTTATCGGCTGTAAATAATAATCAGTTTACAATCTCAACTTTAAAAATAACTGGAATAACAAAACCATGAATATTTTTTATAAACGCATCACTATCAAAACCGCATGCTTGTTGTCATCTGTCGCAATTGCCATGCTGTTATCCGGTTGCGCCGGTATTGGTAAAGGTATTGCCGAGGCAGTGCTGGAAAAATCCGAAAGCGAGGATACTAGAGTATGTCAGGTCTGGGGCAAACCTTTTAACGGCATTGACGTCACTTTGGCCAAGAAGCAGGGAAAAACCAAGATGCTGTTTGTTCATGGCGTCGGTGATCACATTCCGGGCTATACCACCGAATTTCTGGAGAAATTGGCCAAGCAGTTGAACTTGAATGTGCGTTCGGAAAAGCAGAAAAATATTACCCTGTCCGCTCCATTGATTCCTGGCAAGGAGCTTGGCAATTTGCGCATCACTCATCTGCTCAACGAGGAAAGCGGCAAAGAGCTTACCTTTTACGAGCTGACCTGGTCGGAGATTACCCGAAAAGAAAAACAATTGCTGGCCTTCGATAATTCTGGTGAATACGATTTTCGGCGGGCAAAGATCAACAGCATGCTGAAAAAATTCAGCAATGATACCGGCCCCGATCCGATTATTTATCTGGGACAAAGTAGAGAGGCGATTCTGGCGGCCTTCGGGCAGTCATTTTGCTGGATGGCTACGGGCGATTGGGCCGATCTTCCAAATAGCGGTACACATGCTTGTACGGGTTTGAATGATTCCGCAATCGATCATATCGCCAATGATGATTATGTGCTGATATCTCATAGTCTGGGTAGCCGTATCGTGATAGATGGTCTGCAGCGCATTGTGCGTATTTTGGCAAACACTGCGAAATATGCTGATCCGAGCCATGGAATCGTTGTCACTGAGAAATCAATTGAGGCCCTGCGGAACAAGCGCATCCCTATTTTTATGCTATCCAATCAGCTTCCGATCCTGCAATTGGGTAGAGAACTTCCCGAGGTGATTGGACAAGATGCGAATTATTGTGCTCCTACAGGTGCTGATTACAACAAGCGGATGGTCAGTGAAACGTCAATTATCGCCTTCAGTGATCCCAATGACCTGTTAAGTTATGGGATACCGCCTGGATTTAGTGAAAAATATATTGACTCTAGGCTCTGTGCCAAAATCACCAATGTCAATATTAATATAGCCAATGTCATGGATGCCTTTGGCTTCAGCGACCTTGCCAACCCCTTGCAAGCTCATCTGGGCTATGACACTGATGATCGCGTGATTGCTATGATTGCCCATGGCATCGGTCATGAGAAAACGTCTCCGTTGATCAAGCAAAGATGTGAATTTACAAAAACGGTTAAATAAGCTGTTGAACTTCTTTACGACGGCAGAACGATTAGTCTGAACTTGTTAAGCTGGGGCATTAGAACCTCGGTTGATTTTCATAGTTTGGTTTTTCAAGCGATGAATGATACTAATGGCTTCCTGGCGCCAAAGGGATTTGGCAATGGAACTCTGGGGCATTGCCGGCAGGAACGGTAACGTTCAGCGATGACATGATAAACAGCCCTGATAAATCGGGGTTGCGTTTTGGGCATTAAAAAACCCGCCAAGCCAGATAACTTGCGGGTTTTTTGCACTGCGTTGAGGCACGAAGGGCTTGTTGTTGGAGGCTGCGAGCGGAATCGAACCGCTGTACATGGCTTTGCAGGCCACTGCATAACCACTTTGCTACGCAGCCAAAAGATGAAATAAAAAAGCCGCGACGGTTCGCGGCTTTTTATGGAATTCATTGGAGCGGGAAACGAGATTCGAACTCGCGACCCCAACCTTGGCAAGGTTGTGCTCTACCACTGAGCTATTCCCGCGCTTCAATTTATTCGCGCATTATAAAGTTTTTTTCGTTGGAGTCAAACTTTAATTTCTTATTGAACGTCGATAGCCAGTGCCCAGCCAGATTGGCCTTTACACTCGCCTTCTTCTATTTGCACTTTAACGAATGCGTTTTTCTTGCCGTAAGCATCCATGAATTCCAGAACTGATACCGGCGTGCCTTGGGGAATATGTTTACATACGCCGCTTCTATCGTCTTCTTCGGTATCATCATAAGCAGCCATGGTGCCAGGCACTGCAACCAGACGAATAGTGGCATCTTTGTCATAGGTATTGGGGCTTTTTAAAACATATTTTTGCCCAATAGCGAGGTTTTTAATCGAAGGTCCTGAAAGGGAAGGTTTTGACTCATCTCCTCCGCTCATCATCAGGATAAGCAACAGCACGACGACCCCCCCAACAATACCAAAAAATGCTTTTGGATTTGTCGCCTTCAAATCCAATATTTTGGAAACCAGATTTCCGGCAGCCTCTTTTGCCGCGCTCGCTGCCTGATTTGCGGTCTGTTCTGCCGTTCCAGTTTCTTCTACGGGGGTTTCTGCTTCAGTTTTGTTAGCGTTTTCTTCGTTACTCATTTTTTCTTCCTCACGATATTGTCGTTTTAGTTATTATGTTTTAAGACCTGGCCCAAAGAGCGCAAGCGCATGTTGTTGGCCTGATTAACTGCCCGCCGAGATAAACCCTTCATTCAGTAAAAAGCTTTTGCTGCGGGCAAGTGTTTTAATTTTATCCTGCTACAACAATTTTAAAAACCGAAAAATTCATTCAAGCTGGTTCAACTTACCATGATGGCAAATCTTTGCAAGTGCGACTTACTGATTTCAGCTTGCGTAAGGTTCAAATAAAGTCATAGCCCTTCTTGGGCGGGTTGGCTTTTTCCTTTTCCACTATCCGGCGGCATTCAAACTGCCAGTAGCCCAAACCCACATTTTTTCGGCTTAACAAGGTGATGGGAAAGTTCTCATGATTCATAAACAGCCGTACGATATCGTTGTCTTTTAAAATAAAGTTATCGGTTATGATAAAGGCCTTTTCAAGATCGTGCTGTTTTTGGATGTAAAACAGGGCTTTTTGTTGTGCATCCGTGTCTTGTGCATCCATTTGCTGATAAGTAACCGACACAGACTGCGCTGCCAGTAATTGCAGGCCAAAATCAATTTTGCCGTTTTGTTTACCGACAATAATTTTGTTGATTATCCCTAATGAACGCTTATGTTCTGGTATATCTGTTTTTCTGAAACTAATCAGGCTGCCGACAGACAAAACACCGGTTTTTTCAAATACGCAGGACAATAAGCTGTCAGTGGCTGATTGTGCGAGAAATTCCAGATTTTTTGTATCGCGTGCCACGATGGAATCTTGCAGCTCATGGGTTGCTTCCAAGCCTATCGCTATATGGCGATCCAAGCGGTCACTCAAAAAACTCGAACCCTGCAGATCAATGCCGGACCATCTTTGCTCAAGGTAATCAAGTAATTCCGCCGAAAGTTTGGTCGTACTATTATTCAACCGATGCAGGGAACTGAATCTGGCTTCAGCCTTGCTGATCCATTTCTCTTTTTGTTCGAGTGCTTTGTAGAGACGAGTGAAATCAATGTACAAGGTGGCCAAGTCTGTTTTAGTGCCGGCTTTGGGCTGAAACTGTGGTGGTTTGTCTTCATCCGTTAAAATAAGGCATTGTATTGGCTGTCCAGCGACCGGTTCTTTTTTCAGGCTGAGCGAAGCGGCCAAGGTTTCGATAAAACTGTAAACCAGAGCAATTTCTTGTTGCATTAAGCCGGTTGGATCGGCCAGGCTGAGCAGAAGGATTTGCAGGTAGCATTCTTCCGGTGTGCTGGATTTATTGGACTGGCCGTTATCGTTTGCTACTTTGGCAGCATTTTTGTTTACGCTGACACTGAGTTTGTATAGGGAATGCAGATCGATCCATACCCAATCCGGTATCGGCATGCCCATGATAAAGTGACTGATAATGATGCTGCTCAGACCTTTAATGCAGCGATGTATGGCTAATGCTGTATTTTTGCCCTGAAACCAGCCTACGGCCCGGCGGGTAAGCTCTTTCAGTGCTATCCAGTAGCTGATGGTAAATTCTTTTTCGATGGAGACTAAGACATCAAGAATTTTCTTGTCATTCTCTTCTTTTGGAAAGCTGGTTTTGGTCAGTTTTGAGCGCAGATGATCTTCAATAATGAGGATGCTGGGTCTTAACACTTCCAGCGCATCCAGCCGCATTTGAAACCCCATCTCGATGGAGTTGAACTCTTTAATAAAATCGTAAATAAGGCGAGACGCTAACCCCGGGTTGGCGGTGGGCAATTCATTGAGCCATTGCTGCAGCGGCGCCTTGGTTTCAAATTCTTTTAGCCGCTGGGGTTGATTCTTCTGTGGAGGAATAACCAGAAAAAAAGAATTCTTCACGGCTTCACCGGATTTATCGAGGTTGTTTGAACATGATTGATGTGCATTTATTCAGCATGGCCAGTTGTTGTCTCCAAATGGAAGCGCAGGCAAGATTGTTGAAGGGCTACGATGAATTTTAGACCATCCTGTTTCATCCTGCACCGGCGCCTTTTCTTGTCATCATGCCTTTGGATGGGTTGTAACCAATAATTGCCGCTGTCATAAATAGGACAAAGGCAGCAAAGGTGTAAATAAAGGCTTCCTGATTGAACTGCCCGTACAAGGCAAAGCGGGTTAATTCAACGGCCTGTGAAAAGGGATTGTATTTGGCAAGGTTATGCAGCAGGGCGCTGGATTCTTTAATTTTCCATAAGGGATACAGCGCTGTTGACATAAAAAACATCGGAAAAATCACAAAATTCATTACGCCGGCAAAGTTTTCCAGTTGCTTGATAAAAGACGATAGCAATAATCCCAACGCACCGAGCATTAAGCCGGACAACACCAGTGCGGGCAACACCCATAAATAGCCTTGCCAGGGCGCCTGGATTTCATAAAACCAGGCTATCGCTAAAAATACAGCAACTTGCAAAACCGAGACCGCGGTCCCGGCCAGCAGTTTGCTCAGCAACAAAAAACAGCGCGGCAATGGGCATACCATCAGCATGCGCATACTACCCATTTCCCGGTCGTACACCATGGAGAAGGAGCTCTGCATGCCGTTAAACAGCTGGATCATGCCGATCAAGCCAGGCGTAATATAAACTTCATAAAGGATGTAGGTTTCATAAGGGGGGGTTATGGCAATGCCTAGCGCTGCCCTAAAGCCGGCGGCAAAAACAAACAGCCACACCAAAGGCCTGACCAAAGCCGAAATAAAACGTTCACGTTGCTTAATAAAACGCAGTAATTCACGTCCCATTATGCCGCATAGGGCACGCCAGTAATGAACAATACTCATGCGTGCTCTCCTTGCGTTAATTGGTAAAAAGCTTCTTTAACGCTTGCTGTATGGCTCATTTTGAGGACGTCGTCAACAAGCCCGATGGCTTTAATCTGGCCTTTATGCAGCACGATGAGACGGTCGTCCGGGTAAATTTCATCGATTAAATGGCTTGCCCATAGCACGGCCAGTTTTTGATCAAGCACTAACTGATGCACATGCTCCACGATGTCCTGACGGCTGGGTACATCCAGACCTACGGTGGGCTCATCCAGCAGTAGCAGCGACGGTTTATGTAATAACGCCCGGGCAATTTCAACCCTGCGCCTATGCCCGCCGTTCAGTTGCCGTACCGGCTCAAAACGGCGCTCATACATATGCAAGCGCTCCAGTTCCTCCTGTATTCGTTGCGCTGCCATTTTGCGGCTCATGCCGTGTAAAGCGGCGTGGTAGCGCAAATTCTGCAGCACCGTCAAATCCATATCGAGGGTGCTTTGTTGAAAAACCACGCCCAGTTTTGCCAGGGCTTTTCGTGTTTGCTGCTTGATGTCGAAACCGCACAGTTCAATTCGTCCGTTACGCGTATCGTAAAGACGCGTAATCAACGAGAACAAGGTGCTTTTGCCGGCGCCGTTGGGGCCCAGCAGGACCGTGCACTCTCCCGGTTTGATCTTGAAACCAATCTGATCCAGGGCTTTTTTGCCGCTGTACGAAAAACTGACATCCTCTATGGAAAGCGCTATCGGTGACATCATGGTTTGACTGCAACTCCCCAGGGATAAGTGCCTACGCCGACAGATTTAGTCACTTGTTGATTTTCAAGGTCGATAATGGAAACATCATTACTGGCGCCGTTGGTGGTATAGAGCCTTTTTTGATCAGGAGAAAACGCCAGATTCCATACGCGCTGCCCGACCAGCAGATATTTTTCGATTTCAAAAGTCTGCGCATTAATCACGGCGACACGGTTGGCTGGGCCCAAGGCCACATAGCCCCGGCGCCTTTCCTTGTCAATCGCTACGCCGACCGGCTGAATTTTATCGGCACTGACGCCCTGCACGGCAAACTTGATGTTTTTGACAATTTGTTTGGTGCCGGCATCCACTATCATCAAGGTGCCGGCCATTTCTGAAGTAACCCACAATTGTTGGCTATCGGCGGTAAAAGCAACGGCACGCGGGCGCGGATCAACCAGAGTATTGCCGGTAATGGACAGGTTTTTGCTGTCAATCCAATGCACCATATTGGTGGTTTCAGAGGCGCTGATGATCCAGCGATTATCGGGGCTGACGGTGATGCCTTCGGGTTCCACACCGACTTTAATCTCTTTGATGGCTTTTTTCTTGGCGATATCGATGACAGTTACGAGGCTGTCATCTTCATTGGACACATAAAGCCGGTCGCCAGAGGGGTTTAAGGCAAAAGTCTCGGGATCATCACCGGATGGCAGTTGCCCCACTTCCTGCAACGAGGTGGCATCAATTATCTTGATGGTATTGTCATCGCTGGTGGCGATATACAGAAATTTATTATCGGGACTGATGCTGATGCCTCTGGGGCGCTGGCCAATAGGGACTGTTTTAATCAGTTTGCCTGCTATAGGATCAACAACAGCCAGGGCATTATCTTTTTCCAGGGTGACAAAAACAGTCTCGGCCTGCACTGATGCGGCCAATGCCATCAATAAATACAGTGCTGAATAATTCTTTTTCATGGTCGTGTGCCTTATTTACAGGTTGATTCAGGTTGATCGTAGCCCAGGGTATCGAGTTCAGTTTTTGGATGCAGAAAACCTTCAATCGGCGCCACCGCAACTAAAGATCGGGGCGCGGCCAGCAATACGGGCTGCCGCAATTGCCCATCCCAGGCGCGAAATGACAGGGGCGTACCTTTATAACCCTGCAGCGCGAACTGTTCACTCAACAGATAGTCTTTAAGCTTGTCCAATTCATTTGATTGAGTGCGTGTTGCCGCCTCGCCCAAAGCTCTGACAGCCAGATACGCGGCATAGTCCTGTTCTTCCATCCAGCGTCCGGCCAGCTCTTTAAAGCGATTTTGAATCTGTACCGCGCCCCATTGTTCATGGGTTCGATGCCATGCCGTGGCAACCAGGCCCTGCGTGCCAATCACCGGGCGCGGGATCCAGGTTCGATAGTCGAGATATTCGCCAAACAAGCCCTGCTCATCGGCAACGACCAGGACATCATAATCATCTATTTGAGTAAATACCGCCACATCCGATTGAGCTGTGCGCCTGGCATCGTAAGTGTGCTCCCAGGTTTTTTCCTGGATTATTTTCATACCGAAACGCTTGGCGGCCCGCCGGATGGCATCGGCAAACAAGCGATCTTCCGGCTGAGGGCCGATGACCAGAAACCATTTGGTCCAGCGTTTTTTCATCATGTATTGCGCCAGGGCGTCGGCGCGCATGGCTCTACTCGGCAGCAGGTGCAAAACATGATGCCGGCATTGCTCGTTGCGAAGCGCATCATCGCGCGTGGCCACATCAAATAAAAGTGACTGTTGGGCACTGTCTAAATCGGCAAGTTGATTGAGCTGATCCGCAGGCAAATTGACTAGAACATATTGAAATTTGCCACTGATGCTTTTGTTAAATACCTCGGCAACGCTGGCCTTTAAGGGCACGATGAATTTTTTCAAGACAAATTGCTGGCCGGTAAACTGTCCGGTGGTATTGTTGTCCAAAATCGCCAGCTCTGCTCCAGACTCGCCCTTGTTCTTAATAAAAGGATCCAAATTGGACAATGCGGGAGGCATGATCTGTTCTTGCGTCAAATAGGCAATACTGACAGTCTGCTTGGCTTTAGCGCAGGCTATAGTAATGCTAAATAACTGAATAATAAATAAAAAACCAATGATTATTCGATGAGGCAGCTTGTACATTACATTAAGTCCTGGCCATAAAAACAGATGAGGGCCTAATTTTAACGGATTCAAGGAGTTTTTTTAGTTTTTCGTTGCAATAGGCTGGCAGAGCCGCTATTGAAATTTACCGGGTTAAGGGCAATACTTGAAGCATTTTTAATCAGGAAGTTTAAACCTTGCATCCGCTGAAAATCGTGGAAGCGGAACGCAGAGAAGCGAAGATTTTTAGTCCCCAGAAGCGATAGTGCATGTGTTTTCACGAAGCGTTGTTTGCGTAGTGAAAATGCAGGCTTTACGAAATCGCGTCGAGTCATTGCGATAACGATGTTGCATACCCCTTGTTGGGTATGCAACGAGTGAAGCAGGACGGCTGGGGCGCCGAAGGCATTGATTAGTCGCGTTAAGTTTTTGCCGATTGCTTGGGCTGGGATGCCCAAAACAATCTTTCGCAAAAATAGCGACTCCCTTGATGATCGAATTCTTAGAAGGTACTAAAGCGTTGGATGATTTTTTTGAATTTCAGCCGGAATTATTAGAGCAACCCAACAGGCGGGCATGTGTCCGTTACATCAGAAGCGATATCAAAGCGACCATCCATCAAAATGTATTGTTTAATTTTGGCGGAGAAATTCCGGTTGATTTAATTGATATCGGCAGCAAAGGGGTAATGATTGCAACCGGCAAAAAAATCGGCATTAACCAAAAAATAACCTTAAGTCTTTCTTTTAACGGGGGTAAAACCTATAAAATCAAGGCAAAGCCGGTCTATGTATTGAAGACAGCAAGCGGTTTTCGTTATGGCATAAAATTTGATCAATACAACAATGAACTGGGTGACACCCTGTTCGAAACGCAGGTGACCCTGATATTCAAATGAAGCCCGCTCACCAGCACCAGCAATTGGTGACATAAAATACAGTCTTCACATTCCAGCCTATTGATCGAAACGGCATGACAGCGTTTACCTTGAGCCAAATCTATGTTTATCCGGTTAAATCCTTGTCCGGTATCCGCGTGAGCCGCTGGCCCGTAACTCAAACTGGTCTTCAGTACGACAGAAAATGGATGCTGGTTGATCACGCCGGGCAATTTCTTAGCCAGCGCCGCGTGCCGAAAATGGCTTTAATCAAAACAGCGCTGGATGACGACCAGCTGGTTTTGAACGCGCCGGGCATGACACGTTTATCGTTGCCGTTAAATCCCGGTGATGGTGAAGTTATCAACAGCAGCGTTTGGCACGATCAATGCCATGCTCGCGCGGTATCGGCGGAAGCCGATGTCTGGTTAAGTCATTTATTAAACACCGCTTGCCGCCTGGTCTATCAGCCTGAACATGAAATTCGCCCGGTTGACCCGGCTTATGCGCAGCCGGGCGACCAGGTCAATTTTGCCGACAGTTTTCCGTTTCTGATTATTTCTGAAAACTCGCTGGCTGCCTTAAATCAAGCTATGCAGTTGAATTTAGAAATGATTCGCTTCCGGCCCAATCTGGTTATTGCCGGCTGCACAAGTTATGCTGAAGATACCTGGCGCGAAATCAGCATCGGCAGGATCGATTTTCGACTGCCCAAGCCCTGTTCTCGATGCGCGATACCCGCCATCGATCCGGATACCGCCGATACCGGCAAAGAGCCGCTGCTAACATTGAACCGGCTTAGAAAATGGCATAACAAAGTCTACTTTGGGCAAAATGCCCTGCACAATCAATGCGGCATTCTGGCGATAGGCGATAGCGTGCAAATCAAACAGACCGGCCCCATGCAGCCGCCGTTAAATAACCTCGGTTAAGCTTCAAGTTTCTCGTGGGAGCGACGCCTACGTCGCGACTAACGAGGATCCCAGGGTAAATCTACCCGGATTTCTTGAAGGCCTGCTTTCCCTGTATCATTATGAGTACTGTTTTTTACCCGGTGACCTATGTCTGAAAGTTATACGTTCGATCGTGATTATGCAATGGATGCACTGAAGATACCGCCTAACTCCATTCAGGCCGAGCAATCGGTTTTGGGCGGTCTGATGCTCGATAATCAAACCTGGGATTCGGTTGCCGACAAGGTCGTGGAGGTCGATTTTTACCGTAAAGATCACCGGCTTATTTTCAGGGTCATAGAGCAGCTAGCCGACAAACAGATTCCATTTGATGTCATTACCGTTTCGGAAGCACTGGAAGCCATCGGTGAGCTGGACAATGCCGGCGGCCTGGCGTATCTGGGCATGCTGGCGAAAGATACGCCCAGCGCGGCCAATATCGTGGCTTATGCCAATATCGTACGCGACCGGTCGGTACTGCGGCAGTTGATTCATGTTGGCACCGATATTTCCGATTCTGCGTTTAACACCGAGGGCCGCGATACCGCGGAATTGCTTGAGAATGCGGAAAGGCAGGTGTTCAAAATAGCCGAGCAGCGCCAGCGCGGGCAGGGTGGTTTCATGCCGATCAAGTCGCTGTTGGCGAGTGCGGTCGACAAGATTGAAACGCTCTATGAGCAGGAAGGCAGCATTACCGGTGCAGCGACTGGCTTTACCGATTTTGATGACATGACCTCCGGTTTGCAGCCGGCCGATTTGATCATCGTGGCTGGCAGGCCGTCGATGGGCAAGACCACCATCGCCATGAATATGGCGGAAAATATCGCCATCAAAGGCGACAAGCCGGTCGCGGTATTCAGCATGGAAATGCCTGGCGATTCCTTGGCCATGCGCATGATGTCGTCATTAGGCCGGATCGATCAGCACAAGGTCAGAACCGGCAAACTCGACGATGATGAATGGCCGCGCCTAACTTCGGCAATCAATTTGCTGGCCGAAACCAAATTATTTATCGACGACACCCCCGCCCTGACGCCGACCGAAGTGCGCTCAAGAGCCCGGCGGCTGATGCGCGAACACGGTCAGTTGGGGCTGATCGTGCTGGATTATTTGCAGCTCATGCAGTCACCTTCCAGCGGCGAGAATCGCGTACAGCAAATTTCCGATATTTCCAGAGGCTTGAAGGCGCTGGCCAAGGAGCTGAATGTGCCCGTGGTGGCCTTATCGCAGCTCAACCGTAATCTGGAGCAACGCCCCAACAAACGCCCCGTGATGTCAGATTTAAGAGAATCCGGCGCTATCGAGCAGGATGCCGACCTGATTGTGTTTGTGTACCGGGATGAAGTGTACAACGAAGACAGTCCCGACAAAGGCATCGCCGAAGTCATCATCGGCAAGCAGCGCAATGGTCCGCTGGGCACCGTCAGGCTAACCTTCTTGGGGCAATATACCCGCTTTGAAAATTTTGCCGGCAATCCTTACGGTTATGAGGACCGCGAATGAACCCCTCCGCCTATGCCGTTCTCAATCTGGAGGCGCTTCAGCATAATTTGGCGGTGGTGCGCCGTTGCGCGCCCGATGCCCGGGTGATGGCAGTCATCAAGGCCAATGGTTACGGCCATGGCTTGCAGCGTATGGCCGAAGCCTTGCACAATGCCGATGCATTTGCCGTGGCGCGGGTTGATGAAGGTGTGCGTTTGCGTAAGGCAGGGATTAAAAACAGGATTGCAGTCTTGGAAGGTTTTACCTATGCCGAAGAATTAGATGCATTGGTGAAGTATCGACTGGATCCGTTGGTGCATTCTGTTGCCCAGCTGAATATTCTTGAAAGCAGAACAGAACAAGCTGCGTGTGCCATCTGGTTAAAGCTCGATAGCGGCATGAACCGGCTGGGTTTTAAACCCCACGAATTTAACGCGGTTTATCACCGGCTAAACCAGTGTTCGATCATCAGAAAGCCCATCAGTTTGATGACGCATTTAGCCAATGCCGATGACAAGCAGGACGCTACCACCTTGAAACAAATCAGCCTGTTCAATGACACACTTGCTGCGCTCGTTCCCGGGGGGGAGCCTGAAAACGAACGCAGCATTGCCAACTCGGCAGGTATTCTGGCCTGGAATGCAGCCTTGAGCGATTGGGTGCGTCCGGGGCTTATGTTGTATGGCATTTCACCGTTTTCAGATAGCACGGGCAAACAGCTGGGATTACAACCCGTTATGGGATTACATTCACGCCTGATTGCAGTAAAACCCCTGGCAAAAGGCGATAAGGTCGGTTACGCAGGGTCATGGGTGTGTGAAAAGCCGACAACACTGGGCGTGGTGGCCATTGGCTATGGCGATGGTTATCCACGGTACGCCAAATCGGGAACGCCCGTGCTGATTAACGGCCAGCGCGTGCCTTTGATTGGCAGAGTGTCCATGGACATGATTACCGTTGATCTGGAAACCCAGCCGCATGCAAAACCCGGCGATCCGGTGACTTTGTGGGGCGGCGGTCTGGCCGTCGAAGAAATCGCCCTCTGCGCAGAGACCATACCTTATACCCTGGTGTGCGGCATTACCCAGCGGGTGCAGATCGTAGAGAAGTCTGAGCAGTGAAATAGTGATGCTGCGCTTTCATGTTCTTTGTCAGGACGGTGATCAATTCACTATCCTGGCTGTTCTGCAGTTGCTAACAACCTGCCCAGGATTTTGGCAACTGCCAGGCAGATATGTTTAGTTTGTTTAGCGTCCACGTTTTATGGATAATGTTGAATGATTTTACCACTATGATTTAAAAACTATGGCAGAGCAGATGGGTAGCGGGATAGAGTTAATGTTTGTCGGGATGGGGATAGTGTTCCTGTTTCTGGCAATGTTAGTGGGCGCGATCAATATCATGTCTATGTTGGTGCTGCGTTATTTTCCGGATGCTCCATCGCCGGTGCGCACGCCTGTGCCGGTCAGTCCGGATGCGAGCACCATTGCGGCGATAACGGCGGCAGTGCATCAATATCGTAACTCACATAAATAAAGCATTCCTTTTGCGCCTAACGCAGTAAGCGAATGGCCTTGGTTTAAATAAGCTCAACGCATTGCTCATTAATCAATCGGCTCAAAAGGTCATGTGATTAAAGCCCTCAAAAGGTTCCAGGAGAAACAAGAACAATGGCCAAAGATATAAACAAGCCCTTAGGCATCACTGAAGTTGTCTTGCGTGATGCGCATCAATCCATTTTGGCAACCCGCTTGCGCACAGAAGACATGCTGCCGATTTGTGAAAAACTCGATCAAATTGGCTATTGGTCGATAGAGTCATGGGGCGGCGCCACTTTTGATGCCTGTATTCGCTATCTGGGTGAAGATCCCTGGGAAAGGCTGCGCCTGCTGAAAGCGGCAATGCCACATACGCCCCAGCAAATGCTGTTCCGTGGCCAAAATATTCTGGGCTACCGGCATTATGCCGATGATGTTGTCGATAAATTTGTCGAGCGTTGTGCGGTCAACGGCATAGACGTATTCCGTATTTTTGATGCCATGAATGATATGCGCAATATTGAACGTGCGGTCAAGGCTGTCCTCAATACCGACGCCCATGCGCAGGGTACCATTTCTTATACCACCAGTCCGGTACACACGTTGAATATGTGGCTGGATCTGGGTAAACAGATCGAAGATATGGGCGCGCATTCCATCTGCATCAAGGACATGGCCGGTTTGCTCAAGCCATACGAGGCCTTTGAACTGGTTAGCCGTTTAAAAAAGAGCACCCGTATCCCTATCCACTTACACTGCCATGCCACTACGGGGCTGAGTGTCGGTACTCTACTTAAAGCCGCTGAAGCCGGTGTCGATAATGTTGATACCGCGATTTCGTCGCTAAGCATGACTTATGGGCACAGTCCTACCGAAACCATCGTCGCCAGTCTGGAAGGTACCGGGCGCGATACCAGTCTTGATCTTAACAAACTGGAAGACATTGCCGCTTATTTCAGAGGCATCCGGAAAAAATACGCCCAGTTTGAAGGCAGCCTGAAAGGTGTCGATGGGCGCATTCTGGTCTCGCAAGTGCCGGGCGGCATGTTGACCAACATGGAAAGCCAACTCAAAGAGCAGGGCGCGGAAGACAAATTTGATGCCGTTCTTCAAGAGATTCCGCGAGTGCGTGAAGATCTCGGCTTTCTCCCGCTAGTGACGCCAACGTCGCAAATTGTCGGCACCCAGGCGGTACTTAATGTGATCACCGGTGAGCGCTACAAAACTATCGCCAAAGAAACCGCCGGTGTCTTGAAAGGCGAGTACGGCGCCACCCCTGCGCCGGTTAATGCGGCCTTGCAAGAGCGGGTGCTGAACGGCGCGCAGCCGATTACTTGCCGGCCGGCTGATTTACTGGCGCCGGAAATGACCAGGCTGGTGGCCGAGGTGCAGGAAAAATCCAAGGCTGAAGGGATCAAGCTGGCTGACAATATCGAGGAAGATGCCTTGATCTATGGCTTGTTCGCGCAAGCCGGATGGAAATTTCTGGTCAACCGCGGTAATCCTAATGCTTTCGAGTCTGCGCCGGATCAACAGGCGTTTACCGCAGCCAAGTCAGCCCAAGCCAAGAGCGCCAATACTGCGGTGGAAACCTATAGCGTCAACGTCGACGGCAGAAATTTCAATGTTGCTGTAGGCCCCGGCGGAGCGGCGCTGAATATTCAGCCCCTGGCATCCAGTACCCTGCCGGCGGCAGGAAGCGGTGCCGTTATTGCAGCGCCCATGGCGGGTACCACCTTGAAAATTTTGGTCAATGTAGGCAGTCCCGTGGCCGCGGGAGATGTTGTCGTGGTTATGGAAGCAATGAAAATGGAAACCGAAGTCCGCGCCAAAATTGCCGGTATTGTCAGCGCCGTTCACACCAAAGAAGGTGCCGCCGTCGCAGTCGGGGATGCATTGGTGTCTTTGTAATTAGCCCCTCGCTAGGGACACATAGAGGGGCGTTTGTCCGATCGTCCTGTTTTCTGCATCATTCCAAAATAGAGACATTACATGGAAAATCTCATTGCACTTTGGCAAAGCACCGGTATTTACACCATAACCGCCGGACAGGCGTTCATGATGCTGGTCGGCTTTGTACTGCTGTTCCTGGCCATCAAAAAGAATTTTGAACCCCTATTACTGCTGCCTATTGGCTTTGGCGCTATTCTTAGCAATATTCCGGTGGCCGGTATTGCCGAAGAAGGCGGCATCCTGTACTACCTGTATTTTGGCATTAAAACAGGCATCTTCCCGCTCCTGATTTTTATGGGGGTGGGGGCGATGACCGATTTCGGCCCGATGCTGGCCAATCCCAAGACGCTGCTATTAGGTGCGGCAGCGCAGTTTGGTATTTTTGCCTCGCTACTCGGCGCTTTAGCGTTAAACGTCATCCCCGGCCTGGAATTCAGCTTAAAGGATGCCGCCGCTATTGCCATTATCGGCGGCGCTGATGGCCCGACTGCCATTTATGTCGCCTCGCGGCTGTCGCCTGATCTGTTGGGCGCGATTGCAGTCGCCGCTTATTCTTACATGGCGCTGGTGCCTTTGATACAACCTCCAATCATGCGCGCCTTAACCACTGAGGCAGAGCGCAAAATTGAAATGCAGCAAATGCGGGTGGTTAGCAAAACCGAAAAAATTGTTTTTCCGCTGATGTTGATTCTTCTGACAGCCTTGCTGCTGCCTTCGGCCGCGCCTTTGGTGGGCATGTTTGCCCTAGGTAATCTGATGAATGCCTGCGGCATGGTAGAGCGCTTGAGTCAAACCGCACAAAACGAACTGATCAACATTGTTACCATTTTTTTAGGTTTGTCCGTGGGTTCAAAGCTTAGTGCCCATGCTTTCTTGCAACTGGAAACCCTGGGGATTCTGGCCCTGGGGGCGGCTGCGTTCGCCATTGGCACCGCCTCTGGTGTGATTATGGCGAAAATCATGAACAAATTCAGTAGGACCCTGATCAACCCCCTGATCGGCGCCGCGGGTGTCTCGGCGGTGCCCATGGCTGCCCGGGTTGCTAATAAAGTGGGGCTGGAAAGCAATCCGCACAACTACCTGTTGATGCATGCCATGGGCCCTAATGTTGCGGGTGTTATCGGCTCAGCTGTCGCTGCAGGGATCCTGTTGAGTTTGGTTCGTTAGAGGGTCGAGGTACTTATTGTGGCGAAGAAGTTAGGGGATAGCTCAAACCAAACATCAAGGACGGATTTGTGTGTGATGAAGTGGGGAATTGCCGGGGTTTGAATAAAATGGTGTGTGCGCAACAGGCTTATTATCATCTGCTGGCCGGGGTTTTTCATTTTAAAGTGGCAAAATGAAATATTGCTTTTTCATAAGGCCATTAATCAGATTATTTGTAATGAGCGCGACTCGATCTTACGAACAGTGTCCGAACTTCGGTCCTCGACCCGTTGCTGCCTTTGACCCGCTGTGGTTGATCGGCAGGTAAGTGGCGGAACACAGACTGTCATCAAGATATATAGAAATCGTGTATCATCCGATATGGAAAGATATGTGGTTAGCGAACTTGACTAACATCACAAATTGGTTGGCTACAGAAAAAAGCTCGTTTATTTTTTCAATTTTAGAGGGAATGGAATAATGAAAATAATAGGAATATTGATGTTGATTATAGGTTTCATTGGCCTTATTTTTACATTAGGTGTAGATACTACAGTTCCAGCTGGTTATAGCGACCGAGTGTACAATATCGGCTTGATCAGCGCGCAGCAGAACTTAGTAATCATTTTTATTGCTCTCGCGGTTAGCGGGGTTGTGATCGTTGTATTCGGTAGACGTAAAATATCTTCTTCTGATTATAGGTTTTTGGATACAAATCCAACTACTCGCACATGTCCTTTCTGTGCAGAACAAATCAAAGTTCAAGCCATTGTATGTAGATATTGTGGTCGTGATGTTGTCCCGCTTTTAACTTCCCCAGAAGAAAATGCATCACATTCTGCTTTGTTAAATAAGCCCACAGAGCTTGATAAGATAAATAACTACCTCTTTCGTATTGAGAACTTTATTAGGAGTGCCTTTTTTTTGGCGTTGAATGTCAAGATAATAAAAATCATTGTAAATGAATTTAAGCGCTTACTTTCTTACCTTCATGCACACATAAAAATAATTTCGGTAAGTCTGATTTTAATAGGGAGCTCTGAATTTGTATATTACGGCGTATTTTTCGATTATTCTTGGTTAACAGAAGAAGGAGGTATGCAGCCCATTTGGTTTTACAAATTCGAATACCTTAGGGATTCTACTCCCACAATCCTTGCAGGTTTGATTATTTATTGTAGATCAATATTTGTGAAATCCGACATAACGAAAATCAACCCCGGTAACACTATACCCACACAAGCAAGAATCTATGCTAAAAATAGCGCGTTGCTTCTGTTTGGTAAATCAATCGATCTTATTGTATTTCAATTAGTTTTTATTTTTTTAATATTTATCTTTCACAATAATAATTATTATAGTTTGGCTTATGTTTCTGCAATAATTTCCACTGCAACAGGATACTTGTTATTTAGAGCAAAGAATAAGCTCTTTGGGGCAGTAACATTTCTTTTTGGTTTTTTTTATATTACATATCGTCATTTGTTTTTTGTTTCCTGGAGCTATTCATCTAAAGATTTTTCCGACGCTGTACTTTATGTACCACCTTATGTCGATGTTAGTCCATACTTATGGATGATTACAGCATCCATGGCCTTTCCGCATCTTCAATTTCTACAGTTCAGCAACCTGAAATTTGGGCAACTTCGTGGTGACATAACATTCAAATTTATTGGGCATGAAGTATTGATTCCACTCAGCTCTGCATTTGTGTTCTACATTCTCTTTGTAGGAGTTTCTGATGCTTTTTTTTGGGCTATGTATTTCCCGAAGATGTTGCTATCCTCTTGAGTGCATCTTGCTTGTTCATTGTCCGAAGCAAATTAGGATCAAGTTAGACATTATTTTCCTTGAAAGGTAACAACTATCTGCTTAATTTTGATATGTGTCGACTTTTCCGTATTTAATTTGGAGAATTACCTAATATGAAAAATGAATTTCGGTGTCGAAGATTTTGTTTGGAAGTTTTAAACAATATAGCTTAAATTGTTCTTCAAGAGTCCGGCGAACTTAGCCGCCAAACATAAGGGTCCAATTTCTGGGAAAGTAGGCACTAACAATTAGCAAATATAAGGATTTTTAGCCACCTAAGATCGAACCAAAATAGGTCAAATATATTTACCCTCCTGAAGCGCAATAAAAAGTTCTAAGGTATTCTGCTGTAGTATCAAGCTCAGGAAATAACTTATCTTTTGAGATGCCTAGCAACTTTAAAATTTTTCTTAATTCTTTTTTATTCTTTTTGTTTACAACAAAATGTATTGGCTCGAAATCTCGGTAACTAGCCAGATTTTTTTTCGTTGATTCAATTCCGAAGAGCAAAAACGCCCCGTCTTGTTTCACTATTCTCCGATTCTTAAGTAATGGCTTGACACACCAGATTGATTCTAAGTGCTCCTTCTTTATGATGTCTTTAAAATAAGGCTTTTCGTCCTTAATTTCATGGAGTAGATATTGTACGTCATTATTTTTATTAAATCTGGCAATCCAGTCTTCCTCGCGTTCTCCTTCTTTCCTTGCCTCAATTTTTATATTGAGATTGTCAATTGGCCTTCTTGCAACATTTGCAACCACACTTACACTATCTGAGTCATAATATTTAATACTCTTGGGTGGTAATACATAAACAATAAAGTCTCCATCTTCATTTTCATTCTTTTCGTCTTCCTCAACTGCAAAGTAAAGCGCGACTAGCGGATTTGTGGTTATATCAAGAAGACGAGTTGGAAGCTTGTAGTGTTGCATCTTCACAAGCTTTTCAAATGTAGTTCGCTCGTCGATAAATTCATTAGGGTTTCTCAGTATATATTCTTTAAATAACTTATCTTCATTTTCCAGATAGCTCTTATTACGACCAATTGAAGGCGTTACTAAATCAAAATTCTTCTGTTGGCCTCGGAAATATAGTTGTTCACCCTTGGTCGTGCTTAATGATGCGATAACTTCAAGAAGTGTTTCAATACTGTCAATTTCTTTTTTGACCATTTGGTGTCGTTTGAATGAGGTTCGTAGGTTGGAGTAAAACCCACAGACTATCAATAAATTGAGGTGAATACAAACGGACCGTCCGCAATTGGCCGACAGCGGCAAGTGAAATATCCACGAAGTAACCAATCGACGTGATCGTCGAGATAATTCGCATTTGGGAATGCCAGCAGACGGCACTAATGGTTCTCAGCGCGTAGCTCCCATGTACTTGCGCAGACTCAATCTGACTATGCCTGGCTGATCAAGTCTGCGTCAATGCAAGATTATTGGATGTATTAACCTTTGGTGCTAGTTGAAATTTGGTCACAAACTAAAGTCAGCGATGGAAATAGGAACAAATCCATTGTCGTTAGCGGGCAGGCCAAACCAACCGGTGATCAAATTGAACATAGCGGTTAAGTAGCCTAAATGAGCCTCAAAATAGTCTTGCATTTGATGCCGCATATGCTTGACATGATTGACGACCGTGGACATCGAAAAGGCCGTTTCCACGAGCATTCGATCATTCCACTCGCCCCGTTTACAAATTTTGAGATTAGGAGGATCTCCAGCCGCCGCATGAAAGCCGGTATCCGCCAACAATACCGTCTTATCCTGAAGGACCTCAACCAAAGGATGAAACCAGGTATCATGCGCATTGGCTGGTGCCCAAACCCAACCAATAATCTGCCCAAGATGATTCAAAGCAACGCACCATTTCGCGCCCACGATCCAGCGATGATTGGAAATCCCGGATGCACCGAAGAATTCAGGATTGCGACCTCGGCGAACCGGATGGATCAATTCGATGCCATAGCTATCGATAACACCTAACAGCGACGGCTTGACCAGAAAACGGTACGTCCATTGACGCTGATTTTTCAAACGCCGGAACAATCGGGTGCGTTCGGACAACAGTGGAAACCAATGACCATAATCCCGGCTTAGCCAGCGATAGAAGGCGCGGCCGCCCACGCCTTTTAGCGCGAACAGCACGCCGATGGTCACTAACTCGCTGGGATAGAGTCCTGCTTGACTGTGGCGAGGCACATCTTTCATTTGGTCATCTATCCTACAAAACAATTCAATGATAAAGTCTTCGGTAGTCATGGGCGTAGCTCCTGCGGAAAAGCATTTTAGGTCAAATACTTACCGCTTTATCTTCTGCCCATGGCTTCTTTAAATCAACTAGCACCAAAAGTTATTACTGTCAAAAGTTCAACGGGGGAGCGACGCCCACGCGCGATGAAGGCGTCGCTCCCACACTTTCCTTTCCCTGGGGGATGCAGATTTTTTCGGGTTGATATCCGATAGGTATAACTGAGCCGTTTGCGGTTATTTGCTAACCTGGGCTACCCAGTCTTGAAGATTGTAATAGTTGGTGATGCGGGCCACTTTGTTGTCGCGGATTTCAAAAAAGGCACCGGCCGGCAGACGGTATTTTTGGCCTTGCGCGGAGGGCAGTCCTTCGTCGGTTTTAATGTATTCACCCAGCACAACAAATTCGGCAGCAGCCCGGCGCCCGTCGGCTGTGGCCATAATTACCATGTCAACCAGTTGTTCCTTGTAGTTGTTGTTCATGCAGGCCATGAACTGGGTAAAGGCTTCTTTGCCAATTTCGCGTTTGCCCTGGTTGATGTCGTGAATGACGTCGTCAGTGAGCAGGTTCAGGAAAGTGTCCATGTCGCCACCGTTGAAAGCGGCATAGTAGTTTTCTACGAGTTTGATGCTGTCGTCTTGGTTCATAGTGATCCTGTAGTTAAACAAGGTAAGTTGGAAAAAACCAGCGCGTATTTTATAGTTAAATGGCGATTTTGCCTTGCTTATTTTTCGGCAAAATATTTTTGCTTTACCACGCTTGGAGGTTGATTTTTTTGGGAGCCAGATAGCCGTGCTCAGTCTTTTTCCCAGCTGTCGCGCAGGGTTACGGTGCGGTTGAATACCCGTTTGCCGTTACTGCTGTCCACGGCGTCAAGGCAGAAATAACCGGTACGCTCAAATTGATAGCGGCTTTCAGGCGCTGCTGCGGCCAGACTGGCTTCGATGCGGCAGCCGGTGAGGACTTGCAGCGAATCAGGGTTTAAGGCATCGAGAAAGTTCGCTGCATTATCCGGATTGGGCACCTTGAACAG
Organism: uncultured Gammaproteobacteria bacterium; assembly: GCA_963848675.1. Lineage (GTDB taxonomy): Bacteria > Pseudomonadota > Gammaproteobacteria > Methylococcales > Methylomonadaceae > CAWKEY01. The sequence goes on from CAWKEY010000031.1 coordinate 65,864, forward strand.
GCGATCATACAGGCGCACTTCGGCTGGTAATGAATGCTGCTCGGAAACCCAGTGGATAACACCTTTGACTTTGCGGCCTTCGGGATTTTTGCCGAGTGTGTCCGGATCGTACGTGCAGCGCAGTTCAATGATGTTGTCGCTGTCGTCCTTGATGATGTCGCTGCATTTAATGACATAAGCGCCGCGCAAACGCACTTCACCGCCCGCGATCAGGCGTTTGTATTTCGGCGGTGGGATTTCGGCAAAATCATCCTGTTCAATCAGTATGACTTTTGAAAATGGAATTTCGCGTTTGCCCAACTCAGGCCGCTGCGGATGGTTGCTGACTTCCAGATGTTCGGTTTGGTCGTCTGGATAATTGTCAATGACCACGCGTAAAGGCTGCAGCACGGCCATGGCGCGCGGGGCATTTTCGTTGAGATCTTCACGAATACAATTTTCCAGTACCGACATTTCAATCCAGGAATCCTTCTTGGTGATGCCTATACGCTCGCAAAAGTCGCGGATGGCGCCGGGAGTAAAACCCGCCCGGCGCAAGCCGGCAATGGTCGGCATGCGCGGATCATCCCAGCCGTTGACGTGTTTTTCCATGACCAGCTGGTTGAGCTTGCGTTTGCTGACGATGGTGTATTCCAGCTGCAGCCGGGCAAATTCGATTTGCTGCGGATGGCAGGGTGTTTTCAGTTCGTCCAATACCCAGTCATAAAGCGGGCGGTGGTCTTCAAATTCCAGCGTGCACAAGGAATGGGTGATGCCTTCCAGGGCATCGGAAATGCAATGCGTGTAGTCATACATCGGATACAGGCACCAGTCATGGCCGGTGCGCTGGTGATGCACGCGGCGAATGCGGTACAGGGTAGGGTCGCGCATGTTGATGTTGGGCGAGGCCATGTCGATTTTGGCGCGTAGCACATATTGGCCGTCGGCAAATTCGCCATCACGCATGCCTTTGAACAATGCCAGGTTTTCTTCGATCGAGCGGTTCCGGTCGGGGCTTTCCTGGCCGGGTTCGGTTAAGGTGCCGCGGTAAGCCCTGATTTGCTCGGGTGTCAGGCTGTCGACATAGGCTTTACCGTCTTCGATGAGCTGAACGGCATAGTCATAGAGCTGCTCAAAATAATCGGACGCGTGGCGTAATTCGTGCCATTCAAAGCCCAGCCAGTGCACATCCCGTTTGATGGCTTCGACGTACTCCTCACTTTCTTTTTCGGGGTTGGTGTCATCAAAACGCAGATTACAGCTGCCGTTATAGTGAGCCGCGATGCCAAAATTCAGGCAGATGGATTTGGCATGGCCGATATGCAGATAGCCATTGGGCTCAGGTGGAAATCGCGTGATGACTTTGCCGTTATGTTTGTGCTGTTGGATGTCGTTATCAATGATATGACGAATAAAATTTGACGCGGGCTGGGTTTCGTTTGTGGACATGGGGTTTGTGTGTTGTTATCGCGTTAGGGAATTGGATTTCCAGGCAGGAAGCACAGGTTTTGGATAGAGCAGGCAAGCAAAAAAATTCTTGAACAATACTACTGCACAGATAGCTTTTAGTAAAGACAAAGCCAGTCGCGAATTCAGGTGTGGCGCGCGCTGAGAACAAACAAAATACGCCGGGTTTACTGGTTTGTTTCAGTAAACCGGCGACGGTTTGTCAACGCCTAAATGCGTAGCACTGATTAAAGGGTCATTTCGAGTGCAAGCAGAAAGCATGCTTACAAAGATATTTTTTTATCACAAACGTGCTAATGTTCCGCGCCCTCGGAACGGCAAAAAGCAAACTACGCTTTGCTTCCTTAGTCAGCGGCTTTGGGCTTGGCCCGTTTCGAGGTGGAGCTCATTCTTTTTTTGCTTTTGACCGCTTTTTTAGCGGCCTCGTCCATTTTTGATATGTTGAGCTGTTGACCGGCAACCCGCACTTTTTTCAATTCCTGGAACAATTCCTTGGGCATGCCGGCCGGTAATTCGACCGTGCTGTAGCTGTCTTCAATGTTGATGCGGGCGATATGTTCGCCATCAATCCCGGTTTCGTTGGCGATGGCGCCGACGATATTGCCGGGTTTAACGCCGTGATTGTGGCCGACTTCGATACGGTACATTTCCATTTCAATAGTTGAACCGCTACCGAATGCACGCTTGGGTTTGTGGTCTCTTTGCGGCCGGTCGGATCGTGAAAACCGATCATCTCTTGACGGCCTGTCTTCTCTGCTGTCGGTGGCTTTCTTAGGCAGATTTTGCATTAACAGCGGCGTTTCTCCTTGCACCAGTTTGGCCAGGGCAGAGGCTATTTCCAGCGCCGTGACATTGTGCTCCTGTTGGTATTGTTCTATCAGCTGACTGAAAAAGCTGAGTTCTTCGGCGGCCAGGGTATCGGTAATATTCTGTTTAAAGCGGCCGATTCGTTTATTGTTGATGATCTCGGTGGAAGGCATGCCCATTTCTTCAACTTTTTGTTTGGTCGCTTTCTCGATATTGCCCAGGAGTTTTCTTTCTCTGGGTGCAATAAACAGAATGGCATCGCCGGTACGTCCTGCACGGCCGGTTCTGCCGATACGGTGAACATAGGATTCGGTATCATAGGGAATATCATAATTGACGACGTGGGTGATGCGGTCGACATCGAGGCCGCGCGCGGCGACGTCGGTAGCAATCAGAATGTCCAGTTTGCCGTTTTTCAGATGGGCAATAGCGCGTTCCCGAAGTGCTTGTGACATATCGCCATTGATGGCGGCGGCGGAATAGCCGCGCGCTTCCAGTTTTTCGGCAAGCTCAACGGTTGCGGTTTTGGTTCTGACGAAAATAATCATGCCCTCAAAGGTTTCCGCTTCCAGAATGCGGGTCAGGGCGTCCAGTTTGTGTGCGCCGCTGACCAGGCAATAACGTTGGCGAATAAATTCAGCGGATGCGGTGGTGACTTTGATAGTGACGTGTTCAGGCTCTTTAAGATATTGCTGAGCGATCTTGCGAATGGCCGAAGGCATGGTTGCAGAAAATAGCGCGATTTGCCTTTTCTCCGGAATTTGCTCAAGAATCCATTCCACATCATCGATAAAGCCCATGCGCAGCATTTCATCGGCTTCATCAAGCACCAGATAGTTGAGGCCCTTTAGATTGAGCGTGCCCTTACGCATGTGATCCATGACCCGACCCGGCGTGCCGACAACCACATGGGCGCCGCGTTTTAGCTGGCGTAACTGGGTGCTATAGTCCTGTCCGCCGTAAATAGGCAGCACATGGAAACCTTTTAAGTGCGTGGCATAGCGCTGAAACGCTTCGGCCACCTGGATGGCCAGTTCGCGGGTGGGCGCCAGTACCAGCACTTGCGGATCTTTTTGTTTGAGATCGATGCGCGATAAGATAGGCAGGGCAAAGGCGGCTGTTTTGCCGGTACCGGTTTGGGCTTGCCCGAGAACGTCCTTGCCGGCCAGCAAGAGTGGAATGGTTTGTGCCTGAATAGGCGAGGGTGTTTCATAACCGACATCATCCAGCGCACGCAGCAGAGGGTCAATCAGTGCTAAGTCACGGAAAGAGGGTAATGTAGAAACATCATTGGACATGGATTTACCTGTAGGAATGAGGAAGGCGCGTGGGCCCTTGGGAAATGTTTATTTATCCGGGGATTATAATGCATTGTATCGGTATTTGCATGAATTGATTGGACTTTGGAGATGGGCGATGAAAATTTGGGTTGATGGAGATGCGTGCCCTAATGTGGTCAAAGATATTCTGTTTCGAGCTGCGGAACGCAGGCAAATAGTGCTCACGATTTTATGGAAGAAATGCGCAGTGCCCGGCTGGTTTCAGGCGGGCCGGCTGCGTTTGGCGCCCGAGATAAACAGGATTTTGCCTACAGGGATGTAGGTAAGGGGCGTGAGCACGACTGTATGGATGTAGGAGGTAGAGCAACGCAGGAGCAGTTGCCGAGGAGCGGAAGCTTTGCCAATGCCCTGGATCGCTTGCTGGCAAAAAAGTAGCGAGACGGCAATAAATTTAGAGTTCAGGCTGAGTTTTAGCCATTAGCTTGTTATAATGGCGGCCCTTTGCAACTGTATCAATTCTGATCGAGAGAATTCATGATTCAAGGTAGTATCGTAGCTTTAGTAACGCCGATGGACGAAAACGGTGCAGTGGATAAGGACAGTCTAAAAAAACTGGTGGAATTTCATATCGAACAGGGTACCGATGCGCTGGTTGCCGTGGGTACTACTGGCGAATCGGCGACGCTTGATGAAGACGAGCATTGTGATGTCATTCAATCGGTTGTTGATTATGCCGCCGGCAGAATACCGGTGATTGCCGGCACCGGCGCCAACTCGACCACTGAAGCCATTACCCTGACCCGCCGGGCTAAATCAGTTGGTGCTGATGCCTGTCTGATCGTGACGCCTTATTACAACAAGCCGACACAGGAAGGCTTGTACCAGCATCATAAAGCCATTAGCGATGCCGTCGATATTCCGCAGATTTTATACAATGTCCCTGGACGTACTGCCTGCGATATGTTGCCGGAAACTGTTGGCCGATTGTCGCATATCAAAAACATCGTTGGCGTCAAGGAAGCCACGGGTGATCTGTCCCGTATCAAGAAAATCCGTGACTTAACCAGCGCCGATTTTGCGATTTATACCGGTGACGATGCCAGCAGCCGCGAGTTTTGTCTGCTCGGCGGCAACGGTACCATTACCGTCACCGGCAATGTGGCGCCCAGATTGGTGCATGAGATGATCATGGCCGCGATCAACGGGGATAATGCAACCGCCTTGGCCATCGATACAAAATTAACCGGCTTGCATAATAATCTGTTTATTCAGTCCAATCCGATTCCGGTGAAATGGGCCCTGGTCGAAATGGGTTTGATGCGCAAAGGCATACGCCTACCTTTGACCTGGCTGACGGAAGACTGTTTTGACGCCGTGCGTGCTGCCCTGCGTCAGGCCGAAGTCCTTTGATGCCGATGATGAAGATCAACACTGCGACCCGCATGCTAATTGCCGCTTTGCCGCTTGTACTATCGGCATGCAGCACCATAAAAAATTATTTTCCGGACAAGGAAAAAGACTATCAATTCACCACTGAAATTCCACCACTGATTTTACCGGCCGATTTGGATAAGCAGGCCGCGCGCCCTCCAGCCCCCGCCTCTACTACAGATTCCGTGACCAAGCTTGTGGAAGAGGCGGCGGAAGTGGTTGAATCCGTGATCAACCCGAAAGACATCAAGGCTGAACTGGTCAAGTTTGATAATGGCGAAGCCCGCTTGCGTATCGGCGCATCGATGACCAGAGCCTGGCGCGAGGTGGGCAGGGCTTTAAGCCGCCGATCACTGGAAGTCACCTATCGTAATCAGGAAGAAGGGCTTTTCCGTGTCCAGTACGACCCCGATGAGCAAGCCGTCGAAGACGGATCATTTTGGGATGAGCTGGTTTTTATATTCCAAGGCATGAGCGGCGGCAATGAGAAGGAATACAGCATCAAACTGGTCGAAAATAAGCAGCAGACCGAAGTCGCTGTGCTCGATGAAAATCTGCAGCCTTTATCGGAAGGCGCCGGTTTACGATTGTTGACCCTGTTGCAGGAAACCATTAACGCCAATCAGTCCGAGCCGGCTGATTAACCTCTGCACTCTTTTCAAGGCGGGTAAGGGTGGCCGCTCTTACCTGTCTATTTTCTAAATCTTTACTCGTCTTACACTCATGCTAAAAATCCCTGGAACCTCTGCGCTGTCTGATTTTCGCGTTAACAAATTACTGACCGGACTGCAGGCTGCCGAGGCCGGCATCAAGGCTGTCTCGGCCCGGTTTATGCATTTTGTTGATCTTGAACAGGATATTGATCAGGCCCAAACGGAGATTCTAAACCAGTTGCTGGCATACGGTTCTGCGCCATCCACTAGCCACAGGGGTACAGAGCATTTATGGGTGGTGCCGCGTTCGGGGACGATTTCACCGTGGTCCAGCAAGGCTAGCGAGATTGCCGAGCGCTGCGGATTAACGGCGGTAAATCGTATCGAGCGGGGTATTGAATATGCGCTGGAGGTGGCCGCGCCGCTATCGGCTGCCAGCAAACAGCGCATCGCGGCTTTGATGCATGACCGCATGACCCAGACGGTCATGCTCGACGATAGCGATCCCGATTTGTTCGCTCATCATGACCCCAAGCCACTGCAAACGGTCGCCATTATCGAACACGGACGCGAGGCCCTGGTTAAGGCAAACTCAGAACTGGGACTGGCCTTGTCTGATGATGAAATCGATTATCTGACCGGCAGCTTCCAGAAACTCGGCAGAAATCCGACAGATGTCGAGCTGATGATGTTCGCGCAGGCCAATTCCGAGCATTGCCGGCACAAGATTTTCAATGCCGGCTGGACCATCGATGGCGTCGAGCAGGCGCAAACGCTGTTTCGCATGATACGCAATACCGCCGAGAAAAGCCCCGAAGGCATTCTGTCGGCCTACAGCGATAATGCCTCGGTGATTGCAGGCGCCAAAGCACAGGTGTTTATCCGTCACGCCACTAACGGCGACTACGGCTATGTCGAAGAAGATGCGCATGTGCTGATGAAAGTCGAAACCCATAATCACCCTACCGCCATTTCCCCGCATCCGGGCGCGGCCACCGGTTCCGGCGGCGAAATCCGCGACGAAGGCGCCACCGGCCGGGGCTCCACGCCCAAAGCCGGCTTGACCGGTTTTTCGGTGTCGCATCTGAAAATCCCCGGCTACATTCAGCCCTGGGAAGACGATAACGGCAAGCCTGAACGCATCGCTTCGGCGCTGGACATCATGCTGGAAGGCCCGATTGGCGGCGCAGCGTTCAATAACGAATTCGGCCGGCCCAATCTGGCCGGGTATTTCCGCAGCTTCGAGCAGCCCGCGCCCGGCAATAAGGCTAATCATTTCAGAGGCTATCACAAACCCATTATGATCGCGGGGGGCGTCGGCAATATTCGTCCGATGCTGGTCAAAAAACAGAAAATTCCGGCCGGCTCACTGATTATCATCCTGGGCGGCCCCGCCATGTTGATCGGTTTGGGCGGCGGCGCGGCGTCTTCACAGGCTTCGGGCACCGGTTCCGAAGACCTCGATTTTGCCTCCGTGCAACGCGAGAACCCGGAAATGGAACGCCGCTGTCAGGAAGTGATTAATCATTGCAATTCGCTGGGCAGCGAAACCCCGATTGTTTCCATCCACGACATAGGCGCAGGCGGCTTATCCAACGCCGTGCCCGAAATCATCCATGACTGCGAGCGCGGCGGCCGTTTTGAATTGCGCCAGGTGCACAATGCCGACAAAGGCATGTCGCCCATGCAGATTTGGTGCAATGAAGCGCAGGAACGCTATGTGGTCGCGATCAAGCCCGAATCACTGGCGCTGTTCAAAGCGTTTTGCGAGCGCGAGCATTGCCTGTATGCCGTGATCGGCGAAGCGACAGAAGAAGAGCATTTAGCCCTCAATGACGCCTGGCTGGGCGACAAGCCGGTGGACATTCCGATGTCCCTGTTATTCGGCAAGCCGCCGAAAATGCATCGGAATGTGCAACATATCCAGCCCGATTTGACCGCGCTGGATATTAGCGGCATAGCCATTAACGAAGCCGTCAAGCGCGTGTTGTCGTTTCCTGCCGTTGCCGATAAAAGCTTTCTGATTCATATCGGCGATCGTTCGGTCACCGGTCTGGTGGCGCGCGATCAAATGGTCGGCCCCTGGCAGGTGCCCGTGGCCGATGTGGCGGTGACCGCGTCGGGCTTTTATGCCCTGAGCGGCGAGGCCATGGCCATGGGCGAACGCACGCCGATTGCGGTTATCGATGCCCCGGCCTCGGGCCGCATGGCTATAGGCGAGGCGTTGACCAATCTGGCTGCAGCGCGCATTGAATCACTCGGGCAGATCAAGCTGTCCGCCAACTGGATGGCGGCTGCAGGCTACGAAGGCGAAGATGCCGCCCTGTTTGATACAGTCAAGGCCGTCGGCATGGACTTGTGCCCGGAGCTGGGCATCGCCATTCCGGTGGGCAAGGATTCGCTGTCGATGAAAACCGTGTGGAAAGATCAGGACGGCGAAAAAACCATGGCTTCCCCGTTGTCGCTGATCATTACCGCGTTTGCGCCGGTTGTCGATATCAGCAAAACCCTGACCCCGCAGTTGCGGCAGGCCGATGCCGGCAGTGTGCTGATTCTGGTCGACCTGGGCGCGGGCAAAAACCGCCTGGGCGCTTCGGTGCTCGCGCAGGTTTACAAACAAATGGGCAATGACTGCCCCGATCTCGATGATCCGGCGTTGTTTAAAGCCTTCTTCAACGCGATGCAAACCTTGAACAGCCAAGAAAAAATACTCGCCTATCATGATCGCTCCGATGGCGGCTTGTTGGCCACGGTTGCGGAAATGCTGTTTGCCGGTCGATTGGGCGCAGCGATCGAACTGGAGTGTTTGGGCTGCGATGCCTTGGCTGCGCTGTTTAACGAAGAACTGGGCGCGGTGCTGCAAGTTCGGCACAGCGATCTGGAGGCTGTGGGCGGTCTGTTAAGTCAATCGGGATTGGCTGGCTGCACCCATGTGATCGGACAAGTCCTTGAACAGCAGCAGCTCACTATTGCCCATGCCGGCAAAACCATTTATTCGGCCAGCCGTGCCGAAATGCAGACTTACTGGTCTGAACTCAGCTACCGCATGCAAGCCTTGCGCGATAATCCCGACTGCGCGCGCCAGCAGTTTGAACGTGTCGCCGATGATGATGATCCGGGCCTGCATGTCGAGTTAAGCTTTGATGTGAACGAGGATGTGAGCGCGCCGTTTATTGCAACGGCCAAACCCAGAGTCGCCATTCTGCGCGAGCAGGGCGTCAACGGCCATGTTGAAATGGCGGCGGCATTCGACCGCGCCGGCTTTGCCAGCGTCGACGTGCATATGAGCGACATCATTCACGGCCGCGTGAGCCTGAGCGATTTCACCGGCCTGGTGGCCTGCGGCGGATTCTCTTACGGTGATGTGCTCGGCGCCGGCGGCGGCTGGGCCAAATCCATTCTGTTTAATCCGCGCGCCCGCGATGAATTTGCCGCCTTTTTCCAGCGCCAGGATACCTTTGGACTCGGCGTTTGCAACGGCTGCCAGATGATGTCCGGCTTAAAGAGCATCATCCCCGGTGCAGAACACTGGCCGCGTTTTATGCGCAATAGCTCCGAACAGTTCGAAGCACGCGTGGCCATGGTTGAAGTGCAGCAATCGCCATCCATCCTGTTTGCCGGCATGGCAGGCTCCAGAATGCCGGTTGCCATTGCCCATGGCGAAGGCCGCGCCGAGTTTGCAATAGACCCTGCTGTCGCGCTTGAAGCCGGTGCAGTGGCCTTGTGTTATGTTGATAACTATGGCGAACTCACCACGGAGTTCCCGGCCAATCCTAACGGCTCGCCTTTCGGTATTACCGGGCTCACGACGACGGACGGACGGTTTACCATCATGATGCCGCATCCTGAACGCTGCTTCAGAACCTTGCAAAATTCCTGGCATCCTGATGACTGGAACGAATATGGCGCCTGGATGCGCATGTTCCGAAATGCCAGGGTTTGGGTGGGTTGATTAGCCAGACGACTTGAAAAAGAGAATCAGAGACCCCATGTCATAAAGCGAATACCGGATTGAAACGGTTTTTTCATTGTGTTTGTTTAACTCTACTTACTTTATCTGGAGGCTATTATGGCTATCACTCGTTATGAACCCTGGGGTTTACTGAATCAATTACAAAGAGAGCTGGAGCGCGCACATGAAGGCGGCATTGGTGAAGGCTCGATTTCCACTGCCGAATGGGCGCCCGCCGTTGACATCAAGGAAGAGAGTGATAAATTCGTACTGGAAGCGGATATCCCGGGCGTCAAACCCGAAGATATCGACGTAAGCATGGAAGATGGCGTGCTGACCATCCGAGGCGAAAAGAAAACCGAAGCCAAAACCGAAAAGGAAGGCTACAAACGCGTGGAACGTACCTATGGCTCATTTTATCGCCGCTTCAGCCTGCCCGATACCGCCAACCCCGATGCCATCAGCGCCAAATCCAAGCATGGCGTGCTGGAAATCGTGATTCCCAAGCGGGAAGCCGTTAAACCCAAGAAAATTAACGTCGCGGCGGAAGAATGATAAAAACGGAGCCTTCGGGCTCCGTTTTTTTTAGCTGGATTACTTGTTTGCAAGCGTTGATAAGGGGTGCGGAAAAAAGATGCAAGTCAATTAAGGTGTAACACGGCGCTTAATATTTACAGATAGTAGCCGCAACGCGTCCTCGATCAGTCTTGCGAGTTTTGCTTAAACCGGATTGGCAAAACAACGGCTCCCGATCCTGAGACTGACCGGGAGCCGTCATTCAGGCATCATTCAACAACAAGCCGCCCCCACGAACCATTGGCGAAAATGTGGGCAGGGCCGTCTCTGAACAACCAGGTGCCGGGTTTGGCCTCTGATACCACCACGGTTTCGGCTTTGCCAGGCGCCATCAACACCGTCGATGGCGAACCATAGCCGGGTATCCATGCCTTAAATGTGTGTCCGTAGAGTTGAAAGCTTCTTTGCCGGGCCCGTCCAGTGGGGTGGACGACATGGAAACGCAACTCTTCGCCAGCCTTGGCGATAAAATCCTTAAATGGAAGTGGCCGGTAGCCAGGATCGAAAAAATCTGGCGGAAACGCCACGGCATTTAGATCAAAGCCTTTTTGACCCTTGGTTTGTAAGCCCAGACGTTGCCAGAAGGCTGCACTGTGATAATTCATCGCGTGCTCGCCCAAATCATAGGAATCATCGCAGATGAAACAGTCGGGAATTGCGGTGCCGTTTTGATAGAGGTTCAAACCATCTTGATAAAGCACTATAAACTCGCGATAACTTTTCTGTTTGCCGCTTTGCGGATACGTCACTCTCGCCGACAAATGACTATCCTGATCAGATTCGACTTTAGCGCCGGGTGGTTCGATCACCAAGGCTCCCACCAAACCATGTGTGCCCTGACCTATGGCATCGGCTGATGTAAGCGCCGCCACCACACTATCCTTGAAGGGTTCGAAGATGTAGTCCTCCGGGCTGCTGTCTTCGTCCAGTTCCGGGATACCTGCATACCAGCGGTAGATGACCGATTCGCCTGGTCTGGCGTACACATTATTTACCGGATTAAATCCCGTTATCACGCCGTCGCCGGTTTCGCCGTCATGACTGACCAGTTGCGGATGCAGGCTGACGCGGTTGGATGGCGGGACGGTTTTATAGTTGCTTAAACCCCGGTCGACATTCAACGAGGTGATTTTCGGCATCAGCGCATCGCCGTCGGCATCGTCCAAAGTTGTTGGCAGCTTATTGGTCAGCGTCACGCTGAGACATTTGCCGGATTCGACGCGTAAAACCAAGGGTTCAATAGTTTTTTGGCCTTGCTGATATTGCTTAAGGATTGCCTCATTTTTGATGTCCTTTTGCAGTTTTTCTCTATCCGCAGCCAGTATATAAACCAGTGCGTTCGGATCATACACGCCGGACTGCTGGTCGTAATGCGCTTTGACTTTCTTTCCGTCAAACAAATCTTTAACTTGCCAGGCCTCAACCGAAAATTCCTGTGTGTTTTCCGGATTAAACAGATGGGCAGGGCAGCCGCCGGTTGCCGCAATCGCAGCAGCCTTGTCGGCCAGCACTTTGCCTTGCGGTCTGGACGGCAGTGGTTGCAGATGACACTGATCCAGGCGATCTTGGCTGAGTGAACAATCTGCGCGTTTAGCGCCTACGGCTTTACATTTGCTGTCCGCCGAAACAACGCCGGAGATGCCTTTGCTGTCTTTGCAACTACCGGGGTCGAGCGCATCGGTGCCGTTAAATACCCGCAATAGACCCCAACTGCCGTTCCATAAATCATCCTGCGAGCCGCTGTGAAACAGATGATCGACAGTATCAAGTCCGCTATTGCCCAGATTTAAGGCTTGTAATTCAAAATGTTCGGAAATGCCAAGTTCCTGAGCATTCACCCACGGCGCCGCTTCGTTAAATCGTTCACGTCTCCAGTTTAAACCGTGGATGGTAAAGCTGTGCTGCACTTCCTGGGCGCCTTGAATTAAACGGATTTGCACCCGGTCACCTTCGTAAGCGCGCAAGGGAGGCAGGAACGGATCGCCGTGGGGGGCTAAGGAGCTGAATACATAAGCCAAGTCGCCCGGTTTACAGAGCTTGCTGTCCTTGGCATGTTGGTCACAGGTATCTTGCTTAAGCGATGAAAAATCCCCTGAACTATCGCGATCAGCGATGCGCAACGGGATCGGCTCGTGTTTATAGTTGATCAGATAAGGGTTGTGGTGATCGGTAGAAATGGCTTCCGGGCGTTCTGGCGGATCGACCGGATAGCCTTCGCGTGCGCCGATGGTGTGATACTCACCGGCAAATTTTTCCATAAGCAAAGGGATATGCGCGCTTTGGCTGCGTTTTTGGTCGTATAGCAGTGCAAAATCGGCAATCGCCAGTGCGAATTCACGGGTATCCCGATGGTGCTTATCCGGTGCGCCGGGATGATGTGGATCCGGGGTGTTGACGATTTGCGCCCGGGTGCCTACGGCTTGTGAGTCGGTGCAATTCGGGGTGTCATAGACCTTGTTAAGTCCATTGATTTTAAACAATCCGCAGGCTTTGTCTTTGGCTTTTAGATTTCTGCCGCTGGCGGATAGCCATTGCGAACCTTTAGGTTCCACTAGCATGGCGTTGTAAAAGCCGTGATGCTGAATTGAAGAGGGAGCAAAGTGGTCATGGGTGAATACCGTGCCCAGCCCTGCATCGATGCCGTCTTGATGAAAATAAGGATCGACCCACCAACGCTGGATGGTGGTTTGAAACACCGGTTTGTTGTGTTTGGTTTTCACAGCCAGCGGTTTAGCCACAGGACGGCCATTTTCATCGACTACCGAGCCTTTTTTATCGGCGTGGCTGGCGCGGGTCAACATGTCGATGGCTTCCCGCGACATGGTGCCGTCCTGGTAGTTAAAGCCGTTGGCCGAGCCGTCGGAAGCGGTGACGTCAAATTTAACCAAATGAATATGCTGACCGATAATATCCGTGGGTGTGGCAACTTGAAAGGAATCCCGTGTCAGTTTTTCATGGGTACGGTTGGTATGCAGAAATTCCACACACTCGCCGGATTCGGCACGGAAAAAGAACGGTTCGGCAGTTTCCACGGCGCGGTGATTTTCGTAACTGGCTACTTCGTCATCCAGGACATTGATGCGCGATTGCGGATCGTGCCAGCCGTGTTCATTGGTTTTAATGTCCAGATCGATTGCCGAAGCTCGATAACGGCGCGTGGTGTAGGGCACATCGGCACCTGCTTTATTCTTGCCGCAAGGATCGGCGAAGGGTGCGCCAGGCTGGCGCTGCTTGCCGTTGACGGCAAAGGCTTTAGCGATGCCTTCCGGCGTTTTGCTGAGGTGTTCTGGAGCTTCATGAAAACGCATGGCATTTCGTTCCAGCGTGGTGCCCTCGGCAGGAAACAGTTGCAGATTTGCACGCGTGATTTCTGCGGTCATGTCAGCGCTGGCAACTTGCTGTAAGGGCGTGGCGCCACCCTTAAACTTGCGTTCGCCTCCGGTGACGATATGCCGTCCCAAACCACCGTCTTCAACCATATCCAGTGGGGGTTGCGGAACCCGGTGTCCGGATTTGCCCGGGATATAAAACGGATAGCCCGGAAAACCCTTTTCACCATAGCTTGGGGTGGGCGCCATCGCCAGATGGGGGAGCGGTACAATCGCCGGAATCGGTGTGCCGCCTTGATTGACTCCAGTCAGTGGATCCGTGCCTTTGCCTGCCAGGTTTTCATCACTGCTACCGGGTAGTCCGCCGCCGTCAGGCAGGCGTCTGGAGCCGTCTTCAAAGACATCGTGTACGCGCCACAAAGCCCACATGCCTTGGGCAAAATGCGGATACAAATGGCAGTGGAAAATCGAATCGCCTGGGGTTTGATTGAGATTGCCGCTGCCTTCGTGACTGATTTTATAAGCGAAACTTTGTTGCGGGCCGATGGTTTGCGAATCAAGATAATTGGCGTGACCGCTGCTGCTGGATTCCCACTGATGGGCATGCAGATGGAACACATGAGTTTCCTTAGGGCCGGCATGAGAATTACGAAACTGCACCGGGTCGTTTAAATAGCTGTGATGAACGTTGGACGGATCGTCCTGATAACTCGCCAGCAATGCCGGGTCGCCGTTGGCCCACGATTGCAGGAAAAATTCTTCGTATAAGCAGTCGATACAGTCCTTGGCCGGGCCGATGCCGAGGCGGTTGGCCAGTAAAATAGTACCCATGCCGCTGGCGCCGTAGTTTATGGCAAAACCATCGCGCACCCCGGCCAGTTGTTTGGAAAAAGGCGTTAATGATTTATCGTTTTGTGCCGGCGAAAGGATGCCGAATTCCGGCCGGTACACGGTTTTTAATTCATCGTGAAATACCACGCTGAATTCACGAAAAGCCTTGTTGCCCGGCTCGACGATAACGGCATCGAGCGGACTGTAGATTAATTCGTAACGGTCATTGCCCAGGTTTTTTAACAGATTCAAGACCGGCATATTTTGGCTGTCTTTGGCCTCGTAATTGATGAGGGCCGGAGCTTGAGCCTGGTCTTTGGCCAGCTTTAAATCGCTTTCTTTAACAGCACTGCGATACCAGTTGCTGTCCTTGGCTTCGACATTGAGGGTGCCAAACAAGCCATGTACCAGTGATCCGCCGTCGCCTTGTCCACCGGAAGGTGCGGAAAGGCTGGAAAATAAATACGTGCCTTTGCGCTTGACCTGCCATCGATAGGTAATGGTTTCGCCTGGAGGGATGCCTTGCAGGCCGGTTATTTTACCGTCGTTGGCGTCACCTATTGGCGTGAGCCCAGACATGGCGATGGACGCGCAGCGGGTTTTTGGGCTGTCTTTGGCGCCGCTGCTTCGTTGGGCGGCGCAGGGGTTGCCTGATTCAGCCTTGATAATGGCCGCATTAGAGGGAATGGCTTGCGACTCTGCGTCTTCGCCCTGATCTTCGTTTGCAAGCTCAGGCTGATTTGGATTAAGCAGATTGGTGAAGCTTACTTCCAAAATGTCGTTTTCATTGGCGCGTAGCACTAACGGTCTTGGCCGCTTGTCGCTGCGCAGCTTGACCTTGCCGGCAGTTAATGCGTCGGTGGATTCGTTGCTGCTGACGACATCGCGTTTCAACGCATAAACCATGCCGTAGGGATCGTGGGAGCCGAAACGGTTGAATAGTATGTCCTGATCCAACGCTACCACATCAGCATGAATGACGCGCTGGTCTGTTTCGGTTAAGGTGTTGGACTTATTGAAGCAGCTGGCGGTAAACAGCAAGGCGACCAGGATAAACAGGATTTTGTAGTTCATGACGCATGCTCCTTAATTACCTTTGAGGATTTCGATGCCGTCTAGCAGCAACCCGGAAGGAAAACGCCTGGCGTTTCTCAGTGTCGTATGGTCTTCATCAATGCCCAGAGCGAGCTGGTAGCCATTGGCAATGGTCAGCTTAATTGTGATTGCGGCATCTTCCGGACAGCGCCACTTAGAGCATCGCCATCCGGTAGACCAGGTAAAAGTGTTTTCAACCGCTTGGTACAGAATCTGACGGTGAATTTCTGCACCATCCGGTTTGAAAATTTGCCATACGGCAAAGTCGTTAAATCCAGGTCTATGGTCACTGACCAAAAAATTCCAGGTGATGGCGATTTCTTCGGCTTTATGGACTTTGATGCCGTTTCTTTCCAGCACAGCGCCGTCGATGGCGTGGGTTATTTTGCCGTGATGGTCGGAGTTGATGGTGTACAGAACAGGTGCGGCTTGTTTGCCGGTGTACAGGTCGGGTACTTTTTCATCCAGGATACGTTTGCCATCGTTATCTATCAAACTCGGGTCATCCAGCACAGCCATGAAGTGACCGGAGTCGCTGAACCAGGTTTTGCTTTCCGGTTTGTGAAAGATATGCTGGGTTATTTTGCAACGGCCTTTAACTGTAAAACCGTTAAAAGTGCCCTGTTGGAATGCATTGTTAGTCATGACGTATCCCCTCGAGAATTCAGTTTTTTATAAAGTCATAAACTCCATGTAATGCTGATCCGGTTTTTTTGTTGTTATATTTAGCTCCTTGATTTCAAATTACTGATGGTTGGCAAAAAATTGGTTGCGTTCTAACAGGCGACCTATGTTGGAAGTTGCTCCAAAAAATTATTGTTGTCAAGTCTCAGCCTCTTCCAATGATAAATGAGTCTGACAACCGCTTAAATCTCGTTCATCATAGGAAAATGAAACCCATCATGAACATAAATGACTTAAACACCATAGAGCAAATGGAACAATTTTTAGCCGGCAGCCAGGCCGTCGCCTTTCTGGTTGCCAGTAGCAAGGATGAGTGTTACCTGGGCATACAACACACCTGGTCAGATTCAGATATCCTTTGCAGAATAAACGCTCAAAAGGCGTCATCGTGGGCTTTCTATGCAAAATTTCCGGCTATTCAAGGCAACAGATCACGCGCCTGATTAAGCAATACCGTGACACCGGCAATATTAAAAGGCAGCAGCCCATTTATCAGGGCTTTGAGCGTTTGTATACCGCTGAGGATATACGTCTCCTTCAGACTCATTTATCTATTGGAAAATACTGTCTCACTAATACTTTGCCTATGCTACGCGTGCTATGCTTTGAAGATCGGATCGTGCAACAGCAACTATCCAGGATACTGCAAGCGATATGGGAACCGGAATTTCGGGATTGTTCCTATGGATTCCGTCCGCAGCGTAATGCGCATCAAGCACTGGCAAGGCTTGGAGAAATCATCACCAACGAAAATACCCAATGGGTGGTCGAGGCGGACATCAAAGGCTTCTTTGATAACGTCAATCACGACTGGTTAATGCGTTTTCTGGAACACCGGATCAAAGACTCGGTGTTTCTGCGAATCATCAAACGTTTTCTGAAGGCGGGTGTAATGGAAGATGGAGCGTTAACGAATAGTGATACTGGGACACCCCAGGGCGGATTGGTATCACCGGTATTAGCGAACATTTACCTGCACTATGTGCTGGACATATGGTTTGAAAAGAAATTTGCCAGAAGCTGTCAAGGTAGAGCGCGATTGGTGCGCTATGCTGATGACTGTGTGCCACGAAGGCGCACAGGAGGACGAAGTCCTCCGTGCAGCTATGCTGCATAAGAGATGAGGGAGGGCCCCTCGAAACCGCTCTACAGGGGGAGGTTTCAAACCACCGTAAGCTGCAACAGTTAAGAGCTGTTGTGGTGAGCGTTACGGAAAAGGCAGAGCAAGACTTTGTCAGGTAGGAATTTAGGAGATGAACGCAAGTGAACCACTGCTGAAGTGTCGAAAGCGTAGGGATGATGTCAAAACCGAGGGGTAGTCGTTACTTCGGGAACAGTCTAGCGGATACCTGTTTACTGGCTAGATGGCATCCGGCATGAAGGTGGCATGAACTAAATTCAGGCTCTTATGTGGAACGTGGGAACCTGTCGCTCCGATGCCAAGGGAGAAACACAAGTGGAAGCCCCATAAGTGTCAGAGTACCGATGCGGAGCACAGGGGCGGAGCAACCCGTAGTAGTGATGAAGATTCTGTAATGGGATTGGAGCGAAGGGGAAGCATTGTTCAGCTTGAACTAAAGAAAACAACCGGAAACGGGAGGATTGGATTGAAACAAGCAAAGCCATTTTGTATTACTAAACGCCAAGTTTGGGAGGCGTATAAAAGGGTCAAGGCCAATAAGGGAGCTGCCGGAGTGGATGGTCAGACGCATCGAAAAGTTTGAAGAGGATTTGCAAGATAATCTCTACAAGCTGTGGAATCGTCTGGCCTCAGGCAGTTACTTTCCACAACCGGTGCTGCGGGTAGAAATACCCAAAAGTGACGGTGGAATAAGGCCTCTGGGCATCCCCACAGTAGCTGACCGAGTTGCTCAAATGGTCGTCAAGACACATCTGGAGCCGGAATTGGAAAAACATTTCCATCCTGATTCCTATGGCTATCGACCGGGTAAATCGGCATTGGATGCGGTGGGGATGGCGCGACAGCGCTGTTGGAAAAACGACTGGGTCCTCGATCTCGATATCAAAGGTTTCTTCGATAATATCGATCATGAACTCATGATGCGGGCAGTGCGCGCACATACGAAAGAGAAATGGGTCCTTCTATACATTGAACGGTGGCTTAAAGCCCCGATTGAAATGCCGGATGGGATCTGTAAAAAGCCGCAGAAAGGAACGCCACAAGGTGGTGTTGCCAGTCCTTTGCTGGCGAATCTCTTTTTGCACTATGCATTCGACGAATGGATGAAGCGGGAATATCCCGACATTCCCTTCGAACGTTATGCAGATGATAGTGTGTGCCACTGCAAGAGCGGAGCCCAGGCGGAACAACTGAAGCAAGCGCTGAACGTACGAATGAAGGACGTCGTCAAAATAGTTGTCGCCTTTGATGAAAAATTAATGAATACTATGGCTCGGACAATTTACAGGCGGCGTGCTCGGTTTATCGGGATTTAAGAACACCTCTGCTTGCCATTCCCAGTTTCTGATGTCCTTGCTCCAGCGGGCAGGATTCGCCTCTTTAGCGGCACTATAGGTGGCTTTTCTTGTGTTGAGAATGGCTTGATCTTCGCCGTTATGGCGTTGTTCCGGGGTTACAAAATGGATGCTGCTGTGCCGATGCTCCAGGTTGTACCAAGCCACAAAGTCCGTCACCCAGGCTCTGGCTTCTGCTAATGTCGCGAACGGTTGCAACGGATATTCAGGGCGATATTTCAAGGTTTTGAACAAGGCTTCTGAATAGGGATTGTCATTGCTGACCGACGGGCGACTCAAGGAGGGCATGACGCCCAGTTGCTGCAGCGTTGCCAGCATGGTGGCGCCTTTCATTGGACTGCCATTGTCGGAATGCAAGATGCACTTGCCCCTCGGCAATGCCTTCACGCCGACAAATATCACGGATAACGTCGGCCGCATAGGCACTGTTTTCTTCCACATAAACCTGCCAGCCGACTATTTTCCGGCTGAAGATATCCATAAACAGATACAGATAGAAGAATTGACCTTTGACGGCGGTCGCCAGATAGGTAATGTCCCAGCTGTACAGTTGATTGGGCGCGGTCGCCGATAAGGCCTTGGGTTTTGAGACCTGCCGGGGCGCCTGACTGGCATGCCGATGGGTCAATTGGTTCTCAGCTTTTAGAATACGGTAAAAAGTGGATTCCGAGGCGATGTATTCCCCTCGTTCAGCCAAGCGCGGTACGATCTGGTGCGGTGTTAGCTGTTTAAACTCCTCGCCATTGGCGGTGGCGATGACCTGCGCGCGTTCGGCTTCGGACAGCTTATTGGCCGGCGTGAAGGCGCGCGTAAGCCGGCCGTCTGCCTGGAGTTCTTCGGGGTGTCGCCAGCGCTGGAGCGTGCGCGTGCTTAAACCGATAATGCCGCAGGCCTTGTTAAGTCTTGCACCTCCGCTTACAGCGAGGTCGATCCATTCAATCAGTTGTCTGCGTTCTGCGAGTGCAATCATGACGCCTTTTCCTCCCAGAACGCTTGGAACTTTTTTTGCAGTACCAGTAAAGCCGCGGCTTCTGCCAAGGCTTTCTCCTTGCGTTGTAAGTCCTTTTTCAGTTGCTTGTTTTCATCACGCACGCTTTTATCAGACGGCGCCTGCGCTGACTTGTGCGAGCCGCTGATAAAATCCTGCTGCCAGGCCTCCAGGTGATGAGGGAACACGCCCTGCGCTCGGCAGAAAGCATTTAAATTCTCCGCTTCCAGGCCATGGCTGGCCATTAAGGCCTGAAAGCGTTCCTCGGGGGTCCAGTCGACAGGACGTTTAGTCGTTTTATGTTCTGACATTGTTTGCGGACGATAGTGTCTTAACCAGTGTTTTAACGTGAAGACGTTGATGTTTAATTCCTCGGCAATACACTGTATCGTTTTATCGCCTCTTTGTAACAGTTTTTGAATCGCTTGCTCTCTAAACGCTTGGCTATATTTTGATTTCATGTTGAACCTCTTTTTTAAAATTTAGAGGCGACAGATATCCTGGTTTGGAACTTCATCCTGAGAAGACGAAGATTGTCTACTGTCAGGATGACGACCGGCAAGGCGAGTATCCGAACACGGTATTTGATTTTCTGGGCTATACGTTTCGCCCCAGACGCTCAAAGAACCGTTGGGGGAAATACTTTATCAACTTCAGTCCGGCGATCAGCAATAAAGCAGCTAAAGCTATTCGGCGCACATCCAGAGGGTGGAGCTGGCCAAAGCGTAGCGACAAGAGCTTGGAAGATTTAGCCCGAATGTTCAATCCGATTATTCAAGGGTGGATCAACTACTTCAGTCGTTATTATAAGTCAGCACTCTATCCGATCCTGAAATGTCTTGAGCGACGCTTGGTTATTTGGGCGACGCGAAAATACAAACGCCTACGGCATCATAAAAGACGAGCGGCACAGTGGCTGAATCGCATTGCGCGGAAACAGCCGAATTTGTTTGCTCATTGGAAAGTGCTGTATGCAACGGCTGGACGATAGGAGCCGGATGAGCGGAGACGTTCAAGTCCGGATCTGTGAGCACCTGAGGGGGCGGTTCCCTCGGGTGACTCGACATGTAGCCTGTTTCACGCATGAAAGTGAGGCAAGACGGTTTATGATGGAGATGACAGAACGCCTGGCAAATTTTGGGCTGGAAGTCGAACCCAGTAAAACGGCCCTGCTACGCTTTGGCAATAGAGCCGCAAAAGAATGTCGGCAAGATGGCGTTAAACGTCCGGCAACTTTCAATTTCCTGGGATTTACCCACTATGTGGGCATAAGCCGTAAGGGCCGCTTTGTGGTGGGTCGTCGAACCCAGCGGGAGCGGATTGCCAAGAAATTAAAGGAAGTTAGCCGACGGTTGGCGGCGCTACGTACTCAAGGCGGGAAAGCCATGATGCTCTATGCCAAACGTCACTTGAGTGGACATGGCGCCTATTATGCTGTCAGCGGTAATGCACGACAAATCGGCAATTACGCCTATTTGATAAGCCGCTTGCTGTTTAAATGGCTCAATCGGCGCAGTCAAAGGCGGAGTATTAATTGGGTTAAATTCAGCAAGGTGCTAAGGGGCTGGATGCCTTCACTTACCATTAGGCACAATCTGTACCCCAAACCATTGTGGATGACTTAAACTGGGAGCCGGATGGTGTAACGCTCCAAGTCGGGTTCTGCGAGGGTTGCGGGACGTAAGTCCCGTGACTACTCACCCAATCAAGCATTTCGGAAATAGATTGAACAATAGATGTGAGGTGAAAAGCGGTCAAATCTCACAGTCCAATAATACAAGCATATGAAACGTAGAAATTGTTTATTATCAAGCTGCCTTCGCCTGCCTTGGCAATGGCAGTTGGAATCTACCCGCCACTACGCCGGCTACTGTTATATCTTCATCAAGCTCTTCCCATCTAAGTGCATAGCCCCCTACTTCGAGCCGAACCTTCTTTAGCTGATCGTCGGTTGCTTGGCTCAGAATTCGGAAACGGTCGGCTGGAAATCCAAATATTCGCCCATCGGTCAATTCGAGATAGATCATGCGCTGTTCTGCCCAAACTTTGATAGCCAAGGGTTCTGTTTCATTGATCATGGAATTCATGGTATTTTTCGATAAAAAGTTGTTTATGCTCAAAAACAAGCCGCTCAAGTTCTCGTAGGTCATGGGCTTTAATTCCACGATTTTGGGCCAGGATGACTGGTTCCAACCAAAACTTGCATTCGCCATCGGAACTCCGCACATGGATGTGCGGCGGCTCGTTACCCTCATCCGAATAAAAATGAAACCTAAAAATTCCGATACGTAAAATAGTTGGCATATCTCTTCAAGCAAGTGGAATGCTTTTTGAGAGCATAGCGCCAAATCTTTAATTGTTCAAAACAAATAGTGAGTGTGGGGTCTGTTCCTGAAATCGTGCAAACTTGGTTCTTACTTGTGCCACTGCAAAACTAGCCCCCGCTGCCTTTCGTAGTTGATTTTTTTACGCATCAATGCAACTCATCTGGGGCGGTTCATTCAATTTACAGATTTTCATAGCGGCTCATATCCAACAGTCCTGCCTGTAAGCCTCGGTATTTTTTATGTTGTTCATTAAACCAGTCTGCATGTTGCCAGATTTGGGGATGGGTGCGGCGTATGCCGAATTGACTGTAGAACTGTTCCAAATCGTTTGCGGTCCTCGCACTGCGTATTCTATTAACAAATTCGCCTAGACGGCTTTTTTCCACGCTGAAGAAAAAATTGGGGTAGCTGCCGACAAAACCGGGGACAACTGTAATCCTGTCGTTTTCTGGCAATCGGCGGGAGCCTTCCGATAACATTTTCGATAGATTGCTGTACTGTTTATCGATTAATACGGTGTAGACCAAGTCTTCGACAGGATTGCCCGTTCTTACCCGGAGCAGGGACATTTCCGGTAACGCGCCTAATTCAAGCCCTTTTAACTTTGCAAGATTGCGCATTTCATTATCGACTTGCTGCTGAACGGGCGACGCATTGGCTCTTATGCAAGCCTCTTGCTGACAGCGGTTAATGCTATCCACTGGCCCAGCCGCCTTGCCCAAGCGTTGCCTGATCTGATCAAAAAATTCCTTTTTATAATCGGTGCTTTGATATTCAACCTGGGTTTCATGGCCGATGCTGAATAAGGCCTCGGCGGTACGCAAACCATCCTTGCCCATATACCAGCTGTCATAGATAGTCTGCCGTTGCATCGCGGGCATAAAACGCAAAAAGTTATCCTCGCCATCCTGGCGCAAGATATCCATATAGGTCCGGCTTGCGATCTGGTGTCCGGCCGTACCGTAAACATTAAAACCGGCGACCAATAAATAATGCAGCCGTTCAAAAATCGGATAATCAACCACCCAAGCTGTTAACGGTGTATCGCCAACAAGGCCTTTGGTAACGGTTGCGCTATTAAAGTGCCTAAAAATGGTGAGTGCCGCATTTTGATTGCCGCCATCCCCGTCCCAGATATTATCCAGACCAAAGCCTTGATTTTTTTCAAAAAGCGCATTAAGAAAGTCATCTTTCGTTTTAAGGTATTGTTTGCCGAATTTGTCATACTTGGTAAATCCGAACAAACCTATTGTATCCGCCTCTTCTCCGGGCAAGCCCAGAAGATGGTTGTTTTCGGCCAGCGCTGTGGCGACTTCTTTTGGATAAAATTTTCCCGGCTGGAAAAACACAACCCAGAACTGGTCCCTGATGCTCTCGGTGGCAATTTCACCGCGGCAGACAGGGCCTTTGATGAATCCGGTCACAAAATATTCGGCATCATCGACCAAGAATTGATATTTGGATGCCAGGGGTATTTCAATAAATGCCTTAAACGGATTCGCTGCAACTTCCGGTAGATAGGAGGGCAATGCTGTAACTTGGTAATCCGTCTTAAAGAACAGCTCATCATAGCGCTGCATTTTGCTGATCGCTTAATTCGTAGACGAAATGAATCTTGTCCACAATCGTTTCGGTGACGGGCCGTAAACGATAATAAAAATTGGCCGTGCCCGGATCGTCATAAGGGCGGACGGTGTTAATTTCTTCGATAGGCTGGCCTGAGGCAGTTTTCGAGCGCACTAAGCGAAAGAACTCATTATCGGGATGGCCCTTGAAATGAAGATGGCCAATAAACAGGTGTTCGTAAATATAACGGAAGACGAGTTTCTGTTTGAGATTTGAGCCGTTGAAATAATTTTCCCATTTGGCAATCGCCGCTACAGACGGGCTCGATAACGGCGGCAAAGGCTCAACTTTCGCACCCTCTTGCAACCATTGCTTAAGGGTGCCTTCTTCTTTCTGAGACAGGCCGGGCATCGCGTAAGGCATGCCCCAGTTGGGATGTTCATGCTGGTATTTTGGGAGCTCATCTATCGTAGGGCATTGCAATTCGCGGTCAGATTCAAGATCATAGTCCTTACCCAGTTTTCCTGAAACGGGCAGCGGATTAACGCGTTTTAATTCAATTAATTTGGCCAAAACCGAATTATCCAGATTGGCCGCTTTTGAATCATTGCGTTCATTTACAACCGGATAAAAATCTTTTTGTCTCCAGCCCTCTGTATCCGTGGCATCGATAAAAAGCCGGGTAGGTTCGGCGGCTTTCAAGCGCGCAAAGTCATAGACGATTTGCTTGGTGGCGCCTCTGTCTATTCCTTCGATTGACCCGAGCTTTAACAGGCACGGCGCATCATAACAGCCGTGGCACGCTACACAGCGCGAGTCGAGTATAGGTTTAACGTCTTTAGAAAAAGAGACTTTATTCTGTTGCTGACTCAGTATGGCTTCCTCTTGTGTCAGCCGCCGTTGTTTAGGCGCGGAAGGTCCATATAAGCTTTCAAAATCCTTGGTCTGGTAAACAATGGACGCGCATCCGGTAAAAATAAGAAAAAGAAGTAGCATTGGGTGTTTCATCATTTTTATTTTTACCTGCTAATGTTTTAATTTGGCGATATATATTATCCAGTTATCCATTGGAACTCTGTTTTTTTTAGTTTCGCTGATAATTTGGGGAGAGGGCTGAACGAGAACATTATTTTTCCCGATAACCGAAGCTCCCACGGTCTTTTTGTGGTTCTCGGTGAAAAAAATGCAAGACCTCCCGGTTGTGCGCCAAATCATTGTCGAAGCCATAGGCCCCACCATCGACATCATTCGCGAAGCGCGCCGGATGATCATTCCGATTTCTCCGATCGACCTATGGCTGGAGCGGCAGTCGAAGAGCATTGAAACCGGTGCCCGCATGTTGGCTGGCGTCGGTACCCCTGTGTTTTTTGAGCATTCGCGCCAGGTCTACGGCGAACCAACCGAGCCTTTGCGCTTCATTCCCGCCACCCCGCTGGAACTCGCGCAGAGTGTTCAAGACGTCATCGACCAGCTCGCCCGCATTGATCTGGGTGTTGCACCATCCGCGCATCTTTCCGCCGAAGAGGTTGCGGAGGAGATCCAGGCGGCGGTGAGCTTACATTTCGGGGAAGATGCGCCCAAGGTGGCACTGGTCGATACCCTGTCCGCTAATGCCCTTGCCACGGCAGACCGGATTCGTATCCGGCGCGATGCCCGCTTCACCGATAGGGATGCGGCGCAGCTGCTGAACCATGAGGCTTATATCCATGTGGCCACATCGCTGAATGGCCGTTTTCAAACCGACCTGCCGATTCTCGGGGCAGGGCATCCCAGTACCACCCGCACTCAGGAGGGTCTTGCGGTGTTCGCGGAAATCACCAGCGGCACCATGGAACTGGATCGTCTGCGCCGGCTCGCAGACCGTGTGTTTGCTATCCAGATGGCAATCGAAGGCGCGGA
The DNA here is from genome assembly GCA_963848675.1 of uncultured Gammaproteobacteria bacterium. GTDB lineage: Bacteria > Pseudomonadota > Gammaproteobacteria > Methylococcales > Methylomonadaceae > CAWKEY01. The sequence goes on from CAWKEY010000031.1 coordinate 91,224, forward strand.
CTTCCTGCAAGTGTATGGCTATTTTCTTGAACGCACCGGCAATCCTGATCAGTCTTTCGAAAATGCCCGGCGTGTGTTCCGGGGCGGAGTGATCACCGGCGGGGCGCCCTTCACGAAGGATGTCGTGTATCTTTTCGGTCTGTTGCAGGTGAGCAGTGTGATTCGTGCGATTTTCTCTGCAGGACGATCCGACTGCTTGCGACTGTTGTTCTGTGGCAAGCTGGAAGCTCAGGACATTCCGGCACTGTGCGAGCTGGCCGCCATGGGGCTCTGTAAGCCTGCCCGTTACCTGCCGCCATGGGCGAGTGACCTGCGTTCCTTGTTGGCTTCACTCGCTTACTCCACGTTCATGAACAAAATCGACCATACACCGATGACGGCTGTGGTCGAGAAACTCCTGGAAACCGCACCCATTGTCGAGTTTCCGGTCGAAAGTAAAAACCCACATTCTTAGCCAAGATGACTAGCGAACGGGTTATCAATCTGTATGATGTCATGGACTCGGCCAATGTCCGCTTGATTACTCAGCGGCCTGAACCGGCTCCCAAGTTGAATCGGGGTTGTACTCCTTAATCTTTGCAGCAAGTTCGGCGGTTTTGGAGCCCAAGTCCTTTTGATAAACCTTACCCTGATGATTGACGACGAACGTCATGATACCGGATGAGCCATATTGGGCGGGAAAGGCAACCAAGGCGAAGCCGGCAATCATGTTGCCGTTAATGATATAGTCATATTTGCCACCAGGAACGCTGCCACCCTGCCGGGTCAGAATGCGGTAGTAATAGCCATGGTAGGGCCAAGGCTTTTCGGTTGCGCCTTTGGCCTTATAACCCCCGGCTCTTGCTTCGGCAATCAGCGGCCCGAGCGGGCTTTGCGGCTGCCCCTCTTCCGCTTCCCAAATCAGGCCGTCAAACTTGCCAGGCTCACTCTGCAATTTTTGCGCGTATTCAAAAACACCGTCACCGTCCCTGTCTGAATTGGCATAATCGAACTGGGCTTCCACGTAACCACGAATCGCGGCAAGCGCGTTAAGCTCGTTGCGGCCGATGCGTCGATTGATGATTTCCTGGCGCCCCTGTTCGGTATCGAAACGCCAGCTATTGCCATTTTTCACCAGAGGGATGGGAAACGGCCAATCTGTGTTGCCGACATGCACGATGGTCCGGTCCTCGCCGATCTTCTCTACAGCCATTTTTTCCTGCGCCAGGGTGACGAAGTTCGAACGGTTATTCTTGTCTTCGACGTCATCTCCGGAGGATAGGAGCTCTGCGTCGTGGCTGCCGAATACGGCGATGATCTGATTGCGGTCATCACTGCGCGCCGCTTCCAGTAACGCCTTGGCCGCATCATCCGGGCTTGGGAAGTCTTGAGCTTCGACGGTTTTGGCATCCGCCGGGGCAGTCGGCGCAGGACTTGGAGGTGCCGCGTGAGCGAATAAGGGAGCTGAAATCAGTGCCGCCAGAAGGATGTGTTTTGTTTCGCGATACATTATGAAAACCTCAGTCTTGACTGCTTGATTAAAATGGATGGAGGTCAGCATAGAACCGCGCAAGGAGCGATTCCGTAAGCTTTCCAGGCGTACCAAAGTTGGCCGCATAGTTTTCAGGGTTGTTGAATTTTTCCATCATCGACGTCGATCTCCGCCACCGCTACCGCCACCTCCTGAAGCGCGAACATGTCCGGCACTGGCCGAACGTTGCACGCTAGAGGCGCCTCGCTGGCTGTAGTTACGGGTGGTACTGGCGTTGCGTGGAGACTCAAACGCATTGGGGCGAGCCGCCTCGGAACGGCGTTGCGCCGCCATCTGTTGCTGGGCGCGCTCGCGGCCCGCAACTCCTTGGCTGCGCTCTGCTGGGCTAGGCATCTCGGCACGGCGTTGTGCAATCTGCGGCTGCGTCTTCACTGCCTGCGCTCGAGACTTTTGTGTCTGTGTGCGCTCGCCTCGCTCTCCGCCAGCCGTTTTGCGCGCTTGACTCTCTCGCGTAGCAGGAAGAGCAGATTGGCGGCTATTCGAGCCGCGCTGGCTCTCCAATCGCGAGGCTTGACCCGAGGTTTTAATCCCTTCCAGCGCATTGTCCCGAGCTCCCTGCCCAAGCTGACCTTGAATGTCACGCGGCGTCTGCTTGTTCTGTGTCAATTTGGATTGCGCTCCGGGCTTTTGCGCTAGCTGCTGGCGAATGTCGGCACTGGAAGGCCGGCGTTCGGCGGGCAAGGCCCTGGCAGCAGGCCGTTGTCCGGCTTCGGAGAATCCCCGCGCTGTAGCCGGGAGCGATTGAGCTGCGCCGAGCCGCTGTCCGGCCAACGCCGGTTGTTGGGTTCGCCCGAGTCGTTGTTGCACCGCTTCCGGATAGGCCTGTCCCCGACGGTGGCGTTGATCAGGCTGCCAGCCTGCTGGCCGTTGTGTGGGCCTCAGGTTGTTCTGATTGAAAACGCCGCCACGGTTTCTATTGATTTCGTTGCCGGAAATATTGACGTTCTTGTTATAGTTGACATTGCCCCGGTCGCCATAATACCCGCCGCCCCCGTGCCAGCAGTTGCCGTTATGGCAGACGCTGTCGCCATAGTAATGACTGACGTGGTGGTGATCGTCCCAATCATCGTCATCGGCCCATTCCATGATCCCCCAGGTCAGCAGTCCGCCTACCAATGCTCCGGTTGCGAAGTTGCCCCAGGAGTCATTGCTTGACGTCGTGGTCGTCGCGGGTGGTGGATAGTAAGCGGGGTAATAGCTGGGCACAGGTGCCGCGGCATTGACGTTAACTACTGTCGAGGCAGGATAGCCCGTTGGCGGCGGCGACATTGGCGCTTGGTAAACGACTTCAGGATTATACTGAGGCACGTAAACCGTATCGGATTTGGCTGGTGCAATGGTAATGACTTCTTTTTTCAGGACTGCCGGGGTAGCCACAGCACCATCCGCCTGGTCTACTGACACGGTTTGTGCGGTGACCTTCTGTTCCGGGGTATCTTTCAGATAGCCAGCGTCCATAGCTCGTTTGCGCAGCGTCTGTATCACGGCCATGACTTCGGAAGGTTTGGCCAGGAAAGCGCCGCCCAGTTGTGTGGTCCAGTCCAGATGATCATTCATCATCTTGATGACGAGAGGTACACTGACCAGTCGCATGATGCTGGCATCCCAATCTTTGGTGCTCAGTGTTGCAAGATCGGGCTTGGTTTCAATCCACCTCGCAGCCTGCACGACCTCGAGTGGATAGGTCGAGGCCACCAGCAATTCTGCCAGCAGCGGATCCGGATACAGGGCAATGGGTGCCACCAGGGATTCAATATCCGTCAACGGTTTAGCTGGGGCCACGGATACCGGTTGAGCCGTCGTGGATTCCGTTGCCGCGGCCGGCGGCGCCTTGCTGGCCTGCTGTTCGTCCCTATTGCATCCAACCGGCAACAGCGCCAATAAGATTAGCACCGCTCGATATACATTGGTGCTGCGGGAATAGCGATCAAGGGGTGATTTGGAATGAGTCATTGTTTTTCTCTCAAAACAGGCGGATTTTCGGAGAACGATAACTGAGTTCTGGTAGCGATGATTGTTTCTGTATTCGGCTCGGAAACGATATAACTTCCAGCATGTGCTTAATAAGCAGCTTATATTATCTGGATTATAAGAACAAATCACTAGATCGGATAAGAACCAGACAAGTTTTAATACTCGGGAAGCTGAGTGGCCGAAGATGTCGATGATTTAATCTCTCGGGCCTCAAAAACAACAACGCTACGCGCTTGAGCTTTCTGAATATTTCCGTCTACCGCTCGCTGGCGCACCCGCTCGATAATGTCATCCAGTGACTGCGCCGCAGTATCAAGGGCAAGATGCCATTGTCTTTGCGGAATATCGGGAAGTTGACTTTCAACGTCCTGTTCGGACATATTCAGAATAATGTGCAGATCTTTCCTCCGTAGCCGTTCTACCGGCGATGGTGAAGGCCAGAACCTGGGCGTCATGGCTGTCCCAGGGCGGTACGTCCAAGTGGACGATGCCAGGCAATATCAGGAATGCCGCGTGAAGATTCTGGCTGGCCGGTAAAAAAGCGTGAACGGCTTAAACAGGGATGACGCTGACGAAAGGCTATTAGCTCCCGCACGAAGCGAACCATTGCATGATTGGTCTCGGCCAATCTCCAGTCTAACCAGGAAATCTCATTGTTCTGGCACCAGGCGTTGTTGTTGCCCTGCGTATGCAGAAATTCATCTCCCGCGAGAAACATCGGCACGCCTTGACTCAGAAACAGGATTACCATGAAGTTGCGTGCTTGCCGGTGCCGCAGTGCCAATACCTTGGGATCGGAAGTCTCGCCCTCGATGCCGCAATTCCAGCTCAGGTTTTGGTCGGTGCCGTCGCGATTGTTCTCGCCGTTGGCCACGTTGTATTTGTGATTGTAGCTGACCAGATCCCAGAGCGTGAACCCGTCATGACAGGTGATAAAATTAATGCTGTTGGCCGGTAAGCGATGTTCGTCGGCGTAAAGATCGCTGCTGCCCGCCAGACAAGTTGCGACTTCGTCGACCAAGCCGCGATCGCCACGAATGAAGCGCCTGATGACATCGCGATAGCGGCCATTCCACTCCGACCAGCGAGTTCCGGGAAAGGAACCCACCTGGTACAGGCCGGCCGCATCCCACGCCTCGGCGATAATGGGTGTCTGGGTGGGGGCGTATGATAACTCGATACTCCAGGGTAATGACGGGTTGGCCAGCACCGCCCCATCCTCGCCCCTCGTAAACACGCTGGCAAGATCAAAACGAAAGCCGTCCACGCGCATCGTTCTAACCCAGTATTCCAGGCAATAGACGAGGAAATGCGTTATCAGTGGATGATTGCAGTTGATGGTATTCCCGCAGCATGTGTAGTCGCGGTAATGCTAGCCGTCGTGATGATAGAAGATGTCGCCCACCAGCGCCTTGAAATGAATCGTTGGCCCGTCCGCGCCGCCTTCGCTGGTGTGATTGAAGACCACATCCCGAATGATGCCCAGTCCGGCCGCGTGTAGCGCCTCCACGAGATTCTGGAATTCGCGTACCGGCGCCGGTGTCGCGCAGTAATCTGGATGCGGTGCGTAAAATCCATAGGGACTGTAACCCCAATAATTTGTATGTCCCAAAGCAGCCACCCCTTCAGGCACGTCCCGTTCGTCGAAAGCCATGACGGGTAGCAGTTCGACATGCGTGATGCCGAGTTCTTTAAGATAGGGGATTTTCTCGATCAAGCCGGCGAACGTGCCCGGATGTTGCGTACCAGCGGACGGATGCCGCGTGTAGCCGCCCACATGGACTTCATAAATAACCGCTCCATCCAGCGGCTTTGGCGTGAAAGCCGGCTCATTCCAGTGGTAACCGGTATCGGTTACGATTCCACGCAGTCCGTTGGCTGAAGAGATTGCCTGACGGCGATCCCAGCCTGTATCGCTCACCGCTCGCGCCCACGGATCGAGCACCTCCCACCAGGAGCCATCGGGCCGCTGCACACGCCATGTGTAATACGTACCAACAGGCAGTTGCTCGACGAAAACATGCCAGGCAAAAAAAGTCCGCTGCGTATCCGGATCGAGCGCGATCACCTGGAAGGGTTCAGTACTGTCCTCCGTTTCGTAGAGCCACAACTCCATATTTTTGGCATCCTGGCTATATACAGAAAAGTTTGTTCCCTCATTATTCCATGATGCCCCTCCTGGTAGCCGTTCGCCAATTCGGGTTTTATAGCGCGGAGCTGTAATGGTCATGCTTGATTACCATCCAAACACACTTGTCTTAAGGTGTGCTGGGCGATCATCAGGTTTTCGTCGGTAGGCACAACCCATGCAGAGACTTTGGAATGCAGGCTTTGAAATACAGATAGCAGCGGCGGTATTGGCGGAGTCGTCAAGATCAAGCCCCAGCCACGCTGCCTGTCGGCAGACTTTCGCACGAATCACGGCAGAATGCTCACCAATGCCGGCGGTAAATATCAGCGCTTCAAGGCCGCCGAGCGCTGCGGCCAGTGAGCCTATTTCACGTCCGGCGCGATACACGAACAAACCAATCGCTTCTTGTGCACGTGGGTCGTCGCTGGCAAGCAGCGTACGCATGTCATTGGAAATGCCGGAAACCCCCAGCAGACCGGATTGATGGTAAAGCAGCTGCTCCAGAGCGTGTTTATCCATGCCGTGACGGTCCATCAGATAAAGCAACACACCGGGGTCGATGCTGCCGCAACGGGTGCCCATGACCAGGCCATCGAGCGGAGAGAACCCCATCGTAGTGGCGATGCTGCGCCGGTTATGTAGTGCGCACAGGCTGGCGCCGTTCCCCAGGTGGGCGACGATGATGCGCGCGTCCGCAAGTGTGGGCTCAACTGCAGGCAAAACGGAGGCGATGTATTCATAGGACAAACCGTGAAATCCGTAATGCTGCACACCTTCCTCGGCAAAACGCCGGGGTATGGCGAAGCGTTGCGCGACATCTGGCTGTGTTCGGTGAAACGCCGTATCAAAACAGGCCACTTGCGGTAACGACGGCATGGTTTCCAGAAGTGCGCGGATAGTCGCGAGGTTATGCGGCTGATGCAGAGGCGCCAAGGGGATCAGGGTATCCAGCTCTGCCAGAACTGTCGCATTAATCAGGACGGGCTCTGAATAGTGCTGTCCGCCGTGAACGACGCGATGCCCCACCGCCAGCAATGTTCCATTTGCGAAATAGTCTTTGAGCCAGGCGCGGATTATAGTGATGGCACCCATGTGATTCCGGGCTTCTTCAACAGTAAGTTCGCGATCGACCAAAACGTCATCAGAGGATTTCTTTACCATGAAGCGCGGATGGCTGCCGATGCCTTCAATTTGTCCGGCAGCATCCGCAACAAGCTCTTCAGATGAGGAATCCTTTTGGTAAATAGCGAACTTGATGCTCGATGATCCGGCATTGATGACAAGCAAGTATTTATTCATGGGGCAGAATTAAGTCGATATTGATTTGCTCGGTGTCTTGGTATCGAAGTGCATAGGACTGCTTATCGCTCACGGATTTCATCTTTTGCTATGTAAACCCAAGTCTTGTGAACATCAAGTCCCCGAGCGTTTGCGTAAATACTCAGGCATATAGCCGCGGTCACCCAAAACTTCCAGCATCGGCCCATAGGTGCCAAACTTGACGATGCTAACGGAGGCTGCCATGGCATTGATGCGATCCCGGTAGCGGCCGACGTCGATACCCAGCAAGCTACAGAGAATGATACGAATTGTGGCCTTATGGGATACTACCAGCACGTTGCCGTCCTTGTGCGAGGACTCGATTTCTGTGATGACAGGGAGGGCGCGAGCCGCTATCTGAATGGCCGTTTCGCCATTGGTTGGCGGATTCCAGGCCGGATCGGTCTGCCAGCGTATGAAGTCATGTTCGAAGTGCTGCCGGACATAGTCCAGCTCACGATCCTCCCACGCGCCGTAACCGATTTCCCGGAGTCCATCCCTCTTTTGCATGGGTAGACCCACTGCATCGCACAAAGGCTGCGCCGTTGCGATCGCTCTTTTCATGGGGCTGACGTAGACATCAGTCCAGGGTATTGAGCGATAGGCATCGCCGAAAGCCTGGGCCATTTGGTGTCCTTCCGCTGTCAGTTCGGCATCCAGCGCTCCACAATAAGCACCCCGTTGGCTGTACGCTGTCTCACCATGGCGAAGCAGATAAATTTTCAAGCTCATGTTAGCGATCTCGTTCATGGATGGGCAACTCGACGGCTACCGGTCGTACCTTCCAAATCTCCTCGCAATATTCACGAATTGCCCGGTCAGAGGAAAATTTGCCGGCTCTGGCCGTATTCAGGATAGACATGCGCGTCCACTGCTCGGGATCTTTCCAAGCGGCGGTGACTTTATCCTGACACGCCACATAATCTGCATAATCAGCCAATACCAGGAAGGGGTCATGCTGACATAGATTTTCCACCAAAGAACGGAACACTTCGGTGTCGCCATGAGAAAAATGGCCCGAAGCGATCAGATGAATGACCTCGGACAACTCCGGATTTTTTTCGATAGTGGCAGCCGGATGATAGCCATCGCGCTGGACTCTAACGACCTCGTCTTCGGTTAAGCCGAACAGAAAGAAATTCTCTGCGCCGACTTCTTCACGAATTTCGACGTTGGCGCCATCGAGGGTGCCGATAGTCAACGCCCCATTCAAGGTGAATTTCATATTACCGGTGCCTGATGCTTCCTTGCCCGCCGTAGAAATCTGTTCGGACAAATCGGCAGCCGGATAAATCAGCTGGGCGTTCTGCACATTGAAGTTGGGAACAAAAGCGACCCGCAAGTATTTATTCACATCCGGGTCGTTATTCACCACCTCGCCCACCGCGTTGATCAGTTTGATGATGCGTTTGGCCATAAAATAACCGGGCGCGGCCTTGCCGCCAAATATAAATGCCTGCGGCGGAATACGGAGTCCGGGACTATGCTTGAGACGGCAGTACAAGGTGATGATATGCAGCACATTGAGATGCTGGCGCTTGTATTCGTGGATGCGCTTGACCTGAATGTCGAATAACCAGGCCGGATTCAGCTCTATGCCGGTTTCCTTGAGTATGTAAGCGGCGAGTTTTTCCTTGTTCGCTTGCTTGACGGCACGCCACTCTTGACGAAATGCGGCATCTTCGGCGAGGGGCTCAAGCTTCTTGAGCTCTTCTGTCTGGGTAATCCAGCCGCCGCCAATAGAGCGCGTGATTAAATCACTCAATTTGGGATTGGCCAGCGCCATGAAGCGTCTCGGCGTCACACCGTTGGTTTTGTTGCTGAAGCGCTCCGGCCAAAGTTCGTAGAAATCCTTTAGCACACTGGTCTTTAGCAGTTCGCTATGCAACGCAGCCACGCCGTTGATGGCATGACTTCCGACACAGGCGAGATGAGCCATGCGTACACGCTTGCCGCCGGCCTCGTCGATCAGCGACAGACGCGCTACACGCTGATCGTCGCCCGGATAACGCAGCCGCACCTCATCAAGAAAACGGGCATTAATTTCGTAGATTATTTCCAGATGCCGTGGCAGCAGTTCACTGAACAAGGGTAGCGACCAGGTTTCCAGGGCTTCCGGCAGCAGTGTGTGATTCGTGTAGCCAAAAGTGCGCACAGTAATGCTCCAGGCCGAATCCCAATCAAGCTTACGCTCATCGACCAAAAGGCGCATTAATTCGGCCACCGCAATCGAAGGATGGGTATCATTGAGCTGGGCGGCGAAGCGATCCGGGAAATGCTCAAGAGGCTGCGCTTTAAAATCAAGGACACGCAACATATCCTGTAATGAACAGGAAACGAAAAAGTATTGTTGTGCCAGGCGGAGCTTTTTCCCGGCCTCGGGTTCATCATTGGGATACAGAACTTTGGTCAGTGTCTCGGATAGCACTTTATCGTCCACTGCCTGGTAATAATCACCGGTATTAAAGGCCTGAAAATCAAAAGACTCACACGCCTCGGCGCTCCAGAGACGCAGGGAATTGCAGGTATTCACACGATAGCCTGGAACCGGCGTGTCGTAAGCCACGCCTTTAACTACCCGGTCCGGTATCCAACGCCTGCGGGTGCAGCCTTTATCATCTTGGTAGCTCTCTGAATATCCCCCGAAATTTACGTAATAAAAGATATCAGGTATGGCTAATTCCCAGGGATTGCCATTGCGTAGCCATTTGTCCGTTATTTCCACCTGCCAGCCGTCGCGAATCTCCTGGTCAAAAATACCGAATTCGTAGCGGATACCGTAACCGATCGCAGGAATCTCGAGTGTCGCCAGTGAATCAAGATAACAGGCGGCGAGTCTTCCGAGACCGCCATTTCCCAAGCCCGGTTCCTCTTCCAAAGCCATCAGATTATCGAGATCCTTGCCAAGTTCAGCAACTGCTTCGCGAACTTCCTGCTCGATGCCAAGATTGACCAGGCTGCTGCCGAGCTGGGGTCCCATCAGAAATTCGGCTGAAAAATAGCATGCTATTTTTTTGGAACTTACATGTGAAAAATAGGCTTGTATCGTGTTACTCCAATGATGTTGCAGCCGGTCACGCACGGCCAGCGCCAAGGCTTTGTAGTAAGCATGATCAGATGCAACTGCCGGAACTCTGCCGACGCTATAGAGCAAATGATCGAGCACGGCCTGTTTCAGCGCGGCATTGCGCAAGCTGGTACGGATGTCGGAAGCAGCGGGCATTGCTTCCTCTTGCAAAGCGCTGCCTGTTTTATTTTTGTTCATTGTCATGTTCATATCCTCGGCAACATTGTCATTCAGTCATGCTGTTCGAATTCGGCCCTGCGATAAACTTAAGCCGGACGGGTTTTGCAAACCCGTCCGTAAGGTTTCTGCCATGCTACGTAAAACGCATTTTTGCTTAAAGTTATTTTGAACGTTAAGGACTGGGTTGCAAACCCAGTCCTGCTTCTGGCTTACCTTATCGATAGCGATCTTCAATAAGGCCACTGCCATTGATCGTCATCCGGTCTGTCGATACCATGCTCATAGGCATAGTTACGGCATTCGATTTGCTGATCACGCAGTTTTTCTTTGACATGAGCACCCGATACCCGTAACGCGGGAATACGGTCGATCGCATCTATGGCCAGACTGAAGCGGTCGGTTTCGTTTTGAATCGCCAGTTCCAGCGGCGTGTTGATGCTGCCCTTTTCCTTGTAACCGCGTACATGCAAATTCTTGTGGTTGTTACGGCGATAGGCAAGACGATGGATTAACCAGGGGTAACCGTGGAAGTTGAAGATAATCGGTTTATCCAGGGTGAACAGGCTGTCGAAATCGCGATCGGAAAGACCATGAGGGTGCTCGCTGCTGGGCACCAATTTGTACAGATCCACGACATTGATAAAGCGAATTTTCAGTTGCGGGAAATTTTCGCGCAGCAGCACGATTGCCGCCAGGGCTTCCTTGGTGGGAATATCACCCGCACTGGCCATTACCAGATCCGGTTCATAGCCGTCGTCATTGCTGGCCCATTCCCAGATACCTATGCCTTTGGTGCAGTGTTTAATGGCGGCGTCCATATCCAGGTATTGCAAGTGCTTCTGCTTGTCGCAGACAATCACGTTGATGTAGTCGGTGCTTTTCAGGCAATGGTTGGCTACGGAAAGCAGGCAGTTCACGTCCGGCGGCAGGTAAATGCGGGTCACCGAAGGGCTTTTATTAACGACTACGTCCAGGAAGCCCGGATCCTGATGGGTAAAGCCATTGTGATCCTGCCGCCAGACGGTAGAGGTAATCAGCAGGTTCAGCGATGATACCGGTGCGCGCCAGGGTACTGCCTTGGACATGGCCAGCCATTTGGCGTGCTGGTTGAACATGGAATCAATCACATGCACAAAGGCTTCGTAGGTGGAAAAGAAGCCGTGGCGGCCAGTCAGCAGATAACCTTCCAGCCATCCTTCCAGCGTATGTTCAGACAGCATTTCCATCACCCGGCCGTCCGGGGACAGTTCGCCGCCATCGGCATCTTCCGGCAAATAATCCGCCAGCCAGGTTTTCTTGCTGGCCTTATAAATGTCATCCAGCTTGTTGGAGCTGTTTTCATCGGGGCCGAACACACGGAAATTATGCATGTTATCGGTCATAATATCGCGCAGGAATTTGCCCAAGGGGCGCGTGTTTTCCGCCGTGACTGTGCCCGGACTTGCCAATGCCAGTGCATAATCCCGGAAATCCGGCTTCCGCAAGGCTTTGCGCAACAGACCGCCGTTAGCATGCGGATTCGCGCTCATGCGGCGTGTGCCTTTGGGTGCCAGAGCCTTAAGCTCCGGGATCAATCTGCCGGTGGCATCAAATAATTCCTCTGGTTTATAACTGCGCAGCCAGTCTTCCAGTTGCTTCAGGTGGGCGGGATTTTCTTTCATGCCCGCAAGCGGCACCTGGTGCGAGCGCCAAAAGCCTTCAACTTTGTGCCCATCCACTTCTTTGGGCCCTGTCCAGCCTTTCGGGCTACGCAAGACAATCATTGGCCAACGCTGGCGGGTTGCAATACCGGTTCGGCGAGCTTCCTCCTGAATGCGTCGAATTTCCAGCACACACGTTTCGAGAACGCCTGCCATCAGTTGGTGCATCATCTCGGGGTCGCTACCCTCTACGAAATAGGGCGTATAACCATAACCCTGAAACAGGCGCTCCAGTTCATCATGGGAAATGCGCGACAAGATTGTCGGATTGTTGATCTTGTAACCGTTCAGATGCAATATTGGCAATACCGCGCCATCGCTAATGGGGTTGAGGAATTTATTGGAATGCCAGGAGGTTGCCAAGGGTCCGGTTTCTGATTCGCCATCGCCCACCACTACCGTGACCAGCAAATCCGGGTTATCGAAAGCGGCGCCGTAGGCATGAGAAATACTGTAGCCCAGTTCGCCGCCTTCATGAATCGATCCGGGTGTCTCGGGTGTGCAGTGGCTGCCGATACCGCCGGGAAATGAAAACTCCTTGAAAAATTGCAACATGCCTTCTTCGTCTTCGCCCTTGTTGGGGTAAATTTCCGCGTACGTTCCTTCCAGATAAACCGGAGCCAACACGCCTGGTGCACCATGGCCGGGGCCGGCCAGAAAAATGGCATCAAGTCCGTATTTGTTAATGAGCCGGTTCATGTGAATATACGCAAAGCTCAGGCCAGGACTCGAACCCCAGTGGCCTAAGAGCCGGTTCTTGATATGTTCGGGCTTGAGCGGCTCTTTCAATAGTGGATTATCCCACAGATAAATCATGCCTGCGGCCAGGTAAGTGCAGGCACGCCAATAGGCGTTAAGCCTTTGCAGTTCATCTTTGCTTAGAGGCGAAACGGCTGTGTCAGTTGTCGATTGATCAGAAGTGGTCATAGCGGTATCTCTTCAGGGTTAGAGGGATTGAAACAAGACTCAAGTGTTAAAAACTGGCGGGAAAAAGAGCATGAAAGGAATTGTCGCTCAGGATTGTGACAATTGTACTTCTTGTAGGCAGCACAGACTTTTGCCCATGCTGCCTACAAGAATTTGTCATCATTCGGCTTCAAGCGATTTACGTGCTTCGTCCAGGGTCTTGAGTTGCGCTTCAGTAACTTCGGGAAACTTGAGATCGAGATCGCGCAGGGTCGAGGTAATGATATCGGCAACTACCGCGCGCGTGACCCACTTATTGTCGGCGGGAATGATGTGCCAGGGCGCCCAATCAGTGCTGGTGGCGCTGATTGCGTCTTCATAAACCTCCATGTAGTCATCCCAGTGCCCTCGCTCGGCAAGATCGGCGGCTGAGAATTTCCAATTCTTTTCAGGACGCTCCAAGCGCTCCAGGAAGCGTTCTTTTTGCTCTTCCTTGGAAACATTCAGGAAAAACTTCAGGATCACCGTGCCGTTGCGGTGCAGATGACGTTCGAAGGCATTGATGTCTTCATAACGATCCTCCCAGAATGACTTGCCTCGTTTTCCATCCGGCAGGTTCTGCAGCAGTTCAGGGTGGACTTTAACCACCAGTACATCCTCGTAGTACGAACGGTTGAAGATACCGATGCGGCCTCGCTCCGGCAGGCTTTTCATAAAGCGCCAGAGAAAGTTGTGATCCAAATCCTCAGCCGAGGGTTTCTTGAAACTGAATACCTGACAGCCCTGCGGATTGACGCCGGACATGACATGTTTGATGGTGCCGTCTTTGCCGGCGGCGTCCATCGCCTGAAAAATGATTAACAGGGAGTACCGATCATCCGCGTACAGTAATTGCTGTGTCTCAGTCAAATCGGCCTGATTCTGTTGCAGAATTTCATTGGCGCGTTCCTTTAAATTGTCCTTGCCAAATGCCTTGAATTCCTCGTTCTGAGCCCAGCCGGTGTCATAGTCCTTGAGTTTAATTTTGCTTCCGGGTTTGACGCGAAAAAGTTTGATATATTTTTGTTTTATCATGATGGATTTCCTTAAGTTGGCACTGAGGTATGTCGTTGTAAACGCGGTTTCAAATAGCCCTGAAATTGTTCATTCCGGAAACACTGGGCACAGGCACGGAATCTGCATTAGCCGGTCGAGGCTTTATGCTCTAACGGGCCAGGCCATGGTGCCTGTCGCTTATAGCAACAACAGCTATCTGTTGCAGAGCCATTTGCTCCGGCAGGCACAGGACAGGCAGTTTTGACCCAAGAACCGCGATTGTGTATTTGGACGTTACGCCTTGGGGGTTTCGATGTAGCCATGCTGAGCGGCCAGATCAACGATTTCCTTGCGATAGCGGACAAATTCAGTCGAACCGGGGGCGCTGTAGTTCCAATTTTTGTAAAGACTGGTCAGTTCGGTGAAGAAGTTTCTGGCTTCATCTTTACTCCGGAAGTTATAGCTGGCAGCGATTAACGACTCCAGCAGCCTGAAACTTTCCAGTTGCCGTGCCCTGGGCATACAGGCATCCACTTCATCGAAGGCATCCTGCTGCAGATAAACCATGTCCAGCAACAAGGATTTCTGCCAGGTGATAAAGTCCTCTTCTGTGATGCCTTCTTCGCCGGTGACCTGCATCATCTGGTAGATGCCATCGCCGGTTTCAAGCAATTCCTGCATGGCCTTGACATCGCGCACCCAGTTGGCGTCAAGATGCTTGGTAAACCAGCCACCCAACTGGTCGAGATAGCGTGACCATGAAATGAGTGGATCGATGGCCGGATAACAGCGGCGGTAAGCGCGATCGGCCGACAAACCGAGAAAGGTTTTTACGGTGCCCAGCGTGGATTGGGTCACCGGCTCTTCGAAGTTGCCGCCGGCGGGCGAGACAGTGCCGATCATGGTCAGACTGCCCGTTGAACCGTCCGGGCAGCGCAGTACGCCCGCCCGTTCGTAGACGTTTTTGATGGACGAATCGAGATAGGCCGGGAACGCTTCTTCGCCGGGAATTTCTTCCATACGCCCTGAGGTTTCGCGCATGGCCTGCGCCCAGCGAGAGGTAGAGTCGGCAATCAGCAGCACATGATAGCCCATTTGCCGGAAATATTCGCCCAGCGTGATACCGGTATAGATGGAGGCTTCACGGGCCGCAACCGGCATTGATGAGGTATTACAGATGATTATGGTTCTATCCATCAAGGTACCGCCGGTACGAGGGTCCTTGGTTTCCGGATATTCAGCAATCGTTTCGACGACTTCGCCGGCCCGTTCACCACAGGCGACTATCACCACGATATCGACTGTCGAATAACGGGCGATCAGGCTTTGCAATACCGTTTTGCCAGCGCCGAAAGGCCCGGGGATACAACCCGTGCCGCCCTGGGCAATGGGGAAGAAGGTGTCGATAATACGGGTTGCCGTCGTAATCGGTTCAGCCGGGTACAGGCGTTCAGCATAGTGGCGACGGATCAGGGCTTCCGGTATAGGTTTGCGCACGGGCCAGCGCTGAGACATGGTCATTTCCTGCTCCTTGCCTTTGCTGGACTTATAACGAGCGATGACATCCTCCACCCCCAGATTACCGCCTCGGATCCAGGTGATCTCGACAGGTTCAGGCTCATTGAAGGGCACCATGATTTTGTGCTTGAATTCACCCTCGGGAACCATCCCGATTACACCGCCTGGAGACACTGTATCGCCGATCTCAACGCTGGGCTCAAAATGCCATGATTTTTTTTGATCGAGTGCGGCTATGGTAACGCCACGAGGGAGAAAAAAACCATGTTGTGCGGCCAGAGTATGCAAGGGATTCAGTAAGCCATCGAAAACCTGTCCGAGCAAGCCGGGGCCTAAAACGGCCGACAGCATTTCTCCGCTTAACTCTACGGTATCGCCAGCACGCACGCCGCGCGTGTCCTCGAACACCTGCATGTCGGCAGTACGCTGACGCACCCGCAACACCTCGGCTTTCAGTCGCTCTTCGCCCAGACAGATATAGCCCAGTTCGTTTTTCATGATCGGCGTATTCTCGTCGACCTCGATAAGCACCAGACTTTCCTTGACGCCTATGACTTTTGCGGTTCTCGATAAGCTTTGTTCAGCTTTCATTTTTTACCTCTTTAATCAGTTCTTGAAATCGGCTCTTCGCCTTACTGGCATCGCGTGCGAGCCACGCTTGAAGGATGTCCCATTTAAAAACGAAAGCAAACACTGCCTCGAAACCGAATTCATTAGTTTCTGCGATTCGGCTCAGCCATCGCCAGATTATGCCCATCAATAGACTGTCCAGAGCTTGCGGATCTTTGGCTTCAAGAAAACCTCGCGCCTCGGGTATCCACGGATAAACGCTAGCCAGCTTGAAATCCGGATCGTCCCAATGAGAAGACATAAAACGCGCCCACCGGCTCGCACCGGAAATCTGCTCTAAAAACGAGGCATCAAAGCCGGCATTGCGCTGGCGAAGACCGGCAACGATAGTTTGCTGATCAATCCGGAAATCGATGAACTCACGCAAAGCGGGCTGGCTGATTTCTGGCATGATCGCACGGTAACGCATCACCATCTCGGCATCTGTTTTCGGTTTAGCCAGGGACATGCGCCAGCTTACTAGGGCTTCGGCTTTGGCCAGTTGCTGGGCGTCGCCGGAATCCAGATTGCGGAGGCGCTGCTCCAGGCGCAGACGCGTAATCGGCGAGCGTTCGGCGCGTTCGAAAGGCGGTAAATAGGGAAGACTGGCGACCAGTGTTATGTAAGGACGGGCCATGACGCTTATTCGCTGCCTTCGAATATAGCCTTGAAACGAGGCAGAATGCGTTGGTACAGCAGCCTGGAAATGGCTTTGTCGGAGAGATCGATTTCCAGTTGTTCCTTAACCAGGCGCACGCTTGCCCCGGCGCTGATTTCGCTGGAGGGGATCAATTCGACGCCTTCACGCAGCATCTCGCTGGATAACGCAAGGATGGATTGCTGGACGCGTTCGCGCATTTTTTCGTTCGGTTGATCCATGATGATCGATTCCGAGATAAGAATCTGGATGTCCTTGTCCACAATCTGTTCTTTCGCGACATGTCCGGCTAATACCAGCACAATGGATTTAATAAACTGCTCGTCACGCGTGGCGGATGTCACCAAACGTTTAACGAAAACTTCGAACGCCGACGCGACTTTGGATTCCAGATGCAGCACGGTATCGCGAGCCGAGAGTTTCAAGGCTTCCAGAGCCGCCTCATGATAAGACGCTATCTCATTACGGGAACTCTCACGCAGGCGCTCGATTTCCAGCCTCGCGTCGGAAAGCATTTTTGCAGACTTGTTCTCGGCATCCCTTAAAATCTGGTTGGCCTTCTCATTGGCGGCCTGTACCCCCTGATCGCGGATACGGTCAACCAGGTTCTGAACGCCGGCGCCGGTTTTACTGTGTTCTTGCTCAGTCATATTAGGTAGTCTCGTTGAGATTATTTGGGAATTCCTGCCGCCAGCACCAGAGCGAAAACGAAAGCGAAAACGCAGAAGCCTTCAACCAGCGCCGCCGGTGCCAGGGATATACCGAAAACTTCCAGCTTACTTTTTGATACATTGATCGATGCTGCACAGGAATCTCCCTGAGCGATAGCTCCGAACAACATGGCCAGTCCGGCCAGGAGACCCAAGCCAAAAATTCCGGGAGAATTTTCGAGAGTCAGTTCGCGGCGCAGAGCCATGGTCACGACGATGCCGTAAATGGTCTGCGAGGACGGCATGGCAGCCACGCCGATATAGCGTCCATAGCCGCCTTCGACTTCCAATAATGCGCCACACGCCGCGCTGCCGGCACGCGCGCAGCCGATCATACTGCCTACCGCACCCAGTGCTAAAGGCGCGTAGAGTCCCACCCAGCCCAGTGCCAAAATTAACGGTTCCATGAATTATCCTCCGATTGTTTAAATGGTTTGTACAGGGTTCCCTCTTCTTTGAGTCCCCAATTAAAAAACTCGATCACGTTCAGCCGCAGTCCATGAATGACGCCGCTGGCAATGCCAAGAAATAAATTAACCCCATGTCCGAACAGCAGGATCAGCAGTGCCAGGAACAGGCCGATCCCCGGGTAGCTCTCATAGACGCCGCTGGCCATACGGTTAAATTCGATAGCAAGGGAGGCCGATCCGAGACCCAGCGCGAACAGACGGAGATAGCTCAAGACATCTCCTAAGGCGCCGGACAGTTTGGTCAGTCCCATCGAGCCCTGGACAAGGCGGGCGAGCGGCTTTTCACCGGGAGCGGTGAACCACACGATTAATAGCGCCCCGAGCGACATCAAGGCGATGCCCAGTTCCCGCAAACCGGCCAGCGTTACTGAACCGCTAATCGCCAGTGCAAATCCGCCGCAAATCACACCAATCCAACCGACTGAAGGCAATCTTTCCGGCCAATGCTCGTAACGGGAGGCATTCATCACATTGGCAAGTACAATATGGAAAACACCGATGACCACGGAAATCATCATCATGCGGTTGGTGCTGCTCATATCGAGAACATGAAGCTTTCCCGCAAAGGATTCATCGCTAGGGTTGACGCCGAAATAACTACCGGCCCCGATACCAAAAACCAGTGAAGCAGTCACTATAGACAAAAGCAAAGGCCGAAAGCGGCGGCCCGAGGATGAGCGCCCCAGCTTTTTCCAGCGCAACAGTAAAGCCAGTGCCAGCACACTGGCGTAGCCCGCATCCGCCAGTATCATCGCAAAAAAGATCACAAAGGAAACGAAAGTGACCCCAGACGGATCCCAGGTTTGATACCCCGGTGTCATATAAAAAGTTACCAGATCTTCGCCAGCACTAAGCCAGGCTGGATTGCGCATGAGCGTGGGCGGGTTGTCTTCTTGAGTGGGCGCTTCCGAGGCAAAATAAAAGTCCTGTTCTTTGGAATAGTCTTCGAGCGCCGGCAGGCTGTCAGCGGGCGCCCAGCCCTGCAAGGCAAACGCCCAATCGTTGGTGTAAACGTGCCCCATGGCGCCTTGACAGACCGCCTGATCTTCCAGTCGATTCAGATCACCGCTGAACAAATCATGCCAGCGGGTTAAATAAGCCCGCTCAGCCTGAGCGTCCTCCACGGCCAATTCCACCTCATCGAGTCGCGCGAGTAATTCCTGACGAGGTTTGTAGCCGAGATGAACGCGGGGTACCGGCATCTGCGAAGGCTCTTCCTCGCTGATGACGATCACATAACAAAACTGGTTGTCGCGCCGGATAATTTCCCAAACGGGAGCCGCGGCTTCTATTTTCCGCAACTCTTTATGCGGAACCACGTAAAACCAAAGCCGTTGGTTGCCCATCTCCTGCAACGAAGGTAACACGAAGTCGCCCCAGGGGCGCATGGCCTGGATGCGTTTGATCAAAAAGTCACGCTCATCCTCCAGATCATGCAAGCGATTTCTGACTTCCAGCGTCCTCTGCTGAACTTCAACGGCATCGAAGCGCTCTTTATCCCGAATCTGGCGCCTGCGCTGCGGATACGTCTGCAGAAACTTGAGTGCTTCACGGGCGCCTGCAGGCGTAGTTTCGCCAACGCTAGTATGCTCGGCTGACAGCGGAATAATCTGCACACAGCCCATTTTCTGAAGGTCAGGCAGTAAGCGTTCGCGGTCAGCAGTCATGCCGATGAAAGTCACCTTATGCATCTTAATAATGCTCATGATACCTCCTCTGACTCGGCTTCCCGTTGTTGTTGCTGTTTCTTCTTGGCGAGCTTGGAAATAATGACGCTGGCCCGTTCGGCGTCGCCGAGGTAAATGCGTATTTTTTGGATATTCTGCTTACAGGTCGGGATCAGGATTTTTTCGAACAGATTAACGCGTTGCGTGATCCGGCGCACAACAACCTGTAAAATACGCCAGCGCTGGCCGGCGATTTCTGCACGCATCCGCTCTTCTATGGCATCCTTGAGCCGCTGTACCAAAGCATCCAGCCAAGGCGGGGTGGACAAGCGCGAATAGTCGGCGACTTCACACACGATGCTCTCTAAAAAGGGCAGTTTCACCCCGACAACATTTTGTTCAACCACCTGGCAACTTTTTAATTGCACCAGGCCGCCAAGGCGAAATTCCTCATCGGCCAGCATTGGCAATTCTTCGCCGATTCGAGTTTCCAGGGCGTCCACAGCCGCTTGAGCGGCCGTGTATTCCGCCTGGGCTTTTTTCACTTCCATGGTCAACTGCCGGCGTTTCAGGTCCAGCGAGGGCAATAGCCGTTGGTACAGTTTCAACTGTTCCTGCTGCTCGTGCAATTCGTGCTTGCTAAGTTTGAGCTTGGCCATGACGGTTTACGCCACCTTAGCCACGGTTTCCGGCGCTTCGGCTGTGCTCAGGTTTTGTTGCGGGAAATATTTATCAATCAGGTTCTGCTTCATCAGTAATTCTTGCGGATCAAAACATTCGCCCAGCGTGGTCCAGCACAGATCAAGGGCGTCGAGAACCGGTAGTGAAACGCGCGTATCCATAAAGCGTTCACGGAACAAGCGGCCGAACTTGAGCAGCTTTTCGTCGAAAGCCGAAAGTTCAAAGGCCATCGCCTGCTTTTTTTGCGCTTCCACCGCACCCGAATAAAAACGGATCATGGTGTTCATGATCTGGCTGTGGTCCTCGCGCGTGGCTTTGCCAATCACATGCTGTTTTAGCCTGGACAGCGAACCAAACGGGTCGATGAAGCCATCATGCAGATAAAACTGACCTTCGGTGATGTAACCGGTGTTATCCGGTACCGGATGGGTGACATCATCGCCGGGCATGGTGGTCACGCTCAGAATGGTTACCGAACCCGCGCCTTTAAAATCACAGGCTTTCTCGTAACGAGACGCCAGTTGAGTGTACAGATCACCCATGTAGCCGCGGACGGCGGGAATGCGTTCCTGAGCTACGCCCAGTTCTTTCATGGCATCGGCATAGGCAGTCATGTCGGTGAGCAGCACCAGCACGCGCTTTTTCTCCTCAACCGCCATTTTTTCCGCAACCGCCAGGGCCATGTCAGGAACCAGCAGGCGCTCAACCAGCGGATCTGAAGCTTGATTGACGAACATGACGGTGCGGTGAAAAACACCGTGCTCCTCAAAGGCTGTACGAAAGAAATGATAGTCATCGAAAATCAGACCCATACCGCCAAACACCAGGACATCAGCGTTGGCTTGAAAACCGATCCGCGCCAGCAGTTCGTTGAAGGGTTCGCCGGCAACCGAAAAGATGGGAATCTTCTGGCTTTCAACAAGACAATTGAACAAGTCGATCATCGGGACTTTGGTTTCGATCATCCTCGATGGCATCACCCGCATAACCGGGTTAACCGTCGGCCCGCCCACAGGGATGCGCGGATCGGTGGGGAGTTCTGGCCCGCCATCAATGGGTTCACCGGAACCCCGGAAGATACGACCGAGGATGTTTTCGGAGTAAACCACATCCAGCGGATGACCGAGGAAGTTGACTTTGGCATCGGTGGACAGACCCTTGCCGCCGGTGAACACTTGCAGACTGACGATATCACGGTCAATATCCACGACTTTGGCAAGCGACACCTCGCCATCGATGTTTTCAATCATGGCGAGATCGCCAAAGGCAACGCCCTGGGCTCTAATCCGTATCAAATCGCCGACGATTTCCAGCAGGCGTGTGTGATTAATCAGTACTTGAATAATGGACATCGGTTTACTCACTTTTTCGTAGCAGGAATACAGTGTCTAGCTACATTATTGGATGACTAAATTGTCACTGTATATAGATCTTCTACTTGCAGCTATTGGATTAAGGTCCAATAGCACTCTATTAACAAAACCATTAGGGTAAAGGTGTTGATTGCTTCATGCTGATACCTAACTTGCATCCTAATATAGTGCGGTTTTCCAAAAGAAACAATTTTGTATTTTTTATGTTAGCTGTGGCAGGATCACTGGACGCGGCTAGGCCTGGTGTTAGCCGGTGTGTTTGGCGCTTATAGTTTGGGCGCCAATAATATCGGTAATGTCATGGGAGTATTTATATCTTCCTCGCCTCTGCAGGAAATACAAATCGGCGAGTTGTTTGCTCTATCGGGTCCTCAACGCCTGTTTTTGTGGGGGAGTATCGCTATCGGTGCCGGGGTGTTTTTTTCGCGGCCGGTTATGACCACCATTGGTAAAGGTATCGTGCCCATCGGGCCTCTCGGTGGCTGGGTTGTTGTTGTTTCCCAAGCGCTGGTTTTGTTTATTTTTTCGTCTTCATCGCTCCAGCAATTTGTAATCGGCTTAGGCCTGCCGCCCATTCCACTGGTGCCGGTGTCCAGTTCCCAAGCGGTGGTCGGCGCTGTTTGCGGTATAGCGTTAGCACGCGGTATCAAGGGTTTGCGCCAAATACGTTGGTGGGAAATCGGAAAAATAGCCGTGGGCTGGGTCTCCACGCGGATCAGCGCGGCGCTTATCTGTTATGTGCTGCTATTTATTGTGCAAAACGTCTTCGAACAACAGGTTTTTATCGACCCAAGTGCTCTGAATGCCGGCTCTGCTTACTGAATATACAGGAAACGGCTAAAGATAGAGAGCGGCAAAGATGCTTTAGTCAGATATCAGTGCAATCGATAAATCCTATCTTTTGATACAATAGTTATTTATTTCTTAGTCCATTCAATCCCGAGAAAATTATGACTTTATATACAGGGCACTTTATTAAAAAACTTCGTAATGCTGCAATTTTGGTGTTTCCGCTTATCATCATCGGCTGTTCATTTTCGGATAGTTCAGGAAGCATTTCCGATTCAACCAGTTCGATTATTAGCAGTCCGTCTTCAGTTTCCGAAGAAGACAAGAAATACGAAAATGAAGTGTCCGATTATACGATGGCGTACGTAAAATCCTCCCGTCCGGAGGCTGATTACAATAACTACCTGAAAGGCTTGAGCGATATTGCCGCCAAGACCGGTATCGTTAACTGGGATCAGGAGCCCAAAACCTACATAGCGATCGGCAAAGGCTTGAAGAAAGCCGGTCTTGAGGGTACCGCTTACCAAACCTATAAAAAGAATTTTGCCAACTCCAATCAACAGAACATGCAAAATATTCAAAAAGGTTACGAGTCAGAACATTAATCTCTAATAGACTTATTTGATAATGAGTCTGCAAGGCCGTTCACCCGCATGATTGGGCGCTGGTATTTCTACACAATCGGAATTCATGCGTTGATGGCGGCCTTGGTTTTGCTGTCGTCCGCCGCGGCGGCTGCCTCTTTCAATTACCTTTATATAGAAGCCAGCGAAGGCAATTCGAGCGGGGGACATACCGCCATTCAATTCGATGATGACATTTATCATTATCAACATCTTGATTCCGGCCTGATTCGCCTGTTCAGGCGAGAAAAAGCCGAATTTCATTTTTTATACCGGTATTTGCAGAATCGCCCGATTCATGAAAGCCGCGTCGATGTCAGCGAAGAAACCTTTCATCTTTTGAAAGACCAGTTTAAGGGGCAGTTTTTGACCCAGGAAAGGCAATTCAAGCTGCTCGATGATCTGCATAAGGAGCGGATTTTTATCCGGCACTTGTTGCATGGATTAACAGCCGATAATAATTGGCTTGACGCCGATGCTGAGACGATTTTGCAATTAAAAGGGGTTGGTCTTTTTTATTCCGATCAGGGTTTTCAGCCTCAACAAACAGACAGCGCGTTGACCCGGCAGCAATCGCAAAGCATTGAACACTTGCGCCAAAAAATCGAGCAAGGGTATGGTCCGGAGTTTTTGCATCACCGGCGTGCACAGATCGAATCAGAAATTAAAACATTAGCGCCTAGCCATTGGCCTGCCTTGAGTCCGGACTTATCCGGTGAACTATTGACGTCTCCCGTTTATTCATTTGCCGACAGATATTCGGACTATCTGACAGGAATATTCGCGATCAAGGTCTTGGTCGAGGCACCGCCGCTGCAATCCGATGCTTTCTTGCTAATGAAGCAGGAGGCCTTCAAGATTACTGAAGCTGAAAAGGCGATGTTGCTGGATTTACGTAATACTCTGGAAGCAAGCCTGGTCAAATCCGTCAATTCAAACCGCCCGGACTGGGGCTATGCCGTTTTAGTCAATGTAGCGCGGTATATCGCCGTTGATGCCTCATTGCAGTCCGGTTATTGGGTTTTTATTGACGATTTTGCCGGAAACAGCGAATGGCTCAGGCCGGATCAGTACCTTCAACATAGCGACCAGATTCGGATGCTCATAAGCGACGCCCGGACTGCTCTGGAACGCAGCCGGCAACCGGCAATGACCGGCCAGCGTCTGACCGAAACCGAATACAGCCAGATCGAGATGGCTGGCAATCGTTATTTCGAATTATTGAAGAGCGCACAGCATCTTGAACTCCGCTATAACGGCGAAAAAGCCCTGCCAGCCAGAAGCACCGGTTTTCCGGATGACCCGATGCCGAATCTTACCAGGGAACAATTAACAACGGCGCTCGCCGTCTTGGATGATGTTAAACACAGCCTGTTTCAAAAATTGAAGCAGGACTATCGTTATGATCTGATTAATCGAAATTGCGTCACCGAACTGTTCAAAACCGTCAACCGGGCTGTAGTAAGGCCCTACCGTTCGGATGATAATCTTGCGGACCCGGAGGCGTTGGTTATAAAAGAATCCGAAAAGCGTTTGGGAGGGTACGTTGCGATACCCTATAACTTCATCCCGTTTGTGTCCTATCAATCGGTACTGGACCGTTACCATGCGACGCACAGCCGCGATTTGAATTCTTACCGGGGGCTGGAATTGGCAAAGCTCAAGAGCCGGGAAAACCCAGTGATAACGGCCTTGAGGGAATCGAATATCGTGAGCAGCCGCCTATACAGATACAATCCCGATGATGCCTTATTCGTTTTTTTTACTGACGATAATTGGCTGTTAAGGCCGGTGTTCGGTGTTTTCAACACCGCTGCCGGCATCGGACAAAGCGCTTATGGTATTGTCAGTTGGCCGTTCGACTCGGGTAAGAATTTAAAAGCAGGCGCAACCGGTATTTTGATGAGTCTCCCCGAGCTGCTGTTTTTCAATATGCGCAAGGGCAGTTACAAGTATTTGTCCTTGAATCAATTGGCAAAATCAGATTTGTTCAACGATTGAAATGTACGCTGAGCCTTAGCCTCGACAGTTTTGAAAAGGGCTATGGAGGAACTTCAGCCGCGAAAGCAGGCTCCCGAATTTAATGCATGAGGGATGTGCCAGCTTTTACAGGCTTTTAATTTTAACCTAATTTGAGGAATGCAGACGTGAACGATAGATTTTTTGAAAAGGCAGGTGGTCTTGCCATCGTCGCCGTGCTTGTCATTGCCTGTCTCAAGCTCATATCGCCTTTCCTCGGAGCCCTGCTTTGGGGGGCAATCATAGCAATATCCAGTTGGCCATTATTTCAGGGTCTTCAACGGCGCTTGGGCGAACGAAATGGACTTGCCGCCTTTATTTTAACCACAGGATTGATTTTCGTATTTGTCGTGCCCATTTCTCTGCTGGTTTATTCCTTAACCGATTATGTCGAATCCGTGGTCGGAATGGCCAAAGATTTGACAACCATCACCTTGCCTCAGGCCCCGGACTGGTTGGTCAATTTGCCCCTAGTTGGTCCCCGAATCAATGCCTTTTGGCAAAATGCCAGCACACATATGCCGGCGCTTCTGGAGACGGCGAGGCCTTACATCAAAGACGGCGCCACATGGTTGCTCAAACAAAGCGGAACATTGACCCTTTCGCTTCTTGAATTCCTTTTGGCGATTGTGCTGGCCGGATTTCTGTGTGCTAACGGAGCCAAGGTAAGAGAGTTTTTAGAGCGATTAATCTGCCGGATTGCCGGACAGCAGGGCTTTGCCCTGATTAGTATTGCCGGTCAAACGATTCACGCCGTATCCGTGGGCGTGGTTGGGACAGCATTTATGCAGGCATTATTGAGTGTGTTTGGCTTCGCCATCGCCGGTGTACCGGGCGCGGGTCTATTGGGTTTGTTCTGTTTTATTTTGGCGATGCTGCAGGTCGGTACGGCTCTGGTCTGGATCCCGACAGCCATTTGGCTCAGTTATCAGGGTGATGAAGGGTGGGCGATTTTTACCGTAGTCTGGGGTATTTTAATCAATATTTCCGACAATTTCGTGAAGCCCTATCTGATCAGTCATGGCAGCGGGCTGCCTATTCCGCTCATCTTTCTTGGCGTACTCGGCGGCTTGCTGGCATGGGGTTTTATCGGCATCTTTGTAGGAGCCACGCTTTTGGTGGTTTGTTTTACAATGTTGAATAGCTGGCTGGACCAGGATAAACCCGTGCAGACTGTCTATGTTTCAAATGCCGGCCAGTATGAAAAGCCTTGAAAAAAATGTCTGAGACAACTCAAAGACAAACCCATAAGCACCGGATAGGCTTGTTTCGGCTGTTAAAGTAGTCGACATAAGACAAATAACCACGAAGTGCACCAAGCTTCAATGCATTGTGACGTAAGGGTTTTTTTCGTGTCCTTCGTCATCTTCGTGGTAAATAATGCTTTTTAGGCTGTATTCATTAATTCTTTCACATCCTCTCTTGCTTAAGAATCGGCGTGTTGACGCTCTCGTTCGAAATCCTCGCCAGGCTAGAACTTGGCAAAGCTTGTTAGCAACGAGTATGATAAAAACGAACGAATAATAAGGAAAACAAAACATGTTAAATACAAACCGCTTGAGTATTCTAGTAATCGCTTTGCTGTTGCTTGCCGGCTGTCAATCCACCGGCGGCGGATCAAGAATGGCGGGTTCCGCTGCGGAGATCGACCGCGACGTCAACTATGCGCTGAACAAGCTTTATGAAAGCACACCCGCCGCAAGAACTCTGGCGGCTAAAGCGAAGGGCATTCTGGTGTTCCCCAGCATCGTCAAAGCCGGCTTCATGGTTGGCGCGCAATACGGCCGGGGCGGTGCTTTACGGGTTAAGGGCCGGACCGCCGGTTATTACAATAGCGTCGCAGCGTCCTATGGATTGCAAGCCGGCGTGCAGTCCTTTGGTTACGCGCTGTTTTTTATGAGCAAGGATGCGATGAATTATCTGAATCGCAGCGAAGGCTGGGAAATCGGCGTCGGACCTAGCATCGTCATCGTCGATGAGGGTGTCGCCAGATCATTAACGACCACCACTGCGAAGGACGATGTGTATGCGTTTATCTTCGACCAGAAAGGCTTGATGGCGGGATTGGGGATACAGGGCTCCAAAATCAGCCGTATCTATCCTGAATAACGGATGCGGTGTGCATGAAACGCTTTTGCATCATTAAATAACTATTTGGAGGAGTTCCCACCCCTGAAAAAGTGGTACTAAGGAAGGCATTTTTGGGCTCGGGGCTATTTTTCCGCCACAGTAGGCCAAATAAGCGATGAAATGATCAAACAATATTTGGAACATCATTTTGAGCCTAATCCAGACGCGTCGTTTACTCGACGCGTATCCGGACGTTCAGTCCGTAATTCTAACCACCCGCTTTTAGCGGGTAGCTAAGTCCTTGTTCACCCCGATAGATAACTGCTTAATTCTGACAAAATTGTAATGTTTCTGTCATGTTGCTGTTAGGAATGGCTTGTTAATATTCGGGCATGCCTAGACTATTGTTATTTTCCGTTTTATTCAGCTTTTTGAGTCTGTTACCGATCGGCTGCGCCCAATTTCAAGACCGTCCGCTGAAACCCGGCGAATCAGTCGTGCGCATAGAGTCGCGCACATTGATTGGTAAGGGGCTACAGGCGTTTATCGAGAGCTTGCTTGGGCGGAAAACCGTCTGGCCTTTCAAGGCTTGGGATATTGATCAGCTAACCTTGGCAGCGATTTATTACCATCCTGATCTGGCATTGGCACGCGCTCAGGCCGATAGCGCAGATGCCGGCACCATCACGGCGGCGCAGCGACCCAATCCCAGCATCACCCTTACACCGACCTGGATACGCAATCTAGCGACAGCGGCAGTCCCCTGGATCGCTGCCAGTGCCATTAGTATTCCTATCGAAACTGCCGGCAAACGCGATTTTCGGATCAATAAAACCGGGCATCTCACCGATGCGGCTCGTCTGCGCATAGCCGATGCGGTCTGGCTAGTGCGGGGGCGATTGCGTCTGGCGATGCTCGAAGTGTTCGCCGCTCAGGAAGCCGAACAACTGCTGCAACGGCAACTCAGTATTCAACAAGCGATGACGGAACGACTGGAACAGCAACTGTCAGCCGGCGAAATGTCACGGCTCGAAGTCATGCGTTCGCATCTGGCCTTGAACCAGCTGCAACTCAACATCGGTGCGGCACGAAAACGCGTTGCGGAAAGCCGGGTAATGTTAGCTACTGCTATCGGCGTACCGGTCGATGCGTTAACGGGGATAGACTTGGACTTTACCAATCTTTCCAAGCCGCCTGAATTGGATAACATTCCCGTCCATAATCTGAAAGAAATCGCCTTACGGGAACGCCCCGATGTATTGGCCGCCTTGGCCGACTACTCAGCGGCGCAATCTGCCCTGCAGCTGGAAATTGCCAACCAGTACCCGAACATTCAAGCCAACCCTGGTTACGCCTGGGAAATGGGCGAGCATCGTTGGGCCTTGGGTGCAACCATGCAGTTGCCGGTATTGCATCAAAATCAAGGTCCGATTGCCGAAGCCGAAGCCAAGCGGCGTGAACTTGCTGTGCGTTTCGAGGCTTTGCAATTGCGTATTCTTGGCGATATTGACCGCGCGCATGCAGGTTTGGCGGCGGTGCTCGCCAAGTGGCTCGATGCTGAAAAACAAAAGCAGCTTCAGCACGATAACCTGAACTCAGTACAAGCCTTATTGCAAGCCGGGGAAGCCGATCGTCTGGCCTTGCTGGGCACGGAACTGGAAAACGCCGTTGCCGAACGTGCTCGTCTGGATGTGCTGATAGAGACGCAGCAAGCCCTTAATGCCCTGGAAGACACCCTGCGCCATCCCCTTGCTTCCACCCTCACGGCGGCACAGATCTTCGATTCCGCCAATAGGAAAACGCCCCAATGAAACACAGCCGTTGGCTAATCATTGCAGCCATAATTGGCTGTATCTTCTGGGATATTACCGCCGTTGCGGGGGAAGAGCCCGAACTGGCCACCGAAGTAACCGTGCAAACAGCTAAGATCGTCAAGACGACTTTACGGCGTTTTGTCTCTGCCTATGGCCTGGTCGAACCGGAACCGGCACGGGGCGGCAAGCCAGCGGCCAGTTCAAAAATTGCCGCACCGCTGGCGGGGCTTCTCACTCAAATCCGTTGCGAGGAAGGCCAACAGGTTAAAAAAGGCGATTTATTATTCGAGCTGGATACACGCAGCAGCGATGCGTTGATAGCCAAGGCCGAGGTGGCTGTCGAATTCGCACAAAAGAACTTTGCCCGTAAACAGCAGCTCAATGCGACCGACAATGTCTCGCGCAAACTCTACGATGAAGCGGAGCAACTACTGCAATCCGCGCGCAAGGATCTCCTCAGCGCACAGACCCAACGCGAGTTATTAAAAATCAAGGCGCCTTTGTCCGGTACCGTGGCAGCTATTCATTTCAAAGTCGGCGAGGCGGTGAACCTGGCTACGGTTTTGGCGGACCTGATCGATTTGGATCGTCTGAACATCGCCGTCCGGGTGCCTAGCCTTGAAACTGCCGGTATCCGCTTGGGACAGCCGGTAGAAATAAATGTGGGCTCTACGCCTGCAACAATTCGCATGGATGCACCGCCGATCCAACGCGGAACAGTAATTTTTATCGGTTCTCAGGTCGACCCTTTAACCGATACGGTATTGGTTCGAGCTTCAGTTCACGCTGATTCCGGCCTGCGCCCCGGCCAATTCGTCAGTGTTCGTATCCTCGTTGAAGAGCGACCGGAACGTTTGGCGGTCCCGATCGAAAGTGTGGTAAATCGGGAAGGATCCAGCGTGATTGCCGTGGTTGAAGGTGACAGCGCCGAACAGAAAGTCATCAAACCGGGCTTGCGGGACGGCAATTTTATCGAAGTGGATGGCGAGTCTTTACGCGAAGGCATGACTATCGTCACCCAGGGCGCTTACGGCCTGCCCGCCAAGACGCGAATAAAGGTCGTCAAATAATGCGCAGCTCTGCCATTGGGTCATTCGCCACTCGCCATGGTTTGTCCATCACCTTTCTGTGTGTCGCCCTGTGTATGGCTGGCGCTTATGCGGCGTTGGGTATGCCTTCCTCAATCTTTCCGCAGACCAACTTTCCGCGCGTGGTCATCCTGATCGATAACGGCGTGATGCCTGCCAACGAGATGATGGCCACCATCACCCGGCCGGTCGAAGAGGCGATGAAAGACATTCCCGGTGTGCGCACCGTGCGCTCGAAAACCGGCCGTGGCTCGGCGGAAATCAATGTGTTCTTCACCTGGCAAACCGATATGGTCCAGGCGGAGCTTTTCGTTCAAGGCCGCTTGGGTATCGTCCAGAAATCGCTGCCTGCCACGGCGAGTGCTGCGGTATGGCGCTTGACCTTTGCCGCCTTTCCCGTCGTCGGCCTCAGTCTGACCGGCCCCAATCATTCGCTCACCGAACTGTGGGAAACCGCACGCTATACCCTGCAACCGCGCCTGCTACGCATACCCGGCGTGGCGCGTACCGGCATCGTCGGGGGGCGTGCGCCGGAATATCAGATCATCGTCGATCCATTGCGCTTGCAAGCGGTGAAGCTGAGTCTCAGCCAAATCAGCGACGCGCTGCTCAGAAATAATCTGATCACACCCACCGGCATGCTGGAAGAAGATTACACGCTCTACCTGACTCTGGTGGATGGACGTATTCATACACTCAAAGACATTGAAAATTTGACTGTCTCGGTATCAGGCAACACGCCCACTGCTGGCGGCTTGGCGCCGATTGCGACGACGCCTCACCCCATCCGTATCAAGGATTTTGCGCACGTTGAACGCAGCCAGGAACCGGTTTTCAACGTCGTGACGGCTAACGGTGTCAATGCGGTGTTGCTCAATATCTATAGTCAGCCGGATGGCAGCACCCTCGCTATTGCCAAGCAACTCAAACAAGAACTGGAAGTGCTAAAAAAAGCTTTGCCGCCGGATATCCAAGCAGCGGTGTTCTACGATCAATCCTTGTTAGTAGGCGATTCCATTCAGAGTGTGTGGGAAGCCATTATTTTGGGACTGATTCTTTCCATCGCCATACTCTATGTTTTCTTAAAGAATTGGGGGGCGACGTTGATCGCCGCCGTGGTGATTCCGGCCACGGTATTGATGACTCTGCTGGTTCTCCGCATCATGGGCTTGGGGTTTAATTTAATGACGTTGGGCGGCATTGCGGCTGCCATTGGTCTGATTATCGACGATGCCATTGTGGTAGTGGAAGCCGTTCATGCCAAAATTTCCACAGGCGCGCCCCGCCTGGCAGCAGTCCAGCAAGCATTGGCAGAAATTTTCCGGCCCTTGCTGGCTTCGACGTTGACACCGGTGGTGGTATTCATACCGCTGGCCTTTCTGGATGGTGT
Source organism: uncultured Gammaproteobacteria bacterium (assembly GCA_963848675.1). GTDB lineage: Bacteria > Pseudomonadota > Gammaproteobacteria > Methylococcales > Methylomonadaceae > CAWKEY01. The sequence goes on from CAWKEY010000031.1 coordinate 122,547, forward strand.
CGCCGGCAGTTTTTTTCAAGCCTTGGCATTGACCATGGTTGTCTCGCTGCTGACCTCGCTGGTATTGGCCGTCACGCTGATTCCCTCGTTGGCCGCCTGGTGGATGCCGGATGATACCCAGCGACCCAAGCAACAGAGTAGGGTGGGCAACGCTGCTCTGCCCACCCAATTAAAAAGGCAATATTCCAAATGGTGGGCAAAAAAGCCTTCCCACCCTACATATTTTGAACGCCTCGTTAATGTCTATGAAAAGCTTTTACGTGCAGCGCTCCAGCAAGCAAAGACGGTGTTGTTAGGCTGCGCGTTGATATTGGCATTGGGCGTCTGGCTATACGGACGTTTGGACAGTGAGTTTCTGCCGTTTATGGATGAAGGCGGCTTTGTCATTGATTACCATGCGCCATGGGGAACCAGTCTGACCGAAACCGACCGGCAACTTCGCCAAGCAGAAACCATTTTACGTGCCATCCCGGAATTGGAAGGCTATTCACGGCGCACCGGTGCGCGACTGGCCTTGGGCATTTCCCAAGCCCATAAAGGTGACTTTTTGGTGAAATTGAAAACCAAACGCCAACGAAAAACCGACCAGGTCGTTGCTGAATTGCGCCAACAGTTGAATACCGCTGTGCCTGGACTGCATTGGGAGTTTGCCGGCATCCTCGGCGATTTGATTGGCGATTTGACCTGGTCGCCCCGGCCTATCGAGATTAAGCTGTTTTCTACTGATGTCGAATGGCTCAAACAAAAAGCCCCGCAAATCGAAGCCGAATTAGGCAAAGTTCAAGGCGTGGTCGATAGCTTCGATGGTTTGGAAACCACCGGTCCTTCATTGAGTCTGCGGGTGCGCTATGCTGATGCGCAGCGCTTCGGTCTGACCGTTAATGATGTGGCATTAGCGGTCAGCACCGCCATGCTTGGACAAAAAGCCTCTTATGTGTTGGAAGGCGACCGGGTCGTCAATATCCGCGTCAGAATGAACACTGATGCAACCAGGCAGATTGCCAATTTGCGCGAATTGCCATTGCGATCCTTGGATGGCAGGACCGTAAAATTATCGCAAGTGGCCGATGTGGTGACCGAACCCGGGCAACTGGAACTGCACCGCGAAGATCTACGGCAACTGGTGGCCGTGTCCGCCCGTCTTGAAAACCGCGACCTCGGCAGTGCCATCGACGAAATCAAGGCCAAACTCGGCCAGGATCAGACGCTGCCGCCGGGTGTGCTCGAATTCGGCGGGCTCTATCAGCAACAGCAGGAATCCTTTCACAATCTGCTGATAGTATTGCTGGCCTCTGTATTCCTGGTGTTTAGCGTTTTGCTGATCGAATTTCGCTCGTTTTATGAACCTATCGCCATCGTCTTCGGGTCTTTGCTAGCCTTGTGCGGCACCGTGCTGGCTTGGTTCCTGACCGGCACCTCGGTCAATATCGTCGCCTTGCTGGGTGCAATCATTGGTATCGGCGTGGTCGCGAAAAATGGTATCCTGATGCTGGATTCGGTGCATCGCTTTGAGGCGCAAGGTAAAAATCTTGCCGATGCCCTGGCTGAATCCGGCAGGCGGCGATTGCGTCCGGTGTTGATGACGTCATTGGCTGCAGCGTTAGGTCTTTTGCCTTTGGCCTACGGCATCGGTGCCGGATCAGACATGCTTAAACCTTTGGCTATCGCGGTCATCGGGGCACTGACGCTATCCGTGCTGCTATCCCTGGTCGCAACACCGACGGTTTATTTTGTGATGCGGACCTTCGGAAAATAATTCGATGGAACATAGTCTTGGCCGACAAGTTCACTTATTAACGGTGGATCTGGCTGTGTCACTGGCGCTGTCGCCACTCTGGAGGATACCTGGCTGAAGTTGGATGCTCTTCAAAAGCTGCCCGAATTCTAGCGGCAAGCGTTGACAATTTTTGTTGTTGGCTCCACGCCGGCTTTTCGGTCTGTGGAATCTTTGATCCTCGTGATGGGTGACCAGGGCTTGTTGATTTCCCTGGCCATTTTTTTGGCTTTCTCACCCAAGAGGGTCATCACCTTCGAAACGATGGTCCGGAGCTTCTGTGCCGCAGGTATCGCCCGCGCTTGCAGGGCGTTGCCGATATTTTCGATGATGCTTGCCATGTTGTTTACACTTTAGATTATGGGAGCGTCAATTACAGGTTTCTGAGATGGCTCGTAGCCGGCCAGCTCACGACATGCGACAAGCCCATATGATTTTGAAGATGATCGATTATGCTTTCAACCCGTTCAGGTAAGTCGTAGAACTCGATTATCAGCGGCAAGTCCAGGGACAAATCCAACAGAGAGGCGGTACGAATCTCGCCATCTGGACCAAAACCCATAATTCCGCTTAACACCGTAACACCCGAGACTCTCTCTTCCTCGTGCAAAAACGTGATGATCTTGTTGAGCTGATGTTCGGCTTCGCGCAGATAGATTCGCGCTACCGTAATAGATTGAGTTGCCATAACCAATTCCCCACTAATGTGCCAAACCAGACCACCGCCACGCCGAACAGGGCGTTGATGGCGAAAATGCTCAGCAGTCCATGCAATTCAAGCCGGATTCCTGACAGCTTGAATGCCAGCCAAAGCGTTGACGAAATCGTCAGCACGCCGAGCAGAACAATGAGAACGACTGCCCGCAACTCGGGCGTGAAGTTCATCCGCAGTAATGCGAATTCCGCCAGCATAGCCAGCAAAAAGGCGGCGGCAAGCCCTAGCGCCAAATGTGCGTAAGGCAGTCCATGCCCCAGCCAGGGATAAATATCGTTCGTGAAGATCGTCCGTCCCCATATCAGTCCGAACCAAACCCCAGCCAGACAGAGTACAGCGCTCAAAAAGATGTTCAAAAAAGCCTTCAGGAGACTGCCTTCCTCGAATAAGTAAAGCGTTTCCAGCGCAAAGGTGGAAAAGGTGGTGTAGGCGCCCAGAAAACCGACCAGAATCGCCGCCCGGTATTCCACGGATATAGCGAATCGTTGCAGCATCAGTTGTGTCAGCAAACCCATCAGGAACGAGCCGGATACATTCACGAACAAGGTGCCGTGCGGAAAACTGCGGCCCAATACGGCATAAATGCCGTTCGCCACGAGAAAGCGCGTCACCGCGCCCAAGGAACCGCCCAAGGCGATGGCAATCAGTTCTTTCATAAGTTATCCCGCATCATAGGGTTCAGCCTCGAACGCCGCAGTAAATAGTTTCCACCCAAATATACAGCTGAAATCACGGGGGTCAACTTAACAATTTCAATACCAGCACCAGACCGGAGAACGCCAGAAACACCGCAATAGGCGGTAATGTCAATAGCAATACTTTGCGGTAAAAGGCAAAATCGATATGGGCGTGGTGTTGGACGATTTGTAGCAGGTTGATGGCGGGCGAAATCGGCAGCAGCACGAACAGTACATCGACAAATTCGTATCCGGACAGCAGTAAAAGAGGCGTGCCGGACAGTAAAACGCCGGCCCCGAACAGGGACTGAATGACGGATGTGACGGCGACGGTAAGCATGATTTCGAGCGGCATTAATGTTCCCTGTTGTGATACATCGATGACTGCGGGGTCAGGCGCTTGATCAGGTGAGGTTTTAAGCGGAACCGCATTTAACCGCTGACTGCTTTTCCGATTGCGAAGCGATACTATTAAAATGTTTTTTGTTTTACAAACTTTTTCGAACGTAGAGCAGCCATCTTATCACTGCGGCCGACTAACGGCAGCTCGGTGATCGTTAGCAGCAAAAATTGAAAAGGCGCTGTTGACCAGTCATGCGCTTGAAAGTGGCGACAGTCTTTTGGTGGCCGTGAACGGCTATTGGATATAATGAGCAACAGGGCGCGGCTGAGATCGTTGCATGATAATCATGTGGGTCATGCGGTAACAAGCGCAGCCCTTTCGCCACGAATGGGATCAATAGATTACCTTTCATTCTGAGCTTGTTGAAGGATTTAATTAGCGCTTGCTTGGTTCTGAATTACAATTTTAACTTTACCCAACCTGGATACAAAACCTATGAAAAAACCGATTCTTGCTTTGCTATTCAGCCTTTTGCTGAATTTTTCAGCGGCCTCTGCCGGAGAGGTTTTACGACTGTCCACAACCACCAGTACGGAAAATTCGGGTTTGCTTGCGGTATTAAATCCGCCCTTTGAGAAAACCAATGGGATCAAAATCGATATTATCGCCGTAGGCAGCGGGAAGGCCCTGAAGCTGGGAGAGAATGGCGACGTCGACGTGATGTTTGTACATGCCCCTGAAGCCGAAGAAAAACTGGTTGCCGGCGGTTTCGGCGTTGATCGCGTTGCTGTCATGCACAATGATTTTGTGATTGCCGGGCCTAAAGCCGATCCAGCAGGGATTAAAGCGTCCGTCGGCATAGAGGAAGCCATGAAAAAAATCAGCACGGGCAGTGCCGCTTTTATTTCCAGAGGAGACGATTCGGGCACTCATAAAAAGGAATTGGAAGTATGGAAAAAAGCCGGGATTTCACCTCAAGGCGACTGGTATGTATCGGCGGGGCAGGGCATGGGCGCGGTCTTGCGGATGGCCGATGACAAACTGGCGTATACCTTGACGGATCGCGGCACTTTCCTGTCGTACAAGGATAAAACCGAACTGATTGTATTATTCGAAGGTGATAAAACCCTGCTTAATCCGTATCATCTCATAGCGGTCAATCCCGCGCGTCATGTCCACGTCAACTATGAACTGGCCAAAAAATATATCCAATATGTGACGGGGCCCGAAGGCCAGTCTATTATTGCGCAGTTCAAAAAAGACGGTCAGCAGTTGTTTTATCCCGATGCGCTCAAGTAATTCTCGACTTAATGCCTTATGGGAGCCTTCACAAATCGCATTATCTGTCCGTGCCGAGCCTGTCGAAACATGAGAGGATGCTGTTAGAGGCTCTACCATTGTCAGCAAGAAGCTGCACGCTATTAAACGCACGAAAGATAAAACCATTGAAAAAACTCGACGAACTGGAAAAAGACAGCAGATTAGTGTGGTGGGGGCTGGTGGTGTCGGCAATCAATCGCCTGCGCAGCGGTTACGGACATACACCTGCGCCCACGCCGGCATAAATTATAAATCTGGAAAGATGAGGACGCCGGCTACATGATCCCTGCTTATCAATTGCAAGATGTTCGTTTTCTTTATGGTAAGAAAACTGCGCTGTCTTTACCGGCATTGACTATTGATCCGGGCAAGATCACCGCGCTGATTGGCCCTAACGGCTGCGGAAAAAGTACACTCCTGCATTTGCTGGCCTGTTTGGAAACGCCTGCCGCAGGCGAAATAACCTGTTTTGGTGAGCGGGTTCAGCGCAGTGGCATGCTTGTCTTGCGCAAACGCATTGGCTTTCTGCCGCAAAAACCGTACATGCTGAAAGGGACTGTGCTGGATAATCTTAAGCTGGCGTTGAAGCTGCATGGGATGCCGAAAAATGCATGGCAAAAAAGCATTGATGCTGTTCTGGAGCGGCTGGACATTATCCATCTGGTCCCGGAACAGGCGGCTACGTTATCCGGCGGTGAACTGCAAAAAGCCGCGCTGGCGCGCGCGATAATCACCCAGCCGGAAGTGTTGCTGCTGGATGAACCGTTCACTTTCCTGGATCAGGCCAGCAACCCACTGCTGGAGCAATTGATTGCAAGCTATGTAACAGAAAGCCGCGGTACGCTCATCTTCAGCACGCATAACCGTTTACAAGGCCTGGCCCTAGCCGATGAAGTGATTTCTCTGGTGCAGGGAGAGCTGATTAAATCGCCGCTGATTAATTTGTTTCATGGCCATGCGCAGCAGCGTATCTTTGACACCGGCAACATAAAAATCATGCTCGCCGGTGACGTTTCAAGTTGTCACCATGTGTCTATTGATCCGCATGAAATAGTGCTGTCAAGAGTGCCGCTGATTTCCAGTATGCGCAATCAGTTTCATGGCCGGGTCACAACCGTTGCAGAAGAAGCGAGCAAGGTCAGAGTGGTGGTTAACGCGGGTGAAATTTTTCAAGTATTGATTACCGGTGAAGCGCTGGATGATCTGGATCTCAAGCTGGGCGATGCGCTATGGGTCAATTTTAAATCCAATTCTGTGGTGGCTTTTTAGAAGTTCCATGGCCACTTCATTTGTCCCCGAGTCATGAAAATACAACATATGCGGGATTTCAGTTAAAATCTTTGATAGTTATTCATGCTACCGGGCCAAATCTGGCTTTGTGGTTACCGGCCATTTAATAAATATCGCATCATGACAAACTTTCGATTATTCCTGATTCTACTGCTGAGCTGGCTTGTGACCGGCTGCGGACAACCGGGGCCGCTTTACTTGCCCGGCACTAAAGCGCCGATCCATGTTGAACCCGAGCCTAAACCCGAATCCGAAAAAGACCGATAACCATGGATTATTTTAATTATCGCAACGACGAACTGTACGCTGAGGATGTCGCCGTGCAGGACATCGTCTATCAATACGGCAGCCCCTGTTACCTTTATTCCAGAGCGACAGTGGAGCGGCACTGGCATGCCTTTGACGCGGCTTTTGGCCAGCATCCGCATTTAATCTGCTATGCCGTCAAAGCCAATTCCAATATTGCCATTCTGAATGTGCTGGCGCGCCTGGGCTCGGGTTTTGACATCGTCTCGCAGGGCGAGATGGCGCGCGTACTGGCAGCCGGCGGCGATGCCAAAAAAATCGTTTTTTCCGGCGTTGGCAAACGTGAAGATGAAATCCTGGCCGCGCTAAAAATCGGCATCCGCTGTTTTAATATCGAAGTCAGCGGCGAACTCGACCGGATTAACCGGCTGGCAAGCCAGCTGGGCGTGGTCGCGCCGGTTTCGTTCCGGGTTAATCCTGATGTTGATGCCAATACGCATCCTTATATTTCGACCGGGTTAAAAGAAAACAAATTTGGCATTGACATCGAGCAGGCGCTCAATGAATACCGCCGTGCGGCTGCGCTGCCTCATATCGAGGTGATCGGCATCGATTGTCATATTGGCTCGCAACTGACCGAAACCCGGCCTTTTCTCGATGCACTGGATCGTGTGCTGGCGCTGGTTGCGAGCCTTAAGGCCGAAGGCATAAACTTGCAGCATCTGGATCTGGGCGGCGGCCTAGGCATTCGCTATAAAGATGAGCAGCCGCCTGAACCGGCTGACTATATTAAAGAGGTTCTGGAGCGCCTGGGGGAGAACGATTTTGAAGTTCTGGTGGAGCCGGGGCGCGCCATTGTCGGCAATGCCGGCATTCTGGTAACTCAGGTAGAGTATCTCAAACCCACGGCCAACAAAAATTTTGCCATCGTCGATGCAGCCATGAATGATCTGGTAAGGCCTTCTTTGTACAGCGCCTGGCAGGCGATTATTCCGGTCAACAAGAAAACGGATGCTCCTGAAATAACCTGGGACATCGTTGGTCCGGTTTGTGAAACCGGCGATTTTTTGGGAAAGGACCGGGTGCTTAAAATTGTGCAAGGCGATTTATTGGCGATACGTTCCTCCGGCGCATATGGCTTTTCCATGAGTTCGAACTATAATTCCAGGCCGCGTGTTGCTGAATTAATGGTTGACGGCAGCCATGTCCATTTAATCAGGGCCAGAGAGACCATTGAGCAACTTTGGGCTGGCGAGCAATTGCTGCCCTAGCACTTATTAAGACATGATCAACTTTACTAAAATGCACGGGCTGGGCAATGATTTTGTTGTCATAGATGCCATTCATCAAGACATTGCACTTACGGCTGAACAGATCAAAGCGCTATCTGACCGTCATTTCGGCATTGGCTTTGACCAGCTGTTACTGGTTGAAAAGCCGGTCAGCGCTAATGCCGATTTCAAATACCGAATTTTTAATGCCGATGGCGGTGAAGTCGCCCAGTGCGGCAACGGCGCACGCTGCTTTGCCCGTTTTGTGCGCGACAAGAAGCTTAGCGGTAAAAACGAAATCCGCGTCGATACCGATTCCGGCCAGCTACTGCTGTGCTTTGATGCCGACGGCCAGATTACCGTCAACATGGGTGCGCCCCGGCATCAGCCGGCTGAAATCCCGCTGCTGGCAGAGCGGGAGGCGCGCTTTTATACCGCCACCGTCAATGGCATTGAAAAAGCCTTTGGTGCCGTGTCGATGGGCAATCCTCATGCCGTGATTCAGGTGAACGACATTAAAACGGCCCAGGTTGCCGAGACGGGCAGGGCATTGGAAAGCCATCCGGTTTTTCCTGAACGCGCCAATATCGGCTTTATGCAGGTCACTGATCGCAGTCACATCAAGCTGCGCGTGTTTGAGCGTGGCGCCGCTGAAACCCTGGCTTGCGGCAGCGGAGCCTGTGCCGCCGTGGTGATCGGCATTGAGCAGAACCTGCTGGATCGGGATGTCTGTGTTGAGCTGCCGGGCGGCGAGCTGAAAATAAGCTGGGCTGGCCGCGGTGAGCCGGTGTTCATGACCGGCCCGGCCGTCTCTGTGTTTGATGGGAGCATACATTTATGAATGAACAACAGTCAGCATTAACAGCCGAAGCCGTTGAAGCCTATCTACAGCAGCACCCTGAATTTTTCAATGAACATTTGAATCTGCTGGAAAAAATGAGCATTCCGCATCCCTGTGGCGATGCCGTTTCCTTGATTTTAAAACAGCTGGAAATATTCCGCAGTAAGCATCATGAACAGGAAAGTCAACTGACCGCGCTCATTGAAATAGCCCGCGAGAACGATACTTCGGTCAACCGTATGCACAAGCTCAGCCTGGCTCTGCTGGACGCAGCGACTTTGGAGGAAGCAATTGCCAATCTCGATCTGGTCTTGTCAGAATATTTTCTCACTGACTTTGTTGCGGTACGCATCATCAAGCATAATCCCGGTTCAGCACTCGCCAATCTGTTTATCGAGCCGGACAGTGAAGCTTTGAAAGCATTCAGCAAGGAACTCGGCAGTAGCCAGCCGCAATGCGGACGGCCCACGTTAGCCCAGGCAAAAGTGCTGTTTGGGGATGCCGCGCTGGAAGTTAAATCCTGCGCCATCATTCCCATGCGCTTTACCGAGCTGGATGGTCTGCTGGCCATCGGCAGCCGGCAGGAGGGCCGTTTTCATTACAGCATGGGGCATCTGTTTTTAACGCAGATGGCCGAGCTGATAGGTACCCGGCTGATTTCGTTATTAAAGCAACACTAATGCATCCGGATGCCGAACAGCTACTGACTGATTTTTTTGACCAGCTTAAGTTTGAAAAGCGCGCGTCGGCCAACACGCTAACAAGCTATCAGCGGGATATGCAGAACTTAAGCCGTTATTGTGTAGACAAAGCCATTGGCCACTGGACAGACCTGCAACAAAGCGATATCCGCAGTCACATAGCCGCCAGGCACCGGCAGGGCATCAGCAGTAAAAGTCTACAACGCGAACTGTCCGCGATGCGCAGTTTTTATAATTTCCTGCTGAAAAAAGGCCGGGCCGAAAGCAATCCTGCCCAGCATGTGCAAGCGCCCAAACAAAGCAGAAAACTCCCGAAAACTCTGGATGTCGATCAAATTACCGGGATGCTCGAAGCAGGCGCCAGCTCGGTGCTGGAAATTCGGGACTTGGCCATGTTTGAATTATTTTACTCATCGGGTCTGCGTCTGGGCGAGCTGGCCGCGCTGAATCTGACCGATATCGACCTGGCCGATCATTCGCTGATTGTCCGTTCCGGTAAAGGCGGCAAAACCAGGGTCTTGCCCGTTGGCAGCAAAGCCGTTCGCGCCGTTGAAAACTGGCTGCAACAACGCGGAAAAATCAATACCAATACCGAGCCTGCCCTGTTTGTTTCAGAGCGAGGTACGCGCCTTGGCCGGCGCAGCATCGAATTGAGACTGGCCCAGTGGTGCAAAAAAAAAGGCATTGCCGAACATATCCACCCGCATATGCTAAGGCATTCCTTTGCCAGTCATTTGCTTGAAGCCAGTCAGGATTTAAGAGCCGTGCAGGAACTGCTGGGCCACAGCAACATCAGCACCACTCAGATATATACTCATCTGGACTTCCAGCATCTGGCTGCAGTCTATGATCAGGCGCATCCCCGGGCCAAAAAAAAATCTGAATAGCCGTTTGCGACATCAGCAAAACGCCAAAAAATCTGTTACCATGTTTTTATATTTTTATATAAAAAAGCAATCTGTTTTCTCACGCAGACACACCTCTTTACAGGATATCGGAAATGGCGGAAAGCGAAGCACTGCAAGACGATTTTAGATCGAAAGGAATACTCTGGAGTCTTGGGATTTTTTCCCTTGTTGTAGTAGTTATCTTGATACTCCTGGGTGCGTGGTGGGGAGCGGAGCCAGGACAGTTTAATGTCCAGGAAGAGGCCTTGGAACGGGCAAAAGAAACCAATTCTACCGAAATGCCTATTGGCTATACCTACACCAATACCCTGGCGCATATTGCCGAGGTGTTGTTACATAAACCCGGTGGATATATCACCAATGATGTGGCGCCTCCCGGCGTTTTCCTGGATAACATATCCAGTTTTGAATTAGGCGCGTTGGTCATGTTGCGTGATGCGACCTCCGCACTAAGAAATCACTTTGCCAGAAACCAGTCACAATCCACCGAAGATCCTGACCTGGCTAATGCCGAACCTTATTTCTATTACGAACACAATTCCTGGGCCTTGCCATCGACGGAAGCCGAGTATGAAAAAGGTATTGAGGCTTTGCACAAGTACATGTCAAGGCTGCAAAAATACGGCGGTCCCGTCAAACGGGCGCAATTTTTCTCCCGGGCAGATAACCTGTGGCAATATATCGAGGTGGTCATTAAAAGGCTGGGTGGTCTCTCCACCCGTCTCGGCGCCAGCACCTTTGGCGCGGCCGCCATACCGGGCATGGCCATGATTGAGAGCGAATCTCGCGATGCCAAGACCCAATCGATCCCGATGGGACAGACTTCCTGGCTGGATATAGACAACATATTTTATGAAGCACGCGGCGCAGCTTGGGCCTTGCTGCATATTTTCCGAGCCATCAAAGTTGATTTTGGAGACATTCTGCTAGATAAACGCGCCATGAACACCGTTGACAACATTATCAAGGAAATGGAGAATGCCTTGGCTCCCATTTTAAGTCCGATGATTTTAAATGGCGGCGGTTATGGACTGTTCGCCAACTATTCACTGACCATGGCCAACTACATTGCTCGCGCCAATGCGGCTGCGTTAGATTTGCGCGACGTCATGAACAGAGGCTAAAGTCATTATGGATGAACAAATCAGCGAAAATCTGAAAAAACTCGGTACCTGGAAAAGGCTATTCTTTATGCTGATTTTCGCAGTCATCATGACCTTGGTCAGAATGCTGCTGTGGGGAGTTGTACTACTGCAAATTGGCTCGCTTTTGCTGACTGGCAAAGTTAACACCCATGTGCTCAATTTTGGCCGTAGCCTGTCGGTTTATATTTACCATATATTGTTGTTTTTGACGTTTAATACCGACAGCCTGCCTTTCCCTTTCGCAGACTGGGACTTAACCGCAGAGCTCAAGCTACCTGAATAAAACTTCGCTGACGCTAACAAAAAGCGGGTAATCCTCTTGCGATTACCGGCTTTCTGGCCCCTGATAACCCAGGATTGGCGACGATTGCCAAAACCGCCAGTAAATCTTCATTTCCATTGCTGCAATGGCTTTTTCCATGAGCGAAGCGTTTTGTAAAAGTGGCCTGCGCAAAATCATCCACATTGATATGGATGCTTTTTTTGCGGCGGTGGAGCAGCGTGATTTTCCGCAATACCGCAACAAGCCCATCATCGTCGGCGGTGCACCTGATTCTCGCGGCGTGGTGGCAACCTGCAGTTATGAGGCCCGCCACTACGGCATTCATTCAGCCATGCCGTCATCCCAGGCGTATCGTTTGTGTCCCCAGGCCGTTTTTGTAAAACCACGTTTTGAGGCTTACCAGGAAGCTTCACAGCATATTCGAGGCATCTTTGCCGGCTATACCGACTTGTTTGAGCCGCTGTCTCTTGACGAAGCCTATCTTGATGTCAGTGACGTCAACTTGCACAAAGGTTCGGCCACACTCGTCGCCAAAGCCATCAAGGCAAGAATAAGGCAGAAAACCGGACTCATTGCCTCGGCAGGGATTTCCTACAATAAGTTTTTGGCCAAGATGGCTTCGGATATGGACAAACCGGATGGGCTTTATGTGATCACGCCGGAACAGGGCGCTGCGTTCGTCGAGCAACTTCCGGTCGGCAAATTTCACGGCATCGGCAAGGCGACAGCGGCGAAAATGCACTCTATGGGCATATTGACCGGCAAGGACTTGAAAAAATTGTCTCTGGAAATGCTGCAGCACAGTTTTGGCAAGGCCGGCCAGCATTATTACAGCATTGCCAGAGGCATTGATAACCGGCCGGTCAATAATCACAGAACCCGCAAATCGATAGGTGTGGAAACGACTTTTCAGCAAGATATTAAGAGCATGCCCGATGTTATGGAGCAGTTGCAAACCCTGCTGACATCAGCCCTGGACAAAGCCGCCGAAAAACAGCTGGCCGCCCATACGCTAACGGTAAAAATTAGATACCACGACTTTGTACAAATCACCCGCAGCAGGACGCTGCCCCAGCGGGTGACTTCGACAGCAGAATCGCGGGCCATGCTGGAAGAGTTGGTAAAAAATACCGACATCGGTCAGCGCAAGGTGCGTCTGCTGGGCGTCACGCTGTCGTCCTTGGAAAATCAATCAACCCAGCTCCGTTTTCAGCAAATGGATTTGTTTAACCGTTTCTCTGGCTAGCTCACGGTCAAAAGCGCGCGCTTAAGCAATAAAAAAGGCCCTGATGATTGCTCGCCAGGGCCTTTTTATTGAATCTGAATGTCCTTATTTAGGTTGGACATTTGCGGCAGTTAAGCCTTTCGGACCCGATTCAATGTCAAAGTGTACCGTTTGGCCTGGAGTCAGTGTTTTGAACCCTTCTCCCTGAATAACAGAGTGATGAACGAAAACATCTTCGTTACCTTCTGAAGGCTGAATAAAACCAAAGCCTTTTGTATTATTAAACCACTTTACAGTGCCTGTTGCCATCTTCAAAACTCCTAAAATAAAAACTACGGTTAACACAGAACTACAACATTGATAACCGGACAACCTAACAACAATCGGGCTCCCTTAACTCAATATCTACCTTCTGATCGCGGGCAATTGTACTGCTTTTGAGTATGAACTGTCATCCGCAGATTTTATAAAGGCCGTCTAGCACCAGGGAATTGGGGCTAACCATGCCAATGACCTTGTTGTTTTCAATCACCGGCGCTCTGACCAGATTGTAATCGGCAAATAACCGCGAGCAATAGCGGATGTCCATGTCTGGCGCGACAGTAATCACCGGCTTGGCCATGATTTCATAGACATTGACCCGGTCCGGGGGGCGGTCTTTTGCCAGTACATGACGGGCAATATCGCCGCAGGTGACCATACCGTACTCATCGTCATCATGGCGTTTATTGACGATTAGTACGGAGGTTTTGAGCGATTTCATTTTTCTCAGGGCATCGCCTACGGTGGCAATGCCGTCTATGCTGCCAAAATCGGTTTTCATGACGTCGCTTACGCGGATGATTGGCTGATTGTTGATCATAGTTTGTTCTCGAGTTCATGGGTTAGTTCTGCAACCTGATGCAGGACGCCAATGGCGTCTTCTACATCAATCTTAAAAGCGATACCGGTACCCGGCTTGCTGTCAAATTCAGCAACTTTGGCTATTTGCTCCAGAATATGCCGGCTGAGATGTTCCTCGACCAGCAACAGCAGCACATCTCTCGGGTTTTCCAGGTTCAGGCCAAAAAAAGTTTTTGATTGTTTAAGACCCTCTCCGCGGGCATGATTGATCACAGTTGCACCTTTAGCGCCTTGTTCGCGGGCGGTATCAAGTACTAGGTCAGTTTTATCATCTTCGACAAACACAATAATTAATTTGAAGTGCATGAGGTTCCTCAGGGTTTGGATGGGAGACGGGCTTTGTTGCGCCATTGCGCAAATTGCGCATAGCTTAAAACCGTCATGATAGGAAACAGACTGGCAAAGGCAATCAGGCCAAAACCGTCCAACAATGGATTTCTGTCCGGCACTGCTGAGGCCAGGCCCAATCCTAATGCCGTGACCAGCGGCACGGTCACGGTCGATGTGGTAACACCGCCGGAATCATAAGCCAGGGCAATAATCATCCTGGGCGCAAACAGGGTTTGTATAATAACAATGACATAGCCTGTGATTATAAAAAAATACAGATCAATTCCGCTGACTATTCTGAATGCGCCCAGTGCAATACCGATGGCAACACCAATAGACACGGCTATTCGGAGTCCCCAGGCATTTATGCTACCGCCTGAAATCTGTTCGGCTTTGATGGCGACTGCAAGCAGCGAAGGTTCGGCTAATGTAGTGGCAAAACCAATGCCGGCCGCAAATATATAAATCCAGAAATAAGAATGCCAACTGGCGGTCTGCCCCGGAGTAATGCCAAGAAACTCAGGCGTAGTTAGCTGGAATGCCATCAGTTTTCCAAGTGGGAACAGCGCCATGTCCAGGCCCTGCAAAAAGAAGGCAATGCCGAATAAAACATACAGAAAACCGGTTAGCGTTTTTTTCGGGTGGGCTAACGGTTTGCGAATGACCAGCAGCTGGAAGCCGATGATAATAGCGGCAATGGGCAATACATCGCGCCCGGTCGCCAGAAGCGTCTGTCCGAATTGATGGAGCCATTCGATCATCGGATTATTCCGAAAGCCATCACAAAAATTATCGGCGTTAACGAGGCGAAAGCGATCAGACCAAAGCCGTCAATCATCGGATTGCGGCCTTTAATGGCTGTAGCCAGGCCCACACCGAGCGCCGTTACCAGGGGCACGGTAATGGTCGATGTCGTCACTCCGCCTGAGTCATAGGCAATGCCGATGATGTCCTCCGGTGCAAACGGTGTTATGAGAATGACGCAGCCATAGCCGACGATAATCAAATTATGCAAAGGCCAGCCGCGGATGATTCTTAACACGCCGACTAAAATGGCAAAGCCGACCGACAGTGCCACCGTAATGCGTAGTCCCAGGGCATAGTTGTTTCTGGCCGATTGGGTTTGTGCAATGATATCGCCTTTGCTGGCGATAGTAGCGGCTTCATCGGCCACAGCGATAAGCGCAGGTTCCGCTACCGTCGTGCCAAAGCCTAGACAAAAAGCAAACAGCAACAACCAGAACAGACTGCCTTTGCGGGCAAAGGAGTAAGCCATCGCCTCGCCCAGAGGAAACAGGCTTTGCTCAAGTCCCTGAATAAACAAGGTAAGTCCCAGAATAACAAAGACGGTGCCGGTGATTAAATTGGCGACATCGGGAATGGGCTGGCGAATAATGAGAATCTGAAAAACCAGCACAACAAACAATATTGGCAGCAGGTCCAGGAAGCTGTTGAGTAATTGTTTAACGAAATGATTTTTGTGAATAGACATTCAATCTCCTTAGAATACAAAAAGATTGTATATGAAAGCAGCATGATGACGCCATGACTGAAGTGCCTTGCCAGGCAAATTTCGTACTTTCGGATCAGTAAGCATTGAAGGCAATACAGTCGCCGGGTTAGTCACAGTGAGCGGCAGAGTAACCGTGCCCGATGCACCGCGAGAGCCATTACCGCTGGAAAGAGTAAGCGGCGGCCGTGGCCAACAATCCTGGGATAGGCTTACTTGAAAAGCAGCAGATTATGCCCCATGTCAGTCATAATCTAAAAATTCATTACTGAGGTACTCAATATGCGCATGGATAAATTAACCAGCAAGTTTCAAATGGCTTTGGCCGATGCCCAAAGCCTGGCTCTGGGTAAGGACCACCAGTTTATAGAGCCGGTGCATGTGCTGCTGGCCTTGCTGGATCAGGACGGCGGCAGCATCAAACCCTTACTGACTCAAATGGGCGTCAACACCCATGCTTTGCGGGCAGAGCTGGTTAAAGAGCTGGAGCGCATCGCCACTGTCAGTGGTTCCGGTGGTGATGTGCAGATTTCCAACGAATTAAACCGCCTGCTCAATATAACCGACAAACTGGCGCAAAAGCGACACGACAGTTTTATTTCCAGTGAACTGTTTTTACTGGCCATTTTCGAGGAAAAAGGCCTGTTGCAGGATAGGCTGATAAAAGCCGGTATCAGCAAACAAACCGTGGAAAAAGCAATTGACGCCATGCGCGGCGGTCAGCCTGTCGATGATGCCAATGCCGAAGATCAGCGTCAGGCGCTGAAAAAATACACGATTAACATCACCGAGCGCGCAGAGGCGGGCAAGCTCGATCCGGTCATTGGCCGCGATGATGAAATCCGACGCACCATACAGGTGTTGCAGCGCCGCACCAAAAACAATCCGGTGCTGATCGGTGAGCCCGGCGTCGGTAAAACGGCGATTGTTGAAGGCCTGGCGCAGCGCATCGTTAATGGTGAGGTGCCTGAGGGCATTAAAGGCAAACAGGTGCTGGCGCTGGATATGGCGGCGCTGATCGCCGGTTCCAAGTTTCGTGGTGAGTTTGAAGAACGTCTGAAAGCGGTTTTGAATGATCTGGCCAAGCAGGAAGGGCAGGTGATTCTGTTTATCGACGAATTGCATACCATGGTCGGCGCCGGCAAGGCCGAAGGTTCTATGGATGCCGGCAATATGTTGAAACCGGCGCTGGCGCGCGGTGAGCTGCATTGCGTCGGCGCGACCACGCTGGATGAATACCGCAAATACGTCGAAAAAGATGCCGCTCTGGAAAGGCGTTTTCAGAAAGTCTTGGTCGATGAACCTTCCGTTGAAGATACAATCGCCATCTTGCGCGGTTTAAAGGAAAAATACGAAGTGCATCATGGCGTCGATATTACCGATCCGGCCATTGTTGCCGCTGCAACTTTATCTTACCGCTACATTGCCGACCGGCAGTTGCCGGACAAGGCCATTGATTTGATCGACGAGGCGGCCAGCCGTATACGCATGGAAATCGATTCCAAACCGGAAGAGATGGACAAGCTGGACCGGCGGCTGATTCAATTAAAAATTGAACGGGAAGCGCTGAAAAAAGAATCCGACGCCGCCTCCAAAAAACGTCTGGAAATGCTGCAAGAGGAGATAGCCGATGTGGAAAAAGACTATTCCGATCTGGAAGAAATCTGGAAAGCCGAAAAACTGGCCTTACAGGGCACCGCATCGATCAAGGAAAAGCTGGACCAGTCTCGAATAGAGCTCGAAGCCGCCAGCCGTGCCAGTGATTTAACGCGCATGTCGGAATTGCAGTACGGTATTATTCCGGCGCTGGAAAAACAACTGAATCAGGCGGCGCAGGCGGGAACGCAGAAAATGACCCTGTTGCGCAACAAGGTGACCGAAGAAGAAATCGCCGAAGTGGTGTCAAAATGGACCGGCATACCGGTTTCCAAGATGCTGGAAGGCGAGCGCGACAAACTGCTGCATATGGAAGAGGCCCTGGCCAAGCGCGTGATCGGCCAGGAAGAAGCGTTGACGGCGGTCAGTAATGCCATCCGCCGGGCCCGGGCCGGATTATCCGATCCCAACCGCCCCAGCGGTTCATTTTTGTTTCTGGGCCCTACCGGCGTCGGCAAAACCGAACTGTGCAAGGCGCTGGCCGAATTTCTGTTCGATACCCAGGATGCCATGGTGCGCATCGATATGTCGGAATTTATGGAAAAACATTCCGTCGCCCGTCTGATAGGTGCGCCTCCGGGCTATGTCGGCTATGAAGAAGGCGGCTATTTGACCGAAGCGGTCCGGCGCAAACCCTACTCGGTGATTTTGCTGGATGAAGTCGAGAAAGCGCATCCTGATGTCTTTAACGTGTTGCTGCAGGTGCTCGATGATGGCCGTTTAACCGATGGCCAGGGCCGGACTGTTGATTTTAGAAATACCGTGATCGTGATGACCTCGAATCTGGGTTCCGATCGTATTCAGGAATTGGCGGGCGAAACGCATTATGCCGAGATGAAGGCAGCGGTTATGGAGATCGTCGGTTTGCATTTCAGGCCCGAATTCATCAATCGTCTGGATGAGTCGGTGGTATTTCATCCCTTGGGCCGCGGCCAGATCAGGGCTATTTCCGTCATTCAGATTGAACAGTTGCGCAAGCGCTTGCAGGATCGTGAAATCGGCTTTGAAATAAGCGAGGCGGCATTGGATAAACTCGGTGAGGCCGGTTTTGATCCGGTCTATGGCGCAAGGCCTTTGAAACGCGCTATTCAGCAGCAACTTGAAAATCCCTTGGCGCAGGAAATTCTGGCTGGCAGGTTTGCTGCGGGCGACGTCATCAAGGTGGATGTTGACGAAAATGTTATGAGATTTTTGAAGAAATAGCGTTTGGGGAGGCTGCTGTGCGGGCCTGCACAAACGGCTTCCCTGCGGTTTTTTATCGCGCATGATCGGTGAAAAACCAAAAAACGAGCGAGTGGTTTGCATTATAAAATCCGCATCAGCTTTTATGGCTGCGAATAGTGACAACTCATGCCCATCGGCGAGAGGCGGGCTATTTGTTGTATTCAGTGAGGCTAACCTTGCCAGGGCATGCACCGGGATTTTGCAATGCGCGCAAATCCCGGCTTTAGTTGTCGACAGCGCAGTCTATTTCGCTGCCAAGGGCTTGATTATTTTTTCTCTTTGAGTAAATCGCGGATTTCGGTCAGGAGTAGTTCTTCTTTCGAGGGGGCGGGCTCTGCAGCCGGTGCAGGTTCTTCTTTTCTCTTCAGGCTGTTGAGAAATTTTATCGCCATAAAAATGGCAAATGCAACAATGGTAAAGTCAACGACGGACTGAATGAAATTGCCATAATTCAGGGTTACGGCCGGGGTTTTATCGACGGCCTCTTTGAGGGTAATGGCGAGATCGGAAAAATCTACTCCGCCGACCAGGAAGCCGATGGGCGGCATGATGACATCAGCCACGAAAGATGACACAATTTTGCCGAAAGCCGCACCGACGATGATACCCACCGCCATGTCCACAACATTGCCTTTGACGGCAAATTCTTTAAATTCTTGCAATATACTCATAATCAATTTCCTTCGTTGTTGTTATTTGGGAACAGATGGTTTTAAAAAAGATGTAACTATTCAGCGCAGTTTGTCATTCCGAGCAAAGCGAGGAATCTTAAGACTCACCGATATTCCAGCGCTTAATAGATTTCTCCCGATGGTCGAAATGACAGCAAAATCTAGCTTTTTTTGAGAAAAAACGCTGAATAGTTACAAATAGTTTTTATCAAGCTAATGAGCTTTTATATAAGATCATCGCCTTATTAAGTTGTGGCGGTATGAATTTAATCCGAACAAGGCTGCAGTTGCAAGAAAATTTTCCAACTAGCGCAATACGCAGATTTTTTTAAAATAGCAAAAAAGATAAGCCGTAAAGCCCTGCCATCAATATTGTTAGCCATTTTATTTTTTCGAATAAAGACAGCTGCTGCCAGGCGGCGATTTCGGCTGAATAAAAGTTAACAAGCCTTTGCGTAGTGGTGTGATACCAGCGCGGAACGGTTCGAATTAGCTTGTACAGGCCCAATAGGCCAATGGCCATAATGATATAAAAAACGATGATTTGAGTTTCATGGAGACCGGTGCCGAAAAGTGTCTCGATGATGATGTCTAGCGCCTCTTCAAGCAACTCGAATAAGATAAGGCCGAGCTCGAGCAGTGAGTGGTACAGCCAAAGCACGAGGTCGGGGAATAAAATCAGCAGACCGATTAGGCTTAAGCCGATGATGAATTTTAGATTACTGCGAGAAATCACCTACAATCCCCTGAACAATTGATCTATCGGTTATGTCGATGTTGCCGTTTTCAGCCGGACTAATAGTGTTTCGGCTCGAATACGAAGAGCAAGGATTTAAAGCTTTTCGGAGTGACGTTCATTTTGTCAGGGAGGAGCTGTTTGTTTCATTGTGGACATAAGCAGCAACAGGGAAGTTTTTCGGATTAAAATAGCTTTAAAAAGAAGGATTGTCCAGTGCTTAACGCCCGGGTTTAATGCTGGATAATCAAACACTGTAATGTTTCAACGGGATTATTGATGAATACTGAAGACTATATGCGCAGAGCCATTGAGCTGGCTTTACAAGTGCCCGAGTTTCCTTTTGGCGCGGTTATTGTGCGGCGTTCATCCGGCGAGATAATCGCGGAAGGCTTTAATCAGTCGGCGATCAATCCAACCCTGCACGGCGAGATGGTCGCCATTAACCAATGCGCAACACGCCATCACCTGGCCGATTGGCGTGAATTGGATTTGTACACAACTGCGGAGCCTTGTCCGATGTGTCAAGGCGCTATTGAATGGGCCGGCATTAAGACGGTTTACTATGGAACCTCTATCCCGTATTTGCAAAAACACAACTGGTGGCAAATTAACATACGCGCCGTTGAAGTGATTGCGCAAACCTCTTTTCGTAACAGCCGGATTATCGGCGGCATTTTAGAGGCAGAGTGCAACGCCCTGTTTGATCACGCGCCCCGCGGTGTGTTTCATCAGCCGGTTTTGACTTAGCAGTAGGGACATTAACTTTCTTAAATGGCGCCAATGTCTACTTCCTGTCATAAAAGAGTCATATGCGGCCGGTTACAATACCCAGTTGTATTATTCGCTAAAAAATTTAATTATGACTAAGCTTACTATCCTGGTTGTCGAAGATGAAGATGCTATCAGAGCCATGCTGATGATGGTGCTGGAGCAGGCGGGTTTTAGCGCAATCGCCGCTGCTGATGCGGAAGATGCGCAGAAAATCGTTCATGAAAATCTGCCGGATTTGATCCTGCTGGACTGGATGTTGCCGGGTATCAGCGGTGCCGAATGGGCCAGACGCTTGAAGAAAGAGCAAAGTTACCGGGAACTACCGATAATCCTGTTGACGGCGCGCGGTGAGGAAGAAGATAAGGTCAAAGGCCTGGAAATAGGCGCCGATGACTATATGACCAAGCCGTTCTCTCCCAAAGAACTGGTGGCGCGGATTCGTGCCGTATTGCGCAGAAGCGGCAAAATGCAAGGGCTTGCGCAAATTGTATTGGGTGATTTGGTACTCGATACCGAGCAGCACCGGCTTAGTATCGGTGAGCGGCAGCTGGATGTGAGTCCGACCGAGTTTCGCTTGATGCAATTTTTCATGACCCATCCCGATAAGGTCTATAACCGGACACAACTGCTGGATCAGGTGTGGGGGCGCAGTGTCTATATTGAGGAACGCACGGTGGATGTGCATATCCGGCGTTTAAGAAAAATTCTCGGTGAGTACGGCAAAGAGGACTTAGTGCAGACGGTTCGCGGCTTTGGTTACAGATTTTCACTGATGGATTAGGTTGTATGGGAGTTTGGCAAAAAGAGATAGGTATTACCCTGCTGCTGCTTATGGTGGCCTTGATTACAGGCTGGATGAGCGGGCACATTTTGTTTTTTCTGTTCTTGCTGACACTGGGCTTGCTAATTTGGCAGTTATTTCAGATTGGCCGGTTTGAAAAGTGGATACAGACCGGAGGCAAGAAGACATATCCTGAAACCACGGGCATTTGGGAAGAAATTTATTACCATGTGTACCGCATCAAGAAGAACGATAAGCGCCGCAAGAAGAAGCTCAGCAAAATGATTGACCAATTCCGCAAGTCAACAGAAGCCTTGCCGGATGCGGCAGTTGTGCTGGGCGGCCACGATGAAATTGAGTGGACAAACAAGGCGGCCAGGGAAGTGCTGGGTTTGCAGCAATCGGATAAGGGCCAGCGTATTCCCAACCTGATTCGTTTTCCAGAATTCATCCGTTATCTTAGATCCGGCAATTATCAGGAGGCGGTGATTGTGCCTTCGCCTGTCGATAGCGGGATTACCCTGGCTGTGCGCATTGTCTCTTACGGCGCTGGTTTGCGCTTGCTGCTGGCTCAGGATGTGACGCAACTCAAAAGAATGGAACGCATGCGCAAGGATTTTGTAGCCAACGTTTCGCATGAGCTTAGAACCCCGTTGACGGTATTAAAAGGTTATCTGGAAACCTTGCAGGACATGGATGACGGGCAGTCGCCGCTATTAAGCCAATCTTTCCAGCAAATGCAGGATCAGACCGAGAGGATGCAGCATTTGGTTGATGATCTGTTATTGTTGACGCGTCTGGAAACCCAGCAGAAAAAGCCGCAGTGCGTCGATGTGCCCGATTTGTTAAGCCAGATTTGCAAGGAAGGCGATACCCTGAAACAGGCGGCACGAAGAATCGAATTAACGCTGGAAACAGATGCTCATATTAATGGTGATGAGCAGGAGTTGCGCAGCGCCTTCACCAATTTGCTCGGCAATGCGCTCAAGTATTCACCGGAAAATTCCCTGGTAACCGTGCGCTGGTACCGGAGCCAAGACGCCATAGTGCTGGCGGTGAAAGATCAGGGCGAAGGCATAGCCGCCAAGGATATTCCGCGGGTTACCGAGCGCTTTTACCGCGTAGAGGTCAAACGTACCCCGAAGGTAAACGGTACCGGCCTGGGGTTGGCTATTGTCAAGCATGTGCTGATGCGACATGATGCACGCTTGAATATTGACAGCGAACTGGGCAAGGGCAGTTGTTTCAGTTGCCATTTTCCGGTTGCTCGGGTTTGTCACTAGCTTGCGGAAAGTACATACCTGCTTTGATGTCTCTTTACTAAAATCCCTAACAATTACAAAGATGGCATCCACGCCCCCCCTAATAAAGTAACGGAGAAATAAAATGAAAGAATTGACCAAACGGCTGATGAATTATTGTCTGATCGGAATTCTGGCGGTAATTCCTATCGTTATTGTTTTACAGATCATCATTTTCGTACGAGACCGGGTTTCTGATTTGTTTCAAATGGTTTACGGTTATTCGGATAATTACCTCTATACCATGCTGTTTTTTGCGGTCAGTTTTATCATTCTGGTAACGATAGGCCATAAAATCGCCAAGGAAGGCCGCTTTTGGGTCATTGCCGGCTTTGATCACGTTATCGGAAAGATTCCCTTGTTGAACACGGTTTACCGGGTAATGAAAAAACTGATCAACATGTTTTCATCACATGAACAGAGAATCGCCAAGGAAGTGGTTTACGTTGAATATCCCAAAGACGGTGTTTGGGTGCCCGCCTATGTCACCAACAGGCACGAGGACAAGTACATTCTTTTTGTGCCGACTTCACCCAACCCCACCTCCGGATTTACTGTCATTGTGGATAAAGAAAAAGTAGTCAAATCAGACATGAATATTGAAGAAGCAACCAGTTTTATTGTAAGTGTCGGAGTTGACTATAATAAAGCTGCAGAAGCCAATAAGTTGTCCCGTTGAAAAACACAGGGTGGCTCATTTTGCCGGAGACATGTTTGGCAGCCTTTCGTTTAAATGGATAATCGATTATTTTTCATGGATAATGTCCGGCTGTTTATCTGATCAAAATTCCGCAGTGAAGCAATGAAACAAAAAATACAGGAACTTATCCAGCAAGCGCTTGAAACCCTCAGGGCAGACGGAGTTATCGGACAGGAAATGCGCCCGAACATTACCGTCGAACGGGCTCGAGACCCTCAGCACGGGGATTTTGCATCAAATTTGGCGCTCATTTTGGCCAAGCCGGCGGGTTTAAGTCCCCGGGCCATGGCGGAAAAAATTGTTGCCGCTCTGCCACTGGACAAGGCTGTTATTAAAGTTGAACTGGCCGGGCCGGGATTTATCAATTTTTTTATCGACCGCAAAGCCCAATATCAGATTATCAAACAGATCCATAGCGAAGGCCAGTACTTTGGCTTAAGCCAGGCCGGTGCCGGCAAAAAAGTTCAGGTTGAGTTTGTGTCGGCTAATCCGACTGGTCCTTTGCATGTGGGGCATGGCCGTGGCGCTGCATACGGTTCGGTGGTGGCCGATTTATTGGCAGCGGTCGGCTTTGATGTGCATCGTGAATATTACGTTAATGATGCCGGCCGGCAGATGGATATACTCGCTACCAGTATCTGGTTGAGATATCTGGAGGAATGCGGTGAGGTGATGCATTTTCCAAGCAATGGCTATCGCGGTGAATATGTGCGTGAAATTGCCTGGAACATCCATAAAAGCGCCGAGAATGAATACCGCCGGCCGATAGAGCTGGTGCTGGAAGACATCCCGGAAGATGAGCCGCAAGGCGGCGATAAGGAAGCTCATATTGATGCGCTGATAGCCCGCGCCAAGACACTGCTGGGTTCTGCTCTGTACCGGGATTTCTTTCAGATGGGGCTGGATACCATTCTTGAGGATATCAGGCTTGATCTGCAAGAATTCGGTGTTAATTATCAGCAATGGTTCTCCGAGCGGCAGTTGCTGGACGATGGTTCGGTGCAAAAAACCTTGGCACGTTTACGCGCTAGCGGCCACTTGTACGAACAGGACGGGGCTACCTGGTTTGCATCCGCCAAGCTGGGTGATGAAAAAGACCGAGTAGTGATCCGCGATAATGGGCAGCTCACTTATTTTGCATCGGATATTGCCTATCACATGAACAAGCTGGATCGAGGCTTTGATCAGATCATTAATATCTGGGGCGCCGATCACCACGGCTACATACCCCGGGTCAGAGCAGCCATGCAGGCCTTGGGTGCCGACGAAAGCCGGTTAAAAATATTGCTGGTGCAGTTTGCCGTGCTATACCGCGGTGAAGAGCGGGTGCAGATGTCCACGCGCTCCGGTGAGTTTGTCACCCTGCGGCAATTGCGGAATGAAGTCGGTAAAGATGCGGCGCGGTTTTTTTACGTGATGCGCCGTTCAGAGCAGCATATGGATTTTGATCTGAAACTGGCAACCTCAAAAACCAATGAAAATCCAGTGTTTTACGTCCAGTATGCCTATGCCAGAATTTGCAGTGTCTTGCGCCAGCTCGATGAAAAAGGCTGGGAAAGGGACTTGCTGCTGGGAATGGAAAGCCTGGATAAATTGACGGAAGACCATGAAATCAACCTGGTTGGGACTTTGACGCGTTATCCTGAAACGCTCGAAAGAGCCGCGCTGCAGCATGAGCCGCATTTGTTGATCCACTATCTGCGCGAGTTAGCACAGGAGCTGCATACTTATTATAATGCCCATCAGTTTCTGGTCGAAAATGCCGAGATCCGCGATGCACGTCTTAGTCTGATTTGCGCAGTAAAACAAGTATTAGCCAATGGATTGGGTTTGTTGCATATCAATACGCCTGAAGCAATGTAAAACAATGGCCAGAGACTACAAATATAGAGCACAGAACAAACAGCCCGTTTATCACAGCCATAAACCCAGCCGGCATGATAGCAGCGTGGGAATATTGAGATGGATGCTGATTACCGCACTGATTATCGCCTTTGTAGTCTTTTTGGTATATCTGCGCGGGACAGGCTCAAAACAAGCCGTCACACCTGCTCAATTGCAGCCGCTAGCGATAGCCAAGCCGGTCAAGACAAAGACAGAACCAAAAAATACCAAACTAACCCAACAAAAGCAAAAACCTGAAGCAGGGACTGAAGATCCGCGGCCCCAGTTTGACTTCTATACCATCCTGCCTGAAAAAGAAGTGGTCGTGCCGGATTATGAGATTAAAACGCGTGCCCGGGAGGAGCGCTTGGGTGCGGTTAAAACAACCAAATATAGTGTCCAGGCCGGCTCTTTTAAGGAATTTAAACAAGCCGACGCAGTAAGAGCCAAGCTGGCATTAATGGGGTTTGAGTCACGCGTGGAAAAGGCAAAAGTGGGCAGCGCCACCTGGTATCGCGTCAAACTGGGGCCTTATGCCCAAATGAGCAGTATCAGCACCATCAAGACACGCTTGAAACAAAACGGTCTTGATGTTGTAGTCACCGAAGTTCGAGATTAACAATAAATTCCCGGGGCGAGCGCTGAAGACAGGCTGTTATCCTTGATAGCCGCCGGTGTTGGCGTCGACCCAGCGTTCAGCAGCGGATTTTAACAGTTCCTTTTTCCAGAATGGCGCTTTCGATTTTAACGCTTCCATGATGTAGCGGGAGGCATCAAAGGCGTCACCGCGATGAGCGGTCCACACGGCCACCAGCACAATCGGCTCATCGGGCAAAATATCGCCCACCCGATGCACGACCAAGGCATCTAGCAGGGGCCACTGTTGCTGCGCTTCGAGCACAATTTTTTCCAGTTGCTTTTCAGTCATGCCGGGATAATGTTCCAGGGTCATGCCTTGAACAGCATCACCCTGATTAAAGTCACGCATCGTGCCGATAAACACACTGGCCGCGCCAAATTTTCCGGCCATGTGCATTGCCGCCTGTTGATACTGCTGAATTTCCTGCCAGGGGTCAAAAGCATCGATACAAATGCGTATTGTCATTTTCAGCCGCCAGTTACCGGCGGGAAAAAAGCAACAACGTCGCCATCCTCGACCGCGCTATCGCGTTGAACATATTCCATATTAACAGCTGCCAAAATATGGGCAGGCAGCGATTTGCCCGGATTGGCAAGCGACCAAATATCATTCACCGTCGCCAAGCCTGAAAGTGCGAGTTCGTCGTCCGCGCGCCCCAGGCTTTCCTTCAGACTCGCAAAATAAACTATTTTAATTGACATAGACATTCACCCGATCACAAAAAGAATACATAATAAGACAACACTTGCATCGGTAATTCTAGCCAAAAATGTCCAAACTTACCCATTTTAATCAATCCGGCGAAGCTCACATGGTCGATGTCGGCGAAAAAGCCGTCACTCAGCGCACTGCCGTAGCCCAAGGCTATATTGAGATGCAAGCGGAAACGCTTAAACTGATCATCGACGGCGGGCACAAAAAAGGCGACGTGCTGGCCATCGCCAGAATAGCAGGCATCATGGCTAGCAAAAAAACCGCAGACCTGATTCCGCTTTGCCATCCCTTGCCCATTACTCATGTCGACATCAAGCTAAACGCAGAATCCGAGCATAACCGGGTGCGCTGCCTGACTACGGTAAAAACCAGCGGCCAGACCGGCGTGGAAATGGAGGCCTTGACCGCTACCCACATTGCGCTGCTGACCATCTACGATATGTGCAAAGCCGTAGATCGTGGCATGGTGATCCAATCGGTGCAATTACTGGAGAAAGACGGCGGCAAGTCGGGGCACTGGCGCCGTCAGACATGAATTATTTTTCTGATGCATTGTCGGCAGCCCTAAAGCTGGTTCTTCAGTTCGATGCCAAGGTTTATGAAATAGTCTGGACGTCAGTAAAAATATCGCTGATAGCGACTTTTTTTGCCTCAATGCTTGGCGTTGTCTTGGGAATTTGGGCGGCCATCGGCGAATTTCCCGGTAAACGCCTGTTGCAGCAAATACTGAATACCTTGATGGCTATGCCCACCGTGATGATTGGTCTGATTTTTTACGGCTTGCTCAGCCGAAAAGGTCCTTTGGGAGAATGGGGCCTGTTGTACACGCCAACCGCCGTGATCCTGGGTGAAGCCTGTCTGATTCTGCCCATTATTATGAATATGACCTTGCTGGCCGTGCAATCCGCCGACCAGCGGTTGCTGCCCACTTTGAAAATGCTCGGTGCAAGAACCCACCAGCAAATCCTCCTCATCCTGAGTGAACTGCGGCTTGTCATACTGGCAGGCGTTATTACCGGCTTTGGCAGAGCCATTGGTGAAGTCGGTGCCGCCATGATGCTGGGTGGTAATATTCAGGGTTCAACAAGAACCATGACCACCGCCATTGCTTTGGAAACCAGTAAAGGCGATTTTGAACTGGGCTTGGCCTTGGGTCTCCTGCTGCTGCTGATTGCCTTTAGCGTCAATCTGCTGCTGCAAACCTTAAAATACAAAGCGTAAGAAGCGTTAATCCTTGACGTTGATAATCCATTTAACCGGCACGTTTTTTTGTAGCGTATATTCTGGCGGCAGATAGGCCTGTTTTTCAGCTTCCGTATAAATAACCTGATAGTCCCGTGGCTGCAAAGCAGTATCCTGATTTTGCTGCCAGCTCATCACATTCGTTTTTATTTTCGCAATCAACGCACTGCATATCGCGGATTGCTAAATGATAAGGTTTGACGTTCATGGCTGAATAGGAGGTTTTATTGAGCTGTCGTGTAGCATATTAAAACCGTTTTTGTCTGCCCTGTGGCAAATTGCCACCCTTAAGCCATTATGGAATAAGTTTTACAAAAGACTAAGTTTGATTACACTTGATCGAAAACCGGAAGTCACTTAACAACTTGTGGTTTTTGGACAAGGCCCCAGGGGGGCTTTAGCCGCGACTGTTTAGGCTATCGACATTGGGCGCTATTGCGGCCTTTTTCTAAATATTACAAAGGCAGCAGCTATTGCAGAACAACATGATGCAAAAAAACAAACCGGCGCTGATGATTTTTGCAGTTTGCTTGTTCATGAGCATAGACAGTCTGGCGAGTGACGGCAAACGCGAAGCGGATTTTGCTGATGAGATCAGCAAAACCCTGATTATAGGCAAGAGCGTGTGGCTGGAAGCGGCAAGCCGGAAGTTTCTTGCGATCTACACCGAAACCGAAAAGCTAGCCGCCCAGGGCGCGGTAATTATTGTGCACGATAGCGGCGGGCATCCTGATCAGCAACCGTTGATTCATCAGTTCAGAACCGTCTTGCCCGAGCATGGCTGGACTACGCTGGCATTACAGATGCCGCTCAGGGAAATCGGCGCAGATAAAGATGAATATTACCCCCTGTTTCCAGACGCCCGGGCGCGTATCGATGCCGGTATCCAATATCTCAAGCAAAACGGCGCTCAGACTATAGTCCTGGCCGGCTATGGCTTAGGCGGCTTGATGGCGGTTTCTGCCTTGAATCAGCCGATGCCCGACATTAAAGCCCTGGTAACCATCAGTTTACCGGTGCCTGATACGGATAGTAAAACGGCGCAAACGCTGGAGCTTATCAAGAAAATCAAAACCCCCATGCTCGATATTTATGGCGCGCGGGATGTGCCTGACGTGGTGGAAAGCGCCCGCGACCGGCGCGTGGCGGCGAAAGAAAACAGCGGCTACAGACAGGTTAAAATCGATGATGAAGGTCCTTTATACCTGCATGATGAAGGTTTGCTGGTTAAACGCGTATACAGCTGGCTGGCACATGTTACAGACAATACCGCCGCTGCGCCGCCGCCTAAGTAAAACTCAGTCAGGCATGAAAGCCAATGAACAGTTCCTTTACATATTTTGGTGAGTGCTTTGCCGACTATTTGTTGCCAGGCAGCCAGTTACGCCCTGGTCAATTCCATTTTGAGCCATCCCCAACGTGCCGAATAACGTTGTCGGCATTCGCGAATGGAAGAAAACGCGGAAGGTATCCGCACCAAGATTCAGGGTGTGTCGTTCCGTTACCAAAGTGAAAAGAAGGAACCCCCCCGGAACATAAGCGCGCCGAAAATGAGACATAAGCGAAACACCGGAATGTAACAAAAAATATAAGTTACGCTACGGATGCTGCATAGTGGACGAGATTGGCACGGCAAAGCGGATATTTGAGATCGTGATATGATACGTTAGCTTTGAGGTACGCGCAGCGTACCCAACCCTACCCTACCTGGCTTAGGTGTATTAGGTAGCCGCAAAAAAATCGAACATCTTAAAGAAATCCTCGGCAAACGCCTTCCGCCTGATGCCGTAAATCGCATCCGAGGCGCTACCGGCCTCCCTATACAGAGCCATACGCCTGCGGAAATCGCCGTAAGCATCGCAACCGAAGTGATATATATTGAATTCCAGCGATTGTTGCACTGGCCCAGAAAAAGCCTGCTTTTAATCACAAGTCATAGATAATTATTCATCCAACGGGAGTTTTCAAATTACATGCATGACGACGTTATTTTTGCCCTTGCCGGTATTGGCCTGTTAGGTATTGTCTGTCAATGGATTGCCTGGCGCGTAAAACTGCCGGCCATCCTGTTTTTGTTGATGGCGGGCATTGTTGCAGGACCTGTTTTAGGATGGCTGAAACCGGATCAAGCTTTTGGCCAATTATTGTTCCCAATCATCTCTCTTTCGGTGGCAGTCATCCTATTCGAGGGCAGTCTGACGCTCAAGTTCAGGGATGTCCAAGGCTTACAAACAGTTGTTCGGCGCCTGGTCACCACCGGTGTGCTAGTTACCTGGGGCATCATCTCTTTTTCTACCCATTGGCTGCTGGATTTTTCCTGGAAGCTGTCTCTTCTTTTTGGTGCGATCACTGTCGTTACCGGTCCCACCGTGGTCGTGCCCATGTTACGTACAGTACGACCCACGGCCAAGGTGGCGAACATACTGCGATGGGAGGGTATCGTGATCGATCCCATCGGCGCCCTGCTCGGGGTGCTTGTCTTTCAGTTCATTATTTCGGAAGCCGATAGTGGCGCCTTTGGACAGACTGTTATCACGTTTTGCCAGACCCTATTTCTCAGCTCATTAATAGGCGGTATGGCAGGTTATGGATTCGGACAGCTCATCCGCAATCATTGGTTGCCCGAATTTCTTCATAATATTACCGCTTTGGCGCTAGTTTTTGGTGTCTTCTCCATTGCCGATGCGGTACAGCATGAATCCGGATTGCTGGCAGTGACGGTGATGGGGATATGGCTGGCCAATATGAAGCGGGTGCCGATGGAAGATATTCTTAACTTCAAGGAAAGTCTCAGTATCCTGCTTATTTCAGGACTATTTATCATACTTGCTGCTAGGATCAATTTCCCTCGCTTTCTTGAGTTGGGCTGGCAAGCAGCGGGGATATTTCTGGTAATCCAATTTATTGCCAGACCGGTGAAGGTATTGCTCGCGACTTGGGGCACCCCTGTTAATTTGAACGAAAGGCTCCTGATCGCCTGGATAGCCCCGCGCGGAATCGTTGCGGCGGCCACTGCAGCGGTATTCGCCGTTCGCCTTCAAGAGCATGGCCTTGAGGCGGAAAAAGTAATGGACACCCATACGCAGATTGCGTTGACGACCCTTGAATATATGCAAGCAGAATTGCTGGTTCCCCTGACGTTCATGGTCATTATCGGCACGGTTGTACTCCAAAGTCTCACGGCACGCTTTATTGCGCTCCGGCTTGGTGTCGGCGAACCCGAGGCCAAAGGTATTTTGATCGTCGGAGCCAATGTGCTGGCACGAGAAATCGCAAAAGCCCTACGCGACTGTGGGTTCGATGTTTTATTGGCAGATACAAACTGGGGGCATATTCGAACAGCGCGCATGGAGGGACTCCAGACCTATTACGGTAACGTCGTGTCCGAACATGCGGATCGACACCTCGAACTGATTGGTATTGGACATATGCTGGCTTTATCGGAGCATCCAGAAATAAACCTGCTTGCCTGCCAGCGTTACCGTACCGAATTCGGACGCCGTGCTGTTTATTCTATTCAAACCGAAAATCACGCATCTGCTGGTGGGCGGCAAGATTTCGCCCTTTCTCAAGAGGGCCGGCTATTGTTCGGCATGGATGTAAATCTTCACAGACTGCAAGAAATGCTCAATAATGGCGCCAAAATCCACAAAACTATTTTGACTGAACAATATAATTTTCAAAGTTTTCTGCAGTACCATCAACAAAATACTATCTCTTTATTTGCAATTAAACCGAATGGCACTATCGAATTCTTCGCGGTAGATAAAGAAATATCGCCCAAGCCGGACTGGACGGTGGTTTCTCTCGTGCGCCCCGAGTCTTCCCCGGCACCTATTTGATCAAACAATCAGGCTTATATACCAAAATTTACGGGGGAGAAATTATTAACGTGAGAGCACGCGCATAGGAACACATTGCGACACACCTTGTGCCATATCATTTATCAGGCCAACACACCGGCTGGGAAAGGCTTCGATATTGCGCTGCACAGCTTCCAGCGTCCGCAACTTGAGTAGTAGCGGCTTCAGGATGGGCGCGAGTGGGCTGCAATGGCGCGATTTCAGTCGCGAACCTTGGTAGACCGCTCGATGACGTTCTGCAATTCGCGGACGCTGCCGGGCCACGCCTATTGACGTAAATAGTCCGGCCCGGCAGTATCAATGTCATCAAAGCATTTGCCGAATTTTTTGGCGTATTTGGTCAGGAAAAATCACGCCAGCAATGAAATATTCGCCACCCGCTGCCGGATGCCGGCATCTCGACAGGAAACACATTCAGCCGCTAATACAGATCGGAACGAAAGCGCCCCAAACTAAGCTCTTTGCGGGCGCGCACTGCAATACTGCTTTGGGCTAATCTTCGCTCAGGGATAAGGGTATTTCTCGGGCATTTTTGTCTTCAATCCTAAAGCCGCGCATTTCTAAAATACCCTTGGTATTCAAGGAGATGATCAGATACAGGACTTCAGGGTAGGCGGCCTGTTCCAGATCCGTCGCGGAGGGGTTTGCCGGTGCGCTCGGGTGCGAGTGATAAATGGCGAACAGTTCCTCGCCTTGCTCACGCATGGCTGCCATGGCCGCAATTTGCTCTGCGGCATCGAGCAGAAAGCGCTGCTCAGGTTGTTCGGCGACGTTGGTGACAGGGTAGCAATGGCTCGCCCCACCATTCTTGCTGCTGATCAGTCCGCAGACTTCGGTTTCAGGCGATATTTGGGCAAGATGCAGCAACTGGTTGGTTATTTTGCGGGGGATTTGAATGTGTTCTTGGTTCATAGGAAATAGAGGTTCATGGTTCAGGGTTCAAGGGTAATGCCCTTAAGTTAAGCCATCGGCTGAGCGGAGCCCAAGCGAGCGGCGAATCACGTTAAGAAATGAGTGCAAAATAACATGCACAAGTTTTATTATGGTGTAGGTGCGGGTTTATCCGCACAGTGCGAATGAATTTGCACCTACATGACTCACTCTTATTCCGTTTAGCGGTATTGGCTTCAATTAGCGGCGCTCTGTATGCCATTGTCCGTGAGTGACGCGGGGCTGGCCGGACAAGTCATGATAAGTTTGTACCTGATCGTAACCAAGTTCTGTAAAAATCGCTTGCACCTGTTGCTGCTGGTTGTAGCCATGCTCAATCAGTAAGTGGCCCTGGTTTTTCAGCCGGCTGCGGGCTTGGCCGGCAATGATGTGAATATCGCTGAGCCCGTGCTGGGCGGCCACTAAGGCGCTTTGCGGCTCAAAACGAATATCGCCCTGCTGCAGATGGCTGTCGTTCTCGCTAATGTAGGGCGGGTTGCTGATGATCAGATCGAATGTGGCGGCAGGCACTTGGTTAAACCAGTCACTGTGATAAAACCGAATACCTGAAAGCTGATGCATCAGGGCATTGTGTTTGGCTATTGCCAGCGCAGCCAGGCTGAAATCAGCGGCGCTAACGTTTGCCTGTGGGCGTTCCGCGGCCAGGGTGATGGCGATAATGCCTGAGCCGGTGCCCAGGTCCATCAGGCTGGCGGGCTGATCTGCCGGCAGTAGTTGTAAGCTAAGCTCAATGAGCAGTTCAGTGTCGGGGCGTGGAATCAGTACGTCCGGCGTGACATAAAATTCCCGCGACCAGAATTCTCGGCTGGAAGTGATGTAAGCGATGGGTTTGCCTTGTTGCCGTTCTTCAACCAAGGTCCAAAAGGCGCTGGCGTGCTCGGCTTGCAGGCGTTTGTCGGGCCAGGCGCGCAGATGCGAGCGCTCCTTGTCGAGCACCCGGCACAACAGGATTTCCGCATCGAGTAATGCGGAGTCGGAAACGGCGGCCAGGATCTCGGCGGCTTGCGCCAGCGCGGATTTAATGCTCGGCATGCGGTCTAGTCTTCGCCCAGTTGCGTCAGCAGTTCGGCCTGATGTTCGCTGATCAAAGGCTGAATGACCTGCTCCAGGCCGCCCTGCATGATGTCATCCAGCTTGTATAAGGTTAAATTGATGCGGTGATCGGTTAAGCGCCCTTGCGGGTAGTTGTACGTGCGGATGCGCTCGGAGCGATCGCCGCTGCCGACCTGTAATTTGCGTGTGGCCGATTGTTCGGCATGATGTTTTTCCTGTTCGGCCGATAACAGGCGGGATTGCAGCAGTGACATGGCGCGAGCACGGTTTTTGTGCTGCGAGCGCTCATCCTGGCATTCCACAACCACGCCGGTCGGAATGTGGGTAATGCGAATGGCCGATTCGGTCTTGTTGATATGCTGTCCGCCGGCGCCCGAGGAGCGGAAGGTGTCCACGCGCAGATCGGCCGGATTGATGTCAATGGCATCCACTTCTTCAACTTCAGGCATCACGGCAATGGTGCAGGCTGAAGTATGGATGCGGCCCTGGGATTCGGTTTCGGGTACACGCTGCACCCGGTGCGCGCCGGATTCAAATTTTAATTGCGAATACACATCCTGCCCGGAAACGCGCAGTATGATTTCCTTATAGCCGCCGTGATCGCCGTGGCTCTCGCTGATAATTTCCGTTTTCCAGCCTTTTCTTTCGGCATAGCGCTGGTACATGCGGGCCAAGTCGCCGGAGAAAATTGCGGCTTCATCACCGCCGGTTCCTGCGCGTACTTCCAGAAAAATATTGCGATTATCGTTGGGGTCTTTGGGCAGCAGGAGCAGTTGCAGCTCATGTTCCAGCGCTTCAATCAGGGTTTCTGTCTCGGCCACCTCTTGTTTGGCAAGTTCCCGAAACTCGGGGTCGGCGTCGCCCGCCATTTCCTTGGCCGAGTCCAACGTTTGCAGGGCCTGCTGGTATCTTTTGTAACAATCGACAAGTGGATTGATCTGGGCGTATTCCTGGCTTAATGAGCGGAATTTGTTTTGATTGCTCTGGACTTCGGGTTCTGAGAGCAAGGCAGCGATTTCGTCATAGCGTTCGCAGAGGTTTTCGAGTTTGTGTTGTATGGATGGTTTCATTGAGATTTTGTTAATTTAAAAATTTCGCGGGCAGCGGCTATCAGATCGTGTCTTTCGTTTTCGCCGGCTTCACGGATTTGGATGCTGGGGGTATGAATCAGCTTGTTGGTCAGGGTGTGTGCAAGCCGATTAAGCGCGTCCTCTGGAGATGCGCCATTTCTCAGCAAGATGAGCACTTTTTGCAAGGCTTCATCACGGGTTTGTTCGGCCTGATGACGATAATCGCGTATTGTTGACTGGGCGCCTTGGGAGCGTAACCAGGCCAAAAAATAATCAACCTGGGTGTCGATGATTTCTTCAGCCTGTTCTGCCGCCTGACGGCGCGAGTTCATGTTCTGGTCTATGGTGTTTTGCAGGTCATCGACCGTATACAGATACACATCACTGAGCTGATCAACTTCCGCTTCAATGTCGCGCGGCACCGCCAGATCAACCATGAACATGGGTTTGTGTTTGCGTTTTTTAATGGCGCTTTCAACGCGGCCTTTACCCAGAATGGGCAGTTGACTGGCCGTGGAAGAAACCACAATATCCGCTTCCGCCAGGTGCATCGGCAATTCCGATAAGGCGATGGCATAACCGTTGAATTGCGTCGCTAAAGTGTGCGCTTTATCATAGGTGCGGTTGGCGATGATGAGCCGGCCGATGCCTTGCTGGGACAGGTGGCGGGCGGTTAATTCGATGGTTTCTCCGGCACCGATCAGCAGCGCGGTCTGGTCGCTGAGTTTGTCAAAGATTTGCTGCGCCAGTTGTACCGCGGCGAACGCAACCGATACCGGGCTGGAGCCGATCGCGGTGTCGGTGCGTACTTTTTTGGCGGCCGAAAATGTGTGTTGAAACAGTTTGCCCAGTTGCTTGCCTAAAGTGCCGGCCTGGTAAGCGGCCTGATAGGCGGTTTTCATTTGTCCCAGAATTTGCGGTTCGCCCAGAATCATTGAATCCAGGCCGCAAGCCACTCGAAACATGTGCCGGATTAACTGGCCATCGGTGTGGCAGTAGAGGTAGGGCGCGAAGTCTTCCGGAGCAATTTTTTTACTTTCGGCAACCCAGTCTATCAGGACTTGCTGGTCGGCGGTGGTTGATTTGCAGTAAAACTCGGTGCGGTTGCAGGTTGAAAGAATGGCAGCTTCGCTGATGTCCTTAAGGCGCCATAACTCCTTTAATGAGGATTGCATAATGTCGGCAGGGAATGCCAGGCGTTCACGGATGGAAACCGGCGCGGTATTGTAATTAATCCCTACGGCAAGAAGTGTCATGGTGTCGATGTTTAAGAATTTAGGGTTATAGTTGGATTGTATGGGATATCGGTTTAATGGCAGTCTTGAACTTTGTGGCAATCAATACGTCACACGGCTAATTTTTTGGCAAATGACCATAACTATGTTGGTGTATTCTAAAGAAATGTATGGGCTTTATCCAAATGGAATAAATCAGCTGTCTGAAACAACTGATTTATCTGATAATCTATTACAAAAATTTATTGAGTTATGAATAGGACGTTTGCGTGTTAATTTTTAGATTAATTTCAGTGCTAACCCTGGTTTTGCTTAATGGCTGCGCCGGTTCGCCGGATAAGCGAGACGCTTCGGAAGAAGCAGTCCCGCCCGTCAAGGACCTCCAGGCCAAGGACAAAAAGCCACAAGCGCAGGACAAGTCCTCGATTGATCCGAATGTGCTGTACCTGCTGATGACTGCAGAGATTGCCGGGCAGCGCGGACAATATGACGTTGCTCTGGAAGGCTATATGGAAGCAGCCAGGCTGGCAAAAGATCCCCGCTATGCTGAACGAGCGGCAAAAATTGCGATGTACATGAAGGACAGCAGTAAAACGGCGGATGCTGTTTCATCGTGGTTGAAGCTGGAGCCCAACAATATCACAGCAAGAAAAATTGCCGCATTATCGGCGTTGAGAGCTGGCAATAAGCCGGCGGCTATTGAGCATCTAAAAACCATGTTGGTATTAGATCCTGCGGGATTTGAAACGGCGTTGCTTGAACTGGTCTCGGTGCTCGAAAAAGAAGGTAAGACGGGTATTGTCTATGATGTGCTCGACGCCTTGTCTTTGCAAAAGCCGAATCAGGCGGTGGTGTATTTTGTTCAGGCATTGCTAGCCATGCAGACGAAAAATGTTGGGCTGGCCGAGGCCAAGATAGAGCAGGCGATGAAGGTGCAGCCGGACTGGGATAAAGCACTTATTTTTCAGGCGCAGATTGCAGTTTATGCAGGCAATCTCACGAAAGCAAAAGCGTTGTTAACCAATGCCTCGGTTAAATATCCGGACAATGACAAAATAAAAAAATTGTTGGCCCAGGTGTTAATTAAAATGTCGGACTATGAACAAGCCGGCAAGGTTTATCAGGATATTATTTCGGCAAATCCGCAGGATGCTGAAAGTCAGTTTGCGCTGGCATTGGTCCATCTTCAGTTGGAGCGGGATGGCAAAGCCGAAGATATTCTTAACAATCTGCTGGAGCAGCCCGAGTGGCAGTATCAGGCGAGCTTTTATTTAGGGAAGATAGAAGAAAAGCGCGGCAATGTTGAAAAGGCCCTGGACTGGTTTGATAAGGTGAATGACGGTGCGTTTGTTTTTGAGGCGTCAATATCATCGGTTTCTTTGCTGGCAAAAAATAAACAGTTTGAGGAAGCCAATTCGCGCTTGCGCTTATTGCAGGAGCAGTATCCCAAGCACAAGTTGCGCCTTACTTTGATACAGGCTGAATTATTCAGCCAGCAAAAACAATACGAAAAAGCCTTCGCCGTGCTCACCGATGCTTTGCTTGAAGCGCCCGAACAAAAAGAGCTGCTGTATTCCCATGCGCTGATGGCTGAGCGTGTTGGCAGGCTGGACGTGCTGGAGGATGATCTGAAAAAGATCTTAGCCAAGCAGCCGGATGATGCCGAGGCGCTAAATGCTTTAGGCTACAGTTTGTTGCAAAAAAAAGACCGCTATGCCGATGCGGAGAAATATCTTCAGCAGGCTATCAGGCTAAAGCCAGAAGAAGCCGTTATCATGGATAGTTATGGCTGGTTACAGTTTAAACTGGGTCGTTACGAGCAGGCCCTGGATTATCTTCGCCGGGCTTATGCAAAACAACAGGAAAATGAGATAGCGGCTCATCTTGCCGAAGTTTTGTGGACGTTAGGCAGAAAAGCCGAGGCGAAAAAAATATTTAAAGAGGCCATAAAAAAAGCACCCGAGGATGAATACCTGCTGGAATTTCAGCGGCGAATATTGAACGGGGAAAAATAAGTGTTGCGGTGGTCAAGCGCAGCTAATTTTCGTTACCTTTCTGGTGCTATGGGTGTCCGCCTGCTCTCTGGTGCCGGTAGAACCGGATGTTCATTATGCGCGAGTGGGCAGAGATCATCTTTACGACTTACAGCAATGGTCGTTTGAAGGACGGCTGGCGTTAACGGGACAGCATGATTCCTGGTCGGCCAATATAAGCTGGGATCACAATCCTGGCGTCGAAAAAATAAAGCTGAGCGGACCCTTGGGGCAGGGCACGGTGCTGATTCATTTGGCGGGTCATGTTGTTACCGTTGATCATGGTGATGGCAAGGTTGAGTCTTCAGCCGAACCGGAGCAGTTTATTAATCAGCAATTGGGCATGTTTGTGCCATTGCGCTCGTTGCGCTACTGGGTGGTAGGTCTGCCTGAGCCAGCCAAGGCTTTTGAAGAAACGCCTGCCGGTTTTAAACAGGCGGGGTGGCTTAGCGAGTTCAAGCAAATGCAGCGTACGAATAACGAAGCAATGCCGCGCAAAATGACGGTTACGAATGAGCAGGTTAAAGTCAAGCTAATCATAGATCATTGGATGTTAAAT
Organism: uncultured Gammaproteobacteria bacterium; assembly: GCA_963848675.1. Classification (GTDB taxonomy): domain Bacteria; phylum Pseudomonadota; class Gammaproteobacteria; order Methylococcales; family Methylomonadaceae; genus CAWKEY01. The sequence goes on from CAWKEY010000031.1 coordinate 161,116, forward strand.
GACGCAAAAACAAATTAATCAGGCCGCCTGGGCAGAAAGATGGCCGGCGCCGGCAAAGCTTAACTTAATGCTGCGGATTGTCGGGCAACGGGCGGATGGTTATCATTTGCTGCAAACGGTATTCCAGTTTATAGACTTGTGCGACTGGATTACCTTTCATCCCGTTGCGGATGGACGGGTGAGTCTGCTAAACCCATTGCCGGGGGTTGCCGAGTCCGAAGATTTAACAGTTAGAGCGGCACATTTGTTAAAGGTAGAAACAGGCTGTGCGCATGGTGTGTGCATCGAAGTGGAAAAAAACCTGCCGATGGGCGGCGGTCTGGGGGGCGGTAGTTCTGATGCGGCTACGACATTGGTGGTTTTGAATGAGTTGTGGGGTCTCGGATTGTCGATGGAAAAGCTACTCAAGCTTGGATTGAGTTTAGGTGCTGATGTGCCTGTATTTGTTTATGGACATGCGGCGTGGGCGGAAGGCGTTGGCGAAAAGCTGGATAAAATAGAAGTTCCTGAGCAATGGGTTGTGGTTATCAAGCCCGATTGCCAGGTCAACACCAAAGAGATTTTTTCAGCTAAAGATTTGACACGAAATAGCAAATCGATCACAATAGCCGACTTTAAAGCGGGCCAGCAGCAAAACGATTGTTTAGATGTGGTTCGTGAACGTTATCAGTCTGTTAAAGATGCTTTGGTTGATTTGTCTGGTTTTTCTGAGGCAAGGCTAACCGGGACAGGCGCCTGTGTGTTTTCACAGTTTGATTCTGAAACTGCTGCTGTTAGAGCGTATGAGTCACTTAAAGCCAAGTGGCAAGTCTACCTGACTACAAGTAAAAACGAATCGCCTTTGTTTTCAAAGCTGAAGGCTGCTAACTAAATCTCAAGTTTATTGGGCCGTCGCCAAGCGGTAAGGCACGGGGTTTTGATCTCCGCATACCAAGGTTCGAATCCTTGCGGCCCAGCCATTTACATCCACTCAGTAAAATCCAATTTGGGAGTGCTTGAATGAGTGATGCCTCAATGATGGTGTTTTCTGGAAATGCTAACCCTGCTTTGTCAGAAGGTATAGTCAGAAAGCTCAATATGCGCCTGGGTATGGCGACCGTCGGCAGGTTTAGTGACGGTGAGGTTGCGGTAGAGATTGAGGAGAATGTTAGGGGCAAGGATGTTTTTATTATCCAGCCGACTTGTTCGCCCACCAATGAAAACTTGATGGAATTGCTGGTCATGATCGATGCGCTGAAGCGGGCCTCAGCGTCCCGGATTACAGCGGTAATGCCCTATTACGGGTATTCACGACAGGATAGAAGGTCGCGATCTGCAAGGGTCCCGATTAGTGCCAAGCTGGTTGCTAAAATGATTGAGCAGGCGGGGGCAAATCGGGTGCTAACAGTTGATTTGCACGCTGATCAAATCCAGGGATTTTTTGATATACCAGTAGATAACGTGTATTCCTCGCCTATTTTGTTGGGCGATGTTTGGCGGCAGAAATACCAGGATCTAATCGTTGTCTCGCCCGATGTTGGTGGCGTTGTCAGGGCGCGTGCCCTGGCTAAACGGCTTGACGATGCAGACTTGGCGATTATCGATAAGCGCAGGCCCAAGGCAAATGTCTCGGAAATAATGCATATTATTGGTGATGTAAATGGGCGTTCCTGTGTATTGATCGATGATATGGTTGATACTGCCGGTACCTTGTGCCATGCCGCTGGCGCCTTAAAAAGACATGGTGCGATCAAAGTTGTTGCTTACTGTACGCATGCGGTGCTGTCAGGGGCTGCAATGAAGAACCTGAATGGTTCAGAGCTGGATGAGCTGGTTGTTACTGATACCATTCCGTTGAGTCATGAGTCTGTTGGCTCTGGGAAAATAAGGCAGTTAAGTGTTGCAGAAATGCTGGCCGAGACCATAAGGCGCATAGCCTCAGATGAGTCGGTTAGTTCATTATATGTGGATTGATAGTATTTAATGTGTGCTTGAAGGCACGGGGTTGAAAAAATGTCGAACGTATTTGAGTTTGTTGCCGAAGGTCGCGGGCAATCAGGTAAAAGCACAGCAAGAAGCTTGCGTCGTCAGGGTAAGGTGCCTGCGGTAATATACGGCGGTCGCGGCGAGCCTCAAATGCTGGTGCTAAATCATAACGATGTTGTAAAGCATCTCGATCATGAGGCAGTTTATTCGCATGTTCTTGATATTAATGTCGATGGCAAAAAAGAGAAGGCGATCCTGAAAAGTGTTCAGCGTCATCCGGCCAGGGTTCAGATTTTGCATCTGGATTTCTTGCGAGTCAATATGGCTGATACGCTTAAAGTGCATGTGCCACTGCATTTTATTAATGAAAGTAGTTCGGTAGGCGGCAAAAAAGGCGGTATCGTTGCTCATTCCATGGTTGATATAGAGGTTTCCTGTCTGCCAGCGGCGCTGCCTGAATTTATTGAAGTCGATTTGGCTGAGCTGGATATTGGTGAGTCAGTTCATTTGTCGGATATTGTTTTGCCGTCGGGTGTTGAGATTGTTGCTTTAGCTCAAGGGTCAGAGCATGATCTTCCTGTTGCTTCCGTGATGGCGCCAAGAGTTGCCGAGGCCTCAGTAGAGGGAGAGGTTGAAGTCGAAAGAGAGGAAGGTGGCGAAGAGGGACTGCTGAATAAGTAGCCGGAAAACGCGTTGATCAAGCTTATCGTTGGTTTGGGTAATCCCGGCCAGCAGTACCAGAAAACCCGGCATAATGCCGGGTTTTTGTTTTTGGATGGACTGGCGGCCGATCTGGGTGGGGCTTGGGTCAGTGAGTCCCGATTTCAGGGGTTGATTGCCGAATGCAGCCTCCCAGCAGGGAAGTTGATATTGTTAAAGCCGCAGGCCTTTATGAATCGAAGTGGGCAGTCTGTTGGTATGGTTGCTCGCTATTATAAATTGCAACCGGAAGAAATTCTGGTTGTTCATGATGAGCTTGATTTTGATGCCGGTGTGGTAAAGCTCAAGAAGGATGGCGGGCACGCGGGGCATAATGGCTTGAGAGATATCATTGCGCATTTGGGCTCGAAAGAGTTTTATCGATTGCGGATAGGTATTGGCCGTCCCGAGGCTGGCAAGCAGGTTGCAGATTATGTGTTGTCAAATCCCTCGAAAATGGAATTGGACTTGATAGTCTCTGCTTTTGATCAGGGAAGGAGTCATATCGATCAGTTGATTGCCGTGCATATGCCTGCGGCGATGAATAGGCTGGATACTTAACCCCGGTTTAGTAAATATCGGTGGCAGAAATATTTAGTTGACAGGGCGAGCTTTAGTAAAGATAATAACCCGCTTATCTGACATCGGAGAGGTTCCCGAGCGGCCAAAGGGATCAGACTGTAAATCTGCCGGCTCTGCCTTCGGAGGTTCGAATCCTCCCCTCTCCACCATCTTTAAAAGTAATCTGCGGGTGTAGTTCAATGGTAGAACTCCAGCCTTCCAAGCTGATCACGTGGGTTCGATTCCCATCACCCGCTCCAGTATTTTGTTAAGCCCATATAGCTCAGTAGGTAGAGCACTTCCTTGGTAAGGAAGAGGTCACCGGTTCAAATCCGGTTATGGGCTCCATTGCAATATTGAGCTAGGGGTGCATTAAATGGCCAAAGAAAAATTTTCACGTAGTAAGCCACACGTAAACGTAGGCACCATCGGTCACGTTGATCACGGTAAGACTACACTAACGGCAGCTTTAACCACAGTGATGGCAAAATTGCACGGTGGTGCAGTCAAGGCTTTCGATCAAATCGATAATGCCCCTGAAGAGCGTGAGCGTGGTATTACCATTGCCACCTCGCACGTCGAATATGAATCAGCCGCCCGTCACTATGCGCACGTTGACTGCCCAGGCCACGCTGACTACGTCAAGAATATGATTACCGGCGCGGCGCAAATGGATGGCGCGATCCTGGTTTGTTCCGCGGCAGACGGCCCCATGCCGCAAACCAGAGAGCACATCCTGCTGTCAAGACAAGTAGGCGTACCCTATATCGTCGTGTTCCTGAACAAAGCCGATATGGTTGACGATGAAGAGTTGATCGAACTGGTCGAAATGGAACTCAGAGAATTACTGGACATGTATGAATTCCCAGGCGACGACACCCCCATCATCAGAGGCTCGGCATTACTGGCCCTGCAAGGCGATGAAAGCGAAATCGGCGTGCCTTCGGTCGTTAAATTAGTTGAAGCCCTGGACAGCTACATTCCGCTGCCAGAAAGAGCGGTTGACGGTGCATTCCTGATGCCGGTTGAAGACGTATTCTCGATCTCGGGCCGTGGTACCGTAGTAACGGGCCGTATCGAGCGCGGCATTATCAAAGTGGGCCAGGAAGTTGAAATTGTCGGTATCAGACCTACCGTAGCGACCACCGTAACCGGCGTTGAAATGTTCCGCAAGTTGCTGGACCAAGGTGAGGCCGGCGACAACGTTGGTTTGCTGTTAAGAGGCACCAAACGAGACGACGTCGAGCGTGGACAAGTATTGGCGCACAAAGGCACCATCAAACCCCATGCACACTTCAAGGCAGAGATTTACGTATTGTCAAAAGATGAAGGTGGTCGTCATACGCCCTTTTTCAACGGCTATCGCCCGCAATTCTACTTCAGAACCACCGATGTAACCGGCGCTGTGCAGCTGCCAGAAGGCGTTGAAATGGTTATGCCTGGCGACAACATTTCTGTAGAAGTGAAACTGATTTCACCGATTGCAATGGAAGAAGGCTTGCGTTTCGCGATTCGTGAAGGCGGCCGTACTGTCGGCGCCGGCGTTGTTGCATCAATAGTTGAATAAACGTTTAACTTGCTATATCATAGGCGCTTCATTAAGGATTGTCTGAATAGGTCAGTAGCTCAATTGGTAGAGTAGCGGTCTCCAAAACCGCGGGTTGGGGGTTCGAGACCCTCCTGGCCTGCCATTCAGATGAATTCGTATCAAATTATCTAATTCCACAATAAATTAACACATGAATACCCAGGCAGAAGTATCGGTATCAGTCCTTGATATCGTAAAGCAAGTGTTTTCCGTTGTCTTTATAGTTGCCGGTGTGGCTGCATTTTATTATTTTTCGGGTGATGTTCGCCTGTTGTATCGCGTCCTTGGCTTACTGCTGATTGTTATATTGGTGTCGGCACTGATGCTGACTACCGAAGTGGGGCGTGATGTTTGGAGTTTTGTGCTGGAATCAAAACAGGAAGTAAGAAAAGTTGTCTGGCCAACTCGCGAAGAAACCATGCGGACGACATTGCTGGTGTTTGCAATGGTAACCATAGTCGGTTTGGTGTTGTGGTTGCTGGATATGCTCCTGTTTTGGGGTGTACGTGTTTTGACTGGTCAGGGAGGTTAGGAATGGCGCTACGCTGGTATGTTGTGCACGCCTATTCAAACTTTGAAAATAAAGTCAAGCAAGCATTAGAAGAGCGAATTAAACGGGAAGGCCTGGAGCAGTATTTTGGAAAGATACTGGTGCCTACTGAAGAGGTAGTCGAGATGCGCATGGGTGCGCAACGCAAAAGTGAAAGGAAATTTTTTCCTGGCTATGTGCTTGTTCAAATGGAGTTGACGGACGAAACCTGGCACTTGGTAAGAGATGTCCCCAGAGTTCTTGGCTTTATCGGTGGAACCTCCGATCGCCCTGCGCCGATATCTGAAAAAGAGGCCATGTCTATTCTTAACAGGGTGGAGGAAGGTGTTAATAAGCCCCGGCCAAAAATTCTTTTTGAAGCGGGCGAGGTTATCAGAGTAGTCGATGGGCCGTTTAAGGATTTTAATGGTGTCGTTGAAGAAGTTAATTACGAAAAAAGTAAGTTAAGAATTTCGGTGCTCATTTTTGGCAGGTCAACTTCTGTTGAGCTGGATTTTGGGCAGGTCGAAAAAGTATAACTTGTTGTTAGCTATTGGTTTTTAATTAAAATCCCGGTCTGAATAAGGCAGGGATTTTTGTGTCTAGGGGGAGCTGAAATGCGTTTGTACCCAAATTTGGAGTAAAAAATGGCAAAAAAAATAACTGCATACATTAAGTTGCAAGTAAAAGCAGGCGAAGCAAACCCAAGTCCTCCGGTAGGGCCTGCATTGGGTCAGCGTGGTGTCAACATCATGGAATTCTGCAAAGCGTTTAATGCAAAGACGCAGGATACCGAAAAAGGTCTTCCTTTGCCTGTTGTTATCACTGTTTACAGTGATAAAAGCTTTACATTCATTACTAAAACCCCGCCAGCATCAATTCTGCTGAAGAAAGCAACCGGCATAAAAAGCGGTAGCAGCACCCCCAACACTAAAAAAGTGGGTACTGTTACTATCGCGCAATTGGAAGAGATTGCGAAAACAAAAATGGAAGATCTGAATGCGGCGAATCTGGAAGCGGCGGTAAAAACAATTGCAGGCAGTGCGCGCAGCATGGGTCTGAATGTGGAGGGATTATAATGGCCAAGTTATCAAAAAAAGCGAAACTGATTAAAGTCAAAGTTGATAAAACCAAGCAGTATTCAGTTGCTGAAGCAGTCACTTTATTGAAAGAGCTGGCTACTACAAAGTTTAATGAAGCCATTGATGTCAGTGTGAATCTGGGTGTGGATCCACGTAAATCAGATCAAAATGTTCGTGGTGCAACCGTGCTGCCTAATGGCACAGGTAAAACAGTCAGAGTAGCTGTTTTTACACAAGGGGCGAACGCAGATGCGGCAAGGGAAGCCGGTGCAGACATTGTTGGTATGGATGATCTGGGCGACCTGGTTAAAAAGGGCGAAATGAATTTTGACGTAGTTATTGCATCTCCCGATGCCATGCGTGTTGTCGGCCAGTTGGGTCAGATTTTAGGTCCAAGAGGTTTGATGCCTAATCCTAAAGTCGGCACAGTAACCCCCGATGTGGCAACCGCTGTAAAAAATGCAAAGTCGGGTCAAGTGCGCTACCGTACTGATAAATCAGGCATTATTCACTGTACCTTAGGTAAGGTGACATTTGATGCGGCAGCTATTCAGGGCAACCTGGAAGCATTGCTGGCTGATTTAAGAAAAGCAAAGCCTAGCGCAGCTAAGGGCGTTTACATCAAGAAGATTACCTTATCTTCCACGATGGGCCCAGGCTTATGGCTGGAACAAAGTAGCATTGCTGTTTAATTCGTAACAAGAAGACTTTGGGTTGCCGGTTTTAATCGGCAACCGTCAAAGACCGCAGGGGTTGCAAAACTTAATTATCCTGCGCAGACGGGAGCTAGAACCAAAGAACTGGGGAAAGGGACCGTAAGGGGCATCCAAATGGGTGCGTTTTATTAATTCTGGAATAACACCAGAAAAACCGGAGGTAAGCTGTGGCACTAAATTTGGACAGCAAAAAAGTTGTCGTAGAAGAAGTTGCTCAATACGCAGCCAAAGCTCATTCTGCTGTAGCAGCAGAATACCGTGGTTTGACCGTGACTGAGCTAACCCAGTTACGCAAGACTGCGAGAGAGACAGGCGTTTATCTGCGTGTGGTAAAAAATACACTGGCAAAACGAGCCGTGGCTGGAACCGAATTTGAGTGTATGCAAGAAGGCTTGGTAGGGCCATTATTGCTTGCATTTTCAATGGAAGATCCTGGTGCTGCTGCCCGTTTAATCCATGATTTTGCCAAAACGCATGACAAATTAATCACCAAGGTTGTTGCCATTGGCGGACAGGCCTATGACGGGTCTGAGCTGAAACGACTCGCCAGTATGCCGACCCGTGATCAAGCAATCAGTATGTTGATGTCCGTAATGAAGGCACCAGTCGGCAAGCTTGCCCGTACCTTGGCTGCGATCAGAGATCAGAAACAAGAAGCAACAGCATAAGCTTATATTAACCAGTTCAAAACCTATATTATTTTAGAGGAATAAAAATGGCAATTTCGCAAGAAGATATCTTGGATGCAGTCTCCAACATGAGCATTATGGAAATCGTTGATTTAATTTCAGCGATGGAAGAAAAATTCGGCGTAACTGCGGCAGTTGCAATGGCTGCGCCAGCAGGCGGCGGCGAAGCAGTCGTGGCTGAAGAACAAACTGAATTTGATGTCATTTTGACTGCCTTCGGCGATAACAAAGTAGCAGTTATTAAAGCCGTTCGTGGTATCACTGGTTTGGGCTTGAAAGAAGCAAAAGACGCCGTTGAAGGCGCGCCGACCACACTGAAAGAAGGCGTTTCAAAAGCAGAAGCAGATGAAGTTAAAAAGCAGCTTGAAGAAGCTGGCGCGTCTGTCGAAGTTAAATAAAATTTTGACACAAAAAATCTAAGGCACACAGCCTTTTAAGTACGGCTGGCGGCAATTTTGCCGTCGGCCTTTTACTGTTTGCGATATCCGCACAGTAAAAAATTATTCATGACGAAAAGGTTCGGAAGCAATATGTCCTACTCTTTTACCGAAAAAAAGCGTATTCGAAATAACTTTGGGAAAGGTACTGAAGTACTAGATGTTCCCTATCTTCTGGCAACTCAAATCAACTCATATGCCAATTTCCTGCAATCAGGCGTAGCGCCCGAGCGGCGAATCGAGAAAGGATTGCACGCGGCATTTTCTAGTGTTTTCCCTATTGAAAGCCATTCCGGATATGCCGTTCTGGAATATGTGAGATATCGATTAGGAGAGCCTACTTTTGACGTAAGAGAGTGTCAACAAAGGGGTGCGACCTATGCCGCGCCATTAAGAGTGCTGGTGCGCCTGGTCATTTATGATAAAGAGGCTGCTGCTAACGCCAAAGTTGTTAAAGACATTAGGGAGCAGGAAGTCTACATGGGCGAGCTGCCCTTGATGACCGAGAACGGAACCTTCGTTATCAACGGTACGGAGCGGGTTATTGTTTCTCAGTTGCACCGATCACCGGGTGTGTTTTTCGATCATGACAAAGGCAAAACCCATTCGTCAGGAAAATTATTATTCAATGCCCGGGTAATTCCCTATCGCGGGTCATGGCTGGATTTTGAATTCGATCATAAAGATTGTGTTTATGTGCGCATAGACAGACGCCGTAAAATCCCCGCAACCATTTTGCTCAGAGCACTGGGTTACGATAACGAAGAAATGATTAGTATTTTCTTCGAAAGCAATAAATTTACCTTAGCCGGTGACAAGTGCCTGTTCCATATAGTGCCTGAAAGAATGCGCGGTGAAATTGCTGCATTCGATATCAAGCACAATGGCCAAGTCATCGTTGAAGAAGGTCGCCGCATTACCTCCAAGCACATTCGTGAGATGAACAAGGCTGGCTTGGCCGAGGTTGAATCGCCCAAAGAATACCTGGTGGGCAAAATACTGAGTCACAACGTGGTGGATAAATCTACCGGTGAGCTGGTTGCGCACGTTAATGACGAATTAACGGCAGATTTAATAGACCGGGTCATTGCAAGTGGTGTTACTGAAATTAACACACTATTTGTCAACGACCTGGATAAAGGACCGTATATCTCCAATGCCATGAGGCTGGATGTGACCAGTAATACACTGGAAGCACTGGTGGAGATATACCGCATGATGCGGCCAGGTGAGCCGCCAACCAAAGAGTCGGCCGAGAACCTGTTCCAGAATCTGTTCTTTACCGATGAAAGGTATGATTTGTCAACGGTTGGACGCATGAAGTTCAACCGCCGCCTAGGCCGTGAAGAAACCCTTGGCTCCGGTACATTAGCGAAAGAAGACATCATTGACGTATTGAAAGAGCTGATTAATATCCGCAACGGCAACGGCAATGTTGACGATATTGATCATCTGGGCAACAGACGGGTGCGCTCGGTCGGCGAAATGATTGAAAATCAGTTCCGGGTCGGCTTGGTACGAGTCGAAAGAGCGGTCAAAGAGCGCTTAACGCTCGCTGATTCAGAAGGCTTGATGCCTCAAGAGATCATCAATGCGAAGCCGGTTTCGGCAGCCGTAAAAGAGTTCTTTGGTTCCAGCCAGTTGTCACAGTTTATGGATCAAAACAATCCATTATCGCAAGTGACGCACAAGCGCCGCGTCTCCGCATTGGGCCCGGGTGGCTTGGCTAGAGAACGCGCCGGCTTTGAAGTCCGGGACGTCCATACAACCCACTATGGCCGGGTTTGTCCAATTGAGACGCCCGAAGGGCCGAATATTGGCCTGATCAACTCTTTATCGGTTTATGCGAGAACCAATGATTACGGATTTCTGGAAACGCCGTACAGAAAAGTCATCAATGGCAAAGTCACCGATCAGGTCGATTATCTGTCGGCGATCGAAGAAGGTGAATTCGTCATTGCTCAAGCGAGTGTGCCAGTTGATGCAAGCGGCAAGTTGATCGAAGGTTTGGTGTCCTGCCGTTACAAAGATGAATTTACTTTGGCTATGTCAGACACCGTGCAATACATGGACGTGTCTTCAAAGCAGATCGTATCAGTCGCGGCTTCCATTATTCCGTTTCTGGAACATGACGACGCCAACCGTGCCTTGATGGGTTCCAACATGCAGCGCCAGGCTGTTCCTACTTTGAGAGCTGAAAAGCCATTGGTAGGTACCGGTATGGAACGAACCGTTGCCAAGGACTCCGGGGTAACCGTGGTCGCTGCGCGCGGGGGCAGTATTGAAGCCGTTGATGCGGCCAGAATAGTGGTGCGTGTTAATGACACAGAAACAGAAACCGGATCCTCGGGTGTGGATATCTACAACCTGACCAAATATACCCGGTCAAATCAAAATACCTGTATTAATCAAAAACCATTGGTTAAGCCGGGCGATGTGGTCAGTGCCGGTGACATTTTGGCTGATGGCCCCTCCACCGACATTGGAGAACTGGCATTAGGACAGAATATGCTGGTTGCCTTTATGCCGTGGAACGGTTACAACTTCGAAGATTCGATACTGGTTTCCGAACGCGTTGTCAAAGAAGACCGCTTTACAACTATTCATATCGAAGAAAAGACCTGTGTGGCGCGTGATACTAAGCACAGCCCGGAAGAAATTACCGCGGATATTCCCAATGTCAGCGAAGAGGCTTTATCAAAACTCGATGAGTCTGGCATTGTGTATGTCGGCGCAGAAGTCAAAGGTGGCGATATTCTCGTGGGCAAGGTAACGCCAAAAGGTGAAACTCAGCTGACCCCGGAAGAAAAATTACTGCGCGCAATTTTTGGCGAGAAAGCTGCCGATGTCAAAGATACCTCCCTACGTGTGCCCAGCAGTATTGAAGGCACCGTGATCGACGTTCAGGTGTTTACCCGCGACGGCGTAAAAAAAGACAAGCGTGCGCTGGATATAGAAGAAGCTGAAATCAAGCGCTACAGAAAAGATCTGGATGATCAGCTGAAAATTCTTGAAGGCGATATTTTTGCTCGAGTCGCCAAATTGCTAGTGGGTAAAGTCGGGCAATCCGGCCCAGGGCAATTAAAAGCCGGGACTGAAATCACCCACGATTACCTGAACAGTCTGAAGCATTCAGACTGGCTCAAAATAAGGATGAAAGATGAAGATATTAATCTTCAGTTGGAAGCCGTTGTCGAGCAGATTGAGCAGCAAAGAAAAGCCTTTGACGAAAAATTTGAAGTCAAGCGAAAAAAAATAACCATGGGCGATGATTTGGCGCCTGGCGTTCTGAAAATGGTCAAGGTTTACCTGGCGGTCAAAAGACGCATTCAACCCGGCGATAAAATGGCCGGTCGGCATGGCAACAAGGGTGTGATTTCCATGATCAGGCCGATTGAAGACATGCCCTATACAGCCGACGGCAATCCGGTGGATATCGTTTTGAATCCATTAGGTGTTCCTTCGCGGATGAACGTGGGCCAGGTATTGGAAACGCATTTGGGTTGGGCAGCGAAAGGCCTCGGCATCAAAATAGGCAAAATGCTCGAGGCCAGGGCTAAAGTCGCAGAGATCAGAAACTATCTGGACAAAATTTATAACAGCAGTGGCCGTAAGGAAGATCTGGACTCGTTTTCTGATCAGGAGATTCTCGAGATGGCAGCCAACCTGGTGGGCGGGGTGCCGATGGCGACGCCGGTGTTTGATGGTGCAACCGAAGATGAAATTCGCACCATGCTGAAACTGGCCGATTTGCCTGAACACGGCCAGACCATTCTTTATGATGGCTTGACGGGTGAGCCGTTTGAGCGGGAAGTTACTGTGGGCTATATGTACATGCTGAAACTGAATCATCTGGTTGATGACAAAATGCATGCTCGTTCGACCGGCCCTTACAGTCTGGTTACCCAGCAACCTTTGGGTGGAAAAGCCCAGTTCGGAGGTCAGCGTTTCGGTGAGATGGAGGTGTGGGCGCTTGAAGCCTATGGCGCGGCTTATACCTTACAGGAAATGCTGACGGTGAAATCGGATGATGTGACAGGAAGGACGCGCATGTATAAAAACATCGTTGATGGCGATCATCGAATGGAAGCCGGCATGCCGGAATCATTTAATGTACTAATCAAAGAAATCCGCTCATTGGCTGTCAATATAGAGCTGGACCGGGAATAGAATCCTGGCCTGGTGGTGGAAATAACTGATAGCCTGTTCTGGACTGCACCAGAAAATAGTTAAAGAGGACAAACTCTTGAAAGATTTAATGAATTTCTTAAAGCGTCAAGGCCGTACCGATGATTTCAATGCGATTCGCATTGGCCTGGCATCGCCGGATATGATTCGTTCCTGGTCGTATGGTGAAGTAAAAAAACCGGAAACCATCAATTACCGTACCTTTAAACCCGAGCGCGATGGTTTATTCTGCGCCAAAATTTTTGGCCCGGTTAGTGATTATGAGTGTTTATGCGGGAAATATAAAAGGCTCAAGCATCGCGGTGTCATCTGCGAGAAATGCGGGGTTGAAGTCACCCTGTCCAAGGTTCGCCGTGAGCGTATGGGACACATCGATTTGGCGAGTCCCGTTGCGCACATTTGGTTTCTGAAGTCATTGCCTTCCAGAATAGCCTTGTTATTGGACATGACGCTGCGCGAAATTGAGCGTGTGTTGTATTTCGAATCATTTGTGGTTTTGGATCCGGGCATGACGCCATTGGAAAAAGGTCAGCTGCTGACAGATGATGAATATCTGGATGCCGTTGAGCTGCATGGCGATGATTTTGTTGCTAAGATGGGCGCCGAAGCGATCTATGACTTGCTGAAAGGCATTGATCTAAAAGAAGAAGTCAATAGGCTGCGCGAAGAGATCAACTCGACCAATTCGGAAACAAAAATCAAAAAATACTCAAAACGTCTGAAAGTTATTGATGCGTTGTTGGGTTCAAGTAATCGCCCCGAATGGATGATCCTGAAAGTACTGCCGGTTTTGCCACCGGAATTGCGGCCATTGGTGCCTTTGGATGGCGGTCGTTTTGCAACTTCGGATTTGAATGATCTGTACCGCCGGGTTATCAACAGAAACAATCGCCTAAATCGTTTGCTGGACTTGAATGCCCCTGACATCATCGTGCGCAACGAAAAGCGCATGTTGCAGGAATCGGTTGATGCTTTGCTTGATAATGGGCGCCGCGGCAGGGCCATTACCGGTACCAACAGAAGGCCGTTGAAATCATTGGCCGACATGATCAAAGGTAAACAGGGCCGGTTTAGACAAAACCTGCTCGGCAAGCGGGTAGACTATTCTGGCCGTTCGGTTATCGTCGTGGGGCCGACTTTAAGGCTGCACCAATGCGGTTTGCCCAAAAAAATGGCTTTGGAGCTCTTCAAGCCGTTTATCTTCAGTAAATTGCAATTTCGCGGTCTGGCTACAACCATAAAAGCGGCCAAGAAAATGGTTGAGCGGGAAGGCACCGAGGTTTGGGATATTCTTGAAGAAGTTATCCGCGAACATCCTATCCTGTTAAACCGGGCACCTACGCTGCATAGACTGGGTATCCAGGCATTTGAGCCTATCTTGATTGAAGGTAAGGCAATACAGTTGCACCCCCTGGTCTGTAGCGCGTTCAACGCTGACTTTGACGGCGACCAGATGGCCGTGCATATCCCTTTGTCAATTGAAGCGCAATTGGAAGCCAGAACCTTGATGATGGCGACCAATAATATCTTGTCGCCTGCGAATGGCGAGCCGGTTATTAACCCGTCACAGGACGTGGTTTTAGGGCTCTACTATATCAGCCGTGAAAAAATAAACGCAAAAGGGGACGGCAGTATCTTTGTCAGTGTGGGGGAAGTTCATAAGGCTCTGCTAAGCAAATCAGTTGAATTGCAATCCAAAATTCAGTTGCGCATAACCGAAAAAGTAGTCAATGACAAAGGCGAAACTGAAGATAAAACACATCGAGTAGAAACCACCGTAGGCCGTGCGCTAATCTGGGAAGTTGTTCCAGATCGTATGCCTTATGAGTTGGTCAATTGTGATATGACCAAAAAGAACATTTCGCGGCTCATTAATTACAGCTACCGGTATTTGGGCAATAAAGACACGGTAGTACTTGCTGACCAGCTGATGTATCTGGGTTTTAGATATGCAACGATATCCGGCGTGTCATTTGGCATTGAAGACATGGCAATACCGGCCAAAAAGGTCGACATTATCAAAGCGGCAGACGCCGAAGTTAACGAGATTCAAAGCCAATATTCATCAGGCCTGGTTACCGACGGCGAACGTTATAATAAGGTCGTGGATATCTGGTCACATGCCAATGATCAAGTCGCCAAAGTGATGATGGATGGTCTCGGTGAAGAATCAGTTGTCGACGCCGCAGGTAATACGGTTAAGCAGAAATCATTCAACTCGATTTTTATGATGGCCGAGTCGGGCGCAAGAGGTTCTGCTGCACAGATTCGTCAGTTGGCCGGTATGCGTGGTTTGATGGCCAAACCGGACGGTTCGATTATCGAAACGCCGATTACCGCGAACTTTAGAGAGGGACTTGATGTATTACAATACTTCATTTCCACACACGGTGCCCGTAAAGGTCTTGCGGATACTGCACTGAAAACGGCAAACTCGGGCTATTTGACACGTCGTTTAGTCGACGTGGCGCAGGATCTGGTGATTACTGGCGACGATTGTGGCACTACTGATGGCTTGATCATGACGCCCATCATTGAAGGCGGAGATGTGGTTGAGCCTTTATCAGAGCGCGTATTAGGCCGGGTTGTTGCTGTAGATGTATTGGATGCAGCGGGTGAGAATGTAGTTGCGCCAGGCGGAACCTTGCTGGATGAGCATTGGGTTGCTGTGCTGGAAGATAATAGTGTTGACCAGGTTATTGTGCGTTCGATTATCACCTGTGAAAACAGACACGGGGTGTGTGCGGCTTGTTACGGACGTGATTTGGGCCGCGGGCACCTGGTGAATATTGGGGAAGCTGTCGGCGTCATTGCCGCGCAGTCTATCGGCGAGCCGGGAACACAGCTGACCATGCGCACCTTCCACATAGGTGGTGCGGCATCAAGATCGGCTGCCATCAGCAATGTGCAGGTTAAGTCTGCTGGTACGGTTCGTTTGAGCAACTTAAAATCGGTACTTAACCGGGAAGGTCATCTGGTAGCAGTATCAAGATCAGGTGAAGTGGGCGTGGTGGATGATTATGGGCGCGAAAGAGAGCGTTATAAGATTCCTTACGGTGCCGTGCTTTCTGTGCAGGAAGGCAGCAGGATCAATGCGGGCGACATTATCGTAACCTGGGACCCGCATACCCATCCGGTAATTACCGAAGTAGATGGTGTGGTTGAGCTGAAAGATTTCATCGACGGCATCACCGTACAAAAGCAATCGGATGAGGTTACCGGCTTAAGCTCTTTGGTTGTTACCGATCCCAAGCAAAGAGGTAGTGCGGGTAAAGAATTACGCCCCATGGTTAAGCTGCTGGACAGTAACGGCAATGCTATTTATTTACCGGGCACCGACATACCTGCTCAGTATTTCCTGCCGGCAGGAGCGATTGCCGGAATCAAGGATGGGGGTGAAGTGAAAGTAGGTGACGTATTAGCCAGAATTCCCCAGGAATCCAGTAAAACCCGGGATATTACCGGTGGTTTGCCGCGCGTCGCCGACCTGTTTGAAGCGCGGAAAACCAAGGATCCCGCGATTCTTGCCGAAACCAGTGGCACAATTTCCTTCGGCAAGGAGACTAAAGGCAAGCAGCGCGTCGTCATTACTGATCCTGCCGGTGAGCAGTACGAAACACTCATTCCGAAATGGCGGCATATCACCGTATTTGAAGGGGAGTACGTAGAAAAAGGCGAGACCATTGCCGAAGGCGAGTTAACGCCCCATGATATTTTAAGGTTAAGAGGCGTAGAGGAGTTGGCGAACTACCTGGTTAAGGAAATTCAGGATGTTTATCGTCTGCAAGGGGTAAAAATCAATGACAAACACATCGAAGCGATTATCCGGCAGATGCTCAGAAAGGTAGAGATTACAGCTGCGGGCGATACCGCGTTCCTAAAGGGTGAGCAGGTCGAGCGTGCGGCGATGAGGGAAGAGAATGACAAGATGGAAGCTGACGGAAAAATTCCAGCGAGTTATGAGTCGGTCTTGTTGGGCATTACCAAAGCATCCTTGGCGACAGAGTCCTTCATTTCGGCAGCATCTTTCCAGGAGACTACCCGCGTGCTAACGGATGCCGCAGTAAGGGGCTTGAGTGATGGTCTGCAGGGACTAAAAGAAAACGTCATTGTTGGTCGATTAATTCCAGCCGGTACAGGCCTCGCCTACCATGAAAGTCGCAAGACAAGAATGGCGCTGCATGAGTTGGCAGAAAGCGAGGTGTCTTCATCTGTAGATGCTGACGATGTTGAAGAAGCGCTTAAGCAGGCTTTAAATTTATAAAAGGGACTACAAATATTTATGAGTTAAATTGGGCTTGACCCCGCATCTATTAGACAGTATTATATTCGGCTCACATGGGCTAACGTGCTCGGGTCAGGTCATTGACTAATTTAACCGCTGGCATTTATTGATATCAGCGGTTATTTTTATTATCTGACAGTTAAATTGTATATTGGAGTAAACAAAGATATGGCCACGATCAACCAATTGGTTCGTAAGCCTCGCGCTAAAGTAGTGGAAAAAAGCAATGTACCTGCGCTGGAAGCGTGCCCGCAGCGTAGGGGCGTGTGCACACGCGTTTATACGACAACGCCAAAAAAACCTAATTCGGCGCTGCGTAAAGTCGCCAGGGTCCGATTGACTAATGGCGCTGAAGTCAGTAGCTATATTGGTGGTGAAGGACATAACCTTCAGGAGCACTCGGTGGTTCTGATTCGTGGTGGTCGTGTTAAGGATTTGCCGGGTGTGAGGTATCATGTTGTTCGTGGTAGCTTGGATACTTCTGGTGTTACGAACAGAAAATGCGGGCGCTCCAAATATGGAACTAAGCGTCCTAAAAGCTAATGGTTGGTTGGTGAGCTAAATGTCTAGAAGAAGAGTAGCGGCGAAAAGAGATATAATTCCAGATCCTCGTTTTGGCAGTGTCATGCTGACCAAGTTCATGAACATGATCATGGAAAGTGGTAAAAAATCAGTTGCTGAGTCCATCGTTTACGGCGCCTTGGATGTGATTGGCAATAAAGGCCATGCAGAGCCCCTGGAAGTGTTATCCAAAGCGCTCGAAAACGTACAGCCAAGAGTAGAGGTTAAATCTCGTCGTGTCGGTGGTGCAACCTATCAGGTTCCGGTTGAAGTGCGTCCTTCAAGACGTATGGCGCTGGCTATGCGTTGGTTAATTGATGCCTCACGGAAAAGAAATGAAAGGAATATGTCTGCCAAGCTGGCGGGTGAGTTAATGGATGCATTTGAAAGTAGAGGATCTGCTGCCAAGAAGCGTGAAGATACGCACAGAATGGCAGAAGCGAACAAGGCTTTCTCGCATTACCGCTGGTAAGCTGAGAAGTGGATTGAAGACAGGATAGTTGTGGCCAGGAAGACCCCAATAGAGCGTTATCGAAATATCGGAATAATGGCTCACATTGATGCTGGTAAGACCACAACTACAGAGCGTGTGCTCTACTACACAGGAGTTTCACACAAAATAGGTGAAGTTCACGATGGCGCTGCGACCATGGACTGGATGGAGCAGGAGCAGGAGCGAGGAATTACGATTACCTCCGCTGCAACTACCTGTTTTTGGAGTGGCATGGAAAAGCAGTTTCCTCAGCACAGGATCAATATCATAGATACGCCGGGGCATGTTGACTTCACAATTGAAGTTGAACGTTCGCTGCGTGTACTGGATGGTGCGTGTGCGGTATTTTGTGCTGTAGGCGGAGTGGAGCCCCAGTCCGAGACTGTTTGGCGTCAAGCCAATAAATACAGGGTGCCGCGGTTAGTTTTTATCAATAAAATGGATCGATCCGGAGCGGATTTTCTTCGGGTAATTGAACAGATTAGACAGCGCTTGGGGAGTAACCCCGTGCCTATGCAATTACCGATAGGTGCAGAAGAAAAATTTGAAGGTGTTGTAGATCTGATCAAAATGAAAGCTATCTATTGGGATGATAGCAACATGGGCATGACGTTCCAGGAAAAAGAAATTCCTGAGCATATGTTACCTCTTTGCATGGAATGGCGGGAGCGGATGATCGAGGCTGCAGCGGAAGCGAACGAAGAGTTAATGGAAAAATACCTTGAAAGTGGCATTTTGAGCAACGACGAAATAAAGCAAGGCATACGTACACAAACAATTGCCAATCAGGTCGTTCCAGCATTTTGTGGCTCAGCTTTCAAGAACAAAGGTGTGCAGGCAATGTTGGATGCCGTAATTGAATACATGCCAGCGCCAACCGATGTTGATGCCATTAAAGGTCATCTCGATGATGAGGTCACTGAGGCCGAACGGCCGGCGAGTGACGAAGTACCTTTTGCGGCCCTTGCGTTTAAAATAGCTACCGATCCTTTTGTTGGTGCGCTGACGTTTTTTAGGGTTTACTCGGGTGTTTTGAATTCTGGAGACAGTATTTATAACTCGGTAAAAATGAAAAAAGAACGGATTGGGCGTATTGTGCAGATGCATGCGAATAGCCGTGAAGAAGTTAAGCAAGTTCGAGCCGGGGATATAGCGGCAGCTATTGGGTTAAAGGAAGTAACAACCGGTGACACCCTGTGTGATTTGAAGTCGGTGATCGTGCTGGAACGCATGGAATTTCCGGATCCGGTTATTTCGGTAGCCGTCGAGCCGAAAACCAAGGCAGATCAAGAAAAAATGGGTGTGGCTTTAAGTAAGCTGGCTCAAGAAGATCCCTCATTCAGAGTTCATACGGATGTGGAATCAGGTCAAACAATCATCTCCGGGATGGGTGAATTACATCTGGAAATCATTGTTGACCGCATGAAAAGAGAATTTAATGTTGAAGCTAATGTAGGTGCGCCGCAGGTAGCCTACCGAGAAACAATTCGTAAGTCAGTAGAGCAGGAAGGTAAATTCGTCAGACAGTCAGGCGGTCGAGGTCAATATGGCCATGTCTGGTTGCGGATAGAGCCAAAAGAGCCCGGCTCCGGTTACGAATTTGTTAACGAGATTGTTGGTGGCGTGGTTCCCAGAGAATACATCCCGGCAGTAGACAAGGGTGTTCAGGAGCAACTTAAAAGCGGCGTGCTGGCGGGTTTTCCTGTCGTCGATGTAAGAGTGTCAATATTTGATGGTTCGTATCATGATGTTGATTCGAACGAAATGGCTTTTAAAATCGCCGGTTCCATGTGTTTTCGAGAAGGCGCTAGAAAAGCAAATCCTGTGTTGCTTGAGCCGATTATGAAAGTCGAAATCGTAACGCCCGAGGATTACATGGGCGATGTTGTTGGTGATATTAATAGGCGCCGGGGCATGATACAGGGGATGGAGGATATGCCATCAGGTAAGACAATTAGCTGCGAAGTACCGTTAGCGGAAATGTTTGGTTATGCAACTGATTTGCGATCGGCAACGCAGGGGCGAGCAACATACAGTATGCAGTTTGAAAAATACAATGAAGCACCTGCAAATATTGCGGAAGCCATTATTAAAAAATCTTCATAATTTGAATATAACTTAAAGGTATTAACTCATGGCCAAAGAAAAATTTTCACGTAGTAAGCCACACGTAAACGTAGGCACCATCGGTCACGTTGATCACGGTAAGACTACATTAACGGCAGCTTTAACCACAGTGATGGCAAAATTGCACGGTGGTGCAGTCAAGGCTTTCGATCAAATCGATAACGCCCCTGAAGAGCGTGAGCGTGGTATTACCATTGCCACCTCGCACGTCGAATATGAATCAGCCGCCCGTCACTATGCGCACGTTGACTGCCCAGGCCACGCTGACTACGTCAAGAATATGATTACCGGCGCGGCGCAAATGGACGGCGCGATCCTGGTTTGTTCCGCGGCAGACGGCCCCATGCCGCAAACCAGAGAGCACATCCTGCTGTCAAGACAAGTAGGCGTACCCTATATCGTCGTGTTCCTGAACAAAGCCGATATGGTTGACGATGAAGAGTTGATCGAACTGGTCGAAATGGAACTCAGAGAATTACTGGACATGTATGAATTCCCAGGCGACGACACCCCCATCATCAGAGGCTCGGCATTACTGGCCCTGCAAGGCGATGAAAGCGAAATCGGCGTGCCTTCGGTCGTTAAATTAGTTGAAGCCCTGGACAGCTACATTCCGCTGCCAGAAAGAGCGGTTGACGGTGCATTCCTGATGCCGGTTGAAGACGTATTCTCGATCTCGGGCCGTGGTACCGTAGTAACGGGCCGTATTGAGCGCGGCATTATCAAAGTGGGCCAGGAAGTTGAAATTGTCGGTATCAGACCTACCGTAGCGACCACCGTAACCGGCGTTGAAATGTTCCGCAAGTTGCTGGACCAAGGTGAGGCCGGCGACAACGTTGGTTTGCTGTTAAGAGGCACCAAACGAGACGACGTCGAGCGTGGACAAGTATTGGCGCACAAAGGCACCATCAAACCCCATGCACACTTCAAGGCAGAGATTTACGTATTGTCAAAAGATGAAGGTGGTCGTCATACGCCCTTTTTCAACGGCTATCGCCCGCAATTCTACTTCAGAACCACCGACGTAACCGGCGCTGTGCAGCTGCCAGAAGGCGTTGAAATGGTTATGCCTGGCGACAACATTTCTGTAGAAGTGAAACTGATTTCACCGATTGCAATGGAAGAAGGCTTGCGTTTCGCGATTCGTGAAGGCGGCCGTACTGTCGGCGCTGGCGTTGTTGCATCAATCATCGAGTAAATAGAATATGTCAAAGCAAACTATCAGAATCCGTTTGAAATCATTTGATCATAAGTTGATAGATCAATCGGCTGGTGAGATAGTAGAAACTGCAAAAAGAACTGGCGCCCAAGTTAAAGGGCCTATTCCTTTGCCTACTAAAAAAGAGCGTTTTACAATTTTGATATCTCCGCATGTCAATAAAGATGCTCGAGATCAATATGAACTAAGAACATATAAAAGATTGCTGGATATAGTTGAGCCAACAGAAAAAACTGTAGATGCATTGATGAAACTGGATCTTGCAGCCGGTGTTGATGTTCAAATAAAGTTGAATTAAAAAATAGAGGAATTGGCAGATGTCAATAGGTCTTATAGGTCGTAAATGTGGTATGACCAGAGTTTTTTGTGAAGATGGATCCTCAGTACCGGTTACTGTTCTCCAGATTGACTCAAACAGAGTTACTCAGGTTAAAGGTCTTGAAGTAGACGGTTACCGAGCTATACAAGTAGCAGTGGGGGATAAAAAGTCTTCGAGAGTCAATAAAGCAATGGCTGGTCATTATGCAGCGGCTAATGTGACAGCCGGACGTGGTCTTTGGGAGTTTAGGCTCGAAGACGGTGAAGGCGAAGATTTATCTGCCGGTTCCGAATTATCATTGGATATTTTTTCTGAAGGTCAAGTGATTGATGTTCAAGGTATTAGTATCGGTAAGGGTTTTGCAGGCGGTATAAAACGTCATAATTTTAGTATGCAAGATGCCACACATGGTAACTCCCGCTCACATAGGGTTCTTGGTTCCATCGGTATGAATCAGACGCCAGGTCGTGTATTCAAAGGCAAGAAAATGGAAGGTCATATGGGTGCTGAAAAAGTAACCATTCAGAACCTGATCATTCACGCAATAGACAAAGAAAGAAACTTAATTTTAGTAAAGGGCGCAGTGCCTGGTGCTAAGGGCGGTGATGTAACCATTACACCCGCAATGAAAATGCGAAATAAAGGTTAAGCTAATGGGTCTGCAAATACCTGCAATAAACGAACAAGACACATCCGAATTAGTGGAAGTAGCTGAAGCTGTTTTCGGACAGTCATTCAATGAAACATTGGTACATCAGTTGGTAACAAAGTACCTGGCTGGTGCGAGAGCGGGCACAAAAGCGCAAAAAACTCGTTCTGATGTCAGTGGCGGTGGAGCAAAGCCATGGCGACAAAAAGGTACAGGCCGGGCAAGATCTGGTACAATACGGAGTCCAATCTGGCGTACCGGTGGGGTGGCTTTCGCAGCGCGGCCACGTTCTTACGATCAGAAGCTAAATAAAAAAATGTATAGAGCAGGGGTTCGCTCAATTCTATCCGAATTATTAAGGCAAGGCCGTTTGGTTGTCAGTAGCGATATCGTTCCTTCCACTTCAAAAACCAAAGAATTAAGCGGCAAACTGAAAAATGTTGACGCTAAACGCATACTGATTGTGGTGGATCGTTTGGATGCAAATTTAGCATTGGCATCAAGAAACATTCCTTATGTTGAAGTGATTGAAGCAATTAACTTAAGTCCGGTACTTTTGGTTTCAGCTGATAAAGTAATTGCTACGCCTGCTGCTTTGAAGGAAATAGAGGAGCGCTTATCATGAGTGCAAATAATTACCAATTGGCAAGTGTGTTGCAAGCGCCAGTGATATCTGAGAAAAGCACAATTGCAGCTGAAAAAGATAAACGATTTGTTTTTAAAGTGCTCAAAAATGCAACAAAAAAGCAGGTCAAAAGTGCGGTAGAGGTTATGTTTAACGTTGAGGTTGATTCAGTTCATGTTCTTAACGTTAAAGGCAAGCAGAAACGGTTTGGTCGTTCATTAGGCCAAAGATCTGACTGGAAAAAGGCTTATGTGAAACTCAAGCCTGGACATGACATAGATTTCTCTGCGGCTTAATTTAGTCAAAGATTAAAAGATCAATAGGAAACGGTAGAAAGCATGGCTATTGTAAAGTCTAAACCGACTTCACCAGGTTCTCGGTTTGTAGTGCGGATCAAGAACGATGAACTGCATAAAGGCAAGCCGCACGCACCCTTGCTAAGCAAAAACAGCAAATCCGGTGGGCGTAACAATCAAGGGCGTATCACAACACGTCATATAGGTGGTGGCCATAAGCAGCACTACCGTATTATTGATTTTAAAAGAGATAAAACAGACATTCCAGCAATTGTTGAGCGTCTTGAGTATGATCCTAACAGAACTGCAAATATTGCACTGGTTTTGTTCAGGGATGGTGAGCGCAGATACATTATTGCTCCCAAAGGCTTGCAGGCCGGTCAAGAAATCATCTCTTCGGATACGGTAGCCGTAAAGCCAGGTAATTGTATGCCTTTACGGAATGTACCTATGGGTACGACGGTTCATTGTGTCGAGTTGAAGCCTGGTAAAGGTGCGCAGTTGGCCAGAAGTGCCGGAACTTCCGTGCAGCTGGTCGCTAAAGATGGTGCTCACGCAACTATCAGGTTGCGTTCTGGTGAAATGCGTAAAGTGATGGCGGATTGTCGCGCAGTAATTGGCGAGGTCTCTAATTCCGAGCATAATCTGGCTTCCCTTGGAAAAGCGGGCGCTACTCGTTGGAGAGGTGTTAGGCCGACTGTCCGTGGCGTGGTCATGAACCCAGTCGATCATCCACATGGTGGTGGTGAAGGTCGTACATCCGGCGGTAGGCATCCTGTTTCACCATGGGGTATGCCAACTAAAGGTTATAAAACAAGAAAAAACAAACGGACTGATAACATGATTATCAGACGTCGTAAGCAGAAATAGAGAGGAATTAGCGTGCCGCGTTCAATTAAAAAAGGTCCTTTTATTGATCATCATCTACTAAAAAAAGTAGAGAATGCTGTTAGTAGCAATAATCGGAAACCGATTAAAACATGGTCCAGAAGATCAATGATTATTCCAGATATGCTGGGCTTAACTATTGCAATCCATAATGGGCGGCTGCACATTCCGGTTCTCATTTCTGAGAATATGGTAGGGCATAAATTAGGTGAGTTTGCACCCACTAGAACTTATAAAGGCCATGTGGCTGATAAGAAATCAAGGTAGGCGATGATGGAAATTTCAGCAAAATTAAGTAATGCGCCTCTTTCTGCACAAAAAGCCCGTTTGGTAGGTGATCAAATCCGTGGACTACCCGTTGAAAAAGCATTGAATATTTTAAAATTCAGTTCAAAAAAGGGTGCTGCGATTGTCAAAAAAATTCTTGAATCTGCAATAGCAAATGCTGAGCACAACGAAAGCGCAGATATAGATGATTTAAAAGTGTCTACCGTTTATGTAAATGAAGGGGCGACCATGAAAAGATTTAAGGCAAGAGCTAAAGGACGTGCAAATCATATCCTTAAAAGAACCTGTCATATTACAGTTAAAGTTGCAGAATACGAGTAGGGGCTAAAAATGGGTCAGAAGGTACATCCAACAGGTATACGCCTTGGCATTGTTAAGGATTGGAATTCAAGATGGTATGCTAATAGTCAGGACTATTCAGTTTTCCTGCATCAGGATTTGATGGTCAGAGACTATATCAAGAAAAAATTAGCTCATGCTTCTGTAAGTCGTATTCAGATCAATCGTCCTGCTAATAATGCACATATCACTATTCATACAGCGCGTCCTGGCATTGTAATTGGAAAAAAAGGGGAAGATATCGATGTTTTGAGGCAGGAAGTTTCAAAAATGATGGGTATCCCTGTTCAATTAAACGTTGAAGAAATTAGGAAGCCTGAGTTAGATGCGCAGCTAGTAGCTGAAAGTATTGCCCAGCAGCTTGAAAAAAGAATTATGTATCGCCGTGCAATGAAGCGAGCCGTGACCAACACTATGCGTCTAGGCGCAGAAGGCATAAAAATCAATGTCGGTGGCAGATTAAATGGAGCTGAGATCGCAAGAAGCGAATGGTACAGAGAAGGCCGTGTGCCTCTGCATACGCTAAGGGCCGACATCGATTATGCAACGGCAGAAGCGAAAACCACATACGGAATCATCGGTATTAAAGTGTGGATATTTAAAGGTGAAGTATTTGATATGGATGCCCATATTGCTTCTATTAACTCTGAATCTAAAAAATAGTTGAAGGAATAGAGAAATGCTTCAACCTAAAAGAACTAAATTCCGTAAGCAACATAAAGGCAGAAACAACGGTACTGCCGTACGCGGATCATCTGTCAGCTTTGGCGAGTATGGTCTTAAGTCTGTTAGTCGTGGTAGATTAACCGCCCGCCAGATTGAATCAGCCCGTAGAGCGATTACGCGTCACGTAAAGCGTGGCGGTAAAATTTGGATAAGAATTTTTCCAGATAAGCCAATTACCAAGAAACCCTTAGAAGTTCGTATGGGAAAAGGAAAAGGTAGTGTAGAATACTGGGTTGCTCAAATCAGGCCAGGAACGATGTTGTATGAAATACAAGGTGTTTCTGAAGAATTGGCGCGAGAAGCATTTGCTTTGGCTGCGGCTAAACTGCCTTTAAAGACAACCTTTACTGCTCGGACAATAATGTGATGAAAGTTAGTGAAATACGCCAAAAAACAAGAGATGAATTACGAAGTATGCTGCTTGATTTATCACGCGAACAATTCAATTTGCGGATGCAAAAAGGAACAGGTCAGCTATCAAAACCGGATCAAATAAAAAAGGTCAGGCGTAATGTGGCTCGTATCAATACTGTATTAAAAGAAATGGCGAGTGCGTGAATATGAGCGAAAATGCAACAAAACTGCGTACAATCACTGGTCGGGTTGTCAGTAACAAAATGGATAAAACAATCACAGTTTTAGTCGAGCGAGTCGTAAAACATCCTGTGTATGGCAAGTACATAAAACGGTCAACTAAAATGATGGCTCATGATGAAGCTAACATATGCCAGGAAGGTGATGTCGTTGCTATTGCATCATGCAGACCTTTGTCTAAGAATAAAACCTTTAAATTGGTTGAAGTCTTAGAAAGTTCAAAAAAATAGCATCTACAGCTATTAACAAACAGACTAATTGGGAATAAATCATGATTCAGATGCAAACTAACCTTGACGTCGCCGATAACAGTGGCGCAAAAAGGGTCATGTGTATCAAAGTTTTAGGGGGTTCGCATAGACGATATGCCGGCATTGGTGACATCATCAAGGTTAGTATTAAAGATGCTATTCCCCGTGGAAGAGTAAAAAAAGGCGAAGTTTATAATGCTTTAGTGGTCAGAACTCGTAAAGGTGTCCGTCGTCCTGATGGTTCAGTGATCAGGTTTGATGGCAACGCAGCAGTCATTCTGAATAACAATTTACAACCTCTTGGTACACGTATTTTTGGCCCTGTAACCCGTGAGTTAAGAGGTGAGAAGTTTATGAAGATTATCTCTCTGGCTCCAGAAGTTTTATAAGGTAGGGTTTAAAAATGCAAAAAATTAAACAAGGCGATGAAGTTATCGTTATTACCGGTAAAGACAAAGGAAAAACCGGTAGAGTAACCAGAGTATTAAAAGACAGCAAGCTTTTAGTAGAAGGGATAAATCAGGTTAAGAAAAATCAAAAACCAAATCCTAATGCTGGTGTTTCAGGCGGAATTATTGTGAAGGATATGCCAATCAATATATCGAATGTTGGTTTGTATAACCCTGAAACAAAAAAGGCAGATCGTGTTGGCTTTAAGTTTCTAGAAGATGGAAAGAAAGTCAGATATTTTAAGTCAACAAACGAAGTCGTTGACGTGTAAGGTGTAGATAAAAATCATGGCTAGACTAGAAACCGAATATAAAGAAAAAATCCTGCCCGCTTTAATGCAGCAATTTGGATATAAGTCCGTAATGCAGGCACCACGTATCACAAAAATTACTCTCAATATGGGTGTTGGCGGTGCAGTTGCAGATAAGAAAGTTATGCAGTCCGCAGTCAGCGACATGGAAAAAATATCTGGTCAAAAACCAGTTGTAACATTGGCTAGAAAATCAATTGCAGGCTTCAAAATTCGTGACGATATGCCAATTGGTTGCAAAGTTACCCTGCGCAGCGAGAGAATGTACGAGTTCTTGGATCGATTGATTGCGATTTCAATACCTAGAATTCGAGATTTCAGAGGCCTTAGTCCTAAAAGCTTTGATGGGCGTGGTAATTACTCTATGGGCGTTAAAGAGCAAATCATTTTCCCTGAAATTGATTATGACAAGATAGACGCCTTACGTGGTATGGATATTACCATTACAACGACAGCGCAAACCAATGAAGAAGGTTTGGCTTTGTTAAAGCTTTTTAATTTTCCATTTAAGAACTAAAGGACAATTTCACATGGCAAAAAAATCAATGATTGCGCGTGAAGTTAAGCGTAAAAAGTTAGTAAAAAAATTTGATGGAAAACGTAAAGCATTAAAAGAAGTGATCAGGAATCCGAATACCTCATTCGAAGATAAAGAAACTGCTCAATTACAGCTTCAAAAACTACCAAGAGATTCAAGCGTTACAAGAGTACGTAACCGTTGTAATTTGACTGGTCGTCCACATGGTTATTACCGCAAGTTTGGTCTTAGTCGGAATAAACTCAGAGAAGCTACAATGCGTGGTGATGTGCCAGGCCTTGTAAAAGCTAGTTGGTAAGATCCATAAGATCAAGTTTGGAGAATTAATATAATGAGTATGACAGATCCTGTTGCTGATATGTTGACCCGCATAAGAAATGGTCAATCTGCTGGCAAAAAAAACGTTAAACAACCTTCGTCAAAATTAAAAGTATCTATTGCGAAGGTACTCAAAGAAGAAGGCTATATTACAGACTTTACTACTGAAACAAACGGCAGTCATACCGAAATGACCATCGAGTTGAAATATTATAAAGGTGAGCCTGTAATTGAAAACATTAAAAGAATAAGTAAACCTGGTTTACGTATTTATAAATCTAAAGATGAGTTGCCCAAGGTTCTTGGCGGGTTAGGCATAGCTATTGTATCAACATCGAATGGTGTGATGACAGATAGGGCAGCCCGTGCAATTGGACGTGGTGGTGAAGTCATTTGTACTGTTTGCTAAGGTAGGCGTGTTATGTCAAGAATAGCTAAAGCTCCAGTCAGCATCCCAAGCGGTGTAGATATTAAGCTTGAGGGTAATAAAATGACTGCCAAGGGAAGTAAAGGTCAATTGTCTTTTGACTTTAACCCATTGGTAAGTATCGAGATTAAGGATGATGTGATCTCAATGTTGTGGGATAAAAACGATAAAAATGCCACTGCTCAAGCGGGGACTGCAAGAGCAATTGTCAATAACATGGTCACAGGTGTTTCTGCTGGTTATGAAAAGAAACTGACACTCATCGGTGTGGGGTACAGAGCGCAAGCAAAAGGTGATGTATTGAACTTGACCCTGGGCTTCTCCCATCCAGTTGACTTTCAAGTTCCAGCCGGTATTACTGTCGAAACGCCAACTCAGACTGAAATCTTAGTTAAGGGAAGTGACAGACATTTAGTTGGTGAAGTTGCTGCGAAAATCAGAGCCTACCGCCCTCCTGAGCCTTATAAAGGCAAAGGTGTTAGATACGCTGAAGAGCATGTTGCAAGAAAAGAAGCCAAGAAAAAGTAAGGTAGTGTGATGGATAAGAAACAATCTCGTATGAAGCGCGCATTAAAATTGCGCAGCAAGATAAAAAAAGTAGGCACAACTCGCCTGTCAATTCATAAAACATCACAGCATATCTATGCACAAGTGATCAGCGAAGATGGATCGACAACGCTGGCAAGCGCATCTACAACTCAGGCCGAGATTAAAGCCGGTTTGAAAAGCACCGGCAATATAACTGCGGCGGCTGAAGTTGGAAGAAATATCGCTCAGAAAGCTATTGCGGCAGGTGTGACTGAAGTTGCTTTTGATCGTTCTGGATTTAAATACCATGGCCGCGTGAAAGCATTAGCAGATGCTGCGCGTGAAGCCGGCTTGAAATTTTAGGGGAATAGAATGGCTACAGCACCTACTCAAGGTAGTACTGATGGACTGCAAGAAAAACTGGTAAATGTAAGGCGTGTTGCAAAGGTTGTGAAAGGCGGTAGAGTTTTTGGTTTTACTGCGCTCACAGTTGTTGGTGATGGTGAAGGCCGCGTTGGTTATGGAGTGAGCAAAGCCCGTGAAGTACCTATTGCGATCCAAAAGTCCCTGGAACAAGCTCGAAAAAATATGCGTAAAGTTTCACTGAAAGGTGACACCTTGCAATATCCGATCATGAGTTCGACAGGCGCTGCTAAGGTTTATATGCAGCCAGCTTCCGAAGGTACCGGAATCATTGCGGGTGGCGCAATGCGAGCAGTATTCGAGGTTGTAGGTGTGCATAACGTTTTGGCAAAATGTATTGGCACCAGCAATCCCATCAATGTTGTGCGTGCCACAATAAATGGGCTCACCGGAATGCATAATGCTAACCAAATTGCTGCAAAACGTGGCTTAACAGTTGAACAGATTATCGGGTAGTACAATGGCTGGTACCAAATTAAGTGTTACGATGACAAAAAGCAAATTTGGACGTTTACCACGTCATCAGGCCTGCTTAAAAGGTTTGGGTTTGCGTAAAATTAATCAAACTGTTGAAGTGCTCAATACAGCTGAAAACCGCGGTATGATTAATAAAATATCATACATGTTAAAAGTAGAGGAACTGTAATGTATTTGAATACCATCCAGGCAAGTGAAGGATCACGAAAAAAATCTAAGCGCGTTGGTCGTGGAATTGGATGTACCTTGGGTAAAACCTGCGGAAGAGGTCATAAAGGCCAAAAAGCCCGTAGTGGCGGATTTCACAAGGTTGGCTTTGAAGGCGGTCAGATGCCGTTACAGCGCCGCTTGCCTAAGATTGGATTTATTTCTAGGATAAAAAAATATTCTGCCGAGGTGCGCTTGAGCGAACTGAATTCGATGGATGCCGATGTTATTGATTTAAAAGCCCTTATTCTGGCCAATGTCGTTCCAGTGTTCACTAAAACGGCAAAGGTTATCAAGTCAGGCGATTTAACTAAGGCAGTTACAGTTAGAGGTCTCAAAGTAACAGGTGGGGCTAAAGAATCAATTGAATCTGCTGGCGGAAAAGTAGAGGTCTAGGTGAGTACTTCAATGGCGCAGATGGCTGGCAAAGCCGGTGGTTTTTCTGAACTAAAGGCCAGGTTGCTTTTTGTACTCGGTGCCTTTTTTGTTTATAGAGTTGGGGCACATATCCCTGTTCCTGGGATTGATCCAAAAGCACTTGCTGTGATGTTTGAGCAGCAGAGTGGATCTATACTGGATATGTTTAATATGTTCTCTGGCGGGGCCTTGATGCGTTTAAGTCTCTTTGCTCTTGGCATCATGCCATATATATCAGCTTCAATTATCATGCAATTGATGACAGTTGTTATACCGGCAATGGAGCAAATCAAAAAAGAAGGTGAGTCCGGAAGACGTAAGATTTCCCAGTATACTCGTTATGGCACCGTTGTTTTGGCTTCATTTCAAGCCATCGGTATCTCCTTGGCGTTGCAAAACCAGACAGCAGGTGGCCTTTCTGTGGTAATGCATCCGGGTTTAAGTTTTGTCGTAATTACTGCAATAACCTTGGTCACCGGCACTGTATTTTTGATGTGGCTTGGGGAACAGGTTACGGAGCGCGGAATTGGTAACGGAATTTCCATGATAATTTTTGCCGGTATTGTGTCCGGTTTGCCAAAGGCGATTGGCGGGACTCTTGAGCTGGCTCGAACCGGTGAAATGAATGCTGCTTTCATAATCTTGTTATTTGCATTGTCGGTATCAGTAACCGCGCTGGTCGTGTTTGTGGAAAGAGGCCAGAGACGGATCTTAATTAATTACCCCAAGCGGCAGCAGGGACGTAAGATGTATGCAGGTCAAAGCAGTTTTCTGCCTTTGAAGCTAAATATGGCGGGTGTTATCCCACCCATTTTTGCATCAAGTATCATTCTTTTTCCTGCAACAATAGCGGGTTGGTTTGGTAATGCCGATGGATTTGTGTGGCTTCAGGATGTTGCAACTATGTTGTCTCCTGGTCAGCCGATTTATGTGATGCTGTACGCAAGCGCTATTGTGTTTTTCTGCTTCTTTTACACAGCGCTGGTCTTTAATTCCAAAGAAACTGCCGAAAATTTAAAAAAATCAGGTGCATTTTTGCCTGGTATACGACCGGGTTTGCAGACTAGTGTCTATATTGATAAGGTCATGACGCGCCTCACCCTGATCGGAGCATTTTATATAACCTTAGTATGTTTGTTGCCAGAATTTTTAATTGTGTACTGGAATGTGCCTTTTTATTTTGGCGGAACATCTTTGTTGATTATTGTAGTCGTCGTTATGGATTTCATTTCTCAAATGCAAACCCATATAATGTCCCAGCAATATGAAGGCTTGATGAAAAAAGCCAACTTGAAAAAATAATTATTTGCGCAAAGCAATTTAGGAGTTTGTGGTGAAAGTTCGGGCCTCAGTTAAAACAATTTGTAGAAAATGTAAAGTAGTAAAAAGAAATGGTGTTGTTAGGGTCATCTGCGTAGACGGAAGACATAAACAACGGCAAGGATAATTTTGTTGCGCTAAATTTAGTGTAATGCTAGAATTCGACTCTTAACTTTAGAGCATTACTCAGGGGAGTATCTAAATGGCACGTATTGCCGGGATAAACATACCAGATCATAAGCATGCAGTTATAGCCTTAACTGCTATTTATGGAATCGGTCGTCAAACTGCAAGTGAAGTATGTAGTGCGGTAGGAATATTGCCGTCTATAAAAATTAAAGAATTGACCGAAGAGCAGTTAGAAGCTATTCGTGGCATAGTTTCGCAGATGACCGTAGAAGGTGATCTGCGTCGCGAAGTTTCAATGAATATCAAACGCTTGATGGATCTAGGTTGTTATCGCGGAATAAGGCATCGTAGAGGTTTGCCTCTACGAGGACAAAGAACGAGAACAAATGCTCGGACTAGAAAAGGTCCTCGTAAACCAATTAGAAAATAGTATTACCCTTAAGAGGTCGAATTAATGGCTAGTTCAAATCGTGCTAGAAAACGTATAAAAAAAGAAGTCGCTGATGGTATTGCCCATGTCCATGCTTCTTTTAATAACACAATCATAACAATCACCGATAGAAAAGGTAATGCTCTATCTTGGGCAACTTCAGGTGGCTCTGGCTTTCGTGGCTCTAGAAAAAGTACCCCGTTTGCTGCGCAGGTAGCCGCTGAAAAAGCTGGGTCAGTCGCTCAAGAGTTTGGTTTAAAAAACCTCGATGTTATGATTAAGGGGCCAGGCCCTGGTCGCGAATCTGCGGTTCGTTCTTTGAATAACCTCGGGTTTAAAATTAATAATATTGTAGATGTGACGCCTATTCCACATAATGGATGCCGTCCGCCTAAGAAACGCCGCGTATAGGAATCTGGAGTAGTATTATGGCAAGATATCTTGGACCTACTTGTAAATTAAGTCGAAGAGAAGGGACCGATCTGTTTCTAAAAAGCAGAGGCAAATCCCTTGAAAACAAATGTAAATTAGATCAGCGTCCTGGTCAGCATGGCACAAAACGGACAAGAAGTTCAGATTACGCACTTCAGTTAAGAGCCAAACAAAGACTGCGTAGAATTTATGGCATATTAGAAAAGCAATTCAGGAACTACTATAAATCTGCAGACATGAAAAAAGGTGCTACGGGTGAGAACCTGTTGAATCTTTTGGAATCTCGCTTAGATAACGTAGTTTACCGGATGGGTTTTGCATCGACAAGATCAGAAGCCCGGCAGTTGGTCGCTCATAAATCAATTTTAATCAATGATGTTTTGATTAATATCCCATCGTATCAGGTATCCCCTGGCGATGTCATTGCGATTAGAGAAAAAGCTAAAAAGCAACAACGTATTATTGATGCGTTAACAGTTACGGATCAATATGGCTTCCCAAACTGGGTTGATGTTAATGCAAAAACGATGTCTGGTACATTCACATCATTGCCTGACCGTGTCGATTTGGGTAGTGATATTAATGAGCAGTTAGTTGTTGAGCTTTACTCCAAATAATATTGCAGTTCTGAGGAATATAAATGCAGAATTCTATTTCTGGCTTATTAAAGCCTAGGTTGATTGAGGTTGTAAGTAAAACCCCAAATCATTCAAGGATTGTAATCGAGCCGTTAGAACGTGGTTTTGGGCATTCATTAGGGAATGCCATAAGACGTGTTCTATTGTCCACTATACCGGGTTGTGCTGTAACCGATGTAGAAATTGAAGGTGTCCTTCATGAGTACACAACCATCGAGGGTGTGCAGGAAGATGTAATCGATATTTTGCTTAACCTCAAAAATTTGGCCGTTGTTCTTCATTCAAAAGATGAAGTAGAGCTTACGCTTACAAAACACGGTGCTGGTTGCGTGACGGCGGGCGATATTGATGTCCCTCACGATGTTGAAATTATCAATCCTGATCTTGTCATTGCAAATTTGACACAGGCCGGCGTACTTAACATGAAAATTAGAGTCAGACGCGGGCGGGGTTACGAGCCTGTAAGCGTTCGTAAATCGAACTCTGAGCATAATCTTGCCGTCGGCGCTTTACATTTAGATGCTTCATATAGCCCAATCGTTAAGGTGGCATATCAGGTAGAAAGTACTCGTGTTGAGCAAAGAACCAATTTAGATAAATTAATTATAGAATTGGAAACCAACGGAACCGTCGACCCAGAAGAGACAATCAAGCTTGCGGCAACTATTCTTCATGATCAGTTATCTGTTTTTGTTGACTTTGAAAAAGTAAATGATCAGCCCGCTGAAGATGAAGTCGAAGTTGAAGAGCCCTTTGATCCGGTGCTTCTTCGTCCAGTTGATGATCTTGAATTGACAGTCCGGTCTGCTAATTGTCTAAAGGCAGAAAATATTTTTTACATCGGAGATTTGATTCAGCGAACTGAAGTTGAACTATTGAAAACACCAAATCTTGGAAAAAAATCTTTGACAGAAATAAAAGACATTCTTGCTTTGAAAGGTTTATCTTTAGGAATGCGCTTAGAAAACTGGCCGCCTGAAAGTTTGGCAGATCAAAATCACGCATTAACACATTAACATTAGGTCTTCTAATAATGAGACATCGTAAATCCGGAAGAAAATTCAACATAAATAGCAGCCACAGAAAAGCGCTATTTAGTAACATGGCAGCATCATTATTCAAAAACGAGCTGATCAAAACAACTTTACCGAAAGCAAAGGAATTAAGAAGTTTTGCTGAACCTTTAATTACACTTTCGAAGGAAGATAGTGTTGCCAAAAGGCGTCTGGCTTTTTCCAGATTGCGCGATCGGGAAGTGGTAACCAAGTTATTTAATGAGTTGGGTCCCCGCTATCAAAATAGGCCCGGTGGTTATCTTCGTATCATGAAGTGCGGTTTCAGACCCGGTGATGATGCGCCAATGGCTTACGTTGAACTAGTTGATAGGCCTGAATAGCTTTGGTCAAGTGTATTTTTTAAAGACATAAAAAAAGCCGGTAAACCGGCTTTTTTTATGTCTTTAATGTTGTAAAAAAGCTGTAATTGACAGTGTTTATGTTTTAGTGTCAATTACAACCGTTTACAGCAACTATTTTTCCAATAAATTGAGTTTTCCTTCTTTGCCATTCCAGTCGTCGGCATCGGGCAGGGGAGATTTAACCTCTGTGATCGTTGGCCATTGTTTGGCGAGTTCCGCATTCAATTGGATGAAAATTTCCTGTCCTGCTGGGACTTCATCTTCGGCATGGATTGCATTTGCCGGGCACTCAGGCTCACATAAAGTACAGTCGATACACTCATCAGGGTCAATTACTAAAAAATTTGGACCTTCATGAAAACAATCTACGGGGCACACATCAACACAGTCAGTGAATTTACATTTAATACAGTTTTCGGTGACTACAAAAGTCATAATTGTTTACCAGGATGTTATTTGAAATTTAAATATCGTAATTTATCTTAGCAGAAAGCACTAATTGATAAAATAGTCTGTTAACGAAAGGTGCTATTTATTTTTCTATAAATTAAATGACGCTTTGGGAATTTATATCTTAGAGGGTTTATTGAAATAGAGGCGGATAGAGCTTTAGTTTGCATTTGCTGAGTTGAACAGCGACATAAACAAATTCTTTGCTCCGCTTATTTTTCTATCCTTGGCCTTTTTTAAAGCAAGTTTTACTTCGGCTTTAAGTTGGTTATCCGCATAAAGTTGATCATGACGAATAGGCACTGATACCGCTTTTTCAAAGTATTTTTCGGCTTCAATCGGATTGTCATGCGTTAGCAGATAATCGCCATAGAAATAGTTGGTATCGATCCCATTTGGGTTTATGTTTAAGGCAGTCTTCAACATTTCTTGAGCCTTTTGATCATCACCAAATGAGATAGGCCATTTCGGCGCCATATAATAAAGTGTGCCCAGTGTCACGTAAGCTGATCCGCTCATAGTCGTTGGCTTGATGGTAATTGCTTTTTCTAATAAATCACGAGCCTCTTGAATACTGCTAAGGGCGGAAAATCCATCTTGGTGGTTAGCATATGTGGCCTTTACAACAGCTTCCCAGAAAAGAGGTTCGGCGTCGGTTGGGAATTGCTTGGTTAAGGTAACTGTCTTGTCAAGTAATTGCAGATACGCTGATCCCTGTTTCTGTTTGGGAGTTCCGTAGTATATAAGTGCCCATTCCGATTCTATGCGGGCTAGAGAATCTTGAAGATTTTCTGCAGCACATTGGCTTGATAGTAGTAATAATGCAACAAATGTCGTTTTTTTCATACGGGAACTATAGAATAAAACAACTTTATAATCAATAACCAGATAAAAAATTAGCTATTATTCCATTCGGAATAAGGGTGAAGTGCTAGATTGTTGTTGTAATAGCGCAAATCATACGTTACTTCCTGCCCTAGCCATTCCGGCTTTTCGAACGGCTGGCCTATTTCTGATAATTCAATTTCGGCGACAATCAGATCGGCATTGTCGCCGTAAAATTCATCAATTTCCCATGTGTAACCTTCGTAGATGACGAAATGGCGGGTTTTTTCTATTAATGGTTTCACGCAAAGCTCATGCAATAACTCGTCGGCATCCGATAATGGTATTTCATACTCATATTCACGCCTGTGAGTGCCGATAGTGGCGCTTTTAATATTTAGCCAAGCCTGATTGTCGCTGATGCGGATTCTGATTGAACAGGTCGGTTGTGAGCTCAGATAACCTTGGCTGTATTTGACAGAATGGCTGATTTGATGACGCCAGTTGTTGTTTTTGAGTAAGAATTTGTGTTCTACTTCAATGGCCATAATTTGATGATAAGGAAAAGTGCGTTGGTGAGTGACAATGAACAACTTACATCGTCAGTTGATGCGTATTAATGGTTTAGTCTGCTTTATTTAATTGGGCAGCAATGCTAAAGTAAGCCAGAATCATTTTACTAGGTTTTATTGGCTGTTGTTGGCAGTTGATACGAAACATTTTTTGATCTACTTAATTTAGGAGAAACAAATGGCTTTTGAACTTCCTGCATTACCTTATGCTAAAGACGCACTGGCGCCTCATATTTCAGCGGAAACTTTAGAGTACCACTACGGCAAGCATCACCAGACGTATGTTACTAATCTGAATAATCTGGTACCGGGTACTGAATTTGATGGGTTGTCTCTGGAGGAGATTATCGTAAAGTCTTCGGGCGGTATTTTCAATAATGCAGCTCAGGTGTGGAATCATACATTTTATTGGAATAGTTTGAAGCCAAACGGTGGCGGTCAACCCACTGGTGCATTAGCGGATGCTATTTATGCAACTTTCGGATCATTCGCTGCATTCAGAGAGGAGTTTACTAAATGTGCAGTGACCACTTTCGGTTCAGGTTGGGCGTGGCTGGTTAAAAATGCTGACGGCAGTTTGGCGTTGGTCAGTACAAGCAATGCCGGTTGCCCATTAACCACCGGGCAAACCCCACTGCTGACCTGTGATGTTTGGGAACATGCTTATTACATCGATTATCGTAATGCGCGTCCAGCTTATCTGGAAGCATTTTGGTCTTTAGTCAATTGGGATTTTGCTGCAAAAAACTTTTCAGCTTAATTTTTAAGTAATATGAGAAACCTTCTGCGTCTGTCGATGCAGAAGGTTTTTTTATGGGAGCAATAATATGGCAACAGTTTTAATTACCGGCGGTAATCGTGGCTTAGGTCTGGAGTTTACTCGTCAATATGCAGCAGATGGCTGGAATGTCATTGCCTGTTGTCGTCAACCATCGCTGGCGACCGATTTAGATAGACTTGCTGGTCAATACAATACGATTCAAGTGGAAGCGCTAGATATCGCTGATTTTGCTCAGATTGATGCTTTGTCGAGAAAATTATCCTCTTGCTGCATCGATGTTTTGATTAATAATGCAGGCATTTATGGCGATTCACAGGCCGGTGGTTTCGGTCAACTTGATTATCAAACCTGGACTAAGACGCTGCTTATTAATACTCAGGCGCCCATAAAAATGGCAGAAGCGTTTCTCAATCAAATCAAATGCAGTGAGAAAAAACTGATTGTCAACATTAGCAGTTTAATGGGCAGTATAGCGGATAATGATAGCGGCGACAGTATTCTGTATCGTTCGAGCAAGGCGGCGCTGAATGCGGCGATGAAGAGTCTGGCGATAGATCTTAAAAATCAGTCTATAGGTGTGCTTATCTTTCATCCCGGTTGGGTTAAAACTGACATGGGCGGCCCGAATGCCCTAATATATGCTGCAGAAAGCGTTAGTGGCATGCGTGTGGTGATAGATGGCTTTTCGTTGCAACAATCAGGTGGTTTTGTTAAATACGACGGTATGCCGTTGCCATGGTGAATGGGTATGATTAAGAACAGTGTGTTGTTATGGGCAATGTCCCAATGTGTTTACGCCACCGAGGTATCCATTCCTGAGCAGATTAAGGTGCCCGCTGGCAATCATCCTGTTTTAACGGCGCATGCGAAGGGTGATCAAATATATCAATGCTCGCTCAACAAAGGCGTGTATGCATGGCAAACTGAAGCCCCTGATGCACGCTTATTCGATGCGCAAGGTCAGATTGTCGGAAATCACACTGCAGGCCCAGTGTGGGAGTATAAAGAAGGTAGCCGTGTACTTGGGCGGGTGGTCAGCAAGATTGATATTGCGCCAGAGACGTCTATTTCGTGGTTGCTTGTTGAGGTGGTGGCACATAAGGGCAACGGTTTATTTTCGAACGTAAGCTTTATCAACCGGATTAATACGCGCGGTGGCCGGCCGCCTTTGTCCGGATGCAATGCCAATCATCTCGGTACAGAGAAGCGGGTTGCCTATACAGCGGATTATATTTTTTACGGCAAATAACGCAACTTCAATTCCCTGAGTTTCATCAAAGCATAGACGGATGCCAAATGAGGGCTGGCGAGGTTATTCCGTTTGCTGGCGCGTAAGGCATTACCCAATATGGCTTCTGTCTCCATGGTGTGGCCGCTCTCATAATCCAGTAGCATACTGGTTTTATAGGGCGGCATGGTATAGGTGCTTGCGATATTGAGATCAACAATATTTGACGGGCAGGTGGTGCCCGCTGGCTTCAGCAATGATGCCTATTTCGTGCATGATGCTGCGCACGAAAGCTTCTTGCGATTGCAGAATGTCCATAGCCGTGTTGTTTTACATGCTCGTAACCGGAGCGGCAAACCACCGATACTTCAGCGCCTGCTTTGGACAACAGCGCGCCGTAGAAACCGCCAATGGCGCCGGCACCGGCAATCAGCACTTTAGGGGATATGCTTTTCATCCAGAATTTGTTTCAAAAATGGCACGGTCAATTTGCGTTTGGCAGCCAATGATGCCTTGTCCAGTTTATCCAGCAAAAGCCATAAAGAAGCCAGGTCCCTGGCGTGATGTGTCAATAAAAACCGGCCCGCCTGCGGTGAGAGTTCAAAGCCCATTTGGCCTGCTTTAAAGCGCAAAGCCGCGATCCCATCGTTATCGGTCAAAGGCTGTATTTTTAGTGTGAGCCCCCAATTTAGACGGGTTTTAAGATCAGGCAATTGAATGCTCAGCTCTTTGGGTGGACAGGCCGCGGATAGGATTAGCTTGTGACCGTGTTCATGATGCTGATTATAAAAATGAAAAAAAGCCAGTTCCCAATCCCGCTGGCCAACAATATGCTCGATATTGTCAAAACAGACGATGTCGATTTCATCCAGCCCGGTGAGTAGGGCGAGATCAGGTAGCGCTGAAGGGTCAAAAGAAAAATAGAATGAAGCGCGCTGTTGAGCCTGTGCCTCATGGCAGCAGGCTTGCAACAAATGGCTTTTGCCTTGGCCGGATTTTCCCCAGAGAAAGATTTGCCGCTCACCAGCACCCGTGATGCATTTTTGTAAGTGATCGACAATTTCTTGATTCGTGCCCGGAAAAAAATTGGCAAATGTTTGATTGGCCCTGAATTCAAATTCTAAAGGAAGTTGTACTGCCATGATCCGCTATGCTTGCTTGGAAAATCGGACATAGAGTGTGGCGCCGAAAAAAAGCAATAAACTCAGTATGATTTCCATGGTGGCGAACAGGCGATCAGTTGCGCTGGCATAAGCTTCGGCAGAACCGTGTAGAAAATAGAACAAACTGATATAGGCGGCCCAGGCACAACTCTTAGGCTTCCCGGCCAACAGGCCGCGCATCGGCAGCAGCAGCGGGGCAACTGTGACTAACAGCATCAGGGCTACAGGAAATCGGCCCGAAGGCGCCAGAACGGTATGCCACAGCATCAACAATACAAACAGTCCAAAAAAACCAGTCAGGGCAAGGTAGTAATAGTAAATTGGTTTAATGTTCATGCGGTTTTTTAAAAGAAGAGCGGTTATTGCCAGACGCGCACCCAGTGCACGGACCACCTCAGCACAGCCTCGGCGCTTTTGATAAGGTCAGCGCTGTAAGCTCCTTCAGATGCCATTACGACAGTTGCGGTATTGCGCGAGAAGTTTTGAAAAAGGATGTTTATCATGAATGCGGAACGCATTAAATAATAGCCAGCACAGCTTCCGGCGGGCGGCCGACAGCGGCCTTATCGTTGGCAACAACGATGGGGCGCTCAATCAGAATGGGATTGTTCACCATCCCCTGGATGAGCGCCTGGCGATCCAGTGCCTCATTATTCATGCCCGTTTCTTTATAGGCAGCTTCATTTTTTCGCATTAAAGCACGCGGCTCCAGGCCCAGCTTTTGCAAAATGGCATCCAGCTCTTCTACGCTCGGAGGTGTTTTAAGATAGTCGATGATCTCGGGCGTAATGCCTTGATCATGAAGTAGTTGCAAAGTCTGACGGGATTTGCTGCAGCGTGGATTGTGATAAATTTTTACGCTCATGGTCGGCATCGATAGTAAAAAGGAAAGCGCT
Organism: uncultured Gammaproteobacteria bacterium; assembly: GCA_963848675.1. Classification (GTDB taxonomy): domain Bacteria; phylum Pseudomonadota; class Gammaproteobacteria; order Methylococcales; family Methylomonadaceae; genus CAWKEY01. The sequence continues at coordinate 201,606 of CAWKEY010000031.1, forward strand.
ATCATAGCATTTTTGCCGCGGGTTACGTGCTGATAGTCCCAAAATCGGGCGCAATAATAGGTTATTGTGTCTCTTTCGGTTCCTCGTCTTTATGGATGGCCTGCAACGACAGGCTGCCCAGCGGATCGTTTTTTGACCGATCGGGTGCGCCGGTGGGCGAGACTGAGCCTAGTCCTTCGCTCAGATTGATTTTCAGTTTGAGGTTGTTAGGCGAGTCGGAGTTTTGCAGCGCTTCTTCCAGTGAAATAGTGCCTTGCTTAAACAGCCTCAACAGATGACTGTCAAAGGTCTGCATGCCGACATTTTCGGATTTTTCCATGGCTTCCTTGATGCTGTGAATGTCGCCTTTATGGATCAAGTCACGCACCAGTTGCGTACCCAGCAAAATTTCAATGGCGGCAGTGCGCGTGCCATCCATAGTGGGCACCAGACGTTGCGAGACAAAGGCTTTTAAATTCAATGACAAATCCAGCAGTAACTGCGAACGGCGCTCTTCCGGGAAAAAATTGATAATTCTGTCCAAAGCCTGATTGGAATTGTTGGCATGCAGGGTAGACAAGCACAAGTGCCCGGTTTCGGCAAACGCCAGGGCGTGTTCCATGGTTTCGCGGGTTCGGATTTCGCCAATCAGAATGACATCGGGCGCCTGCCGCAGCGTATTTTTCAGGGCGTCTTCATAGCTTAGGGTGTCGACGCCGACTTCCCGCTGGTTGACCAGCGATTTTTTATGCGGGTGCAAGTATTCGATAGGATCTTCAATGGTGATGATATGGCCGGAGGCATTGCTGTTGCGATAATCGATCAGGGCTGCCAACGAAGTCGATTTGCCGGATCCGGTGCCGCCAATAAAGAGAATCAGGCCGCGTTTCTCCATGATGGATTTTTTCAGGATCGATGGTAAACCGAGTTTGTCGGCGTTGGGGATATCTACTTTAATATTGCGAATGACCAGAGCAAACGAATTACGCTGCTTGAAAATGTTAACCCGGAATCGGCCGATTCCGGGTTCGGAGATGGCCAGATTCATTTCAGGCACATGTTCAAAAGCCTTTTGCTGGTCGGTATCCATCAGGCTGTAGGCGATTTCTTTCAGGCGCTCATTGGTCAGGACAATGTTTTCCAAGGGCTTTAACGTGCCTTCAAATTTGGCTGCCGGGGGTGCGCCGGTGGTCAAATAAAGGTCGGAGCCATCTTGGTGAACGAGTATTTTGAGGTAGTCTTTGAATTCCATAGTTAGGCTCTAGTGCTGAAAAATAGGGTGGCTTTTAGTTTAGTAGGCGATTTCAGAAGTTGAAGCGGAAGGCGCAAATAAACGCGTATAATGGCAGTTTTTTCAAGTATTTTCGGGTGTTATGAGTAAACAAAGAAAAGCGGTGGCCTTGATTTCCGGAGGTCTGGATTCGATGCTGGCGGCAAAAACAGTCATCGAGCAGGGCGTTCATGTTGAAGGCATCAATTTTTTTACCGGTTTTTGTGTGGAAGGTCATACTCATGCCATTAGAGCGAAAGACAAAGCCAAGCCCAAACGTAATAATTCCTTATGGGTTGCAGAGCAGTTGGGTATCAAATTGCATATCATCGATGTGATTGATGAGTATAAAAACGTTCTGATTAATCCCAAGCATGGCTACGGCGCCCACATGAATCCATGTCTGGACTGCAAAATTTTCATGGTGAATAAGGCCAGGCAGTGGCTAGTCGAAAACGGCTTTGACTTTATTATTACTGGTGAAGTGATTGGCCAAAGGCCGATGTCGCAGCGTAAGAAAACCATGCCGATTATCGCCCATCAATCAGGTGCCGATGACTTGTTGCTACGGCCCTTGTGTGCGAAGAAGCTGCCGGCGTCATTGCCGGAACGTGAAGGCTGGGTCGACAGAGAGAAACTGCATGAATTTAGCGGCCGATCGCGCAAGCCACAGATGGCGCTGGCAGCAGAATTTGGTTTTACTGACTACGTTCAGCCGGCTGGCGGCTGCTGTTTTCTGACCGATGCCAGTTATTCGGCCAAGCTGGTCGATTTATGGCGTGCGCGCGATAACAATAAACAATATGACCTGGATGATGTCATGTTGTTGAAAATAGGCCGTCATATCCGGCCGAGAGCGAATTTTAAGATGATAGTGGCCCGGGAAGAGGGCGAAGGCCGCTTTATGCAAGGCTACAAAAATGAATTTATCAGTATGTATTGCACCAGTCATGTCGGGCCTTTAGTGTTAATCGACGGATCGCCTTCCGCGGAGGATTTGTATTTGGCCGCCGGTATTACGGCACGTTATGGCCAAGGCAGGGATGCGGAACAGGTTGACGTGGCCATCACCAGCAAAGACGGCACCGAGCGCAGCATTCAGGTTAAACCGTTACTGGCGGCTGAGATTCCAGCCGAGTGGTTTGTATGAGCCGAGAGGTTTTAAATGCCCGGCGCTTGCTGTGTCCGTTGCCGGTGATTCGCACCCAGGACAAGGTCAAACAGTTGCAGGCCGGCGACCAACTGGAGGTGATTTGCACCGACCCCGGCGTCATGCACGATATTCCGGCCTGGTGTCGCATCAATGGCCACAAGGTGCTGGAAACCAGGGCCAATGACGGCGAATACAGTATTGTTCTGGAAGTGGGCGAGTGATGGCTGAAGTCCCTGATGCGGTCAACGCGGATAAACTGAAAGCCAGAGCCACTTGGGCCGGCGCACTGGTTAATGTATTGCAGACGCTGATCAAAATCGGTTTTGGCATTCTGGGGCAATCCGCGGCACTCGTTGCGGACGGGATTCATTCACTGTCGGATTTACTCAGCGATCTGCTGGTTATTATCGCGGTCAGGCTGGGAAGCCGCGCAGCGGATCACGAGCATCCCTACGGGCATCGCCGTTTTGAAACCATCGCCACGGTGATTTTGGGCGCCAGCCTGATTGGAATTGCCGGCGCTATTGTCTGGCGCGTATTGGAAAGGATGGCTACGCCAGAAACACTACCGGTGCCCGATGTGATGACGCTGGGTATTGCCGCGATTTCCATCCTTGTCAATGAATGGCTTTATCATTATACCAAGCGCATCGCCAAGAAAACCCGCTCCAAACTGCTGCTGGCCAATGCCTGGCATCAGCGTAGTGATGCCATTTCCTCCTTGGTGGTTTTGTTCGGCATCGGCGCGGTACTGCTGGGCTATCCTGTTGCCGATGCGATGGCCGCCGTGGTGGTGGCGTTGATGGTGGCTAAAATCGGTCTGAATTTGGTCATCGAAAGCATCAAGGAACTGGTCGATACCTCGTTACCCGCGGAGTTGGTGGCTGAAATCGGTGAGGCTATCCATCAAATCGATGGCGTTGAAGGCATTCATTTATTGCGTACCCGGCAGATGGGCGAGGATGCGTATATCGATGCGCATATCGTCGTTGATCCGCGCATTACGGTTTCAGAAGGGCACAGCATAGGCGATGCGGTCAGGGACGACTTGATCAGGCGTTTTGATGATGTTATTGATGTGCTGGTGCATGTTGATCCTGAAGATGATCAGGCGTTAAGTGATCAGTTTCTGCCATTGCTGAGGGGCGATGTACAGCGCCTGCTGGAGCATTATCTGGCGGATGTTAAAGCCTCCGTCGAAGATTTCAGAATCCACTATCTGAATGGACAGATTGAAGTGGAAGTTATTTTGCCTTTCGCCATCAGTGTACAAGCCGAACAGCTGACGCAACTCAAAAAGCAATGTGCGTTGATGGGTGCCGAAGTGAATCAAATCAACGAAGTTTTCCTATTCTTTAAAACCTAGAAGGATTAAATCATGGCTGTACTCCCACCCGGGCATCATTTTCCTCACATGCATGAGGTAGCGGGAATCACACTGGGCACCGCGTGCGCCGGCATTAAGCAGACCCAGCTTGATGACATTTTAGTCATTGAAATGGCCGAAACTGCCACTTGCGCGGCTGTGTTTACCCAGAATGTCTTTTGTGCCGCGCCTGTGCATGTGGCAAAAGCCCATTTATCAAAGTCGCCGCGCTGGCTGCTGATCAATTCCGGCAATGCCAATGCCGGCACCGGTGCGCAAGGGATGCAGGATGCCTTAGATGCTTGTGAGGATGTTGCTGAGGTGACCGGCGGCTTGGCCAGTCAGGTGCTGCCTTTTTCTACCGGTGTCATAGGGCAGCCCTTGCCGGTCGCAAAAATTAAAAGCGCATTGCCGGCAGCCGTAAACAATCTATCGGCAGCCAATTGGGACAAGGCCGCCCGGGCGATTATGACCACGGATACTTTTGCTAAAGGCGTCTCCACAGTCGTCAATCTGGCCGGTCAGTCCATTACCATCAACGGTATCGCCAAAGGCGCCGGCATGATTCAGCCCGATATGGCGACCATGCTGAGCTTTATTGCCACCGATGCGAAACTAAAACAGCCGTTGTTACAGACGTGTCTGGCGCAGGCGGTGGATCTGTCGTTTAACCGTATTACCGTCGATGGCGATACCTCGACCAATGATGCCTGTGTGTTAATGGCCAGCGGCTGCTCCCTGGCGCCGGAAATCATTGAAGGCAGTGAACATTACCGGATTTTTGCCGATGCCGTTATGGATGTCTGCAAACAATTGGCCGAAGCCATTGTCCGGGACGGTGAAGGCGCCACCAAGTTGATGCGCATTGCCGTTAAAGCAGCCTTGACCGATGCAGAAGCCGTGCGTGTAGGCAAAACCATCGCGCATTCGCCGCTGGTCAAGACCGCATTTTTTGCCAGCGATCCTAACTGGGGCAGAATTCTGGCGGCAGTGGGACGTTCTGGCGTCGACCATATGGATCTGGATAAGGTGGCGATTTACCTGGATGATGTCTGCATCGTCAGAAACGGCGGCCGTGCCGAGGACTATACCGAAGAAGCCGGCCAGCAAGTCATGAACCAGCCCGAGATTACCGTTACCGTTGATTTGGGACGCGGGGCGGCTTGCCAGGAAGTGTTAACCTGTGATTTTTCATATGATTATGTGCGTATTAATGCGGAATATAGGACTTAAAGGAATAGGGGGTGCACGAAGTTTTCTTGGCTAAAAGATGAAGCATGCCTGCACAGTTAAAGCATCATGGAAATAATCGACAATATTAATCACCTGTTGGGCGATAACGTCAAACAGACGATAAAACCGGGTTCAAAGTTAAATCGTGGCATCCTGTTTTTCAATTTATGCATTCGAGGCATTAAAGAAGGAACTGGAAAATATTGCTTTTCTTGAATTCATTTTTACCTAGCCAACCTTTGTACCCAATGAGGTAACGGACAAATTCAAAAAAGAACATCGCGAGTTTCATATCCCCAAAGCGGAACGTGAGCGGAGGTTTTATGGCAGTGATTTTGAATTTCAGCTCAAGAATAAACCGGGTTTTTGACGAAACCGGCTTATATCTGCGTTGCTCAATGCATGGCTTTATTTTGCCGAAAAGCATCTGACGCTTATCGATTGAACGGTGATAACGATGCTAGAAGAACTGGCGGTCGTAGTGAAAATAGAAAACCATCAAGTCTGGGTCGAGGCTGGACAGAACAGTGCGTGCGGCGGTTGCCTGCAAAAAGCATCGTGTACAAGCAACGCACTCGGCAGCGTTCTCAAGAAAAGGTCAGTACCCGGTGGATAGCGGCATTCAACTAAAAACCGGCGATCAAGTTATGGTCGCTATTGATGAAAACCTGTTGCTGCGCGCTTCTTTATTATTATATCTGGTGCCGTTAATAGCCCTGTTTACCGGTGCAGGCATCGCCGGCTGGCTGCTCACGGATAATGCCGGACACAGAGATTTGTGGATTGCCGGCAGCGCCGTACTGGGTTTTTTGTTTTCGCTGTGGTTAATCAACAAAGCTCAAAATCTGTTGATATTGAGCTTTTACGCCCGGCCTGTCGTTATAAGGAAGATTTAATCCAGCGTGCCGGTATGAATGTTTGGGCTATTAATCGGATGGGGAACGGGCCAGTCACCACAGCGGAACAACCACTGTCAAGGTTATACTCGGTTCGAGCAGTTACTGGAATATCATCAATGCATTAAGCGTAACTGTGACAATTGAAAACTCACCATCCGGATTGCCAGCTTTGCCAAAATGTAACCTAAATCCTGCAAGCCCTAAAAACCAGAGTTCAAGTCCTGTTTTTTATTCCCGGATTGTATGCTTCAGGGCCTACCGGTGCCTGCGCGTGTCCGTGTATTTAGAATTTTTTAACCGATACATACCCGCGATTCCAAAAATGATGGGAATGGGGTGACGATTAGCCAAGCTCAACTCTCCTTCCTGCACGAAGGCTAATGAAAGTCGTTGATTTTGGCGTTTAGTTATCGGGTCACGAACCCAAACCAACCGCCACCCAATCATCCCAAATCTGAGGATAAAGATGATTGGCTGGGGTTTTAACCGTCAATTGCCGGTTTCCAGTGAGTAACTTGCCCGCTACACGAACCAAATAGGTTCGTACTGTTTCGGACTCCCATTGCCGAAGCGTCTGGCTGCCACTCATGATAACGTATCGGGATTGGTATTGCTCCGTTTGCGGGTCGTTAATTTTGCAAGTGGTGCGATGGCCCAGTCAACGCTTCATCGGTCAGGAATGCACTAGCCGCGTTTATAAACCTAATGCCCGAAATTCAGTGCATGGACGAGAACGTTGCCAAACGCGCTCAAATTCTTCGTGCAGTTGGCGATGGCGTGCCGGCAAGTTTGGACTCCAGTGGCCCTCGTAGCGGTTGCCAAGCAGACGAAATAAATAGCCGCCACGGTCATTGATGACAAACGCCGACAGATACTGAAGATCCTCAGCTTCCACAGGCGCGCGGATAAGAAAATGTGATGGCAACCGTTGAGCTAATTCTAAAAGTGGATGTGGCTGACTGCGCAGAATCGCCGGGTCCTGAATGATAATCTGAACACTGGCGTTGCCGTTACTGAAGGCAAACTGTTTGAGAGCCTCAATAATTTCGTTTTGCCCATAAAGGATATACTCCAGGTCAGGACTGTAGATATAAAGCTGACGGCGCGACTGCATGATGAGTTGCAGGGTGGCGGCTATTGCAGCCTCTAAAGTTTCGAATTCAACGGCCTTAACCGAGGGGGCGCGGGGAGCGGGCATCGCGCGTGCTGGTTTACTAAGTGGTTGCAGTAGCAGGCGCAAGGTCTGATGCGGAATCCCGGCTTCTATAAATGCCTCACCTTCCTTGATAAAACCGAATTTTTCGTAAAAGGCTAGTGCGGTGAGTTGCGCGTTAGCCGTCACTTCTGTCAGGTCCAGTTTGCGTGCTTTGTCAATTAAGGTGCGCAGCAATGACTCGCCGACACCTTGACGTCGCCATTCATGTAGAACCGCCATGCGTCCGATTTTGCCATTGGGTGATAGCCGGCCCGTACCAATAGGCTGGTGCTGATAGTCACGGGCGAGGACATGATGGCATTGCGGGTCAAGTTCGTCGAACTCAACTTCAAGCGGTATATGTTGTTCGACAACGAACACGGATTTGCGTACGCTGCGTAGATCCTCAAAATCAACCTCATAGTTCGCGGGTTCGATGTAAAAGCTGGGGATATTCATAGTTCAAAACGGTGTTGTTGAATCATTAGTTTTTCTCTATAAGTATTTTTACGAATAGTTCTATCGATTTTTTGTGTCTATTGTGACCGGACAAGGTGGCGACGCCAAGCCTGTAGATTATTTAAAAGTGTAGATTATTATTGTGATAAGCAGCATTCTTAAGAACAATAAATGGGGCAGCGCTTATCCGCTGTCACGGAACCGATACCATCTTAAGCTCGATAAAAACTGTCTGGACTTATGGGTCCACTTTACCCCCAAAATTGTTCAGCTTGAAACCAGAATCTGTGTTCAACTTCGATTAAGATCGGTCTTCAGATTGAATCAAAATTGCTGCTCAGGTTGTCCAGAATATGCACAAAAAACCAAGGCTTTCAGAAAAACCCCATTTAACGGTTGGTATCGCTGTGAGCATCGTGATGCTGGCGTTGATCTTTGCCGGCCTTTTTCACGCGACGCCTCCTGAACCCTTATCAGCCTCTGTTTCCCCATCCCTTTTTTCTTCAGCACGCGCCATGTCAACGGTGCGGCATATTGCGCAAAAACCTCACCCCACCGGTACTGCTGAAAATGCAAAGGTGCGTGATTACCTGGTGGCCGAACTGAAAACACTGGGCCTGGAGCCGCACATCCAAAGTGCATTGGGAATACATCAATCGGATCAAGAAGGCCACATGGGGGTTGTCCATAACGTGCTGGTTCGTGTTCCCGGACGGGTATCCGGCAAGGCGCTGCTGTTGGCGGCCCATTACGATTCGACGCACACGGGCCCGGGTGCCGCAGATAACGGTGCATCAGTTGCCGCCATCCTGGAAACGCTGCGGGCAGTGAAGACGCTGCCGGCTTTGCAGAATGATTTGATTTGCATTTTTACCGATGGCGAAGAGGTGGGGTTGCTGGGAGCGGAAGCGTTCGTCGCGGAACATCCCTGGGCAAAGCATATCGGACTCGTGTTGAATTTCGAATACCGTGGCAACCGTGGCCCATTCGTTATGTTCGAAACCAGTGCAGGTAATGGCAAACTCATTAATGGCTTTGCCAAGGCGGTTTCCCATCCCTTAGGCAACTCGCTCATGTACGAGGTCTACAAGCGCCTGCCGAATAATACGGACATGACGGTCTTTAAGCGAGCCGGCATTCCCGGGATGAATTTTGCGGCGATTGAAGGACACACCAGCTATCATACGCAGCTTGACCGCCCCGAACTATTGCAGATAAGCAGTCTTCAACACCAGGGAGAAATACTGCTGGCATTGACTCAGCATTTTGGCAACGCGCCTTTGGATGATCTGCATTCCGCGGATAGCGTCTATTTTGATGCGCCTGGATTGGGCTTGGTGCACTATCCGGCAGGTTGGGTGCTGCCACTTTGCGGTGTTTTGATGCTGCTATTCGCACTTGTTTTGTCGCTGGGCGTGAAATCCGGCGCACTGCGGGCTGCTCGAACGGCGCTGGGCGCGCCTGCATTCCTGATCATCGTTCCGGTATTAGCTGGAGGCAGCCAGCTCTTGTGGTTAGGGATTCGCTGTCTCCATCCTGAATATGACACCCTGCTGCAAGGCGACACCTACAATAGTCATTGGTACCTGCTGGCTTTTGTCATGCTGGTGATCGGATTATTTGCTTTCCTGCAATCTGTAATACAGCGATGGATCCGGCCGATGGAGTTGGCTTTAGGCGCAATGGCGTGTTGGCTGATATTGCTTATTGCCGCCAGTATCGAAGTGCCGGGTGCGAGCTTTCTGTTCTTCTGGCCATTGGCATCGCTGCTGTTGGCCTTCGGCCTTCTGTTTTGGCAACAAATTAATAACTCCTCATCGCCAGTGTATTGGGGGTTGATTCTGCTCGGGCTTGCCCCCGGCATCTTGCTGTTAGTGCCCCTCATTAAAGCCTTATTTATTGGATTAACGCCGCAGCGGGTTGGTGTGGTGATGGTTGTGCTGGCGTTGTTGCTTGGTTTGTTGGCGCCGGTAATTGAGGTATTGACACGCCGCTTGCTATTGCCAAAGTTAGCACTGGTAATCGGAATTTTGTGCCTGGTGACAGCTTCATTCACCTCCGGATTCGATACCGGGCATCCGCGCCCCAATAATCTGTTTTACGCAGTGGATGCATCAACTGGCAATGCGTTTTGGCTTTCGCAGGATAAGATTCTTGACGAATGGATCCGGACTTTTTTTTCCGTCAATCCTGAGCGCCGCGCGGTGCCTGAGCTGTTTGGCGAGGGATCCCGTTATTTTTGGGCGGCAGCGGCCCCCGTATTCGCATTGCCGGCGCCCACCATAGAGGTGCTTGAAGACAGTACAATGGCCAATAGCCGGAAAATTAAAATTCGCGTCAGATCGCTACGACAGGCTCCCAAACTCAGCCTGTCTTTGGAAGGGGCTGGCGTCATTAGCTCAAAAGTAGAGGGACGTCCTTTTTCACCAGCATATCGTCGCGAATGGCGTCTTAAAGGCTTTGGTATTCCAGAGCAAGGTCTCACTATTGAATTGAATGTGCAAGCGGTTTTACCCTTTAAAATCAGAGTGGCTGACTTTTCATACGAACTCCCGCCGGCAAGTTTCAAGCCGCGTCCGCCTCACATGATCGCTCAGCCTTTTGGCTTCAGCGACACGACGATTGTAGTCAAGACTATCGCTTTTAATTAAACCTCGCAATCTTCACTCGAAGTCAGGCTATTTAAGGTGCGCAGGATGCTAATGCCGATTGATGGATGGTGGCGTCCACGGCAAATTATTTGGCATTATTGAGCTAAATAGTTCAGTTGTTAATATTGCGTTTAACCAGCTATTTAAAGCGCGATAAGTTGACGATTTAAACCAGAAACTATCGACGTTGGCGAACTGGCGAATAAACGGAAAAATAGCCGCATCGGCTAAAGAAAAATGCTTTCCGCACAGATAAGGCGAGTGTTGAAGCCTGCTTTCGAGTTCAGCTAAAAAAGCTTCAGTCTGCTGCCGGTATTGTTCCTGAGAAAATTCGGGATAGCGATCTGCATATTTATAGCGATCCAAATAATATTTAAAGCCGCCGTCATTCCATTTGATTAGCCTGTCTGCATCATCGCTAAAAGCTTGCCAATGCTCAGGATCATGTTGCGCCAAAGCCCAGTGCATAATATCCAGACTTTCTTCAAGAACCATTCCATCAGTCAGTTGCAAGATAGGCACCGTTCCTTTAGGCGAGATGGCCAACATGTGTTCCGGTTTGTTTTTTAATGCGACTTCCCTGATTTCAACAGGAATGCCGGCGTAAGCAATGGCCAGTCTGGCTCTAATCGCATAAGGGCAGCGGCGGAAGCTGTATAAAATAGGCAGCTTATTGCTCATGTTTAGGCTTTGACTCGTGATATTTGTTCCGCCGAAGCTTATTTTTTATTCGCCCGATGATCAATGATATCCGCAACCACCGAGGGATCGGCCAGGGTCGAGGTATCGCCCAGGCTGTCTATTTCATTGGAGGCCACTTTCCGCAGGATGCGGCGCATGATTTTGCCGGAGCGAGTTTTCGGCAGCCCCGGCGCCCATTGGATCACATCGGGGTTGGCAATGGGGCCGATTTCTTTGCGTACCAGATCAATCAGTTCCTTCCTCAGAGCTTCTGAAGGCTCCACTCCGACATTCAAGGTGACATAGGCGTAAATACCCTGGCCTTTGATGTCGTGCGGATAGCCGACCACGGCGGCTTCGGCGACGTCTTCATGCAGCACCAGGGCGCTTTCGATTTCGGCGGTGCCCATTCTGTGGCCCGAGACGTTGATCACGTCATCGACGCGCCCGGTAATCCAGTAATAGCCGTCCTGGTCGCGACGGGCGCCGTCACCGGTAAAGTAATAACCGGGGTAGTTTTTAAAATAGGTGTCGATAAAGCGCGGATGATCGCCGTATACAGTGCGCGCCTGCCCGGGCCAGGAACGGCCTATCACCAGTATGCCCTCGGCCGCACCTGCCATGATGTGGCCTTCATTGTCCATGATGGCGGGTTCGATGCCAAAGAAGGGCAGGGCGGCGGAGCCCGGTTTTAAGGGGGTGGCGCCGGGCAAGGGAGTAATCAGGATGCCGCCGGTTTCGGTTTGCCACCAGGTGTCGACAATCGGGCAGCGTGCATCTCCGACGATGTGGTAATACCATTCCCAGGCTTCCGGGTTGATGGGCTCGCCGACGCTGCCGAGTATTCTTAAACTCTTGCGTGAGCTGGCGGTGACAAAGTGGTTGCCCTGCGCCATTAAGGCGCGAATGGCGGTCGGCGCGGTATAGAAAATATTGACCTGATGCTTGTCGATGACTTGCCAGAAGCGGTCGGCTTGAGGATAAGTCGGCACACCTTCAAACATCAAGGTGGTGGCGCCGTTGCACAAGGGGCCGTAGATACTATAAGAATGGCCGGTGACCCAGCCAATGTCGGCAGTGCACCAGTAAATGTCACCGTCGTGGTAATCAAAGACATATTTATGGGTCATGGCGGCATACAGCAGATAGCCGCCAGTGGTATGTAAAACCCCTTTGGGTTTGCCGGTCGAGCCGGAGGTGTACAGGATAAACAAGGGATCTTCGGCATCCATTGGCTCAGGCAGGCAGTCGGCGGAAGCGTTTGCCATGGCTTCGTGATACCAAAGATCGCGGTGTTCGTGCCAGGCGATGGCGTTGCCAGTGTTTTTGATGACGATGACGCTGTTAAGGCCCGGGCAGCCGGCTGCCGCGTTATCGACATTGGCTTTTATCGGGGTGGTTTTTCCGCCGCGATAGCTTTCATCCGCGCAAACCAGCAGTTTGCAGTCGGCATCCAGAATTCTGTCTCTCAAGGCATCGGCAGAAAAGCCGCCAAATACAATCGAATGCACGGCGCCGATGCGCGTACAGGCGAGCATGACAGTTGCGGCTTCGGCTATCATGGGCAGATAGATACACACGCGATCGCCTTTTTTGATGCCCTGCGCTTTTAAGACGTTGGCAAATTTACACACCTGCTCATGCAACACACGGTAGGTGACTTTTTTATCATGCGCCGGATTGTCGCCTTCCCATATTATGGCTACCTGGTCGCCGCGCGCTGCCAAATGGCGGTCCAGGCAATTGGCACTGACGTTGAGTTTGCCGCCTTCAAACCAGCGGATATGACCTTTGCGGTAATCGCATTCCATGACCTTGTCCCAGTGTTTACTCCAGTCCAGAAATTGCCCGGCTTGTTCCGCCCAGAATGCCTCGGGTTCGGCGATGGAGCGCTGGTATAGAGTTTTATAGGCATCGGCGGTGATATGCGCGTTAGCGGCTATTTCCGGCTGGATATCGTAAATTTTAATATCTGACATGATGGAGTCCTTGCGTCGAGGTAGCAACGGTCGATTCTAAATAAGCAGTTGAGTGTAAGTTATTTAACATTTTTTGACCACGAAGGTCACGAAGATTTAACCTTTGCGCGCCCTGTTCACAAGGTTTTCGTCAGAATGACCGGTTAAAGATTTACTGTTTCAGGGCAATCTCAATCGTCTTTACAAAAAACAAAAACCTAGCGGCAAGCATGAGCACTCCGAGTTATACAGAAATTCAAGATAATTCAGTGGCTGATCGTTTGATATTTTTCTAACAGGCTTGGATTCCAGTGGGCAAGCGCCCAGTCCAGCAGTTCGGCTACGGGGACGTCTTGCAACTCACTGGGCGGCGCTTGTTTTAACAAGGCCAGCAGATCAAAAATGACCTTATGCGGCGTTTGCAATTCGACGGCCTGGGCCTGCGTCTGTTTGCTGAGTTTATAGCCCTGCGGGTCGATGATGACCGGCACATGCATGTAGCTCGGCGTAGTCAATCCGAATTGCTGCTGCAAATAGATTTGTTTGGGTGTTGAATGCAGTAAATCAGAGCCACGCACGATGTGGTTGACGGCCTGCAAGGTATCGTCAATGACCACGGCAAACTGATACGCGATAATGTGATCTTTGCGCTTCAGGATAAAGTCGCCATCCTGTTCAGCGATCTTGTGGGTAATCAGGCCCTGCAGTTCGTCCCGAAAGCTGATGCTGCGGTTGTCGGTTTTGATACGTAAGGCATGGGGCTCGGTGGCCGGCACTGGTTTGTCGCGGCAAAATCCGGGATAAATATCCGTTACAGCGGCTTGTGATTCCAGGGTTTTGCGGCTGCAAATGCAGGGGTAAAGCAGGTGTTTTTTTTCTAGCTGATCGAGATAATCGTTATAAATGGCAAGCTGGCGGCTTTGATAGTAAACACTACCGTCCCAGTGCAAGCCAAAAGCCTCCAGGGTTTTTAGAATGCTATCGACGGCGCCTTTAACGTTGCGCGGGGTGTCAAGGTCATCGATTCTCAGCAGCCATTTGCCCTGTTTTGAACGTGCGTCAAGAAAACTGGCCAGGGCAGTGTACAGCGATCCTAGGTGCAATGGGCCGGTTGGTGAGGGCGCAAACCGGCCGATGTAAGCGGGAGTGTCAATGTGGGGCGAAATTACCCCATTTGTTTTTCCCGAATTTCTTCGAGTGTTTTGCAGTCAATACATAAAGTGGCAGTCGGTCTGGCTTCAAGGCGGCGTATGCCAATTTCGATGCCGCAGGACTCGCAATAGCCATAATCACCGGACTCGATTTCCTTCAGGGCTTCCTCGATTTTCTTGATCAGCCTGCGTTCGCGGTCGCGGGTTCGTAATTCCAGACTGAACTCGGATTCCTGTGTCGCCCTGTCGTTAGGATCAGGAAAATTAGCGGCATCGTCCTGCATGTGATGCACAGTACGATCCACTTCCTGCATTAATTCAGATTTCCAGTTTTTTAAAATGGACTCAAAATGTTTCAATTGAGCCTCATTCATGTAGTCTTCGCCTGCTTTTTCTGTGTAAGGCTTAAAACTGAAAGGTGATGATGCATCAGTTTTAGAATTTTCGGTCATCCGTTAACTCCTAAAGACAAGATAAATAAAACCGCGCATTTTTAGCAGAATACTAACCAGTTAGCAAGAGTTATTGGTATGATTTAAATTTTTGACGAGTATCAAGATGATAGGCAAAAGACTTGCACAGCGAACATTGGGGATTTCATCATTTCAGGTCATGGAATTGCTGCGGCGCGCAAAGGAACTGGAACAGCAGGGCAGGAATGTGATTCATATGGAGATTGGCGAGTCCGATTTCACCACGCCACAGCATGTTGTTGACGCTGGTATGAGGCAAATTCGAACCGGTGAAATCAAATATACGCCGGCAGCCGGTTTGCCGGAACTGCGCGAGAGCATAGCCGGATTTTATCGGCAACGCTATGACATTGGCGTCGATCCTGCGCGTATCTTTGTCACTCCCGGAGCCACGGGTGCATTTTTATTGGCGCTGGGAGCCAGTATAAATCCGGGAGAAGAGGTGCTCATGTCCGATCCCTGCTATCCCTGTAACAGTAATTTTGTGCACTTGTTTGATGGTCATACCCGGACCATTCCGGTTGATGCGGCAAGCCGCTATCAGCTCACTGCCGGTTTAATCAGGCAGCATTGGACACCGGCTACCAAAGGTGCGCTGATTGCCTCGCCGTCCAACCCTACCGGCACCCTGATTGAGCCGCAGGAATTAAAATTGGCTGTACAGGCGGTTGATGACTTGGGTGGCTGTTTTTATTCGGACGAGATTTATCACGGCCTGGAGTATGGCGAAAAGTCAACGACGGCCCTTGAATTTAGTGATGAAGTCTTCGTTATCAACAGTTTCTCAAAATATTTCAGCATGACCGGCTGGCGCATCGGCTGGCTGGTGGCGCCGGACGAATTCCTCGGCGCTATTGAAAAACTGGCGCAAAACATATTTATTTCCACGCCTGCGCACTCACAATATGCTGCCTTGGCGGCTTTTGAAGAGCCTACGTTAATTGAGCTTGAGCGCAGGCGTAAAGAATTTGCCAAAAGGCGCGATTTTCTGTATGAAAATTTATTGCGGCTGGGCTTTGCTATTCCGAGCAAGCCGGAAGGAGCGTTTTATATTTATGCTAATTGCGCCCGCTTTACCGATGACAGTTTTAAATTTGCGCAGGATTTTCTGGAAGCAGAAGCGGTTGCGATCACGCCCGGAAAAGATTTCGGCAGCCATGAGGCCAATCACTATCTGCGTTTTGCCTATACCATTTCGATTGACAAAATGACAGTGGCCATAGAGCGCCTGGAAAAATTCATTAACCGCAAGGATAAATGATGACCATTAAACAAATCTCGGCAACCGAATTGCACACTAAAGGTCATGAAAAAAAAAGCTGCATCACCCCGGAAAATGAAAGATGCTGTGCGGGAGGCGGCGGGCAGAGGTCGATCAAATTTTTAGAGATTTAATCCTGAAACCTAACGTGACCCGTCGGACTGACTCGTACCCCGGCATAAATCGTAAGAGATCGCACAGTAATAAGACCTCGGGCTGTTCAAGCCTGAAGGTGAATTCAGTCTGACATCCGCCGCCTCCCTGAGCATCAAGTTTACACCCTGGGAGGTCATGATGGAATTAACCGCAGTCTATCGTTGTGTGGCGGCGCTGGATGTACACCAAGCCAAGCTGACCGTCTGTGTCTTGTCTGAAAACGACCTGGGCGAGGTCGTCACCGAAGTGCGCGAGTTTGGTGGCTTTAAACGGGATCGGCGTGAAATGGCGGCGTGGGTAGCGTCCTTTCATCCGGAACTGGTGGTGATGGAAAGTACGGGCATTTATTGGAAGAGTCCCTATGCGGCATTAGAGTGGTATGGTTTGAATTTGGCCGTGGTCAATGCTCGCCATGTCAAACAAGTCCCTGGACGCAAGACGGATATCAACGACGCCCAGTGGCTGGCCATTCTGGCCCGAAGCGGTTTGTTGCGAGGGGGCTTCGTGCCGCCTCGACAGTTTCGGGAATATCGCCTGATCGCCCGGCAACTGCAAAAGTTGACCGGTATCGCCTCTGGCGAGAAAAACCGCTTGCATAAACTGTTGACCGACGCCGGCATCCGTCTGTCCGTCGTGGTCAGCGATTTGTATGGCAAATCGGCCAAAGCCATGATTACGGGATTGCTGGACGGCGAAACGCCCGAGCAATTGCTGACCCATGCCGATCCGCGTCTCAAAGCCACGCCCGACGAATTACGCGAGGCTTTGGAGGGCGATTTGTCGGACAGTCACCGTTTCGTCATCCGCGAACTAATGATACATATCGACGAATTGGAAGCGCGCATCCTGCGGTTCCGTCAAACCCTGCTGAATCATTTGAGTGACTATCAAGTGATCCTGCAAAATTTACAAACGATACCGGGTATCGACGAATTTAGCGCGGCGATGCTATTGGTCGAAATCGGCGACGACATGAGTGCCTTTGGCTCACCCGATAAACTGGCCTCCTGGGCCGGCGTCTGTCCCGGCCAAAACGAATCGGCCGGCAAACGCCAATCGGCCAGGGCGCGCAAAGGCAATCCTTATGTGCGACGCATCTTGTGCGAAGCCGCCAATGCCGCTAGTCGAACCCGATGTGGATTGCAGGAAAAGTTCAAGGGGTTGCTGATAAGACGCGGACGAAAACGCGCTATTTTTGCCATCGCCCACAAATTACTGAAAACCGTGTTTTTGTTAATCCAGCGCGGCGATTATTACCGGGATGCCGATACGGACTACGAAGCACTGACTGTCCAGCGCAATGCGCCGCGCTGGATCAAGAAGCTCATTCAATACGGCTATATCACACCTTAACGGGCGTGTTGGTCAAACATCATTTTTTTTAGGCCTGTTTAGGTCAGGCTCGCGCTCGCCTCCCGCACAGGGCATCTTTCACAGTAAAATGAAAGATGCTGTGCGGGAGGCGGCGGGCAGAGGTCGATCAAATTTTTAGAGATTTAATCCTGAAACCTAACGTGACCCGTCGGACTGACTCGTACCCCGGCATAAATCGTAAGAGATCGCACAGTAATAAGACCTCGGGCTGTTCAAGCCTGAAGGTGAATTCAGTCTGACATCCGCCGCCTCCCTGAGCATCAAGTTTACACCCTGGGAGGTCATGATGGAATTAACCGCAGTCTATCGTTGTGTGGCGGCGCTGGATGTACACCAAGCCAAGCTGACCGTCTGTGTCTTGTCTGAAAACGACCTGGGCGAGGTCGTCACCGAAGTGCGCGAGTTTGGTGGCTTTAAACGGGATCGGCGTGAAATGGCGGCGTGGGTAGCGTCCTTTCATCCGGAACTGGTGGTGATGGAAAGTACGGGCATTTATTGGAAGAGTCCCTATGCGGCATTAGAGTGGTATGGTTTGAATTTGGCCGTGGTCAATGCTCGCCATGTCAAACAAGTCCCTGGACGCAAGACGGATATCAACGACGCCCAGTGGCTGGCCATTCTGGCCCGAAGCGGTTTGTTGCGAGGGGGCTTCGTGCCGCCTCGACAGTTTCGGGAATATCGCCTGATCGCCCGGCAACTGCAAAAGTTGACCGGTATCGCCTCTGGCGAGAAAAACCGCTTGCATAAACTGTTGACCGACGCCGGCATCCGTCTGTCCGTCGTGGTCAGCGATTTGTATGGCAAATCGGCCAAAGCCATGATTACGGGATTGCTGGACGGCGAAACGCCCGAGCAATTGCTGACCCATGCCGATCCGCGTCTCAAAGCCACGCCCGACGAATTACGCGAGGCTTTGGAGGGCGATTTGTCGGACAGTCACCGTTTCGTCATCCGCGAACTAATGATACATATCGACGAATTGTAAGCGCGCATCCTGCGGTTCCGTCAAACCCTGCTGAATCATTTGAGTGACTATCAAGTGATCCTGCAAAATTTACAAACGATACCGGGTATCGACGAATTTAGCGCGGCGATGCTATTGGTCGAAATCGGCGACGACATGAGTGCCTTTGGCTCACCCGATAAACTGGCCTCCTGGGCCGGCGTCTGTCCCGGCCAAAACGAATCGGCCGGCAAACGCCAATCGGCCAGGGCGCGCAAAGGCAATCCTTATGTGCGACGCATCTTGTGCGAAGCCGCCAATGCCGCTAGTCGAACCCGATGTGGATTGCAGGAAAAGTTCAAGGGGTTGCTGATAAGACGCGGACGAAAACGCGCTATTTTTGCCATCGCCCACAAATTACTGAAAACCGTGTTTTTGTTAATCCAGCGCGGCGATTATTACCGGGATGCCGATACGGACTACGAAGCACTGACTGTCCAGCGCAATGCGCCGCGCTGGATCAAGAAGCTCATTCAATACGGCTATATCACACCTTAACGGGCGTGTTGGTCAAACATCATTTTTTTTAGGCCTGTTTAGGTCAGGCTCGCGCTCGCCTCCCGCACAGGGCATCTTTCACAGTAAAATGAAAGATGCTGTGCGGGAGGCGGCGGGCAGAGGTCGATCAAATTTTTAGAGATTTAATCCTGAAACCTAACGTGACCCGTCGGACTGACTCGTACCCCGGCATAAATCGTAAGAGATCGCACAGTAATAAGACCTCGGGCTGTTCAAGCCTGAAGGTGAATTCAGTCTGACATCCGCCGCCTCCCTGAGCATCAAGTTTACACCCTGGGAGGTCATGATGGAATTAACCGCAGTCTATCGTTGTGTGGCGGCGCTGGATGTACACCAAGCCAAGCTGACCGTCTGTGTCTTGTCTGAAAACGACCTGGGCGAGGTCGTCACCGAAGTGCGCGAGTTTGGTGGCTTTAAACGGGATCGGCGTGAAATGGCGGCGTGGGTAGCGTCCTTTCATCCGGAACTGGTGGTGATGGAAAGTACGGGCATTTATTGGAAGAGTCCCTATGCGGCATTAGAGTGGTATGGTTTGAATTTGGCCGTGGTCAATGCTCGCCATGTCAAACAAGTCCCTGGACGCAAGACGGATATCAACGACGCCCAGTGGCTGGCCATTCTGGCCCGAAGCGGTTTGTTGCGAGGGGGCTTCGTGCCGCCTCGACAGTTTCGGGAATATCGCCTGATCGCCCGGCAACTGCAAAAGTTGACCGGTATCGCCTCTGGCGAGAAAAACCGCTTGCATAAACTGTTGACCGACGCCGGCATCCGTCTGTCCGTCGTGGTCAGCGATTTGTATGGCAAATCGGCCAAAGCCATGATTACGGGATTGCTGGACGGCGAAACGCCCGAGCAATTGCTGACCCATGCCGATCCGCGTCTCAAAGCCACGCCCGACGAATTACGCGAGGCTTTGGAGGGCGATTTGTCGGACAGTCACCGTTTCGTCATCCGCGAACTAATGATACATATCGACGAATTGGAAGCGCGCATCCTGCGGTTCCGTCAAACCCTGCTGAATCATTTGAGTGACTATCAAGTGATCCTGCAAAATTTACAAACGATACCGGGTATCGACGAATTTAGCGCGGCGATGCTATTGGTCGAAATCGGCGACGACATGAGTGCCTTTGGCTCACCCGATAAACTGGCCTCCTGGGCCGGCGTCTGTCCCGGCCAAAACGAATCGGCCGGCAAACGCCAATCGGCCAGGGCGCGCAAAGGCAATCCTTATGTGCGACGCATCTTGTGCGAAGCCGCCAATGCCGCTAGTCGAACCCGATGTGGATTGCAGGAAAAGTTCAAGGGGTTGCTGATAAGACGCGGACGAAAACGCGCTATTTTTGCCATCGCCCACAAATTACTGAAAACCGTGTTTTTGTTAATCCAGCGCGGCGATTATTACCGGGATGCCGATACGGACTACGAAGCACTGACTGTCCAGCGCAATGCGCCGCGCTGGATCAAGAAGCTCATTCAATACGGCTATATCACACCTTAACGGGCGTGTTGGTCAAACATCATTTTTTTTAGGCCTGTTTAGGTCAGGCTCGCGCTCGCCTCCCGCACAGGGCATCTTTCACAGTAAAATGAAAGATGCTGTGCGGGAGGCGGCGGGCAGAGGTCGATCAAATTTTTAGAGATTTAATCCTGAAACCTAACGTGACCCGTCGGACTGACTCGTACCCCGGCATAAATCGTAAGAGATCGCACAGTAATAAGACCTCGGGCTGTTCAAGCCTGAAGGTGAATTCAGTCTGACATCCGCCGCCTCCCTGAGCATCAAGTTTACACCCTGGGAGGTCATGATGGAATTAACCGCAGTCTATCGTTGTGTGGCGGCGCTGGATGTACACCAAGCCAAGCTGACCGTCTGTGTCTTGTCTGAAAACGACCTGGGCGAGGTCGTCACCGAAGTGCGCGAGTTTGGTGGCTTTAAACGGGATCGGCGTGAAATGGCGGCGTGGGTAGCGTCCTTTCATCCGGAACTGGTGGTGATGGAAAGTACGGGCATTTATTGGAAGAGTCCCTATGCGGCATTAGAGTGGTATGGTTTGAATTTGGCCGTGGTCAATGCTCGCCATGTCAAACAAGTCCCTGGACGCAAGACGGATATCAACGACGCCCAGTGGCTGGCCATTCTGGCCCGAAGCGGTTTGTTGCGAGGGGGCTTCGTGCCGCCTCGACAGTTTCGGGAATATCGCCTGATCGCCCGGCAACTGCAAAAGTTGACCGGTATCGCCTCTGGCGAGAAAAACCGCTTGCATAAACTGTTGACCGACGCCGGCATCCGTCTGTCCGTCGTGGTCAGCGATTTGTATGGCAAATCGGCCAAAGCCATGATTACGGGATTGCTGGACGGCGAAACGCCCGAGCAATTGCTGACCCATGCCGATCCGCGTCTCAAAGCCACGCCCGACGAATTACGCGAGGCTTTGGAGGGCGATTTGTCGGACAGTCACCGTTTCGTCATCCGCGAACTAATGATACATATCGACGAATTGGAAGCGCGCATCCTGCGGTTCCGTCAAACCCTGCTGAATCATTTGAGTGACTATCAAGTGATCCTGCAAAATTTACAAACGATACCGGGTATCGACGAATTTAGCGCGGCGATGCTATTGGTCGAAATCGGCGACGACATGAGTGCCTTTGGCTCACCCGATAAACTGGCCTCCTGGGCCGGCGTCTGTCCCGGCCAAAACGAATCGGCCGGCAAACGCCAATCGGCCAGGGCGCGCAAAGGCAATCCTTATGTGCGACGCATCTTGTGCGAAGCCGCCAATGCCGCTAGTCGAACCCGATGTGGATTGCAGGAAAAGTTCAAGGGCTTGCTGATAAGACGCGGACGAAAACGCGCTATTTTTGCCATCGCCCACAAATTACTGAAAACCGTGTTTTTGTTAATCCAGCGCGGCGATTATTACCGGGATGCCGATACGGACTACGAAGCACTGACTGTCCAGCGCAATGCGCCGCGCTGGATCAAGAAGCTCATTCAATACGGCTATATCACACCTTAACGGGCGTGTTGGTCAAACATCATTTTTTTTAGGCCTGTTTAGGTCAGGCTCGCGCTCGCCTCCCGCACAGGGCATCTTTCA
>CAWKEY010000032.1:0-76771 GCA_963848675.1 uncultured Gammaproteobacteria bacterium
CATCCCTCCAACACACTCGGGGTTGACGCCTTCCCTCCCCCGGCCTGAGCCAAAATTGTACCACCTCGCCCCGGATCGCCGTCAGATTCAGGTATCCCGCAAGTCTTCGGCCTTGGCGTAGTGTAGCCTCACCTTGCTGCCGCCCCAAATTACCGGATGATACGTTTCGATCTGGCTGACGTTGACCACTTTGTCGGTGTCAACGAACAGCTCGCCCAGCAGGTAATAGCCATGGTTCGCTTGTGAAACGGCATCGTGTCGATTATTTGCCAGTCAGCAGCCTCAAAAATGACCGCCCATAATCTGTATAACCCTGTTTTAGCTAAAAAATTATTTTCAATCTGGTAAAACTGGAAGCCGAAAGTGAAAAATAGTCGACGCCGTTTCACATAGTGGCCGCCCTTCTTCGTGCACCCTGCCCTTGCTTTTGTACGCGTTCTTGTTGCTGTTCGGTCTGCACCTGGTGCTGGTCGATCACGGTATCAACAATGCAACGCACTTGACGCTCGATGCCGTCTTTCCCCAGCACACTCTTGTTGACAAGATCGTTAAAGTCAGTGAAGCCCTTGGGGTCGGCTGCCTGCTCGCCAGGCGCGAAGATCGGCAGTAAGACCTTGCCGCCGACTGCGTTGGCTGCTGCCCTGGCCTTCGTTTTACCAGGGTTCACGCCCTGGGTTGCTTCCAGGTGCTGATCGTTGTCGCCGGCAATGATGATGGGCTTGTCCGGGAACTTCTCATGCAATGCCTTGGCGACATAGGGCAAGTTGCCCGAGTCGAAAGCGACAACAGTTGCGAATCCCAACGTTTGTGACAAGCTGCTGGCCGTGGCGTAGCCTTCACCGATAACCAGGGCGGGCGCTTGTGCGAGCGCCTCCATGCCGCCGACCACATGGAAGCAACCTTCCTTGCGGCTGTCCTTGGCAAATCGCTTGGTGCCATCCTCTTGGATGTACTGCATCGTCCATTGCTTACCGTCGCAACAATCCATCTGGTGCGACGTAACGGTAAGGCGTTTGGCGAGTGATCCCCCAGTTACTTACGATCATTCTGACAGACGAGCTTATACCGGTGGCCAACTCTACGAAGCATGAGAAACCGATTCAATCCAGGATGATTCCGGGTGAGGGCAATAAAGGTTAAGCAATATTATGTAATTATCATAATTATGTAATAATGATAATTTCTGTTTAAAGTGTAATTGTACGCTATCCTCAGTTTAAATCAATCGCCAACAGGATGACACTCATGGCACTAAGACTTACCGAAGAAGAAGTACACGTCGCTTGCGCTGAAATTGCCTCTCAGGGTGAACGCCCCACAGCACTGATCTTGCTTGACAAGTTAGGCCGGGGCAGCCTAACCACCATCACCAAGTACCTGAACAGCTGGAATGCCTCTGATGAGGCTAAAGTTTTCGGCGTGGAATCGCTCCCGACTCTCGTAGAACTTCCGCCCGAACTGACCAAAGACGGCGAAGGCCTGATCAAGAAAATATGGGCCGTCGCCAAAGGTATTGCCGACGAAGAGCTCGATATTCAGCGTGAGGCGTTGAAGCAGGCGGAAATAACCACTCAAGCGAAAGTCGAGGAAGCCTTCCGGTTTTCCGAGGCGCAGGCGCTAAAAAACGAGCGTCTGGAAGATACGTTGGCGGCGCTTAAAGCACAGTTAGACGAAAAACATCAGGATCATGTGCAAGCGATCACTCAATTAAACGAGGCTGAAAAGGCTAATGTGGGTTTATCAAAAGATAACGACCGGCTCCAGCATGAAATCGGTGAACTGAAGGGCCAGGTAGCCACGCTGGAAGCATCGAACAAAGCGGCCGCTCAGGATAAACAGGAGCTGCAACAAAAGCATGATGCGGAAATTAAACAAAAAGACGCGGAAATCCGGTCTCTTGATAGGCAGGTCAACAACCTGCAATCGTCTCTCGATTCAACGGTTAAAGCCAATGATCAACTGAAAGCGGATATCAAGGCAAAGACATCTGAACTATCGAATCAGGTTATCGAATTTGAAAAATTGAATGTGCACTATGAGTCAGCAGCTTCCGGGTTGAAAACGGTTAAAGCTGAGCTGAAAGCCGTCAATAAAGTCGCTTCGGATGCCGAGAAACTGGTTGCAAACTTGGAAGGCCAGCTGGAGGTTTATAAATCACTGGATAAGCCAGAAAACGATGAAAAGGGCTCTTCTGGTAAATAAATGCAGTTTTGAATATGACGATCAATTGTGGGTTATTTTGCATAAAGGTACCAAATGACCCGCAAGAGTTATCACTATGACATTGATAATAAAATATTAATGTCATTTTTCTTTCCCCCAAATTTGAGGATAAAATCTCACTTGTTTTTGGTAGTCATCAAACAAAATCTTTTTATGATCAGATGCTTAAGAAAATTTCTATGGTTCGTTTCGTACCTTATGCAAAATAACCCTTTCTTGGTGTTATTAGCCTTACGTTTGACCGCAGCGTATAACGCACTCCCTAACTCGGCTTCAATCAACGCCATTTTCAGCCTCCCACGCTTGTTGACTGGCTCGCACTAAGGAACGGATAGCCACCCGGTTTTCGGTAATGGCCTGGCTTAAGGCCGTCAAGGTGTCTAGCCGCACCCGTTTGGTTTCATGAAAGGCTTCGTTGAGTGCCTTCGCAATTTGGTTGATGTTGCGGCCTATGGCGGCCAGCTCGCGGTTACTGGCCTGCAACACCGCCAATTCCTGGTCAGTCATAACCGGTTTGCCGGTCAGGTTGGCTTGCACTAAAGCCGCCACCCAACGGCTAGCGGCCATGCCCTTTGCTTTACCGCGCTGTTTGGCAGCGTCCATTAAAAATCCAGGCAGCCGTACCGTGATGCGTTCTAATTCACTGTTTTCGGCTTCTGGCTTTATGGGCTGATCGGTGGCGGCATCTTGACCGGTAACGACCAGGACCACCGACCGTAGCAGTTCGGATTCTGACAGCCCGCGCGTCTTCGCCAGGTTGCGAAAGAGTGTTTTGGTGTCTGTCTCTACCAGGGCTTTTAGTACGGGCATAGGTAATTTTGGGCTTGGTGGGAGGGGTTATTGGGGTACAGCGTACCATATAGCCGCGCTAACACCTATCCTGCCCTTAATTTTGTACATAGAAGTTTGTGGTACACAAATAGGACTTATAAAATACAAAATGCGTACATTAATATAACAATGATAAAACATAAAAGAATCATTTATCTGACATTAAATACTAATAATGGGACACTATATGTCCTGTTTTGTCGAGGCTTTCTGTTTCGTCTTACTCTTCCTTGCGTGTTCGTTGTCTGTCATGGCATCAGGCCCCCTTTGGGCAAAGGGCATATGGGACGTTCCGCCGATGATAAAATGATGATCCATAAACCCGGACTTCGATTAAACCAAGCGCCTGTTTCACTTTTTGGGTGGTTCCTTGATCGAATGAGCTTGGTTTAGCCACGCTGGATGGGCGATTATGGGCAAGGACGCCAGTCGCTGTGTTCAAGCGCAACACATATTTGAAGATTTTTCGAGGATAGGGTGTTAATCAACAAAAGACTCCAAAGTTTCATAAGCTTTATAAGGGATCGCTTTGTGAGTCACGCGGACTAACTAGCTATAACATTGGCCTCAGCGCTGAGATAGCGCTGCTCTATAAGCCTCTGCGTCGGCCTATATTTACCATAAACTTTTTATTCTCAAGACGAAAAGCCTGGAAGTTTAAATCTCCTAAAAATTTCACGGTCAGAACGAGCTACTTTTGGGAAGTCGAAAACATGCTGAAAGCCTTGCTTGATAAGGCATTCAGTTGGCAGTTTAAATCTCCTAAAAATTTCACGGTCAGAACAGGCTACTTTTGGGAAGTCGAAAACGGGCGGAAAGCCTTATTTGATAAAGCATTCAGAAAAATTCTATGAAACATTTCTGTCGTGGCGGGTAAGAAAAAGGCATTACTGCCTTTCCCTCCCCTAAGAACCGGACGTGAGATTTTCACCTCATCCGGCTCAAGCCTCTACGAAGGCACCTTTTCGGCACCCGGTTTCACGACTAAATTTCTCGTGTTGCCTTCACAATACTCGATTGCAGCCTCTTGACTTGACGCTGAACATCAGCCCATGTCAGGCCGGAAGGTGCACACGCCAGTGTAACAGCGTTCATTTGCTTTCCTTCTGTAAAAGAGGTTCTACTAACTCTCTTGTGACGAGAGACCATAAGGAAGTCTGCCCGCTTTCGCGTGGGGTGACGTTTAAACCCCTATCCGCCCGATTACAGGGCGGCATTCGCTTTTTTCCTCATTCCTTTTCCCGCACCTCCATCGGCGTCCCTTGCGGTTCGCTTGCCCGATGTTCCAGGCGAAGATACGGGTTTACCGTGTTTCATAGCTATTACACGGATAGCGTAGACCCTGTCTATTCCCCGGTGATATTTTATCCCTGTGCCCGTAAAACAAAGACGAGCATCCAATCACACACCATTTTGGTCCTAGCCTGCCAGCATCTTTGGCTAGATTGCGTTGACGAGGTTTATCAACAGTTCACATATGTTGGTCATACTATCCAGCCTAGCGCCCCTGCCGCCTAATGCTGGCAGCATTGAAATCACCTCGCGGCTTTTCCTCCTCTTACGAGGGGCTTCATTGTCCCGATGGCTTCAAACCAAGCCGTTACCAGCTTCGCCTGCATCGGTAGGCTATCGTTGAAGGAACAACGAGTCTCTCTGCCTCTTTCGAGTTGAGACAATAACGGTTATAACTTCACGTCGCACTTGTTTAAACGCACCCTACTATTGATAACCCCTTTTATCAATAGTTGTAGCACCCTAAAAATGGCGGAAAAGACTGCGATTCAAAACGACCCATCAGATTGGTCTTTACATTGTACGGTTAAAAAACGTACAATAAAAAAGATAAAAGCGAGGACACCACGATGCCCAGAGAGACTACAAAAGATACCACCCGCAGCTCGCGTTTTGAAGCCAGGCTATCACCGGACGTGCTGGCCATGATCAAGCGCGCGGCTGAACTGCAAGGACGAAGCGTCAGTGACTTCGTTGTGGCCGCTGCACAAGAAATCGCGCAACGGACGATTGAAGACACCAGTGTCATCCGGCTGTCCATCGAAGACCAGCGGCGTTTCGTTGATCTTCTGATTAACCCACCAGAACCAAACCCAGCCCTGCAACGTGCCGCCATGGCTCACGCCGAATTGATCAAAAGCCAATGACGGCTCGTTTTACCATAGAGACCCTCGCTTCCGAGCATGACCGGACGGGGTTTTCGAGTGGCGTAGAGCCGTTAGACAAGTATTTCCGTGAGCAGGTCGGCCAAGACGTGCGCCGCCGCGTGACCGCTTGCTATGTTGCTGCTGAAATAACAACGAGCAGGATTGCCGGTTATTACACCCTTGCGGCCGGAAGTGTCCCGCTGGCAGACGTCCCGGAGCAGCTGGCAAAGCGGTTGCCTCGTTATCAAACCGTTCCGGTCGCCCGGCTCGGTCGTCTTGCTGTCCATTTGGACTATCGCGGTCAGAAACTCGGCGGTGCTCTTCTGTGGGATGCCATGATGCGAGCGATCCGATCTGAAGTCGCTGTGTTTGCTCTCGTGGTGAATGCCAAAGATAATCAAGCCATCTCCTTTTATCACCACCACGGATTTGTGGAATTCGGCAGCCTTCCCAACCAGCTAATTCTTCCCCTCACAAACCGGGTGATTGGGGCGTAATTGTTACAGATGTCCAGCATCGGTTTTCAGGATTCTGTTAGCACCCTTTGCACCGACAATGTTCCGATGCCGAGGGTCTTGCCGATCTTCACCTTACCCATGCCCCCAGCCCGGAGGGTTTTAATCTGCTCTTCGACGTCCTCCCCGTGCGGTTTCCGGCCAAGTCGTTTGCCTTTGGCTTTCGCTCTCGACAAACCTGACTTGACCCGTTCCTGAATCATAGCCCGCTCGAACTCGGCAAACACCCCGCACATATTGAACATGGCACGACCCGACGGGGTGCTGGTGTCCAACGCTTGCTGATGCAGGTAAAGGTCTATGCCAAGGGCATGAAGTTCGTTGAGGAAGGATACCAGGTCTTGGAGCGACCGACCCAGCCTATCTACCGACCACGCGGCGATCACGTCGAACTGCCGCCGTGTCGCGTCCTGCATCATGCGGGAGAAGGCCGTGCGCTTGTCCCGGCTCTTCGCTCCACTGATGCCGTGGTCTTCATAGACCTCGACGGTTTTCCAGTCGCAACGTTTGATCACCGCCTCCAGCTCCAGCCGCTGGTTATCGGTTGTCTGCTCGGAGGTAGAAACCCGAAGGTAGAGGGCAACGCGTTTTGTCTTTATGGTCATGCCCGGATAGTAGCAAAAGGCTATACTGCAAACAAGTGTTTACGGTATGGCAAAATCGCCGTGCCGGAAGCCCCGGTTTTGCTGGATTCCAGAAAGCGAAAATCAGAGGGGTTTTCGGTATGGGGTGTCTATGCCATCGGAACATTCTGCACAATGTTCGCTACACGGCCGCCAATCCGGCGAGGTTCGAGGGATTGTGGAGATAATTTCCTCCTTCTTAGTCAAAATTTATTAGATTAGAATTATCCACATTTTGCGGTGTTCAGATTATTCAACCAATGCCTTCAACAACACATCCCTGGCATCCGCATAAAACTGCACATCAACCTTAGTAGCCATGTCATCGGATAAATCAATCAATTGGCGACGACAACTCACAGGCATTAACACCACTTGAGCACCTTTCTCTACCGATAATTCAACAATATTAACAGCATTGTAAATTGGCTCTATTGACCCACCTAGATTGAGCTCACCGACGACAATTAGTCCGCCTCTTACGGATTTTTTAAGCAAAGCACTGCACATTGCAATAAGAACAGCAACGCCTAGTTTTGCCCCCTTTTTTGATGCATCGAATGATCTTAACTGAAGAGAAAACTCATGCGCTCTGAGGTCTCTATCGCCGACCAACTGTGCTGCATGTGAATAGAGGTTTTGTTGGGCAAAGCGAACAGACTCCTGAAACGCCTGGGGTACAGGTTTATTTAGAGCTTATCCATAAATAACTTGATAAATTTCAGATTATTGGAAAATAATTGCACATTTGGGTTTTATAAGAGGTTGCAATTTCTTGAAAAGGTTACAAAGCTGGAAAGTATCGGATGATTTTTGGGCAAGAGTGGAACAATTGATTCCAGAGCGGAAAAGGCATTCAACAAAGGACTATAAACGCAAGCCAGGTGGAGGCAAAAAAGCCCAAAACCCGCGAAAAGTATTTGAGGGGATTCTTTATGTTTTGCGCACAGGTTGTCAATGGAAAGCCCTGCCTAAAAGTGACTATGGTAGTGCCAGTGCTGTTCACAGGTATTTCCTGGAATGGCAGGCATCAGGCATGTTTGAAAAGTTATGGCGTGCCAGCTTATTGGAATATGACGAACTGGAAGGCATTGCCTGGGAATGGCAAAGCCTTGATGGGGCAATGGTTAAGGCGCCGTTAGCACTGGAATCGGTGGGCAGAAACCCTACCGACCGAGGTAAAAACGGTAGTAAAAGAAGCCTGTTAACCGATGAAAAGGGATTGCCCTTAGCCCTCGTGATCAGTGGTGCGAACACCCATGATGTCAAGTTACTGGCTGATACCCTGGATGGGATTATTATCGAGCGTCCTGACCCGGACACTCTCAAACAAAACCTTTGCCTGGATGCTGGCTATGTGGGCGAGCCGGCTCGGCGCGAGATTGAGGAAAGAAGCTATATCCCTCATGTCAGGCCACGAGGTGAGGAAATTGCAGAAAAAGACAAAAACCCTGATTTCAAGGCTAGACGGTGGGTGGTTGAAGTTTGTCATTCGTGGTTTAACCGGTTCAGAAAACTCTTGGTGCGCTATGAAAAAATGGACCGTAGCTACCTCGGCTTACTTATGCTGGCTGCTTCTATTATCGCCTTACGTAAAATACGGCCAAAAAATCAAGTAAATATTATTTATGGATAAGCTCTAAACACAGACGCGCCTCTCGCCATTTTAACGTTTTGTTTTTACGTTTATCTTCTGCTTCCTCGTCGACCTTGACGATAGGAATCATGCGGCCGTCGATTTCACCTATCAGAATTTTACAACCGTCAGCCTTATGTTGATCAGTAATCCGTTCTTCAGCTTGATAGATTTGTCCGGCATGGTACTCGGTAATAGCCCGTACGGTACTCGGTAATAGCCCGTACGGTACTCGCCGATAGGACGATACCATAATGTTCTTGTAACTTTTTCGGCACCCGGCCAAACGCATGATCCGCTCCAAAATCCGTTACGACCGTTGCAAGGTGGTTGAGCAGCCTCGACAATGAACTTCCGCCAAGTCGCTAAAAGGCCGAAATCGTTGCCCCGAAACTCTAAACTCTTGTTCATGAACGGCTACCTCTCAGAAGGTGGTATGCCACCAGAGTTTTTTTACCACTCTTTATGGAGCGCTGCGGTGTTCCTTGTCAAAATCCTCTGTAGTTTGCGCTATCTTGTGTTCCGACCAGCAATGAAGGGCTTCGCTTCCCATCTGGCGTAGTTCTTCTATCACTCGCATTTCTGCTTCATTAGCTTTTTGACAATCCCCGGTACTGTCTTCTAATGATACGAATTCGCCAATTCAATTCGGTTTTTAAGCGAAGGATACTGGCTTACGCGTGAGAAAGCTTTTATAGTTCAGCCGCTATGTCTTCATGCCAAAGCGCGGGGTTTTCCTTGATAAAATGCGCCATCAAAGCAATGCATTGTGGATCATTCAGCAGGATAATCTCCACGCCAAGGCTTTCTAAAAAAGCAATATTGCCTGAAAAATTTTCATTTTCGCCAATAACAACCCGTTTAATGCCGAACTGAACCAGAGTTCCTGCACACATCATGCACGGACTGAGTGTTGTGTATAAGGTGACATGCTGATAGCTGCTGCGCCGGCCAGCCTGCCGGATGCAGTCCATTTCACCATGTGCAATCGGATCGCCTTCCTGCACGCGTTTGTTATGGCCGGCGGCTATAAGCTCACCGTTTTCTACCATAACTGCGCCGATAGGCAGGCCGCCTTCGGCGTAGCTTTGTTCGGCTTGTTGGTAGGCCAAGGCCATAAATTTTGCGTCTTGATCTTTTCTGTTCATATCAGTGCTGATGCTGTATGCGGTGCCGTAACTGTTGAGCTGACTGGATCGCCCTGCAGAGAAGCGCTGGCTGTGTGGGTGCCGTGCTGGCCGAAATTGACTGGCTGAGAGGTATCAAATTTGAGCCATTTGTGGTTGAAGCGTGTTCGAGCGTGCTAAAAGAACAAGGCTTTCAGGCCCGGTAAAACTAATACAGACCTAACTGTAGCTGGGCCACTTCCGACATCATCTCGCGTGACCAGGGTGGATCCAGGACAATTTCAACATTGACGCTGGCCACGCCGGGCAGGGCGCGGATACATTTTTCCACGTCACTCTGAATGACAGGGCCCATGCCGCAACCCGGAGCAGTCAGCGTCATCATCACATGAACATGGTTGCTGTTGGCATCGGCCGGTGTCACCTGGCAGGTATACACCAGCCCCAGATCCACGATGTTGACCGGTATTTCCGGATCGTAAACCGTCTTCATGACTTCCCAGCAGTTTTGTTCTACCGCTTCAGGGCTGGTTTCCGATACCAGCGTGTGCAGCTGGTGCGGCTCTTTGCCCAGGGCATCCGCATCAGTACCGGCGATGCGCACCATGTGGCCATGTCCGGTGACGACGGTATAGTTATTGCCAAGCGACTGGTGAATGGTGACTATTTCGCCTTTGCTGAGGGTGCCGGTGTTGCCGTCAGGGACGGTGACAATATTGACATCACGGGTTAAAACAACGTCTTCTCTTTCAGCCATAATAATTCAGTTATAAATAGAAGGTGCGGGCATCAATAGTCTGGCCGGTGACGCCAACACTTTCTGAGCCAAATAAATAGCGATACACAGCAGCTAACGAGGCCATGGAGGGGAGCTTGCTTTTGTCTTCCCCCGGATAGGCGCGTTTCCGTAAGGGCGAGTCCACCGGGCCGGGGATCAGCGTATTGACGCGGATTTTGCCGGAGGCCTCAAATTCTTCGGAAAGTATCTTGGCGAAGCCTTCCAGCGCTATTTTGGAAACCCCGTAAGCGCTGGAAAAGGCAGGTGCTGTTCTGGCGGAGGAATCCGAGGTAAACACGATGGAGGCATGTGCGCTTTTTTGCAGCACCGGCAGTAATACCCGGGTCAACAGGAAAGGGGCATTCAAATTGACATTCAAGGTATGTCCCCAGTCTTTAGTTTTGGTCACGGCGATCGGTGCAAATGCGCTGAATTCGACAGCGGAATGCAACACGCCTTGCAGTGAGCCGTATTTTTCATCAATTCTATCGGCAAGTTCCTGATATTCATTTTCATTGGCGCCGGCCAAATCAAACGGATAAATAATCGGTTCGGGCGCATGCGCGGCAGTAATGGCATCGTAGGCGGCTTCCAGTTTGGGGATGTTTTTATCCAGCAAAATAACATGCGCGCCCTGTTTGGCCAGGGTCAGTGCAGCGGTGCTGCCGAGACCGCCGCCTGCGCCGGTGATTAAGATGACTTGATGTGTTAACGGCATGTGGCTGTCGACTCCATGGATGGAGGAGGTAGGGCAACGCATGGAGCAGTTGCCGAGGCTATCCAGGTTGAAATTTGTTCAGGGGTTTCGATCAGCGCATCAGCACCCCAAGTTTCCGGTGTATCGCCGGGCTTAAGGTAGCCGTACAGTGCGGCCAGGGTTTTCATGCGGGCATTTTTCCCGGCGCTGATGTCGTGAATGGCATCACCAATATAAACGCATTCCTGGGGCTTGACGCCGGCGTGTTGACAGGCGGCCAGCATCGGTTCCGGATGCGGTTTGGCATGTGCCGTACTATCGCCGCTGATGATGCAGGCGGCGCGATGGCTCAGGTTTAATGCTGCCATAAGTGGATCGGTGAAGCGTTTGCGTTTATTGGTGACCACGCCCCATTTTAGCCCTTGCGCTTCAATGGCTTTCAACAGGTCTTCGATGCCGCTGAAAAAGATGCTGTGTTCGGCAATATTGCGTTCATAGTGATCGAGCATGGTTTTCAGTATATTTGAACGAATGTCATCGTGGATGGAATCATCCAGGCTGCCTTTTACCATGGCTTTGCCGCCGTAAGAAATCAGCGGTTTAACGGCTTCGGCAGCAACGGCCGCAAAGCCATGCATCGTCAAGGCTCTATTCAGGCAGGCAATCAGATCTGGCGCAGTATCGACCAAGGTGCCGTCCAGATCGAATAACACACAGGATAATTTGAAATCAGTGCACATCGTTGCTTACGCTGAACGTTTAAAAGCCGCGATGTAATTGACATCAATGTCTTTGCCGAGGCTAAAACTTTTCGTGAACGGGTTGTATTCAATGCCGGTCATGGCTTGCAGTTCAAGACCGGCAGCGCGCGCGGACTGGCAAAGCTCCGAGGGTTTGATAAAGGTCTTAAACTCATGAGTGCCTTTGGGCACCATTTTAAGTAGATATTCGGCCGCCACAATCGCTAATAGATAAGCTTTGGGTTTGCGGTTGAGTGTCGAGAAAAACACCATGCCGCCGGGCTTGACCATTCTGGCGCAAGCGCTAATGATGGAACCAGGATCCGGCACATGCTCGAGCATTTCCATGCAGGTGACATGATCAAAGCTCTCGGGCTGTTGTTCGGCCAGTGCTTCGGCGCTGATTTTTTGATAATGGGCAGTTACGCCGGACTCAAGTCCGTGCAGATCGGCAATATCAATCAGTTCTTCGCTCAAATCGATGCCCAGCGCATCGGCGCCATTTTTGGCCAGGGCCTCCGTCAAAATGCCGCCGCCACAGCCGACATCGACGATGCGTTTGCCGGCAATATCGGCATGATCCTGAATGAACCTGACACGCAAGGGGTTCACATCGTGCAGGGTCTTGAATTCGCCTTGCGGGTCCCACCAGCGTTCCGCCATGGAGCCAAATTTATGGATTTCGTGCAGGTGTACATTGTCTCTTGCTGTCATGTGTTGATCCGTATGTGGCATAGTTATAGTTTACTATATCGCTGGGTTATTCGTCATTAGTATTGTCGGCATCTTGCGTCTTCGACTGACGAATAAGGGATATTAATCAGGCTGATAAACGCTGCTGCCAATCGGCGATTTTAGCTTTCAGATCAGCGACATTAATGGTAGTCAGCTGGCGCTGTTTCAATAAGCGTTTGCCCGCCACCCAAACATCAGTCACTTGCTGCCGGCTGGCCGCGTAAACAATCTGTGAAACCGGACAATACAAGGGCTGGGTTTCCAGATAATCCAAATTAACGGCAATCACATCGGCGGCTTTACCGATGCTCAAAGAGCCGGTTTCAGTATCAAGGCCCAGGGCCTTGGCGCCGTTAATCGTTGCCATGCGCAATGCCGTCATGGCCGGAATAGCGCTGGCATCATTGGCAACGGCCTTGCCGAGCAGGGCGGCTGTGCGCATTTCGCCAAACATGTCCAGGTCATTATTGCTGGCGGCGCCATCGGTGCCCAAGGCGACATTAATTCCGGCGGCCAGGCATTTGGCAATTGGACTAAAGCCGCTGGCCAGTTTTAAGTTGGATTCCGGACAGTGCACTATATGCGCCCCGGCTTCAGCCATCAGGCTGATTTCGTCGTCGTTGAGCTGGGTCATGTGCACCGCGATCAATGATGGATTGACTAGACCCAGTTCATGTAGTCTTTGCAGCGGCCGTTGTCCGGTTTTTTGCTGAGCCTCTTCAACTTCGTGCAGGGTTTCATGAACATGGATATGGACAGGCAGTTCCAGTTCATCGGCAAACATGCGGATTTTTTTCAAGGGTTCATCCGAGACCGTGTAAGGTGCATGGGGCGCAAAAGGCGTGGAGATTAACGGCTGATGGCGCAACTGATCATGCAGGGCCAGGCCTTTTTCAATATAGGCCTCGCTGTTTTCCGCCCAGACCGACGGGAAATCAATGACAATCAGGCCGATGCTCGCGCGTATGCCGTGATGTATGGCTTGGGCTGCGGTGATTTCCGGGAAAAAATACATATCATTAAAGCAGGTGGTTCCACCCAGAATCATCTCGGCAATGGCCAGATCGGTGCCGTCTTTCACAAACGCTTCGCTCATCCATTTTTGCTCCAGCGGCCAAATATGCTTGGCAAGCCAGTCCATCAGGTGCAAATCATCGGCGATGCCGCGCATCAGCGTCATCGCGGCATGGGTATGACTGTTGATTAAACCCGGCAGTAAGGCATGATGTTGCAGATTTTCGGTAGTCGTCCCCTGATATTTTTGCTGGGCCAGCGCGGTAGGCAGCAGATCGATAATCCGCCCGCCGTCTATAACCAGTGTGTGGTGTTCATGGGTTACGGATTCCGGTTCAACGGGTATAATCCAGCGCGCATGAATGAGGGTGTCGACGATCATGAATTTTCCTGTGTATAGAATTGGGTTAGCGATAGAGACTTGAAAGTATTTAATATAAAGCTGATAACCACGAAGGACACGAAGTTTCAAAATTTTGATCTACTTGGTTATTTTCTTCGTGTCCTTCGTGCTCTTCGTGGTGAATAATGTGTATTCACGAAAACTTTCATAGCCTAGATAGTGTAACCCGGCATTTTTCTTCTACTTATATAATTGTGAAATTATAACTTTTTACCAATGGGTTTAGATAAATAATGACTCTGCAAAATGATAAATCGGTTCAGGCACTGCACTGGACGGGCGAGACGTTAAAGGTGCTGGATCAGCGCCAGCTCCCTGAAACCAGTGTTTACGATGAATACAGCGATGCGGCCGGCGTGACCGAAGCGATCATGACCATGCGCGTGCGGGGCGCACCGGCCATTGGTATTGCCGCGGCTTATGGTGTCGTGCTTTCAGTCAAACAGCATTATGCTGAGGACTCGAATGGCTGGCGACAAAAAGTAGCGGCCGATATTGAGATGTTGGCAAAATCGAGGCCGACCGCGGTCAATTTGTTTTGGGCATTGGATCAGATGAAGACGCTGCTGAGTCAGTTGCTTGATAACCCTTTGGCGGCCCTTTTAGCCTGTGCCGAGAAAATCCATGCCGATGATATTGCAGCCAATCACCGCATGGGTGAGCTGGGTGCCGATTTGTTGGCCGGTGCAAAAGGAGTGATGACACACTGCAATACCGGCGCATTGGCAACCGGCGGTCACGGTACGGCCTTGGGTGTCATCCGTACTGCCTATCAACGGCAGCCGTTAAAGGTTTATGCTGGAGAAACGCGGCCCTGGAATCAGGGCGCCCGCCTGACTGTGTGGGAGCTGGCGCAAGACTTTATTCCTGTGACTCTGATTGCCGACTCAGCGGCGGCCTGGCTGATGAAAACAGGCGCCATAGACTGGGTGATCGTGGGCGCGGACCGCATTGCCGCCAATGGCGATACCGCTAATAAAATCGGCACCTATTCTTTAGCGGTGCTGGCGAAACAGCATGGTGTCAAGGTCATGGTGGTGGCGCCCACTTCAAGCATAGACTGGACTATCGACAAAGGCAGCCAGATTGAAATTGAACAGCGCAATCCCAATGAATTATTGCCGGCCTGTTACCTCACAGAGGGCTCTTTGGTCAGCGCCTGGAATCCGGTCTTTGACGTGACGCCGGCAGAATTGATTTCAGCGATTGTGACCGAACGCGGTGTGGTAATGAATCCGTCTGAACAGGGTGTAAGAGGTTTAAAAACATGAAATTTGATAAAAAAGGCAACAATCCGCTGTTAACGCTGGGCTATTTCTTCAAGGGTCTGAAATTACTGGGCAGCCCCCAATTGCGCACGTTTCTGATTATTCCGGTACTGATCAATCTGGTGCTGTACAGCGTAGCGTTAGTGCTGGGTTATATTTACATTGAAGAGCTGATCGCCCGCTTTATTCCCAGCTGGCTGGAGTGGTTAAGCTGGATTTTGTGGCCCTTGTTTTTCATCAGCTTTTTTATCGCCGGTTTTTTTACCTTTACAGTACTGGCCAACATGCTGGCGGCGCCGTTTTATGGGAAACTTGCCGCAAAAACCCTGGCTGTTATTAAAGGGCAGTCTGGCGCAATTGTCGAACAGCCTTTGGCCAAGGTGATGGCGGCCGAGTTCAAGCGCGCCGCTTATCTGGCCACCCGGGCTTTGCCCTTGCTGCTGCTGTTTGTTATTCCAGGCATCAATATTATCGCGCCATTTCTGTGGGCGCTATTTGGCGCCTGGGGCATGGCTTTGGAATATATGGCGTATCCGCTGGAAAACGAGGGCCTGCTGTTTTCAGAACAGAAACAGCTGCTTAAAAGTCTAAGACTGGGCGCATTAAGTTTTGGCGGCATTACCATGCTGGGGTTGACGCTACCGTTGTTGAATATCGTGGTCGCGCCTGCCGCCGTGATTGGTGCAACGATTTATTTTAATGAGGTAAAAGCTTGATACTAAAAAACGGCTATTTGTCCACGAAATAAAGCGATATGCTTCGGCTATGACTCAGCACAATGTTGTGTTCCGCAGTCATTCATCCTAAAAAAAGCATTTCACCACGAAGGTCACGAAGAACATGAAGTTTCAATATATTGATTTACTTAATTATTTTCTTCGTGTCCTACGTGATCTTGGTGGTAAATAATGAGTATTAAGGGATACTTTTACAGCCTATTAATCTCGGCGATCATATAATCTTTACAGGCGGAGATTATTTTGGCGCTGATAATCTGATTCTCAAGAGATTCGTCCTGATTGATGATACAGCCCACACGCAGATAGTTGGGCGTGTAACCAAATGCCATGGCTTTACCGCCGTCCAATTGTTCCCGGCTTCCTTCCCACAAGACTGGAAATTCCTGGCCGACATTGTCCGCAAAAAAATCCAGTTTCATGGTGTTGGCAAAATGATGCAGCTGCTGGCTGCGCTGTTTTTTGATTTCGTTGCTGACCTGTCCCGGCAGTGTGGCGGCTTTGGTGCCTTCACGTTTGGAATAGGTGAAGATATGGATATGGCCGAAGCCGGTTTGCTTGATGAAATCAAAACTTTCCTGCCATTCCTGCTCGGTTTCACCGGGAAAGCCGACAATGATGTCTGTAGTGATATTGAAGTGTGGTATTTGCGCTCTCAGCCGGCTGACGATGGCGGCAAACTCCTGGGTTTTACAGCGCCGCGCCATGCGGCGTAAGACTGCATCCGAGCCGCTTTGCAAAGGCAGGTGCAGATGTGGCATTAAACGCGGATTGTCGAAGAGCGCAAAGAAATCACCCGTTAATTCCCAGGGTTCCAAAGAGCCCAAGCGCAGCCGTGGAATGTCGGTTTCCGCCAGAATGGCTTTGATTAAATCGACGATATCCAGATTCCGATCGCTGCCATAGCCGCCCAAATGCACGCCGGTTAGAATGACTTCGTCGATATTTTGACGGTGCAGGGCATTGATTTCATCGATAACATCGGTAATCGCCCGGCTTTTTTCCTCGCCCCGGGCTACCGTGACGATGCAAAAAGTGCAGCGATAACGGCAGCCATCCTGAACCTTAACAAAGGCGCGCTGCCGCCCGCGGGTGAATAAAGAAATCTCGCCCGGTTCAGTCGACATCGCGGGCATACTCTCTACATTCAGTTCGGCCAGCGTTTTTTCCACCAGCTGATCTTTATTCTTGTTGCTGACCACCAGATCCACGCCCATTAACGTTGCGGCTTCATCTTCATTTAAGGTGGCGTAACATCCGCTGACCACGAGCTTGGCTTGCGGATTATCGCGGTGTATGCGGCGTATGAGCTGGCGTGACTTTCTGGCTGCATCCTGGGTGACGGCGCAGGAATTGATAATGACCAGATGGGCCGCCTGAGCATCTGGGGTAATTTGATGACCGGATTTTTGGAAAGCCTGCGCCCAGGTTTCCAATTCTGCTTCATTCAGGCGGCAGCCGAGTGTCTTGAGGTGGATATTCATATAATCAGCCAAAGAACCAATAGGCAATAAAAATCGCGGCGATGATGCCGGCAAAATCGGCGATTATCCCACAACCCGCGGCGTGGCGAATATTTTTGATGCCGACGGCGCCAAAGTAGATGGCCAGTACATAAAAGGTGGTTTCGGTGCTGCCCTGGATGATACAGGAAAGGCGGCCGGCAAAGGAATCCGGGCCTAATGTTTTCATGGTATCGATCATCATGGCCCGGGCGCCGCTGCCGCTGAACGGTTTGATGAAGGCGGTGGGCAGTGCATCGATAAAACGGCCGTCCAGCCTGAATAAACCGGCAAGATAGCGCGCCAGATCATTCAACAATTCCAGTGCGCCGCTGGCCCTGAACACGCCAATCGCAACCAGCATGGCGACCAGATAGGGGACAATTGTCACGGCGGTCTGAAAACCCTCCTTAGCGCCATCAATAAAAGCCTCATACGCATTAATGCCCTTGAGAATTGCACCGGCAATAAAAGTGACGACCAATGAATACAGGATGACATTGCTGATCAAGGCCGACTGCGCCAGCATTTGCGGTTGCGGTAACGATGCAAAATAGCCCACTATGCCGCCCACAGCCAATGTAAATCCGCCCAGATAAGTCATTACCACTTTATCCAGCAGGTTGATTCTTTGCACGGCTGCCACGGCCAGCAGTCCCGCCAGCGTGGAGATATAGGTTGCGATCAGTATCGGGATAAACACATCGGTCGGATTGGCTGCCCCGAGCTGCGCCCGATACGTAAAAACCGTCACCGGAAACAGCGTCACCGATGAGGTGTTGATGACCAGAAACAGGATTTGCGCGTTGCTGGCCGTTTCAGGCGTCGGGTTAAGCGTTTGCAGTTCCTTCATCGCCTTGATGCCCAGGGGTGTGGCGGCGTTGTCCAGACCCAGGGCATTGGCTGCGATATTCATGACCATGGCGCCCAGGGCCGGATGGTCTTTCGGCACCTCGGGCATCAGACGGCTAAATAAGGGCCTGAGACTTTGCGTTAACAGCAGTATAAAGCCGCTGCGTTCTCCTACCCGCATAATGCCCAGCCATAAAGCCAATACCCCGGTCAAGCCCAGCGCTATTTCAAACGCCGATTTGGCCAGACTAAACATCGCGGTCATGATCTCTGCAAAAACCTGCTGGTCACCCAGAACAACGAGTTTAAACAGCGCAGTGAAAAAGGCGGCGAGGAAAAAGAAAATCCAGATGATGTTTAGCATGTGTTTGGTGGTATTGCCCTGCCATTGACTGGCCCGGTTTCAAGACAGTTTTAGTAGCAAGCCGGTGCACTAAGAGCCTTTTAATGACGAGCTTCAAGTTGGCTTTCCTGCTCTCTGTAATGCAATAGAGTAACCCCGGGTTTTGCCGGGAATAATTTGGCTGATTGGTAAAAACTTCAGTTTAGCAGTGAAATTATACAAATAATGCAGTTATGCCTAATGAAGAAAACTCAATCCTGGATTTTAAGGTTGTATTTGCGCACCCGGTAGCGCAGGGTTTCGCGGGTAGCGCCCAAGGCACGGGCGGCGGCGGTGAGGTTGTTATCGGCCCGGTCGAGGGCTGTCTTGATGATGAAGCGGTCCATGTCATCCAGCGCCATGCTGCCATCCAGAGGCAGGTTAATACAATCTTTAGATACCTCGCCAGCGCCTGAGACAGTGCTGTCCTGGCCCGGCAATTGCAGCCATTGCCCCGGAAAATCAGGCCCATCAGAAAATAAAACGCAGCGTTCAATGACATTGCGCAATTCCCGTACATTACCTGGCCAGCCATGCGCTCTAAATTTGTTCCAGACTTCGGGCGGAATATTTCTGACCTGACGGCCGGCTTTGGCGTTGTATTCGGCGACGAACAAGGGCACCAGTTCGTCCAGATCTTCTTTAGCCTCACGCAGCGGCGGCAGCAGCACGCGGAATACGCTTAGGCGATGATACAAATCAGCCCGGAAACTGCCGTCTTGTGCCATTTTTTCCAGATCACGGTTGCTGGCTGCGATAATTTGCACGTTGACATTGATTTCCTTTTCACCGCCCAGGCGCCGCACCTTATGATCTTCAATGGCTTTCAGCAATTTGGCCTGTAAATCCAGCGGCATTTCGCCGATCTCATCCATAAACAAGGTGCCGCCATCGGCCTGTTCCAATAAGCCCCGATGCCGTCCTGCTGCGCCGGTAAAGGCTCCGGGTTCGTGACCGAATAATTCCGACTCCAGCAATTCTCTGGGCAATGCCGCGCAATTCACTTCGATCATCGGTTGCTCTGCGCGCGGGCCGCCATAATGCAGAATGCGCGCGACCAGGCCTTTGCCGGTGCCGCTTTCGCCGCCGATAATCAGGGCGCTGAAAGGCACTTGTGTGAGCCGCGTGAGTAATTGCCGGATTTGCTGGGCCTGATGGCTATGCCCTACATAAGCCTGCGGCGAATAGCGCCGGTGGCCTTGCCGGGTTTGATCAATCACCCGGCGTTGTATGGAGGCGCTGCGGGCTGCACTGGTGACTATCAAATCAAGACGCTCGAGGTCGCAGGGCTTTTCCAGAAAATCATAGGCACCCAGGCGCAAGGCCCTGACCGAATCCGGTACACTGCCGTAACCGGTCAAAAACAACCATTCGGTGTAAGCGACGTCTTTTTTATGTTTTTCCATGAAATCCAGGGCATTACCATCCGGCAAATTCATATCGGAAAGAATCAGCAGGGGTTCAACCCGCTGTTTAAACAATAAGGCTTTTGCTTCGGCCAGACTGGCTGCCAACACCACCTCCCAGCCGGATTGGCGATAGTGGCGCGACAGCTCCGAGCCGAGCAGTTTTTCATCCTCGATAATAAGCAGGGTTTCCATCATGATTGTTTACTCATCGGTTGACCACTGGGCAGCACGATTGATACCCGCGCCCCATGAGGAAGCTGATTACTCAGCGTGATACTGCCGCCCATGTCTTTGACAAAACGCTGCACCATGGCCAGTCCCAAACCGGTACCGCGTTGACGGCTGGTACGGAAGGGGCGAATACCGTGTTCCAGCATGTCCTTGGAAAAACCGGGGCCATTGTCCAGCACATTGATATGTAATCCGTGCTGATCCTCGCGTA
This sequence comes from uncultured Gammaproteobacteria bacterium, assembly GCA_963848675.1. Classification (GTDB taxonomy): domain Bacteria; phylum Pseudomonadota; class Gammaproteobacteria; order Methylococcales; family Methylomonadaceae; genus CAWKEY01. Next base: position 20,074 of record CAWKEY010000032.1, read on the forward strand.
TCTGAACATCTATGCATCCTGAGCCGTCTTCAAGCGCATCGGCCGCATTCAGCAATAAATTTAATACGGCCTGCCGCAGCCCGCTCTCCGGCAAATGGACCGGCAATGGGCCGGAGGCATCCAGTTGCAGGCGAATGGATTCGTCGATTTGATAACGGGTCAGTGTCAGCAAATCGCGAATCAATGCGACCACATCAAAATTTGTTGCCAACTCCGGCGTATGCCGGCTTTTTTCAAGCATCTCATTGAGCATGTTCGCCAGACGTTTTAATTCGGCGCTGATCAAATCCAGCCTTTCCAGTTGATCGGGATTATCGGTTTCACGGCGAAAATTACTGAATGCCATTTGAATGCCGGCCAGGGGATTGCGGATCTCGTGCGCCAGCTCGGCGGCGACTTCGCCTATCGCTGCCAGCCGTTCTGCCCGCGCCAGACTGTATTGCTGTTCCAGTAAGGCCTGGGTGGCCAGCCGCACTTCATGTTGCAAGGACTGGGCATGTAAACGCTTGGCTTCTTCCAGTTCGGCAAGATGATTGACCATCTCGTTGTAACTGTTGAAAACCGGCAGTAATAAGGGATCAAGATGGTCTGTTGTGATTGGACTGAAATCTTCTTCGACCAGGCGTTGCAATAACTGTTTTAGGTCATTGAGCGGATACAGTATGCGAAAATGCAAGAACAGCAGCGCCACCAGTAATGTCCAGGTCAAAATTAATAACGCCACATCCAGCTCGGCTTCGGTATCGCTACTGATGTCCTGCAACAAGCTTTCTCGTTGCGATGCTTCTTTATCCAGCGTTGCACTCATGACCTTCAGCGCCGTTATCAGGCGCGTGTTTTTTTCTATCTTGTCCAGCGTGCCGACATCGGCTATCAGGCCTCTGACCGTTTCCAGGCTGTCGCGGGTATCCGCTGACAAATAACGCGGATCGGCTATTAACACATCCATGTCAGTCAGTGTTTTGGCCAGGGCGGCTGAGGACAGAGCCGGCGTAGTGTCGGTGAGGTATTCAATCAGCGATTGCTGCAGGCCCACCGATACATTTTGTATGCGGTGGGAATGATTGACATACGACAGCACCGTCTCAAAACGGTGCAGGTTGCGCCAGATCATGCCGCCCAGTATCGCCAACGCCAGCAATAACAGCCCCAGAAAAGCCAGGCCACGAAGTTGAGCGGGACGGTAGAAAAGTGGTTTCACGAGTGTTTTGCTTGCTCTTAATATTTGAATAACACATTAACGGCCAGATAATGATACATCCGGTCAGAGCCGGTCGCCTTGCGGATATAATTATTCATATAACCGATTTCAGTATTAGTGTGCTTGTTGAAATTATAACCGAGGCCTGCAAATACACGGTTTTGGTCAAAACCGTCATCGGCGCCGTAGTTGGTTTGGTTGATATTGGCAAAATATTCTTCCGAACCGATCAGGCTAAAATCGGGCGCAAATGCTAGCGGTACCGATACTTTGATTCGCTGCCGGAAACGCCAGCCCACATCACTGCCGGTAGGCATAATACGCTGTTCCAGACGGCTGCGAGTGCTGAGTGTGGCGTAGCTATATTTGTGGCCCCAGCTAAAATCTTGCCAGATGCGATGTTCGTCAAAAGGTGTTTTGGCGAACGGTTCATCATAAGTTATCCAGGCGTAGCCCAGCCAAACACTGGTTTCTTCGGTTAAGGCATAACCCAGGCCCGTGCGCACCATGCCCAGTGATAAGCGCGAAGAATCATTGCCGAAGCGTCCGAGGCCCTCGATCATATATTTGAAATTTTTCAATTCGGGATTAAACCGCCCCAGACTGCCCGTTACTATTACATCACCCCAGGTGTGAAAATCTTCTATCGTGCCGGCGTCTACCGCACCAGAAAGTGTTACACCTAAAAGCGCTAATGTGCGTGGGCCTATTTTTCTTTTTACCGTCGAGTTCATTGTCTTCTCTGTGTTATTTAATTAATCCCAGCAGGCCTTTCATTAATGCCAAAGGCGCCGGCGGACAACCAGGAATTGTGGCGTCTACCGGAATCACATTGGATACCGCGCCACAACTAGCGTAGGAGACGCCGAATTCACCACCACAGGCGGCACAGTCACCGGCTGCAACCACCCATTTCGGATTCGGTGTGGCTTCGTAGGTGCGCAATAAGGCCGTTTGCATATGGCGCGAGACCGGGCCGGTTACCAACAACACATCGGCGTGTCTTGGCGAAGCGACAAAATGAATACCAAAGCGTTCTATGTCGTAAAAAGGATTATTCAGCGCGTGGATTTCCAGTTCGCAGCCATTGCAGGAGCCGGCATCAACCTGGCGTATGGCAATGCTGCCAGAAAATTTTTTGTCGATGTGGCGCTTGATCTCTATGCCCAGTTGTTCCAGTTCATCGTCCTTAGGAGCTTTATATTTCTCAGTGACAACACCGGTTTTCAGGATTTTCTTTAAAAGTTTCAGCACACAGCCTCCTATAAATCGTTGCCTGAATAAGAGCCATTCAGGGATTTGTTACACACAGGAAAATCCGGCACTATGTTGTTCAGCGTCAGTTTTTCCAACGCAGGCCAGTTCAGAATGCTGGGGTCGCGTGGATAAAAACGGGCGATTTTATTATCGGCATCGAAGCGAATATAAGCGGTTATTTCCCCGCGCCAGCCTTCAACGATGCCCAAGCCTTCACTGCCTGAAGCCGGCGATTGCCATTCGCTAAGGATGTCACCGGCGGTCAGTTGATCAATAAATTGTTCGATGAGTTTTAACGCCGCATTGATCTCCTTGTATCTTACCCAGAATCTTGAGGCAATATCGCCCTGATCTTCCAACGCGACTTTAAAGGTTACTTGATCGTAAGGTGCATAAGGCGCGTCACGTCGAACGTCAAAATCCTGTCCACTGGCAAGGCCGACATAACCAACCGTACCAAAAGCGGCGGCGATTTCCGCCGACAAATAACCGGCCGTGTAAAGCCTGTCTTCCAGGGAGGAGTTGAGGTCTATAGCAGGCATGATTTCCGACAGCTCTTTTCTTAATTGAGCGATGTCCTGTTTAACTAAGGCACAGGAGGCTTCAGATATGTCAGACAAAACACCACCCGGAACAATCCTGTCCATTAACAAGCGATGACCGAAGACTGCTGCATTGGTACGTAACCAGAGTTCTCGCAAGCGGGTGAACTGCATTTGGGCAAAAACAAAAGCGACATCATTACAAATTGCGCCCATATCACCCAAATGATTGGCAACCCGTTCACGCTCTGCCAGAATGCCGCGAATCAGGGCGGCACGTCGCGGGAATTTCAATGCCCGCCGCCTGTTCCATGGCCATAGCAGGCCGCCCAGCAATGTCCAACGGTGGTATCGCCGGAAACCCGCCCGGCTAAACGGGCTAAAGACTCCGGTGTTCTGCCTTCGGCAATTTTCTCAATACCTTTATGGACATACCCTAAGCGTTCTTCCAGATTTAAAATCAGTTCGCCTACCGCCAGAAAACGAAAATGTCCGGGCTCGATAATACCGGCATGGACGGGCCCCACGGGAATTTCATAAACCCCCGCACCATGCGCTTTAACAAAGGGATAATCCATGTCGGGTGGCGTAACGATTTTCGGTTCGCCCTGTACAGGAAAATCCTTGCGTAAGGGATAATCGTGTTTGGCCCAGGCTTTGTGCCGGGTCCAGCGCCGATGGTCGGGATGGCCGACAAAATGGATGCCGAACATATCCTGGGTGTGGCGTTCACTGCGATTGGCGGCCGGATAAACGGTGGCTTGTGAGGGCAGTTCCGGTTTAACAGCTTTAACAATAGTTCTCAACAATACATATATGCCCTGCTTTTCAAAACAGGCATTGATGAAAAACCGGTCTTCAACGTGTTCCGCCCATCCGGCTACCCAACGCACATTATGTAGCATCGCCAGTTCTGCAAACTGTTGCCAGTGATTGCTTTCAATTTGCCACAAGATAGTTGATGGCAGACTGATTTGTTCTGTCGTAATAGCTGAGGTAATAAGCCGGTTTAAAAAATCAGATGTCCAATTTGAAGCACTCATAAAGGTGCGCTCCCTGAGATTAATAACGTTGCCTGTGAAAACCAGTTAGCCAGAAACCCCGGGATAGCCAGACCTAGCCATAACACCAAACCCAGATGTATGATCACCGGCCAAAGGTTGGCTTCAACCGGTACTTGACCTTCAGGTTTCTCGCCATAAACCATGGGCTGAATGTGTCTGAACAATCCGGCAAAAGCAATGCCGATACCCAGCAATAACAAGGGAGCCAACCAGGGATAACTGTGCATGGTAGCCAGCAATACCAGAAACTCACTGGTAAATACGCCGGAAACTGGAAAGCCGGCTATGGATATACTGCCTATTAATAAGCCCCAGCCAATCTGGGGTTGCGTTTTTATCAAGCCGCGTATTTTGTCCATACTTTGCGTACCGGCAACCTGTGCCGCATGACCTACCGTTACAAAAATGGCTGATTTGGTCAGCGAATGCACAGTCATGTGCAGTAATGCGGCAAAGGTAGCCAGGGGTCCGCCGAGTCCAAAGGCAAAAGTCATCATGCCCATGTGTTCGATCGATGAATAACTGAACAGCCGTTTAATATCTTTTTGCCGATGCAGAGACAAAGCTCCGACCAGAAAAGATAGCAGCCCGAAGCCCATCATCAAGTAACCGGCTATATTGTTATGGGTGGCGCCATCCACCAGCATTTTATTACGCACTACGGCATATAAGGCATCATTCAACAACAGGCCGGACAACACCGCCGACATGGGTGTAGGGCCCTCGGAATGAGCATCGGGCAACCAGTTATGCAAAGGCACCAGGCCGATTTTTGTGCCATAGCCTATCAGTAAAAAAACAAAGGCAATTTCAAGTATTTCCGGATTTAATTGAGCAGCATGTTTGAATAATTCCGACCACAACAAGGCATTGTCTGCATCACCGATCTGTACTGCGGCGTAATACAGCAATATGGTACCGAACAGGGCTTGCGCAATACCCACGCCACAAAGAATAAAATACTTCCAGGCAGCCTCAATGGATTCCGGTGTGCGATACAAACTGACCAGCAGCACCGTCGCCAGTGTCGCGCCTTCCATCGCCACCCACATCACGCCCATGTTATTGGTGGTCAAAACCAGATACATGGCCAGCATAAAACCCTGATACATGGAGTAATAAAGCTTTAACCGTCTATCGGTAAGCTTGCCCAAGTCCTTTTCATGCGCCATATACGGCGAGGAAAAAATCGAGGTGGTAAGCCCGACAAAAGCCGTCAGAACAATCAAATACACATTAAACGGGTCTATCAGAAAGGCCTTGCCGGATGACAAAATAGTGCCTTGATTAAGCACATTAATCGCAAGCCAGACAGTCGCCAGCAGACAGATTGCGTTTAACCAGACATTGTATTTGCCTGTGTCCGTACTGTGGCCTGCAACTGCAAAAAAGATAACTCCTATAAGTGGAATCAATAAAACAAGATAGGCAGCAATCATTTATCCACCTCATGTAAGCGGTTTAACAAATCGACATCCAGTGAATCGATACTGGTACGTATATGAAAGAAAAAAATACCGAACAGAATCGCAGCAACCAGTACGTCAAACGCTATGCCCAATTCAACCACCATCGGCATGCCTTTGGTGGCAACAATCGCGGCAAAAAATAAACCATTTTCTATCGACATAAACCCGACTACATGAGCGATAGCCTGACGATGCGTGATCATTAACAGCATGCCCAGCAGCACCACGGAAAGACTGACCACCAGCGCATTCAGCATGACCGGCGATGTGGTTTGCACGATAGGATGCAAAACGTAATAGCTGAACACCATCAAGCTTGCGCCGCCCAGCATCACCGCAGTCTGGTTAGCTAACGCCTGAATGTCCCGATGCATGTTCATGCGCAAAACTTCTCGTCTTAACATCCACGGAATAAAAATGACTTTCAGCACCAGGGTCAGCACAGCGGAAATATACAGATGGTGATTATCCAGACTGTATGCCGCTAATGCCGTGGTCAAGGTTAATAGCAAGCCCTGCAATGCAAAGACAAAGATCAGCCGTAATAACCTGCTTTGCCCCAACATGAGAAAAGAGGTGAGTCCTACCAATGCCGCCATCGACAAAATGGCCTGCGTATAAAAATCTGTTTGTTCAATGTTCATGATTTAGGTCCAAGGTTCAAGGCGCAAGTACAGAAGAATAAGAAAGATTTGGTGCATGTTTTTCACCTTTCACCTTTCCGCTTTATCATCTTGATGCCTCCAGAATGATGTGACTCAACATACCCAGCAGCCCTAATAAATAGGCAAAGCTCAGGTATTCCTGTACTCGAAACAAGCGCATTTTTGCAACCAGGGTCTCTGCTATCGCCAGAAATATCGCTACTACAGCGAGCTTGCCCATGATCGCCAGCAAACCATAACCTAACGCCTCAGCAGTAAAGGTTTCAGCGATCCCCCACGGGAAAAAGATATTCACGATCAATACGCCATAGAGCATGAGTTTGAGCTGACTTGCCCATTCAATCAGCGCCAGATGCCGGCCGCTGTATTCCAGAATCATGGCTTCATGAATCATAGTCAACTCCAGATGCGTGGCAGGATTGTCCACCGGAATACGCCCCGTTTCAGCGATGGCAACCAAGATCAGAGCAAACAGGGCAAACACAAACGAAGGTCTTAGTATTAGTCCTTCATTGACGACGTGAGCAATTGCACCTGATAAATTAGTTGTAGAAGCGGTCATGGTCAGGGTAAAAACGGCCATCAACATAGCGGGTTCTGCCAGCGAAGAAATCGTCATTTCCCTGGACGAACCCATACCGCCAAATGCGGTGCCGATATCCAGTCCTGCTAATGCCAGAAAAAATCGGGCAAAGGCAAAAAAACCCACCATCACAATCACATCGGCGCTGGCTGAGGTGGGTAGATCAACAGCGATCAACGGAACGACGCTAGCCGCCAGCACGGTGGCAGAAAATATAATGTAAGGGGCTGTTACAAATAGCCACGATGCCTGTTCCGAGATTACCGGTTGTTTACGGGTTAATTTAATTAAATCCCGGTAAGGCTGTAACAAAGTGGGCGCTTTGCGGTTTTGTAAGTGACATTTACACCATTTGATCCAGCCGGCCAGCAACGGTGCCAAGCTAACAAATAAGATGGTTTGTAAAATAGCGATTAACCAATTCATCAGCTGATCACCCATAACAGAAATAGTAAAGTGGCGAACGAATAACCGAGATAGGTTCGGATATTCCCTGTTTGAATGCGGCCAACCTGTTTGGCTAAACTGTTCACCCCGTGGGCTATCGGTTGGTATAAGCGTGGCCAGCTATGATCCTGAATATGCAGTTGATAATGCACAGCCGCTACATCCTGATTCATTGCGCCCTGCATGTCTTTGTTGATCTGCTCGTCTATAAGCCATACTTTGGCGAAAATCCGCCGGAAAGGCATGGTAAAGGCGCTGGAGGTATATTGCATACGCGGTGTTAGGCCGCCAAAGCCACAATCCCAGGTTTCAGCTCTACGCATGACTGTCAAAGGATTACGACGCAAATACCAATAACAAACACCGGCCGCAATGAGCGCTCCTATCAGCACCAGTGGTGCAGAATAGGAAGCCTGCTCGGCAGAAACCGGAGCCAGCCACAACCAACCGAAAGCGGAATCATTCGGCAGGGTTTGTCCCAGTAGTTGAACGGAAACGTTGTTGATTAAGTGAATGATCACACCAGGGAAAATGCCAATAAAAAAGCACAAACCTGCCAGCAAGGCAGAACCCGCCAGCATCCCCTTGTCTTTAACTTCATGGGCTTTATCACAATTGCGTGAACGTGATTGTCCCAAAAATATCATGCCGAATACTTTGACAAAACAGGCTGCGGCCAATGCCGTTGACATTGCCAATGCAGCTGCAGCAATCGGAATTAAACTGCGCAACACGCCATTGTCCAGCAGATCGACTTGCAATGCGGTTTGAAAAGTCAGCCATTCCGAAACAAATCCGTTAAACAACGGCAAGGACGAAATACTCATACAGCCTATTAAAAATAACACGCTGGTTTGCGGCATACGTTTAATAAGTCCGCCCATCATGTCGATATCTAACTCATGGGTTTGATGCTGAATGATACCTGCGCCCAGGAACAGCAGGCTCTTGAATAGGGCGTGGTTCAGGCTGTGCAGCAGGGCCGCCACTAGTCCCAGAGTACCCGCTACGGGCTGGTTGTTGCCGAAAAAGATCAGCGCCAAGCCCAGTCCAATGAAGATGATGCCGATGTTTTCCACCGAATGATAGGCGAGAAGGCGTTTCAGGTTATGCTGCTGAATGGCGTAGAGCACACCCAGCAGGGCGGAGGCTATGCCCAGCAAGCAGCGTCAGAAGGCCCCATTGCCAGAAGAGTTTGCCCGAGAGGTCGAAGGTGAAGCGGATGAAGCCATAAATCGCGACCTTCAGCATTACTCCGCTCATCAGCGCGGAAATGTGGGACGGGGCCGCCGGATGCGCTTCTGGCAACCAGACGTGAACGGGCACTATCCCTGCCTTCATGCCAAAACCTAAAAGCGCCAGCACGAAAGCAATGCTTGCCCAGGTGGTTGATAATTTCGCTTCACGCAAGGCATCAAAAGTAAAGCCATCGGAAAAACTGGCCAGTACGCCGAAGCCAAGAATAATCGACAAAGCTCCGACTTCCGCCATTAATAAATAAAGAAAAGCAGCGCGGCGATTGGCGGAATGTTCATGTTGAAACGCTACCAGAAAATAGCTGGCGACCGACATCAACTCCCAGGCAATCATGAACATGAAAGCATCATTAGCCAACAGCACCAACAACATGCCGGCAACAAACAAACCGGTAAATAAACCCAGAACGGCAAAGGGGTGCTCGCTTTCTTTATAACTGCTCACATAGCCAGGACCATAAAGACTCACCGCACAGACGGCAATGCCGATGATTAAAAAGAAGAAACCGGACAATCCGTCAAAACGCACATGCCAGGGTAGCCAAGGCAATCCCAAAGCGATTTGGTCGGTAATAACCCCTTGGCTGATTAATACAGCTAAACCAGCTATTACCGCGAATACGCCTGACAAGCCCAATAAAACAAATACCGCTTTTCTCAGAAAATCCGGAAAACGCTGTTCTTCAAGACCTTTATTAACCCAGTTCCGGCAGCGTCCATCGCCGATAAAGAGTTTTTTTAAACAGTACTGGCTAACTGCCAACAGAGCGTTCCGCCGATTCGTCATCAGTGCTAACAAACCGGAAGCCAAGCTTAAAAGCACCGCACAATAAGCTAATATAAGGATCATGAAATTCTCACTTTTGTCTAAAATTTAAAATCATTTTCTATCATCCGCCGTCATTAGCCGTGCAGCGAGCGCATGATCTGAAAACGTTTCCAGGGCTTTACCTTTTTTCTGACAGTGTCCACCCAGAGCTTCATAGTCTTGCTGGTAATTATGGATAAACTCCATAACGGTATGATCGATCAGGTAACCATTTGAAAAATCGAAAAATAATCGTCTTGCCAGCTTCCAATCCGGTTAGTGCTTTTTTCAACGGCAGGAAGTTTGAAAAAAGGGCGGAACCTAATAATTTGACGACCAGCGTATCGTTATCCTGTTTCCGGATCGTAAAGTGAATCTTGAACAAGTTGCTGGGCCAAACGCCTCTCACCAAATTAATGGCAAGTTTTACGACAATACCCAAAGTGACACCAATCAATAAATCGGTCGCTAATATCCCGATAATTGTGACGACAAACAAAAATAACTGTTCTTTACCTACATCCATGACTCTGGCGAATGTCTGAAGAGAGGCCAAACGATAACCGGTATAAACCAGCAATGCCGCCAGGGAAGCCAAAGGAATACTCTGTATAAATCGGGAAAATAAAAGCCGGTCAGAAAATTATCAGGAAGCGCCACGAGGTAATTCGATCCGCTGGTAATTTGCTCTTCAGCCAGGTCAAAATGCCAAGCGAAGACAACGCCCACCAGCACGGCAATCACCGGTGCGGGAATCATGTTGCCAATTAACGGCCATACAATCAGTATTAGCAAGCCTAAAAAACTGATGAGAACAATATCCAACTTCATGTTAAGCAAGCTATGCGGAATTTGTGCGATGATCGAAAACAGACTGCCCTGTTCCGGCGTGACTCCCAGCATAACGTGGGTTTGTGTGGCGATGATGATAATGCCGATCGCTGCCAGCATCCCATGCACCACCGACGTGGGAAAAAATGAACACAACTGCCCCATCTTGAATATTCCCATCAAAACTTGTAAAAGACTGGCTACCACAATCGCCGCCAGGGTATAACGGTAACCGGCCAAAGCATCGCCTTCACCCAAGGCCTGCACCGCAGCCAAAACCACCACAATCAAACCGGCAGCGGGTCCATTGATGGTCAGGTATGAACCGCTAATACGCGAGACTAATACGCCCCCGATAATCGCCGTGATAATGCCTGCCGACGGTGGAAACCCGGAAGCCACTGATATACCCAGGCATAGTGGCAAGGCGATAAGAAAAACCAAAAAGCCGGATTGTAAATCACTACGCCAGTTTTCTTTTAAGCCCGCCAAGCCGGTTTGGGGTGTCGCTAAAAGGGATGGTTTATTCATAAAAGTCATCATTGATGGATATTGGCTTTGTTTTCATTCATAGCCAAGATACTTATGATAGGCCTCATAACACATAAACCACAACGAATAGACAGTAATACGTCCCCAGAAATCAACAAAAACAATCATATCCGGCGTATTACTGATTTTCTCGAAATAAGCCATAACAAAAAATAGTAAGGTATTGCTTACAACTAAAAATGAAAGAAACAGTTTTAGTTTTTTCTTTTGCGCTAATTCCATATTTAAATCTCTTCTTAATAACTTAGCGCGTATGTTTGCCGTTACCGAGCATCGCCGTAACCACCTTCCAGCCGGATTGTGTCAAGAGCTACGGCGTGGACATGAAGGTTATGGACAATGCAGTCTGCCCACTCGCGCTTATACTCCGTAATGGTCACTTTTGCGGCGACTCATATGGCCTGGTTTCATTCTGCGTGCTGACAAAGGATGTCTTGAGTAGGTGTCATGATATTCCATCCCAAGAAATACACATTTACCACCGTGCCCTTCATAGTTATGCTGAAAATCATGCAGAAATTCCATCACGGTATGATCAAGAAGATAAGTATTGTTCATTTGAAAGATGACCGTTTTGCCATTTTCCAGATTGGCTAAAGCGGTCTTCAGTGACATAAAGTTAGAGAATATCGCAGCCCCGACTATCGAAACCACAAAAGAATCGGCATCTTTTGGTTCAATAACAAAATGGATCCTGAACAGGTTATTCAGCCTGACTCCACGCAGCATATGGATAGCAAATTTGGTTACGATACCGATAGCGACACCGATTAATAAATCGGTTGCCAATACACCGATGATGGTAACAACGAACATAAATAACTGTTCCTTGCCAACCCCCATGACTTTGGCGAACTCTTTGGGCGAGGCCAGACGAAACCCTGTATAGACCAGCAAGGCCGCCAGTGCCGCCAGAGGAATACTATGAATCAGCCGTGGAAACAACACCACGAACAACAACATAAAAGTGCCGTGAAAGAAGTTGGCCCATTGCGTTTTTGCCCCATTGTTCACGTTAGCCGAACTACGTACGATCTCGGCAATCATCGGCAAGCCACCGATTAAACCGGCCACCAGATTTCCGGCGCCAACGGCAGTCAGGTCACGATCCAGATTGGAATGACGTCTATACGGATCCAGTTTGTCCACTGCCATGGTGCTGAGCAAACTTTCCAGACTGCCGACCAGGCTGATACTGACAACGGCTTCCCAGAACTCCAAGGTGGCAATTTTCGAAAAGTCAGGAAAATAAAAGCTGGACATAAAGTTTTCAGAAATCGCGACCAAAAATTTTGGTCCGACTGTTTCTTCATGATGCGGTAAAAAATGCGCATCGGGCAGAAACAGATACATGTGTTCATGTTCCAGATCAAAATACCGCGCCAAACCCATCCCTGCCAACACCACAATAATGGGCGCAGGGATCATTTTTAGCATGTGATTTTTCACCATTGACCAGATAATCAAAATGGCTAATCCTGTTAAGCCGATGATGGCAATTTCCGAATTTGGATTAAGCAAACTATGCGGAATCTGTGCCATGGTTTCAAACAGACTGCCTTTCTCAGGGGTAACGCCGAGCATGACATGGATTTGCTTGGTCATGATGATAATGCCAATCGCGGCCAGCATGCCATGCACGACAGAAGCAGGGAAAAATGAACTGAGCCGTCCGGCTTTAAACACGCCCAGCAGGATTTGTAATACACTGGCAACTACGATGGCCGCCAGGGTATAGCGGTAACCGGCCATGGCATCACCTTCACCCAACGACTGAACTGCACCTAAAACTACCACAATCAAGCCGGCGGCGGGGCCATTGATAGTAATGTTTGACCCGCTGATACGCGAGACCAGAATGCCCCCGATAATAGCCGTGATAATCCCCGCTGAAGGGGGAAAGCCGGAAGCCATGGATATGCCCAGACACAAGGGCAGGGCAATAAGAAAAACCAGAAAGCCGGACAGCAAATCACTGCGCCAGTTTTCTTTTAAGCCGGCCAGGCCGGTTTTGGGTAATGCTGAAAGGGAAGCTTCGCTCATTCTGATCCTCGATCCAAAAATAAAATACCAAGCAGAACCAAGCGAATATCATGCCAATCTTAAATTAACCGATAAGGCTTTGATTAAAAACGCATATTGTCGCCAGGCAGGTTATCACACAAGACTGATAGTTATAGATAAAGGGTGCAAAACCACCGGCAGTGGTTGTTTTGCACCAAAGTGTTAACGATCTTTCCTCGAGTCAATAGCGGTACCAAGCTGTGTTTTGCCCGAAATGACCATTAATACGGCGATTAGCTAAATTGGTCTGCCGATTTAGCCTGCAAGCGGCTTAAGGTATAACATTAAAATGAATGCTATTTTGTTCTCGGCATCGAGACAATCCGCATTAACAGCGACGCAGCCACGTACCCTTCTTGAGACAAACAAGGCAATGGAAACTAAACAAAAACCAGCTGAAAAAATCTCCCTGGCTGCCGGCGATGCCTTGCTGCTTATCGATATTCAGAATGATTTTTTGCCTGGCGGTTGTCTGGCGGTAGCCGAGGGCGATCAAGTGATACCGGTGCTTAATGGCTATATTGAACAATTTACGCATAGCCATCTGCCGGTGTTTGCAAGCCGTGACTGGCATCCGGAACATCACGGTTCTTTTATTCAGCAGGGCGGGGCGTGGCCTGAACATTGTATTGCCGGTTCCATCGGTGCGGAATTTGCGGGAGATTTAAAACTTCCTGCCGCTACCCGGCTTATTTCCAAAGGCATTGAACCGGAACAGGACGGCTATTCCGCTTTTGCCAACTCGCCCTTGCAGGTGCAACTGAAGCAATTGAAGGTTTCTCGTCTGTTCATCGGTGGCCTTGCAACCGATTATTGTGTGTTAAATACGGTGCGTGAGGCACTGAATCTGGGCTACCGGGTGCTGTTGTTAACCGATGCGGTGCGCGCCGTCAATGTGCATCCACGGGCGGGTGACGCGGCCATTCGTGAAATGCTCCATCAGGGGGCGATACCCATTACCTTGATGATGATCCGATAATGACTGACAGTGCCTTGCTGACCGATTTGTACCAGCTGACCATGTTGCAGGCTTATTATGAGCACAATATGGAAGAGGCGGCAGTGTTTGAGTTTTTTGTCCGGAAATTGCCGAAAAACCGGGCTTATTTGCTAGCAGCCGGACTGGATCAGGTGTTGACCTATCTTGAGCAATTGCATTTTTGTCCGGCTGAAATAGCATGGCTGGCGAGTACCGGCAGATTCAAGCCTGCTGTGCTTGAGCGGCTGGCGGGTTTGCGCTTTACCGGCGATGTCCATGCCATGCCCGAAGGCACAGTCTTTTTCCCGCATGAACCCATTTTACGAATTACCGCGCCGCTGCCCGAGGCGCAACTGATCGAAAGCAGGGTGATCAATCTGCTGCATTTTCAGACCCTCATTGCCTCCAAGGCCGCGCGCTCGGTGTTAACGGCGCCGGATAAAGTGCTGGTGGATTTCGGCATGCGCCGAGCGCACGGCAGCGAGGCCGCGTTATTGGCGGCGCGAGCCAGTTATCTGGCCGGTTTTAACGGCTCGGCAACGGTGGCTGCCGGTAGAGCTTTTGATATTCCCATTGTTGGCACCATGGCGCATTCGTTTGTGCAGACGCATAGCCAGGAAAGCCAGGCCTTTGTTCATTTTGCCCAGGCTAATCCCGATAATGTTGTATTTTTGATCGATACCTACGACACCGAAAAAGCAGCGCAGAAAGTAGTCGATTTGGCGGCTAGCTTGCATACTCAAGGTATAAAAATCAAGGGAGTACGGCTTGATAGCGGCGATCTGGCGGATCATGCTGAAAAAGTCAGACAGATACTTGACCGGGGCGGCTTGCACGATACTACAATTTTTGCCAGCGGTAGTATTGATGAATATCAATTGGCTGATTTGATGGCCCGGCAAGCACCGATTGACGGCTATGGCATCGGCACGCATCTGGATACCTCTGCCGATGCGCCTTATCTGGACTGTGCTTATAAATTGCAGGAATATGCCGGCATTGCCCGGCGCAAACGTTCGGAAGGCAAGGCTACCTGGCCTGGGCGCAAACAGGTGTACCGGAACTACGATGACAATGGGCTGATGGCGTCTGATACCGTAACCCTTGCGAATGCGCCTTGCTCGGGACAGCCGCTAGTACAACTGATGATGCAGGGAGGGAAAAGGCTAGCTGCACGGCCTTCGCTGTTTGATATCAGGGATTATGCCCGTGAACAATTGCAGGGCTTGCCCGCGGCATTGCGGCAACTGCATGATGCGCCCGCGTATCCGGTAAACATCTCTGCTGAACTTCAGGAACTGGCAAAGCAGGTTGATCAGCAAAATCCGTAAATGACGGCTACGAGTGCATCATTTTCGATTAATCATAAGCAGCAACAAGGTCAGCACGGAAAATACCGCCCCGGCATAAAAAGTGGTCTCGGCGCCGTAACTATCCCACAGCCAGCCTGCAATCAGACTGGCTAATAGCATAAACAAGCCGGTGACAAAATTGAACAGCCCAAAGGCAGTGCCTTTCAATTCCGGTGCGCTGGCATTGGCAACCATCGTTGCCAGAATGCCCTGGCTAAAACCCATGTGTAAACCCCACAAGGCGGCGCCGGCCATAACGACCAGGGCAGAATCAGCTTGAGCCAGAATCAGATCAGCCAGGGCCAATAAGACCAGGCCGATGCCGAGCAGGAATTTCTTGGACAGGCGATCCGATAATGCCCCGGCCGGATAGGCTGAAAAGGCATAGAAAATATTCATCACCACCATCACCAGCGGTATCCAGGTCAGCGCTAGCCCTAATTGCTGAGCGCGCAATATCAGAAAAGCTTCACTGAACCGGGTCAGGGTAAAGACAGCGCCGGTGAGCACCACCCACCAGTATTGACTTGAAAAGTTGCTCAGAAAAGCCAGCCGTATGGGGGAGCGGAATTGCTCGGGCCGGCTTTTTGCATGCGGTTCTTTTATACCGGCGACGATTAAAAGCACCGTAATCGCTGCGGGCACAACGGCAAACCACAATACCGTTTTGATGTCATTGTTATACAGATACAACAACACAATAGCCGCAAGCGGACCTAGAAATGCCCCGGCCGTATCCATCGATTGACGCAAACCAAAACAGGCACCGCGAATTTCCTGGGGGGCAACATCGGCAAGCAGCGCATCGCGCGGCGCGCCCCGTATGCCTTTGCCGATGCGGTCGAGGAAACGGGCCGTGAACACGGTTTCTACCGAACTGGCCAGCGGAAACAAGGGCTTGGTTAAAGCTGCCATGCCATAACCCAGCAGCATTAGCCACTTGCGGCGGCCGAAAAAATCACTTAAAGCCCCGGAAAATATTTTGACAATCAGCGCCGTGGCTTCGGCAATGCCTTCAATCAGACCAACAGTCAATGCGCTCGCACCCAGCGTTGTCACCAGAAATACCGGCAACAGACTGTGTACCAGCTCAGAAGACAGATCCATAAACAGGCTGATCGTGCCGAGCGCCCATACGGTACGGGGGATGACCGATAGTGCTTTTTTACTGAACACAAGGAGCCTTATCTAAGTTAGGGTTTGAGGACTAAGTAATGCGCACGAAATAAGTTGAACAAGTGTAGGTGCGAATTTATTCGCACAATGCGGATAAATCCGCACCTACACAAAAAATTGTTTCTCAGAGTTGCGCAAGTTATTTGATACGCGTTCCAAAGCACGGGGCGCAGCATCAGGTAATTTGATAAGCATAAAAAATCGAAGCAAGGAACAAAAGCACCAGCCAGGCTGCGCCGAACCTGACCGAATGGTTTCGGGCCAAGGCAACGGCATAGCCGGCTTTTAGCAGATTATTGCTGCCGCTGGCCAGGATGACAGCCGATACGATGGCGGAATTCGGTACTTGAAAACCCCCGCTAAGCAGCGACATTATAAAAGGATCAATATCAGTAAAGCCGACAACGATGGCAAGCGGATTGAGGGCATGCCCGCCAAAATGGCCGATCACATATTGGGTAATGAATGTGAACAACATGAGCAGCACGGCAAACAGAATGGCTGTTGATAATTCCAGGGGGTGTTTTACTACGACCGCATCCTGAGGTGCCGATGAATGATTTCTAAAAGTCAGTAAACCGGTTATGGCCAGAAAAGACAGCAGAATTAAGGTTATAAACGGCGCTAGCAAACTCATGCCGGCTTCCGGAGCGTACAGAAAAATGATGATCAACAGGCGGATATACATCATGGCGGTTGCCATAATGAGTGCCGAAGACACATTGCGTTCGCTTCCAACCAGGCCATGAGCACGCCGCCCGATCACGACGGTGGCCACAGTGCTGGAATAAAGCCCGGCCAATAGACCGGTTATTAACAAGCTGCGGCTCTTGAAGAAATAACTGTGAATCAGATAACTTAGGTAAGAAAAACCCGATACGATGATGACCGCAAGCCAGACTTTGTAGTACGTGACCGGCAGAATCGGCGCAATCGGCTCGTCGGGCAACAAGGGCAGAATAACGCCAGAAATAATCAGAAACTTGGCCAGTGTGACTATTTCTTCGTTAGCCAATTGGTCGGAAAGGCGATGAATGAGCGGTTTTTCGCCGAGTATCAATACCAGTAAAACAATAAAAAGAACGAGAAACCAGCTGGGAAAATGGTTGACTATCGGACCAATCAGATAGACCAGCAGCGATAGCAAAAAGCTGAACAGCGAGAACATCTCTTTTTCGGATAGCCGCCAATAATAGATCAGCAACATGCCACCCAGCAGAAGCAGCCCCGCCGCATACAATAAGCGGCTGCTGTCTATCGAATAAAGTACAAATCCAAATAAACCGATCAGCGCAAAAGTTCTTGTGCTGCCAAAATGGTATTTATATTGATTAGTGCGCTGGTAGCTACGAAATTCCAGGCCGACGACAAAAGAAAATGCCACGGTCATTACAAATTCAATCAGCAGTGCAGGGATTGCATTATGAGCTTCCATTAACCTTATCCCGATAAGTTTATTTTTCCAGTTAACTCGAGGACAAAAGGCAATAAAGCCTTCGATTGGTAATTAGACGAAGCGAATGTCCGGCGGTTTTCTATAGGGGAAAGTAGATAACAGCTGTGCTATCTTGGGGGGGTACTCTGTTGACGTGCAGAGTTCTGAACAGGTTTTTAACAGAACGGGCCCAAAAATAAGCTTACTTTTGAGCCCGGTTTATCAGTTTGTTATGCTGGGGTTACATTCTCAGCTTGCGGGCCTTTTTGACCTTGAGTTACCTGCATGGTAACTTTTTGGCCTTCTTTCAAGGTTTTGCGGCCGGTGCCGTTAATTGCACTGTGATGTACGAAAACATCTTTGCCACCTTCCTGTTCAATAAATCCAAAACCTTTCTCATCATTGAACCACTTAACGGTACCTACAACTTGCTCTGCCATACTTACACTCTTACTTAAAAAAATCGCCAATTGATGATTGGCGTTAAAAACCCAGCTTCACAAAAAAGCCGGCTGAAACTTTTACTAGAACAAATCTTAGCACTAAAAATACAGCGAGAGCAAAACTAAATAAAAAAATTTTGATCCGGGATGCAAGTCAATTTTATTGGCATGGGCAAGGGGATTCAAAAAAAAACCTTTTTTAAGAAAAATGTCTCTATAAAACGTAATGTTACAGTATCATTCGATCAGGAAATATGACTGTGTGGCATAGATTGCACTGCCGAATGACAGGCTTCAAAAACTGGGCAATTAATGACGTTTATGCTTTCTGTAGTTGTCGTTAGGCCAGGGTAAGAAGTCATCAAACATAGCGATCCCCGCCGAGTTTTGAGATCACCCCGCTAAAAACACTATCCAGATGCACCAGTAATCCGGCCGGTTTGTTGACGGCAACCAGGTCATCATCCTGATAAAGAATATTCATAAGCCCAACTCACTAATTTTGTTGAGATCAGATGCAATCAGGTGCCATTTTTTAACGGAATTTAAATTTTTTATTGCAAACTCACGCTTACTGGCCGAGCTGCGGTTGTGTCCGTTTTCAACATAAACCAGCCGCTCAGGCTGCCGGCCACGAAAATATTTGGCGCCTTTAAGTTCCTTATGCTGATCGAAACGCCGGCCGATATCCGTGGTGATGCCGGTATACAGCGAGCTATCGGTACAAAGAATGATGTAAACAGACCAGTTCACGTCAGTTTATGCAATCACACCACAGTACCGAATACGGAACCCACCGCAGCAGTCAGTCCCATTGCCAGTGCGCCCCAGAAAGTGACGCGGAATGCACCTTTAATGAGGCCAGAGCCGCCGGCGTAAGCCGCCAAAGTTCCCAAAAATGCCAGAAACAGCAGGGAAGCTGCGGTTACGGCCAGCATTAAATCGGTGACCGTAACCAGCATGACGATCAATAAAGGTAAAACCGCACCCACGGCAAAAGTGGTGGCCGACGTTAGCGCTGCCTGAATAGGACGGGCAGTGCCTGTGTCAGAGATGCCTAGCTCGTCACGCGCATGGGCCCCCAGGGCATCGTGTTTCATGAGCTGCTCGGCAACCTGTCCGGCCAATGCGGGCTCCAGGCCGCGCTGGACATAGATGTTAGCGAGTTCTTCCCGTTCATGATGGATATTTTCCTCAAGTTCCCGGCGCTCGCGGCTTAAGTCAGCCTGTTCGGTATCGGCTTGTGAACTGACCGAGACATATTCCCCCGCCGCCATCGACATGGCGCCGGCAACCAGACCCGCGACACCGGCCAACACAATATCCTGATGCGAAGCCTGTGATGCAGCAAAGCCGACGATTAAACTCGCGGTTGAGACGATGCCGTCGTTTGCGCCTAAAACAGCGGCGCGTAACCAGCCAATGCGATGGCTGCGGTGTGTTTCGTGGTGTTGTCTTGGCATGTGTCGTCCTTCTTGATTACAAGGGCTCAGATTTGCATAGGACAGCTTCTGCACAAAAACCGCCCAGCGTTTTGGAATGACTCAAGTGGAGATGGCCGCCGTATTGTTCAGCGATTAATTGCGCTATGGACAATCCCAGGCCATGTCCACTGACGCTTTCATCCAGCCGGACGCCCCGTCGTAATAATTGGCTAATATCCGCATCTGAAACGCCGGGGCCGTCATCTTCCACCCTCAGACACACTTTATGATTGATGGAGAAGCTTAGGATGACTTTGGATCTGGCCCATTTGCAGGCATTATCGAGCAGGTTGCCGGTAAGTTCCAGCATATCCTCGCGGTCTATTGATAAGGCGCCGTTGACCGGTGCCGTAAAACTGATTGACAGATTTTTATCCCGGTACATGCTTTGCAGAACTTGGATCAAGGCCGGCAGTTCCTGGGCAATGTCAAATTTTGCCAGTGACGGGCCGGAGCCTGCCATACGCGCCCGTTTAAGCACACGCGCCATCATGCTGTGCATATTGCTCGTTTGCGTTAGCATAGTTTGACAAATTTCGGCATGGGTTTGTATCGGTTCTTCCCGGGCGAGTTGTTGCAGCACCGTTAACGGCGTTTTTAAGGCGTGGGCAAGATCACCGAGTGCATTGCGCGAGCGCTGCAAGCGCTGTTCCAGCACATTCACTAACCAGTTGACTTCAGCCACCAGGGCCGATACTTCCAGCGGTACCTGTGTATCAAGCTGGGTTCTTAGGCCTTGTTCCAAGTCCCGGATTTGTTGTTGTATGCGTTTTAAAGGATGAAATCCACTATGCAAAATACTGGCCTGCACAGCGATTAACACCAGCAATAATGCCAGGGCAATCAAGGCATAGCGCTGCTGAAATGCGTTAATGAGCGTCAGCATGGGCGACAGGTCTTCTGCTACGGCGACCGTTATCATCCGGTTATGCCGATTATAGCCATAAGCCATGATAATCAGCTTTTGCTGTTGGGAACCGGTTTGATAAAAGCGGCGCGTTTCTCCACCCGCCAGCGCTGGAATAGGCAGCTTCTGATCGGCCAGAGAAGGTGAGCGCAGCACCTGTCCGGCGCTGATTACCTGATAATACTGTCCAGAAAACGCCTGGAGATAAATGGGCTCAATTTTGTCACCCGCCAGCCGGAGATGATTGTTGTCGTCAAAATGACTCGCTTCGGCAATGCTTGCGGCATCGTGCGCCAAATGTGAGGCCACATATTCCTCCGCCAGATAACGGATGGAACTGCTGGTCATCCACCATAATGCAATAAACACACTGACAAGGCTGATTAACAAACCGGCGCCCAAACGCAGTTGCAGGGATTTCATTCAGACTGCGCCTTAAACACATAACCCTGGCCCCGGCGCGTTTCAATACGCTGCCTGCCGAGTTTCCGGCGTAAATGATTGACATAAACCTCGATGACATTGCTGTCCTTGTCCGAATCAAAGTCGTAGATATGCTCCGCCAAGGTGGATTTACTGACGACCTGGCCCGGGTGCAACAAAAAATAGCGTAACAACCTGAATTCAATGCCGGTTAACTCGTGCGCACTGCCAGTCTCCGTGATCACTTGCTGCCTGCTTTCATCCAACTGTAGACCGCCGACCAGTAAATCACCGCCCGGTTGCTGATTGGCGCGATGAATTAACGCGCCGATACGGGCCAGCAGTTCTTCACTATGAAAGGGTTTGCCGAGATAATCATCTGCGCCGGCTTTAAAACCATCCACTTTTTCGTACCAGGCATCACGCGCAGTGAGCACCAGCACCGGGATAGGATTTTGTTTGCTGCGCCAGTTTTTCAAAACTTCCAGGCCATTCCGCCCCGGAAGCCCCAAATCAAGTACCGCCAAGGCATAAATACCTTCATTACCCAGAAATTCGCCTTCGATACCCTCATGGGCCACATCGACGGCGTAACCGGCTTTTTCCAGATCTTTTTTGAGGATGCGGACTAAATCATGGTCATCTTCAATCAGTAACAGGCGCATGATGTTCCTCGTGTTAAAAATCCGAAAGTGATTTCGGCGGGATTGCTGCTCTCAACGCATTTAATACCGCGAAGACATCAATCACTTCCTGAGTAACGGCTCCGGCGACGGGCGACAGATAGCCAAGGCCGGCAAAGCCCATGCCAATGACACTTAAAACCATGCCGCCTACCGCACTTTGCAAGGCAATAGCGCGCATGCGTTCGCCGATATGAAACAGCTCATCGACTTTTAACAGCGAACTGTCCATGATCACCGCATCGGCGGATTCGCCGGTAATATCGCTATTTTGACCAAAGGCAATGCCGATGGTCGCTGCTGTTAACGCAGGCGCGTCATTGATGCCGTCCCCCAGAAACACGGTTTTTGCCAGAGCGGTTTCTGCGCGCACCAGTTCCAGTTTTTGTTCGGGACTTTGGCTGAAGTAAACATGCTCGATGCCGACTTGTTCGGCCAGAAAACGGACTTCCGATTCACGGTCGCCGGACACCAGCATGACCCGCTCAAATAGATGGCTAGGCTGCAAGTGATTGATAAATGACGAGCTGTCAGTGCGCACTTGATCACGGAATTGCAGGGTCGCCGCATAATGTCCATCAATCAGCACAATACATTCCAGGCCTCCCGTGAGGGGTGGCAAATCTTCAACATTGGCAGGGTTTTCTTCAACAAAGTTCTTACGGCTGGTAATTTGAACCTGTTTACCCATCACCGTACCGGTAAGACCTTTACCGGGTAATTCGGCGATATTGGTAACGCTTAATAAGGATAATCCTGCTTTTTCTGCCGCTTTAATAATCGCACCGGAGAGCGGATGCTTGGAATAGCGTTCTAGACTGGCGATTAAAGTCAGCACCTCCTGTTCATTAGAGGCGCCGCCAGGAATGATCCCGGTCAGAGAAGGGCGGCCATAAGTCAGCGTGCCGGTTTTATCAAAAATCGCCGTCCGGCAGGTGCCTATGGTTTCCAGAATGGCCGGGTTCTTGATGATGATTTCACGCCGTGCGGCCAGTGAAATGGAGCTGATAATGGTGACGGGTATACCAATCAGCAAAGGGCAGGGCGTGGCAACCACGAGTACCGCCAGAAAACGGATCACCTCACCGCTCATCATCCAGGCCAGCACGGCAATGGCAACGGCCAGCGGTGTGTACAGCGCGCCCAGTTGATCGCCTAGCCGTCTTATGTTCGGGCGATACTGCTCGGAAGATCGCATGACTTCCATGATTTTGGCATAACGTGAATCAACAGACAGTTTATCCGCGCGAATGGTCAGTGCCGAATCACCATTGATCGCACCGGACATGACAAGTGAACCAGTGGTTTTCGACATCAAATACGGCTCGCCAGTCAAATAGGATTCATCCATGGTGCCGGAACCTTCCAGTACAGTGCCATCAACCGGGCAGATTTCATGAGGAAGTACCAATAAGGCATCGCCAATGTTGACCTGTTCCGTTGTAATATCGATTAGCTTATCGCCCGATTTTCTATGAGCAACTGATGGCATGCGATTGGCAAGAGCTTCAAGAACCGAAGAGGCTTTGCGAACGGCATAGTGTTCCAGAGCTGCACCGCCGGACAGCATTAACACCACCAAACTGCCGGCCAGATATTCATCCAGCCATACCGCCGTCACTATGGATATTCCGGCCAACAGATCGGCGCCGAAATCACCGTGAAATAATTTCAAGGTGAGCTGGTAAACCAAAGGAATGCCGCCCAGTAACAGGACGGCAATAAGCGGCAGTTCGCCCACTGAAATCTGGTAAGCCCATTGACTTTCAAAGACTTTGGCAAGCGCCGATGCTAATGACGTATGTAACGATAGCGTATAGAGTTCGTGTCCCTGATCGAATACATAGCGCAGCACCAAAAAAGCGCCGATGCCGAGCAGGCTTAACACGGCAATGATATTTTCGGATTTCGAGCTTGATGTCGATTGCTGTGGTTTGGTCATGATAGTGTTTTTAGCTCCCTAAGTAATAAATCGTAGGCGCCGCTCCTACGTTTGTGCGCAAAACGCCGGCCTTGTTAATCCCGCGCCTTGCTCCGTGACTCTGTCATTATTTTTTTGTAACCATGCAGCATCGCCTTTACCAGACTTTCCCTGTGAATATAGCTTTCAACGGCAACGCCCAAAACATGAACAGCAACCAGTACTAAAGTAAAATTGGCAAAGAATTCATGCATTTCTTCCCAGAGCTCCTCATGATTAGGGCCTATGCCGGCTAATGGCCCGGCGCCCTGATCCGCGCCGTAGACAGCAAACCCGGTCAGCGACGTCATTAACAAACTGACCAGCAATAAAACAATCATTATTGCGCCGGCGGGATTATGGCCCAGATAGCGCCTGGCCTTAAATGCAATCAGATCTTTAATATAATTGAAGGATCGCTTAGGGGAGCATAGAAAGCTCGAGAACCGGGCATATTGATTACCGGCAAATCCCCAAAGCAGGCGGAAGATCAGTAAGCCGAACACCAGATAGCCGGCCCACACATGCACGTCTAATAGTTCATCTTCAGTCAGATAAGCGGTAAAAAATCCGGCCACCAGCAGCCAGTGGAAAATTCTCAACGGAAGATCCCATACTTTAATCATGTCTTGTTTTTTCATTGTTCCACTCCTGATTTTGGATAGTGGCGCTACTTTAGCGAGTCAAGCTGAAATGGAACTGAAAAATGCCATTTTTGCTGATGCTTTCGGAGCAATTCGTGGCCGTCGATCAGAGACATGAGCAGTTTTATCCAGGTATAGCAATGACGCTTGCAGGAGCATCTAAAATTCGTCTTCGCCCGCCATGACCGGAGTATTCCGGGCTAAAGATGACATTTTCGGTCCGGAGGGTGCGGCAAAATAGTTGAAACGGCCACGGCCGGTGTTTTTGGCAAAATACATGGCCTGATCAGAACATTTGATCAGCCCCTGTGCTTCTTTGGCATCGTCCGGATAGATGGCTACGCCGATACTGGCCGAAATATAAGCGGCATTATCCTGCAACTGGAACGGTTCGGATAATGTGTTCAAGATGTTCTGCGCGACGCGCTCAATGTTGGTTGGCTCGATCAGCTCAGACAGAATAATGGTGAATTCATCACCACCCAGACGTGAGGCGCTGTCTGTTTCGCGTATGCAACTGCTTAAGCGCTGAGCGGCTTCTTTTAGCAACAGATCACCCATGTCGTGACCCAGTGTGTCGTTGACTTCCTTGAAACGATCAAGGTCGAGAAATAACAGCGCCAGGGAAAGGCCATCACGATGAGCTTTTTTGATTTCCTGTTCCAGACGATTATGAAACATGTGGCGATTGGGCAAGCCGGTGACGGGATCAAAGTTGGCTTGGCGCCAAATTTGTTCGGCGGACTTTTTCTTTTCGGTGATGTCGCGAGTCAGCGCCAACTGAATCAGTTTGCCGTCGGGTTTGTTGTGAAAAGGCGCGGCGTGCGATTCCAGCCAGCGACGGGTTCCATGCAAACCAATGATTTCATATTCGAGAGTGCCTTTTTGTCCCTCACAGACACGCTCGTTGAATTGGCGAAAGGTTTCCCGGTTTTCGGGAGCGACCAGGGTATAGGCGCTTTGACCGATAACGCTGCTTTCATTGCTGGCTTCCATCATTTTGAGGCCGGCATCATTAATGGATAGCAGTATGCCATTGCTGTCTATCAGTTTTACGCAATCGGGCGTGGTTTCGATGAGCGTGCGCAGATGTTGCGTACTTTCCTGGAGCGCTTCACGGGCGATTTGTTTTTCAAGCGCTATGCCAACCAGATTGGCAGTCTGCTCTATCCTGCGGATGTCTGCCCCAGTGGGGCTGTAGGGATCGTGATGGTAAATAGCCAAGGTGCCGAGGACTTTGCCGGCTGCATTTTTGATGGGTTCTGACCAGCATGCGCCTAAACGCGCTTGGGCTGCAAGATCTTTGTAGGCTGTCCAGTAAGGGTGTGTCTGGATGTTATCGATGATAAAGCGTTTGCCGGTAAACACGGCAGTACCGCAGGAGCCTACGCCCAATTCGATTTTAATAGTGTCCATGGCTGATTTGTAGAAATCAGGAAGACTAGGTGCGACTTGCGAGGTCAGGTATTTGCCGTCCTTATCCAGGAGCAGAATACTGCCCAGCGAGCCCGGGTTGTCCTGTTCCACACCGAGTACGATCGCTTCCAGAATTTTGCTTACCGGCGCATCTTTAGCCAGCATTTTTAGCACCTGGCTATGGGAGCGTTCGTGCTGTTCGGTAAGGTGGCGCTGGGTGATGTCGAGTTTGACGGCTACATAATGGCTGATCGTGCCGGCCGTATCCTTGACCGGCGAAATATAGGCCTCTTCCCAATAGATTTCGCCATTTTTGCGCCGGTTCACGAGTTTTCCATGCCAGGGTTGGCTTTGGGTGAGTGTGTCCCACAGCTCTTCAAAGGTTTTCTTGGATGTTAATCCCGAGCGCAAAATGCGCGGATTTTGGCCTATTGCTTCATCTGATGTGTAGCCGGTTACGGCCGTAAATTGAGGGTTTACATATTCGATGACTCCGTTCAGATCCGTAATGACGACCGAAGTGGGGCTCTGTTCGATGGCAACAGTCAGTGAGCGCAACTCATTTTCGACCTTATTGCGCTGGTTGATGATCAATGCCAGCACTATGCCGGTCACGGACAGTGTCATGATATAAAACCAGAAATTGCTCAGGGCGGATTCGGCAATATCGTGCGCGAAATAGCCTGTTCCATGCAGAGCGCCCAATAAGGCTTGCATCGAGGTGATGGCAATAACCAGCAAGACGCCGTGGCGATTGAAGCGCACAGCCGCCCACACCACAAAAATAAATATAAAAAAACCCTTGGCAAATGAACCCAGACTATCGTGGAACCAGTCGAGAAAAACGATCTGTCCGGCCAAAAACAGCAGTCCGAAACAAGCCGAGGTTTCCAGTACACGCTTACGATTGAACCAGCCTTGGGGCGCTTGCCGCCATACCAGAATCATCGGTGTGACCAGCATGATGCCTAGCGAATTGCCCATCCACCACTGCCGGAAACTTTGGGGTATTAATTGCAAACTGAGAACTTCAGCCTGCCAAAAGGTGACGACACCGATTAGCGCCGCTACCGTTGCGGCAAGTGCGCCTGCTAGTGTAAGCGATAAATAATCGGAAGGATGCGATAACAGTGGATCGAACGGTTTTTGAACCAAGCCGGTTTTGGGTAATACCTGTTTGAGCAGGCCAATAGCGAGCAGGGGTTCCACGGTGTTACTCAGGGCGACAAATACCGATGAGAGCTCGAAGCAGCCAAGCAAAACGCGAGCAAACCACGAGCCTATAAAAAGCGCTGGCCAGTATTTGTTGCCACCCAACAGCAGCGCGGCCATACCGATACCAGAGGGTATCCACATGACGGAGATAGTGCTGACATTGGTTGTCAAATAGGTCAGAACAAGGATGATAGACGCCGCATAAACCAGGGCCAAGCCCGCTAGTTTTGACAGGTCGGACCAACGATTAGCCAGTAATCGATTCAAGATATTTTGCCCTTCTGTGCGTTTACAAAGGGAACAAGTTTAGCAAATTGTAAAATTCTGGGGAGAAAATACAGCTATCCAGATCAATTAAACTCTTTCTTCCGGGTTGAGCTGCCGGTGTGCAGCGGGTATCGCGCAGCGCTAATGAACCGTTAGGGCTCGGTTGATTCTTCAAGCCACACTGGAAAAGTTGGAAAGTTGTTGCTGGCCGGGTAATAATACGCGCACTCTGCAATGCCGTCCGATGAGTCATTGCTCTCTTTTTTTTACATCCACTTACAGGCGAACACTTCAATGCGTAACTATTTTCTAAAGCTCAGTTTTGTCTTATTGACGGTTTTTTCGGTTTTTGCCTATGCCGGCATGATCGGTAAAGAAGCCATTCCTGAAAAAATCATGGCGCAATTGCACAAAAAGCATCCGAATGCGCTGGACATTAAGGCAGAACCAAAAACCCATTTTGGTCAGGCTTTGTACGTCCTCTATTTTAAAGACGGTGGGGCTGAACACATTGAATTTTATCGCGTCGACGGGCATTTTTATGTAAGCGGCGAAAAAATTGATGCAATCAATCTGATACCGGAGGCTATCAATGAAAATTTGAAGGCGGTTTTCAATACCTATGAAATCAAGCGCGCAATTTTGGTGGCCAATCCTAACGGTGTTGGAGAGGAATATGATTTATCGGTTAGTGCCTCAGGTAAAAACTGGAGTATTTCGGTCGATGGCAAAGGCGCCATCATCGATAAAGTTGAAGAGTAAAACATGCGGCGGATTACACTTATCAAGATAAAGTTGTACCTATACGCTCGCCCAGTTTGACAATTTTGTCGGCTTTCAATCCAGCATCCCAGCGGGCTTTGCCGTTGCCGAAGAGCACAATGATGGTGGAGCCCATGTTGAAACGGCCCAATTCTTCGCCTTTTTTCAAGGTGGGTGCGTTTTGCTGATATTGCCAGCTATAGATTGAGGGCAGGGTGGGTGGGGTGACTACGCCGTGCCAGACAGTTTCAATGCTGGAGACAAAAATGGCGCCAACCAGCACCAGGGCCATGGGGCCGGCTTCGGTATCAAACAGGCAGCAAACGCGTTCGTTTCGGGCGAATAGACCTGGAACGGCGTTGGTGGTTACGGTATTGACGCTGAACAATCGTCCCGGAATATGCGCCATCTCTGTCAAGGTGCCGGTCAGCGGCATGTGCAGGCGGTGATAGTCTTTGGGTGACAGGTAAATGGTGGTGAATATGCCGTTATTAAAGGGCTGCGCGCGTTCTGCATCGCCGCCTAATAGGTCGATGGCGCTAAGGCTTTTGCCCTTGGCTTGAAAGATATTGCCTGCGGTAATGGCGCCGGCTTGACTGACGGCGCCGTCGGCGGGACAAACAATAGCATCTGAGTCGCTGCAGATGGGCCGGATCCCGGGCTTGAGTTCGCGGGTAAAAAAATGATTGAAGCTCTGGTAAGCATTGATGTCCTGTTCCAGGGCTTCTGCCATGTTGACGCCGTAATGCCGGATGACCTGCTGGATGAACAGGTTTTTCCAGGTTTTGTTTTCACAATGGGTCAGCACGCTCATCATTCGGGATAAGGCATGATGCGGCAGAACGTATTGGGGCAGGGTGGTGAGGGCTTGTTTCAAGTTCATGGATTATCACTGTGGGGTGTTTTGCCGCTTAAAAAATAGGCAAAGGCAATCACTTCTGCGACGGCAACATAGAGTTCGTTGGGGATTTCATCGCCTAACGGAATCTGGGCGAGAATTTTTACCAGTTCGGGATCGGTTTGCAGCGGGATTCCGTGTTGTGCGGCGATGTCGAGTATTTGTTCAGCCCTAAGACCTTCGCCTTTGGCGGTTACTTTAGGCGCATTTTTGCCGTCGTATTGTAAGGCGACGGCAATATCGCTGCTGTAGTAAGTCTTGGGCATCAGCGGCTTATGGCAGATTAACCAATTCCGGCGCCTGCCAGGCACTGTTTTTATGCTCGACGACAACGGTGGTGTAAATGCCGCCGCGTACGTTAAATTCGGCGCGGATGCGCATGAAGTTGGGCGAGATGGCTTTGACCAGGTCATTTAAAATCTCGTTGGTTACGGCTTCATGGAAGGCGCCCTGGTCGCGGAAGGCCCACATATACAGTTTCAGTCCTTTCAATTCCACGCACAGTGCCGCGGGCACATATTCGATTTGAATGGTCGCGAAATCCGGCTGCCCGGTTTTGGGGCAAAGGCAGGTGAATTCTGGAATATCGATCCGTATTGTGTAATCACGGCCGGGTTGCGGGTTGGCGAAGGTTTCTAGGTCTTTGCTGGGTTGTGTTGTCATGTTTGTCGAAGCGGTTTAAATAAAAAAGTCGAAACTCAGTTAAATATCGATAATAATACCGAGCTTTTTAAATTAATTGTCGGGCTATTCTACCAGTAATGAAGCTGGAAAAAATCAAACTTTCTGGATTTAAATCCTTTGTTGATCATACGGTAATCCCCATTAGCGGCAATTTGACGGCAATTGTTGGCCCCAATGGCTGCGGAAAATCCAATATCATTGATGCAGTGCGCTGGGTAATGGGCGAAAGTTCCGCCAAGCATTTGCGCGGCGGCAGTATGGCTGATGTCATTTTTAATGGTTCGTCCGGACGTAAACCGGTGAGTACGGCTTCTGTGGAACTGATTTTTGACAATAGCGAGGGCAAACTGGGCGGCGAATACGCGCACTACGACAGCATCGCGATTAAGCGCCAGGTCAGCCGGGATGGTCAGTCTTTGTTTATGCTGAATGGCGCGCGTTGCCGGCGCAAGGATATTACCGACATTTTTTTGGGGACGGGCTTAGGCTCCAGAAGTTACGCCATCATTGAACAGGGCACCATATCGCGCATGGTTGAGGCCAAGCCCGATGAACTTCGCGTGCATATCGAGGAAGCGGCCGGCATTTCCAAATACAAGGAACGGCGCAGCGAAACCGAAGCCCGGATGAAGAACACCCGCGAAAATCTGGAAAGGCTGGATGATTTGCGCGAAGAGGTTGAAAAACAAATCAAGCATCTGCAAAAACAGGCGGAAAAAGCAGAAAAATATACGGAGCTTAAAAAACAGGAGCGCCAGTTCAAACTCGAACTGTTGGCCATGCGCTGGAATGCTCATCACCAGGCGGCGGCGCAGCTGGAAATCAAACTGCAGACTATTGCCGCCGAGCATAATCGTTTGTTTGTATATGTGCGGGATATTGATAACAGCCTGGAAGCAAAACGCGCCGAACATAAGAGCCAGCAACAGCTCACTTCCGGTTCGCAAGGGCAATATTATGATGTGCTGGCGCAAGTCAGCAGTCTTGAGCAGGCGATCAGACATAATGAAACGAGCCATGAAGAAACCCTGCTGGAAATCAGCCGCACTCGGCAACAAGCCGATCAGGCCAGGCATGAACTGGAGTCCGATTTACAGCAGCTGGAAGAGCTGAAACTGGCTTTGTTTGAAGCGGAAGAAGCCTTGATTATTGCCGAGGACAGACAAGAAGAGGTGTTGCAGACCCAGCTGCAGTCAGTGCAGCAAAGAACCAGCTGGCAGCAGCAATGGGAGGCTTACCGTACCGAGCATTCGCATTATAAGGAACAAGCCGAAGTGCATCGGGTCAAAACCCTGCAGCTGGAAAATCAGAACCGTCAGCTGCAAGTTCGTTTAGATAAGTTGCAGCAGGAACGCAACGAGCTTTCATCCAGCCAATTACAGATGGAGATTGAGACGCTGGATGCCGGCATCGAAATCATCGAAAGCCAGCGTGCCGGTCTGCATGAGCAACTGGAAGCGCTGCATCAGCAGATTCGCGAGCAACGTCAGCAGGTCAAGCATTTTCATGATGATTTGCACACGCGACGTTCGGAGTTGCACAGTATAAAAGGCAAAATCACCTCACTGGAGTTATTGCAGCAACATGCCATGGGTAAGGACAATAAAAATCTCGGCAGCTGGCTGGAACACATGAATTTGCACGAAAATCCTCGCCTGGCAGAATTTCTGGATGTGCAGCCTGGCTGGGAAGGCGCCGTGGAAACTGTGCTGGGTAGTTATCTGGAAGCAATTTGTATAGACAGCGTCGATCAGGTCATTCCAGGCTTGCATCGCTTAACCGGCGAATCATTAACGCTCATCGAAACCCGGCAAAATGAACCGGCTGAAGCCGACGCGCAGTTGACACAGTTACTGGATAAAGTCACCGCGCCCTGGGATTTAAGCGATTTACTGAGCGGTGTTTATTGTGCGGACGGTATTGAAGCAGCCCGAAAATTATCGACTCAACTCAAGTTTCATGAATCTGTAATTACCGCGGACGGTACCTGGCTTGGCCCGGGCTGGTTAAGAATCGTGCGCACCAAAGACAGTAAAACCGGAGTTTTGCAGCGCGAAAAGGAATTGCGCCTGTTTAAACAGCGGCAGGAAGCCTTGCAGCTTGAAATTAATGACTTTGAAGACCGGCTGGAGTCCACCGAAACCGCCCTAAAAGAGGCAGAAGCCCAGCGCGAGGCTGTCACACAGCAGAATACTATTCTGGGCGCCGAGCTTTCGGCTAAAAGCGCAGCATTCAGCGCCCACTCGGCCCGGCTGGAACAGCAGCAGCGGCGTCTGGATCAGGTCTGCAATGAAATCGATGGCATTTTCCGTGAATCTGCGGAAAATGCCGCTGTGATGGCTGAATCCGCGCTGTTGCAGGAGGAAGCCGAGCAGGTGATGGCCGGTCTCGAGCAAAAAAAGCAAAGTCTGGAACTTTTGAATCAGGATCTGCAGTCCGCGCAGCACAAGACCGAACAATCGGTTAATGAAGCCCGGCAGCAGGTTTACAGTATCAGGGCCAAGATCGAAACACTGCAATCTTCAGAAAAATCAACCGGCAAACAAATAGAGCGCCTGCAGATGCAGCAGCAGCAGGCCTTGCAGCGCATCGCCGAACTGGAGAAAAAATTGCAGCAAACATTAACGCCGCTGGATGAGGAAAAACAAAAGCTGGAGCATTTGCGTTTACACAAGGATCAGCTTGAGGCTGGGCTTAAAAAACAGCGCCAGTTGCAGGACGACATTGAGGCGGCAATCACGCAGTTATCGGAACAGCATTTGCGCGGGCAAAGAGCCCTGGAGATGCAGAAGGAAGCCCTGGACAAGCTGCGTTTTGAATTGCAGGAAAGTAAAGTCCGCCAACAGACGGTTAATGAGCAACTGAAAGAAATCGATGCCGATGCCGAACACATACTCAAAAATCTGTCCACTGCTGCCGATGAACAAAGCTGGAAGAGAACAGTAGATGAGTTGGCGGGGCAGATTGAGCGTTTGGGCACCATTAACCTGACCGCCATAGAAGAGTATAAATCGCAGTCCGAGCGTATGAATTTCCTCAATGAACAACATGCCGACCTGATCGAAGCCTTGCAAACGCTGGATCAGGCCATCAGTAAAATAGATAAGGAAAGCCGGCTGCGTTTTAAGGAAACATTCGATAAAATAAACAGCGGTTTGCAGGAAAAATTCCCCAAATTATTTGGCGGCGGGCAGGCGTATCTGGAATTGACCGAGCAGGATTTGCTGGAATCGGGCGTCAATATTATTGCCAGACCTCCCGGTAAAAGAAATAGCTCCATCCACTTATTATCGGGTGGAGAGAAAGCACTCACCGCCGTCGCGCTGGTGTTTTCCATTTTTGAACTGAATCCTGCGCCTTTTTGCCTTCTGGACGAGGTCGATGCACCTCTGGATGATGCGAACGTAGGACGGTTTTCAAAAATGGTGGAAGAGATGTCGGCATCCGTCCAGTTTTTGTACATTTCTCATAACAAAGTGACTATGGAAATTGCAAAACAACTGGCAGGTGTTACTATGAAAGAGCCGGGCGTGTCCCGTATGGTCGCGGTTGATATTGAAGAAGCAGTGAGTTTGGCGGAAATCTAATGGATAAAGAAATATTAAGAATTGTAATTATCGCAACCGGTCTGGTTGTCGTTGTCGGCATGTTGTTGTGGAGTTTTCTGAGAAACAGAAAACCCTATCAAGGCTTCGATTTTTTTAAAGATGAAGGCCTGGGGCGCTTTGATGATTCAAGCGCCGTGTACGGTGAGGATGATTTCGAAATTGTGCCGATTGGCTCTGCCAAGCGCAGTGCCGAAGCTGAAAAACCGATCAAGGATTATGAGCAGGAAGAAGTTCTTGTCGAGTCCGATGACGATGACATTGAGCCTCCCCCGCGTTTTGCCACGCCAAAAATCATCCAGGTCTGTCTGGTCGCTAAAGCCGATGAAGGTTTTAATGGGGCGGACTTGCGGAATGCCTTTGAGCTGGTCGGTCTGGAATATGGCAGTTTGAAAATTTATGAACGTTTGGATGCCAATCGTCTGGTAGATTTTGGCGTCGCCAGTATGTCTGGATCGGGTATTTTTCCCGAAAAAAATCATGCCGACTTTTATACGCCAGGCCTGGTGTTTTTTATGCAGCCGGGTGAAGTGGATGATGCGCAAGCCGTTTTTGACGATTACATGCAAACAATCAAGCTCTTGGCTACAGAGCTGGAAGGCGAAATCCTTGATGATAAAAGTCAGCCATTGGGCGAAGCCACGATACAATTGATTCGCCAGAGTTTGTAACATTTGATACTTAATCCCGCGCAAATTACGCTTCTGGAGCAATCGGAATGGCTGGCGCAGCTTTCAGTTGAGCGTATTGGACAAATTGCCGCCCAAGCTCAGGCCAGTCAGTTAAGCGATCAGGAGCTAATTGCGTTTTTACACATTTGCAATCTGCTCTATCGTTGCGGCGAGCCGCTGATTTCGGATTATCTCTATGATTCGGTTTTTCTGGCCGAGCTGCAAAAAAGACACCCTCATCACCCCTATCTGGAAACGGTCGAACCGGAGCCGGCGCTTGCCGGCAAGACTGTTATCTTGCCGGAAAAAATGCTTTCGACGGACAAAACCTATAGTGCGGACGGCATAGCCAAATGGCTGGCGCGCATTGAAAAAGCGGCCGAAGAAATCAATATCGAGTTCTCAAGCCTGGTTTTTCGGGCCACCCCCAAACTCGATGGTTATGCCGCTTATGATGACGGCGACCTGCTCTACACCCGCGGTGATGGCCGGAAAGGCACCGATATCAGCCGGGTTTTTGAGCGCGGACTGATGGTCGGCGGCAACGGGCAAAGAGGTCAGGGCGCGGGTGAAATCGTGGTAAGTCAAAGGTATTTTAATGAACATTTGGCGGAATATTTTGAAAATGCCCGGAATTTTCAGGCCAGCATCATCAAGGAAAAAGAGCTCGAGCGCCATGCCCTGGCCGCCATAGAAAACCAGGCGGCGGTTTTTTTTCCTTTTGCGCAACTGCCTGACTGGCGGGGTTCTGCCAGCGAGATTTTGGCCGATTTTACCGGCATCGTGGAAACGGTCCGCGCGCTGGTGGATTATGATGTCGATGGCGTGGTGTTTGAAGTCATCAATGATGCCTTGAGACAGCATATGGGCGCTACCCGGCATCATCACCGCTGGCAGATTGCTTATAAAAGCAATGTGGAAACCGCCATTGTTAAAGTCCTGCAGGTTATCCCGCAAACATCCCGTTCCGGCCGCGTCAATCCCGTCGCCGAACTGGAACCCACCAAGCTCAGTGGTGCCGTCATTTCAAGAGCGACAGCGCATCATTACGGCATGGTCAGGGAGCAGGGCATTGGCCCCGGCACTGTGATTGAATTAACCCGGTCGGGTCTGGTGATACCCAAAATCGAGCGGGTGATTACACCGCAAAGCCCGGAAATTCCGGAAACATGTCCCAGTTGCGGTAGTCACCTGATATGGGACAGTGATTATCTGTATTGTCTTAATGCCAGTCATTGTCCCGCGCAAATTGAAAACACCATCGAACATTTTTTCAGTACCCTGGCTAATGTTGACGGCTTTGGCCAGAAAACCATTGAGAAACTCTACGCCTCTGGTACCGATTCAGTTTTTGCTGTGTATCAGTTGGATCTGGAACAATTGCAGGGCATGAGCTTCGGCGAAAAAACAGCGCAAAACCTTCTGGATCAATTGCTGCGCAGCAGAACCGAAGCCATTGAAGACTGGCGCTTTCTGGGCGCTTTCGGCATTTATCGAATGGGCCTCGGCAATTGCGAACGATTGCTGCAACATTACCGTCTTGCCGATATTTTCAAGCTGACGCTTGATGATATTATCGCTATTGAAGGCTTCGCCGAAAAAACGGCGGCTACCGTGGTGGGTTGTCTGGAGCAAATCGAAGCCGATTTCAGGCGCATTTACCAACTCGGCTTCAATTTAATCCCAACCCCTCTAGTCAGTGAGCAGCAGCAACAAATCAGCCCCATTGCCGGCAAAATCATTGTGTTTACCGGCACCATGCAACATGGCAAGCGTGATGACATGCAAAAACAAGCCAAGCGCCTGGGTGCAAAAGTAGCCAGTTCGGTCACCGGAAAAACCGATTTTCTGGTGACCGGTTCGGAAGTAGGCGCATCTAAAATCACCGCCGCCAGAGAGAAGAGGCGTGCGCGTGATCACTGAGGACGAGTATCTGGCGATGCTGGCCTGATGCTGATTACGCAAGGTGTCACGCATTGAGTTGCGCTGATTTACAGACGGTCATGCTGGCTTGGATAAATTCGGCTCGTTAGACTATTACTAGTTATTACTAATTCTTAAATTTGAGGGTATCGGCTTTGAATAACACCATACTTGTGACCGGCGGCGCCGGGTTTATCGGTTCCAACTTTGTATTGGATTGGCTGGAGGTTGTCGGCACACCGGTAATCAACTTGGACAAACTGACCTATGCCGGTAATTTGGAAAATATCGCGAGTGTTGCGGGTGATCCGAAGCATATTTTTGTGCAGGGCGATATTGGCGATCGTGATTTGGTCAGGCAGTTGCTGACGGAACATCGTCCGTATGCCATCGTAAATTTTGCTGCGGAAAGCCATGTCGATCGTTCTATTCACGGCCCGGAAGATTTCGTCCAGACCAATGTCGTCGGCACTTTTCATTTGCTGGAAGAGGTGCGCGCCTATTGGTCGGCTCTCAATGAGCGTGAGCGTGAACCTTTGCGCTTTTTGCATGTGTCGACCGATGAAGTGTATGGCTCTTTAGGTTCAGATGATCCGGCCTTTACCGAGACCACGGCTTATGCGCCCAACAGTCCTTATTCCGCCTCCAAGGCGGCATCGGATCATCTGGTGCGCGCCTATCATCACACTTACGGCTTGCCGGTGCTGACCACTAATTGTTCGAATAATTATGGATCTTACCAGTTTCCGGAGAAGCTCATTCCCCTGGTGCTGATGAATGCCTTGGCGGGCAAGTCATTGCCGATTTACGGCGATGGCAGCAATGTGCGCGACTGGCTTTATGTGAGCGATCACTGCAGCGCCATTCGTACTGTGCTCAATAAGGGCAGGGCAGGGGAAACTTACAACATAGGCGGCTGCAATGAAAAGACCAATCTGCAAGTGGTGCATACCCTGTGCGATATTCTCGATAGCGAAAAACCCAGGGCGGATGGTGCGTCCTATCGGTCACAGATCACTTACGTTAAAGATCGTCCCGGTCATGATCGCCGCTATGCCATTGATGCGAGCAAGATTGAACAGGAGCTGGCCTGGACGCCTGCTGAGACGTTTGAGACGGGCATTCGCAAAACCGTGCGCTGGTATCTGGAAAACCAGGTCTGGGTGGAGCGTGTCGCCAGCGGTGAGTATCGTGACTGGATTGCCAAGCAGTATGTGGGTTGATCCTCTCCAAGCCGGTTTGAAAGCCGCGGCCAAAACGTGTCTTAGCTGCATACCCAAGCGGGCACAGGAGTTGCCGTTAATATATGTGGCTACAAAAAATAAACTGGAACAATTTTAATGGTTAAAAAAATTCTCCTGCTGGGCAAGAATGGCCAAGTTGGCTGGGAGCTTCAGCGTTCACTTGCGCCGCTGGGTCAACTGATTTCCATGGGGCGGAGCGAGTGCGATCTTACCGATCCGGAGCGTCTGCGTGCGGTTATTCGCGAGGTGAAGCCCGCTGTGATCGTCAATGCGGCTGCTTATACGGCTGTCGATAAGGCCGAGAGCGAGTCTGAGCGCGCACTGGCCGTTAACGGCGTTGCTCCCGGCATTCTCGCCGACGAGGCAAAAAAGCGCGGTGCCTGGCTGCTGCATTATTCGACAGATTATGTTTTCGACGGGAACACATCTGATGCCTATAGTGAGGAGGACGAGACCCAACCGTTGAACGTTTATGGCGCGACCAAGCTGGCCGGAGAACAGGCTATCCGGCAATCCGGCTGTCGACACTTGATTTTCCGTACCAGTTGGGTATTCGCTGCGCGTGGCGGCAATTTTGCCAAGACCATGCTGCGACTGGCGCAAGAGCGCGATTCTCTGAAAGTCGTCGGCGACCAGTTCGGAGCGCCGACTTCAGCCGAGTTGATAGCGGACATCAGTGCATTTTGTTTGCGTGATGCGCTACGCCCGGATGGCGACAGTCTGCAAGGGCTTTACCATCTTGTTGCCGCCGGTGAAACCAGTTGGCATGGTTATGCACAATTTGTGTTGGCATGGGCGGGGCAGGCTGGCGTTGTCCTGAAGTGTCCGCCGGAGCGTGTGGTCTCAATTCCAACTTCTGATTATCCATTGCCCGCCAGGAGGCCAGCCAATTCCAGGCTGAGTACCTCAAAATTGCAGCAGGCGTTTGGTTTATTTTTACCGCATTGGTCTTATCATGCCGAGCGCATGCTGGCCGAAATTCTTACTCCGGAACATTCATGAAAACAAGAAAAGGCATCATTCTGGCCGGCGGCTCAGGCACCCGGCTGTATCCGGCGACACTAACCATATCCAAACAGCTGTTGCCAATTTATGACAAGCCGATGATTTACTATCCCTTGTCAACATTAATGCTGGCAGGCATTCGCGAAGTGTTGATTATTTCCACGCCTCAAGATACGCCGCGTTTTGAACAGCTGTTTGGCGACGGCAAGCAATGGGGCATGTCGCTGTCCTATGCCGTTCAACCTTCACCGGATGGACTGGCGCAAGCTTTCATCATTGGCGAGGATTTTATCAATGGCAGCCCTTCTGCACTGGTGCTGGGCGACAATATATTTTATGGACACGACCTGGCCACACTGTTGCAGTATGCCAGTGCCCGTGACAGCGGCGCGACGGTATTCGCGTATCCGGTTCAAGATCCTGAGCGTTACGGCGTGGTCGAATTTGACTCTGCCGGCCGGGCATTGAGTCTTGAAGAAAAGCCAAAATCGCCCAAGTCCCGCTATGCGGTTACCGGACTGTATTTTTATGATACGCAAGTCGTTGATATTGCCAAGAGTATTCAACCATCGGCGCGGGGCGAGCTGGAAATTACCGACGTCAATCGTCGTTATCTTGAGCAGTCAGCACTTGATGTTGAAGTTATCGGCAGAGGCTACGCCTGGCTGGATACCGGCACGCACGAATCGCTGTTGGATGCCTCGCAGTTCATTCAGACTATCGAGCAGCGGCAGGGGCTGAAAGTCGCAGCGCCGGAGGAAATAGCCTGGCGGCAAGGCTGGATAGATAACACGCAGTTAGAGAAACTGGCGCAGCCATTGTCCAAGAATGGCTATGGGCAATATTTGCTCAGATTGCTCACCGAAAAAGTATTTGGCTGATTATTTGCCACATGGGTGGGTAGTCATTTGAGACACTTCAGCTTTGCTGGGCTGTGGCTATAGTTTCCTTAGGCGATGAGCAAGATGAAAAGTGGATTTATTACAAGCAAAACAACAGAGGCGCGTAATCATAATTCAACTAAAAAAAGCGGCCAGGATTTAGCCGCTTTTTTAAGGAAAGAGAGTAACTATTGATGTTGATTAGTTGGTTAAACTCGGTATCCTGCTGATAGGCTTATTATTCAGTTTCTTCGCCTTCGGTTACAGGAGCAGCGCTATCAGGGCGGGAGCAGGTGCTGGGGCTGTAATTTCAGCAGGCGCAGGCACTGCTTCAGGTGCTGGAGTTTCAGCAGGAGTGCTTACTTGTGCTGGAATGGCAAGTTCGCCTTCGGTCTTTGTTTCCTGTTCGCTGCCTTTATCGCAACCACTTAGTAAAGCAAGGGTGACAATGCTGGCTGTCAATAGTGTATTTTTTTTCATGTTGGCTCCTAATTATTTGGATAAAAATGTTAAAAATATGTTTTATTACGTCAGCTACTTTTCCCAATGAAAATGTGGATTTCACTCCTGATTTTAAGCTGAGAATTTGCTAGCGCATTAGTTGATTGCGGTCGATTTGAATCTAATTTACATAATTTTCAGATCGGACTAATGATAGGGATAGTTACCTTAACGACAGATTAACAAATCATGCAAGCATCAGAAAAAATGCTTTTTAATAAAGGAGTGAAGAACAAACGTGCTTACCGGAAGTCTTATAGATTTAGTGTTGTTATTCCGAAATCAAATACACGCACAAATTTTTTAGTAGGTTGAAAAACTTAAAATGAGAGATTTCTCCGAAGGGTATAGTAATCATGGTATATTAGACGCTGATTATTCAGCGCAATGTTGAACACAGGTTCAAGTTCTTTACTATTGACTTTAAACTCTTGCTAAGAAACAATCGTCAATTTAACTCGTGTAGAATGTAAATTATTTTCGGCGCGTTACCCATCCGCCCTACTTACGCAACTGGCGGATTCCTGTATAGTTTATCTTTCTAAGGCCATCGTATGCATAAAAACTTTCTTACCGTTATTGTTAGCGCCATGCTGCTCTTTGTACCCTTCTGGAGCCAGGCGGCTATTGACTTACCACCGACTGCAAAGGTCGAATTGGGGCCTGTGGAAGACGTTTGTTCTGACTTTACGCCGGCCGAATGGCGCAAAGAGCAGGTCATTGATGGCGTCACAATTCAGGAATCACGCCTATGTACCCCTGATAATCCGGCTGATATTGCCGCTTTCGTGAAAGGTACCAACAATATTTCGATGTCCACCTTGATGGAAACTCAGCTTGCGGCTGACGCCATCACGATGTCAGATGACATCGATGGAGATGGTGACCCCGATAAAATCGTGATCAAGCTTGAGGTCGTCGAGCTGAATGGACATTCGCCCGACATGAAGGAGCTAAATACTACTTTTGATATTGCACCGGGGGTTCAGCCTACTTTTTGGGTATATGCACCTAAAACCCGGGATATGTCCACGTTGAGTCTCTACGAAACGCAAGCTAATTCGTTGTTGCGTGTGCCTTCCCCCGTCATTCGTGTTGAGCAGGATGATGTAGTTTGGTTGGTGTTGGAAAATACCCATTATCTACCGCATTCTATTCATCTCCATGGAGTGGATCATCCTTTTATGGATCGTGCCGGTCACGGTAACGATGGGGTAGGTCAAACCAGTAACATGGATACCATGCCGGGCGAAAGCAAGACCTATGTGATCAAGCCCCGTCAGCCAGGCACTATGTATTACCATTGCCATGTGCAGCCGCATACCCATATTCCAATGGGGCTGCAGGGAATTTTTGTCGTAGAGGAAAATCGTCCCAACAATTGGCCGCAAACGCTGAACGTCGGTGCGGGTCAGGTCCGTCACCCATCCGTAGCGGTTCTTGAAAAATATGCCCGGGAATATGATTTGCATTATGAATCGGCGGATAAAGAGCTACATGAGGTGATTGCAAGATCAGCCAATGATCCGCGATTAATCGCTAAGCACATGAACTTGGAATACGACATCACCGATGCCACCGACGATTATTTCATGCTCAATGGCCGCTCCTTCCCTTATACCTTAAGGGAGTCATTGATTCATATGGAAGAAAATCAAAAAGTTAAGCTCCGTATTTTGAATGGACATACGGAGGCTTTTGCTATGCATATTCATGGACATAAACCCATCATTACCCATTACGATGGTGTCGATAATGGCCCCGGCTCCTATATTCAGCGTGATACACATACAATGGTACCTTCACAGCGTATTGATCTGGAATTGAGCGGTGTAGACGATGGTTTGAATAGTTTTGGCCAAGGCATCTGGATGTTCCATGATCATGTCGAAAAATCGTTTACAACTAATGGACTGGGTGAAGGTGGTGATATCAGTCTGGTTGTTTATAAGGGCTTCCAGGATGAAAAAGGGATCCCAATGGCACATGGCATGAGCCTGGCGCCCTATTTTTCCAAGGCCATGTGGGAAGGAAAATATCCTATTTGGCAAGATTATGACACCTGGCGGAGCCTGGGTTTGCCGGAGCTACAAGCAGGCGATTCGAGTCAGAACGCAATGCCTGCATCAACACCTAAAGACAGTGCCGCACCTAAGCCGGGAAGCGTTGCTCAAGGATCTTTCTTTGGAAAATTGTTCTTTGGCTTCCTATTGGGATTATTGAGTTATCTGCTGATCGTTAACTGGCGTACTATTTATGGGCGTTTTCATAGCTGGGTAAAGTAAGCAACTTGATGCCGCGGATTTAATTTTCCGCGGCAAAGCTTATTTTCCTCAAGAGCCGGTCTGTCGCAAGTAAGACCAAGGCACGGATAACCAAATAACGGGTTGTGAGCTGCTCTTATTACGTTTTTTCAGTTAAGGTCTTTATCTGAACGTGCGATCGTTGTTAACATGATCATCCCGGCGGCTCCAGCGATTTGACCTGCCATGCTCTGATACTCTTTGTTCAGCATCATGATCATCTCTGTCTCTGTTTTCCCGATGAGGCTTACCGGTTTGTCTTTCTTGGTGATGATCCGGCTGATGATCTCCTCGATTTCTCATCTGTTCAGGGCGTCTTGTCTGCGAAGAGCCGGTATAGTCAAAGTCATCCCGTCCTCGGTCGCTATGCTGCTGGCGTGGTCCCTGGCCGGCATCGTGGCTGCGATGGTGGTTATCTGAATTGTGTTGTTGCCAGTTACCAGGAAACTTGGGGAATCGACGAGAGTCCTGGTATTGGTTCTGTTGGCGGTCAAAATATTCTCTCCCTGAATGGTAGCCTCTATAAGGGTTTGGCGCTCCGCCATAATAGCTTCTTTGCATGACGGTATAGCCGCCTCCATAGGAGGCGTTGTCAGGATAATAGCCATATTGTCGAGGATAATGGGCACAAGCACTTAATAGGACTATTAATCCGGGCAGCGTTATTATTTTTGATAGGGCATTCATGATTATATCCATCAAGATATACAGTGTGACTAAAGCATAGTCAAAGGACACTGAATGCCGAATGAACAATTGATAACAGCCCTGATTGATCCCGATTTACAGATAGTTAAAGGAAGATGATGAAATATGATGTCGTTGATGCGCGCATTTCCCCCGAAGGCCGATTGGATGTGCTCTCCAAACTCGAAGTCAGTAAATTACTTGATACCAGCCAAGGCGGACTCTATAGGATATTTCGCAACTGTTCGCTGGCCGTACTAAATTGTGGAAACGCGCTTGATGATGGCAAGGAGTTGCTGGAGCGTTATCCTAATTTTGAGATTCGAGTGCTTCAGGAAGAACGCGGCATCAAGCTCGAAGTTTTGGGTGCGCCGGCGCAAGCTTTTGTTGATGGACAGATGATTAAAGGCATCAATGAACATCTGTTTGCGGTGCTGCGTGACATCATCTATGTCAGTGACGAGATCAATGACAATCCAAAGTTTAAGCTGGATACCTCGAATGGCATCAGTAATGCCGTATTTCATATACTGCGCAATGCCAATATTTTGCGGCCCATGGCCAATCCCAACCTGGTAGTGTGCTGGGGCGGCCATTCCATAAGCCGTAAAGAATATGATTACACCAAACTCGTGGGCCATGAACTGGGCTTGCGCGGCCTGGATATTTGTACCGGCTGCGGACCAGGTGCAATGAAAGGGCCTATGAAGGGCGCAACTATCGGTCA
Organism: uncultured Gammaproteobacteria bacterium; assembly: GCA_963848675.1. Taxonomy (GTDB): domain Bacteria; phylum Pseudomonadota; class Gammaproteobacteria; order Methylococcales; family Methylomonadaceae; genus CAWKEY01. The sequence goes on from CAWKEY010000032.1 coordinate 63,088, forward strand.
TGCCAAACAGCGTATCAAAAACGGCCAATATCTGGGCATCTCTGAACCCGGCATTATTGCGGCCGAATCACCGAATCCGATTGTCAATGATCTGGTTATTTTGCCGGATATTGAAAAACGCCTGGAAGCTTTCGTCCGCACCGGGCATGGCATTGTGGTATTTCCTGGCGGCGCCGGTACCGCGGAGGAAATTCTTTATATTCTCGGGATTTTGTTGCATCCTGAGAATCAAGACATGCCGTTCCCGCTGATATTCACCGGGCCTGATAGTGCTGAAGATTATTTTAAGCATATTGATCAATTTATTGCCGGAACGCTCGGTAAAGAGGCACAGCGGCGCTATAAAATTATTATCGATGACCCCGAGTGGGTAGCCCGTGAGATGCAAGAGGGCATCAGGCAGGTACGCAACTTCCGTAAAACAAAAGGTGATGCTTATTATTTCAACTGGTCGCTCAAAATTGATCCAGTCTTTCAACAACCTTTTATCCCGACCCATGAAAATATGCGTAATCTAGCCCTGCACAAAAAACAGGCCCCGCACGAGTTGGCTGCCAATCTGCGTCGCGTTTTTTCGGGCATAGTCGCTGGCAATGTCAAAGATGAGGGCATACGCGCCGTTGAGCAACAGGGCCACTTCGAGATATGTGGCGATGCCGGCATCATGCAATTGATGGATGCTTTGCTGGCCTCTTTTGTGTCCCAACACCGCATGAAACTACCGGGAAAGAAATATTTACCCTGTTACCGCATCATTCAGTAAGCAGCGCTTAATTTATTTCAAACACGAGAGAGAACATGAGCAACGTATTTAGTTTTATCGGCACTGTTGGCAGAGATGCAGAAGTACGCTATTTACCATCCGGGCAGGCAGTATTAAATGTCACGGTAGCCAACAATGTCGGCTTTGGCGATAAACAACAAACGCTGTGGGTACGAGTCGCATTATGGGGTAAACGCGCCGAAGGCAGCCTTAAAGACTATCTGAAAAAGGGCCAGCAGGTATTTGTTTCCGGGGAATTGACGCAACGCGAATTTCAGGCCAATGATGGCACAACCAAAGTCAGTCTCGAGGTGAGTGCCGCTGTTCTTGAATTGGTCGGCCGAGCTTCAGAAGTTAGAAAATCTGAACCGGGGGCGTCCAAAAACCCTCAGCGCGCTGGAACACAAGGCCAGCCGCCGGCGCAATCCGGACAAAGTCATGATAATTTTGATGTCCCGTATGATGACGATATTCCGTTTTGAACCGTCAACCACCCCATAGGGTTGCGATACTTGAGTTAGCTGTTCAGGCAGAATAATGCAGAAAATACCCGAAAAAACAGGCGGCGGCCGACAAAAAATTCAGATCCGAGAAAGCGGAATTTTGGTCGCGCAGGGTAAAAGCAAAAGACTTGCGGCCATGGGTAAGACAACGCCAGATCCATTGCCGACTGAAAATTGGTCTTGCACATCCGAACAAGAACCCATAGGTGGCTTAAAACCGGAAGTCGCTGTAGAGTTAAATAAAGCCCGCGTTCTGATCAACGACAAGATAACGGCAATAATGAACAGTTTTCCGGCTGGCAGGCAAAACAAGCTGTTTAACTTCAGATTTGGTTCGGTCAGTGAAATAAAAACCATGACTATCAAAGCAGCTTTTGACGTGTTGCATATTGATAATAATCGGGTGAAGATGAAATTGCTCGCCGGACTGGATTATTATGGCAATCATACGAAAAACGACAAAAATCAACCGGTACTTTAACCGCCTGTCTCATTAAGAGGATCTTAACCTTGTCAGACAACATTAACCTAAAACTGCATCATGTCAGTCTTATTGTTTCAGATACCGAAAAAGCCTTAGAGTTTTACCAAGGCATATTAGGCCTTAAAACCTGCCAGCGCCCCGATTTGCCATTCCCCGGCGCCTGGCTGGAGCTGAGTGATCAGCAGATTCATCTGCTCGAACTGCCTAATCCGGATCCCGTCTCGGGTCGCCCTGAACACGGCGGCCGTGATCGGCACACCGCCTTTACCGTTTCTGATATCACTATCATTCAACAAAGACTGGAGCAGCGGGGCATTACCTTTACCATGAGTAAATCAGGACGGAAGGCCTTGTTTTGCCGGGATACCGCTGGTAATGCCATAGAATTCATTCAGACCAATTATAATTAAGGTATTACTTTGAAAGTGAAGTTTTCAATAGTCGTCTTATTATTGCTTTCTGTTTGCTCGGTGTGTACTGCTCAACCCGCTGCAACAGCTTGGTCCAGGGTTGCGCAACCGGCAAAAACGGGTGATGTGGCCCGGAGTATCGGAACTTATACCGCTGGTTGTTTGCGCGGTGCGGTTTCGTTACCGGAGAATGGAGCCGGCTATCAGCTTATGCGACTGTCTCGAAACCGGGTATATGGCCATCCGGATTTGATTAATTTCATTAAACATATTGGGCATGCCGCTGCCTTGCAACAATGGGGCGTCTTGCTGATTGGTGATCTGGGCCAGCCGCGCGGTGGCCCGACTCTAACCGGACATCGCAGTCATCAGACCGGACTGGATGTTGATATCTGGTATTTACTTTCCGATGTAGCGGCAATGCGCAGTTTGCGATTTGATGAACGTGAAACCTGGTCTGCCCCTTCAGTGCTTTTTCACAAATCCGACCAGATAAATCCTGCGCAGTGGTCAATTGCTCATGAGCAGGTGCTGGAAGCGGCGGCACGCTCACCCGAAGTTGAACGCATTTTCGTTAATCCCGGCGTTAAAAGGCAGCTATGCACACGCAAGACAGCGCACGAGTGGCTAAACAAGATTCGCCCCTGGTGGGGGCATGACGACCATTTTCATGTTCGTCTCAAGTGCCCGCTAAACAATCCTGACTGCCGCGGACAAGAAGCTATTCCAGATGGAGATGGTTGCGATGCAACATTGGCCTGGTGGTTTTCCGAAGAAGCCCGGCAGAGGCTTGCCGAAATTCGCAAACAGCCTCCTGCGCCACCGCCTTTACTTCCCTCGCTGTGTGACGCTGTATTGCGAGAGTAAAATGTACTGATGATTTTGAATTTATTTTTTGCAGTTTTTGGCTATTTTGGCGACTTTTTGAACGCGCGTGTTTGATTTTCCAGCAATTGTTCTGATCTCGAATGTCGTTCAGAACTAAACATAGCCTTTATCAATAAAATACTTTAGAATTAAACCCTAAATCGGAGTCGTACAGCGTTCATAGCACAAGCTACAAACTCCTAAAATCACAGTAATGCTCTTATACAACCAGCATTCATCACAATGCCAAGGTTTAGTCAAACGCCGTTATCAATTAAATAACAGTAATCGTGTTAATAACTTATCAGGGGTGTTAGCTCAGTTGGTAGAGCAGTGGACTCTTAATCCATCGGTCCGGGGTTCGAGCCCCCGACACCCCACCAATAAAATCAAGCCTTGTAGCGGTTTTCGTTCCAAGGCTTTTTTGTTCACGGTGCTTTTTACGGTGCTTTATGTAATTAATAAACAGCTATTGACATTTTACGCATTGCTTGTGAGGCATTCGAACCTTGCCCTCTTTTAGAGCAGTATGGCATATTTTTTGAGATTTCTTTAGCTCACCTAATATAAAAAAGCCGCATCATCATCTTCTACTATTTTTGCGCCAAATTCATCACCAAGAATTTCAAGCCTTTCTTGCTCTAAAATCGCCACCGGGTCTTTTAATCTTTTTATAGATGGAATTTTTCACTCCGCACCATCCAAAAAATTATTAATCTGGTCTAGTCTCCACCGCATTGGCCGCTCAATTGCTGGCTTAACAAACTTTCCGGCCTTTCTCATTTTGTAAAACCAGTTGCGGCTAACATTAAGCATTGCAACAACCTCATCCAGCTTTAGATATTTATGCTCTATCATGTTGGCAAAACCTTTTATTAATATGTTCACATAATTTTTTTTTGCTTCTGCAATGACGGCATCTTCAGCATAGCAATAATTCTTTTTTGTGGTGTTTTTGCTTTTTTCATAATTACCTCAAAAGTGTTTGATTAAGCGGATAGTCGCTCTTGCCATCCGAATTCAGCATAATTTCGATGGCTTTTGGATCGGCGAGAGTCGCCAACATTTTCGGGCCGCGATCACGCTCCCGTTTGATTTTGGCGCCTGCTATTACAGAGCCCTTTGATTTGTCTTGATGATGTAGATTTGGCATAGATTAATTGCATCGATAAAATAATTCGATGAGATATTATACTATATATTGATATAAAAAATATATATATTATTTATATAATGAGGTTTTTTATTGGGATAAACGAAAATTATTTTCCTCATTTATTGTTTTGTGGTTTTCGTGGGTTTTTTACGTTTGCTGCTTTTTCTTTCTTCAGTTTCTCCATAGCCTCCTTTGTTCATTGTCTTGTGATGAAGGCTTGATGAGACGGCAGTATTAAAGATACGCGCTTATAGCCTTCTGCTAGTCCTCTGAGCTTGCTGCCCGCTCCATAATCCGTAAAGACGGATTACCTTTGCCGTTGGATAAATCTGATATAAATGATGTAGATACCCCGACATTTTCGAGAGTTGTTCTTTCGTGTCCCCCGTTCTCATCAAGTTTTCGAAGGATATTGGTAAAGAATATGTGGCTATGCAAGCTAATTATTGCCCGAGAAATTAAGCGGCTAAATTTTTTGGCAGTTTTTTTCCGGGTATTTAAGGGGCTCTATGGATTTAATGTACGATGCTGTCTCTTAAAATAAATACTCACTATATCGAATACAAATTAACTGTGATTGCTCAATTCGAAAGTGAAGCACGTGACGATCTTTTCCGCCCATCTAATCATAGGCATTCAATCGTGGATTATCCCTATCGGAAACATTAATGCGTAGTAAACGAACACTTGCAGTGTTGTTATCCGATTGCTTAGTTTATAAGACAGAAAAACGCCTGAACGGAGTTTATAGTACGGATTCTGTGCCAACCGCTTTATTTATAAGCCAAAATCATAGACGTAGACAAGCCTCGTTGATAACCAAAGAAGGGTTAAATGCAGCGGGTAGACATAATAAAATAGCCACTGATAACGGGGCACCGGAATAGTGACGGCGGTGCTGGCGATCAAAACGGGTAGGGCGGCGAAAGCCCAATAATTGCCGTTAATAATACGGAGTAATAGCAAGGCTACCACGGCTATTATCAAGGCTGCGATTCGCGGCGTTTTGCAGTACCACCAGAGTGCGATCCCAAACGCTAAAACAGGCCACCAGAACTCTACTGATGAACCGCCGACAATAAATACAGCGCAAGCGATGAGATAGCCCCTGATTGTCTGTTGCTCAAGGCAGTAAATAATCGCCGTCAGTGACAATAAAGCAAACAGGATGTTTAACGGCCACCATCCTGCTAACAAGCCACCCAAGGCGATGAAGGGCGGTGTTGCCAGGAGGCCAAAGAGTGCCAGACGTTTCATGGTTCGGCTATGTGCTCCGCGCTTATAGGCATCTGGCCGAGCCAGATTATAAGCCAGCACAAAAACGAAAAGTGGCATGGCTATGCGACCGGCGTTAAATAAGGTGTGCGATGCATCGTGTAGCAGATATTTATTGGTATGATCCGCTACCATAAGGAGTAGAGCCAGCCATTTAAGGGCTTCAAGCGTGCCATCCGATACCACTACGCGTGGGTATTGCATTGTCATTTACTGCTGGCTGCTAACGACGATACGACGTGGAACATAGGCCTTTTTAATAGCCGGTGCTATAGTGGGTTGCTTGACTGGCTTGTTTAGCTTCGGGCTTTGTCGTGTAGGCATTGATCGTCGCACTAGGGGACAGCATGAAGCTATCTAACCAGTTAGCCCAGCGATTCGCTTTTACCATCAGATCAGCCCGGTATAGCTGATTGTAATAGGGTGTCCGGGAGTGATAATTTGCCGCTCGGGTCCATATATCACCGGGATCTTTGGTTAAATGCTTATGAATGCGCCATGCGGCCAGATCATAGGCATAACAACCGGCCCTGGCTACATCCTCAGGTGAAATGCCGTACCTCCCGAGTGTTTTGAGGTAAGCGGTATTAAATTGCATGGCGCCAACGTCGTGGGTGCCGTTGGTGTTTTTCACCCATACACCGGGCTTGCCATTTTCTTTTTCGGCTATTGCCAGCAGAATGTTCGCTGGCACAGCGTATTTTTCAGCAGCGGCGATCGAGCAAACTATCCGCTCCTGTTGCTGGTGTGACGGTGGTAAATCAGGCATTGCCGCCATGTTGCCTCCTTATTCCAACATTCGATAAACTAATCGTTTTCTCAAGAGCCCCATTTTTTGCCAGGGTTTTCCGGGAAATTTTGGTATTCTTTTCGTTTTTCATGACGACATCTTTTAGATGTCCTGGTTTTTTACGTTTCCGCTCCATCACGGAAGGCGGCGATTTCATCCGCCCTTGAATCCCCTGTGCCAGTTGTTTCACCAGACAGACTATTGTTATCGAATGTTTGGCTTGTGGCGTTGTTATTGTGCGCTTGCGTTGCTGTGGACTGATTGATGGCTGAGGCGACTTGCCCACCCACGGTTTGATTTATCCGTGATTGCATTTTTTCGCCCATGACCTGTTTGATTCCCGAGGCTAGGTGTGCGGCAGTACTGCTGGATTGTCTGCCCTGGTTTGTCATACCCGATGCGCTAGTGGATAAGTTATTACTCGCGAAGCTATCACCCATTGCCGCTGCAAGTGGGCTTGGTGCGGACGGTGAGGCACTGGCGGTATGGCCATCTACTGCGCCACTGACTATGTCGCCCATCCGCGAAACAAGATCAGAGGCGCTTGATGCGTTTTGTGATGCCTGTTTCGCGGCTGCCATAACAGCCTGAGCGCCACCACCTATATTTGCGGCACCGGCGACAGCCGTACTGCCGGCCATTGCAGCGGCGGCCCCCGCTACCCCGGCAGCGGCTATCGCTGAACCCGCGCCGAATCCGCCAGCCAGCGCATGCGTGCCGCCGCCTTGGGCAATATGTCCGAGCATCGATGGGATTTTGTTAACGAGTACCAGTAGAACAATGGCAGCTACCAACATTGCAGCCAGGTCGTTCAGGTTCATGTTGATATCCATCTGGGCGTAATAGGTGTTGATAAACTGTTGTCCAATGCCCACCAGCAGGACCATAGTCATCAGTTGGACGCCAATATTGAGGACAGTTTTGAAGTAGCTGATTGCAATATCCGAAGTCCAACGGCTACCGCCAAAACCCAGGTAAAAGATCCCCGCATACGCGAGTATCCAACCAGACACGATCAGAATAAGCATGTTGGCTGCGATCAATGCAAGAATGGCGATGACTAGGGTAGCCATGATGAGTCCGGCAGTGCTCATAACCGGGCTGGCAATTGACGATTGTTGGACTACCTTATTAAATATTTGAAAGCCAACATCGACAATGCCAGACGGTGTGGTTCCGCTGATTCCCGATGCCGTACCTCCGAGCATCCGCATTGATTCTATTACGTCAATTGCCATTGTCGATCCATTAGTAAGCAGCCACCAGAAAAATCCGGTGAAGACAATAAAACGGATAAATTCTCCATAAAAGTCAGCTATATCGGCTTTTCGAAACAACAACATGCCATGTGTCCACACCATAGAGATCAATGCGAGCACCCAGAACAACCAGGATGCTCTGGCTGTCAGTGTGGTTGCCCAAGCAGAGGCGGCAGCTTTATATTTGTTTTCTACATCATCAAAGATGCCTTGGCCATTGATAGCCGCAAATGCTTCAGGCATTTGAATAATCAGGCAAGTAACAAGTATTGCCGATATTTTTTTCATGGTCACTCCTGCTCGGTTATCTCATAGTCCAGGGTTTATGCTCGGTTGGCTTAAGTGTATTGCGTCGCATACAGTTATCGGCCAACGTTTGTTGAATGACCTTATCTGTAATAGATTTCAAATATTCAAATCGGCAATTTTCATCATTGACTTCTGGCACTTGCTTCGATTGTGCAGTGACCTGACTATCCGTTGGTTTCGCCGTTTCCTGGGGCTCCTGACTGCAAGCGGTTAAGAGTGCAAAAGCGGCAATTTTTATTATGTAGTTGTAGTTCATCAGTATATCCTCTAGCGAAGTGTCCAATTGTTATGGGTGACGGGGGTTAGTGTATCCTTGCGCCAACTTTGGTCAGCGGCGGCTTGTTGTGCCTCACGATCAGCGATGACTTGATTGCGCGTGGCCTCTGCTGTTTGTTGGGCTATCAGTAGAGCCCTTAACTGCAATAGCTGGTTCGCTTGATTGCTGGCAAGCTGATTGGCATAACCAATGGCTTGCATCTGTCCTGAGGCGGTTTGTGCGTTGGCTTGCAGCCTTTGCAGCGTCGCCGCGTCGGTTTGCAATGCGGTTTGTTGACTGCCGAGGGCTTGTATTTCGGCGGCATTCGCTTTTTGCTGCGCTAGTGATCCCAGTGTAAGCGTATTGTTCAGACTGGCTAAGGCGGCGGGGGTACACGCAATACTGTTGAAACAGGCAGAATTCGCATAGTGGTTTAGATTTTGGTAGTTGTTCACATAATTGGCTAGCGAACCAAATTGGCTCTGGAAGCCAGACAAGGTATTGAGGGTGTTGGTCAATCCGGCTATGGTTTGCGATGCGTTAGCCCACGTGTATGAGCTTGGCGCCGCAGTATTCTGCATCATATTGGAGTATTGCTGCAATTGCGTAGAATACTGCGACAGCTGTGTGGAGTATTGCTGTACCTGCTTAAGCGTCTGCGCAATTTCCTCTGTTGCCGACAACACATTTTGCGTTAGATTGGTCCCATCAATCACGGGGATGCCGGCAAAGGATGGGGTAGGTGTCGTTACTGAGACTAAGCTGGCAATAACCACTTGAGTCACGGACAATGTTAGCGTTTTCAAGGCCTTCTCCTTTAATAATCGAATGCTTGGTAAGGTTTGCTGAGCGTTAAATCTTTGGTCACCAGGATGTTAAACCGATAGCCTGGTCTAATCTCCAGCGTGGGTGCAATATTCATATTTTTGCTAATCATTTGTACCGTCGCTTGCCCTAGTTGTTGGCCTAAGGCACTGCTCAACGTGCTTTGTGCGTTGGGTGCATACACGCTGCCGGTATTTTGGTTTTGTTGGCTATACGCTACGCCTGCGGTGATGGCCGACATTAACAACGCTGAACCAAAGATGCGTACATAGTGGTTGTCTACCTGGTCTTTGAAACCTGCGAAGCCCGCGCCGTCAGCGCCTGGCATGGCGCCGATGTCCATGGCTTTGCCATCGGGGAAGACAATGCGTTGCCAGGCCACCAGGACTCGCGCTTGCCCGTAAGCGACTTCGCTGGAATAGGTGCCTACCAGGCGGGAGCCTTGGGGAAACAACTTGTGTTTGCCGGTGGCGGTATCGAAAACATCCTGCGATGTTTGCGCCATAATCTGGCCTGGCAATTCTGAATTGACTCCGGATATCAGCGTAGCCGGTATGACAAAGCCGGCTCTTAATTCATACGGTGAATGGGGGGCTTCTGGTGTCGAGTCCAAGCGCCATCGATCGCCTTGTCCATTGTTGGCATACTGGTTGATGTTATTCTTGTCCTCACCTGATGCCCCCGTGTTCATCAGCTGGGGTGTTTCCTCCGCACTGTCCCCGCTATTGAATAATGCCGGTGTCTTTTAGTTGCGCGAGACGTTTTTTGTAGGCGGTTATCGGATCGGTTTCTGTCATCTGGTTCGCTGCAATCTGTTGTGCCAGCAGCGCTTGTTGTTCCGATAATTGATCGGAGGCAACGGGCGCTGATCCCGGGCTGCGTGGCGCGATTACGCTGACCGTCGTTTTCGATTTAACCGCCTCTTCAAATTGTTGCAACTTAACTTGCCGGATACGCGCCGCTAAATCCTCTTCGGGTGTGGGCGGCAGGTTCGGTTGATTGGCTGGGTTCGGCGGTAGTGGCGGCGCATCCAGGCTGGTTGGCCTTGCCACGGTCAAGGCCGGTGCTTCTGAAGCCATCGGTAGCGGAGGTATTTCCAAAGGCTTCGTTGCTGTCGGTATGAGGCCGCTGAGGTAGTCACCCGCTATTTCATGAGCGGCCATACTGGCATTGACCACCTTGTCTTTGTCAGTGTCGTCACTGGCCCTATTTTGTTTAGCGGCCCGATCGGCTGCAACCAACACCATGATGACCAGGAAGGTGAGCGTGGCCCCACCGACCAGAAACAGGGGCAGGTTGTTGACGCGCCGTACACCGCTTCTTGCTGAGGCTTCGCCGGGTGACATCGCCGGCGACATCGTGTCTTCGTTTTCAGTGGGTTGCTGCTGCATGGTTTACTCCCTTTTTGCCCAGGCACCGGCGGGAATAGCCTTGTTATTGCCGGCTGTGTAGGCGCGGGTCAAGATGGCTTTGCCTACGGTCAACTGTACGCGATACAGTCCTTGGAACAAGCTGGAGGCGGGCTGATCGACCGTGTAGAGGGTGCTTAAGCCTGCTGCGGGTTGGGTGGCGTCGTAGGTTTGCACGGCGTAGCCTTTTTCACGCAGCTGAAACACCAGTGCGGTGCCGAAATTATCGGTTTCAGGCACCGGTTGACCGATGTTGAATTGCGTGTGTGCGGGCGGATACAGGGTTTGCAAGTGTTTGATGGCATCGGCGGCCAGGCTGTTACCCAGTTCAACGGGAACCGGCGTGGTAACAGGCTCGTTTCGAAGTAGTGCGCAGCCTGCTAAGCTACTCAGCAAGCAAAAGGTGACGATTAAACGGTTCATTTTTTCACCCTTTTTATCGCCACGGCGTCTTGATTGTCCCCCACGCCGGCGATCAGGAGGGCCGAATCAAACACCGTATCGACAATATAGCGGTTGCCTTGTATGCGATAGTTCACCTGCACGGTTTCATCGTCCTCAAAAATCCCGCCTTCCCGACGCACCACCAGTAAAGTGGGCGCTTCCGATTGCGCCATGGCTTCGGGCATTTGGATGATGGTTTTTTGCTTATCATTAAAAACCCGGATGGGTGTCCAGGCTATAGAACCGTTGGGCGTTATGTCATACGAAAAATCGAGGTCGCCCAGGTATTCGCCGGTTTGGGGCAGGGTCTTGTCCTGGCGTTCCTTTAGGGAGTGGTGTCGGTATACCTCCCATTTGGCTTGGTCTTCATCCGGGTAGGCAAACATCACTTGCGGCATGTATTCTGTCCGGTGTGAGCGTAACCTTATATGATAGGCACGGCGGTCGGTGGTCACTACTAACGAGGTTTCCAGACCAACATCCATTGGTTTGATGATAATGTGTTGTACTTCATTAGCCCCCCTGCCGGTAATAGCCGGCTCAAGGGTCCACCGGGCCGTATCCCCCAGGTTGATCGAATTCACCTGTTCCCCGGCCTGCAAGGCCACATCACAGACTTGCAACACGGCACAGACGACACTGGGCTGTTGAACCCCAAACTGGTACGTGACCACGCCGTTTTTTCCTGATGTCGGCGCCATGCCGATTGCATTGTGGCCTTTCCACTTATTAGCAATCGCCATGGCCTGTTTTTCCTGCCGGGTTAAAACCGGGTTCTTATCCGAGAAATACAGCTCAGCCATATCCGGGTTAGCCGATGCCTGTCCTGTGCAGAGTAGGACTATTACCAAGATTGCAGGTAGGTGCTTATGCATAGGGGCGCCTTTCGTATTAATGAGTTTGTTGCTGTCTTGACCAGGAAAAATCCCGAATGAATATACCCATCGGGTTCTTTCGCAATTGCTCTTCTGTCGTGGCTGACGTGGGTGCAGCGATGAAAATGGTCATCATGGCGCGCATGGGTACCGGCCGGCCTTTCATGACGCCTTGTCGATCCCGTGTCGTTTCCAGCCAGTCGACTTGCCAGGTTTCCGGGGTCAGTGCCATGGCCGAGCTGATTTCAGTACTGACCATCTCCTGGGTGGCACGTTTGAACGGACTGGATTCATCGGTGCCATTGTAAAATTCGGTCATCTTTTGCGTGGCCGGCGCGTTAGCCGGTAACATCGCGTAGACGTCAAATACCGCCTTGCGTTGCAACACCACATCGGGCGTCACCAGGCGTGCATTCGCTATGCAGGCGGAGAGGGCAGAGGCTATCACCCGTGGGTCTGCGGCAGCGGCTTTATCGGCGACCGAGACCGCGGCGGTTTGACCCAACGTATCGATTTGTATCACATAAGGTATAAATTTTGATTGTTGGCCGATGTGGATCATGCCGGCCACGCCGACCAGCGCCACCAGTAAGGACAGGATGCCCATGATTTGCCAGGCCTGCCGTGACGACATCACTGTTTGCATGTGATCGTTCCAGGTGCGTCTTGCCGACAAATAGGGGTTTTCATTTTCACCCAGGCGGCGACCGCCCAGCAGTTTTTCTTGGCCACGCCGTGGATCACTGAGGGCTGTTTTTGGTTTTTTAGAGCGCATGGTTTTCTACCTGGTAATCTTCAAGGCGTAAGTTTTTTAGAGCAAGCCATTCACCCACCCAGTCATTGCCGTGCATCGACTCCAGCTGCCTGATGAGCGCTAACGAGTCTTTGTCGGAGACCCCGACAAAAGCCATGGTCAGCGGGCCAATGGCCAGATCAAAAAGCCTGCGGCCATAGTCAGACATTATAAAAGCACCGTTTTAGGGCGAATGGTTATATCCCACCAATTCAACACAGCGGATCGTTCCAGTCGGTTTTCAAGGTTTCTTTTTTCGTTGCCGCAAAGTTTTACGCCTTTTTCGTAAATGGCATCGACCAGGCATGCCATGGTGCGCATGCCTTTCCAGCAAAAATTGCCCGCACGATTGATGACCGCATCGACCGTGCTGAGCAAGTAGCCGTTCCATGATTTTTCCAGTCCCGCCCAGTAGCGCTCAATGGCGTTGTATTTGCTGTGATAGGGCGGATAGTAAACCAGTCGCACACACAAGCCTGTCAGATCCGCAAACTCTGTCATGCGCAGCAGGAACTGACTGCGCCGTCCATTGCATTCGGGTCCATTGTCCAAATTGATGACAAGCTGCTTGAGTCCTTGTAGTTCTGGTTTCCTGTGCTGCCACCACAGAAGTAATCCATCAACCATAAAGTCGCTAGTTTTGTAGTTCGTGCCGAAGAATAGAAATGGTTTGCCTGCAACTGGCTCCAGTATGCCGCCCGGCACCAACTTCTCCTTCATGCACAGGTCATGATCCAAGGCCTTGACGGCCTCGATCGACGAGAGCGCCCCCCTGGGAGAGTTGCTGACATGGACGGTCGCCTTGGTGTCTATGCTGATTCTCAAGCTGTTCACTATCCGCATCGGCCCTTGCGTTCACGCCTCTGACGTTTTCAAAGATGGCATCGGTTTCGTCTGTTTTTTTTGAACCTTGGACTTGGTCACTGTACGCAGTCGGTAATCCTGGCGATTCAAGAGATTTGAGAGGGTGCGTACGCTGGGCAAGTCTGCGTCAGACCAGCCCTTTTGCACGAGCGCCTCGCGCACCGTCTTGGCAGTCATGTGGGTGTACAGCAAGGTGGTGCGCAAGCTCGATTCGGATTCGCTATGAGGCTCCATGATGGCTTGTATTTCAGCCAATAGCTTGGGGTGCTTGTCTTCGGTTTTAGGCTTGCGTCGGGCGGTTAGGTCATTTACGTACTTATGCCGGTTTGATACTCATTAATGCCCAATTCAACGGACTTCGACCCCAACCAAACACATCCTCGGCCACACGGGGCTTGCCAT
>CAWKEY010000033.1:0-9854 GCA_963848675.1 uncultured Gammaproteobacteria bacterium
TTTTCGAACATCAGCGTGAGTTGGCCACAAATATTGGTTTTTTTAACGAAAGCGAGCATTTCAATCAAGATGTTGAACTGTTTATGCAGTTTTATTTTGAGACCATTCTTGATATCCAACGCTTTAACGAAATACTATTGCAGCTTTTCAATGAACGCTTTGTAATAGGCAAGTCCGAGGGCGAACCAAAACCCCTGGGCGAGTATTTCATCGTAGTTAACAATTATCTGGAAGCCAAAGATGAAAAAGTTTTCGAACGTCAGCCTGTCATGTTGTTTGAAATATTTTTATTCTTAGAAAAAAACAACGATCTGAAAGGTGTGGGGGCAACCACAATCCGGCTGATCCGCAAAAATTTACACCTTATTGACGATGCATTTCGCCAGGACAAAGCAGCGAATAACCTATTCATAGAGATTTTCCGGCAACCTCAAGGCATAACCTCGCAATTAAGAAGAATGAGCCGCTATGGAGTTTTGGCAGCTTATCTTCCCCATTTTGCAAATATTGTCGCCCGCATGCAGTATGACTTATTCCACATTTATACCGTGGATGCGCATACCCTTTTTGTGATTCGCAATCTGCGTCGCTTCGCAATCGATAAGCACCGAAATGAAATGCCATTCTGCAATGAACTATTTTTATTCATTCGTAAGCCGGAAATATTGTATATATCGGCGTTATTTCATGATATTGCCAAAGGCCAAGAGGGCGACCACTCAACAATAGGTGAAGCAATAGTCGAAGCTTTTTGTCTTCAGCACGATTTTACACCCTATGACAGAAGGCTTGTTTCCTGGCTTGTATGCAACCATCTTTTAATGTCTACGACAGCCCAACGAAAAGATATCCATGACCCGGATGTTATCCTCGAATTTGCCCATACAGTCGGCAGTATCGAATACCTTAATCATTTATATCTCCTAACTGTTGCAGATATCCGGGCAACTAATCCTAAATTATGGAATAGCTGGAAAGATTCACTCATCAAAGAACTTTACTCGGCAGCCAGAAGCGTATTAAGAAGGGGGTTACAACGCCCGCTCGCTATGGATAACCGAATCATGGAAAATAAAAAAGAAGCATTGGACGAGCTGTTAGGGCTTGGCTTCCAGGAACCGGACTTGGAAAAAATATGGCAGGATATTAGTGGCGATTATTTCTTGCGGTATACTGTCGATGAAATCATCTGGCATACCTACGCCATCGCTTCAGCCAAAGAAGCCGACCTGCGCTCGTCCTATTCAGATCACAAACTCGCCTTGGCAATGCTGAAATCTTTATATATGCAAAAAAAAGGGACTCTTTATTTTCAATCAGCACGGCAACATTGGACCAAATAGGGCTAAGTATCCTTGACGCCCGGATTATGACAACGAACCATAATTATGCATTCGATACTTTCAATATTTTTCAAGTGCTTGAGCAATACGGTCAACCGGTCAATGATGCCTATCGGATCGACCATATCTGTAACACGTTGCGTAATAATTTGCTGCATCAGGAAATTAAAGAACATATCAACCTTCAACGGATATCCAGACAGGCTAAATATTTCCCTATCCCAACTGACATTCAATTTCATTCTGATTCGATAAACGATCAGACAATTCTTGAGATAATCACCACTGACCGGCAAGGACTCCTCGCTCACATAGGCCAGGTTTTCAATCAGCAAAAAATCAAGTTGCATAACGCAAAAATATCCACAATTGGGAGTCGTGTTGAAGATGTGTTTTACATTACTGATTCAAGCTTTCGACCACTATCTGACCCTATCAAACAGGAACAGTTGCGTAAGGAATTACTCAATGTCCTGGGCAACTGTAATCCGTAGAATAAGTAAGCAGACTAACCATCTTCCTTCATCGTCTCAGTTTTACCAGGATTACAATTCGGCAAGCATAAAGAAAAGTTCTGTTTGGCCTTAAACGAAGTAAGCGCTTAATAAAGCACGTACTTGCACTATTCGATAGAATTTGTTTTTTTAATATTCCACGGTAACAAGCCTTCAAGTTTTTCTACCGTGTCGGCATAAGGCAGTGCGTGGAGCACTTGGTTTAGATAGTCGTAAGGTTCCCAGCCATTGGCTTTGGCAGTTTCGATTAAGCTGTAATGAATCGCACTGGCATGCGCACCTTTGGGGGTATCGGAAAACAGCCAGGCTTTTCGGCCGATGACAAAAGGGCGAATGGCATTTTCAGCCAGGATGTTGCTGATATTCAGATCACCGTGCGTGCAATACACCGTCAGCTTTTCCCATTGATTGCTCAGATAGGTCATCGCTTTTCCGGTAAGGCTGTCTTTCGGTACTTTATGTTGATTATCTTCCAGATAGGTTTTGATCTTAGTCAATACGGGCAGGCTGCGTTCTTGCCGGTGCTGGTATTTTTCCTCGGTGCTGAGGTCTTTGATCTGCCGCTCGATCAGATAGAGGCCATTGATAAAATGGAGCATGCCATCGGCTTTGCTCAGTTGGTGTGGCTGGCCTTTTTTTGCTTTGGGTTGCGCGGCTTGCGCGTCTTTAAATTTACGGCGTGCGTGATCCCAACAGCCGAGCGGGGTGATGTTATTGGCGATGCAGACGGCATGGTAGCCGGCATAACCATCGGTTTGCAGATAGCCCTGAAAGCCATCGAGCAGGCGCAACGGCACCTCCTGACTGCGCGACGGATCGTAGTCAAATAGTACGCTGGGTTGGCCGGGCGGACCGCCCAGGGTGACCCACATGTATTTGTCCGAGGTAACCGGCCGCCCCGGTTCTTTTAGCACCTGCACCCGGGTCTCATCGGCCTGGATAAGGGCGCCCGTATGCTGGTGTGCCCGGAGCAGATGAATCAGCGGTTGCAGTTGTCTGGCCAGGGCAATCACCCAGTTGGCCAGGGTGGCCCGGGAGAGTTCGCCGCCATAACGCGCTAAGATGCTTTCTTGCCGATAGAGCGGTAAGCCATCGCCATATTTGGCAATCAGCACAAAGCACATCAGATTGATGCTGCCCATGGCCCCAGGGACAGGATGCTTGGGCATGAGGGCGGCGGTGATCCGGCGTTGTTGTTCGCCTTGAACCGGCTCCATAAACACCGCTTTTTCCTGCATATATTCTAAAATACGCACTTGCGCGGGAATAATATCCAGTTCTTCTCTGACTTTGGTAAAGAAGGTATCGATTGCACCGGCTTTTTCAGCATCACTCAGGGTGATAAAGATTTGTTCGCGGGGCAAGGCGCTGGAAAACGGTTTACGTCCGGGTTTTTGTCTGGTCTTCGGTGCTTCGTTCGCTGCTGACTCAAGGGCTTCTGCCAGCGCCTCTTCTTCGGTGGCGTCGGCCGCCGTCTCCAGATCAATCTCTGCTTCGACTTCCGCTTCATCAAATAAGGAGGCTTGCTGCGACTGTTCACTGGACGGGGCAAAGCGTTTTATTTTAGCTAAGCGCAGTAATTCTTCTAACGCCTGGATGCGATTTTTCTGTGCCGAAATGACCTCTGATTTACGGCCAACGAGCTGTGTTAATTCATCAATGCGCAGTGCTTGTGCAAGCACCAAAGCGACCTGCTCATCCCGCCAGGAAGTCGGCTTATCATCTTGATTTACAGAAGGAAAGTCAGCTAAGATCATGGCTGATATTATACCCTTTTCCAACTCGAAAAGGGGATTTATTTGCCTTAAAAAACAGCCTCATAATGCAATTTTTTATGGCCTTTCATGGCGCTGAGATCAAAGCCATCGAGCAACCAATTGAGCTGCTGGCCGGTTAAGGTCAGTAGCGCGTCATCACCTTTGGGCCAGTGGAATTTATCCTCGCTCAGCGCTTTGTAATACAGCACAAAACCATTGTCCTCCCAAAACAGACATTTGATTTTAGTACGCTGTTTGTTGGTAAAAGCATACAGGCCACCGGCAAACGGATTATGACCCAATTCACACTCCACAATCGCCGACAAACCACGGTAGGATTTACGAAAGTCAATCGGTTGCCGGTAGAGATAGACCTCGGTCAGTGACAGCGCCGGACGCATCACCACCCCGGTCACCGCAACACCACCAGCAGTTGCTTGACTAGCCCCACATTATCCAGGGTAATCCCGCTTAACTGGGTACCATCTTTAAAGTGCACAGACAAGCCAGACGAAGCAGGTATTGTGATGCCGATATCATGCGCATCAAGTTGAACACGGGTAAAACCTGCCTTGGGCTTATCAACTACAGATTGGCAAGGTTCCTGTAATTGTCGCTTCCAATAACTAAATTGGTGAGCGCACAGCTCCTGCTGACGACAGTAGCCGGCCTGAGATAAGCCCGACGCTTGCCACTGCGCGATATGATGTTGCCAAAAGACATGGAGGGTATTGCTTTTAATTGCTGCCATTGGATATTCCCAGGATAGTTAACGCTGGGAAAGTCTGCCATGACTAGGGCATGCTGTGAATTACGTCGAGAATTGAGCGCTTACTAAACGAAAGCTGATTTCCGAAAAATAGTAGTCTTTGACTATCACTAAACTTAGTTTTCCAGCAGATTCCGCTACACTCAGTCACCGAATGTGAACATTAAAACCTGAATGTCTTTGTTAAGTCCCGACCAGACTTACTTTTGTAATTGCTGAGGGGGGAGCGGACCGGTTATTGGCCGGCAGCTGATATTTCGTCGTCAGCTTCAAAAAATCTAATTCTCAATACCGGCTATTCAGATTTGCAAAATTTTTATCGAGATCATTGTCAACAAGCGACCCTAATCAGACTGACAAGCCCAAAGCCGGGGTGTCTGGTTTTGGAAGTATTTCCGACAAAATGTCGGAATGAAAAAAATATTGCCCTCCATGGCAGATTCAACAGCATCCAGATTCTAACGTAATAACTTGCGTCAAAACCCGAAGAACGATGTCGAAAAGTCGCTAATTGTTAGAAGGCGATCGGCAGAGACCAAAATGGCAGAATCATAATCATAAGGGTTTTGATCATTGGGGTTAAAGTCGAGCAGAACAGTCTGCGCCGTAGCCTCGCCGGTGATCGATACAACACTTGCAAAGCTAGCAATGATCTTGTCTACGCCGACGATGAAATCTGTGATCTTATCGGGAGCTACAAGTGTTGAATCCTGTGCTGAATTAAACTGGAACTTGTCGGCACCCGTACCACCAGTCAGCAAATCCTGTCCATAGTTGCCATTCAGGGTGTCATTCCCCGCGCCGCCGACTAACGTGTCGTTGCCTGTTCCGCTCATCAAGGAGTCATTACCATTTCCACCGTCGAGAGTATCGCCAAGGCTATCAAACATTGACACCAAAGTGTCATTACCATCTCCGCCACGTAACGTGTCGGCACCGGTGCCCGCGAGCATGAAGTTGTCAAATGCATTGCCGGTTAATACATCGTTGAAGTTCGAGCCAGTAATGTTCTCAACATTGAAGATAGTATCGCGCCCCGCGCCGCCTGTGTTCTGCTGACTTGTGTTGGAGAGGTTAACGCGAATCCCCGCTGTAGCACCACTGTAGTCAACGGTATCGAAATCGAGGCCACCGTCAATGTAGTCATCACCAGTTCCACCGATCAAAATGTCATTGCCCGCACCACCATAAAGCTTATCATTGTCTTTTCCTCCATCTAACTTGTCGTGCCCGCCTGCGCCGTACAGCGTATCGCGTCCCGCGTTTCCGAGTAGAATGTCATCACCGTCGAGACCGAAGATAATGTCATTGCCACCGAGTCCATCAATCAAGTCGCCCAGAAGATATTGGGCATAAATAGTATCATTGCCGGCGGTGCCGAAAGTAATAGTGGTGGCTTTAGCGTTGATTGACATGACTTAAACTCCTGGCTAATAAATACGAAATTTACTGAATACCGCAACCCACAATTTTAGAGTGTAAGTGTCCAGCGAAGTTCAGTCAATGAACTTAATGGCAAAAAATTGAACAAGTCAAGAACTGAGTGATAGTCGAGACTTGACTTCAAATTTGGCCGAACTTTGTAGGCCGTTTGCCGAATATGATTTGTCGCTGCCCACTGGGTTAGAGCATTGGCATTTAAGAGTTAAGATCCCAAAGAGAAAAAACTTGTCCTATGCTGGTATTTATACTTATGGGGTATCCAGATAAATGCTGCGATCACAGCAGGCCGATATGGTAATCTCACTCAAACCCATAAACCACGGGGCTGGAAGAACTGTCCTTGCAGCTTAGTTGCTTGTCGGGCTTGGGTTTGCATCGTTTTTATCTTGTTGATTATATTGAAATAGTCAGTCATTGACATAAGTCGCAGCATTTATATGGATACCCCATTTATACTTTGTGTAACCCATGAAAAAAGAATACTCGACAAGATTGCCACCATCAGCTCAGCCAAACTCGCAGGCAGATACCTGTGCAACAGCTGCCACTGGTGACCAATACGCAGTTGTCGGCTTTTGGCCGAAACTGCGAATTCGCCGTTTTCAGAAAGCCAATCTCGATAGCTGACATTCAAATTTGGATAGGTTCGCCAAAGTCGCTGCCCCCCTTTTTTTTTAGACATTCAATGCATTGTGCTAATCAGCTCCCAATTTTGCCATCTGAGTGGGTGAAGCTTGATCACTGATGCTTTTATCAAGCACAGCAATCGCTTCCTCACAGCTAATTGTGTTTGCTGTATTGTCAAGCAGATAGTCCGCCAAACCTTCAATAGCTTTCCAATGCGCAGGGGAGTTTATAAATTGAAAAGCTTTGTTAAAGAACTCGGAAAGCTTTTGTTCATGCAGACTTTTCGTTGCAATAAAAACATCCAGATAATCATTAATCTTTTCAAGGTCAGAACTACCGCCGTAATAATGTAGCGCATTGATGTTAACCAGATGTGCAGTAAAAGACTCATTATCGCGAAGTGCCACATACTTTGCTTCCGCCAGGGGGCCGATCAGCAAATTGATCATATCCGCTTCAAAAGCGGTTCGATACGCATCTTGCTCGGTGGCTGAGAAGTAACTGGCACTTTCAATCAAGGCAACCGGCAAACTCTGAATCAGACAGCCGCCCTCAACGACGCCGACAAAGTGTTCATGCGCCAATAAGCTGTCGTTCAACGAGGTGTTTTTCGGGCGTTCCCAGGCTTTAATTGTGATTTGAAAAAATACCGGCGGGAGTTGTTTTTGTTTGTTGTAAAGATAAATGGCGGCGGCGTGCCCCGCTTCATGGAAAGCGGTTTGTCTGATCAATTCTTGATCATCAATGGGACAGATTGTGTTTATCTGGTAATTCCGTTTCATGATCCCAACCAGAAGGCTAAAAAAGATGCGGTCAGGGCTGCTCATCTGACCGCATAACGAGGAAGGATACTAAAAACTCTAATCCCTTTAGGAATGGGAGCGCATACAAGAGTTGCACGCATTCTAGTGACTGTATCCAACCTTGAAAATGTGGCGGATTGCCGCGCGGCAATTTGCCGCTGCAAATGGCACATTAAATGCTTATTCTTTTAGTTTGCGCTGTTAAAGCTGCCTCCAAATGGCGTGGAAACGCGGCCTAAATAAAGTATTTAATATCCCTTGATGGGGCATTTCGCGCAGCAAAATAGGGCATATCACACACCCGCTTTGCTTATTGACGGCATATCCATAGGTACAACACCGCACATGACTAAATCAGAACTCATTGAAGCATTGGCTGCCAAGCAACCTCATTTGGCACGCAAAGATGTGGAACTGGCAGTTACCTGCATACTAGAGCACATGAGCCAAACACTAATAGCTCACGAAAGAATCGAAATTCGAGGCTTTGGTAGTTTTTCGGTGCATTATCAATCGCCCCATATAGGACGAAACCCCAGGTCGGGTGAGCCATTACAGTTACCCGCTACTTATCGGCCCTATTTCAAACCCGGCAAAGACCTAGCGCAACGCATTGATCGACTAAAGACTGCATTCCCGATTAGAGGGTAGGCTTAGGTGTAGCGGCTTGCGTTTGAAATCGGCCGGGCTCGCATTTATCGCCGATTTTTGCTCAAATTAATTGCAAATCAAATAGCCACTGGGCTCAGATTATCTGAAAATGAGCTTGCATTTATCCGCACCGGCTCGCAATCCATATTCGTGGTGTAATGCGCCATTCAAAATTGACGCGTTGCGGTGAGCTGATCGGCCTGTTACGTGCCCAAGGCGAAGCTCAATGAAAATCTTTCAACGTCCGTGTAACAAACATCCGAGTTGGCCTTCAATGACTATGTCGGATGATGTGTTTTGGAGAATTACCTGTATGCTCAACCGGCAATGGAAGCTTCGATGGGAGGCGCGAGCTGTACACCTAATCAATGAGGTGCCGTATGACGGAGTTGAGCCATAGCATACGATTCACAGTCGTTGGGCAGGGCGAACAGGGCGAGAGGTGGCAGCTGCTCCTCGAGTCCGAGCTCGCCCGTACACACCACCTCACAGCCGAACTAGCACATGCAGACGCCCTCGTCATCGTGATCGGTCCGTCTTTCTCGGAAGCGCTGGACCGCATACCAGGCAAGAAAAACAGATGTGTCGAGGCGATTCGCGGCGCGCTTGCTCAGGGGAAGATGCTCTTGCCCGTCACGGCGGGAGATGCTGCTCTGCCACAGGCGGGCACGCTCCCCGAGGACATCCGCGGCCTCACCATGTTCCAGGCGCTCACTCTCGATCGCGAGTCCGGCGTTCCGGGGCTGGCGGCCAGGCTCGTCGTCGCAGCGACCACCGCGGGACAGAAGTACGTGCTCCCAAATCAGAGTCGTCGCGTATTCATCTCCTACCGAAGGGACGACTGCTGGTACTGGGCGAGCCTTCTGGGGGCGGCGCTCACCCTGCGTCTCGGCGCCCCGAACGTGTTCTTCGACATCGGCAGCATCGAACCGGGACGGCGTTTCGACACGGAGATCCAGGCGCGCCTGCGAGCGTCGACTGACGTGGTGGTCCTCGTCGGTCCCTCCTTCCTTGCCTGCGACGAGACGGGTCGGCGCAGGATCGACGACCCCAACGACTTTGTGCGCCGCGAGATCGCAGAGGCAGTGCGCAACCGGACGACAATCGACGTCGTCCTGACCGGGGACGCCACCTTGCCCGACAGCGCCCAGCTCCCGGCCGACATCGCGCCGGCGTTTCGTTGTGCAGCGCCGCTGTGTTTAAGGGACCACCGCGACGTTGGTGCACTCTCCGATGCGATCATCGCGCGCCGAACTGCCCTCAGCCTGTTCCCTGTACCTATCTCACCGCTGCTGGCCGGGAAGCACAAGGAGGGGCGCTTTATCGCGGACGCCGGTTCGCGCCTAGCCGAGCTCGGGTGGCGGCCTGTGGAAATCGGCAAGAGCAAGGGTACCGTCGCCATGACCCGCGCCGATGCGGAGGGGTTCCGTTTCGTCTTCGACTTCCAGCACTTCGACCTGGTGCTTGAGGAGCACGCCCGCAGCCTGTCCACCCTCGGGCTGAAGCTGTGGATCAAGCGCGCCCGCTTTCCCTTCGGGCTGGATGACACGGATCGGGGCGCGGTTACGCCTTCTGATGCACGGGTCGAAGCGATGGCGGACCCCGGTGCCTACCTCGACCGTGTCGGTCGTACCAACCTCGATGACCTCCCAATTCCGCCCAAGTCGCTGCCGTGGCTGTCCGGGTTCGCGCGCGGCCTCGCGCAGCCAGGACATCGCGCGCTCGTCCAACAGTCGCGCGAGCAGGAGCGCCTCCGTGCCAGAGGCGGGCTGCCTGAGTTGTCGCGCATCGCCAAGGTGGGGCTCGGAAAAGACGTAAGGGCACAGGCGGTGGCCTTCAACGCCGTCACGGGCCAGTTCCTCGCCGGGTCGAACTGGGGGTCTCTATTCCATCGATGCCGGGCAGGCGAGCGCTCGAAGGATCGGGCGCTGCCTCGACCTGCTGGC
>CAWKEY010000034.1:0-17036 GCA_963848675.1 uncultured Gammaproteobacteria bacterium
GCATTTCAAACGGGTTTAGAATGCTGGCGAAGGTGAACTTCAGCGACAGTTGTTTATGCAGCCAGCGGGCAAGCTGGGTGCTGTGGCTCATCATTTGGGCGTAGTTGTATTGCCTATAGGTCAAGGAGTCGATTTCTTGGGTAACAAGCGGGTGAAACTGCACCATCCATTTAGCGTCTGGCTCGTCGGTTAGTTTATTTCGTGAAACCGCCGACAAGCCGGAGAAATAGGCGCTTTTGGCAAAACCATTGCTTTTCCCCTCCCCCCGGATTTCAATGATACTGCTGGCGAGAATTTGCAGGCTTAAGACAATCTCTTGATAAGAGCGGGTATGGCCGCGTTTTTTCAATTCCTCGCGTAGTGTGTAAAGGGTAAACACCACGCCGCTGCGAAAGTTCGGCTTATCGAAAAAGGCGTTTTGCTGATCGGCGGCAATCTTCCGCAAGGCATCTTCGATCAGTTCTTCATTGGCCGAAGGGTAATAATCTTTGCTGACGCCGGATTTTTCATCAAAAATACGTGCGGCCTGAATGATGGTCTTCATGGCCGTGCCGCGATAGTTAAATTCGATCTGGTGTAAATCCAGAAAGCCCTTGGTCTTTCTGATTTTGTCCATTTGCTGCCTTGAAACCGTATAGCGCGGTACGCTGTCCCATAGATCAAAGGTATTGGAAAGTCGGTCGCGTTCAACTTCACCGTTGCATAGGAATGTCCGGAAAAGGTCGAGCTGCTGCCCTTCAAAATCACCCTGTTTCGGAGGGACGACAAGACGTTCTTTGTTCAAGTCTTTTGCTTGAATCGCTTCGCCCCTTTCGCGCTGCGTCGGCGGGATTTTACTCGCCCCTTGTTTTCTTATATTCATATAATCCTATCGCTATATATTTATAAAAAAATTAAATACTATATAAATATAGTGATATACAAATATATTCATTGCATCATTCGCCGCCGGTGCGGTCGAAATAGGCGGTTTGTGGCACATTGTATTTAGCGAAAAGGTCATTCAGGGCTTCGGCCAGAAGATCGTTCAGCTTTTTGCCATCGTTGCGCGGATCGGCTTGCAGTTGAGCGAGTGAGCGCCGAACGATGCGGGGGAAGTGCGCCCCTATCAAGACGGTGGATTTTGAATCGACGGCTTCACGCACTTTTTTAGTCTTTTCTGGTTTGGTGGCCGCTGTTTCTTGAATAACCGGCTGCGCGGTTCCGGCCAGTTCTTTGAGTTGGGCCGCGCCTTTTTTAAGTGTGTTTGCCATTTTATATAGCCCTATCGTTATCTAGTATTTTATAAATATAGTCGTATAGGGCTTTAAGTTCAAGCGTTGCTTTATGCTTGGGTTCAAGCTCTGATGGGGTTTGGCCGACATTCATGCTGTCGCCGTAAATGCTACGGTGGTAAAGGACAATGGGCGCAACATCTAATCCTTCGTCGCGGACAAGTTCGGCGGTGTCTTCGTGGCGGGTCCCTTGTACCGGGGCGGCATTAATAACGATCAACGAACGCGGATTATTGGCTTGCTGCAAAAGCCGTTTGATATTGGGCAAAGTCTCAATATCAAACATCTGGGGGCGAATTGGCACAATCGCCAGATCGGCATGAAGAGCGGCCTCAATGCTGGCTTCGGCGGATTTGCCGGGGGTGTCGATAATGACAAAATCGAATCCTTGCTCCGGTGTTGCCTGTAAAACATGCTTAAGGCGAGCGGGCATACAGGAAAGCACTTGCGGATTGTCGCCAGTGCGGCGGTCGCCCCAATTTGCGGCGGTGGTTTGCTGGTCAAGATCGATGACAAGAACCTTGAACCCATGTTCCTTGGCAAGGACAGCAAGTGAAAGGGCGAGGGTGGTTTTACCATTGCCGCCTTTTTGCCCGATGATAGCGAGTTTTTTCATTACATATATTCCTATAGCCCTATATTTTTATAGGGCGAGATGACTATAAACAGATACTAATTTATAGCTATAGGAATATAGTGTCAAGTTAAGGGGTGCCGGAAGATGAGGGATTTGATTTGTCGGATGTTGGCAACCTTCATAATGACAAAGAACTATAACAATTAATTAATATAGGAATATATTCATATATCCTGAGATACAGGTTGAACCTTGCTGTATGGGGCTGTAAGCTGAAAACCCAGTAATTTTGACGGTTTGGTGTGTGCATCGTTGACGTGGCGGAAATTGCAGCCATGTGCACACTACCCCATATAGGGTGTAAATTCATTGCTATCTTCAGTTAGCAGTTGAACCAATTTTGGGTGTACAAATAACTTTTCTTTTCCTGCCCGAATTTCATGCAGGACGCCAATATCTGACAACTGCTTGAGATAGGTGGACGCAGTTTGTCGTTTAGCGATATTTTCGTCCACCAAATTCTGTATACGGCTATAAGGCTGCTCAAAAATTACGCGTATCAACTCGTAACTATATATTTGCGGCAGTTGATAGCGTACATATTCCGTTGTTTGTTCAATCAAATTGCGAACCGCCAAAATTTTATGCGTAGTCCAGGTAGCGGTGTTTTCGACGGCCTTAAGCATATAGATAATCCAGTCTTCCCAATGCTGATCCCTGGTGACGCCCAGTAACAGGCGGTAGTAGTCCGGTTTATTGTGAACAATATATCGGCTTAAATACAGAATGGGCAAACTGAGCAATCCCTGTTCAATCAGGAACAGAATATTGAGCACACGCCCGGTACGACCATTACCATCAGTAAAGGGATGGATGGCTTCAAATTGATAATGGCTAATAGCCATTTTTATCAAGGGATCGATGTTGTCATCCGCATGCAAAAATGCTTCCCAGTTTGCCAGCAGTGTGCGGATAACCTGTTCACCTACTGGCGGTGTGTAGATGATTTCTCTGCTTGACGGATTACTGAGCGTCGTTCCCGGTACTTTACGGATGTCCATTTGTACCGATTTAATCGTGCTGCAAATTTCCAACGCAGTATTCGTGCATAAGGGTTTGCGCACCAATTCTGTAAATCCCTGATAAAGAGCGGTTCGATAACGTAAAGCCTCTTTTGTCATCGAATCGGCCTGACTATCTTCTTGTGCGTAGCGGAAGAGCTTGTCTGTCGTGGTAACAATGTTCTCAATTTCGGAACTGCCTTGCGCTTCCAGCAAAGGTAATAAATTAATCAACAGCCCCTGATTGGGGAGCAATTCACCGGCTTGCTTTAGTTCGGCCAGTGCGGCTCTAGCGGGAATACACGCCTTTAGAACACCTTTGCTTTCAAAATCTGATACGGGTGGTAAGAGCGGTAAATGGTTATAAGCTTGATCAGGCAGCCATATCATGTTTAATAATCCTTAATATTTCGACACATCATTAAGATACGTTGATACGGTAAACATGTAAAGGAAACGTGTCGAAATAACCGGCTATTTTCATCACGTCTTTTTTGGATAGCTCAATTGCGCGGTGAAGATCGGCAACCGCCGTTCGGCTTTTTTCTGTTATGCTTTTAGTTCCGATAACATCGATTCCCGGAACTAAAAACCACCGAAAATGAACGACCTGATTCCGCACCCAAACACCGACCTGGAACGACTCAAACTGGCCGAAGCCGCCCAGCACTACATCGACCAGAGTTTGAGCTTTGCCACCCGCAAAGCCTATGCCAGCGATGTCAGAATCTTTAGCGCCTGGTGCGCCGCTCACGCGCGGGCCTCATTGCCGGCGGCCCCGGAAACCGTGGCGCTGTTCCTGGCCGACCAGGCGCAGGCCGGTGTGGCCGCCTCGACGCTGACCCGGCGGCTCGCCGCCATCAAGTGCGCCCACGAAGCCCAAGGCCACGCGACACCGACCGCACATAAAGGCGTGACGGCGGCGCTGAAAGGCATCCGCCGGGCGAAAGGCACGGCCCCGACCAAGAAAAAAGCCGCCACCGCCGACATCGTCAAGGAAATGGTGCGCCACTGTCCGCACACCTTGACAGGCAAACGCGACCGGGCGCTATTACTGCTGGGTTTTGCCGGGGCCTTCCGCCGTGCCGAGCTGGTGGCGCTGACCGTCGCCGACCTGGCGTTCGTGGACGATGGCCTGCGGGTGACGATTCGAAAATCCAAGACCGACCAGGAGGGCGCCGGGCAGGTGATCGCCATCCCGCACGGCAGTCTGCTGTTCTGCCCGGTGACGGCGCTGAAAGCCTGGCTGGCCGTGGCCGGCATCGAGGCGGGGGCAGTGTTCCGGGCGGTGGGGAAGGGCAGCCGGGTCGGACCAGCGGCCTTATCCGATAAGAGCGTGGCGAACCGGGTGAAATACTATGCCGGTCAGGTGGGCCTAGAGGCCGCCGACTTCGCCGCGCACAGTTTACGGGCCGGGTTCGTCACCAGCGCCGCCGAAGCCGGGGCCTCGATCTTCAAGATGGCCGAGGTCAGCCGCCACCGCTCCACCGATGTGCTGGCCGGTTATGTGCGTTCGGCCAATCTGTTCAAGGATCATGCCGGAGCGGATTTGCTGTGATGAGTACTTGCCGAAGTGCATTCTAAACTATAGAATGAATGCATTGAGTGTTTTTATATACGGTGATTCTATGGCCATGCTGACAGTACGTAATCTGCCCGACGATGTGCACCGCGCATTACGCGTGCGGGCCGCCCAACATGGGCACAGCACCGAAGCCGAGGTCCGGGAAATACTGGCAATGGCGGTCAAACCAGAGGCGCGTGTGCGTGTGGGTGATGCGCTGGCGGCATTGGGCCGCAAGATCGGTCTGACCCACGCAGATTTCGAGGTCTTTGATCGGGTAAAAGACCAGACGCCGGCCGAACCGCTGAGGTTTGAATGATTGTCCTCGATACCAACGTCGTTTCCGAGGCGATGAAGCCCGAGCCGCACCCGGCCGTACTGGCTTGGCTGAACGAACAAGTCTCGGAAACGCTGTATTTGTCTAGCGTCACGCTGGCCGAACTGCTGTTCGGCATCGCAGCGCTTCCAGTTGGTAAGCGAAAGGACATGCTGGCACAGGCCCTTGACGGTCTGATGGGATTGTTCAGGGATCGGGTGCTGCCGTTCGATACCGATGCAGCACGACGCTATGCCGAGCTGGCCGTGATGGCCAAGACGAGCGGACGAGGATTTCCAACACCTGACGGCTATATCGCCGCGATTGCCGCTTCGCGAAGTTTTATGGTGGCGTCACGCGACACGGCGCCCTATCATGCGGCCCATGTACCCGTCGTTAATCCGTGGGAAACATAGCGAGATCTAAGCGGCAGCTGGCGACACAACGGTTGATTTCATCCCTTAAGTCAGTTGCTGTCCATTATGCCTAGATTCTCTGACGGAATTTTCTGGGGTTCCAGCTTACAACCTCAATCTCGATAGCTGACGGTAAATTGACGAAACTAACGTCGCTGCCCGACCCATTCCTGTCTGTCACGTTTCTCCAAACCGGCCAGTCAGTCAATCCAGACTCTGCGAACTAGAGGCCTACAAAGCAGTCACTGGCGACCTCACCCAACCGGCCAAAAGCGGACCGCTGCGTTGCAGCGTGAAGGACAGCACTTGAACCGATACCCGCCTGCCAGTTTGGTTATGACCCCGACTTTTGCGACTTTACTTTTATTTGACACCCGACTGATAATGAAGTAAGAAGCATATTCTTGCAGTGTAGATGCCTGCGCCACCAAGCAATTGGGCTCTTCCAAATGCACTTGCTAAAACGATATACATCTGTCTAAGTGGGTGTAAATAAATAACTGTCCGCTTTCATTTCCTTGATAGTTGAGATTTGATGGCATAGTTCCAGTCCTTGCCATGAAACCTAGCAGGCAAGAGGTTGACTCTCTCCATGTCTTTATCACTCACCTTGATCCCAGTTGGGTAGGTATTTTCATCCAACTCAGCTCGAATCGTAAGTCCGGTATCCGTAGTCGTGTGACCAATTAAATTCACAATTACTTCGTGACTGATCAACGGACGCCCTCGCCAATTCTCAGTGATATGACAAAACATCCGATGTTCTATCTTGTTCCATTTACTGGTGCCTGGCGGAAAATGACGCACATAGATGACTAGACCAGTCTCATCAGCAAACTTTTGCAATTCCACTTTCCATAACCGATTGCGGCTGGCATTACTGCCACCGCCATCCGCAGTGATCAGCAGAGCGTGCGCTTGGGGATAGCACTCTTTGCCCATATGTTCCCACCAGCGACGGATAGATTCGACAGCAAATTGGGCTGTGTCATGATCAATTCCGTACACTGACCCAACCTTGATTGTGCGTGGGATCATGCAGGGCAAACCTTGCCCAACTGAGGGTCGGGGAAATCATGAATTCTAACTTGCTCCGGCTGTCCCTGCGGACGGTACTCGCGCCCTGGATTAGCAAAATTCCCTACTGATTCTTTCTTTCTAGCATCGACCGAGATCACTGGTTGCCCAGCATGCTGAAATATCTTCACGCAACGGTTGATATAACGAAACTGGTTATTTCGATCCGGGTGTGATGCCTGCCTCGAGGGTCTTAAGTGTACCTTGTAAGCTATAGTCCATATCCGCCAAAAGTCGTGCAACTCGCGTCTATGGCTCACCGCGTGTCCTTGCTCAGCAAGGGCCTTAGCCAGCTTCCGCGTGCTCTTGCAAGTCCATCGTAGCGGTGACATCGGAGCGCCCCGCGTGTTGGGATCGACCAGCGCTTCCAATGCCGTGACCAAATCAGGGTCAATAACCGGTAGTGACTTGCGACCGCCTCCAGGGTGCCGAACCCACCGTTTATCATGACCTGTTGTAGGTCGAACTTGACGCATCTCCTCGCACCCTCGACGGATAGTGCGTTCACCTAAACCCGTTGCCTGCGCCACAGCTTTAATTCCACCATGCCCCAATTCGAGTGCTTCATTCGCTGCCCAACAACGACGCCCCCTCTCATCTAACTCAGGTTCTAGGCGGTTGAATTTCCTCTTTATGCCATCTATAACTGCGATATCAATCATTCCACCATTATATCGAAACGATCCAAAACGGTCAGTTATTCATTTACACCTACTAAGCACAAGGGGGGGTACTTTATGAATTTTCTAATTAAGTATTGTGGAATTGCATCGTTACTCGCCCTGAGTTTAGGGGCATCTCACGCAAGTGACGATAAAGATCACCCTGAAAAAAAACGGCATCATCAAGAGAAATATTTATATGTTTGGGCTGGGGACCAGGCACGCGACAATCCAGATTTTCTCGCAGTAATCAATTTTGACGAGGATTCGGATGATTACGGAGAAGTCATTACTACCGTTCCGCTCCCGCCACCCGGCGATATCAACAACGAGCCGCATCATTGCCACCTTTCTAAAGACAAAAACATCCTTGGTTGTGGGGGGCTTCTAAGCTTGTTACAACATCAAAATAGTATCTTCTTTTTTGATGTTTCAAACCCAACTGCGCCAAAACTAATTTCATCAACCAAAGCAAATTTATCCGATATAACCGACGACTTTCTACCTCTGAATAATGGCGGATTTCTGATTACTAACATGGGGTCAGGTTCAGGATTCACTCCGGGCAGGGTAGTTGAATACGACGCTCGTCGTGGATTGGTGGCAGAATGGCCCATACTAAAACCGCGCGATGATAGCTCGTTACTGGATGATTTTAACCCGCATGGCATCAGCGCTAGGCCTGAAGTTAATCTGATGGTGACGTCTGATTTCATCGAACCTGCATCAACCCTTAACGGTGTTTCTGGCGATCCTATACTTAGAAGCAGTGTACGCGTATGGGATTTCAAGAAACGCCGAATCACCAAGACAATTCCAATAGTCTCTCCGGCGAGTGGTAATGATGGGATTGGCACGATGGATATTAAATTAATTCCCGATGATCCCCACAAACGCGCATTTACCGCGGGTATGTTTGACGGCTGGGTCTATTTGGTCGACACGGAAAATAGTGTTGCCACGCCAGTGTTTGATTGTGAAACCATCACGCCACATGTCGAGGTGCCTGTCCGAGGCGGCATGATTCAGCTACTCGATGTCACTAAGACGGGCAAATCCCGATTGTTAACCGGTGCATTCCAGGCGGGGCAAGTGATTATGCTGGATGTTTCAAATCCCAAAAAACCCAAGCAGTCAGCTGTAGTTAGTCTTGGCGTGGGCGCAGGCCCTCATACAATTGTGCTTAGCGAAGATGACAAACGATTGGTTGTCACCGATTATTTTCTTGAAGAGGATGATTTCGGCAAAATTCATTTTGAAGGCGATCATAAAGTTCACGTCCTTAAAGTGGGTGAAAACAGCTTAAAGTTGGACCCCCGCTTTAAACTTGACTTCAATACCGCATTTTCAACAGGCCCTGCACGGCCTCATGGTGTCGCAATGAAATAAATAGTGTTAAGGGAGATGCGTACTTTGCATCACCCTTTGATCATGCTGTTGTTAACTGGTGAAGCCATCTATGAATTATTTCTATTTGCGACAGCCACCTTTGAGAAATAAACCAGCCGATCAAATTGCCGCTTTACATGACAAGTTTGGGTCGGTTGAACTCAGTGACGAACGGCAGCTTTCAGGTATCGGAATTCAATGACAGCTTTCCGGCGATGAATCTGAAGAGCGGACGGTCGCCGAGCGACCCTAAGGCGACACTGGCCCATTTTGCCAAATGGCAGCAGACCAGCAGTAAGCTGTTATTCAACGTTCCAGCGACCGCACGCAGCGCTGGCTGCGCGCAAGGCAAGAACATTACGTGATCCGTATTGCTGCAACGGGGGGTGTTAGGTGACTGATTAGAGCAAGGACTTCTCATGTAGCAAATTGAACTGGTTCTAACTCTGCCAACACAGCCATGAGACCACGGCAACTGTGTAAAATGGGTGTCGGCAAGCCGAGCCGACACCCTGCTTTTGCAATCCGCTTCAGATCTCCGCAGATGAATCCCGCCCCGTCACATGCCTGAGCCACCAGGCATCTTCTGAGATGGGGATACCATCCTTTGTGATGACCGACAGCGAGGGCGCTGAGGCTGTTTCTCCGTAGATCGTGAGGCGATCACCATCGAAGCTGTTGAAGACCGATTCGATCGAATCGCCGTACGCTGGGCACTGCTCCATCATGATGCCCACGGCTATGCGCTCGCCCAGGCGCAGCGAGTCGTAATAGTCGGAGTAATAGTGCACGCCAGCCATGTCGCGCCCAATCGCGATATTGGCCGCGAGCTTGTCCAGCTCGCCTTGCACAGTCAGCTTGGTTCCGTTCTTGTTCACTAGTTTTGATCCGTCGGAATCTGGCTCGAAATAGTCGCTGTCCCCCATCTTGAGAATGCGCTCCTTGTAGCTGTTGCCGCTCTCGAACATCTCGAAGAAGGCCTTCAAGATCGTCACGCAACCGCCTGCCACCGTGGCATGGCCGGCACCATATGACGGATGCATCGGCGAGCCCTCGGGGAACGCCATCGGCAGCAGCAAGTTGCCGCCGTTGAACAGCGCTGCCGTGATACCGTCCGGGTGATTGCCATTGGCGGAGCCACACTCGATTTTGCGCATGGCTACCATGGCGGCGCCGTTCTGCGCGGTGTTGTGCGCCTTGATGGCGTCGCGCAGATCCATCGGCAGCTCGGCATGGGTTGCCATGAAGGCGGCTTGCGCGTTGCCCAGGCGTGCGGCTTCGCCCAGCTCCACCAGCGTGAGGCGGCCAGCCAGTGCCTCTGGCCGCGCACGGCGGTGGTAGTTGAACTTCTGGCGGCGAACAGCCTTAAGGCAGCGCGTGGCCACTTCGGTCACTAACGACAGGATGTGTGGCCCGCCAAAGGTGGCAAACGCGTCCCGTCTACCCGAAATGCTCGGTTCCGGGAACCCGCGCGAGTGTGGAGTGCCTGCATCTAGCAGCAAAAACGCCGCGTTCAGGTAGGCTTGGTACAGCTGGTCGTAGTGGACATACGTGGCCAGATCGCGCGGCGTTGTGATGAAGCGGCGCGTGCTCTCAAAGGCGTCAGTGCCACCATACTTCGCGCCGTTTTGCACGTCGAGCCATTGGCGCCAGTCAGTCATGTGATCCAGTCCGGCCTTGTGCACGATGATCCGCTGGTCAATGATCTGCGTGCCATAGCGTATAAAGCCGTCCTCCGCCTCGAACTGCGATTTCTTGCCCGGAAAGCCCGGGTTGCCCGTCGGCGTCGGCACCACGCTATTCGCTCCTGCTAGCAAAAACTGCGAGACGAACGGGCCGGCTTTGGCGCCCGCCGTCGAGCCGCGGAACATCACGTCGGCGGTGAGTGCGGGTTGACCGTCGCGTAGGCGAGCAGCGCGACGGCTTCCTTCAAATTGGTTCAACCCGGTAACAGGGTCAGCATGGCCGGGCGTGGACGACGTGCGATTGGCCACCGGACCGTTAAAGAACGGCATCGCGTCCAACAATGCGGCCAGCTGCGCCGCCGTGCGCTCGGCGTTGCCGCCGCCGATCTTGCCGCCGTTGCCTTGGACAATCTCGGTAAATGGCACATCGCGCAAGATGGCCAGCGCATACACCTCTGCAATCTCGGCGGCCAGCTCGCTGGAGCCCACACGCGGCGCGGGCGACATGCCCACCGATCCTGCGTCCGGTCCTTCCAGCTCAAACACATGGCCGGCGCGAGGGCTCTCCCAGCCACGCCACTCCGCTTTTTTGCCCATGGCATCCACAACGCAGGTGTATATCACACCGCGGTCCTTGGCCGATTTCACCTTGTCGTCAAACAGTGAACGGTCCTCCGAATTGATGGCCATCACAAAACAGGGGTAGTCCTCCGGGTAGTCGGCGGCATTGAGTAGGCCAAACGCATCGTGTGCCAGACCCTTGGTGAAGTTGGCCGGATACACCGGGCCGTGGTCGTCCTCTTCGGCGTTGGACTTGGTCAGTGCCTGCGGGCGCTCGCGCGACACGTTGGTTGAAAGATCGCGAAAATGCTTGGCGGCACTTGCGCGGCGGGTTCCGGATGGTACCGGCTCGGAAAATGGCAGCTTCATATCAGACTCCTTGGTTCAGTTGGGCCTTACACAGCCCTGGGTGTTAATCAACAAAAGGCTCCAAAGTTCCATAGACTTTATAAGCGATCGCAATTGTAAGTCACGCGGACAAACTAACGATACATTGGGCCTATCCATCGGCTACTCCCTACTTTGGAGCCCAACGTGAAGCTCAGCCGAGAGGAGCCGCATAGCGGCGACGAATCGGCTGGAGCGACTGGTTAGCAGGCTTATTTGTTAACTTCATACTTAATTCCCTCTGCCAATGCAAACATTTCATTGCGCAAACTGTTGAGATATTCATTTACCTTTTCTTTGTCCTCATCTGTGATTAGATGATTATTTTCTATACATAAATAGAGATCATTAAAGCTTCCCATACCATCAAATGATGTAAGTAGATGTTCAATGCCGTAGAAATCTGATTTCAATATGTAATCCAAGTCCTTATTTAGCCACTGTGACCAGTGAGTTTCACCATATTGATTCAGCAAACCAATAGCTTCTTCAATTACTAAGGTTAATTGTTCGGTTTTTGGTCCCATTTTGCTTGCTTACAAGTTATTAAGCTGTTAACCGTATATCTATCACGAAACATGTGTAGCCTCAATAAATTTATGAACTATCAGGGATTTTCACTTCTGTATATCAACCAAACTGCACCGATACCATACCGGGCCGGACATTTAAAGAATCGAAGAAAGCCCGCTGACCTTTTTAGTCAAATTCTCTGCTTGACGGCAATGAGCCGGTTTGCAGTCGTTGATCAATGCGCTTTCTGTGGCAGGAATTGGCCGTAGTGACTCAGTGATAATGTCAAATTGTTTGCCGAAAACCGGACAGTCAACTGGGTCAAAGGATGCCTTAACTATTGAAATTGGATAGCGACTCCGACGGTCCGGTAATGGCCGATTGGGTGAGGTCGCCAACGTCGGCTTTGTAGTCCTTCAGTTCGCAAAATCTGAAATTGACCGACTGGCCGGTTTGGGTCGCCTGGCGACAGTCTGCTCTTCGAATTCATCGCCGGAAAGCGGTCGGTAAAATCCAGATTCCTGGAAGCGGCCGTTGTCAAAGAGTGCAACCGACCTACTGCGGCCATAGAACCCAGACTCACCAATGGCTGCAGATTCGCGTAAAGCTTTCCATCATTTTGTCGCAAAGAGCCTATCGACTTACTGCCAGAATCACGGGTGAAAATAATAAGCCGCCTTGACTTTCTTGAATGGAATAATATGATATGCGATATGAAAAAATTCCGTGTCGTTTTGGATACCAACGTTCTCGTCGCCGCATCCCGAAGCAGGAATGGTGCTTCATTTGCCCTGCTATTGGCCCTAAAAAACGGTAAATATACAGCGCTGGCGTCGGTGCCGCTGATGCTGGAATACGAAGCTGTGCTGAAGCGACCTGAACAACTGGCTGTCAGCGGACGTACTGCGACCACGACCGATGCCTTCCTGGACGCACTGTCGTTATTTATTGAACCAGTACACCTGCATTACCTTTGGCGACCACAATTACGTGACCCAGCAGATGAAATGGTGCTTGAAACCGCATTAAATGGTCGTGCCGAAGTGCTGGTCACCTTGAATATTGCTGATTTTGTTCCCGCCAGCCATTTTCGACTGCCGGTGTTGACCCCAGGTGCTTTTTTGCGCCAATTGCAAGTGGAGAAAACCTGATGACTAACTATGCGCTGCGCGTCCCCGAATCCCTATTTACTTACGCCCGCAAAGTGGCGGAGGAAGAGCATGTATCAATGAACCAGTTTTTCGTCATGGCCATTGCCGAAAAGGTTTCCGCATTGAAGACCGAGACCTATTTTCGTGAGCGGCAATCGCGCGGCGAACTAAATGCTTTTGACACCTGGCTCAAGGCCAGTCCTGATGCAGAACCTATGGCAGGAGACGAATTGATTTAACATCGGAGATAACCGGTTTATTCCTGCGGTTCAATTCAATATTGTCTGTACTGATGGGATAAAAGTGAACCTCATGGTGAATGTCGCAAGCCAAAACGGTGGCAAGGCTGATGGTTTCCCCTGTGCGTGTGTTATTCGCCTTATCTTTGCCATAACTACCGGAATGGCCGGAGCCGATTCGTCTTTTCCGGCTTGTGGCGAAGGCTTGCTGGAATTGGCCGGGGTGAGGCAGTGATACTGTTAATTTGCTCACCGAATACCGGACAATCAACCGGGTTCCAGAATGCCTTAACTATTGAAATTGGATAGTTACCCCGACCGACCGGTTTTGGCCGGGTCGAGCCAGAAGGGACGTAAGGTTGCTTGCCGAAAAGCTGCCATCCGCTGAACTTAAGGATGGAAAATTTCGCCGGCATCCTCAGCGGCCGGTTTTGGCCGGCTGCCGCCGATGACCAGTGACATATTTCAGTTGCAAATAATGTCGGTTTACGGCGGATGATTGCAGGTCAGCACGAATGATTGCAGGTTCAGTTGCAAATAAACTCGGTTTGTACGACCGTCAGTTGCATTTAATTCCGGTCGAAAATTGCGCTGATTGCTGGTTTGTGGGTTTTTGATTGCAAGCTGCTACACTTACGGTCCCCCTAGACTGTCCTCGCCAAAAAAGCCCCCGACTTGTCTAGCGTTGCATCTCCGGCAGAACCGTTGTCAACGGTTACAATAGTCTTTTATTAAAATAACGTCGAGTGTATCGGTAGAGCGAATGCCGGCATCATTCGTTACAAAGAATTTGCACCCTGCTTTCAGCGCGGTCGCATAATGAAGGGCATCAATTAACTTCATCCCTGTTTCTGCCCGTAATCTTGAAGCGGTATCAAATACAGCACTATCATGAGAGAGCACTTGTAAAAAATTTTCCCTCATAAAAAATGCTTTGCCACGAGCGATCTCGATTTCATCCCGTGTACGATAGGGGTACACCATCAATTCAGCAACAGCCGCATCCCCTGTACAGCCAAAAACCTCATTACGATCACAGGCGAGTATTATTTGAGAAACAACCGTTACATACGGCTCTGTTCTATCAAAGAAGTAAATTAAAAAATTCGCATCAAAATAAATGCGTTGCCCTTGTATTTTTGCAAGCAATACGTCTACTTTTCCCATTCGTTATGAAGATTATTGATAGTTGTTTCAACTTCTTTCGTCGTTTTACCCCAAGCACCAGAAAATAGTCCCGCATACGAGAGCACATCATCTTTTTTTGGTGTGGGATTTTGGGGTGTAAAAATAATAACCCCGTTCATGTAATCAACATCGAATTTGCAATTTTCTGTCAGGTGAGCTTTTTCGACAATACTTGCTGGAATGGTCACTTGATTTTTACTACGCATCTTCACTTCAGGCATAAAAATCTCTGTGGAGTAGGAAAGTAAGAAATATTTTCCTACTTATTATAGAGAGTGTTGTTCTAATGTCAAAATGATAGTCACAATAACGGTAAGCCGCTAAATCAAAAAGTTAACCGCTTAACCGGATTTTACGTTCTTATGGAAAGCTTCCCATAATCGTTCCATTGTCCCCTAAAACCGCATGCTCGTAAA
Source organism: uncultured Gammaproteobacteria bacterium (assembly GCA_963848675.1). GTDB lineage: Bacteria > Pseudomonadota > Gammaproteobacteria > Methylococcales > Methylomonadaceae > CAWKEY01. The sequence goes on from CAWKEY010000034.1 coordinate 14,477, forward strand.
AATCTGTGCTGTCATCGCGCTATATACGATAATGCCCTTATCAAACCAAGACGAATTAACAAAACTAAACAAGTGATGATCCATGAGTAACATCTACCCTCTACTTCCCCGGTTGGTTGTCAATAGCCGGTTTATCGATGAGTTCATCTCTGCCGAAGCGCCCTGCTTTGCGCTTGGTCTGGTCGAAGAGCGGAAACAAACGTGCGGATTTTTGGCACTTCGGCCCAAGATTGTTATACCTGATGAGTACACCCGTTCTGGTTTTCGGTTTGGGCATTCGTTGCTGGGTAACGCCAATTTCGTCGTGGTTCACTTTGCTTTCCATTTCTACAACTACGAGACCTTCAACGTACTGGTAAACCCAAACAATCCGGTGGTGCAGACCGTCCTGAACAGGATGCTCGAAACCGGCGACTACTTCTTTTTCGCGGTCGATCCAAAAGGGAGCGTCACCACTTTCCGGTCAGAACTGGGGCAGGAAGATTTAGCCGGACTAAAAACTAACTTGCCGCTCATCAAAAACGCCAAGACAACTGATGCCCAGTACCGGAAAGCAGTAGCCCTGTTCGAGAAAAATCCAGACCCGCCAGGCCGGATGCTCAACTGGGTTTGCCGCGATGACACTGATTATCTTGACCTCACCCGGCATCGGGAAGAGTTGACTCCTGCTCCCCAACCCGTTAACCCCAAAAAAGCAACGGCACCCGATGAAATCATAGAAAGCCGTCTCATTCCATGCGAGCACTGTGGGGAATTAGCCGCGCAATTAATATTTGTCGATGATAGTACTGATAGCAATGCACTTGAAGAGTATGCCCGAAAAATGCTTGTCCAATATAGCGGCCTCAATGTGCCTACCTGGATCATTGGCGAGCCTTTGGGTACGCCTGGATTTGATACAAAAACTAGGCTATTAAAAGTGTGGCCGAACCATGAGCCTATTCAGCTAAAGACGGCCAATGAATTTAATGAGGAGCTGGACGAATTATTAGCACGTCACTGTAAACCAGGGGATAGCTATGCAGAGGACCCTATTACGGGTGATCAACAAATTCAGTGGCATCCTATCAGTATGCTGCCAACATTCACATTCATGGTGGACGGAATGCTGGAGGAATCCTTAGTGCAATTGAGCAATATGCGGGGGGTGGTGGACAAGCCCCATGTACTGGATGATGCAACACTAAACCGGGTCTTCGATCTATACGACAAGCAACTGGACGACCAGCGGTATTTCGTGGAACAGTTTTCCCGTTGGAAACAGGGCCATCTGAGCAATGCAGAAGCCAAGGAAGTTGATCGACTGATTAAACAATCGGCAACCTTGAAGGATGTCAACGAAGAAATTCTGAAGATCGCGCACAGCATTAAACATGAAACGATTGACCAAATCCTGGCGATAGATGAAATCGAACTGGCTATAGCCGTGCTATCGGGCAAGATAAAAATGCCCTGATAACGTTAAATGCTCCACTTGAAATTTCTCAAAAGCAGCCACTGGCAATGAGCAAATTTTTGTTTTCTGATCGTCAGCCAACGGCCATTACCCGACCGTCGGGCGGGCTATCCAATTTCAATAGTTAAGGCAACCTTTGCCCCAGTTGACTGTCCCCTATTCGGCGAACAATTTGACATTATCACTGAGTCACTACGGCCAAAACCCGACCTTGACGGCTGGCATTAAAGAACCTTCGAAATTGCAATAAGAGACATTCAATTCAAAATTTACACGTTGTCATATTTTTTATATTCCGAGTTTTTTTGTATTTTAAAGTGAAGTATGGTTGACCTGATAACATTCTAGGTATTACTATTTACTATTAGTAATACTATAGAGATATAAAATGCATAAAATAACCACGAAAAGGCAAGTGACGCTACCGCAAGCTGTCTGCAATGCAATGGCCTTGCAGCCCGGCGATTATGTTGAGGTGTTTGCGCGTGACGGCGTAGCGCATATCGTCAAGATGAATTCCGATAATCTAGCGGGTAAGTTTAATTATCTGATCAAGGACAAAGAATTTCCGTCCGCTGAAGAAATCAAAAACGCGAGAAGAAAACACGCTGCAAAGAAGTTTCTAGCTGATGATTGCAATTGATACAAATGTTTTGCTTCGATTTTTGTTTAAACCGGTTGATGGAAAAAACCCGAAATGGCAAGTTGATGCTGCCGAAGCCTTGATCAATTCGGCTGATAAAGTTTTTATTTCCTCTATCGTGATAGCCGAAACCGAATGGGTTTTAGAAAGTGTTTTTGATTGTAGTCGCCAGGAAATCTATTCGGTGATCCATGAGTTAGCAAGCAATTCAAAGTTTCAATTTGAAGACTGGTCGGCATTGAACAACGCACTACTTGATTATATTGAATATAACGCTGTTGAATTATCCGATTGCCTAATTGCACGAAGTGCTCAAAATGAAGGGGCGACAACCCTTTTTACCTTTGAAAATGAAAAAAAATTGGGGGCATTACCCGTGGTAACAACACTGAGAAAACCCTAAGTAGTGAGCGTATTCACTGCGTCACTAACAAAATCAGAATCGCGCCGTTCGGCAGCAA
>CAWKEY010000035.1:0-32653 GCA_963848675.1 uncultured Gammaproteobacteria bacterium
GTTGGAAAATAGAGGCAGGACATGAGCGAAAGCAAACGCAAGATTTTTACCGGGGCACAAAAAGCCAAGGTTGCACTGGAAGCCATCAAGGGCACGAAGACGATCAATGAAATCGCCCAAGAGTTCGGCGTGCATCCAACCCAGGTGGGGCAATGGAAAAAGGAGTTGCTGGACAATGCTGGCAGCTTGTTTGAAGGCAAGCGCGGGCCGAAGCCGGTCAATGTACAGAACGACCCAAACCGGTTGTACGCCAAGATAGGACAACTGAACATGGAGCTGGACTGGCTTAAAAAAAAGTCTGGGCTCAGCCTGTAGAGGCGCGTCAGTCCTGGCTAGTGCCCGGTGACAAGATGGCGCTATCAAGGCAATGCAAACTGCTCGCTGTTACGCGCTCAGTCGTATATGCGCAGACCACGCGTCGACAGAAAGACGTTGCTGAGAGCGAGCGCGTATTATTGCAACTGCTGGATGAAGAGTACACAAGGCATCCGTTTTATGGCTCACGGCGGATGACCCAATACCTCTGTGGACTGGGGTACGCGGTCAATCGCAAGCGGGTACAGCGCTTGATGCAAACGTTAGGCTTGGCCGGCATGGCTCCCGGTCCCGCTACCAGCAAGCCGCATCCACAGCATACGGTTTATCCGTACCTGTTACGGGGCGTCGACATCAGCCGCCCCAATCAGGTGTGGAGTACCGACATTACTTAGTGCCTGACCGATAAGTAAAATAGCTATTATATAACAACAGCTTGCAGTATAATATCAATAATGAAGATGATGACCGCACCCAACCAGCGGCGCCGGGCCAAAACCTTCAAGCCATTGAAAAACAATAACAATAGAAAACGTCCCGTCAACACCAACAGGGCGGGCCCTGCCAAACCACCCAAAACTCAGGGAAAACTCATGAGAGACACCTTCCCAAGCCAACAGACCATCGGCCAAGTCGACATCGCCGACATCCAGATCGACGTGCGCTCGCGGGACGACATCCCCCTGATCCTGCTCGGCCTCCAGCACATCTATTGCAGCGATGGCTTGCGGGACAAGGTCTTCGAGATCATCAAGGACATCCTGCCGACGCAAGTCGTCGACGGCCAGGCCAAAGTGGTCTCCGCCGAGTTGGGCTGCCCTGGCATGAACCAATGGACCATCCTGGTGCTGGGTTGCTTGCGCCTGTGCCTGAACGCCGACTTTGACCGCATCCACGAGTTGGCCAACCAGCACCGCACCCTGCGGCTCATCCTTGGCATTGCCGAATGGGACGAAAAGATATTCTCCCTACAGACGCTCAAGGACAATCTCGCCTTGTTCACGCCGGAGATCCTGGCCCGCATCAACCAGGCGGTGGTGGAGACCGGCTATGCCCTGCTCGGTAAAAAAAACAGCCCCGCGCCCGCCGCAGGCCGCTGTGACTCGTTCGTGGTGGAGACTGACGCGCACTTTCCAACCGACGTCAACCTGCTGTACGACGCCATGCGGGTGCTGCTCCAGCTGTGCGCGCAGTTCAGCGCGACCTACGATCTGAAGGGCTGGCGGCAGTTTAAGAACTGCCTGAAGAAACTCAGAAAAGCCATGCGCGTCATCCAGAAGCTCAAACACTCCACCTCCAAGGACGCGGCCAAGCAGCAGGCCAAGGCCGAGCAGATCGCCAAGGCTCACCAGACCTTCATTAGCCTGTCGGCCGCCCACCTAAAGCGCGTCGAAGCGACCGTCGCGCAACTGGCCAGCCAGTACGCCGTCTGCGCAATGCAACTAGCCAAGCCCCGGCAATTCATCGCCCACGCCCAGCGCCAAATCGGCCAAATCGAGCGCCGCGTGCTCAAGGGTGAGGTCATCCCGCACGATGAGAAAGTCTTCTCCCTGTTCCAGCCGCACACCGAATGGATCGTCAAGGGCAAGGCCGGGGTGCCGGTGGAGTTAGGCCTGCGCGTGGCGGTGGTGGAAAGCAAGGAGGGCTTCATCTTGCACCATCAGGTCATGGAAAAACAAACAGACGACCAGATCGCGGTAAGCATCGTCAAGGAAACGCAACAGCACTTCCCCTCGTTCAAGGCCTGTAGCTTTGACAAGGGCTTCCACAGCCCCGCCAACCAAACCGAGCTTAAGGCGATGCTTGACCAAGTCACCCTGCCCAAGAAAGGCAAGTGGTCTGCCAGCGATGAGGCGCGTGAGCGCGATGGCGCCTTTGTTGCCGCCCGGAAGGCGCACTCGGCCGTTGAGTCCGGCATCAACGCGCTGGAGGTGCACGGCCTGGACAAGTGCCCAGACCACGGCATCGGCGGCTTCAAGCGCTATGTCGCCCTGGCCGTGCTGTCGCGCAACCTCCAAAAGATCGGTCAGATCAAGCGCGACGCCGAACGCGAGCGTCTGGCTCAGGAGCGGGAGCGGCTACGACAGCGCCAGCAAAAGCTCGCCGCCTAAGTTTTTTAACCGCGGTATTGCGGCAAGACAGGCAAGCTGCGTCCGGAATCCCGAGAGCTTGCCCCTGCCGGATGGATTGCAAGCTTTTTAGTCGATAAGCACCACAAGAAAGCCGTTAGCCTTCCAGCTTCCGCGTGAATTTTGGCACCTTTTGCTGTGAGGGCGGTTATTTTTGGCTTTTTCGGTCAGGCACTACTTATATTCGGCTGCCGCGCGGTTTTGTCTATCTGGTGGCGATTATCGACTGGTACAGCCGCAAGGTCCTGGCATGGCGGTTGTCGAATACCATGGATGCGGGATTTTGTGTGGACTGTCTGGAAGAAGCCCTTAAGGTCTACGGGACACCGGGGATCTTCAATACCGACCAGGGCTCACAATTCACCAGTGATGCCTTCACTGGCGTATTGATCAAAAACGAGGTCAAGATCAGCATGGATGGACGAGGTCGGGCACTGGACAACATCTTTGTCGAGCGGCTGTGGCGAACGGTGAAATATGAAGAAGTGTATTTGAAACAGCACAACAGCATGCAGGACTTGCTGATAGGCTTGACGCAGTACTTCCTGTTTTATAACCAGGAACGACGGCATCAAGCGTTAGGCTACAAAACACCCGATGTCGTGTACCAGACGGCCACGGGCGGCGGAGCTACGATTGTGGATAAATTTAACAGTACAAAGGACACAGCAGTCCCCGTACAGAAAGACTGGGACAGCGCCATTCAGCTGGAGTGTGAACAGGGCTCTATCTTAAACTAAGCGATAATTTGTCTGGACAATGGGGTCCACTTTATACCACCGATATTAAAAACCGTTAACTTACCCACTTTATCGGCGCTCGCAAAAGTTGTTTTTAGTTCAGCAAATGAATCAAAACCGTGCTGCTTCATCTCCTTATACCAATGCTCTAATGCCGTAGCCGTTTCGGGGTATAACTCGGCAAAATCGTTTAATCTTTTTCGGGTGATGATATGCATGGTGAATATTCCGCAGGCCATCTGCTTTTGTAGGATAAACGTTGGGTTGCCAAGCAGCAGGCAACCCAACCTACCCGGCTGCCCGCAGTTAAGCCGACCTATTGAGCTTCTTGACGGCACAAGACTCTTTCCAGTCAGCTTGGGTTTTCTTCTCACCAAGCCGCTGACTCGCCAGCTAAAATGCGTTTGATTTTTAAAAATTCTTCCGAACTTCCCGCTAATACCGGCGGCATAGTAGTGACAGCCTGCTCCAGAGATTGAAGCCGATTAGTATCCAGTAAATGTCCCCTATTGCCCAAAGGCAAGCGCCGGGTCACTTCCAGCATGGCGCGGGCATTGAAACCGCCAGCCTGAAGTATCGATAAGGCGATTTGGTCGGCTTGCTGTTCCTTAACGGGATCGATGATCTGTGTCATTGAGCCGACGCCCGCGCGGTAGTGCTGAGTATCCGGCGCAGTGAAAATGTCGAACAGTCCATCGTAAGGACTGGATGGGGATTGCTCGCAGAAATGTCCGGCCAATTCATGCCCCAACTCGTGCGCCAGAATAGCGGCCAATTCGGATTCATTTTGTGCGAGGTTTAGCGCACCCTCCGTGACAAACACATAACCGCCGCCTATCGAAAATGCGTTCGGCGCGAGATTGCGAACCACCGAAAACCGCCAAGAAATCGTGCGTCTATCACGAGTCAACTGGGCGAGCCGAACGCCCAGTTTTTGCACATACTGGGTGACTGCATCGCTACTGCCACGCATTGGCCATTCGTTTTCGATGCGCTGGAGAGACATGTCCGCAGATTGCTGTTCTCCGGGACAGAGCAACGAAGGATAATCAGCTTGAGCTTTAACCGCAACCAGTAACAGAAGTGGCGCGAGAGTTAAAATCACACTCCACTTCTGTACTCTTTGTTGACAATATAGGCTTCGTTTAAGAACCAACGACAAACACCGCAGTACGAACATCATAACTTGTGCCAGCCTGCACTTTTTGTTCAATAACATAGGTTCCAGACGGCATTTTGGCAGGTATCTTAAAATCGACCTCCGAGATACTACCACCCAGCGAGCGGCTTACTGATTCCTCGATCAGCGTTGTTAGAGCTTTGCCATCCTTTTTAAGTACCATAACTTCCTGAACATTGATACTCTTAGATCCTTTCGGTGCCATGACCGAATAATCCATAGCGATTTTTAGGGTATCGCCAGCTCTCACCATTTCGGGGGAAGCGGTGGAATTCCGGATTTTAACTTCGGTATTCTTAGTAGGCCGGGTATAGCCATAGATTTTTTGATCCTGCTCAACAGTTCGAGTTTGAGCGGAGTGGTAGAAGATATCGGGTCGCGCCTTGGTGAGGATTTGCTTCGATGCATTCTGTTTCTCGATCCGGGCAAGCGCTGTTGCAATTCTGTTGTCCGGCTTGGGAGACAGCTTATCGGCACGGATAAAATAGTCACGGGCAGTCACTTCATTACCGGATGATTCTTCGCACAGGCCAATATTGTAAAGCAGGGGAACGTAATCATTCTCGATAGGCTCCAGCTCTTTCCATATCTCACACGCCCGGTCCATGCGCCCAGCCTTGGCGAATTCAAACCCACTGGCAAATTTTGGAGCCGATTGCTTTGACCGCATTTCCCCGTCATCATCCATAACTTCTGCGAAAACACGACTCTCGACGGGAGCAAGGGCAACCCGAATTTGTTCAAGCACGTCCCTACGCGCCTGCGCCAGCAAACCTGTGCCATCGGCTAATGGTTGTTGACTGTCAGAGCAGCCTTTGTCGGATGCTGATCCTTTTAACCTATCAGAAAATATTGACCTGCTCGTTGCCGCCTCTAATAGGCGTGGCACAAACTCAAACGCGGCATCACGATTAATGCAGTTAACCGTATAATGTGACCACGCTATGCAGTCTTCACCGACCGGTTTGCCCTTTTTGTTGTAGCGTATCCGTGACTGAGCGCATTGCGATCTTTGTTCTTGATAAGGACTATCGTTACTATCGGAGCGCACAATACTTCCAAGAAATATGCCATCCGCCTTCAAGGATGAGCTTACCGACTTAACCACATCTGGACGAGTCAGATCCTTGAAAGAACGCTTCTTGGTTTTTAGTGCCGAAGCCGTTTCCTGCACCGGGACAATTTCAAAGTAAGGCTTGCCTTGAATAGTTACCGACGTAAGGAGATTGCCAACATCGTTCACAAATCCAGCTGCCTCATTGGGGTTTCCTTCAAACTCGCCCATCGCTATGCGCTTCAATTTGAGGGCCTCCGCGACGGAGGGCGGCTGCACAACTGTCATTTGTACCTTCGGACCGGCACAGCCAAGCAGCGCCGCGCCAAACACCATAGCGATCGCGCGGGTGATCATTCTTACGGGAGCATCATAAGTCATCGAACTTCCTCATTTCCGTGGCAATGCGATTAATGTGCTGGTTCTGCAGATTGTGCCACCCTGGCACAAGCCGTTAGCCCGGTGACCGGGCAGACCAAAGTGGATAATTTTAAGCTTTGAGTTTTTCATAAAGTTGCGCTCTGTTCTGGATGTGCCTTGAGTTTCTCAGGGAAACACCGCCCAATAAAAAGCGGCATCAGCGTCAAACGTGATGCCGCTATTGAATGTGTCTCAGGTGAAGCCATCAATGTTGTCTAGGAACCCACGACGAATACTGCCGGGCGGACATCGTAACTGGTGCCCGCCTGCACTTTTTGTTCGATGACATAAGTGCCGGGCGGCATGTTGGCCGGGATCTTAAAATCGACTTCAGAGCTGCCGCCACCCAAAGGCCTGGTTACAGGACGCTCGCTGAGCGATTTTAGAACTTTGCCATCCTGTTTAAGCACCATGGTTTCCTGGACATTAACATCCGCGGTACCTTTGGGCGCCATGACCGAATAATCCATGCCGATTTTTAGCGTGTCGCCGGCTTTAACGATTTCGGGGACAGCGGTGGCATTGCGGATTTTAACTTCGGTAGTGTTTACGGGTGCGGTATAACCATAAATTTGCTGATCCTCCTGAACAGTCCGTGTTTGCTTGGAATGGTAGTTATAAATACCGATCCCGGCAATTAAAGCACAGCCTGCTCCCGCTCCGGCGCCAATTCCCGCATTTTTCGTCAGCACCCCGGTTAATATACCAACACCCGCGCAGCCCAGGGCGGCGAGACCCGCCGATTGCTCCATGGTAGCGCAGCCGGTCAGCAGGGTTCCCGAGCAGACGAAAGCAATGATTTTTAATTTTGGCTTTTTCATATCGACTCCTAGCAAAAAGCATTCTAGGGAGCTGCAGGTTTGTCAAAATAAGGCGTTGCACCTTGAGGAAGCGCTGGAAAGTAGCCTTCCATCGCTTGTAGTTGTTGCACTACCGCGGGAACCGGAGGCGCTTCAATAGCTTCCATCTTGGCATTTTCATAATAGAATTTTCCGCTACCGGAAGGATACTCCACGCCCACTTTTATGGCATGTTCTTCGCCATCGACCGGTATCACCGAGCGGAACGTCACTACGTAATCGCTTTGGATGATATTTTGAATTTGCTCGACTGTCTGTTGCATACGATCTACGGCATCACCAATCAAATAGTAAATACCGAACGAGTTTTTGGAAAGTGATTCCAGATTTTTGAAATGCTTACTTTGTTTCGTATAAGCCAGTGAGTAAACCGGTACTGGAATATTCAGAGAGGTAATACGGCCATTCAGCTCTTCACGAGATAACGCGCTGCCTTCATCGAAACCATCCGAAAACACCACTATAGAACACGATACGATATAGTTTTCGGCACTCGGCGTTACCGAGCCCTGTGCCGACATGCCGCACATTTGCATGGCCGCACCGATACTGTCATAGATGCGGCTTTTGTTACCGTCCGCTTTGACATCCACCAGTCTGCGTCCCAGTGCGCCGGGATCCCTTTCGAATTCAGAGACAACATCATAGCCCGTTTTGGTGTCCCGTATGGACAGAATAGCCACTTCGTCCTGAGGGCGCTTGCTGTCGATATACCGCACGGCGGCTTTTAAAGCCGTCATGAACGGTGCTCCCGCCATGGATTTGCTGGCATCCAGCACCAATACCGAACGGGTGGCTTCCTGACGCTGTCTGATCGAATTGATTTGATATTGGCGTTTCATCGGATCATAGGCTTTTCCCTTAACCATGAGACCGATATTCATGGCGTTCAAATTGACAAGCGGCTGCTGATTTTGGTCGAAAGTGCGGAAATACACCTGAACGTAGGGATATAAACCTGAATTTACCCGGTAAATCTTCAGGCCGTATGCACCGGGATCGGCGCTCCCATGCATAAGAGGCTGATGACACCGACAACAGAAACAGGCCGGTTATGAGTGTGAAAAAAAGTCTGATTTTATGGATATTCGAAACATGATCTATGTTTTGTGGCTGTTTATGTCTTAACATCTTGTTCCCCTGTTTTTACGTGCTTGTTATGAAAAATATCTTTATTTGATGGCCGATGATCCGGCCGTTACATTTGCCTTGCCAATACAGAAAACTTATCGATTTGCTTCAAAAAACGTAACTATTCAGCATCATGTGTCATTCCGAGCAGAGCGAGGAATCTTGAAGCCAGTGCTCATGCTCCAGCGCTTAAGATTGCTCCCGTTGGTCGAAAGGACAGTTCAATTAGGCACCTTCCAAAAAAGCTTCACTGCCGCCGGCTGGCACTGCCACTAAACTCATCCAGCCAGCCGGGACTTGATCCTGTTTTACTGGTACCCTTATTTTGTGATGGGCGAGCAGTTTCCGTCTCTTTTAGTAATCACTTGTTTGGGCGGGTCATCTCTTCTTTTCTGTGCAGCAATAACTTTGGGTTTGGGCGCAACCTTGACAGCCGGAGGAGGCGTCTCCTGAACCGGTTGATCCTTGGCGCTTCCAAATTTCTTCATTAATTCCTCATCGAACGCCGTAGCAGCCGATCCCGTAGGTTGGCTTTTCCCCATTGAGGGTGCTGGCGGGGTTGGCGTTAACGCAGGGCTGGATGTCCCTGGCGCTATCGCCGCTGTTGAAGTTACCGCCGGAGTGTCTGGCGCAAGCGGCGTATCGCTGCCGGAAACAGTTGGGGACGGCACCACAACCATTGAAGCGGCTGCATTTTTGGGTTGACCTGAAACCAGTTCCTCTTTTTCTGTCGTCGCTTTGGGCCAAAAAAAATAACCTCCGGTGATCGCCGTAGCCAGAAAGATAACAATCGCCAGTATTAACAACATGACATTTTTGTTCGGACTCGCCTGAAGCGGTGTCGAAGTGGGATCCTGGGGTAACTGGATCGATTGATCCAAAGCAATGGGTTCACTGGGCAATTTGAGGCTGGGAGGATGTAGCACTGTAGCGCTGGTCCTCTTGCTGATCATAACAGTTCGCTCGGTATACCCGGTGCTGTGAGTCGCCGATGCAGAGAGTTCCGTATCTATGGCTTCCAAAGCTACACTGAATTCCTTCACGGTTTGCTGGCGATGATTGACATTAAGAGTCAACCCTCGCAGCAGCACGGATTCCAGTAATGGCGATAGGCCGGGAACGAATTGCGACGGCGGCAAGAGTTCCTTGCCGGCAACGCGTTCATGCGCGGCCGGCGGATTTTCACCCGTCAATAAGGCGTAGAAGGTTGCACTCAAGGAATAAATATCCGAGCGCTCATCGGTGCCTGTACCCATCGCCTGTTCAGGCGGACTGAAGCCATGCGTAGCTGCGCGGCCGATGGTGCGCGTCATGGTCGCCGGAGTCGCTTCCTTGGCAATGCCAAAGTCGATCAACATGATCCGGCCGTTTTCATCCAGCAAAATATTGTCAGGCTTGAGATCGCGGTGAATGATCGGAGGATTTTGCGAATGCAAATAAATCAACACCTCGCACAATTGACGCATCCAGGGCATTAACCTGGCCAACGGAATGCGGCCTTGATATTGTTTGCGCTCGCTGCCCAAGGTTTTACTGCCGCCGAACTCCAGCACCAGATACACCATACCGTCCGCAACATTGCGATCGATAATGTCGGGAATGGAAGGATGATTCAATCGGCTTAACAAGGTGGTTTCATATTCGTCGAACAGCAGCTCAGGCACTTCCTTGATCGCACGGCGTTTGCCGCTCAGGCGAAGATCTTCAACCAGGTAGGTGGCACCGAACCCACCCTTACCCAAGACGGACAACACACGGTAACGATCTTCAATGATGCTGCCCACATTGTGCAACCAGCCGAAAATGCCTCTGATGACGCCATTGGCCGCAACGTCAAGATGCGCCAGTTCCAAATTGCACTGCAGACAACGGTAGTCGCGCTTGCTTAAAATGTCGATATCAGTGGCCGTGCCGCACACCGGACAAATACGGTTCTCAGAATTGACAACGTTATTCATTTTCTGCGGTCCTTGAGCTTAAGACCCAATACGGCAATGGCTAAAAACGCGGCGCCTAAAACGGCTACCATGGCAAGATCGGAGCCATAAGCGCCGGAAATGGGAACAATGAGCTTTTCCGTCATCGGGTATTGAACCGTTCGGCTCTCAAGACTCAGGGTTGTTTTCATTGCGTCCAGCGCCCAAAACGAAATGATGCAGGCTTTCGCCACCCATAAACCGGCATCGCTCAAGATGACGACCGCATTGGACAGCACGACCTGAGGAATCAGTAAAATAGGCGCCGTGGCGACGGCTTTGTCATTGGAGTCTACAAATGCGCTCACTGCAAGCCCCATGCAGGTTGCAGCCATGGCGGCCATAAATAAAGCAATGACCCGTTCCAAATAACTGCCGGGCAGCGACACCATTAGCGAGACTATTCCCATGAGCAGTGCGCACTGAATCAGGCAGAGTGTAGCCAGGGGCAGCAGCTTGCTGATCAGGTAAGGGGCAATACCAAGATTAACGGAGCGCTCCCTTAAATAAATTGGCAGCTCTTTCACCAGTTCGCGCGCCGAATTAAGCGTGCCAAACCAGATCGCAGACAACACCAGGATGAAAAAAATCTTGCTTTCGGCTTCCGCGCGCTCTGCGGGCAGTCCATTGTCAATATTGAACACCAGGCCGATGATGATGGCTATCAGGGGCGCTTGTAATAAAAGGATAAGCAGATTTTTCTTGTCGGCAAAAATTAGATCAAGATAGCGGCGCATCAGCGTGCCGGTTTGCCGCCCGTCTAACCATCGGCTGCGTTTAACGGCATTGAGGGCTGTCAACGGGTTGGTCTGCTCATTAGTTGTTGTCTCATGCGTACAGCGCCCCAGGACATACGTATGATAGTAAGCAGAATCGCGGAATTTATCCGCCCAAAGATTAGCGGGGCTGGACTCCAGCAGGTCATACACGTCTGAAAGCCGCTGGACACCAAAGTGGCTGGCAGCTTCCCTGGGCGGACCGAAATAAACCAGTTTACCCTTATGCAACAGAATCACCTGGTGGCACACGTCAATATTTTCCAGCGTATGCGTCACGCAAATCACGGTTTTTTCATCGGCGGCCAGATCGGCGAACAGCCGCATCATACGCTTGTCAGTACCGGCATCCAGACCGCTGGTGACCTCATCCAGAAACAATATATTCGGGTTAGCCACCAATTCCACAGCCAGACTCACCCGTTTGAGCTGGCCGCCGCTTAACGGGGCTGGCGTGTCTATAGGCTGTGTTAATTTATCGCCCAAGCCGACTTTATCAAGTACGCCGCCAATATAGCTTCCGATTTCCTCATCCGAGGTATCCGGCGGCAGCCGTAAACGCGCCGTATATTCAAGCGCGTGTTGAATGGTGATCTTGCGATGCACGATGTCCTGTTGCGGAACATAGCCTATGGTGGCGCGAAAGGCATCAAAAGAGCTATATAAATCAATCCCGTTATAAAGAACTTTACCGCTGGTCGCCGGGCGGCGTCCATTAAGGGCGTCGAGCAATGTCGACTTTCCGGAACCGCTGGTGCCGAAAATAACCACAAATTCTCCCGGTTCAATCGCAAGGCTAATATCGTCCAGCAAACGCCGCGTTTGCCGGGTTGATCGATCGACGACCTCTTTGCATAGCCCCCGCACTTCGACGCGAACCCGTCCTGAGGTATCGATCGGTTCCAGCGATTGCCCTGTGAATAGAAAGGCAAAGGAAGCGATTGAAACGCGGTCACCCTGTGTTAAACGCAGCCGTCCTGTCAACTTCCGTCCGTTGACAAAAGTCCCGTTGGTGCTGTGCAGGTCTTCAATCTCAACAGCGTCATGATCGCAATAGAGTTTGGCGTGTTCGCGGGACACCAGCGGCGATGCGATTTCAAGGTCGCATTCCGGCATGCGTCCTATGGTTAGGATGCCCGGTTTTGCTTGCGATGGAGCGGAAAGGGAAGGCGTAAACGCTGAATGATCCGGAAAATTGATCTGAAACAGACTTGAGCCGAGAGCAAGCCAGTCGCCATCAGCGAGCAGAGTCTTCTTATCAATAACCTGTCCATTGATTGAAATTTGAGCTTGCGCGATGGGGGTGACATACAAACCATCAGGGCCAAGGATTAACCTGGCGTGCTGTTCCGCTATATCCTGACCTTCGAGAATTACATCACTGCTTGAGCTACCGCCTGCACTATATTCCTGTCCCACAGTTAAATCGGTACGGGTAATGGCCCGAGTAAAGGAGCTGCGAAACTCTATGGTATATTGCTGTAGCACATCGATTTCCTTGGATTTTACAAACAAACCAAATGGGTCATTGCCTTTGAAAACGATGCCTTGTTTCCAATTTAAATCCTAACGTATTTATTGATTAAAAGTAAGTATTCAGCCTCAAGTGTCATTCCGGGCAGAGCGAGGAATCTTAAGGCTCACCATGTTTCAGGGCTTAGTAGATTTCTCCCGTTGGTCGAAATGACAGTTCAATCAAGCACCTTGCAAAATACAGAAGCGGGACGGGGTTTGCAACCCCGCCCCTAACGTTTTCGGCTAGGCGTACATAAGTCTCCGGCCTTTCGGCACAGGGACGGTCTCACCAAACTCATAGGCCGTATCAACCCAAAGCTGGATAGCCTCTTTAATATTATAAAGAGCATTCTCATAGGTATCGCCATGCGCCACACAACCCAATAACTCAGGAACCTCGGCCAAATAGGCCTGATCTTCTTCACTCCAATAAATAATTGTTTCATACTTAAACATTATTATTCCCCGGTAAGTTTGTATTTGACCAGTATATTGCGTACTTGACGAACCTGGTAAGGCTTTGCTTTAGCGCCATCTTTTTGCAAATTAACTTTTTCCTCAATGCCATCCTTTCTGAAAAGATGATGACTACCTCTTATGCGCAGATCAAAGCCCAAATTTCTTAAAATATTGCATAGCTCATCAAAACCAATATTAGCATCAGAGGTACCACTCAAAATTTTCAAAATCAATTTATCAATGCTACCCATATACGCCTCCTAATCGCGTTTAATTGGGGGCTGTTTAGCTAAGGAACTTCCATGAAATAAGATATTCAAGTCCGTCTAACTCCAAGCGGGACGGGGTTTGTAACCTCGTCCCTAACGTTTTTAAGATGCCTAAGCTAAGCGGCTATATACATATGCCGACGCAATACTTTTCGAACGGGACAACAGGCTCCGTCCGGCTATCAGTCGTCAAGCGCGGCGCATCATGTCGCAAGCAACTTGGTAAGGAGTGGCGAAGCCGGATTGGCCGATGACCAAAGCCAATGCTCAGGGCAGAAACGTAACCTTTTCGTACTGGATTTTCGTGAATATAGTTAAGCTTTTGAAGATAGAAAGCAGGATTTTCTATCTTCTTCGGTGCATTAGTTTCCATCCAAAACCGGTAACTTCCCTGTGCATCAATAAACAGTTTCAAAACACTCGGCTCCGTGGTTTCGAGATTGGCTTTGAATTTAGCGGTA
Organism: uncultured Gammaproteobacteria bacterium; assembly: GCA_963848675.1. Lineage (GTDB taxonomy): Bacteria > Pseudomonadota > Gammaproteobacteria > Methylococcales > Methylomonadaceae > CAWKEY01. The sequence continues at coordinate 13,286 of CAWKEY010000035.1, forward strand.
GTGAATTGTTTGAAGTCTCGTAAAAATCCCGCCATATCCGGTGAAGTAACTATGAGATGGATATGGTTCAACATAAAAACATAACCGTTCACTTCCAACCCTTTGTTATCCTGGCAATAACGGATCGAATCGGACATGATCTGCCAGCGGTTATAACGGTCAAACAAATAATACCAACGTTGAACGGTTAGCGTGAGGTAGTAACTTCCAGCATTCAGCCCAGTGGCTACGCGTCTGGACGGCATGGCACTTCCTTTTTAATTGTATCGCGAGCAAGTGTATCAAAAAGCAGAAGCGGGTATGTTTGCCTCCGCAGAGTTTATTAAGATGACATCATCAAACGTTTGGGACGGGATTCCAAATCCCGTCCTGCTCAAGATAACGTCATAATTCGGAGCATTTGTAGATGTCCCCATAGAGCGTAAGACGGGTCTGGTCGGCGCCGCCGCGGCCTTTGTCGAGCAGGCGGTCGGCGATACGCATGCCATTGCCGCCTTTTTTCAACGCCTCGATCTTGAGCCGTTCCATCGCTGTCTCTTCGGTTGCCGGCAAACCACCGAAGAAAGACAACCCCGCAATGGCGCTAACCTGAGTAATGTAGGTGCATTTCTGCGCCTGCTCCGGCGAGATCAGCCTTACGGTATCAACCTGGCCTTTTAGCGCGTTTGTTTCCGCGACTTGCGCCGGTGATAGGCAACCCGTCAGCATAAGCAGAGAAGCTGTAGTCAATAAAATTCGCGTCATTTATATTCCCCTATAATGTTTAGGTTTGCTTTGGAAAATGGTCAAAACGTTTGTTTGGGACGCGGTTGCAAATCCCGTCCCGCGTGGTAATAAAGAGCTTCATAGTGTTTGATTAAATTGATGAGCGTTACTGGCATTCTCTTTGGTCAAAAGCATATTTAGATAGTGCGCTTTGTGCACCACCGCCTGTAACTGCGGATGAATAGTTGAATTGCTGTTGACAATCATTTTTAGCCGGTTCTTTGGCTGTATCCCTTGAAGGGGTAGCCATGTTTGTTTGAATGGAGGGGGCGGAAGTAGTTGGACAATTCGCTCGAGCCCTTGAAAAAGCCAAATCACCTACTTTAGACACAGCGTCAAAGTACAGCTTTGCATCTGCAATACACAACGCTTTGTTCTGAATACTCTCACATACTCTTTCAGCATCTGAAAGCAAGTTTTTGTCACAATCGGACTTATCCGTCTGACAATCACCGTAACAGGCGTCATGCGCTTGGCAGATGGTATTAAAACTGAAACCTCCTATGATGGTTGCTTGCACCACTTCGTTATACTGTAATAGATACCTCTGCCAAGTTTCGCTGCCGCAATCGGTGAGTGATGGCGCTTTGTTGGCAATTCCCTCCATGACGGCCAAAACGATCTTATTAACCAGATCCTCGGTTATATTGGTGACCACATGTGACCCCGACTTAGCCATGAACTTCATGAAGCCCTTGGCAAAATCTGGTTTATTAACTACCTCACTAACGATTCGGTATATTTCAGCGTTACCTATTACCTTGGTAACCCCTTTATCGAGCGCATCCTTCAAAGTCTTACCTCCTAGAGTCGTCACCGCGGCCTGGCTGAAAATCATTTCAGTAATCTTGTCTGCCACCAGGTTTTTCGTTGCGTGAGTCAATCCACTATCTGATGCCGTCACAGCAAAGTCAGTCGTATCGAAAATCGTATCTACAACTCGACTTCCAACCGGCCCCAGCAGCATGCTACTGCCATAAATCGTGGCTGCCTTTGAGCCTTCATATATGCCTTTTGCTAAGATCGCTGCCGCATCAATATTTCCGAGAAACGATTCAATAGCGGCTTTATCATTCAGAAAAAACTGACTCTCGTAGCGTTGAGCCGCTTCAAACAGGTGGTTTGCAGCATCAACATCATTGTCTAATGCTGCTTTTCGAGCACGAATTAAATTTATCTCATCCAAAACGATATAATCGACTGCCGATTGATAGAAGTTATCATAAGCGACGCGCAGATCTCTGGTTCCCAGAATACCTGCCGTCATTTCGGTCCACGTTCCAACAATCTTTCCTCGTAAACTGGTCGTTTCATACAGATATTCTGACGGCTTAGGGAGAATAGAAAGAGCTTTGTCGATTTTGATCAAAAGGTCAGCACTAATTTTAGTTTCTAACAAATCATTTGTCGATGGATATAGTTTGTCTGCTTGGATTTTAAAAACAGTTTTTGTCTTTAAGGCACTCGAGATGTTGTCACTGCAACCTGAAGGCGCTAATTTACTTTCTTTGCAAATGGCAGCGTCGATATTGAATGAGTTTGAATCAATCCAAGCGAAGGATTTTTTATCAATAGCCATGAAATTAGAATCATGTTTATTCCAATCAGGAAATTGCCAGGTTTTTCCAGTTTCTGCATCCAAGATGTGAATTTGATCCTGGCCTTCATCTGAATAAAACAACGCTGCAAACCGATCATTTTTATTCCAGTAAATTTCTGGATGGGCGCCATAATGACCAATAGATGTGCTTTGAAATTTGTTTAGAGTAGAGTCAAGCAACCATTGTGACCAGCATTCGTTTCCAAGAGAGAAATGTTGACAAGCCTTAATATAATAATAACGGCCTGAAGGAGAAGACGGATAAATTATCAGGGAATCGGCTAAGTACAGTGACCCATCTGAAGAGTAAGTAACAACAATCGGATCAGATACTTTCTTATTTTTGTAATGCAACATTCCTTTGCTGTCCAAAAGAAAGCCGCAAATTGTTTCCCCTTTTTGAACATTAAAAGTTTTTCCGATACATTGATCAGAACTTTCTATTCTGTCCTGTTTCTGAGGTTCAGCGCTGAGGTCAGTGTGAATTGATGTTACTTTGGACGTCTGGTCATCAATTGAGCCACTTTCAATATACCGTTCACCATCCCATCGATAAACCGGTATCTTGCCAGTACCTCCATAACTTGGCTGGCCTGGGCCCCGTTTACCTTCCACCAGGTCTCGAAAGCCGTTTGTGCTTTGGGAAAAATAGGCGATGCCTTGACCTTCAAAAACCTTTATTAGTTTTTTATTATTGCTCGCCAGTAATGCTTCTATGCAGTTAGACGCTCCGCAGTTATCTCTAGAACTCAAAATATAATCTGGCTCACCATCGGAGTTTAAATCGATTATAAGCCTTGTTAAATCAACATCCATTCCTATGCCTGATGATTGAATCTGGAATGTACATTCTTCAATACATGTATTGGAAGTAAGGTACTGATTTATTTGCATTATAACCGATTGATCGTAGATCTCATCAGCTTGGCATATAGACATAGCCAAAAGGCTTATAATTTTTACAACAATAAAATATCTAAGCATTGGGTTCCACAACTCGATTGGTTTTGGTTATCAGTTATTTGCTGAGTTTTAGTTTTCTGTGCCAATTTTTTTTGAAAAAGACATCCCAAACATAGTTAATCGACTCTCCAGCCATCGTCATACAGCACTAATTGAGCCTGACCACCTTTAGGTAATTCCTGGTTATCCGACGCAAATGGCGTGACATTAATTCTCTTTAACGTGTAATCAGCAATTGCCGCATTCTGGTCTTTATTGGTTCGTATGCCGGTGACTTCATCAACTGTAATTTCCGCGGTTTTCACCACAAAATCTGTATCTGTTTCGCTGATCAAGTAGCGGCGGCCTTCGTCAGTCAGCGAGTAATCGTTTAGCCCCCTGTTTGCATTATCCAACCAGAGGCATAGGCAAACGAGGTGCGGGTTGGTTTTTACGTCGATTTGCCAGCACCTGTGCAATAAAATTCCAGGGATTCAATTGTCGTAAGCGCGCGGTATCGATCACGCTGGCCAGCAACGCGATCACCCGACTCCCTTGTGCCGTACGCGAACCAAAAGTGATTTTGCGCAACAAGACCCAATGCCGCAAACTGCGCTCTGCCACATTATTGGTCAAGGGGTGTGACGGCGTTTCGATCACGCGCACAATAGCATCCCAGTCATTGAGAAATTCGCCGGCTAATTTTCGGCTGTCTTCGTGGGCAACGGTTCGATGCGTTTCGCACAATGTGCGTAGCCAATCCAGCAGGGTTTGGTTTTGCGCCCTGAGGGCATCGGCGTCTTCTGGCGATTCGCGGAGTTGATGAATGTTGCGCATCAATAGAATCATGGCCAGCAGCAGGGCTTCGCCAAAGGCTTGGCCTTGGCTATCCAGACATTGATGCAAGGCGCGGGCTTTACGCACCAGGTGTGCCCAACAACGCAAGCGCTTGGGAAAGATGCGATAGACGCTGAAGCCATCGGTCATCAGAAAGCCGTTGAACGCAGTCCCTAATAGCTGTTGCACGACCAGTCGATGGCGCTTGCCGACTTGGTAAACCACCGTATGCGCGCTCACAAACACCCACAGCCAGAACAATTTTCCGGCTTCTTTCCAGGGCGTTTCATCAATATGCAACAACACGCTGGTGTTGAGTTCAGCGATCAATTGCTCATCGACCACCGGCGCTACCGCACGTCCCGCTTCATGAATACATTGATTAATCGTGCTGGTACTCAAGTCAATCCCCAGCCAATCACGCAAAAACGCCTGGATTTTACGGCGCGATACGCGCAGATATAAGGCGAGGCAGACCAGAAAACTGACTAAACGAGGGCCGCATAAATGCCATTCAGTCAACGACACGACCCATTCAGGGTCATCAGCGCACCGCCCCGGCATCGCCTGAGTTTCGTGGTCACACGCGCAGGTTGCCGACAGGTATTCATGCCGGATATGTTCAATCTGTAACTTCGGTGCCTCCGCACTGCCGCTTTCCAGCTCCAATTCGTAACGTCCTGTCCACACGCGATAGGCGGTCCCTGGCGGAAAGGCGTTATGACAATTGGCGCAGCACTCGGGATGATGCTGCAGCGTTTTCGTCACCGCCAGTGTGAGCGAGCGACTGTGACCCAAACTGCCAGGTTGCCGTCCGGTTTTTTTGGGTTGAGCGGTGTCTGCAGTGCTTTTAGATTCGGGCACCGATGCAGCAACAGTCACCGCTTGCGTTGAGTCTTGGCCTGGGGCGGTCGGATCGGGCGCGTGTTCATCCGCTGCTGACGGATTATCTACGACATCAGGGGTAGGCGGCGCACTCGCTTGCCAGGGTTCTCGTGAGGACGGCGGTCGCGAACTCGTCTCTGGCGATTGTTTAAGCCGTTCCCGTGCTGCTTTTAGATCAACCAATAACTGCTTACTCAATGGGCGCAACTGCCCCTCTGGCAAATCATCCAGATAGTCTGTGTCCAGTTGGCTAAGGTCTCGATCGCTCAATGTCATACCCTATAGCTTTTCATCTTTTGGCTTATTTTGCTACTTTTTGAGGTGGGGGCTGAACGATTACGTCAGCGAGATGTCAGCAAATATATGGTTGCAATCATTCTGTCTGACTGATCGTTCGGAAATGTTAATGAGTTGTTTTGCCTGAAGCGCTTGTAGTTTTGCGCTGTCCTTTGCGAATTCAGGGAATCGCCGGCAAATACCTGGAGTAAAACCATCAACCCAGGCTTTTACAACGAACACTTTGGATATTTCGTTGGATTCTGCCTTGGGAAATTCACGCGCATCAACAATGAGCGAGGCCGCCTTATCTCGCGATAAATCGTTTCCACAAGACGACAAACCAACCAAAACTAAAGCGAGGAGAATTGCGAAGTTTAACTGGATTTTCATGGTCTACTTAACTCTCTGAAAAAGAGGAGTATTGGGGTCATATATGGTCCGCCCCGTATTGCAAGAAAAATTTGGTCTTAACATAAAGAAATATTGCACCCATATATCCGGCCTTTGTATGAGGTTGTCTAATCCCTCTGGCCCTGATGGAATTCGCGCATCCCGACCTTATCAGAGTATCGGCCTCAATGGGCCCTAGACCCCAGCAGGTTCTCAGGGATGCAGGTGTTACCTTTTATGCCATCACTTCAATTTTTCCACACAATTCTTTGCTGACGCTTTCGTAGCCCTGGTCATCATTTTTACTTTTGTTTTGCTTTACTTCCAATCTTATCGTTACTCTTATCACTACGCCGGATTTGGGCGAGTCAAGGAGGAACGCAGACGCTGGCGTCGAGTAGTCCTTGACTCGCCCAAATCCGGCATTACCCTGTTGGCAGGGGCCGGAAACTGCCGGCCCCTGCCTCCCGGCGAGGGTGGGGTAAGCCGTGCGGCGAGGGGCGAAGCCCCTTTTGAGCTCTTAAATTCATGCTTTTCATGCCATCGCCACCTGATAATCTTCTTTCTTGGTCAGCAATGCCCAGGCTATCCGTGCATTTTTATTGGCGACAGCTACCGCCGTGATATTCTTTCCTCGCCGCGTCTCAACTTCCCCCACCCATTGGTTGCGTTTATCTTGATGCTTGTGAGCACACCTGACAACGGCCCTTCCTCCGTGAATCAACAGAGTTCTAAGGTAGCTGTCTCCTCGTTTGCTGATACCCAGCAAGGTCGGCTTGCCGCCTGTGGAGTGTTGCCGTGGAACCAGTCCCAACCATGCCGCAAGTTCTCGGCCACTCTTAAAGACGCTGATGTCACCCACAGCCGCTATCAGAGCCGTGGCTGTCATTAATCCGATTCCTGGAATCGTCAGCAGTCGCTTGCAGTCTGCATTTTGCTCGCCAATCGTCTTCAAGCTCTGCTCTAAGGTGCTGATCCTGTCATCAAGATGTACCATTTCATCGTAGAGACCACTCAGTTGCTCTCGAAATAGAGCTGACAATAGGTTTTCTCCATCCTCTAAAATGTCAGGCAGAAATTTTCTGACGTAACTCATCCCTTTGGGAATCACAATGCCATATTCCAGCAACAATCCCCGGATTTGGTTCCCCTGAGCAGTGCGTCTACCGACCAGTTGGCTGCGAATTCGGTGCAAACTCTGGATATCTTGTTGTTCAATACTCTTGACCGGTATAAAACGCATGCTGGGCCGTTGAACGGCTTCGCAAATGGCTTCTGCATCCACGGCGTCATTTTTGTTTGATTTGACATAGGGTTTGACGAATTGTGGCGCCATCATGCGTACCGTATGCCCCATTTCTGTCAATAGCCTCACCCAGTGATGGGCGCCTCCACAAGCCTCAAGTCCTATTAAACAAACCGGCAAGTTGGCTACGAAAGCGCTCAATTGCTTGCGGCTTAGAGCTTATCCATAAATAATATTTACTTGATTTTTTGGCCGTATTTTACGTAAGGCGATAATAGAAGCAGCCAGCATAAGTAAGCCGAGGTAGCTACGGTCCATTTTTTCATAGCGCACCAAGAGTTTTCTGAACCGGTTAAACCACGAATGACAAACTTCAACCACCCACCGTCTAGCCTTGAAATCAGGGTTTTTGTCTTTTTCTGCAATTTCCTCACCTCGTGGCCTGACATGAGGGATATAGCTTCTTTCCTCAATCTCGCGCCGAGCCGGCTCGCCCACATAGCCAGCATCCAGGCAAAGGTTTTGTTTGAGAGTGTCCGGGTCAGGACGCTCGATAATAATCCCATCCAGGGTATCAGCCAGTAACTTGACATCATGGGTGTTCGCACCACTGATCACGAGGGCTAAGGGCAATCCCTTTTCATCGGTTAACAGGCTTCTTTTACTACCGTTTTTACCTCGGTCGGTAGGGTTTCTGCCCACCGATTCCAGTGCTAACGGCGCCTTAACCATTGCCCCATCAAGGCTTTGCCATTCCCAGGCAATGCCTTCCAGTTCGTCATATTCCAATAAGCTGGCACGCCATAACTTTTCAAACATGCCTGATGCCTGCCATTCCAGGAAATACCTGTGAACAGCACTGGCACTACCATAGTCACTTTTAGGCAGGGCTTTCCATTGACAACCTGTGCGCAAAACATAAAGAATCCCCTCAAATACTTTTCGCGGGTTTTGGGCTTTTCTGCCTCCACCTGGCTTGCGTTTATAGTCCTTTGTTGAATGCCTTTTCCGCTCTGGAATCAATTGTTCCACTCTTGCCCAAAAATCATCCGATACTTTCCAGCTTTGTTACCTTTTCAAGAAATTGCAACCTCTTATAAAACCCAAATGTGCAATTATTTTCCAATAATCTGAAATTTATCAAGTTATTTATGGATAAGCTCTTAGCTTCTTCTTGAGTACTACTTGGCCGTCTTTATCCACTCCGTGGAGTTGGAAGCTTTGTTTCGCTAAATCAATTCCCAACACTGTCAGGGTTCCTTTTGCGTTATGATTATTCATGGTTTGCCTCACTTCTGTTTTGATGTTTGCTTGAAAACTAACATCTTGGCCCATTTGAGGCCGTTTAGGAAGTGGGGCGGACCATTCCATTAGGCTCGATTTTTGTAAATTACTTTCCATATGACGCACCTTACGGTTTGTTGATTGTTGTTGTTTTTATTTTCTTCTTCATACATCGAAACAGCCTACCTTGGCATTTGGACGCAAACCGGCTTTTGTACAAACAAAAAAAAGCCGGGCTCCCTACGCGGCCATATCGATGGTCACTTTCGGCAGTCCGGCTTTCCTGGATCAGAGGATCCGCAACTTTCTGTCCCTACCTTGCGATAGGTTTGGCGTTTTTTATTTTTTGCGAATTGAATCACAAAAAATAAACCATTTCAACGGAGCATTTTGGTAAGGATTATATGCAGAGGGGTTAACTGTTAATTTTTGCAAATGTTCAGTCTATCAATTTTGAGGGGTTTGGAGTTGCTCTGAATGGCAAGATTCGCTGTTGGAGCGGCGCCCACGCACGATCGAAGGCTTCAAATCGCGACGCGGGCGTCGCTCCTACGGACGGTTTCCGCCATGCAGAATAGTCCATAAATTTTTTTAAATGGCTCCTTTTGGTCTGTTGTGCCAGCTTCAAATCGCGACGTGGCGTCGCTCCTACGGAGGGTTTCCGCCATGCTGAACAGTCATCTAATTTGTTTAAATGGCTACTTTTGGACTGTTGTGCCAGTTTATTCGCTGGTATCGAATTTTCCCTTGATCCGTTGCCATTCGGAAATCCGGGTCGAACAGGAAATTTCAAATCATCGAAAATATTTGATCTTGAATGTCTGGTATTGAAAAATCCGGTGGCAATAAAATCGAAAGACATACCATAGAGAATAGCCAAGTAATACACACGAAATAAGTTGAGCAAGTGTAGGTGCGAATTTATTCGCACCGTGCGGATGAATCCGCACCTACGCAAAAAATGGTTTTTCAGAATTGCGCAAGTTATTTGATACGCGTTCCTAAGGAAAATCACGCAATGTAGCCCCAAAAATATTGTGCAAATCACTGAACATGGCCAGCCATCGGCATACCTCATCGATGTCGATGATTTCGAGCTTATGCAATCCCGGATGAGCATTCTTGAAGGGATAGCCAGAGGTGAAAAGGCCATTTTTGAAAATCGTGTTTTTAGCCAAGCGGAAGCCATCGAAAAAATGAGCAAATGGCTCAAATAATCTGGACAGACCCCGCCCTTTCTGACCTAAATGACATTACAGAATATATAGCGCTGGATAAAGTTGAAGCGGCTCGCCGCTCGGTTAAACAAGTATTTGCCAGTGTTGGTCAACTTGAACAGTTTCCATAATTAGGTCGCATACATCCTCTATGTCATGCGAGGCGAGCGGCGGCTGCGCATGTATCTGCTGGATGATCGCGCTTATAAGGTTAATGAATTGGCCCCGGTTTTAATAACCCTGAATAAAGTTTGTTTATAACAGCGCGGCGCAAAAAACAGCCGGAGTGACAATCCGAGTTCGCTCAATATGCCCTCTTTGCAACAAGCCGGATCGGCGCTCACCGGTTACCCAAAAGTCCGCATCGCAGGTCAGTTAATCGAGCAGGCCATACGCGCGAAGTGGTTCTCAGCCGTGGCACTCGTTCAAAGCCAACAGAAAGCCAAGCGGGATCTGAACTTAATGGCCACGATGAAGCGACTGGATAAGTCTTGTCTCCTTTGATTTGAAATTGCTGCTTATCGAACTGCTTATTGCCGACCGGATCAGTTTGAATTATCCGACCGTCCTTTTGAATAATGAACGACAGTTTATGGTATTGGATGTTTCCGAGTGAATCTGTCTGATAGATAGTGCCTGACCGAAAAAGCCAAAAATAACCGCCCTCACAGCAAAAGGTGCCAAAATTCACGCGGAAGCTGGAAGGCTAACGGCTTTCTTGTGGTGCTTATCGACTAAAAAGCTTGCAATCCATCCGGCAGGGGCAAGCTCTCGGGATTCCGGACGCAGCTTGCCTGTCTTGCCGCAATACCGCGGTTAAAAAACTTAGGCGGCGAGCTTTTGCTGGCGCTGTCGTAGCCGCTCCCGCTCCCGCTCCTGAGCCAGACGCTCGCGTTCGGCGTCGCGCTTGATCTGACCGATCTTTTGGAGGTTGCGCGACAGCACGGCCAGGGCGACATAGCGCTTGAAGCCGCCGATGCCGTGGTCTGGGCACTTGTCCAGGCCGTGCACCTCCAGCGCGTTGATGCCGGACTCAACGGCCGAGTGCGCCTTCCGGGCGGCAACAAAGGCGCCATCGCGCTCACGCGCCTCATCGCTGGCAGACCACTTGCCTTTCTTGGGCAGGGTGACTTGGTCAAGCATCGCCTTAAGCTCGGTTTGGTTGGCGGGGCTGTGGAAGCCCTTGTCAAAGCTACAGGCCTTGAACGAGGGGAAGTGCTGTTGCGTTTCCTTGACGATGCTTACCGCGATCTGGTCGTCTGTTTGTTTTTCCATGACCTGATGGTGCAAGATGAAGCCCTCCTTGCTTTCCACCACCGCCACGCGCAGGCCTAACTCCACCGGCACCCCGGCCTTGCCCTTGACGATCCATTCGGTGTGCGGCTGGAACAGGGAGAAGACTTTCTCATCGTGCGGGATGACCTCACCCTTGAGCACGCGGCGCTCGATTTGGCCGATTTGGCGCTGGGCGTGGGCGATGAATTGCCGGGGCTTGGCTAGTTGCATTGCGCAGACGGCGCACTGGCTGGCCAGTTGCGCGACGGTCGCTTCGACGCGCTTTAGGTGGGCGGCCGACAGGCTAATGAAGGTCTGGTGAGCCTTGGCGATCTGCTCGGCCTTGGCCTGCTGCTTGGCCGCGTCCTTGGAGGTGGAGTGTTTGAGCTTCTGGATGACGCGCATGGCTTTTCTGAGTTTCTTCAGGCAGTTCTTAAACTGCCGCCAGCCCTTCGCGCTGAATTGCGCGCAAAGCTGGAGCAGCACCCGCATGGCGTCGTACAGCAGGTTGACGTCGGTTGGAAAGTGTACGTCAGTCTCCACCACGAACGAGTCACAGCGGCCTGCGGCGGGCGCGGGGCTGTTTTTTTTACCGAGCAGGGCGTAGCCGGCCTCCACCACCGCCTGGTTGATGCGGGCCAGGATCTCCGGCGTGAACAAGGTGAGATTGTCCTTGAGCGTCTGTAGGGAGAAGATTTTTCGTCCCATTCGGCAATGCCAAGGATGAGCCGCAGGGTGCGGTGCTGATTGGCCAACTCGTGGATGCGGTCAAAGTCGGCGTTCAGGCACAGGCGCAAGCAGCCCAGCACCAGGATGGTCCATTGGTTCATGCCAGGGCAGCCCAACTCGGCGGAGACCACTTTGGCCTGGCCGTCGACGACTTGCGTCGGCAGGATGTCCTTGATGATCTCGAAGACCTTGTCCCGCAAGCCATCGCTGCAATAGATGTGCTGGAGGCCGAGCAGGATCAGGGGGATGTCGTCCCGCGAGCGCACGTCGATCTGGATGTCGGCGATGTCGACTTGGCCGATGGTCTGTTGGCTTGGGAAGGTGTCTCTCATGAGTTTTCCCTGAGTTTTGGGTGGTTTGGCAGGGCCCGCCCTGTTGGTGTTGACGGGACGTTTTCTATTGTTATTGTTTTTCAATGGCTTGAAGGTTTTGGCCCGGCACCGCTGGTTGGGTGCGGTCATCATCTTCATTATTGATATTATACTGCAAGCTGTTGTTATATAATAGCTATTTTACTTATCGGTCAGGCACTAGATACGTTTCTCGTCGGCGTGAGCACAAAGGCTAATTAACCCAAAGAACGATGTTTTGAAGGCGAGTTTTGAAGAGAATTTCATAATGACTCCTTAACGATCATTGACCAAGCAAAGGAAGAGCTGCGCTTTGGGTGGCCGTAAATCCAAGCCTGAGTTTGTTCTTATTCCGCCACATTACACGAAGAATGGGAGATTAGCACAGAACCATTATGACTAAACCGGAGAGATATAGACGCCACCGAGACCGGAGAAGTACCGGAAGGCAAAAATAAAAAAGGCCCCGATTAGATCGGAGCCTTTGGAATTCATGGTGCCCAGGGGCGGAATCGAACCGTCGACACGAGGATTTTCAGTCCTCTGCTCTACCGACTGAGCTACCTGGGCATTGTTGAGGAGTTGCTTACAAAACGTAAAATCTGTTGGGCTGTTTCTGGATGGTGCCCAGGGGCGGAATCGAACCGTCGACACGAGGATTTTCAGTCCTCTGCTCTACCGACTGAGCTACCTGGGCGCGCCAAAAAGAGCGCCATTACACTTGATTATACTGGTGTAGTCAATAAAAAAATGAAACTTATTCCGGCGGAGGCACTTTGTCTGGCCGGTTTTCTGTGTAGAACAGGTTGCTAATCAGGCGGAAAACTTTTTTTACCTCGCTCCATATCCGTGGCAGCAGCCAGATCATGAACAGGATAAAAAATGCCAGCGCTATTAAAAACAATAGCGGATGGTTAATGCACGCCCATACCCCGCCAATCACCGCGATGTCCTCGCTCACCGATGCCGCCCAGTTGCTGAATGGCTCCGGCGAGATATTGATCAGCACCCGCGTTCCGGCTTTGGTGGCATGCGCTCCCGCAGCCAGGCCGCCGCCGAGTATGGCCGCGGCTAATTCGACCGCCGGATTCAGGTCGCCAACTGCGCCTGCCGCGAGCATGGCGCCGGCCGGGATGCGAATAAAGGTGTGTATCGCATCCCAGCCGGTATCGACGCCGGGCATTTTATCAGCAAAAAACTCGACACAATACATCAGCCCGGCCGCGCCCATGACCGCCGGGTTGGCGACTACCTGTAAATCCGGCGGCAAATCGATATTGCCGGTGTTGGCCAGATAACCCAATGTAAAAAGGGTGGCATACAGATTGATGCCGCTGGCCCAGGCCAGGCCCATGGTCAATGCCAGCGTTGTTGTTATTTGATCAAGTGCTTCCATAAGCGCGCCCTGTACTGGAGATGGGAATCAGCCTAGCATATTTTCCTTAATGTCCGGTAAACACAAAACCCGGGACTTGGGGCGGCAGGCTATCGATTTCATTTTTTCGCACATTTAGTTTCAGACCATGTAAAATTGCGCCACTATGTTGGGTCATTTTAGGATTTGAATGTGAGCTTTAGAGGTACAACCATACTTTCTGTGCGCCGCGGCGACAAAGTGGTCATCGGCGGCGACGGCCAGGTCACTTTGGGCAATACGGTCATGAAGGGCAACGCCCGCAAAGTGCGCCGCTTATATCACGACAAGGTCATTGCCGGTTTTGCCGGTGCTACCGCCGATGCCTTCACGCTGTTTGAGCACTTCGAGGGCAAGCTGGAAAAACACCGCGGCAATTTAACCCGGGCTGCCGTGGAAATGGCTAAAGACTGGCGCACCGACCGGGCCTTGCGCAAGCTGGAGGCGCTGCTGACCATTGCCGACGCCAAAACCTCTCTGATTCTTTCCGGTACCGGCGATGTCATAGAGCCTGAATTCGATCTGATGGCCATCGGCTCCGGCGGCGCTTTTGCCCAGGCGGCCGCCCGCGCGCTGCTGGAAAATACCGAGTTGAGCGCCCGTGAAATTGTCGAAAGATCGCTGCAAATTGCGGGTGATATATGTATATATACCAACCACAATTTGACCATAGAAGAACTGGACGCAGAACCTAAAGAGTAAACGCATGACTCAAATGACACCCAAAGAAATCGTAAGCGAGCTGGATAAGCACATTATCGGCCAGGCCAGCGCCAAACGCTCGGTCGCTATCGCACTGCGCAACCGTTGGCGGCGTCAACAGGTTGATGCTGCCTTGCGCGAGGAAATCACTCCGAAAAACATTCTAATGATCGGCCCCACCGGTGTCGGTAAAACCGAGATTGCCCGACGCTTGGCGCGCCTGGCCAATGCGCCGTTCATTAAAATTGAGGCCACCAAATTCACCGAAGTCGGCTATGTCGGCCGCGATGTGGAATCGATCATCCGCGACCTGGCCGATACTGCCGTCAAAATGACGCGCATGACGGAAATGGACAAGATGCAGCACCGCGCCAACGATGCCGCCGAAGACAGGATTCTGGATGTGCTGTTACCCCGAGCCGAGAGCGGCATGCTCTCTGATACCGAAGAAAGCACGCGCCAGAAGATGCGCAAAAAACTGCGCGAGGGCGATCTCAACGACAAAGAGATAGAAATTGATGTGCAGGTTGCACCGATGGGTGTCGAGATCATGGCGCCGCCCGGCATGGAAGAAATGACCAGCCAGTTGCAAGGCATGTTCCAGAATCTGAGCACGGGCAAACGCAAATCCCGCAAAATGAAAGTCAGCAAAGCCTTACAAGTTTTACAGGAAGAGGAAGCCGCCAAGCTGGTCAATGAAGAGGACATTAAATTACGTGCCGTAGAATCTGTAGAGCAGAACGGCATTGTGTTTCTGGACGAAATCGACAAAATCTGCAAACGCTCCGAGCTGGGCGGCGGCGGCGAAGTTTCCCGCGAAGGCGTGCAACGGGATTTACTACCGCTGGTTGAAGGCAGCACCGTCAGCACCAAGTACGGCACGATCAAGACCGACCACATCCTGTTTATCGCATCCGGGGCCTTCCATCTGACCAAGCCATCGGATCTGATTCCAGAATTGCAGGGCCGGTTTCCCATTCGCGTTGAACTGGATGCCCTGACCGCCGAGGATTTCGTGCGCATTCTAACCGAACCCCATGCGTCTTTGACCGAGCAATATCAAGCCTTGCTGACCACCGAAGGTGTGTCCATCACGTTTGCCGCCGACGGTATTCAGCGCATTGCAGAATTGGGTTTTCAGGTTAATGAAACGATTGAAAACATTGGCGCCCGGCGCTTGCACACCATACTGGAGCGCTTGCTGGAGGAAATCTCCTATAACGCCCCGGATCTTGTGGAAAAAACGATTGTTATCGATGCGGCTTACGTGAATGAACAGCTCAGCGAGTTTGTTGAAGATGAAGATCTAAGCCGGTATATATTGTAGCCACAAGGTACAGGGTTCAAGGCACAAGGAGTGCGGAACCGGTACCATTCCTGAATCCGAACCCTGAACCTTTTCCATGCGCCTGATTGCAAAATCCTGTCACAGCAAACCCACTGAAATCAAGCTGCATCAGGTTTCGCGCCTGCTTGAAATCAGTTTCGATGACGGCAGCGTGTTTAAATTACCGTATGAATACCTGCGCGTCTACACCCCGTCGGCAGAGGCGGTTGGGCACGGCCCGGGGCAGGAAGTGCTCCAGCTTGGCAAAGAAGACATCACCATTGAAGAGCTCAAACCGATGGGCCGTTACGGTGTAGCGCCGGTCTTTAGCGACGGCCACAGCAGCGGCATTTATACCTGGGATCTGCTTTATAACCTAGGCGCTGAATATCCGACTTTATGGCAAAACTACCTTCATAATCTTGAAGCTGCTGGGCATCAGCGTAAAGAACCCTTACCAAACTAATTGCAACGTTCCCACGCTCCAGAGACTGTGAAAGTATTCAATATTAAACTGACAACCACGAAGGACACGAAGAGCACGAAGTTTCAATGCATTGATCTAATCAATTATTTTCTTCGTGTCCTTCGTGATCTTCGTGGTGAATACTGTATATTCACGAATATTTTCACAGTCTCTCCAGTGTAGGAACGAAATAACTGTTACCCAACACGGCACAACAATGACTAACGACAACACCACACATTTTGGTTTTAAACAGGTAGCCACCGAAGACAAGGTCAAACTGGTACGCGGCGTGTTCGACTCCGTCGCCGGCCAATACGACATCATGAATGACCTGATGTCCTTGGGCATTCACCGCATCTGGAAGCGCGTTGCCGTGCAATTGAGCAATGTGCGCAAAGGCGATCAGGTGCTTGATCTGGCCGGCGGCACCGGCGATTTAACCACGCTGTTCGAAAAACGTGTCGGACCGGAAGGCCAAGTTGTTCTGGCCGATATTAACTCCGAAATGCTGCGTACCGGCCGCAACCGCCTGATCGACCGCGGCCTGGCCGGCAATATCCGCTATGCCCAGGTCAATGCCGAATGCCTGCCCTTTGCAAACAATAGCTTCGATTGCGTGTGCATTGCCTTCGGCTTGCGCAATGTCACCGACAAGGACGCCGCCTTGCGCTCCATGTACCGGGTTCTGAAACCCGGCGGCCGCGTCATCGTCCTGGAGTTTTCGCATCCCGTCGATAAAATCACCGAAAAAGTCTACGACTTTTACTCGTTCAAGCTGCTGCCGAAAATTGGCAAAATCGTTGCCAAAGATGAAGACAGCTACCGCTATCTGGCCGAATCCATCCGCATGCATCCCAAGCAGGATGAGCTGAAAAAAATGATGGAACATGCCGGCCTGGAACGCTGCGAATACTTCAATATGACGCAAGGCATCATCGCAGTCCACAGAGGTTATAAACTCTAGCATGGTCATCAAACCGTTGATGCTGAGCGCACTGGAAAGCGCCCTTAACCAGTACCTGGCAATGGATGCCGATGCCGGTTTTTTTCTGGCGCCATTGGCCGGTAAAGTCATTGCCGTGACTATTTTACCGTTCAATGAAAGCATTTACCTGTGCCCTGCTACGGACTCCATTCAGGTACTGGATGAGTTTCCCGGCCAGCCGGATACCCGCCTGACCGGTTCGGTTCTGGCGCTGGGCTTAATGGGTCTCGGCTCTAAACCGCAGCCGTCCAATTTTTTCGGCGAAGTCGAAATTGCAGGCGATATGGCTACCGGCCGGCAATTTCAGGAACTGTTCGGCAAACTCGATATTGATCTGGAAGAAAAACTGTCGTATTACACGGGTGACATTATCGCCCACCAGATTGGCCGGTTTTTCCGTGCCGGGCAAAGCTGGGGTAAAGATTCGATTGAAACCTTCAGACTGAATGCCGCGGAATTTTTGCAGGAAGAAACCCGCGATCTACCCGCCGGGCCTGAAATAGATATTTTTTACGCCCGGGTGGAAGAACTGCGCAATGACTTTGAGCGCTTGCAAAGCCGAGTTGAAAGGCTGGAAAAACTGTTGTAGCTGGCCAAAAAGTGATTATGCAACTGTATGGAAGGCACAATTAACGGTTCTGTAACCGAAGCCTTACTGTTCAAAACAGCACTTGGTTGCCAAGCGATAATGAACGCAACATTAGATTAAACTTAGGCAAAAATCATGCGCTTGGATGAAATAATACAGCAGCACACCGAAAAACTGCCCCCCCAGTTGCAGGCGGAAGTTTTTGATTTTGTTTTATTCTTGGAACAAAAACAAGCTACCCAGTCCTTCGTAGCAACTACCCGTCAGCAACGCAAAGAGCGGATAAAGAAAGCCTTGGACACTGCGGTTGAACTTGCTATTTTTGCCGGTGTTGATGGCGCGGAGTGGCAAAATGAACAGCGCCAAGACCGCAACATCCATGGGCGCGATGAATGACGCTTATTGATAGTAATCTGATTATTTACGCGGTACAGCCTGAGTTTAAAGACTTGCGGCAATGGATTATTGATAACGAGCCCAAGTATTCAATTATTAGTCGTGTTGAAGTATTAGGCTTTCATGGATTACAGGGTATTGAAAAACAAGCCATTACAGCATTACTGAATAGTCTTGAGGTCATTTATTTAAGCCCTGGATGTTATGAACTCGCAATCGCATTAAAACAACAGCGGAAAATGTCATTAGGTGATGCACTGATTGCAGGGACTTGTCTTAAATATCAATTAACGTTAGCAACACGTAATACATCTGATTTTGACTGGATCAAAAATTTTACTCTAGTAAATCCGCTATGATAAGGACCAGCCTGGATTTTCAAGCCAACTTGCAAACTTACGCTTACTCACAAAGGTAACTCGTGATCCGCCCTAAAATATTATTGCGCCTGATCCATATCAACTGGGTTCTGGCCTTTCACGGTCTGGACGAAATCGTATTAAAAACGCATTTATTCCGCCCTGTCCGTTTTCTAGCCGTTTTTTCCCCGCACTACTGGCTCAAACGCAACCCGGCTCCACGTGGCGTCAGAATACGGCGGGCGCTGGAAGATTTGGGGCCTATCTATGTCAAATTCGGCCAGGCCTTGTCCACGCGAAAAGATCTGCTGCCTGATGATATTGCCGATGAACTGGTCAAACTGCAGGACAGAGTCCCGCCTTTTCCCAATGAAATCGCCCGCGCTATTATTGAAAAAGAACTGGGCATGTCGATTGCCGATGCCTTTGCCGAATTTGATGCGGGCCCGCTGGCCTCTGCCTCGGTCGCTCAGGTGCATACCGCTGTATTACACAGCGGCGAGCAGGTTATCGTTAAAGTGCTGCGTCCCGACATTGAAGAGCGCATTCATTCCGACGTTGGCCTGCTCTATGAACTGGCCCGTTTTGCCGAAAAATTCTGGACTGATGCCAGAAGACTGCGGCCTATGGAAGTCGTCGCCGAATTTGAAAAAACCACGCTGGACGAACTCAACCTGATCCGCGAAGCCGCCAATGCCAGCAAGTTGCGCCGCAATTTCGAAAATTCGGACATCATCTACATCCCGGAAATCCATTGGCCGCTAACGCGTGAGAAAGTCATGGTCATGGAACGCATCCACGGCATACCTGTAGGCGACATCGACACTCTTAAAGCCGGTGGCGCCGATTTTAAACTGCTGGCCGAACGCGGCGTGGAAATCTTTTTTACCCAGGTATTCCGGGATAACTTCTTTCATGCCGACATGCACCCCGGCAATATATTTGTCGATCTGCCCGCCAAATATATCGCGGTGGACTTTGGCATTGTCGGCACTCTGTCCCTGTCCGATCAGCGCTATCTGGCCGAAAATTTTCTGGCCTTCTTCAACCGCGATTACTACCGCGTTGCCCAAATGCATGTCGAATCGGGCTGGGTGCCCGGCTCAACCCGCATCGAGGAATTTGAATCGGCCATCCGCAGCGTATGCGAACCGATATTTGAAAAGCCCCTAAAGGACATCTCCTTCGGCCAGCTACTGCTGCGATTATTCCAGACTGCGCGACGCTATGACATGCATGTGCAACCGCAGCTGGTCTTGCTGCAAAAAACCCTGCTCAACATCGAAGGTCTGGGGCGGCAGCTGTATCCTGAACTGGACTTATGGCAA
>CAWKEY010000036.1:0-288097 GCA_963848675.1 uncultured Gammaproteobacteria bacterium
CCGATATGTCGTCGAGAGTCATGTCGACCCTGGAAGAATTCGCCCCAAGCCTGGAAGTATATTCGATTGATGAAGCGTTTCTGGATTTGACCGGCGTTTATCCCTGTCAGAAAGATCCCATTGCTTACGGCCAGCGCATTAGAAAGGCGGTGTTTCGCGCAACGGGTATTCCGGTTTGTGTGGGCATGGGGCCGACCAAAACGCTCGCAAAACTGGCGAATTTTGCCGCAAAAAAGTGGCAAAAGACTGAAGGCGTACTGGATTTGTCAGACCCGGTGCGCCGGGAAAAACTGATGCGCATTGTGCCGGTCGGCGAGGTGTGGGGAATAGGCTCGCGCACGACGGCCAAGCTGAACCAGCTTGGCATTCATACGGTTTGGGACTTGGCCATTCAACCCAGCAAGCGCATTCAAGCCCAGTTTAATGTAGTCGTTGCCAGAACCGTGATGGAGCTGAACGGTATCCCCTGTCTGGAACTGGAAGAAATAGCGCCCGATAAACAGCAGATTGTCTGTTCGCGCAGTTTTAGCCGCCGGTTAACGGAATACGGCGAGCTGTCGCAAGCCATGGCCGAGTTCTGTAGCCGGGCCGCCGAAAAACTCCGGAAACAAGACTCAGTGACCGGCTGCATTACGATATTTATCCGGACCAGCCCCTTCAATCCAGATGAACCGCAATATCAACGGGCGGCCAGTATTAAGCTAAATGCTTCTACGCAAGACACGCGGTCAATCATTGCTACCGCTAACCGCATGCTAAGAGAGATATACAGGCCAGGCTACAACTATCAGAAATGCGGGGTTCAACTGGGCCACATCCAGCCGGAAACCACGCCAGGGCAAATGGATGTATTCGACTTGATGGTTGACGGCCTATCTACTGAAAACCGCCACTTGATGAAAGCTATCGACCAGATTAATCGCCGCTTCCCGAAAGCAATTACACTCGCAGCCACCGGGTTTGATCAAACTTGGAAGCCGAAAGCGGAGCGGATTTCACAGTGCTATACGACGGATTGGCGGGAGTTGGTGGGTGTTAAAATAGATTGAAACTTAGCCCATATTTAACACCACGCCCCTCAATTTACTCAAAATCAAGCTGAGAGGCTTGTCTAAGTTATTGATTTTTACTATAGGCAGCTAATCTTTAGTGTTATTTGTGTTTTGTAGGGCCATAATAGTTATATCTGCCTATTGCATATTTTTCCAGACTGCGCTATTTTTTTGCGTCATGTATATCCGTCGAACGCATACCAATAACTCGTCCACGGGCGAACGCTATTACACCTATCGCTTGGTGGCTAGCCAACGCGTGGATGGAAAACCGCGTCAGATAACCCTATTAAATTTGGGTAGGCATTTCGCTGTTGATCAAGATTTGTGGGCTTCGCTTTGTGTGCGGATTGAGCAATTGCTGAGCCACCAGACTGAGCTATTACCACTCGAATTGCCGGCTGCCGTTGACAAGGCGGCGCAACGCTTTGCCGCTCAGCTCATAGCGCAACGGGCGGTCGTCAGCACCACACCGATAGCGGATGAGGATCCTTCAACGCCTGCTGAGTCGTCAGTCGCGCGTGTAGAATCCATAGTGAGTGCACCAACCGATCTGCAAACCGTCGATGTGGACTCCCTGGAATTGACCCGGCCCAGAACCGTCGGCGTGGAACAGTTAGGACTTTGGGCCATGCAACAATTGAATTTCCTCGACTTGCTGGCTCACCTGGGCATCAATGGCGCGCACATAGCCGCGATAGTGGGTGCCATTATCGGGCGTATGGCCGGTGTGGGTTCGGAGTTAGCCACCCACAACTGGCTGATGAAGCAAAGCGCGCTGGGCGAATTAATGGACGTTGACTATGAAAGCCTGCCCTTGATGACAATGTACCGGGCGGCAGACACCTTGTGGAAACACAGCACCCAAATCGAACAGACCTTATTCACGCGACTTACGGATTTGTTTGGTTTTTCCACCACCATCACCCTGTACGATCTCACCAATACCTATTTCGAAGGCGAAGTACCGCACAATACCAAAGCCCGGCGTGGACGCTCAAAAGAAAAGCGCACGGATTGTCCGCTGGTGACGCTGGGTTTAGTCTTGGACGGCAGCGGCTTTGTGCGCCGTTCACAGACCTTTGCCGGTAATGTCAGCGAAGCGGGTACGCTGGAAACCATGCTGCAAAATCTGGGTGCGCCACAGGGGGCCCTGGTGGTGATGGATGCCGGAATTGCTACAGAGGCCAATATTCAATGGCTGCGCACAAAAGGCTATGGTTATCTGGTCGTCAGTCGCGAACGCGCACGTCAATTTGATGCGGATGCCGCCATCTCGGTTGAAACTGCTGCCCAGGAAACGGTACGCTGCCAAAAAGTCGTCGCCGAAGACGGCCAAGAAGTGCGGCTTTATTGCCATTCATCCGGCCGCGAACAAAAGGAACGGGCCATGGCGGAACGCTTCGCCAGCCGTTTTGAAGCCGGACTTAACGCCTTAAACGCAGGGTTGCAACGCCCCCGCACCGAAAAACGCCCGGATAAATTATGGGAGCGTATCGGCCGCTTGAAAGAAAAGCATCATGGCATCGGTCAGCATTATCAAATCGACTTGCAAACCGATGACAGCGGTGAAAAAGCGCTAAGCATCACCTGGCAAAAACACAGTGTGCCGGGTTCTTATGTTGATCTCCCAGGTGTCTATTGCCTGCGCAGTAACCAATGCCAATGGCCGGAAGAACAGCTATGGCGCACTTATATGATGCTCACTGACCTTGAAGCCGTGTTTCGCTGTTTTAAAAGTGATCTGGGTTTTCGGCCTATCTTTCATAGTAAAGAAGAGCGGGCTGACAGTCACTTGTTCATCACCGTATTGGCCTATCAGTTTGTCCAACTTATTCGCCGCCGTCTACAAGAGAGCGCTATTGATGCCAACGGTAGTTGGCGCACATTACGGGAAATCATGCGCAGTCAATGCCGGGTAACCGCCAGTTTCCGTCGTGCCGATGGTAAAGCCTTGCATGTGCGCAAAGCCACCCGTGCGGAACCGGAGCAAATGGCTATTTATCGTGCCTTAAAAGAGAACCCGGCACCCGGAGGTATCAGCAAAACCATCGTCTAAAACACTGAGACTAGACGCTATTTTTCAAAGTGTAGTGCCACACGAAGATTTTTTATAACACAACATATTGTTTTTAAATGGATATTAATTGCAGGTGTTAAATATGGGTTAGCTTTTTTATAGGTTACGAATTTTCGTTTTACTGTAGGCTATATAGGGTCTGTATAAACCTATAACTAACTGATTAGTGGAAATTAAAACATGACCAAACTAGGCACTCAAAAAAAGCCAATCATAGTTCGTGTGCATTCGGATGAAAAAGCAAAGTATGTTGCAGATACCTGTGCAAAACATGACTGGCATTACATTATAGGATTTGAATTAGACAAGCCGGAAGATATTTCTGATTTGGAAAACGCATTAAATCCACCGACACCTGTACAATCTGAAAAGATTGGCCGTAATGATCCTTGCAAATGTGGAAGCGGTAAGAAATATAAAAAGTGCTGTGGCATGAGTGCTACACTTGAAGCATGAATCAAGAGAATCTGACTTTTGGTAAATAACAATTTTTCCCCACAAGCTGCGCTACTTTGGGACAAAATCCCGCTGATTAAACAGCAGCTAATTCTTAATAATGCCTATTGTGTACACTGCCGTGTTGCGGTCACTATGGTAAATGTTAGTGGCTTTGTAGAGGGGTCTAGTCTTGTGCTTAAGGGACTGTGTAGTGTTTGTGAGGGAAATGTAGCCAGAGTTATCGAAGAGCTTGATATGAATCCCTAAAACATCCCCTCCAAAACCCCCGGTGTCGCAACCTCCTGGCCCAGTGGGAGCGAAGCTACAATTTGACGACATATAAAAATTTGCTAATGTAAGGTGATGACATGATTAGCGCGGCACCTCAATGTCTCCTGATTGGATGCGAGCCGCGATAAGCTCCAGCAGCTTGATACCTCAGGGTCAGACTCCAATACTGCTACCTTAAAATATTCCCATTATAATCATATAGATAAACAAGCCTCGTCTCTGGTTTTCATGAGTAGAGGATAAGCCTTAGGCCGCCGCTTGATAGCGCGTGGTTGACTCTTTCTTTTTTGCAGACCGATGACGGTTGAGGCAATGGCCTTTGCTAGTGCCAGCAAAGCGTTGGTCAGCGGTTTTCCTATGAGAAGACCTATCTGTTTAGTGGCCTGGCAAAGCAGTTGTACCGATGATCTAAAACTGAGCTGACGGGGGATCTTGTCGTGCAACACGGCGGCCTGAGCCACATTACCGCGAATAATATTATAAGCCAGTAGATGCGCTGCGATTTCCTTTTGCACCATCTCCGGGGTTTTACAGCGTAACATCTCCATGCCCATATGGGTTTTAATGGACCGAATATCCAATTCTATTTTCCAGCGCTCTTTATACAGACTTGCCAGTTCCTGTTTATTGAAGCGTTTGGCATTCAGCAAGGTCGTCACATAGACGATACCGTTCACACTAAATTCTCGAACCGTGATAACCGCCGGTAACGCCGCATACGCCTGCTGCGTCATCCACACCGGTGTCCGTTGTGGTTTATGCCATTCGACTTCATGATCCCTGGCGCCCAGCCTGCGGCCTTGCCGAAAATCGGCCTTTTTGTTGGCATGCAGGAGGAACAGCACAGGAATGCCTTTAGCTTGCAACAAGGCGATAATAGCAAAGGTGCAGTAGTAACGATCGGCCAAGAGCAAATCACCGGTTAACAGCGCATCCATCACTTGCTTGAACAGCGAGGATTCACCGGTGCCCTTGCCCTGATAGGGGCTCAATCGATAATCGATAACGGTTCCTGCAGAGAGTGAGATTAACGCCAGCAGGCGCACAATGGGAAAGCCCAAGCCCGGCTTTTGATTACTTTGCTGGGGGAAAGCTGCTTGATTTTCCGGCGTATCCGGCATCAGCGCCGTGCTGCCGTCGGCGAGCACCACGTTCAAGCCGTGCCATCGCCAGGCCTTGGCGCTCTGTTGGTGCAGTCGTGCGCCAATCGTTGCCACAGCCTGGGTCATTTGTGTTAAAGGCAAGCGCTGACGGGCTTTGCAGTACGGCCCGGTGTTGACCGAATTGGCCGACTGGCCCTGGCTGAGGCGATCTGCGAAGACGCCCGCCACGGCCTGCTGACACGAGCCATCATCGCTCAATACCTGAAAAATGAAGGCTTTGAGGGTAATCAGCGGCGAAAACACCGACGTTCGCTTGTGTGGCGTGTGAGCAATAATGGTTTCGATTGTTTCAGTAGGAAAAAAATCATTGAACGGTAATTTTTGAACCTGTAAAAACGACTTTTTGAAGCGATCGATTTGCTGGTGAATTTGGGTTCTTATAAGATGAGCCAAGGTTAAACTCCTTGAATTCATATAATAAATGCAACACCTCTTAAAGAGGCTAGATGGTATAGTTTCCGTCTACCAAAACAAAAAACTAAAGAGGTGTCCAATGAGAACATTCAACCATCTAACCCAAGAAGAAAGATACCATATCTACCTAATGCATAAGAAAAAAGTTTCCTTGGAAGAGATAGCCAAAGACATAGGCAGGAGTAAGTCCACTATCAGTCGGGAACTGCGTCGAAATAAGGGTCAACGTGGGTACCGTTACCAGCAAGCTCAGACCAAAGCCGAACAACGCCATGCAGATAAGCCCAAAGCGATCAAGCTTGACGAGGCGATGAAGCAGGTGATAACGCCATTGATCGAAGAGAAATGGAGCCCGGAGCAAATTTCAGGGCGCTTAAGAATACTGGATGAGCCGACGGTTAGCCATGAAACGATTTATCGCTTTATCTTGGCAGACAAAGCCAAGGGTGGTGAGCTATACAAGCATTTGCGGCATCAAGCTAAGCCGTATCGTAAACGTTATGGTAAAAATGACTATCGTGGCACCATTCCTGGTCGTGTAGACATTGACGAGCGCCCCTCCATAGTGGCTGAAAAGACCCGCATAGGTGATTGGGAAGCCGATACGGTCATAGGCAAAGGCCATAAAGGGGTTTTAGTCACTTTGACCGAACGGGTGTCAAAATTGAACCTCGTCATTCCCATTATCCGCAAGGAGGCCGGGTTGGCCAAAGACGCGATTATTGAAGCCCTAAAGCCCTTCGCCGCTTTTGTCCACACCATCACTTTTGATAATGGTCGTGAATTTTGTCGGCATCTAGATATCGCTAAAGCATTGAATTATGAAACCTATTTTGCCAAGCCCTATCATTCTTGGGAGCGTGGTTTAAATGAAAACCACAACGGCTTATTGAGGCAATATTTTCCGAAAGCTAAGCCGCTGGATCAAGTAACACAAGTCGATGCCAATAAAGCTTTGGCTGGGCTTAACCATAGACCTAGAAAAACCTTAAACTACAAAACTCCTTGGGAGGTGTTTTGTAAAATGGCGAGACTTGATACCGATAATTTGCTGGGTGTTGCATTTATGGGTTGAATTCGCCCTCTTTGATGGATAGTGAAATGTGATGAATTTCAATTCTATCCGATTATCAATACCTTCGCCAAACGGTAAGCATGATTCTTTGCTAATGGGACAAAACATAGATGCCCAGAAAAGGTAGAATACAGGAACCTTAAATCACAGTATCACTCACCCAATCTGATCATGGACGAAATCATAACAACACTTGGTATCCTGAGCCCAACGCTGGCGCCTCGTACATTCAAGCAGCTAACCCTGATCGTTGAAGCCGTGTTGGCGATGACCGGGCGAGTCACCATGCTGGGCATATCCCGCTGGACTGAAAAAGGCGGCAGTTATCGGACGGTACAACGTTTTTTTAAAGAAAAAATAGACTGGCCACTGTTGCGTTGGCAACTGGTAAAACCGCACACACTGGAAACAAAAGGAACATGGTTGCTCATCGGTGACGAGGTCATGGTGACCAAATCAGGGAAACAAACGCATGGGCTGGGAATTTTTTTTCATCCATCTACAACAAGGCGCTCCCTGGCCTGTGCTTTTTAAACCTGTCATTGCTACACGTTGAAACGCGTGCCGCTTATCCTTTAATCACCGAGCAGCTGGTGCTGATGGACGCTCAAAAAAGTGCGCCCAAAGCCGTCAAGGCGAAAGGACAGGCCGTCGGCAGGCCCAAAGGCAGCCTTAACAAAAACAGAAAGGAGGTGGCACTGTCGCCTTTCCAGACGCAGTTGCAGAGCTGCATCCGTTCAGCCTTGACCCTGATAGGCCTGGACGTGGGCATCGTCTATTTTGTGTATGATGGTGCCTTGGGGAATAATGCCAGCCTACAAGCGGTTAAACAAGCAGGACTGCATCTGATTTGTAAGCTGCGCCATGACTCAAAGCTGTATTTCCCTTATGCCGAGGCGTATTCGGGCAAGGGTAAGCCCCGCAAGTATGGCGAAAAACTAACCGTGGAAACGCTGACGGCTGATCATCTAAAAATAGAAACTGTGGAAAAAAACATCCGAACCCGCGTCTACCAGGCGAAGGTTTGGCACAAAAACTTTCCCGAATTGCTGAATGTTGTGATCATCGTAAAAACCAATCTGAAAACAGGGCGAACCGCGAAGGTGTTGTTGTTTAGTGATGACCTGAACTTGGCCAGTGAAACGTTGATTGATTATTACGCCTTGCGTTTTCAAATCGAGTTTAACTTTCGTGACGCCAAACAATACTGGGGGCTAGAAGATTTTATGAATGTCAAAGCAACCCAAGTCAACAATGCCGCTAACTTTGCCCTCTTTATGGTGACCTTTTCGCAGTTATTGTCAGCCAAAATCGAGGGCGTAAACAGGGGCAGCATGCTGGACTTAAAAACCATCTTCAGAGCGCGAAAATACACGCGTCGGATTATTAATTCGCTCGGCAAAAATGCAGAGGCGTTTTATATTGATGATAGGATTTTCAAAGCCGCAGAAATCGGTCGAATTCATGCGAAAGCAGCATGATTTTTGGCGAAGGTATTGATTATATCAGGGGGTTTAACCTTTATTTATGGACCCAAGTCTTTGTAATTAAATAGCTATTGCTGTTTAAGGTAGCAGTATTGGGGTCAGACTCTGAGGTATCCCCACGAATTTACCCTCCCTCGAATGAGTCGAAGTAGTTTAATAAAAGAGCTTGCGCCTGTTCCAACATTGAGGCGGACAACTCAAAGGCAACATAGCGGCAGGCGATTCGGGCGAGAAATATAACCGAATACGGTGAGTGATTCTGGTTGCTGTTGACTTTGATATGTCGTTCGATTTCAGTACCTTTTAAACAAAGCCCAGTGAGCCAAAGCGCGAAAATGATGAGCGCGGCGATTAATAACAGGTTGGCGCGGCGTTCGGCTTCAATCCGGCTTTCGCTGGTAAAATCCAAGCCATAATGCGTACTTTTTGTGTCTCGCAGGCCTTCCTCAATTTGCATGCGGCTTCGATAATAATCCACGACCCGCGCCGCAGAAAACGCTTTTAGCGAGGGCGATACGACCAGAAGCCAAGGCTCTTTTTCGCGTTTGGCGTGTTTACGACTGGCACTGGATTGGCTTGGACGATGTTGGGCCGTCAGGTGTTTCCGGCCTTTGGCGGGCTGATAAAATGTCACCAACTCACCGTCTAGCGGGTGGCTACGCACCCAACGGGCCGGGCCCAAGCACTTGGGTTTTCGAGTGGCTTTGGCGTAGAGTGACTTTGCCGCCAGCCAATCGTTAGGCCGGTTGGCCCAGGCAATGAAATCCCTATTGCGAATTCGTCCGAGCCAATGCCAGCCCAAACTTTCAACTTCGCGAAAAAATGGCGTGCGAAATCCGGAATCGGCAACGATGATAGGCGTTACATTAGCGGGTAGCAATGCTTGCAAACTGCTGAGAAATCGCTGCTGTACCCGGCGGTTGCCCAGTTTTTTAATGGGATGAATTTCTTCGTACAAGGTAACGGAACGTCCTCCCGTAGGCAGCGCTGCTCGTAAGAGCTGCTGATGCTGATCTGCGGTCAGGGGCGACCAGTCGATAAGGATCAACGGCATGGGCAGGGACTGCAATAGCCATTGGGTCATAGCACCGTAGATCGCCATGCGTTCGGTGTTAAGATGGCGATTCCCGGCTAAACGATCCATGCGTTTGATTTTGTGTTTGATGCAGGCCGGTCCGGAAAGCGTCCGTCCGAGTTGCGTAATCGATACCGACGCTCCTTTCAACCCAGCCTCGACTGCAGCCATCAGCGCTGTGAATCGAGTAGCATGAATGCTAGGAAGTTTTTCTTTTAACAAGTTATGCAGCAGAGCAATAATTGACATAAATTTATCCTTCCAGATTATTATTTTAGAATGAATTCTTATGCTCAGACCGACTTAAATCTTATCTTTATCCAAATCTTATCCAATAATGCATTGTTTTTTATTGATATTTTGTGGGGATACCTCAGGGTCAGACTCGATTGATTTTTGATTAAAAACCCTCTGAGCTTTCAGTTTGATACTTTCTCTCAGTCTTAAACACATGGCTCGCCTCCCTAGAATGGTCATTCACGGCCAACCGCAACATATCATCGTTCGCGGTAACAATCGTTCCGAGATTTTCTGTTGCGAAATGGATTACCGCTTTTATCTTGAAAAGCTCCTGGCGGCCTGCAAAAAACATGACTGCCAGGTGCATGCCTATGTGCTGATGACACCTTTTTCCGAAACTGGCCTGAGCAAATCGCTGCAAATGCTGGGGCGTTATTATGTGCAATACTTCAATTCCTGTTATCGGCGCACCGGCACGCTTTGGGAAGGCCGTTACAAGGCGACACTGATCGACAGCGAATCGTACTTGCTGGCCTGCATGCGCTATATTGAGCTAAATCCGGTGCGTGCCGGCATGGTGAACGATCCGGGCGAGTATCCGTGGTCGAGTTATCGTTTTAATGCGCTGGGACAAACCGATGAGTTAGTTACCCCTCATTTTGAATTTCAGCGTTTGGGGACTGACGACGGTGCGCGTCAGGCAGCTTATAGAGTGCTGTTTAATCGGTCGATTTCTGAAGCCCAGATAATCGAAATCAGGGCTGCGACAGGAAGTCGGCTCGCTATAAAACCACTCAGTCAAGAGCTTAAGCGTGTGCTAAACTCACTTGCGCAATAAGGCATTGTTTACCGCATTTACTATTAAGGAGAGGCATCGTGTCCATTAGTAAGAAAGTTTTACCCGTATTGATTTTCTCCGCACTCGCATTGATCTTTACCGGTACCCTACCGAAAACAGCATCCGCTAATTTCCTGCCTTCGGCCGGTTCTTTAGAGTTGATTAAGTCTGGCTGTCAATCCGCACCAGACCAGCACCAGGAACTTATCCAGTTAAAAAATGCAATTGCCGCAGCCGAGACTGTTAATCAGGCCCGGGCACTGGCGCTTGCACCCACAGAAGGAGCCATCGACGCACTTAAGAATGCGCGCACCCTCATGCCATTCAGCGATGATCTGGGTATTGCAGAAAAGCGGCTTAGCGAGGCCCGCTCACGTATTCTGGTGGCATCCTCACAGGAACAAGTTGCCGATGAATTCTCCGGCATGATGCTCGCCGGGCTTGATGATGACAGAGCCGCGCATGTTAGCATCGGCAATACGGGTTGCAATTACTCATCAGGCGAGGTCATCGCCATCGTGGTCGGCTTGATTCTGGGAATCATCCCTGGTCTAATTTTACTTATCGTGCTGTGCTGATGAATCCATAAGGGTCGAAACACTCCCCGAGGTACTGGCATTCCCATACTCACAAGTTCGTCATTCCGGCAGGATAGTTTTAAACTTGCCATCCATGCCGCCAGATACCCGCTTCCCGTCGGGTATCACAACATGAGCTTTAGCTCATAACCGCACGACGAAAGCTCATCAAACATTGTATCCATCGGCTGGGCAAGCGATTCCAACAAATCGATAGTGTTGTTCCGCCTGCGCTAACTCTGTATAGCCTGACGGCAAGGCTTGGATGGACGCTGGGTTTTAACTGAGACCACGGTGCTCCTATGATGGAAACTGGTCTGTTAAATTACGGCTATTGCGTTTCAAAAATTCAACGGTACACTCATCCAAGGTAACTTCAACAGGGTAATGACCATGGTTTATCGTCTGTCTTCAGTGCTGCTGTTTTTCTTAATGTTCACGGTTTTGTCAGCTTCTTTCGCAGGCGAATGTCCCGATTATTTAAATCAAACCGTCAAAAAATTAAATTCCGAAAAAACCTTAAATATCTGCGAAGCTTACGCAGGCAAAGCTCTGTTGATTGTTAACACGGCCAGCTACTGTGGTTATACCCCCCAATTTGGCGGACTTGAAAAACTTCACCAGCAATACAAGGATCAGGGTTTGGTGGTGCTGGGTTTTGCCAGCAATGATTTCAATCAGGAAGGCAAAAATGACAAGGAAATTGCCAATGTTTGCTATATCAATTACGGCGTCACCTTTGACATGTTTGCGCCGATTGCGGTGACCGGCCCCGATGCCCATCCCTTATTCAAAGCCCTGGCGGCGCAGTCAAGCGCGCCAGGCTGGAACTTTAATAAGTATTTGGTCAACGCAGACGGCAAGGTAGTCGAACACTTCGACAGTCAGGTAAGCCCCGATTCGACAGCCATGAAGCAGGCCATTGGACACGTTTTAAAACCTTGAATAGTTAATCAAAAACGCAGTATCGGGCAGAAAATCAATGCCCCCATCTGTCAGTGCGAATATAGCCGCAACTGTTTGTAAGCAGATTTAATGGGTTCATCCTGGCGATAACGTAAAAAATCCTGCAACTATTTCAGCAGTGTCCGGGAACGCCGGGCCCCGGCTCGGCGTATTTACTGTTGGCTTTTGCCGAGCCGGGGCTGGACGTCCCCAGGTTTATGCCTCAGCACTAGGCGGAAAAATTACGAAATCCTTTACCCTTTGGTTCGAAGCGTAGAGCGGCCGCCATCGACACTGATAATTTGCCCGGTGATCCAGTCGGCTTCCGGCGACAACAAGAAAGCCGCAAGCGCGGCAATATCCTCGGGTTTTCCAAGGCGTTGCAATGCATGAAGCTCGGCGATGCCGGCGGCAACGCGCTCGTCGGCGAGTATTGCTGAAGCCAGCGGTGTTCGGGTGAGAGAGGGCGCAACGGCATTAACGCGTATTTTAGGCGCCAGTTCAGCCGCGAGTGAAAGCGTCAACCCGGATACGGCGCCCTTTGCCATGCCCAGCGAGGCATGAAATGAAAAACCCTGTAAAGCCGCCACGCTCGAAAAAAATACGACCGAAGCGGCCCCCCCGGGGCTCTTTTTTAGCGCCGCCGATGCAGCTTGTACAGCCAGTGCCGCGCCCATCGCATTAACCCGAAAATCGTTCAAAAAATCGGCTTCTGTAAGGCGCTGAAGACTGCGCACATTTATGGTTCCCACCGCATAGACCAGACCGTCAATCGCTGAGTCGACATCATTGACAACCCGGGAAAAAAGGCCGCTGTCATTGACATCACCAATGCTATCTATAGCCGGCCTTCAATTCTTCAGCAGACGCAGCCAGTTTTTCTTCGTCACGACCTACCAGGTGCAGCTCATAGCCTCGTTCAACAAGAATATGGCCAATAGCCGAACCAATAGCACCATAACCACCATAGATTAAAACTTTACGTATCATAAAAACGGTACCTGAAGTATAAGAAAGTAAACCGGAAAGCCCACACTCAAGCCGTGTTAAGTGTGTCAGTGGCATCGAGTCATGAAAAGAATTCATTAGGAGTAAAATTAACCCCCCGTTTTCTCGAATAATTTCAGGCTTTTCAGTTTTTCGAAAAGCTTGTGTATCAAAAGCCCGGGCCTGGAAAAACGCTTGCTGAACCATGCTTTCACTAACTTGATTTGAGCAGTGACTCTTCGATAAATAGCGCTCGTCTTGATCCAGTCAATGCTTGCTATTACAACATCATAGGCCTGCCTGAACCAGCCGAATGTGATGAGTTTTTCTTTTGATACGCGGAACAGCCAAAAAGTGAATGCTGCAAGGGGAATTTTTCCTGCATACAGCATGGTTCCAGTGATTACTTTGCCTGTGGCGATTAGCTTTAGTGCAAAAATACCCAGCAATTCCACCTGGGTAAATAAAGCTAAAAAAAGCACCAGTAAAGCATGGCGATTGAGCTTATAAAGCGAAGCCTCAGCTTTTTGGAGAATTTTGAGGCTATGAATAAAAGCGTAAATCGGCTCGGCGATGTTTTCCCAAACCAACTCTTCCAGAACGATATAAACGGTCACCAACAAACCTAAAAAAATATCGGTGATTTTTGCGATGATTTTTTTAAACATAATCAAGCTCTCAAAGAAGTGGTCGGCAGATGGCATTGTATAGCAGGCAGGCTTGAGGCAGTCATGAGAGTTACATTTTATATCGTCCATTGTCTGCGTGTCTTTGCAGCAATGCCGATGTCATTGGCTTTATGTCCAACTTCGACCCTGCGCCGCTGCAATATCAAAGGAAACCAGCACACCATTCGCGATGTCACTTAATTGCCTTCCAAAGCGGATTTATATGCTCTGCGTTGAACTGGTCAACTAAATTAATTGCCTGGCATAGTATTTTTTAGCGCAGATTATTACCGTGGGTAAAGCGATGCGGATTTTGGTTAGGGGTAGCAGGTGTTCCAATACCCTTTCGCGCCGGGCTTTGCGGGGGCAAGATGTCAAAACCAATTTTTTCATAACATTTGAAACCGCCATTTTTTAAGGAAAATGCTATGAACGACAACACATTCCAAACCTCTGTAGACAGTCAATTAAGCGAGTTCACTGGGTATGTTGCAAACTTGCCTCCGGCGCTTCTGATACTGGTGGCGCTGATAGTTGTTGGCCTGCTTGGGGCTGTGCTTGCCTTTAAAATTTTTAAAAATCGCGCCGATCAAATTCGGCAAGCCGCTGCAGACCAACAGGCCTCGGACGTGAACAAAAACTGGCATGCGCTCAAGCCGGAAGACACTCTGAGCGAACTCAATACCCCGCCAGGGCAAGGCCTGAGCGCAGACGAAATAGAGCGCCGCCGGGCGCAATACGGACTTAATCAGCTGCCACAAAGTAAATCCAGAGGCCCGTTACTGCGGTTTATTGCGCAGTTTCACAATCTGCTGATTTATGTCTTGCTGGGCACCGCCGTCATTACCGCATTGCTTGGCCACTGGGTCGATACCATCGTCATTCTGGGTGTGGTCCTGATCAACTCGGTGATCGGTTTTGTGCAGGAAGGCAAGGCCGAGGATGCGCTGGCGGCGATCCGCGATATGCTGTCCTCCCAGGCCATGGTCATCAGAAACGGAAAACGGCTGACGATTCCCGCCGAAGAACTGGTACCGGGTGATATTGTCTTGCTGCAATCGGGCGATAAAGCCCCGGCCGATATGCGTTTGCTGAGCATAAAAAATCTGCAACTCCAGGAAGCGGCGCTGACCGGTGAATCGGTGCCGGTAGCCAAGAGCATCGAGGCCGTTGCCCAGGATGCGGTGATCGGCGATCGTCTGTGCATGGCCTATTCCGGCACGCTGGTGACTGCCGGTACCGGCAGCGGCGTCGTTGTCGCGACCGGCGCCAGCACCGAAATCGGCCATATCAGCACCATGGTCTCGAAGGTTGAAACGCTTACCACGCCATTGCTGCGGCAAATGGCGGTATTCGCCCGCTGGATTACTGCCGCTGTCTTATCGTTATCCGGCCTGATTTTTGTATTCGGCATTTATGTACGCAACAACCCGCCGGTAGAAATGTTTATGACCGTGGTCGGTCTTGCTGTCGCCGGTATTCCCGAAGGTCTGCCGGCTATCTTGACGGTTACCTTAGCCATCGGCGTGCAAAGCCTCGCGGCCCGTCACGCGATTATCAGGCGTTTGCCGGTGGTTGAAACGCTGGGTGCGGTTAGCGTGATCTGCTCGGACAAAACCGGCACTTTAACGCGCAACGAAATGACGGTGCGCGCCATGGTAACTGCAAACGAACACTTTGAGGTCACCGGCACCGGTTACGATCCCGAGGGCAATTTCACTAAAGACAATGCGGATATCCGTGTTGAGGATGAAGCGGTTTTATCGCTGGCGTTGCGTGCGGCGATGGCCTGCAACGATTCCTCCATTGAACAGCGCGCTAACGAATGGCGCGTACACGGAGATCCGATGGAAGCGGCTCTGCTGATTGCCGCCATGAAAGGCGGGCTCAACGTCCACGAAACAGAAAAGACCAGCCCACGCATCGATGTGATTCCGTTTGAGTCCGAACACAAATACATGGCGGTCTTACATCATACTCACGAAGGCGACGCCATGATTTTTCTCAAGGGTGCGCCGGAGAAAATACTGCAAATCTGTACTCATCAGCGCAGCCTGAACGGCGATGTAGCCATCAATCCCGGTTATTGGCACGGCGAAATTGAGCATCTGGCACAGCAAGGTCAGCGCGTACTTGGGATTGCTTGTAAAACCGTGGCGCGGGAACTGCACGAATTAACGCCCGCCGAATTGAATCAGGGCATGGTGCTGCTGGGTCTATTCGGCCTGATTGACCCGCCGCGCGATGAAGCGATTGCCGCCGTCAAGGAATGCCAGGCAGCCGGGATTCGAGTGAAAATGATTACCGGCGACCATAGCGTAACGGCCTGCAGCATTGCCGCACAATTGCACTTGCTGAATTCAAAAGAGGCCATTACCGGCCAGGATATTGATCAAATCAGCGATGACGAACTGCAGCGCAGGGTACAGGATGTCGATGTCTACGCCAGGGTCAGTCCGGAGCACAAGCTGCGCTTGGTCAGCCTGTTGCAAGAGCAGGGCGCCATTGTGGCGATGACCGGCGATGGCGTTAATGATGCCCCGGCACTGAGACGCGCCGATGTCGGTATTGCCATGGGCCAAAAGGGCACCGAGGCCGCCAAGGAGGCTTCGGAAATGGTCATTACCGACGATAATTTCGCCTCCATTGTACATGCCGTAAAAGAAGGCCGCACCGTTTACGAAAACCTGAAAAAAGCCATTGTCTTTTTGTTGCCGGTCAACGGCGGCGAATCCATGAGTCTGGTCGCTGCGATCGCATTCGGCGTTACGTTGCCAATTACGCCGCTGCAAATCCTCTGGGTGAACATGGTCAGCTCGGTTGGGCTGGCGATGGCGCTGGCGTTCGACCCTGCCGAACCGGACAGCATGAGGCGTCCGCCGCGGACGGCTAACGAAGCGATTCTCTCCGGATTTTTGTTATGGCGCATAGCTCTGGTCTCCGTGCTGTTTGCGGCGGGCGTATACGGCATTTTCAGCTGGAGTCAGCAGCACGGCTCCAGCCTTGAAGAAGCCCGCACCTATGCGGTTAACACCCTGGTAACCATGGAGGTTTTTTATTTGCTCAGTGTTCGATATCTTCGTGTATCTGCAGTTAATATCAGGCGCCTGTTCAATACCCGCGCGGTGATCATCGCCATTGGCGTTGTTGTTGTCTTACAGCTGATATTTACCTACGCACCGTTTATGGAAGAATTTTTTCAAACGCGTCCGGTTGATTTAACCCATGGCCTGGAAATTATCGGCATTGGTTTGACTTTATTTTTTATTTTGGAAATTGAAAAACTGTTCAGGCGAAAATTTTTACCCAAATAAAAGCGTTCTGCATCTGCGCAGCAATCGGAAAGGCAAGAGTTTCAATTAATAAAAAGCAGATACTCCATTGAACTTTTCGGATACCTGAAGGAATATACGTACAAGCCTTTTGAATACGCTTCGTTGCGCCTATTTTCAATCAGGCGTTTTTATTTACTTTGGATATCGAGATCATTTATGAAGACACGACACAATATCGCTCTATTACTGGCAGGTTCGTTAGCCGTAGCGACACCTTTATTTGCACAACAAGGGGCCGACGACGGTGCTGGAACCTCAGGCGCTTCTGGCAGTTCCGGTACCTCTGGTACATCCGGTACATCCGGTACATCCGGTACATCCGGTACATCCGGTACATCCGGTACATCCGGTACATCCGGTACATCCGGTACATCCGGTACTTCCGGTACATCCGGTACATCCGGTACTTCCGGTGATAATGATGTAAGTAGAAGGGTGGTGGCAGACTTCAGCAAAAAATTATTGGTGCTGCCTTGTGTTGATGTCCGTGACTCTGATTTTGACGGCTATTACCGTGTGGCATTTTCGATAGCGGGCGATGGCAACGGCCTTGACTGGCGAGTTAAAGCTGCCGTGCCTGCCGATGGATTCAGCTGTGACGACTTCCCTGGTCAAGCAGTGTATACCGATGATGTTTTAGCGGCCAATGGCCTGCCAAGCGTCACTGAGCTAGGTACTTCTGGAACATCGGGAACATCCGGTACTTCCGGCAGTGCAAATGATCCAACTTTAAAGAATAAAGTCATGGTCAGTTTTCAAGATAACCTGCTGGTTGTTCCCTGTGTCGATGTGCGAGAATCTTTCTTTAATGGAACGTACAAGGTAGTCATGCGAAGAACTTCCGCCAGTGCTTCTGACTGGAGAGTCGTGGTTGCATCACAAACATCGAAACAATCCTGTTATGGCGATTTTTCAGAGGATTATTCAATCAATGATGTCCTAAACAGTCATGGTTTACCGAGTGCTGATGATATAAATGCCGGCAGGTGATGACTAGCGGCAAATTTTGGAGAGGGTGTCCGATTCGAAAATCGGACACCTTACTATGAACAAAAGCGCCATTGTTGATCGAACCGCAAGCATGTTCATCAACAATGGCGCACATCGTAGCGTGGAGGATAACTTCTGCACCTAAAAAGCCGCCTGTTTTTAAAGGTTCCCTTTAAAAATATCTTCAATAATGAAAAAAAAACACAGCATCAAAAAGGCCAAACAGCAGTCTTCCTTGCGGAAATCGCCTGTTAATGAATGTCGCTACAGTTTTGTCGATGGCGCATTTGTCGAGATATTGGGAAATCTTGATGAATGCTATCGAGTTGAATTTATTGATAGTGCGACTGATGAGATAATTCATCAAGGCGAAATCAAAAATAACCAATGGATTCGTACCTCTCGAATCTATTTCACAAAATGGCAAATCAATATCTTCAGAACAAGCGATAATGCCCTGGTTTTTAGCCACTTGTATGACTGCAAACACCAAAAAGTCTATATCGCAGTTGAATCCCGATCGCTTGGTGATACGTTAGCCTGGTTTCCGGCAATTGAAGCGTTCAGGGTAAAACATGATTGCCGCATGATCTGTTCGACATTCCTGAACGATTTATTCCAGACAAAATACCCTGATATTAAATTTATTGAGCCCGGGTTAAACGTTTCAAGCTGTATGCCATGTATCGTATTGGCTGGTTTTATGACAATGATGGCCGTATTGATTACCATAAAAATGTCAGAAATTTTCGCGAGCACCCCTTGGGTGAAACAGCATATGACATCCTCGGCTTGACTTACTCTGAAGTCCGTCCGCGACTAAAGGATGTCAACATGCCTTCACCCGTGCCCCGGAAATATGTCTGCATTGCCATACATTCAACCGCTCAAGCCAAATACTGGAATAACGAAACCGGCTGGCACGAGCTTATCGGCTTCCTTCAAAACAAGGGCTATCAGGTGGTGCTATTGTCAAAAGAAGGCATGGATTATATGGGTAATACAGTACCAGAAGGCATAATTCAAATACCGGCCGGGCCGATAGAGAAAATTATCAATTATTTGAAGCATGCGCAAATGTTCATTGGCATCGGCAGCGGACTTAGTTGGCTATCCTGGGCCGTCGGATGCAAAACCTGTTTGATTAGTGGCTTTTCATATCCCTATACTGAAATGCAGGAATGTATCAGAATTTCCCCTGATGATTCTTTATGCGCTGGCTGTTTTAACCGTTATAAACTTGACCCCTCTGATTGGAACTGGTGTCCAGATCACAAAAATACACCCAGAATGTTTGAGTGTACAAAAAGCATTACCGGGCAACAAGTCATATCCGCTATTCAGGATTTCTTGTAGTGCCCCATGCTTGACACTCAATTTTAAAAACGGATAGGTTCATCTGCTGTGACGGTTAATGCGCAAGTACCTGGCGCAATAGAACGGGGCGCTATTTGAGTGGTTTTCTGGGCTTTGGGAATTACGCTGCCAGTATTCAAGCACTTGAAAAATCGACATGGCAGATATGTGTTATGAGATCAGTTAAGCTGTGATCGAGAACATATTCGCTGAGCGCGCGCATTTTGTTGCCCTTGATGTTTGGAAATTTGGGCATCCTGATGCTGCCGCTATGCACCTTATGGGCGACATAGGTGGGGTTTGCATTTTTGCTGTGCAGAGTGAATAGCATGCCGGGCGCATCTTTGTTGTCCGCAGTATGACATTCTGCACAAGCGGCCTGAAAAATCTGCTCGCCAGTCACGGATGCTTTTGGCGCATAGTCCCGCGTGCATGCCTGTGCCGATAAGGCTAAAAAAATAACCGGCAGCGTGTTTTTATAGTTCATTATCAACTCCGTTTCCCCGGCAATAAATGATAGCGCCGGCCTGTAATGTAGCCGTCACCCGGCCTTTGAACGTTTGCCCCCAAAACGGGGTATTCACCCCTTGGCTGTGCCAATTGTCTGAATTGACGGCCCATTCCTGTTCGGGATCGAAAATACAGACATCGGCTGAAAATCCCGGCGTTAACGCGCCGCTGTTTACGCGCAGGATCTGCGCGGGTTTGGTACTTAACGCAGCGATTCCCTGTTCCAGGGTAATGACTTGTTGGGCAACCAGTTTAAGCATTAACGGCAATAAGGTTTCCAGTGCTGAAATTCCGGCTTCTGTCTCTGGAAATGCACCCAGTTTGGCATCAAGATCGTGCGGCTGATGGTCGGAGCAGATGCTGTCAAGCGTACCGCCGGCCAGCGCCCAGCGTAGCGACTGTTTATCCTGTTCCGTGCGCAAGGGCGGCAAGACGTGATAAGCACTGTCGAAAGGCTGAATATCGTTTTCGGTCAGATGCAAATGGTGTACGGCGACATCGGCGCTGACATTCAAGCCGTATTTCTTGGCCTGTTGTATTTTAATTACCGCGCGTTTACAGCTGATCTGACCGAAATGCACTCGGCAGCCGGTCAGTTCGGCCAAATCCAGACATTGATCCACGGCTATGGTTTCCGCCGCCTCAGGAATGCCCGGCAAGCCGTATCGGGTGGCGAATGCGCCTTCATGGGCGCAGCCGTTATTGCTCAACCAATAGTCATTGGGTCTGAACATGAGCAATAAATCATGGCTCGCGGCATATTCCATGGCACGTCTTAAAATCAGCAGGTTTTTTACCGGCTTACCGGCATTGCCGACGGCGATACAGCCAGCCTGCTTTAGCGAGAGCATGGCACTTAATTCGGCGCCTTCAAGTTTTTGGGTAAGTGCGGCAATCGGATAGATTTGCGGGTAGCCTGCTTTTTCCGCCAGCTCCTTGATTAATTCGGCAACTGCGGGCGTATCGATGACCGGCACAGTATCGGGATGAATGCACAGCGCGGTAACGCCGGCACTGGCAGCCGCCCTTGTCTCGCTGGCGATAGTCGCCTTGCGGCTTTGTCCAGGCTGGCGCAGACGCGTGCTTAAATCGATAAACCCCGGGCAGACAATCTGGTCACGGGCATCGATAACCGTGTCGGGCTTGAATCCGGCCGGCTCATGCGCAACGGAAACTATTTTGCCACCGGCAATATAGACCGAGCCGATACAGTTGGTGTTGTTGGCGGGATCGATGATTCTGCCGTGATTGATGAGAATTTGTGTCATGCCGCTGCCCACTGTTAGCGCCATGGCTGGCGTGTATGCCGCGAACCTGCCGGGAGCAGCTGCGGCGTTTGCATGGCCATGGACATGATCGCCATGCGGATGGCGACACCGTTGCTGACCTGCTTGAGAATGACGGACTGCGGGCCGTCGGCGACCTTTGAATCAATTTCCACGCCCCGGTTAATGGGCCCCGGATGCATGACGATGGCATCGGGCCTGGCAATTTTCAGTTTGGCTTCGGTCAAACCAAAGCATTTGAAATATTCACTTTCGCTGGGCAGCAAGGCCGAGGTCATGCG
Source organism: uncultured Gammaproteobacteria bacterium (assembly GCA_963848675.1). Lineage (GTDB taxonomy): Bacteria > Pseudomonadota > Gammaproteobacteria > Methylococcales > Methylomonadaceae > CAWKEY01. Next base: position 21,090 of record CAWKEY010000036.1, read on the forward strand.
TTCCTTTTGCAAGCGCAGCATGATAATGACATCAATATCTTTAAGCCCCTCGCTAAGGATGTGCGATACCGTCACGCCCAGGGTTTCAACATGCGCAGGCAGCAGGGTTTTCGGCGCTATCACGCGGACTTCAGCCGCGCCCAGCGTAATTAATGCCTGAATCTGCGAGCGCGCGACGCGTGAATGCAGAATATCGCCAATAATGGCCACGCGCAGCCGGGAAAAATCCTGTTTTATCTGGCGGATGGTAAACATATCCAGCATGGCCTGAGTAGGATGGGCATGCTGGCCATCGCCGGCGTTAATGACGCTGATATGCGGTGCGGTATGTTGAGCGATAAAATGCGCTGCACCGCTGATGGCATGACGCACCACAAACATATCGACAAACATGGCCTCCAGGTTGCGTATGGTATCGAGCAGGCTTTCGCCTTTTGACGTTGCCGAGGTGGCGATATTGATGTTCAGAACATCGGCGGACAGACGTTTGCCGGCCAGCTCAAATGTGGTGCGTGTGCGCGTGCTGTTTTCAAAAAACAGATTGACGATGGTTTTGCCGCGCAGCAGCGGAAATTTTTTAACCTGCTGCTCGGACATGCCGGCAAACGATTCGGCGGCATCAAGAATTTCTGTCAACAGGCTCTGGCTCAAGCCCTCGATGGTAAGAAAATGTTTGAGTTTGCCTTCGGAATTTAACTGCAAGTTATCAGCCATAGGTCTATGCTGCCGCTTCAATAAGTTGCATCTGAATACTTAAGGGTTCCGGTCCGGTCAGTTTGATTCTTTGCCCAGGTGTCAATTTCATCCGGGCGCCCGCGCAGTCGGGACTGATGGGAATCTGCCGGCCGTCACGCTCTATCAGCACCGCCAAAACCACTTGGTTAGGCCGGCCATAATCAAAAATTTCATTCAGCGCTGCGCGTATCGTGCGTCCGGTGTAAAAAACATCATCAATCAGAATAATGTCCCGGCCTTCAATGTTGGTCGGCAACTGACTGGGTTTGACGTTGGGGTGAACGCCGATTTGCGAAAAATCATCACGATAGAAGGAAATGTCCAGCAAACCCAGGGGCTCGGTGATCGCCAGGCGCTGATGCATCTGTTCGGCAATCCAGACGCCGCCGGTGCGAATGCCTATCATCAGCGGATTGGTCAGCTTGCGTTCGATGATGAGGTGTTTGAGCTCGGCTTCCAGTTTGTCAAGCAAGTCGGAAATTTCTAACACTGAATGATCCTTTTGGGTAGGGTGCTGTAAGTTTTGCTGATGAGGAACATTTACCAATGCGTTGTGCCAAAATTGGCATCCAAGCATGAGCCTGAAGCCTGACTCGATAAGCCTTTCACATTGTCTCCCGCTAGCCGGGGCTGCGCTGTTTTGCTGAGCGCTCATTAAGCCAGGTCTGCAAGATAAGCTGGGCCGCCAGTTGATCCTGCACAGCCCAAAGCTTAGCGGCATTGACAGAAACTTCATCAAATAACAGTTGTTTGGCTTCAAATGTGGACAAGGTTTCGTCCTGCTGATAGACCGGCAGTTGATAACGCCCTTCCAGCTGGCGGCAGAATTTTAACATGCGCGGCGTCACCGGATTATCGGTGCCGTCGGCCTGTTTGGAAATGCCGACGACCAGGCCTGCCGGCTGCCATTCCCGTATCAATTGGCTGATGATTTGCCAGTCAGGATTCTGATTGATGGAACGAATGGTCTGCAAGGGACTTGCGGTCGCTGTGGTTGTTTGCCCGACTGCGGTGCCGATTTTTTTGTTGCCGAAATCAAAGCCCAGATAGGTATCGTCGCCGGCTTTTGCTGACAGCGGATCTGGCTTAGCCATGTCCGGCCGGCATGGTTAGCTGATTAATGTCGATGCCGATTTGGCCGGCCGCCGCGCGCCAGCGCATCTCAATGGGCATGTCAAATAAAACGGATTCCCCGCAAGGTGTATTCAGCCAGGCATTTTCCATGATTTCTTTTTCCAGTTGCCCCTCCCCCCAGCCGGCATAGCCTAAAGCGATCAGGTAACGTTCAGGGCCTTCATCGACTGCGATAGCCTCAAGAATATCCCGGGAAGTGGTCAGAGAAATGGACTTGGAAACCGCCAGGCTGGCATCCCACTCTCCGCAGGCCGTGTGCACGACAAAGCCGCGTTCCGGATGCACCGGGCCGCCGGCAAAAATTGGCGTCTGCGCTGATACAGCCGAAGTTACACGTATATGCATTTGTTTGAATATCTCGCCCAGTTGCATTTCGGCAGACCTGTTAATCACAATACCTAAGGCGCCTTCTTCGTTGTGCTGACACAAATAGGCTACGGTATGGAAAAAATTCGGGTCCGCCAGAGTAGGCATGGCGATAATAAACTGGTTGTTTAAGTAAGTAGCTCCGTTCATAGTGTCTAGTATCGAAGGTTATTGTTGCCTGTGCAACTGTTTATCGTGTGCTCATGCCGGATTGATCGGTGAATTTCCAGACGCGGGTAATCACCAAAATATCCAGTTCTTTAAGCAGATCCATCGGTAATGGCGGAAAAGGCGCGCTCATGCGGACAATATTTTTGGCCGCCTCATCCAGTGCCGGATTACCTGAAGACTTGTTGATGCGTATGCTGTAAATACTGCCGTCGGCTTTAATGCCAACATCCATTGTTAAGGTAGCAGAAAAGTTTTTCTTGTTGGCAACTTCCGGATAATTCAGGTTGCCAGTGCGTTCCACTTTGACTTGCCAATCTTCAATATACTGCGCGGCCACATATTTGTGCGCGCTCACCGAATTGACCGTCAGGATTTTGGGATCGTCAGCGCTTTGCTGATTAAGCCGGATTTCAGTGCCCATCTGGGCAATCTGTTGCTGCAGGGACGCCGCCGATATGTGCGCCGGCTGGGCTTTTTCCTGCTCCTTATGGGTTGGCTGCTCGGCGGGTTTGGAGGCCGCTGCAATTTTTTTCTCGGCGATTTTCTGAGTAATGATCTTTTCACTCGGCTTAGGTTTGCTGGCCAACTCGGGCTCAGGCTTTTTAACCGGCTTGGTTTGTTGGGGCTGCTCGTGACTGGGCAGTTGCTGTTTAGGCGGCTGTGGTTTGTGCTTTTTCTCACCCGTGCCGATCTGATTTTCCTGGGCCAGGAAGTTTGCCTCTTTCGGCGGCTTTTTTGCCGGGGTGCTGACCAGCGTAATATCGATGGACCGGCTGATTTTATCGGGTTCCGGCGTGGTGAAATTGATCCCCAGAATAATTAACAAATGAACCACGACCGCCACGAACACGGCGACCAATAATGAATCACTATCAGACAACGGCGCCGCCGGATCGAATGCTGCCTTACTCGCCGTCATTGAATTTTATTTTCAATATGATCCATCAATTGACCACTAATATTGAGCCCAAATTGTCTATCCAGTTCCTGCACACAGGTCGGACTGGTGACGTTAATTTCGGTCAACGTGTCACCGATGACATCAATGCCGACAAATATCAGACCTTTTTCTCGCAGCGTTGGCCCTACCTGACTGGCAATCCAGACATCCCGCTCGGTTAATGGCCGACCCTCCGCCCGGCCTCCGGCCGCCAGATTGCCTCGGGTTTCACCCTGGGCAGGAATACGCGCCAGCGCATATGGCACCACCTCGCCGTTGACCAGCAAAATGCGCTTATCGCCGTCTTTGATTGCCGGCAGATATTTTTGCGCCATGACATAGCGGGTGCTGTACTCGGTCATGGTTTCCAGAATCACACTCAGATTTGGATCGCCCTGGCGCAAATGAAAGATGGAGGTGCCGCCCATGCCATCCAGCGGTTTTAAAATTATTTCGCCTTCTTCCTGCAAAAAATGCCGGATTCTGGCCGGCTCTCTGGCAACCAGCGTCTCCGCGCAGCATTGAGGAAACCAGGCGGTAAACAGCTTTTCATTGGCATCCCGCAGCGATTGCGGCTTGTTGACGACATAGACGCCCAAACTTTCCGCGCGCTCCAGCAAATAGGTCGCATAGATATATTCCTGATCGAAAGGCGGATCCTTGCGCATCAAAATGATATCAAGCTCATCCAGAGCCAAATCCTGTTCGGCCAAAAACTGGTGCCAGCACTTTTCATCGCGCTGCACGGTAACTATGCGGGTTCTTGCATAGGCTCTGCCGTTTCTCAGGAACAAGTCATTAAGCTCCATGTAATGCAGCTCCCAGCCCCTGGCCTGAGCTTCGAGCAGCATGGCAAAACTGGTGTCTTTTTTTATGTTGATATGGCCGATGGAGTCCATGACCATGCCGAGCTTGATGGGCATATGGTTTCGCTATAATGGCTTGAATAGGGTGATTCTGTGGGCTTTATTTTATAGATTGTTGTTTACCATGCAAAGATTTTTTGGTATAAAGCTCGGCTAACTTTTGAATTTAGGCACATTAAGAGGTTAATCATGTCCAGAGTATGTCAAGTAACGGGCAAGCGCCCCGTTACCGGTAATAACGTATCACACGCTAACAACAGAACAAAAAGGCGTTTCAGTCCAAACTTGCAGCATCACAGATTTTGGGTGGAAAGCGAAAATCGCTGGGTACGCCTGCGTCTTTCTGCAAAAGGCATGCGTGTTATTGATAAAAAAGGCATTGATGCTGTTTTGGCAGATTTGCGTAAACGCGGCGAAGCTTAAGAGGATAGAAAATGCGCGATAAAATTAAATTGGTTTCCAGCGAAGGTACAGGTCACTTCTATACCACCACAAAAAACAAGAAAACCATGCCTGAAAAAATGGAGATCAAAAAATTTGATCCTGTTGTCCGCAAGCATGTGATCTACAAAGAAGCGAAAATCAAGTAAGTATCTGGTTTAACAACTTCTTTTAAGTTGCCTGGCTGACCACAGCTGCCTCTGGCTGTGGTTTTGCTAGACTGACAACACATAAAGCTTTCCGCATCAGCTGTCTTTGAGCTTGGGCAGTAATTGCGTTAGCTTGTCGATCTGTTTTTGCAGCATCCGGCTATGCCTTTCGGCATGATCCTTGTCAATTTCCAGTCTCATGCACTTGTCGCTGAGCTCATGATTCATCTTTCTCAGTGAGATATTCTCTGTTTTAAGAAAGCGTATCTGGTCTTTCAGATCGCTGTCATGGCTGCTTGGCAAAGCATCCACCGGCAGCTCGTCCTCCTTGTTCGTCGACAACTCATTTTCCCGGACACCTAAGGTTTCTATGCCGTCATCTATGTTAAATAAGGCGGCCTGGCTTTCCGTTTCACCAGGAACGTTTTCCATTCCGCCTTTTAAAATCATTGCGTTAAATCTATGCCTAAGCAATAAAAAGGCGGCAGCCTCACTGGCTTTACCATTACCGCAAACCACAATAATGGGTTTTTCCCGGTTTAACGTTTTAATCTGCATTCTCAAGGTAAAAAAGGGCGTATTAATGCTATCGCTTAGATGCCGTGCGGCATATTCATCCGGAGACCGCACATCGAGCAAAATGGCGCCGCGACTTAATGCCCCCTGTAATTCGTTATAGTCTACAAATTTTAACGAGGGAATTTTTATTAAGCTGGTAAATTGGCTTTTATCCAGACGTAATAAATTACAGTCTGTGAGCGCAGTGACGGTCACGTTTCTGGGCTCATCGGATAGCAGCGCATCCTCGCCAAAGGTGTCGCCCTTACTTAGTTCGCCTAGCTTAATGTCTTTGGCATTGGCCGACGGCTTGCGGGCCAACAAGCATTTTCCGGATTTTACCAGATAATAATAATCACCTATCTCACCCTGCGCGACAATGGTATCACCTTGATTAAAACATACGGATTTCAAAGTGATCAGGATTTTTTGTAAATTGGCCGGAGGCAGGCGCTGAAAAATAGGTGACCGTAATAACGTTGTCATCCAGTCATCCGGATCGTCTTCGGGCTCTTCAGTGACCATATAACTGTTATCCTCTCTATAAACAAGGGGCTCTGGGTTATTTACAATATCGGCATTCAGGCGTAAAAAGCGCACGACGCCGTTGGCCATGGCGTCGATTTTCCTTGGAATTTGGTGAGCCAGCGCAAACCGGGCGGCTTCACTGCCTGCGCTAATCGCCTCTACCACCAAACCTTCTGCTTGCAGCAGCACTTCGCCCCTTAACAAATAAATCAGCTGAGGCTCGACGTCACCCTTTTTAAACAATGCCTGACCCTGAATTTCTTCGACAGTGACGTCAGCACACAACTTTGCCAGCTGGGTGCCAGGCAAATTGACTAATGGGATCAATTTTCGAATAATCAGCCCATCTTCGGAATTGACATCTACCGTCATCACAATATCTTAAGCAAGATTGGTCATTAAATAATAGAACATTCTTGGACGAATGTTTGCGGAGGGGAGGGATTTGAAAGCCTTGTATTAAACATTTTTAAACCCATATTGTCTATCAACCACGCTTAATAACCTCTGGGAAAGTTATAATGAACAATAAATCAGTAACACATCTGCTATTACTATTGCTTTTACCTGTTTGCCTCAATTTACCCGGCGCGGCCAAAGCCGCCTTGCCGATGTACGCCGAAGGGCAGCCGCTGCCGTCATTAGCGCCCATGCTCGAACGCAGCGTGCCCGCCGTTGTCAACATCTCCACCTCAACCCAAATTGAGGTAAGAGAAAACCCGCTCATGCAGGACCCCTTTTTCCGGCATTTTTTTCAAATTCCCAATCAGCCGCGCCAGCAACAAAAAAACAGCTTGGGCTCGGGCGTCATTATCGACAGCGCCCAGGGCTTGGTACTCACCAACAATCATGTGATCGATAAAGCGGACAAAATCATGGTGACCCTGACTGACGGCCGCCAGCTCAATGCTGAGCTCATCGGTACCGATCCTGAAGCCGATGTTGCGATCATCCAGATTCCTGCTGATAATTTAACCGCACTGCCCATTGCCGATTCCAGCCAGCTCAGGGTCGGCGATTTTGTCGTCGCCATCGGCAACCCCTTTGGCCTGGGCCAAACTGTCACCTCGGGCATTGTCAGCGCCTTGGGCCGATCTGGACTGGGCATAGAAGGCTATGAAGATTTCATTCAGACCGATGCCTCTATTAACCCCGGTAATTCTGGCGGCGCACTGGTGAATCTGCGCGGCGAGTTTGTCGGCATGAATACCGCCATTCTTGCGCCCACCGGCGGCAACGTTGGCATCGGCTTTGCTATTCCGTCCAATATGGCCATGACCATCAAAGCATCGCTGGTCAAGCACGGCGAAGTCAGACGCGGTCTGCTAGGCATCACCACGCAGGACTTGAGCCCCGATCTGGTCAAGGCCTTTAACCTGAAAAACAAGCACGGTGGCGTTGTCAGCCGGGTTGAAAACAATTCGCCTGCGGCAAGAGCAGGACTCGAGCCTGGGGACATTATTGTCAGCGTTAATGGTAAAGAGGTTAAAAACAGTTATGACATCCGCAATATGATCGGCCTGCTGCAAGTGGGCGATAAAGTGCAACTGGAGTTTTTCCGCAACAATGCGAGAAAACAGACCGTTGCCACTTTAGGCAAGCTGCAACGTCCGCAAATGGCGGGCGATAAACTGCATCCTGCCTTGCAGGGCACCATTTTAAGCGTCACTCAAAAAGATCAGGTTGAAGGCGTTCTAATTGAAAAAATCGACACCTCTTCGACGGCCTGGCGGGTCGGCTTGCGCCCCGGCGACGTTATCGTCTCCGCCAATCGCTATCGGACGCGCAACCTTGATGATTTAACTCAGGCTGCCGGCGCCAAGGGCGCGCTGATGATTAATATCCAGCGCGGCCAGGAAGCCTTCTTCCTTGTCTTGGAGTAGAATAACGCAAAAGGCGAAAGCTGCTTTTGTACTTTCGCCGTTCCCCTTTGGCCTTTTCCCATAATCCAATGAACTCTGACAAACAATTTGTCCCGCTCAACATAGCCGTACTGGTCGTCTCCGACACCCGCACCGATGCCGATGATACTTCTGGTAAAACGCTGGTCGAGCGCGCCACGAATGCCGGACATCAGGTCGCTGCAAAAACCATCGTGCCTGATAATATCTATCACATCCGCGCCGTTGTTGCCGGCTGGATTGCAAACGATACCATCAACGTGATCCTGACCACCGGCGGCACCGGCGTGACCGGCAGAGACGGCACCCCCGAGGCGATTGAACCTTTGCTGGATAAAGTACTGGATGGCTTTGGTGAAACTTTCAGAATGCTGTCCTATCAGGACATTAAAACCTCCACCATCCAATCCAGAGCCCTTGCCGGGGTCGCCAATGCCACGTATATTTTTTGTCTGCCCGGCTCGTCCGGCGCCTGCCGCACCGCCTGGGACTTGTTAATCAAGGACCAGCTCGATTACCGTACCCGCCCGTGCAACCTGGTACAACTGATGCCCAGACTGTTGGAAAAATAATATGCGCTCAACCTTTATATTGCTTGGAGCTGTCAGCGCCTTTACCGGCGTGGCCATGGGCGCATTTGGCGCGCATGCATTAAAGGCCAGTTTAGCGCCGGAAATGCTCGAGGTTTACAAAACGGCGGTCAGCTATCAAATGTGGCACGCCCTGGGACTTATCGGCATTGCCTTAATACACCGTCAAGTGCCGGAATCGAAAACCGTCATCTGGGCGGGCTGGCTCATATTCGCTGGCATACTCCTGTTTTCGGGCAGCTTATATCTGCTGGCTATTCTCGATATTAAATGGTTGGGCATGATTACACCGATAGGCGGCTTGGCATTTTTAAGCGCGTGGTTATTGATCATCCTTTTTGCTGTAAAAAAGCCAGACTTTATTTAACTCTCCACTCTCAATCGACACTTATGCGCGACGCCAATCCTCAAACCATATTCCTAAAAGATTACAACTGCCCCGAATATCTTATTCACAATGTCGATTTACATTTCACGCTGGATGACGAAAACACCCGGGTTATTTCCAAACTGACCCTAAGCCGCAACCCGGTCAGCCAATCGCGCGACAAATCCCTGATCTTGTCCGGTGAAAATCTCAAACTGCTGCGCATTAGTCTTGATGACAGCCATGACTTAAGCGAAGCACAGTATCTGCAAACACAGGAGGCATTAATCATCCACGAAGTACCGCAGCAGCAGCATTTTGTGTTGACCATCGAAAATGCCATCAACCCGAAAGCCAATACCGCGCTCGAGGGTCTGTATCTATCCAACGGCATGTTGTGCACGCAATGCGAGGCGGAGGGCTTTAGAAAAATCACCTATTTTCTCGACCGGCCGGATGTGATGGCCAAATTCACCACCACCCTGCAGGGTGATAAACATCGTTACCCGGTTTTATTATCAAACGGCAACAAGATTGCTCAGGGCGAGGCGTCCGATAATCAGCACTGGGTGACCTGGGAAGACCCCTTCAACAAACCCTGCTATTTGTTCGCCCTGGTCGCCGGCCAATTGGAATGTGTCGAGGGCAGCTTTACCACACAATCCGGCCGCGACATCAGCTTGCAGATTTTTGTTGAAGCACAGGACCTGGATAAATGCGGCCACGCCCTGCAATCGCTGAAAAACGCCATGCGCTGGGATGAACAGGTCTACGGCCGGGAATACGATCTGGATTTATACATGATTGTCGCGGTCAGCCACTTCAACATGGGCGCCATGGAAAACAAGGGCCTTAACGTCTTTAATACCAAATTTGTGCTGGCCCGCCCGGATACCGCGACCGATTCGGATTATGAGCATATTGAAGGCGTTATCGGCCATGAATATTTTCACAACTGGACCGGCAATCGCATCACCTGTAGAGACTGGTTCCAGCTGAGTTTGAAAGAAGGCTTTACCGTGTTTCGCGACCAGGAGTTTACCGGCGACCGCACCTCCAAAGCCGTCAAACGCATCGAAGATGTCAACATGCTGCGCACGCGCCAGTTTGCCGAGGACGCAGGCCCTTTGGCGCACCCCATCCGTCCTGATTCGTATATCGAAATCAACAACTTTTATACCTTAACCGTGTATGAAAAAGGCGCTGAAGTCGTGCGCATGATTCACACATTGCTGGGCGCCGAAGGCTTCCGAAGAGGCAGTGACCTGTATTTTGAGCGCCATGATGGCCAGGCAGTGACCTGCGATGATTTCGTCAACGCCATGGAAGCAGCCAACGGGATTGATTTGACCCAGTTCCGGCGCTGGTATAGCCAAGCCGGAACGCCGGTATTAACGGTCAGTCAGCACTATGAGCCGGCGGCGCAAACCCTGACCTTAACCCTGCGCCAAAGCAGCCCGCCGACGCCGGAACAAGCCGTTAAAGAAGCGCTGCACATTCCCGTTAAAGCCGGACTGCTCTATCAAGACGGCACTACCGCACGCTGCAAACTGCAAGGCAGCGATCAGGCCGGCGACGAAATTCTTCTGCAACTCACTCAGGCAGAGCAGTCCTTCACTTTTGAGTCCTTACCCGAACAGCCTGTGGTTTCCATCTTGAGAGGCTTTTCGGCGCCGGTTAAGCTGGTCATGGAGCGCAGCCTCGAAGAACTGGCCTTCTTGTTGGGCCATGACAGCGACACGTTTAATCGCTGGGAGGCCGGGCAACAATTGGCCGCGCAGGTTATTGCCGGATTGATTGAAACTATCCAGCGCGGCGGTGAACTGCATCTTAGCCCGGTTATGGTTGCCGCCTTTAAACAAGTGCTGGAACAGCCCTGGGAAGACCTGTCGTATTTCGCCTTGTTATTGAACCTGCCTTCGGAAACCTATCTGGCCGAACAAATGCAGGTGGTCGATGTGGATGCCATCCATGAAGCCCGCGAATTTGTAAAAACGACTCTGGCGCAACAGTTACAAACCCAGTTCAAAGCCTTGTATCTGGCTAATCATCGCGACGAATCCGGTCGCTTCGATGCCGGCGCCATAGGCCGCAGACGCATCAAAAACACCTGTTTAGCTTACTTGAGCAAACTGGGCGATGCCGACATGCAGAACTGGGCCGTGCGGCAATTCCAGGATGCTAACAACATGACCGACCAAATAGCGGCCTTAACACAAATCGTCAATACGCCGCACCCCGCCAGACAGCAGGCCGTAAGCGATTTTTACCGGCAATGGCGGCAGGAAGCGCTGGTGATTGACAAATGGTTTGCGCTGCAGGCCTCCAGTCCGATGCCCGACACTTTTGCTACCGTTCAGGCACTAATGAAGCATCCAGGGTTTGATTTGAAAAATCCAAACCGGGTCAGAGCCTTGATTGGCGCTTTCAGCCAGGCCAACCCGCTGCATTTTCATGCGGCCAGTGGCCAGGGCTACCGGTTTCTTGCCGACCAGATTATCGCCCTGAACCTCTTGAATCCGCAGGTCGCCTCGCGCATGTTAAGCGCATTAACGCAATGGCGGCGCTACGATCACGACAGACAGGCCCTGATGAGAAGGCAACTGGAACGGATCATGAACACCGAGGCAATTTCCATAGATGTCTACGAAGTCGCCAGCAAAAGCCTGGCATGAAAAAGGGCACCCCTACACTGCAGTGTTTTTTTTGGTGGCTGTAGGTTGTAGCTGTAGCCCGGATGAAGCGTAGCGTAATACGGGTTTGGGAGTTCGTTCCCCCGTATTACGCTACGCTCCATACGGGCTACCCTGCTGTCGTCATGATATTGCACCAGTGAATCCTAATCAAAATCAAGGCTGCACATCCATCTGGGTCAATTCTTGTTCTTGCAGCACAGGCTGATCGAATAAGCGGGCGAGCCACAGTTCGGTTGCAGCCTGATTGGTTTTCAATACGGTATTTGGTAAAAAGCCCCACAGTAAAATTAAAAAAGCGGGAATACAGAGTAAAGCCAGTTCGCGCGGACGTAAATCCTGAAGCTGATGAACGGGGGCCTGAGTAATGGGGCCAAAAAATGCCTGGCGGGTAAAGGAAAGCATATAGGCCGCGCACAGCACCGTGCCGGCCAAAGCAGTAATGCCCAGGCTCGGGTGCGCAGTCAGTGCTCCAAAAACCAGCATTAATTCTGCCGGAAAACCACTGGTTCCGGGTACGGCCATGCTCGCGAAGGCAAATAAAAAGTAAAAACAGGTCAGCCGCGGCATCACTTTGGCCAGTCCGCCCAGATGCACGATTTCGGTACTGCCAAGCCGGTGCTGAATCATTCCTGCCACCAGCATCAGACTCGCCGCAACCAGGGTGAAATTAAGCAATTGAAAAACCGCGCCCTGAATGCCCAGTGTGTTTAAAGACGATATACCGACAATCACCAGCCCGACATGGCTGATACTGGCATAGGCCAGCAAACGGCGCAGATTGGTTTGTTGCAGCGCAATCAGTGCGCCATAAATCAGCGTAATAGCGCCAAAAATACCCAGCACCCAACTGTATTCTACCGCTGCGGAAGGCGCCAGGGGCATGGCAAAGCGCAATATGCCAAAGGCGCCGAGTTTTAAGCCGGTCAGAAGCGCGGTCAATTGGGTTGGGCCTTCCATGGCGGCGGTGGGCAGCCAGGTATGAAAAGGAGCCAAAGGTGTTTTCACGGCAAAGCCAACCAGCAGCAGGAAAAAAATCAGCTTTTGCAGATGCTCTGGCGCGGGGGTTTGCAGCAAAAGCGGATAACTGAACGCCAGGTCTTGCGGAATGCCGCCGCCCACCTGGCTCGCGTAATTGAACGCCAGCAGCACTATCGCAAAAAATAAAGGCACACTGCCAAACAGCATAAAAAGTGTATATTTGAGTGCAGCGCCCCGGCGTTCGGGCCCTATGCCCCATAAACCAATCATGAAAAATATCGGCGGCAAGGTCAGTTCCCAAAACAAATAGAACAGCATCATGTCCAGGGCTGTAAAAATACCGATGCTAACGCTTTCCAGCATCAATAGCAGCGAGAAATGCAGGCGCTTAAGATGTTGCACCGAATTCCATGAAGCCAGGATGGCAATCAGTGTCAACAGCGCAGACATCGGCAAAAATAACACTGAAATGCCATCAATACCGAGCAGATATTCAATATTTAAATTCGCTATCCAGGCATGGCGCTCGCTCAATTGAAAACCGCCATCAGCGACATTAAACAACTTGAGTACCACCAGACTTGCCAATAACTCCAGTACGGCAAAGGCAAAAGCGATCTTTTTTGCCGAATTATCGTTGCCGCTGACGGCGGTTGCAAAAGCCCCCACCAGCGGCAACAAAATAAGCAGGCTTAATACCGGAAAACTCGCTTCACTCATTTAAATGCCTTCTGCATCGCTATTGCTGTCATCGCCGGGTTCGATCAAAATTTCCTCAGCCGGCTGATCGCCATGAATGGGGTAATAATGGCTCATGGCGGCGGTTTCCTTTTCGATAAAGTTCAGCAGGGGCGTAGTATCGAAGCCGGTACCGATCAACAGGGCGCTAATCGTTATGGCAATGATGCGTTCCTTGCCGACCGGATGATGAATACTGCTGTAGGGCTGCACGGCACGTTTGGAATTGGCCATAAACATGCGTTGAAAAGCCCACAGCAGAAAAGCCGCGGCGAGCACGTTGCCAACCAAAATGGCAATGGCAATTAGCCAGCCCTCTTCCGCTATCGCGCCTTCAATGAGCAAATGCGCGGCATCGAATCCTGGCGTTCCGGGCATGACCATGGTACTCAGCGCCGAAACCAGGAACAGCAGCGCAATCGTGGCATTGGTATCAAATAAATTACCCAGTCTTGGGATGAACGCGGTCCGGGTTCGTTCGTAAATCAGGCCGACACTAAACAGCATGCCGGCAGTGGCCAGGCCATAAACCAGTGACAGCAGCAAGCTGCCTTCCAGGCCGCGGACATTAAAGCAGAACAGGCCAATCACCAGCATACCGGTGTGGCTGATAACGGCAAAAGCCAGCAAGCGGCGGATATTTATCTGCATGAGCGCCAGCAAGGCACCGTAAAAAATACTGATCAAACCCAGCGTCAGCACAAATGTCGCCCAATCCTCGGCAACGCCCGGCACTATCGGCAAAATAAACCGCATGACCGCATAAATGCCCAGTTTTAAACCCACCAAAAAAATGCCGGCACTGGCTACCGTGCCCTGTTCCGCCAGCACCGGCAGCCAGCCGTGAAAAGGAAACAGCGGCATACGAATGGCAAAGCCATAAAACAGCAAAATAAAAATCAAAATTTCATCGTGTAAATAGGCTTTATTTTCTTTTAAGGTCAGCCAGTCGAACGTCAGCGGATGACTCGCATCGATCAATCCAAAACCCAATAATAGAAAACCGGCCAGGGTCATTACTAAACCGCTGCCCCAATATTGCAACAGGCGCGCGCTTAGCCAGCGCCTTTGTTGGCCGGTGCCGGCATGAATGGTTAATACAATCACCGGCACTAATTCCAGAACACTCCATAGCCAGAACTGCATGGCGTTCAAGGCAGAAAACGCGCCTATCAAGACCGCTTCATAGCCCAACAGACAGGCAAAAAATTTCGGATCTTTAGCGTGCCGGGTAATTACGGCATAAACCAAAGCCAGCATCGCCAATACGGCCGTGAGTGGGATAAACAGCACGTTGATGCCATCAACGCCAACCACATAACTGAAGCCAAGAAACTTAACCTGCTCAAGCAACTGAATGCCGTTTTTATGCACATCAAAAACTGACAACATATAAAAACTTAATGCTACATTCAGCAGCGCTCCCAAAAAGGCAACACCCGCCGCCGCAGCCGTTGAACGCGAATACAAGATGGCCGCCATGGCCAGCAGCGGTACCAGTGTCAGGGCTGACAGCACGGGCAGCACAGCCGATTCCGGCCAAAAAGCAACAGGGATTTCCATCAGGGCCTCAAAATGCAATGAGCAAGGTTATACATACAAACAGCGCCAGATAACGAGGCCTGAACAGCAATTGTTCGATTTTATTGGCGGCATGACCCAGTTTACGGCCTATAAGAATCGAGTCCTTGCCGACGCCACCCAACACAACGCGGTCTTCAAACCAGTGCAGAATGGCCGCTGTCCACTGCGTCAGTTTGCCCGCCAGGCCGCTGCCGCGGGCAAAACTATCGGCATCGTTGTCGAGCAGGGCGCCAATTTTTTGTTCTTCCATTTGCGCCAGTGAGGCAATCGCGCGCATGGCCGGGGCTGGCGCGCCCAGCGTATAATCAACAACATGCGCATCAAAATAGTTCATATCGTTGGCTAACCTGCGCACCGGTCTGACCAGAGCCCAGTCGGTCATCGGATCCAGCCAGAAGCGCTGCACTGAAGCGGCATAAAGCCAGCGCAGCCGGGCAATGGCGGGCGCAACCGGCTTGATCGGGTTGCCATGGACATGATGCATAAGCGAGGGCGCGCTCAACACCAGATACCCGCGCACCACGGCATGTGCGCAAAGATGCCAGCCAGCCAGCTGCCAAAGCCCGAAACCGCATTCCAGAAACATTAACCCCAATTGCCCGGAGGCGGCAAAAACCAACGAACTCTTGACATCGGTCTGCGTCAGACCGGCGACAAAGCCATACACAGCGGTCAGCAAACCGGCGACGGCAAGCACAATCATGGCCAGCGGCGACTGTTCGAAAATTGGCTGCAAGCGTATGACCAGGTATACGCCGGCATGCACCATCAGCGCACCGTAAAACACCGCACTGGACGGCGTCGGCCCTTCCATGGCGCGCGCCAGCCAGGGTGCAAAAGGAATCTGTGCGGATTTGGCAAACGCGGCCACGGCGAAACAAAGCGCAATGGACGTTGCCTGTCCGCTGGTTAATTGCACCGACGGGGAGGTCAATACAGCCCAGTTAACACTGCCGGCCCAGACATAACTCAAGCCAATCCCCAAAATAAAAGCCGCATCGCCAACGCGGTTAGTCACAAACACGCGCGTGGCATTACTGGCGGCGACCGGCCGGTCATAGGCAAAGGCGATCAACAGGTAAGAACACAATCCGGCGATTTCCCAGCCGATGAACGTGCCCACCGCGTTGCCGGATAGCACCAGCAACAACATAGCCGCGGCAAACAGATTAAGAATAAAAAAGAACCGGTGGAAGCCCGGCTCTTTGTGCATGTAGTTGATCGAAAACCGGGTGATGATCAGCAGCAGCAGGGCAAACAACGCCGCCAGCACGACACTAAAACCTGAGCTGATAAAATTCACCCGGATATTCAGCGTATCGCTACCCAGCCATTGCCCGGCACTGAATGTGCCGGTGTTTTTTCCCAGTACGTCCGCAGCCAGCAACATCAGCGCCTGCAGGCACGACAAGGTAATGCTCCATGTGGCGGTCTCAGCTGTCCTGGTTTCACTGGCTTCGCCGTCCAGCCAGCCAAATAAACCACCGGCGCCGATAAGCGCAGCAGCCGTGAGCGGAAACAAAGGAATGAACAGAACTAATGCATCCATTTAACTGAACTCCAAATCGTTGAGCTGGCCCCGGGCTTGCCGAAGGGGCTGTCTGATCAAAACCGGCCCTATAGGCCCGGCTTGACCGCGGTAACAGTCCAGTGAATTAGGACTCACCGGCAAGGCTTTGGCCGGCGCTTGCCAGCGAACAAAACCGCTGCCGCGCTCAAAAATAAAGATTTCGCCGCTGTCAGGGTCCTTGACGCTTAAATGTATCCAGCCGCCGGCAATTAATTCGCGCAGACTGTCCTGGCGGGCATAAATCTGTTCCAGCACCGCTGTCTTCGCCTCTACCAGAATCTGCAGGCGCATCGGCTCATGAATCTCCACCATCTGTTTGGGCAGGCCGGTGCGCAAATCGCTGGCCGTGCCTTCCATAACCCCGAACAGGCCGGTCACATTGTGCGGTACTTTTGTGCCGCAGCCGAAACGTTCGTTGTCAATTGTGGAAAAATAATATTCCAGATTGATACCGGCGCCGACCGGGCCCGCCGTCAGTAAAATGGACTCGAGAATGCTGCCCTCAGGGTCTTGCGAGGGATCGTAGGAAATCAGGAATACCCGCCGGTCCAAAAACAAGCCCTGAGTCAAGGCGCGCTGGCCTATCACGGCTGCGGCATTGGTAGCATGACCAAACTCGGGACGAACCTGGCTTAAATCCTGCGCTCTCAGCGTCACATGCTGAAAGGCCTGTGTCGGCGATAACGCCCCCCCGGCCGAAAAAAACCGCCGGCAGCGCTCATGCGAGGACAATGCCTGCGCCTTACTGATCAGCGCCTTGAAGCGCTCAAAATGTTCACGTAGCGGTGCCGGGATCGCATCCAGATCGTACCAGTTCATGGCATCGCTGCAGGTATCGTGCTGCACACCTATGAACCAGCAGTCATCGGGAATAATGATGTTTTGCTTTGCCAGCAGTGCACGCACTTCAGGCCGGTTAGCCATGGCCGCGAAGACGCGCGCATTGGGTCCGCCCTGCCGGCCGCCGCAGGCCCCGCAATCATGCGCGGCTTCATGCGGGTTGTTCTGGCTGGTTGAGCCATGTCCCGCCAGCGCGATAATCGGCGCAAAACCGTCAGTCAGGCCTAAGCTGTGCAGCAGCGCCGCCACGCGCCCGGCCTGTTCGCTGCCGGTCAAGCCCAGCTTGGGCTGTTCGGCCGTGGCAATCGTTCGGGTATCGGTGGAAGTAAACTGTAATTCGGTACTGACAACCGGCGCCAAGACCCGCTGCAACCAGCCGGTGAGAGCCTTATGGGCGCCCGGTAGCAGCGTTTTCGCGAGCAGTCCGGCGAAAGTAAATGGCGCCAGCACATCGATGGCGGCATGTGGCAGCAGCAGATTACGGCGCAGACTCTGGTACAGCAGATAGTCGAAGCGCTGGAACCAGCGCCGCCCCCTTTCATACGCAGACAGTGTTTTTTCCTGGCCTTGTTTGGCGATCTCGGCAACTGCATGCACCGGTGTTACCCCGACCGGGCACAGTGGCGTCAGTTCTGTCGCATCAAGTCCTTTATACTGCATCGGCACGCCAAAAAAACCCGCCGCGCCCAAGGTTTCGATAGCCGGGTCCAGCTCTTCCAGATGGCGCCGGAAGCTTTCCTCACGCTCATCCATGCACAGGACAATTTGGGCTTCAGGACGCGTGGCGCGCGTGGCCCAGCGGCCGCGCCTATGGTTGGCGCGCAAGGCCTGAAACAAATCTTCCCGGTAATGATGCTCATAAGCCATCAGCCAGACCGGATTGCGCGCGGCCAGATCAAATTCATTCAGCACCGCCAGCATCTGCTCCAAATCCTGCTTTTTCAGGTGCTGCAACTGGGCGGCGTTCAAACCCAGGTGCTGGCATAAGCGGAACAGCCGCCAGCCGCTGTCATAAGCAGAAAAGGCTGTGACTTGCCGGTTCTGCTGATCGGCTACCGGACTGCATTGCCAGGTCCATAGTAAATCGGCAAGCTGCCGCCAATGGCTGCGCTCATGCCGCTCTGACCCAGCCATAAGCGTCAGCGCCTGGGCTTTTTGCGTCAAATATTCCGGCAAATCGCCCCGGTACAGCCAACTGCGCACCATAAATTCGGACAGGTTTTTGTCAAAATAACTTTTCAACCGGCCCAGCCTGGCTTCTATCAGCCAGGTTTCACGGCAGACCTGATTCAGCCAGAGCCGATCCAGGGTCAGACGGATAGCCAGATAATCAGCCAGCTTGATTACCGCAGCACTGCTGTCGTGGTAGTGCGGATGCTGCTGGCGCCAGTTAATCAAACCCGACCAGCCGGGCAATTCCAGCGCCAGCCGCTGCAAATAACCGGCCCATCGGGCTTGCGGGATATCCAGGTGGCTTAGCTGCAGGATGATGGCGTCGGTCGCATCCTCCGGCAGTTCGGCCATGATGTCCTGCCAGTCCGGAAGCTCGTGCAGGAACGGATTAGCGTCATAGCGCGCGCTTGCCCGCCAGGCGCCATACAGCCCGAGCCGCCTGAGTTCCGGCAATGGCCAGGGCGCAATGCCTTCATCCAATCCGGAAGCGCACAGCCGGATCAGCTGCGGGCGCACCCAATCGAGAATATCAATTCCGGTCAAGGCCTGAATAAAGCCGCGCAGGGTCATGCTGTCACCCACTTGCGCCAATAAGGCATCGAGTTCGGCACTTGCCTGCCGCTGCATCTGTTGATGCACCGGGGCAGATTCTACGTCTGCTGGATGCGCATAATGCGCCAACCAGTCTTCGGCCTGCTCCAGCGACAAATCCAGCAGGTTTTCCGGATGCAGGCCCGCCGATTGCAGTTCCAGCTTGCTTAAAATAGTTTCCCATAATGAACGGACGGCATCGCACTCCAAACCCGCGCCTGCCAATATGTGCCGTCTGACCGGTTCAGGCACATCGGCCTGAATCTCACTCAGAGCGTTCATTTCTTCAATTTGCCAATTCAACTGAGTGACGCTGACGGCCTCCAGATCAAACAACATTGCAATCTGAAATAACTCTTTCCGGCTAATCGTGCGGTCACTGACCTGGCAAATACCTTGTTCAGGCCGTAACTGCGGCTGGTGGGCAAATGCAGCGTCCAGGTCACTGCTGCTGATGCGCCCCTGCTGATACAAGGCGCGAAACTCGGCTTCCGGCAGATAGCCGGCAATACCGGTCAGCGCTTCAAATGCCGCCAAGGCCTCTTCGAACGGCAGGTGCTGAAAACCATGCAGGGTATTGTGATGCACGAAATCATGAATGGGTGCCTGCCCCGGCAGCACATGATCCAAATGGCTTAACGCAGTTTTGATGTGGCTGCGCAAGGCATTGATGTCTTTTGAGTTTAATGGGGAAATTGGCATCGGTAATCCTAATAAAACCCGGCGAACGCCCTAAAGGCTATGCCCGATCAGAATATGCATATGCCGGATCGTGGCCGTTGACAGCTCAATCAGCGGCGACGGCCACAGCCCGAATAGCAGGATACCCGCCACCAATACCGACGCCGCGCATAACTCCGGAGTCCGCAAATCCTCAAGCTGCTGCATCTCGGCAATAGCTCCCTGCATTGCCCTACCTCCTGCATCCCTGCAGTCGTGCGGCTTGACCGGCCCGGTAAATAACAGACTCAGTGTGCGCAGGGCATACGCCGCGCTGATTAAAATACTGATGCCGAAAAACACCATCAGCCCGCTCCACCGTTGCAAGCCGCCGATGAACGCATGCAGTTCGCCGACAAAGCCAATGGTGCCCGGCAGTCCCATGGTCGCCAGCAAAGTCACTGAGGTCAACAAGGCAAATCGCGGCATCACCTGAATCAGCGAGCTGTAATCCTGAATGTTGCGGGTCTGGGTACGTTCATAAAGCAGTCCCACCAACAAAAATAAAGCGCCAGCCACCAGGCCATGAGCCGTCATCTGCAAGACCGCGCCCACCATGCCGGTCTCGTTCAAGGTCGCAATGCCCAGTAAAACGATGCCCATGTGACTGATGGATGAATATGCGACCATGGCCTTAAGATCGCTTTGCCGCCAAGCCAGCAAGCCGCCGTAGAGCATGCCGAACAGCGCCAGAAATACCAGCAGCGCTTGCAAGGTTTTTGCCGCTGAGGGCAGCATCACCACCACCCTGAGCAGGCCATAAGCGCCCATTTTCAGCAAAATGCCGGACAGCAGAATACTGACCGGGCTGGGCGCTTCAACGTGCGCCAGCGGCAGCCACCCGTGCAGTGGAAACACCGGCATCTTGACGCCGAAACCGATTAAAAACCCGAGCAAGGCCCAAATCTGTTGATCTTGGGGCATATTTTCCGAGACATGGATCATCGCGCTCATTAACGAGACCTGATTCGGCACATACTCATACACTGCAATCAGGCTGATCAGCATAAAAACCGAGCCGCCCATGGTGTACAGCACAAAATTAAGACTCGCCGCATGGCGCCGCTTGCCGCCCCAGCGATCGATCAGAAAAAACAGCGGAATCAAGGTGACTTCCCAGAAGATATAAAACAAGGCCCAGTCCTGGGCCAGAAACACGCCCAGCATGCCGAACTCCAGCAACAGCATGCAAATATAATAGCCCTTGGCCCGGCTGGAAATGCTGAAAGAAACCAGCAGCGCCACAGACATCAGCAAGGTTGCCAGCACCACCATGGGCATGGACACGCCATCGATACCCAGCGCATAAGCACTGCCGAATTTGGGATTAAGCGGGAGATTTTCGTAGAATTGCAAATCACCGAGACCCGGCTCAAAGCCACTGAGCAGCCAGCAGGCTATTAGCAAGGCAAAACCGGCAAAGCCATTAGCGATGCCACGGATGACCCGCGTGTGCTGTCCAGGCATGAGGGCGACTAGCAAGGCACCAGCCGCCGGCGTCCAAAGCAGAACGCTTAAAATCGCCATGATTTATTTATCCTTAGGAACGCGTATCAAATAACTTGCGCAACTCAGAGAAACAATTTTTTGCGCAGGTGCGAATAAATTCGCACCTGCGCGTGTTCAACTTAATTTCGTGCGCATTGCTATTAGCTTAAAAAACCCTGAACTGGCCGGGTAGTTTGCAAATGGATCGATTATACCTGCCGATTGACCATTGGCAAGCAACGCTGGCAATTGCTGCCAAATAGCATGGAAATGGGGTGCCTTGTTGAAACGGGGACAAGCCACCTTGAAAAATGCACTCGTGGTAGCCTTGATTACCATTTATTTTGTTGTCAGCGTCTCATGATTCTGCCGCCATAAGCGCTGGTACCGTAACGAGACGATGATTCTTAAGCCAACAAATAAAGTAACGGTCGTCATCATATACGCCAACGCGACACCGACCGGGCCATATTCCTCACCCAGCACAAAACTTAACAACACCATAGACAAGGCTGCGAGCGCCGTTAGCATCACTACCACGCGGTGCCCGCCCATAAACTGAAGATAATATGGCACATCGGCAAACAAAGCACTGGCAGAAGCGCCGACCGCAATAATAACCAGTGTCTGGTAGCCCGCAACGAATTGATCGCCGAAAAAACTCAATATCATCTCTCCTGCGAAAAAAATAATGCTCAACATCAGCAAAATGAAAGTACCGACTGCCAGCGCTCTTTGCCGGATCAGTTGCTGCATCCCCTGTTTGTCCGCCCGATTGATGAATAGCACCATCGTAGGCAAATAATAGCGGTTGGTTGAAGTGCCGATCAGCGAAATAAAACCACCTGTCTGTGCTGCAACGGCATAAATGCCGACCTCTATGCCGGAAGTAAACAGCATGTCCAGAATGACGACACCGCTACTGGTCATAATCGCCATCAACAGACTGCTCATAACCAGCGGCAAAGAACGTCTGAGCCATTTTTTTCCGAGCACTACCGGCACTGAATGTTTAATGGCTGCCGGCGTCACTGAATTAAAAACGCACCACATGACCGCCAAGACAACTATCCATGCGCTGCCGAGACAAATCACTGCGCTTAGTGCTGATAACAGCCACGGGGCAAAACTTACAAAACTACCAAGCAACAAAAGATAAACAATGGGCAAAAACACCCGGTAAACCGCAATACTGAGCAACTGGGCGCCCTGCGCGGCAATCACTTCGACCAGAAAAAGCGTCAATGCAATAACAGGCAGAAAACCCGCAAACACCACAATGGCAATATGATAGTCCGCATGGTGGGACACTAAAAAGGTCTCCAGACCAACGCTGAGCAGGATTATCAGTAATACACTAAAACCGGTGATGCTCCGTAAGGAAAATAACCAGAAACCTCGAAATCTTTGCCAATCCTGACGTTCGCGAAACAATGCAATCGCGCGCAAGGCATATTTTTCAAGCCCCAGCGTCGCCAGCGTCGATAACATGGTGACTACCGATACTGCCACGCTGTAATCATCAAAATCACTCACAGTCAGCAATCTGGCCAATAGAATATTGGCCGCATACATCAAGGCGTAATTGAAGAGGACAAAAACAAATAGCCACAAAGAGCGGAAATCTTCAAGATGTGGGCTTGTCATTAAATAACATCCGATTTAAAACTGCATTTTGCATTAATCAAAAAATTAAGTTGAAAGGGGACAATATTGCAGGCTGTGATAACGAAAGATATGCGTGATTTCCGATAATCAACAGGCGGCGCATATGTGATGAAGAAGACTTCAACCTACCTATCGATAATATCCATAACAATCCAGTAAAACAGAGTGAGTCAAACCAACGCCACTGCCTGGGTATATAGCAGTATCCATCAGTCCGCACGCCAAGGGATTTAGCCGTCCGGCGGGGGCTATCGATAGCCCAGATGGTAGTGTGTACGAGGTAAGTCGACGGCAATAGCCAAGCCATCATAATAGCTGGAAAATCTGGCGTAAAATGGCGATTTTCGAAAACATACAATCCAACCTCCTGTAGCTTCACATCCGTATAATTGGATACCGGCAATCCCTGCCAATATGCCGAATTCTTCTATGAAGGGATTTTACCCAGCATCAACGCACATTACCGGCGTCTTTAAGAACGGGTGTTTTAGCTTGCTTAGTGATTTTAAAACAAGCTACTGTCCCGCTCATTTCATTAGCGGTCAGCAAATAATGCTCGCCATTGGCTTCAAAGTGCGTAATGCCTTCAGGTGACTTCCCCTCCTCGCCGGGGATTTTACCGAGAGCAACCACTTTAGGCTGCTTCGGGTCGGCTACGGAAATCAGCACAACCGCTCCCGCTCTTTCCATGCCCACCGCAATCCAGGGTGTGCCTTCCAAATCGAAAGACACCAGCATTTCCGGCTCGGAACCTTTGCGGGTGCTACGTTGATCGGGATATAGGCCATGAGCAAAAGCTATTTCGTCCAGTTGATTGCCGGTGTCGCCGATCAAATCACCGGTTTTTGCATCAAACACACTGATCGTACGGCCGCCGGCCAAGGCCTGACCGACCTTATTATCGCTTTCCGATTCGGTATCGCCTTCGTCGGCCGTAACAAAATAGCGGCCATTCGCAATCAAGGTAATGCCATCGGGTTCACGCAGGCCTGTCATGTCCTGGTCAAACTTAACCCAGCCTTCCGCGTGAGTATCGGTTTTATGCCGGGTCGCGCCCAAGCCATGGTAGCGAACGGCCTGTTCGTTAATTAAATCGATGACGGCAACGCCATCGTTTTCCTGCAAGGTAACATAAGCCGTGGTAGCATCAGGGTCAATGGCAATATATTCCGGCTCCAACAAGGCGGGAGAATGCGTTTTTATTGGAATTAAAATTTTGCGCTCGCCCTTGGTTTCGTTGCCAAAAACATCACGCCCCTCAAACTGTCCCAAAAGCACTTTTTTCTTTTCAATAACGCCATTACCATCAAAATCCATCTTCTTGCTGATCACGCCGTCCCCGTTCCAGTCGATTTCCCTTTCCATAAAACGGCCGCCGTGTGTGACGACAAAACCTTCAACATTGGTCATGTTAGCCAGATCCAGATTCTTATGCCGCAGGATATGTCCGGACGGACTCAGGCGCACCATGGAAACGCTACCTTCCGGACTGAAAAAATGTTTATTTGACGGCTCAAATAAAAAATCCTCGCCTTCATTGGCAATCATAAGCAGATTACCGTCTTGGGAATAAACCACAGCATCCGGGCCAAAACCTACTTCGACTCGATCAACCAATAACCCCGTTGATGCAGAATGGATTTCCAGCCTGCCGGGCCGGTTACCCCCATCAATAACGGCCGCAAACAAATCCAACATGGGATGAAAAGCAACCGACGTTAATTCTTCTCCTTTAATCAGCCCCAAAGAAAAACGAGCGATTCTATGCAGTTTCTGTGGATGGCTGACATCCAGCACATCGACTTCGCCGCTTGAAAAGTTGCTGAGTACCGCACGCAAAGTGGATTGCTGCACACTGATGATTTCGGTACCTTCTTCATAACCGGAATCATAAAGACTGACGGGCTCAACACCCCAATCACCCGTTGATGACGGCGTTGTTGGGGACGATGCGCAAGCCACCAAGAAAAACACGGGGGCCATTTTTATAAATTTTAATGTGTTCAAGGTTCACCTTTAATAGGCAGTAACTGTGGGGTAAGCGGCGCGCACCTTTTTCCAAAGATTGTTTCAAAATCAATTAAGAGTATGCGATGCGAACCCTACTCTGTTTTTCCGGCACATGATATATGAATTTTTGTCCATAAAAAAAGCCGCGCTAGCATGCTAGCGCGGCTTTATAAGCTAATGTAAATTACCCGTCGGCTTTAGAATGCCAATTGCGTACGTAACATGAATGTATTCAGGTTGTCAGGATCGCCTCCACCAACTTTGGTCACTGGTGTATTTTTGGCTTCTAATATTCTATTATAATCGGCCATGAAGCGAATATTGTCGTTTATGTACCAGTTCAGCGCAACAGTGAGGTTGCTCAATTGTCCACCTTCAATAGAACCACTGTTTAAATCGGCTTCCGCGTAACGTAGCGCCAACTCCCATGCGCCCAATCCACCATTGGCAATGCTGAATGGCTTAGTAGGGGACACTTTATAGAATTTACCATGCTTGTACTTACGCGATTCACCGGTCATTGTCCATGAAGCCTCACCATACCAGCCATCAAACTCCAGATTGTCCCCGCCATTTTCTCGATCAAGCCAGGTGTGGGTATATTCGCCGCCAACGGTAAAAGGTCCATACAGCCCGTTAGCCTCAAGGCCCACCATTTTGATGGTATTAATGCCTTGAATAGTTCCCGTATTAATCAAGTCCAGATTAGACATATGGGAAGTTTCATAAGTATATTTCAAACCTTTATCATTGACCTGATCGTTAGCGTTGGGAGCCCGGTAGTTGCCGGCGACGCCTAAATGAATCAGCTTGGTTTT
Source organism: uncultured Gammaproteobacteria bacterium (assembly GCA_963848675.1). GTDB lineage: Bacteria > Pseudomonadota > Gammaproteobacteria > Methylococcales > Methylomonadaceae > CAWKEY01. The sequence goes on from CAWKEY010000036.1 coordinate 46,710, forward strand.
TTCATTGATCGGCGCATAAGTCCAGCGCGAGCTAATGCCCCAACCTTCATCCGCTGCATTCGATTCCTTATTGGAAGCGACTGTATCGCCAAAAATACCAACTTGTCCGGTCCAGTCTTTGTTCAAACTGGCGATGTTTAAACCGATGGCGCGGTCCACTGTCGGTGCATTCAGCACATCCATTACCGAGCGTTCCATGAACATCATATCGTTAGAGCTTTCCTGCAATTCGCGGCTGAAGGGCTGCTTTTGTTGTCCGACTGTGACATTCAGATCCATAAAATCCATGAGCTTGGACATTCCGTTGTATTGCACAAACATGTCTTTAATTGCTACGCCATTATCGGCAAAATCAACCTGGCTCTTGAAATCCCAGTCTTTAAAGAAAGTGCCCAGGAATTCCATACGCGCACGGCGGATTTCTGTGCCGTCATTAGCCTCAACATGCTTTGTTGTGCCTCTTTCAACATAATTATCGTTGTTACTGTAAGAAGCGTCGGCATGAATACGGCCGCCCAATCTGAATTTGAAATCGCCATCCGCGGTTTCAAACTGCGCGCCTTTTTTGTCCACTTTGACCTTAACTTTTTCGGCTTCCTTCATGTGCTCATCAAGGGCTTTCAGCTCGTTGGTCTTTAAAGCCAAATCTTCGCGAATGGCGGCTATTTCAGCAGCGTCTGCCGGTGCTGCTGCCGGTTTATCTTCGACTCTCTCAAAAGCCCCCATCAGTTGTCTATGCGGACCCGGCTCAGCATAAATCTGTTTGGTTTGCGTATCCACATAAAGGTCAATAGCAAAAGCGGAGGGTGCCTCACTCGCGCCTAAAACTGCTGCTACCGCCAAAGTAAGTTTTGAGAATTTCATTGTTAGCCCACGATTATTGAAAAAGTTCCGGCAAGCATAGGCGATGCAAATGACAGTTCTGTGACAGGTTTGTTACAGTTTTGTTAAAAGCCACAAATGATTGCTTAAAAACCACAAACCAGGGGTTCCGAGACAAGAGAGCATCAAAATATGTTTTCCAAATGAGAATCGTTTGCATCCGCATAAACATTTGCACTATACTCTCTTCAACACAGTTTTTTACTCCGGGGACTATTGCATGAAACATAACGCTAAAAATTTGATAAACGCGGGCGTGGCCACCGCGCTGCTCGCCTTAAGCGCTCCGGCCGGTGCCATTGAAAAGCCACAAACCATGGAAGATATGTGGAAAGTCATACAGGCGCAGCAACAGCAAATTGATGCCATGAAGGCGGCCATGGATAAAGCGGCGCCAACCACAGCCAGCCGCGGCGCCAGCAACAGCACCCGCCACAACCGCCGCGGCACCTGCACCTGAGACCTCTCCAGGCAATTTAAAAAATCTCGAGCGCAAAACCGATATTCTGAGCCAGGAAGTCGAGAAACTGCGCACCAATCTGGCCATTCCTGAAGAAGCTCAGTATAAAAGCGCGTATGGCTTGGGCCCTGCGGCATCGAAGGTTTATCAGGTCGGCAAGGGGCTGTCGATTGGCGGTTATGGCGAAGGCAATTATCAGGTCCGCGTCGATGATCAAGGTGGGCGCGATGCTGAAGGCAAGGTGAAAAATTCAGACAATGCCGACTTGGAACGCCTGGTTCTGTACGTCGGTTATAAATTCACCGACAATATTTTGTTCAACAGTGAAATAGAATTTGAACACGCCACCACGGGTGAAGGTGATGAGGAAAAGGGCGAGGTTTCGGTTGAATTTGCCGCGCTGGATTTCTTTATCGACCCGATGGCCAATATCCGCGCCGGTATGGTGCTGTTACCGATGGGCTTTATCAACCAGATTCACGAACCGCCGTTTTTCTTCGGCAATAACCGGCCGGAAGTGGAGCGTCAGATTATTCCCAGCACCTGGCGCGAAATCGGTGTCGGTCTGTTTGGCCAGATAACGCCGGAATTGACTTATACGACGTATGTCGTCAATGGTTTAAATGCGGAAGAATTCAGCTCCAATGGCATTCGCGATGGCAGGCAGGCAGGCAGCCAAGCCAAAGCCGAAGATCTGGCGTTTGTCGGCCGCATGGATTACACACCCACGGAACTGCCGGGGGTAACCGTCGGCGGCTCGGCATATCTGGGTAATTCCGGACAAAATCAAACCTATGCAGGCAAAAAGGCCGATGTCTTTACCCAGTTGTATGAAGCGCATGTGCAGTGGAAATACCGCGGCCTGGAATTCCGTACTTTAGGCTCATGGGGGCATATTGATGATGCCGGTATACTCAGCGCCGCAAATGGCAAAGGCACCATCGGCACAGCGAACTACGGTTTTTACAGCGAAGTCGGCTACGACATTTTGCCTTTACTATTTAAAGACACCACGCAATATCTCGCGCCGTTCTTCCGTTATGAACAACTGGATACGATCGCCAGCGCCCCGGAAGGTTTTTCTGACGATGAAAGCAAAGACAGACAGATTTACCAATTTGGTTTGCATTACAAACCCATTCCCAATGTGGTGGTCAAGGCGGATTACCGCAATTTTACGGCCAAAAAAGGCAGTTTGCCCGATGACTTTAATTTAGGTTTTGGTTTTATTTTCTAGGCCCCGCTGATTTGTCATACCGTATAATACGAGCTGGCAAATTGCCCTTGTGGCGGCAAACTATTGCTTTTCGCGCATGCAATCGCCAGCAGTCCCTGACCAGGGACTGCTGGCGATTTGTTTTGCAACCAGCCAGTCGTTGTTACATGATCAGACAGCCTTGATCCCTATGATGGAGAAGTACCATGAAACTACTAAGGCAAAAACGCGGATGGATGCTCGTTGTAGCGCTGATGTTTACTGCCAATACCGGTTTTGCCACGATTTTTTACAGCAAAAACGAGGCTATGGAACTGGCGTTTGGCAAGGGTGCACAGATCGAATTGCTGTCCTTGTTTCCTGATGACAACGAACTCGCCAAAATCCAGCAACTGGCCAAGGTCAAGCTGGAACCGGGCATGTTCAGCTTCTATGTCGGCAAAGACAAGGACAAATTGCTCGGTTATGCCGCCATTGAAACCGAGACGGTCAGAACCAAACCGGAAACTCTGCTGATCGTGCTGTCGCCGGACGGCGAACTCAGCAACATCGTCACGCTCGCCTTTCATGAACCGCCGGAATATCAGCCGCCGGAGCGCTGGTACAGCCAGTTGTTGCACAAAGCGCTTCCCGACCTGGATTTTGGCAAAGGCGTGCAAGGCATTGCCGGCGCCACCTTAAGTACACGCTCGGCACTCAACAGCGTCCGCAAAGTACTGGGTTTGTATCAGGTGATGATAAAAGACAAAGGTAACCATTGATGCGTTTTTTTGTAACCGGCGAACAACAGCGCAAAGCCTTATTAAATGCCCTGGTGCTCATGTTTCTGGGCTATATCGCCCTGTTGTGGGTCAGTAACGGGCTGATGTATTTTCATCGCATGGGCTTAACGCCGGAATCGGTTGTCGCCTATTATCTGGGGTCCGAAGAACAATTTACCCAAGCCAGAAGTTACGAGGGCATGCTCGAAGTCTCGCATTTTCATTTGTTTTCCATGGGCATGCTGGCGGTGACCCTGACTCATTTGATGTTGATGACCGATTTCTCGACGCGCCTGAAAATCTGGCTCAGTGCGCTCACCTATGCCTCGGCGCTGGCCGATGAAGCGGGCGGCTGGCTGGTCCGCTTTGTGCACCCTGCCTTTGCCTATTTCAAAATCGCGGCCTTTTTGCTGCTGGAATTTTCATTGCTGGCGTTAGTGCTGATCGTCTCGCTTTCCTTGCTGCAGGCCAGATACCGCATGAACCGCAATAATCCTGAATAGACGGTTAAGACCAAAATGTTAAATTCGCCCTGTGGAAGGCGACGCCTGCGCCGCGATTTGAGACGCGGCCATAGTGCAAACGGGCTTAATCCTTTAAACTAAAACCCCATCCTGATTTTTGGTAAGAACCAGCCATGTTACGCAAAATACTGATCGCCAATCGCGGTGAAATCGCGGTACGCATTATCCGGGCCTGCGCCGAGATGGGCATCCGTTCGGTTGCTATTTATTCGGAAGCCGACCGCTTTGCCCTGCATGTCAAAAAAGCCGATGAATCCTACTGCATCGGCAGTGAACCGGTAGCGGGCTACCTGAACATTTATGCTCTGGTTGATCTTGCCGTCGCCACCGGATGCGATGCCATTCATCCCGGTTATGGCTTCCTGTCCGAAAATGCGCAGTTTGCCCGGGCCTGTAAGGAGCGCGGCATCATATTTATCGGACCCGAGCCTGAAGTCATTCAGCGCATGGGAGATAAAACAGAAGCCCGCGACGCCATGAAGGCGGCGGGCATTCCGGTAACGCCCGGCTCCGAGGGCAATCTGGCCGATGTTGAAGAAGCCCTCAAAGTCGCCGCGCAAATCGGTTATCCGGTCATGCTCAAAGCTACCTCGGGCGGGGGCGGCCGTGGCATCCGGCGCTGCGACAATGCCGACGAGCTGCAGCGTAATTATGACCGCGTTATTTCCGAAGCCACCAAAGCCTTCGGCAGCGCCGACGTGTTTCTGGAAAAGTGCATCGTCAATCCGCGCCATATCGAAGTGCAGGTATTGGCCGACCATCACGGCAATGCCATTCATCTTTACGAACGCGACTGCTCCATCCAGCGCCGCAATCAAAAACTGATTGAAATTGCGCCGTCGCCCCAACTGGATGAAGCGCAGCGTCAATACATAGGCGGGCTCGCGGTCATTGCCGCCAAATCGGTCAACTACACCAACGCCGGCACCGTCGAGTTTTTACTCGATGATAACGGCCGCTTTTATTTCATGGAAATGAATACGCGTGTGCAGGTCGAACACACCATCACCGAAACCATCACCGGCGTCGATATTGTCGAGGAACAGATCCGGGTCGCTGCCAATCTACCTCTGCGTTACCGGCAGGAAGAAATCATCCGCCGGGGCTATGCCATCCAGTTCAGGATTAATGCCGAAGATCCCAAAAACAGCTTCCTGCCCAGTTTCGGCCATATTTCCCGTTATTATTCGCCCGGCGGTCCCGGCGTGCGTACCGATACAGCCATTTATACCGGCTATGAAATACCGCCGTTTTACGATTCCATGGTCGCCAAGGTCATCGTCAATGCCCTGACTTGGGAAGACGTCATTCAGCGCGGCGATAGAGCCTTGCGCGATATGGGCCTGTTTGGCATTAAAACAACGATTCCGTATTATCTGGAAATTCTGCGCCACCACGATTTCCGCGCGGCCAATTTTAATACCGGCTTTGTTGAACAGCACCCCGAGCTGATCAACTATTCGAATAAACCCCGGCCTGAAGTGCTGGCCAGCGTAATTGCTGCGGCCATGGCTTCACATACCGGCCTGTGATTCAAGGAAAACAGATGCAAAAAGTTCATATTACTGACGTTATACTGCGTGACGCCCATCAGTCGCTTGATTGCGACCCGCTTGCGCACCGAAGACATGCTGCCAGCCTGTGCAATGCTCGATGACATCGGCTACTGGTCACTGGAATGCTGGGGCGGCGCCACCTTCGATGCCTGTCTGCGGTTTTTGAAAGAAGATCCCTGGGAGCGCCTGAGCACACTGAAAGCCGCGCTGCCCAAAACCCCCTTGCAAATGTTGTTGCGCGGACAAAATCTGCTCGGCTACCGGCATTATTCTGATGATGTGGTGCGGGCCTTTATCCAGAAAGCCGCAGAAAACGGCATGGATGTGTTCCGTATTTTTGACGCCCTGAATGATGTGCGCAATCTTAAAACCGCCATCGAGGCTACCAAAAATGCGGGCAAACATGCCCAGGGCACGATTTGTTACACCACCAGCCCGGTGCATGACATCAAGAGCTTTATCACGCTGGGCAGGGAACTGGCCGGGCTCGGCTGCGATTCCCTTGCCATCAAGGACATGGCCGGATTGCTGACGCCTTATGCCGCCAGCGAGCTGGTCATGACGCTGAAAGATGCGGTCGGTCTGCCCCTGCATTTGCATTGCCATGCCACCTCCGGTCTGGCCGAAATGTGCCAGCTGAAAGCCATCGAAGCCGGTTGCCGGCATATTGATACGGCGCTGTCCTCGTGGTCCGGAGGCACCAGTCATCCTCCTACCGAAAGCCTGGTCATGGCCTTGCTGGGCACCGGCCATGACACCGGTCTGGACCTGGATAAGCTGCAGACCGCCAATAGCTATTTCGCCGAGGTGCGCAAAAAATATCACCGCTTCGAAAGCGAGTTTACCGGTGTCGATACCCGCGTGCATGTATTTCAGGTGCCGGGCGGCATGATTTCCAACCTGGCCAATCAATTGCGGGAAAGAAACGCCCTGGATCGTATCAACGAGGTCTACAAAGAAATTCCGGCCGTGCGCAAGGATTTAGGTTATCCGCCTTTAGTTACGCCGACTTCACAAATTGTCGGCACGCAGGCGGTTTTAAACGTGCTGACTGGCAAACGCTATGAAACCATTACCAATGAGGTTAAGCGCTATCTGCAAGGCGGCTATGGCAAGGCGCCTGCGCCGGTCAATGCTGATTTGCAAAAACGCGCCATCGGCAAGGAAGAGCTGATTGAGTGCCGCCCCGCTGATTTGCTGAAACCCGAGTTTGAACATTTGCGTCAGGAAATCGGCCATCTGGCCCTAAACGATGAAGATGTCCTGAGCTACGCCATGTTTCCGGAAGTCGGCAAACAGTTTCTGGAGCTGCGCTCAAGCGGTCATCTGGTGCCGGAGCCGCTGGAGCTGGCGTCGGCCACCGCTGCCGGCGTACAAAAAGCCCCCACCGAATTCAATGTCGCCCTGCACGGCGAGTCGTATCACGTTAAAGTGACCGGGGCCGGACCCAAGAACCAGACCCTGCGGCACTTCTATTTTATGGTCGACGGCGTGCCTGAGGAAGTACTGGTCGAAACGCTTGATGAAATCGTCCTGGATGGCGGCACCCAAGGCGCCGTCAAAAGCACGATTGCCGGCAAGCGCCGGCGCCCCTCCGCCGAAGGCGACGTCGGGGTCAGCATGCCCTGCAATATCCTTGATGTGCTGGTCAAAGTGGGTCAGCAGGTGGTTGCCGGCCAGCCGGTATTGATAACGGAAGCCATGAAAATGGAGACCGAAGTGACCGCACCGATTACCGGTATTGTTAAAGCCATTCACGTTGTCAAAGGCGAGCCGGCCAACCCCGAAGAGGTGTTGATCGAAATCGTGGCGGGCTAACAAGACGGTAACAATAAGCTCCTAACAAACTTGCCAGCTGTGAGTTGGTTGTGGGAGCGACGCCCTCGTCGCGATTTGAGGCGTCGGGTTACCTAAAGCTAACCCGTACTCCAGCTAACCCGACCTACGCACAGGTTTAAACATTTTTAACCGATGACTTCAACACGCATGAAACCCATTCCGGCTGACGATGCCGCTATTGCCAAAGCGGCCAAGTTGTTACACCAGGGCCGTCTGGTGGCGTTTCCAACCGAAACCGTTTACGGTCTGGGCGCGGATGCCAGTAATCCAGCCGCGGTGCGGCGGATTTTCGAGGCCAAAGGGCGTCCTGCCAATCATCCGCTGATTGTTCATGTCGCCGATGTTGACAGCCTGAAGCTTTGGGCCGAGCCGGTGCCGGAACTGGCGCTTCGCCTGGCCGCGCGTTTTTGGCCCGGGCCGCTCGCCATCATCCTGAAAAAGAAAGCCTCAGTGCCGCTGGAGGTCACCGGAGGACAGGACACCATCGCGCTGCGCATTCCGAATAATCCCGTCGCCCTGCGTTTGTTGCAGACTTTTGGCGGCGGTATTGCGGCGCCGTCTGCCAACCGTTTTAAACGTATCAGCCCGACCCAGGCCAGCCATGTCGAGGAAGAACTTGGCGGCGTGGTTGATATGATTCTGGATGGCGGCCCTTGTCTGGTGGGTGTGGAATCGACCATTGTTGATCTGAGCGGGCCGCAGCCGGTATTGTTAAGGCCCGGCCACATTAGCCGGCAACAGCTTGAAGACGTGCTGCAGATGGAACTGATGCTGTTGCAGCACCCGGAAGACTCAACGCTGCGCGCGCCCGGCCTGATGGCGATTCACTATGCGCCCGTGACGCTGGCCATGCGCTGCGCCGGCAAAGACTTGCCGGAAATCGTGCACAACTTGACTGCTCAAGGCAAACAAATCGGCCTGCTCGGGTATCATCAGAATTTCGAGGTTCAACCGCGACTCCATAGTATTCGCCTTCCCCAGCAAGCCGAGGCTTATGCGCAGGCGCTCTATGCTGCGTTACGTGAGCTCGACCGGCTGCAACTGGATCTGATTCTGGTGGAACAGCCGCCCGAAACAGAAGCCTGGCGGGCCATCAATGACCGCCTGAATAAAGCGACGGTGCCGTTTCAGTCTGATTAGCCATCACATTCGCCTCGCGTTGTGCACAATCCCCCAGGCTTCCGAGCATAATCAGAACATCAAGCCATGAATGAAAATACCCTGCTCGACCTCGATCGCCGGCACATCTGGCATCCTTACACCACCTTAGCCGCGCCTGATCCGGTGTATCACGTCGAATCCGCTGCCGGCGTCATGCTCAAACTCGCAGACGGGCGCGAACTGATCGACGGCATGTCGTCCTGGTGGTCGGCGATACATGGCTATAACCATCCGCGTTTGAACCAGGCCGCGCAAGACCAGTTAAATTCGATGGCGCATGTCATGTTTGGCGGCATCACGCATACCCCGGCCATTGAACTGGCGCGGCGTTTGCTTGCCATCACGCCGCCGCAGCTGCATGCGGTGTTTTTCAGCGATTCAGGCTCGGTCAGTGTCGAAGTCGCCCTTAAAATGGCGCTGCAGTACTGGCAGGCCCAGGACCAGAGCGGTAAGCACCGTTTTCTGGCGTTAAGAGGCGGTTACCACGGCGATACCTTCGGAGCCATGGCAGTATGTGATCCGGTGACCGGAATGCATCATCTATTTAACGATGTGCTACCAAAACATTATTTTGCGCCGCGTCCGGCCTGCCGCTTCGATGCGCCCTGGGATGCTGCCGATATTGCGGGCTTTGAAGCCGTCCTGTCCCGCCATGCCGGGGACATTGCCGCCGTCATCCTTGAGCCCATCGTGCAGGGCGCAGGCGGCATGTGGTTTTATCATGCGGACTATCTCGCCGCCGTGCGCGCACTCTGCGATCATTACCAGGTGCTGTTGATCGCCGATGAAATCGCTACCGGCTTTGGCCGCAGCGGCCGCCTGTTTGCCTGCGAACACGCCGGCATCGCGCCGGACATCCTGTGTCTGGGCAAAGCCCTGACCGGCGGCTATTTGTCGCTGGCCGCCACTTTGGCCACAGAAAAGGTGGCGCAAATCATCTCCAACGGCGAAGCCGGCTGTTTTATGCATGGCCCGACCTTTATGGGCAATCCCCTGGCCTGCAGTATTGCCTCGGCCAGTATTGACCTGTTGCTGGCATCGGACTGGAAAAACCGGATAACGGCGATCGAAACGGCATTGCAACAAGGCCTTGAACCTTGCAGGCGGTTGCCCGGTGTCGCCGATGTCAGAGTGTTGGGCGCCATCGGTGTTCTGGAAATGCAGGACCCGGTTCCGGTGGCAAAAGTTCAGGCCCGCCTGGTCAGTGAAGGCATCTGGCTGCGGCCGTTTGGCCGCTTGATCTATACCATGCCGCCCTATATCAGCACCGAAGCGCAGCTTGAAAAACTCACCGCAGCCATTTACCGTATTGTCAGCAGCTGCTGATCCAGGCATTCGGCCTGGAAAGCAATGGTGGACAGCCTCGAAAGGTTAGACGTGTAAAAACTTTTTCAGACAGGAAGACCTAAGCAATGCAACCTAAGACAGGCCGCCATCTAAATCCCCAAAAGTTACTGCTCAGCAAATGGACGGCCGCATTACCTCGCAATAAGGAAAAGCATTTCATTGTTACCAAAGTGATTCAACCGGAAGCGCCGGCTACTCGGATTGAGTTCATCGAAATGGAAGCGGTTTACTCAGGACGCAGTTTTAGGTGTCCTTGGCGTGAGCTGACTGATGTTAGCCAATGGCTGCAAGGCTGGCAGTAAGCCGGTCGAGCACGTTTATTCCGGGGAACGATGGCAGATCCCCCCGCTACTGGCCGCCATTAGAAACCAGCAAACCGGGCAGCCCCAGCGTCAGTGCCGGCCAGTAGGTTATGATCAGCACGGCCAGCAGCAGAATGAAGAAAAACGGCAAGGTGGCCCGGTAAAGCTGCAACAGCGGACGCTTGAAGCGGTAGCTTGCGATAAACAGATTCATGCCGACCGGCGGCGTGAAATAACCGATTTGCATGTTGGCGAGAAAAATGATGCCCAAATGTACCGGATCCACGTCGTAACCGACGGCTATCGGCAGCAGCAACGGAATCATGATGACCAGCGCCGCGAAGATGTCGAGCATGGTGCCCAGTATCAGCAGAAAGATATTGAGCGCCATCAGGAACGTCAGCTGGCTGGAAATATGTTCTTTGACAAAGGCGAACAGCCGTCCGGGCACCTCTGCATCGATCATATAATTGGTGGAGGCCAGCGAGACGCCGAGGATCACCAGGATACCCCCGACCATGACCATCGCGTTGCGCATCACGTCCGGCAGTTGCTGCCAGCTGATCTCCCGGTGTATCAGGACTTCGACAATCAGTACGTAAACCGTCGTGACCGCGGCCGCTTCCGACACCGCGAAATAGCCGCTGTAAATGCCGCCCAGGACGACGACCGGCAACGGCAGCTCCCAGCGGGCTTCGCGCAGGGCAGCCCAGGCTTCGCCAGCGGTGAACTCGATCAACGCTAAATGGCGGTTTTGCCAGTAGCTCCAGCCCGACAGCATGACCAGCATAAGAAGTCCCGGCATGATGCCGGCCAGGAACAGTTCATCGATGGTAAAAGACCGGCCGACGCTCATTTGCTGGGCAATCACGCCGTACAGTATCAGCGGCAAAGACGGCGCAAACAACAAACCCAGACTGCCGGAAGTGGTCACCAATCCCAGGCTGAAATTTTCCTGGTACCCGGCCCGGATCAAAGCCGGATACAACAATGCCCCCAACGCGACAATGGTGACGCCCGAGGCGCCGGTAAATGCGGTCAGCAACGCGCAGGCGGTCAGTGCAACCATGGCCAGGCCGCCCGGCAACCAGCCCAGCAATGCCTGAGTCAGACGCATAAGACGCTCGGGGGCGCGGCTTTCACTCAATAAATAGCCTGCAAACGTGAATAAGGGAATGGCCAACAGTATCGGCATATCGGCCAGGCGGTAGAACTCGATGGCCACGACTGTCAGGTCTACATCAATTTGATAAAACCCGAGCAAGGCACCGGCGGCGATTATCGCGAATAATGGGGCGCCCAATAACGCCAAGACGATCAGCACCAGCGACAGCAGCATTATGAAGGCTCCCTGTTGCCTAAGGCCTGTAGTCCGTACAGGAAAAATCGCAGGCTCATGAGGCCGAAGCCAAACGGGATAATCAGTTCACAGATCCAGGCCGGTATTGAGGCAAATGCCGCCGTCGCTTCCAGGTAGTCCATCTGCACCAGCCGCCCGCCCTGCCACGCCAGCAAGGCGCAAATGCCGGCCGTGAACCAGAGTGTCAATAACTGAGCCGGATTTTTCAGATAAGCGGGCAGAAATTTGCTCAACACGTCGATGCTGATATGGTTCCGGTCACGAGTTGCGGCCATCGCGCCCAATAGCGCTATCCATAACACCAGAATGCGCAGCAGGGGATCGGCCCAGGCCATACCGCTGCCCCAAACATTCCGGAGTGCCACCTGGCCTATCGACAGCACTATCATCAGGGTCAGTGTCGTGACCAGGGTGATATCTTCCAAGCCTCTCAACCAGGCGGTCAGGCGTCGGCGCATACAATTAAAGGCTCGATGTGTGGGCCTGACGGTAATCAAGCAGATGCTTTTTTAAAGTATCCATTATCGCTTGGCTAAGGACGCCTTCCTGGCCCATTTTTGCCTTGGTTGCTTCGAGCATGGTGCGCCAGGTCTGGTCGTTTTTATCGGTCGGCACGAATTGAATGCCCTGATTGCGCAAAACCTTGAGGGCCTCGGTGTTGTCGCGCCTATTGATGCCGTTCAGATCCCTATAAACCGCGCCGATGACTTCGCGGACGATTTGCTGGTCTTCAGGCTTGAGTTGGGAGAAGGCTTTGGCCTGGACGATCATCGTCCCGTATAAATAAGCCAGCGGCTCGTCGGTGACATATTTAATGCGGGCATGCCATTGCAGGGCGATGGCTCCCATCGGCGAAGCGGCGACGGTATTGATCAGACCTGTTTGCAGCGCCGTCAAAACATCGGTCAGCGGCAGCGAAATGGGCGAGACGCCGATGGTCTGGAAGGCGCTCCGGCTGATGTAATCACCTTCGGGAACCCAGATTTTCTGGCCCTTAAGATCGTCGACCCGCACCAGCGGTTTATCCGCCATCAGATAGGCAAAACCGCCTTCGCTCAAACCGAAACTGATAAAGCCGTTTTTTTCGAGGCCCTTTATAATCAGGTCATCCATGCGTGAGCGGACATAATCGGCTTCGTCGTAAGAACGGAAAATGAGCGGCAGGCTATAGACCTGCGAATCAGGATAGATGTTTTTCAGTCCGCCACCGGGAATGATGCCTCCTTGCAGCTGGTTGACGTTTATTTTGCGCATGACGCTGGCATCGTTGCCCATGATGCCGCCGGGATAGAAGCGGAAGGTCACGCGCCCGGATGTGCGGCGATTGATTTCGTCGGCAGCCTGTCGCATTTTCTCCATCCAGACGGTTCCCTCCGGCGAGGCGGTGGCAATCTTCAGGGTTACCGATAAAGCGGCCTGGGAAAAAACCATCAGGACTGTAAAAAATAGGGCTGTTATCAATTTGTGCATAGTTTACTCCTGGAAATAGCTGGAGGATTCGTCCAGCATTTGCTGGGCTTCCTGTTGTGCCATCGTGTTCGAAAGGGTCAGGCCGGAAACGCTGGGATCGGCCTGCATGACTTCGTGCAACAATCTATCATGCAGTTCGCGGTCGTAGATCATACGCGCATAGAAGCGCGCCAAGGCCACTTTTACGGCCAGATCATTGCCATGGGACAGTTCAATAGCCCGTTCGAAGTGAGTTTTACCGATTTCAGGTTTCCCCCCCAGGGCTGGAGGCAGCTGTGAGCGGAGCAGGCCCAGGTAATAATGAACGCGGCCCGCATCAAAACTTTCGTCGAGTTCGAGCATTCTTTCAAAGAGAGCCTCGATTTTTGGCCGGTCCGCAATGGCGTTCCAATCCCGGCTGTGTGCCTGTAGCCAGGCGGCCGAGGTCAGGCCGTAAGTGTATAGTTCATTGAGCGAATCTTGATCGATCTGCTGCAGTGCCCGTGGAAAGTCGTCGTAAGCCAGCGTATCGATGTTACACAGCTTGGCCTGTTTTAGGCAAAGTGCCCGCTGACCATAGTTGCGCGCTTTTTCCGTGAGCTTGCGTGAGCGGCCATTATCATTAACCAGCTCGGAGGCATAAAAGGCATAGAGTTTGGCCCCCGCAATCAGCAAGCCGGCATCGTCAGGATTTTTCTCGATCAATCCATCGGTCATTAACAGATAGGCCGGCAGGCCTTCGCGGACAATAGCGATATCGTTCTGGTCGAGAATGGCGCTGGCCACCGAATTGGATACGTCATGCAGAGCCGATGCGGCACAACCGGACAACATCGGTAATAAAGCCAGCAAGGCTAGGAGTTTGGGTAGTTTTTGTCGAGCCACAAGGATGTTCCCATGAGTATGAGCGGTTAGTGTCGTGCTTAAAATTATTTCACAGTACAAGCCGAATTTCATTCAAATACTGTATTAATGCCCGAACAATGGAGTTGAGTGTTGAAGCTTTGCCAGCTGGTTTTAATGGCTTGCGCTAAATTTGCCGCCGGCATCATCGCCCTGCTGTTATCAATTCGCATTTGAATCATAGATGATAACCGAACGAACGTTGGATTGCCTTTATCCTGGCACATTTTGATTCCAGAGGTGAACTGGACAATGCCAATTTCCAAGGTAGACTCCAGGAAAACGTGATAAGCCGCTTCGAAATTTCTTATCCAACGGCAATATTGAATCGGCAGTTGCTTTAATTTTATACAGTGAAGAGCCCGATAAAGGGCGGGAGTGAATTATGGGGCCTTATTACCGGGGTACGTCGCAAGGCATGGGTGCCTTTTTTGAACTGTTTTATCAGTATCCGCTGTTAATGTTGCTTTTTGTGGGCGGCGCAGTCGGCATAGGCATTTTTGTTTGGCGAAGAAAAAAATCGGAGAAACAGTCAGGTTCATAGTCTTTGCCAAAACCTGCAAACCAGACGGCAAAATTGCATCAGTGCACATGCCCGGCTGCCATTGAATGATTCTGCCGCCTCTACTCGCCGTACAAGTGATCAGGCGATGAGTGCATCAATTCATTCAAAAGCAAGTCCCGAGCTTCGCCAAGCCTTTGCGCCGCCCTCAAGACTGATTAAGTTTCGGTAACCCAATCCATGCAGCGACTTTGCCGCTGTATCGGCCATAGGGCCGCTTTCGCAATACAGATAAATGGCTGTATTTTTGTCTTTGGGAAGTTTGTCCTGGTTTTTCTCGATTTCGTTGTAAGGCAAGAAAAGGTCAGTGCCTTTTATATGCGCTTGCTTGGGCGTATGAACGTCAACCAGGAATATATCTTCATGTTGCATGATCCGGTTTAATTCGGCCGCGGTTATCATGTTCAGATAGTCTGGCTTTTGAGACATGCAGCCAGTCAATATGACAACACACGCCAGGATGGCAGAAAGTCTGTTTTTAGCTAAGGTTTTGAAGCTCATAAAATAAACCCTTGTTTAACAACAAAATGTGCGCCTGAAGAATCAACATTCGATTGCCTTGAAAGCACGCGATTACTTTACTCAAAGCGGGCAATGCTTGCCATTTTCAGTCTTGCAATATGCTCGGCAACTGATGAATCAAAAAGCTGAAAAGTCCAAAGAGCCGAAATGAAGGTTTTGGGGGAGGAGTCAAATGGCGCGCCCGAGAGGATTCGAACCTCTGACCTCAGCCTCCGGAGGGCTGCGCTCTATCCAGCTGAGCTACGGGCGCGTGGGCGTATTTTAACCGATCATGAGTGCAATTACGACAACATTGTTTTCAAGTGCGCCAGGCTGGCTTTTCCGCGCTCTTTAAGCACTTCCGGCGCCAATTGTTTCTTGTTGACCCATTCCAGATCGTCTGCGGGCAATTCGTTTAAAAACCGGCTTGGCTCGCATTCGCTGATTTCGCCGTAGCGCTTGCGATGCGTGCAGTAACTGAAGGTTAAGCTGCGCTGGGCGCGGGTTATGCCGACATAGGCCAGGCGGCGTTCTTCTTCGATGTTGTCGGTTTCGATGCTGTTTTGGTGCGGCAGGATATTTTCTTCCATGCCGATCAGAAAAACATGCGGGAATTCCAGGCCTTTGGCGGCATGCAAAGTCATCAGGCTGACCTGGTCGTTGGCCTCTTCTTCCTGGCTCCGTTCCATGATGTCCATCAGCATGATTTTGGCGACGATTTCGGCCAGCGGCTTGTCGCTGTTGCTGTCTTTGGCGGCCATGCGTTTGAGCCATTCAACCAGCTCAAAAACGTTGCCCATTTTGCGCTTGGCCGATTCGGGGGTTTTGCTGTTTTCCTGGAGCCACTGTTCATAGGCGATATGATCGATCATCTGTTCGATGACGGCGAAGGTGTCGCCGAGCTCGATTCGGTCTGCGGTATCGAGCACCCAGTTGCGGAACTTTTCCAGCCGCTGCGCGGCTTTATCGGAAAGCCGTTGCGCGAGCCCCAGTTCGGCGCTGGCGGCAAACAGGCTGATATGGCGCTCATTGGCGTAATCGCCGAGTTTTTCCAGGGTGGTCGGGCCGATTTCGCGCCGGGGCGTGTTGATAATGCGCAAAAACGCCGCATCATCATCCTGATTGACCAACAAGCGCAGGTAAGCCAGGATGTCCTTGATTTCGGTATAGGCAAAAAATGAGGTGCTGCCGCTGATGAAGTAGGGAATGTTGTTTTCCCTTAAGCCCCGCTCGAATAACCGGGACTGATGGTTGCCGCGATATAAAATCGCATAATCCTGATAACTGCCGCCATTTTTGAATTTATGGTGAATGATTTCGGAGACGATCTGCTGGGCTTCGATAAGTTCATCTTTATGGCTTAAAACGCGCAGCGGGTCGCCGTAGCCCAGCTCGCTCCAAAGCCTTTTTTCAAAGGCATGGGGATTATTGGCGATGAGCTGGTTGGCGACTTTAAGAATGCGGCCGCTGGAGCGGTAATTCTGCTCCAGCTTGATGACTTGCAAACGGGCATAGTCTTTTTGCAATTGCGCCAGATTCTCGGGCTGCGCGCCGCGCCAGGCATAAATGGACTGGTCATCATCGCCGACCACGGTAAAGCGGCCCAGGCTGCCGGCGATCAACCGAACCAGCTGGTATTGGGTGATATTGGTATCCTGGTATTCATCGACCAGCAAATAACGGATCTTGTTTTGCCATTTTTCCAAAATGGCCGGCTGCTGCTGAAACAACAACACCGGCAGCAGGATCAGATCGTCAAAATCGACGGCGTTGTAGGCCTTCAGGCTGCGGGTATAATCTGTGTACAGCGTGGCCGCCGGATACTGCTCCGTGGTCGCCGTTGACAGGGCCTGTTCCGGGGTAACGAAGGCGTTTTTCCATTGCCCGATCTGCCAGGCATAACGATCGGCATGGTCAACATCACAGTTCTGAACCGTGCTGTGGCTGATCAGGTTACGCAGCAGCGTGTGCTTGTCCTGCTCGTCAAACAGGGTCAGCCCAGATTTATAGCCCAGGGTTTTGTGCTCTGCGCGCAAAATATCCAGCCCCAGGGAATGAAAGGTCGAAACCCTTAGCCCGCGGATTTGCTTGTCATCCAGCAGTTTGGACACGCGGCTTTTCATTTCCCGCGCGGCCTTGTTGGTAAACGTCACCGCGGCAATATTGCGCGCCGGTATACCTTGTTTAACCAGATAGGCGATTTTCTCGGTAATCACGCGCGTCTTGCCGCTGCCGGCGCCGGCCAGCACCAACAAGGGGTGGTCAATCGCTTTAACAGCGGCTTGTTGCTGGGGGTTTAATTTGGACATGGCTGAGTCAAAAGAAGGGCCTTATAAAGCTGGGATGGTTTTCATTTGCGATTTACCCTGGTCATGCTTCCAGCAATTAGGGGCGGCACAGGCCTGGTACTCAGCCATTTTATTATGATGGGAAAACTGTAGGTGCGAATTCATTCGCACTGTGCGGATAAATCCGCACCTACACGTCACATGCTGCCCGACAAAATTGCCCGAATACTATTACGCTTTGGGCAAAGTCACGCCGGTCTGGCCCTGGTATTTGCCGCCCCGGTCTTTGTATGACGTTTCACAGACTTCATCAGCACCCAGGAACAGCATCTGCGCTACGCCCTCATTGGCGTAGATTTTTGCCGGCAGGGTGGTGGTATTGGAAAATTCCAAGGTGACATGGCCCTCCCATTCGGGTTCCAGCGGCGTGACATTGACAATGATTCCGCAGCGGGCATAGGTGGATTTGCCCAGACAAATCGTCAAGACATCACGCGGAATGCGGAAGTATTCAACGGTGCGCGCCAGCGCAAAGGAGTTGGGCGGAATGATGCAGACATCGGACTTCACATCGACAAAGCTGTTGGAGTCAAAGTCTTTGGGATCGACGATGGCCGAATTGATATTGGTGAAAATCTTGAATTCATCGGAGCAGCGGACATCATAGCCATAGCTGGAAGTGCCGTAGGAAATAACCCGGCCAGCTCCGGCATCCCTAATCTGTCCGCTTTCAAACGGCTCAATCATGCCGTGTTGTTGCGCCATGCGGCGTATCCATTTGTCCGATTTAATACTCATGAAATGTTAAATACTCTTTTGATATAAAAAGACTAATTTTCACATGGGGAGACAGCAAGGCGCAAGGCAAAAAGGTTCAAGGTTCAGGGGTAGGCATTTTTCCTTGTACCCTGAACCTTACGCCTTGAACCTGCTTTTTTAAGTATTCTGCACAATAATATTAGGGAACTTGCTGCTGAAATCCTTAGCGGCCAGGGCCAGTTTTGCCGCGGCTTTGCGTGCGATTTGCTTATAAATTTGCGCCGGGCGGCCATCAGGATCAGCCACTACGGTTGGCCTGCCGCAATCGGCGTATTTGCGAATAGAAATGTCCAATGGCAGTGAGCCCAGGAACGCAATGTTGTTTTTTTCGGCCATGGCCATGCCGCCGCCTTCGCCAAAAATGGCTTCTTCGTGGCCACAATTGCTGCAGATATGCATGCTCATGTTTTCAACAATCCCCAGCACCGGCACGCTGACTTTTTCAAACATGCCCAAGCCGCGCTGGGCATCGATCAGGGCAATATCCTGCGGCGTGGTGACGATAATCGCGCCGCTGACCGGAATCTGCTGCGCCAGTGTCAATTGAATGTCGCCGGTACCGGGCGGCAAGTCGATAATCAGATAATCCAGATCAGACCAGTTGGTGTCCTTAAGCAGTTGCTGCAAGGCATTCGTAACCATGGGGCCGCGCCAGATCATCGGTTGGCCGGCATCAATCAGGTAACCGATAGAGTTGGTCTGGATACCGTAAGATACTTTCGGCATCATGGTCTTGTTGTCTTCGCTGGCCGGATAGCCGGACAAGCCGAGCATGGTGGGAATGCTGGGGCCGTAGATATCGGCATCGAGAATGCCGACCGTGGCGCCCTCTGCGGCCAGCGCCAGCGCCAGGTTGACCGCAGTCGTCGATTTGCCGACGCCGCCCTTGCCGGAGGCCACGGCGATAATGTTTTTTACTTGGGGCAGGGGTTTCAATGCCTGCTGCACGGCATGAGAAATGATTTTTACCGTGACTTCAACGCTGATAGTACCGATGCCGGGCAATGCTTGCAGGTGCTGTTCAACCGCTGTTTTTAGTTCGTTGATATAACTTTTGGCCGGATAGCCCAGCTCCAGTTTCAATTTAACATTAGGGCCTTCGATGGCGATCGCTTTAACCGATTTTGCAGAAACCAGATCGGCGCCGTTGTTGGGGTCGATAAAGGTTTTTAGACGATTTTCTATATCCGCTTTTTCGATGTTTGCCATGTATGCTCCATGTAACTAAATTAGGTAACGAAAGAAGTGGGAACAAAGTCCGCCAATAATCAATCTTTACGCTCTGGAATGGCGGGCATTTTACAGATTTTGCCATAAAATGCATTTTTTAGTCCGCCCCATGCTCGAGCTCTGCCTGTTTTATGCCATAATAGGCGGCCCTTTGGTCTTCCAACTGCTTGCCATTTTGTCCTATGCCGCCCAGAAAAATTCTCGTTACCAGCGCTCTACCCTACGCCAACGGCCCCATCCACTTGGGGCATTTGGTGGAATATATTCAAACGGATATCTGGGTGCGCTTTCAGAAACAACGCGGCAACCACTGTTATTACGTGTGCGCGGATGATACGCACGGCACACCGATCATGCTGAAGGCCGACCGGGAAGGCATCAGTCCGGAGCAATTGATTGCCCGGGTCGGCGAAGAACATGTGGCTGACTTTACCGAATTTGGCGTTGCCTTTGATAATTATCACAGCACCCATTCCGAAGAAAACAAGGCCTTTTCGGCGCTGATTTACCAGCGCCTGCGCGAGGGCGGTCATATCAGCTCACGCACCATCACCCAGGCGTACGATCCGGTTAAACATATGTTTTTGCCCGATCGTTTTATCAGAGGCGAATGCCCAAAATGCGGGGCTGCCGACCAATACGGCGACAGTTGCGAAGCCTGCGGCGCAAACTATGCGCCGACGGAACTGAAAAATGCGGTTTCCGTGGTGTCCGGTGAAAAGCCCATCGAAAAGGATTCTCTGCATTACTTTTTCAATCTGGCCGACTTCAGCGACATGCTGGAGACCTGGACACATGCCGGACACTTACAGCCTGAAGTGCGCAACAAGATGGCTGAATGGCTGGAGGGTGGCCTGCAGCAATGGGATATAAGCCGCGATGCCCCTTATTTCGGTTTTGAAATTCCTGATGCCCCCGGCAAATATTTTTATGTCTGGCTGGATGCGCCCATCGGTTACATGGCCAGCTTTAAAAACTTCTGTGATAAGCAGGGCCTTGATTTCAATGAATTCTGGGCCAAAGACAGCGATGCCGAGCTGTATCACTTTATTGGCAAGGACATCATTTATTTTCACGCCCTGTTCTGGCCGGCGATGTTGTATGGCGCTCAACTTAGAACCCCCAGCGCCATTTTTGCGCACGGCTTTTTAACCGTGAACGGCGAAAAAATGTCCAAGTCGCGCGGCACCTTTATTACCGCAAGAACCTATCTGGACCACCTGAATCCGGAATACCTGCGTTATTATTTTGCCGCCAAACTGAGCGCGGGAGTCGATGACATCGACCTGAATTTTGACGACTTCAGTCAGCGCGTCAATTCCGATCTGGTCGGCAAAGTGGTCAATATCGCCAGCCGCTGCAGTAGTTTTATCAGCAAGCGATTTGCCGGCGTGTTAGCCGGCCAGTGTTCCGAACCGGCCTTATTTCAGGAATTTATCGACGCCAACGCCCACATCGCAGACTGTTATGAAACGCGCGAGTTTGGCAAGGCCATGCGTGAAATCATGGCCCTGGCCGACAAGGCCAATCAGTATATCGATGAGAAAAAACCCTGGCTGATCGCCAAGGAAGAGGGCAAAGACGCTCAGCTGCACGAGGTCTGCTCGATGGGCCTAAACCTGTTCCGCCTGCTGGCGGTGTATTTAAAGCCGGTCATTCCGGTGCTGGCCGCCAATGCGGAAAGTTTTTTAAACATCGGCAGTCAGACCTGGCCCAATGAGGCCAAGCCGTTGGTCAGTCATGCCATTGATGAATTCAAGCCTTTAATGACCCGGGTAGAAGCGGACAAAATTGCCGCGATTCTTGAGGCATCGAAAGAAAATCTGGAAAAAACCGCCGCAGCGCCAAAAGCCAAAACCGCTGAGCCCATTGCCGAGACCATCGAATTTGATGATTTTGCCAAAATCGATCTGCGCATAGCCCGCATCATCAAGGCGGCTCATGTCGAGGGCGCGGAGAAGTTGCTGCAGCTGACGGTGGATATCGGCGATGAAACTCGCAACATTTTTGCCGGCATCAAATCTGCGTACGCCCCGGAAGATCTGGAAGGCAAATTAACCATCGTGGTCGCCAATCTGGCGCCCCGGAAGATGCGCTTTGGCGTATCTGAAGGCATGGTATTGGCGGCAGGCCCCGGCGGCAAAGAGTTGTGGGTGTTAAGCCCGGATGACGGCGCGCAACCGGGAATGCGCGTTAAATGACTTGCTAACGATTCAGCGAGCTTTATCATTCCTGGCGGAGCGAGGAATATCGAAGTCTTTATTTCGTATTAAAAGGAGGTTGAAAAAACGTTAGCGTACCCAACGAAACCGGGCACCTCTGTTAGGCACGTCACCCTCGTTCCTTTTCCAAGCTTTTCGAGGTAAGTGCGGATTTATCCGCAGGGTGCCAATCTGTCGAACCTGCAATTGTTCAACTTAATTTGTCCGCGGTGTCCCCAAATAAATGAAAGAATACCTCGTCATTCTTGTCAGCACGATACTGGTCAATAACTTCGTACTGGTTAGGTTCCTGGGCCTGTGTCCGTTCATGGGCGTGTCCCGCAAACTGGAAACGGCGCTGGGCATGGGCCTGGCGACAACCTTTGTGCTGACGCTGTCATCGGTGTGCAGTTATCTGCTCAATCACTACCTGCTGATGCCGCTGGAACTGGAGTATTTGCGCACCATTGCCTTTATTGTCGTGATCGCTTTTGTCGTGCAGTTCACCGAAATGGTCGTGCATAAAACCAGTCCTTTGCTGTATCAGGTTCTGGGCATTTTTCTGCCGCTGATTACCACCAATTGCGCGGTATTGGGCGTGGCCCTGCTCAATGTGCAGGCGCAGCTCGGTTTTATGGAATCGGCGCTATACGGTTTCGGCGCGGCCATCGGTTTTTCTCTGGTGCTGACCCTGTTTGCCGGCTTGCGCGAAAGAATCGATGCCGCCGATGTGCCGGCGCCTTTCAAAGGCAATGCCGTCGCCCTGATTACCGCAGGCTTGATGTCGATGGCGTTCATGGGCTTTAGCGGCCTGGTGAAGGGCTGATGTTGCTGATTTGTCTGCTGTTTGCGGTTTTTGGCTTGGTTCTGGGCAATGCCGCCATCCGTTTCAAGATTGAGGGCAACCCGCTTGCAGAACGCATCAACGCCCTGCTGCCACAGACGCAATGCGGGCAGTGCGGTTTTCCCGGCTGCCGTCCTTATGCCGAAGCCATTGCCGCCGGTAACGCGGACATCAATCAGTGTCCACCGGGCGGCGCAGAAGGCGTTATCGCCCTGGCCGATTTACTGGGTCTGGCAGCCAAGCCCTTGAATGCTGAATTCGGCGCGCCAAAACCCAAAAGCGTGGCCCTTATCAACGAGGAGGACTGTATCGGCTGCGTCAAATGCATACAGGCCTGCCCGGTCGATGCCATTGTCGGCGCGCCCAAACAGATGCACACCGTCATCATTGCCGAGTGCACCGGCTGTGAGCTGTGCGTGGCGCCATGCCCGGTCAACTGCATCAGCATGGAACCGCTAGACGCAACAATCAGCAACTGGCGCTGGCCGGAACCGGAATCTAGGCGTGGATAGAGTCTGGCCATTGCGCGGCGGTGTGCAGCTGCCAGGATTCAAACAACTGTCGATGCAGCTGCCGCTAACCGCGGCTGCAGTGCCTGCCGAGCTTATTTACCCCTTACAGCTACGCCCCGGAGTTAATACCCAGTCCGTGGTTCAGGCCGGCGAGCGCGTATTGCGTGGACAGGTCATCGCCGATTCCGCGCATGACCTGGGTACACCGCTGCATGCGACCAGTTCTGGCGTGATCCGCGGCATCGAAAACAGAATAGTTCCGCATCCATCGGGTTTGCCGGCGCCCTGTCTTATTCTGGATACCGACGGCCTCGATGAGGAATGGCTTTATCCGGGTAAGGACGATTTTCGTAAGTACACGCCAGAAGTCATCCGCAGCATGATCCGCCAGGGCGGTATCGTGGGCTTGGGCGGCGCGGCATTTCCGACGGCGGTCAAGCTGTCGCCGGGCCTTGGCCGCCATATCGACACGCTGATTATCAATGGCGCCGAATGCGAGCCCTATATCACATGCGACGACTGCCTGCTACAGGCTGCGCCGGAGCAGATCATTATCGGCTCGCGCATTTTGATGCAGGCACTGCAAGTCTGGCGCTGCATCATCGCCGTTGAAGATACCATGCCGGAGGCTTTGGCCGCGGTGCAGAAAGCCCTGGCCGCACAGCCTGACCGGCGTATTGATGTGGCCGCCGTGCCCACGGTGTATCCCGCAGGCGGCGAAAGGCAATTAATCAGCGTAGTGACGGGGAGGGAAACGCCCAGCGGCGGCATTCCGGCCGATATTGGCGTGGTATGCCAGAATGTGGGCACCGCCGTGGCCGTTTACCAGGCTGTATGCACCGGCAAACCACTGACCGAACGCATCATCACGATCACCGGCCACGGCGTCGCGCGGCCGCAAAACCTGCGGGTGCGTATCGGTACGCCGATCAAGGACCTGATCAGGCACTGCGGCGGCTATACCCCGCACGTTGAACGCCTGATCATGGGCGGCCCGATGATGGGCTTTGCACTGCCTAATGATGATATGCCTATCGTCAAAGCCTGCAACTGCATTCTGGCCGCAAGCCGCGCTGAGATACGCACAGAAAAGCAGGCGGAGCCCTGCATCCGTTGCGGAGATTGCGCCAATGCCTGCCCGGCCGGATTATTACCCCAGCAGCTTTACTGGTACAGCCGTTCCGCTAATGTCGAGCGTTGTCATGATTTTCATCTGGCGGACTGCATCGAATGCGGTTGTTGCGATATCGTTTGCCCGAGCCACATTCCTTTAGTGCAGTATTTTCGTTTTGCCAAAGACAAGCTGGTCGCCAAGGCGCAGGCCGCGGCCCAGGCCGAGCAGGCAAAGCGTCGCTTTGAACAGCGTAATTTACGCAAGGAAAAAGACAACGCCGAAAAAGCAGCGCGTGCGCGCCAGAAAATAGAAGCCTTGGCGAAACTCAAATCGGCATCGGCCACAACAAGCGTGAGCGATCATTAAATGCAGTTTCCGATCTCGCCCGCGCCCTATTTAAAACCGCAAAACAGTGTCAACCGGGTCATGCAGCATGTGCTGCTGGCACTGATTCCGGGCATGCTCTCGGTGTCCTGGAATTTTGGCCTGGGCGTGGTTATCAATGCCATTCTGGCAGCCGGCACCGCGCTGCTTGCTGAAGCGGCCGTGCTGCGGTTAAGAAAGCGGCCGGTCATGGCCACCCTGCAGGATTTGAGCGCCGTGGTTACAGCGGTGTTGCTGGCGCTGGCGCTGCCGGTTATCGCACCCTGGTGGATAGCGGTGATCGGCACCCTGTTTGCCGTGGTCATTGCCAAACACGTATACGGCGGCCTTGGCTATAACCCTTTTAATCCGGCCATGGCGGGGTACGTCATGCTGCTGGTTTCTTTTCCCCAGCAGATGACAGCCTGGCTGGCGCCGGATGCTATTGCCAGCGCGAGCTTAAGCCTTCCCGAAACCTTCAGGCTCATTTTCTTGGAGCGCTACCCGACGGGCATGACACCCGACGCCTTCACCATGGCCACCCCGCTGGATACGGCCAAAACACAGCTCGGACTGCATAGAGCTCTGCGAGATATCCACGCGGGTCCGGTTTTTGGCTTGCTGGCCGGGAAAGGCTGGGATTGGGCCGCGCTGGCCTATCTGGCCGGTGGACTTTGGCTGCTGCGGCGCAAAGTCATTGGCTGGCAAATTCCGGCCAGTCTGCTGGCCGGACTGGCGGTGTTTGCCGGCATTGCCTATGTAATTGACAGCAGCCGGTTTGCCTCGCCGCTGTTTCATGTGTTTGCCGGGGCGACCCTGCTGGGCGCATTTTTTATCGCCACGGATCCGGTCACTGCGGCCACCTCCAACACAGGCCGGATCGTCTATGGCCTGTTTATCGGCATAATGATTTATATTATCCGGGTCTGGGGCGGCTATCCCGATGGCGTCGCCTTCGCGGTCTTGCTGGCCAATCTGGCAGTGCCGGCTATTGATTACTGCACCCGTCCGCGGATATTCGGTCAGCGTTCATGAACGCCTCTTTAAGCCAGCCCCTTTCAGCCGCGCTTATGCTGGGCGTGTTCTCATTGATAGGCATAGGCCTGGTGACGCTGGTATTTTATATCACCGGCCCTAAAGTCAGCCAAAATCAACATGACGAGCTATTGCGCAGCCTGAAAGTCATCATGCCCGCTGATTTATATGACAACGATCTGGTCAGCGATACCCTGCACGTTAGCGACAGCCGTCTGGGCGGGGCAGAGCCGGTCGCTATTTATCGCGCCAGAAAGAACGCGCAACCGGTCGCGGCGGTTATCGCATCCTCTGCGCCTGACGGTTATAACGGCACCATCAAACTGCTGGTGGCGATCATGGAAGATGGTCGATTGGCGGGGGTGAGGGTGGTGGCGCATAAAGAAACCCCGGGGTTGGGTGACAGGATTGAAGTCCAGCGTTCGAATTGGATTTTAACGTTCACCGGCAAATCACTAACGCAGCCGGACGAAAAACTGTGGGCCGTCAAACGCGATGGCGGCGTTTTCGACCAGTTTACCGGCGCAACCATTACCCCGCGCGCGGTCGTTAAAGCGGTGAAAAATGCCCTGTTATATTTTCAGCAGCATAAACAAGTCATTTTTTCGCAGCGCACGGATTGAGTGAGCGGACGGCTGTTAGCCGCGCTCGATGAGCCAGGCGATGTTGTTAGCGCTGGCAATGCCGGCATCCATGATAATGACCGGTTGCTGATGACCGGCTACTGGATTTTGCCCTGGAGTCCGCGTCCAGCATCAGCGCTAACGTGGCCGGTTCACTGGCATTTCCGGGAAAGACCTGGCTGCCGAGCGGAAAGCCGTCGCCATCAAGCACCAGACCTAAGGTAGCCAGTGGGCAATCACAGCGTTCCCTTCGGCTCGGCTCAGGGCAGGTTTCTTTGGAACGGCCGAAATTGGGCGTTGGGGTTTTTGGCACACTGGCCTTCAACACGGTGTTGGTCAAATCGTACAACACGATGCTTCGGTTCAGATCAAACAAGCTCTGCTCCTGATCCGCCAGAAACGTTTCCAATGCGGACTGGTGTTTTGACAGTTTATCGCTGACGGTGTACAACTGCGTCAGACTGAGCTGCCTTAAGTCTTTGATCCAGCAGTTCACCCAGACCGGTGCGCGCCTGCAGCCACTCATGGGTATGCAATTCGCTGCCAGGTGCAACCATGCGCCCGATGATGCTACCCAGGGTGGCCGTTGAATCCACTGTATTGAAACCCAGTGCCGTGAGCTTCTGATCCAGTTGCAATTGGGTGTCGGCATGCCAAGCCAGGGTTTCCACGCCGATGCTGTGGGGTCGAGGACTTTCCATCAATGGCGGTCGCTGAAGGACAGCTTTCAAGGTTGGCCATCGGTTCACTGAAAACCAGCGACAACTGGCTTTTCCTTAGCGACGTTTTTTTCAGAAACGCTATTACGACTTCATAACGCAGATACCGGTACTCGGCGCCCTGGCGGCAGCTTTTTTTATTAGAAAGAAATTATTGGCGGATGCCGCTGAAAATAAATAAGCGCCCCATCAACAAAAAAGGCGCATTGCCTACGTAGGCAATGCGCCTTTTCAACACCGGTTAATGCGTGTTACAGCTTATCAGCATTTTTATCCAGGTATTCGGCGACACCTGAAGGGCTGGCATTCATGCCGGCATCACCCTTGTTCCAGCCTGCGGGGCAGACTTCGCCATTTTCTTCAAAGAATTGCAGGGCATCAATCATGCGCAACAATTCATCCATATTTCGGCCTAAGGGTAGATCGTTGACCACTTGGTGACGGACCACGCCGTTGCGGTCAATCAGGAAGGTGCCGCGGTAAGCAACCGCAGGGGCATCGGCTTCAACATCATAATCTTTACAAATGGAGTGCGCCATGTCAGCCGCCATGGTGTAGCGCACAGGGCCGATACCGCCCTTGTTGACGGGGGTGTTGCGCCAGGCATTGTGGGTGAAATGTGAGTCTATAGATACTGCAATCACTTCCACACCACGGCTTTTGAATTCATCCATGCGGTGATCCAGAGCAATCAACTCGCTTGGACACACGAAGGTAAAATCCAGCGGGTAGAAAAAGACGACTGCATATTTTCCGCTGGTGGCGACAGAAAAGCTGAATGAATCAACGATTTGACCGTCGCCCAGGACGGCAGGGACTGTAAAATCTGGGGCTTGTTTACCGACTAGTACGCTCATTGATCATCTCCAAAAATAATTTTAAAAATTAAGAGTTATTACCTCAAACACTAAGCACTGAGGCAGTGCATAGGCATTATTCTACACCAAAGCAGTAGGAAATCGTTATTTGTTGTTATGTAATCGTTCAGCCCCCACCTCAAAAAGTAGCAAAATAAGCCAAAAGATGAAAAGCTATAGGGTATGACATTGAGCGATCGAGACCTTAGCCAACTGGACACAGACTATCTGGATGATTTGCCAGAGGGGCAGTTGCGCCCATTGAGTAAGCAGTTATTGGTTGATCTAAAAGCAGCACGGGAACGGCTTAAACAATCGCCAGAGACGAGTTCGCGACCGCCGTCCTCACGAGAACCCTGGCAAGCGAGTGCGCCGCCTACCCCTGATGTCGTAGATAATCCGTCAGCAGCGGATGAACACGCGCCCGATCCGACCGCCCCAGGCCAAGACTCAACGCAAGCGGTGACTGTTGCTGCATCGGTGCCCGAATCTAAAAGCACTGCAGACACCGCTCAACCCAAAAAAACCGGACGGCAACCTGGCAGTTTGGGTCACAGTCGCTCGCTCACACTGGCGGTGACGAAAACGCTGCAGCATCATCCCGAGTGCTGCGCCAATTGTCATAACGCCTTTCCGCCAGGGACCGCCTATCGCGTGTGGACAGGACGTTACGAATTGGAGCTGGAAAGCGGCAGTGCGGAGGCACCGAAGTTACAGATTGAACATATCCGGCATGAATACCTGTCGGCAACCTGCGCGTGTGACCACGAAACTCAGGCGATGCCGGGGCGGTGCGCTGATGACCCTGAATGGGTCGTGTCGTTGACTGAATGGCATTTATGCGGCCCTCGTTTAGTCAGTTTTCTGGTCTGCCTCGCCTTATATCTGCGCGTATCGCGCCGTAAAATCCAGGCGTTTTTGCGTGATTGGCTGGGGATTGACTTGAGTACCAGCACGATTAATCAATGTATTCATGAAGCGGGACGTGCGGTAGCGCCGGTGGTCGATGAGCAATTGATCGCTGAACTCAACACCAGCGTGTTGTTGCATATTGATGAAACGCCCTGGAAAGAAGCCGGAAAATTGTTCTGGCTGTGGGTGTTTGTGAGCGCGCATACGGTGGTTTACCAAGTCGGCAAGCGCCATCGACTGGTCGTGCAACAGCTATTAGGGACTGCGTTCAACGGCTTTCTGATGACCGATGGCTTCAGCGTCTATCGCATCTTTCCCAAGCGCTTGCGTTGTTGGGCACACCTGGTGCGTAAAGCCCGCGCCTTGCATCAATGTCTGGATAGCCAAGGCCAAGCCTTTGGCGAAGCCCTGCTGCTGGCCATGATTCTATTGATGCGCAACATTCATCAACTCCGCGAATCGCCAGAAGACGCCGATGCCCTCAGGGCGCAAAACCAAACCCTGCTGGATTGGCTACGCACATTGTGCGAAACGCATCGAACCGTTGCCCACGAAGACAGCCGAAAATTAGCCGGCGAATTTCTCAATGACTGGGATGCTATTGTGCGCGTGATCGAAACGCCGTCACACCCCTTGACCAATAATGTGGCAGAGCGCAGTTTGCGGCATTGGGTCTTGTTGCGCAAAATCACTTTTGGTTCGCGTACGGCACAAGGGGGTCGGGTGATCGCGTTGCTGGCCAGCGTGATCGATACCGCGCGCTTACGACAATTGAATCCCTGGAATTTTATTGCACAGGTGCTGGCAAATCGACGTAAAAACCAACCCGCACCTCGTTTGCCTATGCCTCTGGTTGGATAATGCAAACAGGGGGCTAAACGATTACGTTGTTATTTTTAACTTGCAATTGTACAAACTTTGTTCATAATTTGTAATCGCTAGCTTACAAAAATAAGAAAATAGCTTACATGATGATGGGCTTTGATTTTTGCTAAGAATATTAAAGGTTTGGCTGCCCAGGATTGCCGTTAAATCTTCTTAGTCAATTTGTTCGACGGAATTATCGCCATGAAACACAAACACATAACCGAACCAGATATTTTTGGTTTTCAGGTGCGCATCGTAAGGCGCGGTAAAGAAAGCAGCCGCTATTTTTCGCATAAATTGTGGGGCAATAAAGGCAAGTCCTTGAAAGCTGCAATTACCTGGCGTGATCAGATGCTGGTCGTACTCAAGGGCAGTAAGACCCGTTTCCTTAAGCTGCCTAAAAACAAAACCACCACCGGCGTCACCGGCGTATCCAGAACCATCAAATACGACCATCGCAAGGACAAAAGTTACCTGTGCTACACGGTTTTTTGGGTCTGTAGCGGCAAATCCAGAAATAAAACCTTTCAGGTTGGCAATGTTGAAAAGGTTACCGCCGATGAGGAATTACATGCCTTCCGGACGGCCCGATTATTCAGAAGCTGCTACGAGTTTGCGATCGATAATGACCTGCCTTTTGATGACAGCAAATTTATTGGCTGGAAAAAGGCCCGCTTATATGATGACGAAAACTTGGATGTGGTTTGAATCCGGTACGAAATCCAACATAGAAGCGATACTGCAACGGTAGCTCGTATCGATGACAACAGGCTGAATAGGTAGAGTAAGTCTTCAGGCTGTTGTCAAAATTTTAACTGCGAGCGAATCATCTAAGCTTAAATTGAAGAACTTGCACGGCGCGCTGTTCAACGGCTACTCCATTTACGATTTTTTCTTTGAATTTCCATTGGCTAATCGCTTTTAGCGCGGCCTCGTCAAATATGTCGCCCGGTTTTGCTTCTACAACAACAGCTTCTTTTACCGTGCCCTTGGCGGTAATGGTGAATTCAATTTTAACCCAGCCTTGAATGCCGCGATTAGCGGCGCGCTTGGGATAGTCAGGCGGAATACGGACCAGGGCAATGACCCCGGAAGTCACACCACCCCCAGTACCCGGTTTTTCCGTATTACTGGGCGGCTTAGGGCTTGCGCTGGGAGCGGGACTTGGCGGTACGCTGATTTGAGTATCGACAAGGTTTTTTACCGGTGCCGCCAAATCCAGCTTGGGCATATCCAGGTCTGGTTTGGGCGCCTGCACAGGTTTCTGCGGCTGAACTTTGGCTGCCGGCTGGGGCTTGAGCGGAGGCCGCACTTTTTTGGGGGGCGCAGGTTTTTTGGCTGACTGCACTTGTTCGAGCGGCTTTTGCTTTTCCGGCGGCTTGGGTTTTTCTTTGGGTGGGGGCTCGCGCTTTAAGCGTACAAAATCTACCATGTTTAAGGTCTCAGTGTTTTTGATGCTCTGGTGCTTGGGCATGATCATTAGCTGCATCAACCAGAACAACACCAGCGATGCAAACACGCCGATACCGAGGGCTGCAATCAGCGATTTCACTGCGCTTCCGACTCAGTAGCAATGGCGGCGTTAGTGACGCCCGCCAGACGAATTTGATCCATGACCTGTACCAGGGCGTAAGTCTTGGTTTCTCTGTCTGCAGCAATAATGACCGAACCGAGTGGATTTTCTGCATGCAAACGCGCAATAGTGGCTCTGACCGCGCGAATGTCTAGGGCTTGCTTATCAATCCATACCTCACCGCTGGGTTTGATGGCTACAATAATATGACCTTTTACATCTTTTTCAGCGGTTTGTGCGCTGGGGCGGTTGACATTAATCCCTGATTCCCTGACGGAGGAGGCGGTGACAATAAAAAAAATCAACATAATAAATACGATGTCCAGCATCGGCGTCATATCGATTTCAGAATTCTGTTCGGCGCTAGACCGGCTGCTTCTGCGGCGCATGGCGATGTCCTAGTGGTAGTGTAATAAATCGGTCAGATGGTGGGTTTCATCACTGACGCGTTCTTCAATCAGCTTATTCAAATACAGTCCGGCAATCGCGATCACCATGCCCGCCATGGTCGGTATGGTGGCATGAGATACACCTGATGCCATGGCTTTGGGGTTGCTGGTGCCGGTGATGGCCATGACATCAAAGACCTGGATCATGCCGGTTACCGTGCCCAATAGCCCTAATAGAGGACTCAAGCTGATCAACATCTTGATGACCGGAATGGTTCGGGTCATCGTAATTTTAGCCTCGGAAATGATGGCCTCGCGGATGTATAAGGCATGCTGTGAACATTTATCGGAACGCTTGTTCCACTGCGCTACCCAATGCGCTTTGCGTTGCGGATAGCTCAGTTTGAAAAAAATAAACCATTCGGCAACCAGGGTCCACAAGCCAATGGACGTCAATAGAATGAGTGATAAAACCGGGCCTCCGGCATGAAGGAAATCCTGAATTGATTCCAGTAGCGTAAGCAGAGAATTCATTTATTTTCTGCCCGGCGGCTGATTAAGCCGGCCGTTTGTTCATCAAGAATCTGAATCAGCACACGGCTGCGCGACGCCGCCAGGCTGTGCAAAAACAGCAAGGGAATGGCGACGCACAAGCCCTGCATGGTGGTTACCAGGGCCTGGGAAATGCCGCCGGCCATTAGTTTCGGATCGCCGGTGCCGAACAGGCTGATGGATTGAAAGGTAACGATCATGCCGGTGATGGTGCCCAGCAGCCCAAGCAAAGGCGCCACGGCGGCCAGCAGTTTGATCATGGCAATGCCTTTTTCCAAGGCAGGGACTTCGCGCGTGATGGCTTCATCTAACAATAATTCAAGATTATCAGTTTCCAGGCCGGTACTTTTTTCAGCAACGGCGAGCACTCGGCCCAGGGGATTATCTTCAATAATTTCGGCACTGTTGAGCTGCCTAAGCATCTTTTTGCCCGTTAACGACAGCTCGATCAGTCTGAAAATGCCATAGGCAAGGCCGATGACGCCCAGGGCCATGGTAATGTAGCCGATCACGCCGCCCTGATCGAGGCGCTCAAGCACATTCGGAGTTTGAATCAACATGCCGAGAATAACGCCGCGAGTCGGATCAATGCCAATATCCACCTGCCCGCTTTTAGCCTCGGCGATATCTTCGGCCAGATCCAGAAACTTGCTGCCCGGCTGGCGCGGGAGATCCTGCAATTTTTGAGTTTCCGGCGAATAGCGTAAATACCGTCCATCGGCAAGCGCATTAAATGCGCCGATTCTGATTACTCGGGTGCTTCGAGGTTCACCGGCTGGTGATGACACATGACTGTCATAATGGACAACCTTGCCGGATTCGGTCATTTCCTGTTGCAGGGTAAACCACAATTGTTCCAGTTGATTGATATTGGGCAGGGCTTTATTGTCGGCAATCGCGGACAACTGACGACTTCTATCCGGGAACTCTGCGCTAATCAGCGAGTTTTTTAGATTTGCTTTCAAATCGCCGGCAACTAGTCTGGCGACTGCGAACAGTTCAGTTAAAGTACTGCTACGATCATTGAGATCCGCTTCCAGTTTGCTGGTGAGTTCCTTGCTGGCGTTCAGTTGCATCTTCAATTGATTGCCGAGCTGTTCCTGTTTGCTGAGCTCGGCATGTGCGGCGTCCAGCAGATGCTGCTGATTACCCGCAAGAAATTGGGCTTCCTTGTCCTTGTTAATCCTGCCTTCCGCGCTCTGTGTTTGCCGAATATCGCGCAGCAATTTGTCCAGATCGAGATATTCGGCAACAGCGCTATGACAAAAAACTAAGGTTAAAAAAATAAAAATCAGTTTTTTCATTGGGCTGCCTCAGGGGCGGGAACGGGAAGGATCAACAGATCGGGCGCGGTTTCTTTACGGGCAATGCGTAAACCATCATGAATAGCTCGGCGATAATTTGACGACAGGGTTTGCCAGCGTCTCTCCTGTCTGTTCCAGAAACCGGTTTCACTGCCGTCCAGGCGCTGATAATACAGCGCGACACGGCCCAGCCTTAAAAAATCCACCGAACTGTTTACGCCATTTAAGACCAGATTACCTTTATAGGCTTCAATAGTGTTGCCGTATTCATTTTCTACTTGAAACGCTTCGATAATGCGGCGGAATTTCTCGGCATTGGATATGTCGGCTTTAACGACCATGTCTTTTAACAGCTTTACGCGCTGCTGGCGTTCTTCAGGCAAGAAGGGCACATCCAACTGCACAAATTTATCAAGACTGTCAAGCATGCGCAGAATCAGCGGCACAATTTCCTTTTTGGTCACTTCAATTTCATTTAGCTGCTTTTCCAGCGAAGCTTTCTGTTCAGACTGTGACTGGAGCAAGTTTTGTAAATGGTGGTTGTAAATGGCTAGAGCTTCCGATTGCCGGGTAATGGAGCGATATTGTTCCAGCAGGCTGTTACCCTGATTAACGGGCGTATCCGCTTGTTGTTCTGATGGAGTTGCGGGTGCCGTGTTTGCCTGGTTTAGGGGGATCGAGTAAACAGGGAGCGCACACAGCCCCAAAAAAAATGTCGCCAAACATCGGTGTTGCCGGCAGAAAATAAGCATACTGAGTCCACATAGTGATGTTAAAAAAAAGACCGCATCATGATCTTATAATATTCTATCTCATAACAAAGGCTTAAATCAGTATCAAAGCGCCGGTATTTTTCGGCCGACACCGATCGGCTGGTATTTTGCCGCTATTCAATAGCGTGCAGATCGTAAGCTTGCTGCAGGATTTTTCAGGAAAGATACATTGCTTTACCATCGCTGACCAAAAACGGGTTATCCGCGGTTTCGGCTGCGCGGCTTTGGAGGCTGTTGTCGAAAAATCCGGTTTATGGGGGCGGCAGGCTGACAAGCTGTCTCTATATGGAGTGGATCATTATCAAGGCTTGAAACAGCCATGCTGAAAAATAGCAATGGCGAGGACGATGCATTACCAGCTTTTAGCATAGTAAAAACTAACAAAAGGACGCCAAAAACAGTTAAAATTGGAAATTCTAAAATTTAATACTGCTTAACGCAACGGCTCGTTAACAATCATGCAAACTAAATACAACACTGATGACTTGAGAATTTGTGCAACCAAAGAAGTGATTGCTCCGGCTCAGGTTCACGATGAAATGCCGATAACTGAAGCGGCGGCAAGAACCACTTTAAAGGCGAGAGCGGAAATACATAACATCCTGACGGGGCAGAATGACAGACTGTTAGTCGTGATTGGTCCTTGTTCCATACATGACACGAAAGCCGCGCTTGAATATGCTCAGCGCTTGAAAACAATCAAGGATGAGTTACAGGATGATCTGTTGATTGTGATGCGGGTTTATTTTGAGAAACCGCGCACCACCGTGGGCTGGAAAGGCCTGATTAATGATCCTGATCTGGATTCCAGCTTTAACATCAACAAAGGTTTGCGCATTGCCCGGCAATTATTGCTGGATGTAAATACCATCGGCGTGCCAGCGGCAACCGAATATCTGGATTTAATTACTCCGCAATATATTTCAGATCTGATTGCCTGGGGGGCCATCGGCGCCAGAACCACAGAGAGTCAGGTGCATCGTGAACTGGCTTCAGGCTTGTCCTGCCCGGTCGGTTTTAAAAATGCGACGGATGGCACCATCAAAATTGCCATTGATGCAATTGGCGCAGCCATGAGCCCGCATCATTTCCTGTCGCTGACCAAGGCCGGCCATTCTGCTATTTTCTCAACAACCGGTAATGAGGATGTGCATATTATTCTCAGGGGCGGCAATGATCTTCCCAATTATGATGCCGTCAGTGTTGAACAGGTCGCCGAGGGCCTGGAAAATGCGCAGCTAAGGCCAAATATTATGATTGATTTCAGTCATGCTAACTGCCTAAAGCAATATCAGCGTCAGCTGATTGTCGCTGAAGACGTCGGCAGTCAAATAGCCAATGGCGATCTCAGAATCATGGGCGTTATGATCGAAAGCCATCTGAAAGCAGGCCGTCAGGATGTTGTTGAAGGACGTGAACTAACCTATGGACAAAGTATTACCGATGCCTGCCTAGGTTGGAATGATACTGTTCAGTTACTGAAAGATCTTGCCACTGCGGTGCAGGAACGTAGAGCCATCGCGAATTAAACCGGAGTTTGAAAACATGATTGTTTATGTAAATGGCGAACCTCTTGAGTTTGCTGACCATACCCTGGTTGCCGATGTCATCGCCGGCATGGGCTTGCAGGGCAAAAAAATTGCGGTTGAAATGAACAAAGAAATTCTGCCGTTTGATCAACATGCGACGCGTGTTGTCCAGGCCAATGATCGCTTGGAAATTGTCCATGCCATCGGTGGCGGCCAGGATGATTCATTTGTACTGGCCGGGGTGACTTATCATTCACGATTGCTGGTTGGTACCGGTAAATATAAAGATCTGGAAGAGACCCGTCTGGCCATTGAGGCGAGTGGCGCTGAAATTGTCACCGTTGCTATTCGGCGCACCAATATCGGCCAGAATCCAGGCGAAGCCAATTTGTTGGACGTGATTTCACCGGATAAGTACACCATATTGCCCAATACCGCTGGCTGCTATACGGCAGAAGACGCGGTCAGAACCTGTCGTTTAGCCCGGGAATTGCTGGGCGGTCATAAGCTGGTTAAGCTGGAAGTTCTGGCTGATCAGAAAACCTTATTCCCTGATGTGGCAGAAACCTTTGTCGCTGCCGAATTACTGGTCAAAGATGGCTTTGATGTCATGGTTTACACCAATGATGATCCGATTGCCGCAAAAAGACTGGAAAACATTGGCTGTGTGGCGGTCATGCCGCTGGCCGCCCCTATTGGTTCCGGCTTGGGTATCCGCAATCCCTACAATATCCTGACCATAGTTGAAAATGCCAATGTGCCGATATTGGTTGATGCCGGTGTCGGTACGGCTTCTGATGCCGCGATAGCCATGGAGCTGGGCTGCGCTGGCGTGTTGATGAATACTGCCATTGCCGCAGCCAAAAATCCGATCTTGATGGCCTCGGCTATGAAAAAGGGCATCGAAGCCGGCAGAGAGGCCTTCCTGGCCGGCCGTATGCCCCGAAAACGTTTTGCTTCGGCCTCATCACCGATAGACGGCCTGTTTTTTTAAATGATATGGGGCGGATTCTAAAGCCGCCCCTCTATCCCAGATGCGTGTATCTTGATGCGTTCTTTTGAAAAAATTCCCCCACAAAGAATTCGTAGTTTTATTCGCCGGCAGGGGCGGTTAACGACCGGGCAGCAAATGGCCCTGGATAAATACTGGGCTATTTATGGCCTTGATCCTCAAACAGATGTTGATTTTGCCGAGGTTTTTGGTCGTGCTGCCCCCCTGTGTGTGGAAATTGGTTTCGGTAATGGCGAGGGGCTGGCGAAGATGGCTGTCGACAATCCTGACATCAATTATATCGGTATTGAAGTGCATAGCCCCGGCGTTGGTCATTTAATGTTGCAGCTTGCTCAGCAGGGTATTGGTAACGTTAGAATCTATTGTCATGACGCCATAGAAATCATGGAGCAACGCATCGCCGACCATAGTCTCTCCGGTGTGCATTTGTTTTTTCCTGACCCCTGGCCGAAGAAGAAGCATCATAAAAGACGCTTAGTCCGTCCCGGTTTTGTAGATTTACTGCTCAGAAAACTGCAAATGGGCGGTTATTTTCATGCAGCAACGGATTGGCAGCATTATGCCGAACAGATGCTGGCTGTTCTAGCTTCGGAAAATGGTATGCGTAATACCAGTAAAACGGGGGATTATTGTGACCGCCCAGACTACCGCCCACTGACAAAATTTGAACAGCGTGGGCTGCGATTAGGACATGGGGTTTGGGATTTGATTTTTACCAAAAGCTAAGCTATTCACCCTAAAGCAAGTTGACTTGTCACGGCTGATTCCCCCGTACAAATCGCGCCCCTGAACTTTTAAGTTTTCACCTTGTTTTGATTCTTACACCAATCCCAATTAGTTCTCCCTTTTTCCCTTCTCCAGAAGGAGAAGGTAGGGATAAGGGTGGCAAATAATAGCTTGCTGGGATTGGTATTATTTACTTGGGCTGGTTTAATTTGCTGAGTAGGCATCCAGCTGCATGGCTTTCATAATAGTTGCCAGTTCATCTCGCTGCCGTTTGAGGGGTTCCAGTTCGGCTTCAAGGTGGGCAATGTTTTCAGCGACGCTGTCTTTGGACTCGTTAATTTTTCTCAACATCTGCAAGCGGCTTTCAATCTGTTTCTTGTGATCTTTGATTTGATGCATTAACGGCGTCAGCACTCCGTTGCTCCAGGCCGTTGCATCGGCATTAGCTTGTCTAAGAATGTTTCTGGCTTTGGCAATCAGCGTACTATAAAGCTTGCTGATAACAATGCTTTGCTCGGTCATGGTGGTTTTGGTGCTGGAACGAAAAGTTTCACCTTCTTCAAAAACCTGTTCCAGTTCAAACTGATATTGCTTGATAGAAAATAGTTGCGGCTCGATTTCTTTAAAGCCATGTTCATCCTTAAACTTTTTGTGTATGGCCTTTACCAGCCGCCGGGTTTCATTGGTAACGTCGACCGAATCCTGTAATAAATCGCGCAATTCATCAAATAGTTTACGGATATTTTGTTTCATGCCATAGGTGGTTAGGCTCTTGGACATATCATTCCGGGTGGATTTGATGATTTCATCAATTTTTTCTTTGGCAAAGGAGTCAACCAGCATTTTTGCCTGAATGTTAAATACGCGGCGGCTGGCCTGAAAGTTTTCGACGTTGGCCATATAAGCATTTTGCTTGTCACGGGTTTCCGCCATCAGTTTGCCCATCATGTCAAGGTTTTCAAAGTCGATTTTTTTGAATTCTTCAAGCTGACTGATGGCGTTGGTTAATGAAGTATGGGTTAAATTGGAGGATTCATTCACCAGAAAACCGATATCACGCACAATGGCTTCCATCAGGATGGTGCGCCGCTGTTTTAAAATGTCATTGGCAAGATAGTTTTCCAGTAAAGAAAGTCGGCTTCTTTCTAGCAATTCGGTATCATTTTTGACTTTGGCGAGCAGGGCCTGCTTGGCGGAGACGGGAAAAATGGCGTCTTCGTTAATCTTCAGGGTCGCCGCCGAGATTTTGATTTGCGACCTGATTGCATCGTCATAGCCATTTTCGCCAGCCAGATCATCCCACATGGCATCGATTTTGTTCATCACCACAGCCAATCCCTGCCTGTTGCCGCCACGGGAGCTGCAAACATGGTTCCGCCACATATCCAGGTCGCTCTTGGTGACACCGGTATCGGCGGCGAGTACGAAAATAATGGCTTGTGCGCCAGGCAGCATGCTTAAGGTTAATTCAGGCTCCGTTCCCAAGGCGTTCAGGCCGGGCGTATCAAGAATGGATAAGCCTTCTTTTAGCAAGGGGTGAGGGAAGCTGATGAGGGCATGGCGCCAGCATGGAATTTCGACTGTTTCAGGATTGACAATACCCTGCGATGCCGCTTCGCGCTCATTCCATAAACCCAGCTTGTCGGCCATTTCACGGGGAACCTTTTTTGTGGCAATGAGTTCCTTAAAGGCTTCCTGCATTTGTGTGGGTGAGTTGCAGTCAAGGTCAATCTGTGTCCAACGAGCGGGGTTGGTTTTAAATTCGGCCAAAGAAATATCTTCGAGACGGCTTTCAATATTCAACAGACGGATATAACTGCCGCCTTTTTCGTCATGAAAAAGTTCCGTGGGTGACATGGTGGTGCGACCCGGCGATGAGGGCAGCAGTCTGACACCGGTTTCGGCAAAAAACAGCGAGTTGATTAGTTCAGTTTTGCCGCGTGAAAATTCAGCAACAAAAGCCAGCGTAATACGATCTGATTGCAGGCCTGTCAGGATATTTAAAATGCTCTCCGTACTATGAGGGTCATTCATGCCATAGCGGTTACGCCATTGGAGATACATCTCTATAGATTGAATTAGCTGTGCACGCCATAGTGAATATTCGTGCATTTGCTCTTTAAATTCCAGATTCCTCATGGCAAGCCTTTAGTTACTAGCGCAATTCGATAAGCAGGTACAGCCCCTGTTTCGGCACATAGATTGTTCATATAAAGCATTATCAAACAATAAATTACCAAGAAATGGGCGCTGCACGGGTTGAAATTCGGGTGAAACACATTTTTCGATAATTGTAGTCGATATCAAAAGAACTGGTAGGCTCGGCTGTTTTTTATTTTGGATATTTCGGCTAAATGCCATAAAGATCTTGATAAGCTTTGATCGCGTCAAGCTGTTCGCTGTCTTCGGCACTTAAATAGGCAATAATATTTTCCAGAGAAATGATGGCAATAACCGGCATGTTAAAACGTTCTTTAACTTCCTGGATGGCGGACAGTTCATGTTGGCCTTTTTCCTGCCTGTCCAATGCGATTAACACACCGGCGGGAGTTGCCCGGGCATTTTTTATGATATCGACGGACTCTCGAACCGAGGTGCCGGCCGTGATTACATCATCAAGGATCAGGACTTCTCCATGCAGCGGAGCGCCTACCAGCGAGCCGCCTTCGCCGTGGTCTTTTGCTTCTTTGCGGTTAAAGGCAAAGGGAATGTCGGCACCCGTTAACTGCGCGTAGGCAATAGCGGTGGCGCTGACTAGCGGGATGCCTTTGTAAGCGGGGCCGTAAAGCACATCAGGCTTAACACCGGATTGAATGAGTGCCTGGGCGTAAAATTGGCCCAGCTTGCCCAGCTGGGCGCCGGTATTGAACAGTCCGGTATTAAAAAAATAGGGGCTGGTGCGACCTGATTTCAGATGAAATTGGCCGAATTTTAGTACACCACATTCCAGTGCATAGGAAATAAAGTCTTTTTGATAATCACGCATGGCTTTAACCGGGTTGAGGTTTTGATTTTTAGCAACGAACTCTTAGGGGATGAACTTTTCCAAAATGCTATCGAGAAAATTCCAGCCTTTATTTGAACAAGCATACTGATTATTGTGCTGAATCAGCAAGTCCTGGCGCACACAGGCAGACAAGGCCGGTTCCAGCGTATCGACAGCAAGCCCCGTGCTGGCTTGATAGGCCTCCAGGCTAAAGCCTTGCTTAAGGCGCAAATGATTCATAATAAATTCCAAAGGCAGTTCATTTGTGGAAATAAATTCAGCCCCGCCGTTTTTTGGCAGGCTGCTTAAATATTGCTCGGGGCTTTTGCCTTTATAGCTGCGAATAATCTGATCCGGCATCTGTAGGCTTATTTTGCCGTGAGCGCCGGCGCCAATGCCCAAATAATCACCAAATTGCCAATAGTTTACATTATGCTGGCACTGAAAACCCGGTTGGCTGTAAGCTGAAACTTCGTATTGCTGATAGCCCTGTTCGACCAGCATTTGCTGACAGTCTTTTTGCGTGTTAAAGATCAGTTCGTCGTTGGGTAATTTGGGCGGAAACTTATGAAAATAAGTGTTGGGCTCCAGGGTTAGCTGGTAAAAGGAAATATGCGTAGGTTTCAGGCTGACTGCGGTTGCCAGGTCTGTGAGACTGTCTTCAGCGCTGGCCTTCGGCAGGCCAAACATCAAATCCAGGTTAAAGTTGTCAAACCCTGCCTGATGGGCGATTTCTGCCGCATGGATGGCTTCCTGTGCGGAATGTACCCGGCCCAGTTCTTTAAGTAAGCGGTCGTTAAAGCTCTGAATGCCGATGGATAGGCGGTTAATGCCCAGGGCCCTGAATTCGGCAAATTTATGACTTTCAAAGGTGCCTGGGTTGGCTTCCAGGGTAATTTCAAGATCGGTTTTAAGCGCTGCCTGTTGTCTTATACCGGCCAATAAACGGTCAATAGCCGTCGGCGAAAACAAACTGGGCGTGCCTCCGCCGATAAAAATGCTGCTGATGGGGCGGGTGATTTGATAGCGGTTCAAATCGAGCGCTAAATCATTCAGCAGGGCATCAATATAGTGATGCTCAGGGAGATCGTCTTTAATCGCGTGTGAGTTAAAATCGCAATAAGGGCATTTTTTAATGCACCAGGGGATGTGGATGTACAGGCTAAGTGGCAGCAAGATGATAATTAAGTTATTTCGTTCATGGAGAGCTCAGTTTAACATTAATGGTTTGCTGAATAAGGCGCTTATTTTTTGATGCTTTTGTGCGAGAATGCAGGATGACCATGACTTTGCGGAATCAACTGTTATTGCTGATTATACTGGGCTTGGCTGCGCTCATGCTAGCAGCGGGTGAAGTTTGCGCGGAAACCAGAAAAACCATTGAACTGCACTTTTTCTGGTCACACCGTTGTTCCCACTGTTTGGAGGCCGAACCGGTTCTGCAAAGGCTTGAGCAAAGCTATCCCTGGTTAACGGTGCATCGTTATGATTTAGTCAGCAACCAGGAAAATATCAAACGCTATGTCGATATGGCCGGAGCGCTGGGTCTTACCGCAAATGCCGTGCCCGGCTTTATTTTTTGCGGGCAAATGTTGGTCGGGTTTGATTCCGCCGACGGTATCGGCAAGGAGCTGGAATCAAGGCTGCTAAATTGTCTGAGCAGCACTGAAAGTGCGCAACTGGAGCAGGATACTGTTAGCTTGCCAATGCTGGGTGAGGTGCATTATCAGGATTTTTCACTGCCGGTTTTTACTTTATTGATTGCTGCTCTGGATGCTTTTAACCCGTGTGCCTTTTTTGTGTTGTTTTTTTTGTTAAGCCTGATTACCCATAGCCGCAGCAGAGTCCGGATTGCCCTGATCGGAGGAACTTTTGTAGTGTTTTCCGGACTCATGTATTTTATGTTTATGGCGGCGTGGCTGAATCTGTTTTTGTTGACCGAATCGCTGGTTTTTATCACCGCAATAGCCGGCATGATTGCCATGCTTGTGGGTGCGATCAATGTGAAAGATTATTTCTTCTTTCAACAAGGCCCTTCCTTATCGATCCCGTCTGCCGCGAAACCTAAAATTTATCAGCGCATGCGTAATCTGACCCAGGCCGGGCACTGGCCGGCCATGATGGCGGCAGCCGTGGTGTTGGCGATAGCCGCCAACAGTTATGAGCTGTTGTGCACAGCAGGGCTGCCTATGGTGTATACACGGCTGCTGACTTTAAATGCACTGAGCACCGCCCAATATTATTGGTATTTGGGCCTGTACAATGTAATTTATATCGTCCCGTTGCTGCTGATCGTGGCAGGCTTTACGGTGACCTTGGGCAATAAAAAACTCTCCGAACAGGGGGGCCGGGTATTAAAGCTGCTGTCAGGAGCAATGATGCTGGGATTGGGGGGGATTTTATTATTCGCGCCTGATTTACTAAGTAGTCTTTGGGTATCTGTTGCAGTCGTACTGGCTGCCATGGCAATTGCGGGTGTATTTTATAGTATTGAGCGTTTCCGGCAAAAACCAGGCTGATGAAAAGCCCGCTGACAGCCGGTTACGAAGATGTCCTGACTCACTTTACACTTTTACTAACGAGAACACATGCGACTTTTATTGGTTGAAGATGATGAAATACTCGGCGACGGTTTACAGGCCGGCTTAATAATGGAAGGCTATGCCGTTGATTGGCTTACCAATGGCAGAATGGCGGATGAGGCCTTAAAACTTAATAGTTATGAGCTGATTGTGCTGGATTTGAATTTGCCGGATATGGATGGTTTGTCAATCCTGAAAGCACTGCGAGCACGCAAAGATGAAACTCCGGTGCTGGTGTTGACGGCCAAGGACACGGTGCCGGACCGGGTGTTGGGTTTGGATAGCGGCGCCGATGATTTTGTCGTTAAACCCTTCGATTTGAATGAAGTCTGCGCCCGCTTACGAGCGCTGGCCAGGCGCCAGGAAGGCAGGGGCAGCCCAACGATTGAGCATAAAGGCATTGTGCTGGATCCGGCTTCGCACCAAGTCACTTTTAACAATGAAAAAGTCGAACTGTCGCAAAAAGAATTTGAGATATTGAGCTTTTTAATGAGTAATATAGGCCGGGTTATTTCCAGAGCCAGGCTTGAAGAAAGCCTTTATTCCTGGGACTCCGATATCGAAAGTAATACCGTTGAGGTACATATTCATTATCTGAGGAAAAAACTGGATCCGGCCATTATTCGCACTGTTAGAGGTGTGGGTTACATTATTGATGAAGATTAATGAATTATTCCTTAAGACAACTGCTGTTATTTACCCTGCTGACCTCCTTGTTGCTGGTTTGGGGTATTGCGGCATACAAAGGCTATAGA
Source organism: uncultured Gammaproteobacteria bacterium (assembly GCA_963848675.1). GTDB lineage: Bacteria > Pseudomonadota > Gammaproteobacteria > Methylococcales > Methylomonadaceae > CAWKEY01. The sequence continues at coordinate 90,098 of CAWKEY010000036.1, forward strand.
GAAATCCGCAACGAAGTGACGGCGTTATTCGACGCAGAACTGGCCCAATCAGCCCGGGCCTTAAATTCATTTGTCGCGCACTTGCTGATATCTGGCTCGCTTTATGATCTTTGGGATCTAGAAAAAACAGAGAAGTTTGAATCGACCAAAATCTTCAATCATCGTTATGAAAAAAAACTGGCTTTTCAATTGGTTTATAAGGATCAGGGTCTGATTCTGCGTTCAGAAAGCGCGCCGCCTTTGGCTTTATCGGCTGCAACTAATGGTTTTAGCAAAACCAAAATCAATGATCATCTTTGGCATGTTTTCAGTATTTCGCAGGCGAACAATGAATATATCATTCATGTCGGACAACGCGATGAGATACGCCAGGAAATGAAGGATGATATTTCCAAGCACCTGATCAAACCGTTTGTGATCAGCCTGCCTTTTTTAGGCCTGGCGATCTGGATTATTGTCGGACGCGCCTTAAAACCGCTTAACCAGCTGGCTGGCCAGCTTGCCCAGCGCGAAGCCAGTTATCTTGAGCCCTTGCCGACAACCAAACTGCCCCGTGAAATTGTGCCGGTAGTCAATGAGCTCAACACTTTGTTTGCCCAATTGGAGCAGGCTTTTGAACATGAGCGGCGTTTTACTGCCGACGCCTCGCATGAATTAAGAACGCCCCTGGCTGGCTTGCTAACGCAGGCGCAGGTTGCTTTACGAACAAATGATGAAACCGTGCGCAAACAGGCACTGAGAAGGATAGAGCAAGCCGTCAAAAGAATGACAAATATGGTCCAGCAATTACTGACTTTTTCTCGTATAGACTCCAGCTCGGAGTATTTAACCAAGGAAATGACTGTATTGGGGCGCGAAATTGTTAAGGTTGTTGCGGAACTTGAGCCCGAGGCGCATAAAAAAAGTATCCGCATGGAATTTGATGAGGACAACGCCGTGCCCATCGTCGGCAATAACCAGCTGATCAGTATCTTGATCAGAAATCTGATCGACAACGCCATAAAATACACGCCGATTAACGGCACTATCCGGATAGCCCTGTCTGGCCAGGACAAATATTTGGAGCTGGCTGTCGAGGATTCAGGCCCCGGGATTGCCCCTGAGCAATATGAAGCCTCCCTGAAACGCTTTCATCGTTGTCTTGAAACGGCCAATGCCGCGCAGGGTAGTGGCCTGGGGTTTTCAATGGTGCAAAGAATCGCGGCCATTCATAACGCCGAGCTGAGCTTGAGCGAATCCCAGTTTGGTGGCTTAAAAGTCAGCGTGGCATTCCCGCTGCCGAAAAAACCCGCCGAGAAAAATCGAACCAAAAAACTGGGATTCTTCCACCTCAAAAAAAGCACCTGAGTCCGGCTTAATACAGTATCAGATCATCGGGTTCCTGTATTACCGGATTGGAGAGTCTGCCGATGCCCTCAATTTCAATGCTAACGACCTGCCCCGGTTTCAGATAACCGCGCGGCTGCATTTTTACGCCGACGCCGCTGGGCGTGCCGGTGGCAATGACATCGCCGGGCTCCAGCGTCATCGCCTGCGATAAATAGGCAATCATTTCAAAACAGTTAAAGATCATCTGTCTGGTATTGGCATGCTGGCGCAGCTCATCATCAACCCAGGTTTTAAGGTTCAAATTATGCGGATCGCCGATTTCATCTCGGGTAACCAGCCAGGGCCCCAGCGGGCCAGCCGTGTCGAATGATTTGCCCAGCATCATGGTCGGAGAACGGATTTGCCAGTCGCGCACCGAGACATCATTGGCAATAGTAAAGCCGGCAATGACTAGCTCGGCTTTAGCAATAGGCACATGACGGCAGCGCTTGCCGATCACAAAGGCCAGTTCACCTTCGTAATCCAGTTTTTCCGAGACTTTCGGTCTGAAAATGGCATCGCCAGGGCCGATAACGCAGCTGCTTTGTTTGCTGAAAAAACTCGGATATTCGGGCTTTTCCTTGCCGGTTTCGGCAATATGGTCGGGATAGTTCAGGCTGATGGCCAGAAATTTTCCAGGCCTTGGAACCGGGGCTTCAAGTTTGACAGCAGACAGGGCGATCCGGCTGCCGCCGCTGTCGATTTGGCGCTGCATTGCCGCCAATGCGTCTGAACCCGCTGTTAGAAAGTCGATCATGGTTGGAGGAATTGCGTTGTTGCCCTTGCTGTCCACCACCTCATTATCAATAATCGCACCGGGCCGGGTTTCGTTATTATGCGTAAAAGTCACCAGTTTCATAGCTTTGTCAGTCCTGTATTTATTCAAGTGCCGCTATTTTATAACGAAGAACACCCGGCAAAAAAAAGATATAATGGCCGTTTTTAACGCAAAGAGGATCAAAAAATGACTAAAAACTGGATTGCCCCCTCTATTTTGTCAGCGGACTTCGCCAGATTGGGCGAAGAAGTTGATAATGTTTTAGCCGCCGGCGCCGATGTCGTGCATTTTGATGTCATGGACAATCATTTTGTGCCAAACCTGACCATAGGCCCACTGGTTTGCGAGGCTTTAAGAAAGCATGGCGTTACCGCACCGATTGATGTGCATTTGATGGTAGAACCTGTTGACCGCATTATTCCTGATTTTGCCAAAGCCGGCGCCAGTTATATTACCTTTCATCCGGAAGGTTCCGTGCATATCGACAGAACCCTGCAACTGATCAAAGACTGCGGCTGCAAGGCCGGTCTGGTGTTCAACCCCGGCACACCGCTGCATCATCTTGATTATGTCATGGATAAGCTCGACATGATTTTATTGATGTCGGTGAATCCGGGTTTTGGCGGTCAATCGTTTATCCCGTCAGCCCTTGATAAATTGCGCGAAGTCAGAAAAAGAATTGATGCCAGCGGTTTTGATATTCGCCTGGAAATCGACGGCGGCGTAAAAACCGACAATATTCGTGAAATTAAAGCAGCTGGAGCCGATACCTTTGTTGCGGGTTCAGCGATTTTCAGTCAGCCTGATTACAAAAAAGTCATTGATGAAATGCGTGCCGAGTTGGCTAAAGCCGGTTGAGCATTAAGCGCGTAGGGCGGTTTTGCGCAAGCAAACCGCCAACCGCCGCACAACGCCGATGACAGCCTGGCGGTGTGCGGTGGATTGCTTAGCGGCGAACCCTACGCCTTACGCGGATTGCATAAAATGAAACAAAATGAAGCCGTAATACTTACTCTAGAAAAATTAGGTGGTGTAGCAACACTTGGGCAATTAAATCAAGAGGTTTTTAAAATAGCCGATTGTGAATGGAAAACAAAAACACCATTTTCCAGTATCAGAAGAATTGTTCAATTGGATAAAAATATTTACAAAATAAAACCTGGCTTGTATGGTTTATTGAGTTTCAAAAAATCATTAGAAAGCAATGGTATTATTCAAGAAACTGAAACAAATAAAGAATCGAAAGATGTTATTGAATTTAATCACTCATATTTTCAAGGACTTCTTCTGACAATAGGAAACTTAAAAGGTTTAAAAACATTTGTACCCAACCAAGATAAAAATCGCTTCTTTTTGAACACCAAATTAATTGAAATTAGAACAATTAATCATATACCACAATATACTTATCAAAATCTTGTAAAAAGAAGTTCAACAATTGATGTCATTTGGTTCAATGAAAGAGAAATGCCACATTCTTTTTTCGAAGTTGAGCACTCTACGGATATTCAAAATTCATTGTTGAAATTTAATGACTTACAAGATTTTTATTCACGAATGATTATAGTTGCAGATTTAAAAAGAAAAGATGAATATTTGAATAAAATTAAATATTCAGCTTTTAACGATTTGAATAAAAAAAACAGAGTCTCTTTTATGAGTTATGAAGCTTTGAATAAACAATATGAAAGAATAATTGAGCAACAACAATTTGAATTTACTTTATGAAAACCTTTAAAGTGCAAATAGAAGAACAACTGTCGAGAACAGAATTAGTATTAGCGGAATCGGAAGAAGAAGCATATTCCAAAATAAAAAAATCATATTTTAAGGAAGAAATCGTTTTAGGCGAAAATGATTTTGTGCAAGTTGATTTTATTGTAATCGAAAATAATAAATTCAGATGATTTTTATTTCATAACGGACTTCAATCTGAGATGACTCACATTACTTCCATCTTACTTAGAAATAGAGTCGCTTAGAAAGCGCAATGTGCATTCTGATTGATAGCTCTATCTGGATAGATGCTTCACTTGCCAAACTCTACACACACGTTGAATAACAAAACCACCATGACCCCAGAACAATTCAAACAATATTCTCAACAGGGCTACAACAGGATACCCGTAAGCCGGGAAGTCCTGGCCGATTTGGATACGCCGTTAAGCGCTTATCTGAAATTGGCCGATGGCCCGTATTCTTATTTATTTGAATCCGTGCATGGTGGTGAACAATGGGGTCGTTATTCCATTATTGGCTTGCCCTGCCAGACCCTCGTCAAAATAAACGGCAGTCACATCAGTTTGGAAAGAAACGGTGAAATACTGGAAACGGCGACTCACGATAATCCGCTGATCTGGATCGAACAGTTTATGGGACGCTACAAAGTTCCGGATATTGAAGAGCTGCCACGCTTCAATGGCGGCCTGGTCGGTTATTTCGGCTACGAAACCATTGGCTATATTGAGCCGCGGCTGCGTTCAAACGGAAAAAAGGACCCCCTGAGCTGCCCGGATATTCTGTTGATGGTGTCAGAAGAAATACTGGTATTTGATAATCTGTCCGGCAAAATGCTGCTCTTGACTCACGCCAATCCTCAAGAAGCCGATGCCTATCATCGTGCCTTGGCGCGCCTGGACGACCTGGCAGTGAAACTTCGCGAGATCCAGGTCAAGCCGGACAAGCACGCCAGTCCCAGAACGGTAGAAGAGTCTCACTTTGTCTCTGGCTTTACCCAGCAAGGTTTTGAGGATGCTGTATTGAAGGCCAAAGAATACATTACCGATGGTGACATCATGCAAGTGGTGTTATCGCAACGCCTGTCGATTCCTTACACCGCGACACCGTTGAATTTATACCGGGCCTTACGCTGTTTAAATCCATCGCCTTACATGTTTTACCTGAATCTGGACGATTTTCACATTGTCGGCTCATCGCCAGAAATTCTGGTCAGGCTGGAAGATAACACCGTCACCGTGCGCCCGATTGCCGGCACGCGCAGGCGCGGCGCAACACCTGAACAGGATATTGCGCTTGAACACGACTTGCTGGCCGATCCCAAAGAGCTCGCCGAGCATTTAATGCTGATTGATTTGGGCCGCAATGATGCCGGCCGCGTTGCCGAAATCGGCACGGTGACGGTGACCGATAAAATGATTGTCGAACGCTATTCGCACGTTATGCACATTGTCTCCAATGTCACCGGTCAATTACAACAGGGCAAAAACGCCTTTGATGTGCTCGCCGCCACTTTCCCGGCCGGCACCGTCAGCGGCGCGCCCAAAATTCGCGCCATGGAAATCATTAATGAACTGGAACCGGTAAAGCGCGGCGTTTATTCCGGTGCTGTCGGCTATATCGCCTGGTCCGGCAATCTGGATACCGCCATTGCCATTCGAACCGCGGTGATCAAAGACCAAATGTTACATATACAAGCCGGTGCCGGCATCGTTTACGATTCTGTCCCCAGAAACGAGTGGGATGAAACCATGAACAAGGGCCGCGCCATCTTCCGGGCAGTCAGTATGGCCGAGGCAGGCCTGGAAGGAGAACAGGCATGAGCGCGATAAAAGTCGTCATGGTTGATAACTACGACTCGTTCACCTACAACCTGGTGCAGTATTTCGGCGAACTGGGCGCGGATGTGACCGTGGTGCGTAATGATCAGGTGGCTGTCGATGATATAGAAAAACTGGCCCCCGATAAAATCGTCATATCCCCCGGCCCTTGCACACCCAAAGAAGCCGGCATATCGGTTGATGCCATTTTGAAGTTTGCCGGACGCATTCCCATTCTGGGTGTGTGCCTCGGGCATCAAAGCATCGGTTATGCCTTTGGCGGCAACATCATCCATGCCAAAAGTATTATGCACGGCAAAACCTCTCTGGTTTATCATCGTAATCAGGGTGTGTTCAAAGGCCTTAACAACCCGTTTACCGCCACTCGTTATCATTCCCTGGTCATAGAGCAAGCCACCTTGCCTGATTGCCTGGAAATCACCGCCTGGACCCAGGATGCAGCCGGCAATATCGATGAAATCATGGGCGTCAGGCACAAAACCCTGGATGTTGAAGGCGTGCAGTTTCACCCGGAATCAATATTGACGGAGTTCGGGCATGAGTTGTTGCGGAATTTTTTGGAAAGATAATTGAAGGGAGCATAATGTTCTTATGCTCACGCTTTTAAGTTTGTAGCTTGATGAGTTACGAAACCAGCTTAGAAAAATAAAACAAACGAATTACGCCGCTTAACAATTAATAGATCAAATTATGAATAGTAAAGATAGCAACGGAACCCCCCTTAATGACGGCGATTCTGTGCAGGTCATTAAAGATTTAAAGGTAAAAGGCACCTCGGTTACTTTAAAAAGAGGCGCGGTTATCAAGAATATCCGCCTCACCGATAATGAAGAACAGATCGAATGCAATGCCGACAAAGTGAAAGGTCTTGTGCTGAAAACCTGTTTTTTGAAAAAAGTCTCGTAGGACGTGCATGCCCAGCCCAATAAAGTTGGGTAAATAGATGGATTCCCTGTCTTTATTCGCTGCGCAGCCTTGCGGCTCTGCTTGATGCCAGCATTATGCAAAGCGCATAATTTGCTTTTGCGGCCTACCCTGGCCCGAGTTAATCGGGCCAGGGTAGGCCTTGGTTCAAGTCCTAGTTCCCGGTCTGGACGTCATTCTGTTCGGACGTTCCTGTTCCTCGCCTGTCGGCGGCGGTTTTAATATAAATTTGTTTCAAACGGTTAAAGGCCGACCAGAAGTTGGTGTCCATGACCACATGATTACCGATCGAAACGATAACCCGGATCAGCTCGGGGATGCCGTTGGTGTTTGAGACGATATAAACCGGCTGCACGTAGAGTACGCTGTTGCCCATGGGCATGATGATCATCCGGCCCAGGCGAATATTTGAGCCGCCCTGATCCCAGAGCGTAAATTGCGCGGAAATTTCCGGATTCTGCTCGATCAGCGATTCAACCTGCGCCGGTCCGTTGACCTGGACATCCTTACGGAACTTATAAAGCGTGATGCCGGGTTTATAGGCCGCGCTACAGTCCTGCTTATCCATTATGCCGGCCACCCCTATCATGCTCAAGTTATTGCTGTTGACAGGCGTCATCGGATTCAGCATGACAAATTCTGCTTTGCTATTGCAGTTGCCAAAATCGATGGTTTGATAATACGGTTTTACCGGCTGCCCGCGTACCTTCGCGAATTGCCAGGTTTCCGCCTGTTGGTAAAATAATTCGGGTTCCAGTTGATGATATTTGGCATACACTTTCATCTGCAGATAATACAGATCTCGCGCATAACGCAGATGCGACTTGAGCTCGGCGGACATTTCATCGAGATTTTTAAAAAAGCCTGGATAGGCGAGGTTATAGGCCTGAATGATCACGTCCGAAGGATCGGAAATATAATACTGAACTTCGCCGTCAAAGGCGTCTACCACTACCTTGACAGAATTACGGATATAGTTAAATTCCTGTTTGCCGTCGAGAAAATCATCGTCCGCGGATTTGGAAACGGGATACCGGTTGGAAAGCGTGTAGGCATCCTGTATCCAGTACAAACGGTCCTTGCTTATAACCAGATAGGGGTCGTTATCCAGATGCAGAAAGGGCGTCAGCGTATGGATGCGTGTGGCGATATTCCGGCGCATTAATAGCTGACTGTCTCTCGAAATATTGATAGAAAAGAATATTTTTTGATCCTTGAAATAAAAGGCGAATAGGGCTTTTCTGAACAGCGTAGGAATCGGTATGCCGCCTGTGCCTGTATATTTGCTTTCCACGCCGGGATCGCTCAGGGTTCCGGAAATACCCACGACATCCAGCTTGTTAGGCACAATCGCGTAAGTGTATTGCTCCTGACCGTAATAGATATCAGGGTATTTAACGCTTAAGCCGACGGTCGAACTCAGGTTTAAATCACGCATATACCAGACCAAAGGTTTGCCGGCATCTTGAGCGGCGGGAGTGACCACCGCGCCATAGCCGTGCGTGTAACGCAAGTGGGTGTTTTCCCAGTTTTGGGCTTCAGGCGGCATCTTCGCTAGCGTGACCTCTCGGGCTGCAAGATTGACCTGCCGGGTGTTGTCGCGAAGGAAATAACGGTCCTCGTCGACCGACAGGAAGGTGTAATAGGGTCGTATCGATTGCAGCTGATTATAGGTGTCAATCAGGATTTCCCTGTCCCAAACCGGGATGTTTTCAAACAGTTTTTGCGTGCTCCATTTCTGAATGTCGTCAACGGCATCGAGTTTGATCGGCAGATCAACGATGTTGATGTTTTTTAAATCATAGGCATCCAGGGTGGCTTTAATATTGTGCTCCATGAACGGTTTTTCGGTTTTCACCGGGTTGGGATTAACGATGTACTTTTGAATTAAATCGGGAATAAACTGCACCTTGGGCAACCACAAGACAAAAAGAAAAACCGTCAGTGATATTATAAACGGTGCTTTGATGCGGTGTTTTTCTGAAAAAATAAACAGACTCGCGGAGATGGCGGTCGCCAGAAAAGTAATAATGCTTAACCAAATTAGCGGCAGCTTGTAACGGATTTCGGTAAAGCCGGGGCCGAAAAATACCGGTTCGTGGCTGCTGTCATAGAGCAATGAAAAGCGCTGCAGCATAAATCCCCACACCACGAATAACACCACGAATCCCATTAAAATGACCAAATGGATTTTGGCCCCCAAAGGGAATTCCCGGCTCTGATTGGGCACAAAAATGTGCTCCAGCCAATACAACATTCCAACCAAGCAAAACAGCAGGCTGGCGGTGGTCAGCAATTCTTGCTGAATCAGCATGTAGATCGGGTAGGAGAGCAGATAAAAGCTGATATCCTGGCCATAAACCGGCTCGGTTACTCCTGAATCGCTGCCAAAAAAGAAAAGCAGCGCCGTTTCCCATTGATCATAAAAAGGCCTCGCGATAAAAACGGCCAGGATCAGGGAAACCGGGGTATATATTTTTACCGAGCCGCTCATGAAGGTATCGGCAAACCGCTGAAAGCGCCGGCGCTTGTCTATATTGTAAAGGACTTCATCAGGCGGATTGATGCCCAGATAGCGTGAGGCAATCCAGAAATGAAAAAAGAAAATGGCAAAGAACGCCAGGGTTACAGCACCGGAAAGAAAAAACTTATAGAGTAATCTTAACCAGAAATAGGCTTCAAACTTTAATGACCGGAACCACCATAAGTCGACAAACAGATCAAGAAATATGAAGTAGAAAGCGACATATAAAATGATAGCAATTACCAAGGTGCCGCCAATCAAAGCGGGTAACAGCTTCCAGTTTCGCATAGAGTCCTCTTTAATAGATTACGCTTTTTAACAATGCCCGAGTTATATGCGGCCTATTATCATGGACAAGGCTTATTTTATCCAGTACATAACAGCGCTTATTCTATCACCCAATGCCGTATTGGTAGTGCTTGGGCGCGGTTGATTGGGAGATCGGGCAGATTTTTAACGGATCTGCGGCTTACGGCATGAAAGTATTGCCCTTTTGAGTTATCGAACACCAAAAGCCACCGTCTTGGTGCAACAAAATAAAACATTTTAAGTCATTATGTTATCTGACAAAGCCGGAGCTGCCGGCAGCGCTCCTTGTGTTGCCTCCTGCATGATTCTAAACGATGTTCTGAATGCAGCTATTGCATAACATCAGGGATAGTGTGCAGCGGGCAATTCAGGAGCGACCGAGAAGCAATGGCCTGACTAGGCCATTGCCTTGCTCGAAACGTTCATACAACAAGGCCCGCTTAACAATTGCTAGTCAACAAACAACCTGGAAGAACCGACAATGCCATTACGTGATTTTGAATCCTGGATGTGGGCGGAAGCCTGTGAAATGCTGGATCGAGCCGATCGATTGCACCGGCAGTTCTTTAGACCGGCGGCGCTGCATGCCAGGCGTCCCACTTGGGAACCGCCGGTCGATGTTTACGAAACCCCGGATGAATTCATAATAATGATTGCCTTGCCAGGCGTAGCGCCCGAGCACATGAACGTCCTTCTTGAGGGCAGTCATTTGCTTATTAGCGGACAGCGGCATTTACCCATACGGGCAGAGGCCGACATTCGACGTCTGGAAATTCCCTATGGCCGGTTTGAGCGCTGCATTGAACTTCCTTCCGGCCACTTTGAACTGGGTAGCCGTGAATTAGTGAAGGGTTGCTTATTGATCACACTGCGGAAAATATAGAGGGTTGTCATGCCTATCAAGGACTTTTTAGAGAGTTTGTTGGCTTCATCGGATGCCGCCGCTAATGAAGCTTCAACACAATTAGAGCCGGTGCGGCAGCAAGCCCCACAGGAATTGCCGCCTATTCCCGATGACGCCATGCTGATCGTGCCGATGCGGGGCACGGTGCTGTTTCCGCAGGTTGTGCTGCCGCTGGTGATTGGCCGTAAGCCATCGGTTGCTTCCGTGCAATTGGCGGTTCGTTCGGAAAAACCGGTGGGTTTGATTTTGCAACTTCATGACAGCGAGGAAGAACCTGGCCCTGAAGATCTGCATAAAGTGGGCACGGTGGCTGAAATCTTGCGCTACATGACGGGGCCCGATGGCAATCACCATGTCATTTGTCAGGGTGTGCAGCGCTTTCGGATCAAGGCGTTTTTGCCGGGCTACCCGTTTCTGGTGGCTCGTGTGGCGGCGTATGACGAGCCCGAGGTGAACACCAAGGATATTGATGCGCGCGTGCTGACACTCAAGCAACAGGCCGCGGAAGTGCTGAATCTATCCCGGCAAGTACCGGCCGAATTGCTAAATGCCATTCACTCGGTCTCCTCTCCGTCCCTGCTGGCGGATCTGGTCACCAGCTATCTGATCTCAAAAGCCGAAGAAAAACAACAGATTCTCGAGCTGTTTGACATTCAGCATCGTCTTGACAGGGTGCTCGGATTACTGAACTACCGCATCGAAGTCTTAAAGCTTTCCAACCAGATTAACGAACAGACCCAGGAAACCATGGGCAAACGTCAGCGCGAGTATGTTTTGCGGGAACAGATGAAGGCTATCCAGAAGGAATTGGGGGAAGCTGACGAAACTGCCGCCGAGATCGAGGACATCAGCAATGCCATCAGCGCCGCGAAGATGCCCGAAGAGGTCGAAAAGCATGCCCTTAAGGAGCTTGGCCGGTTGCAACATATGGCGGATGCCAGCGGTGAATATTCGATGCTGCGCACCTATCTTGACTGGCTGACCGAGTTGCCCTGGTCGAAAGCGAGCGAAGGCGTTATTGATATTGCCAAGGCCAGAGACATCCTGAATGAAGACCATTATGGGCTGGACAAGATCAAGCAGCGCATCCTGGAATTTCTGGCCGTACGCAAGCTGAATCCGAATGGCAAAAGCCCGATTTTGTGTTTTGTTGGACCGCCAGGCGTTGGCAAAACCTCATTGGGGCGCAGTATTGCCCGCGCGACCGGACGCGAATTTATCCGCGCCAGCCTGGGCGGATTGCATGATGAAGCCGAAATCAGGGGCCACCGGCGTACCTATATTGGCGCACTGCCGGGCATCATCATTCAGAATATCCGCAGGGCGGGCACCAATAATCCCGTTTTTATGCTCGATGAACTGGACAAACTCGGCTCGGGAATTCAGGGCGATCCGTCATCGGCGCTGCTGGAAGTGCTGGACCCCGAGCAGAATTCGACCTTTCGTGATAATTACCTCGGTGTCGCTTTCGATCTGAGCCATGTCATGTTTATTGGTACGGCCAATGTGCTGGAGAGCATTCCGGTTCCGTTGCGCGACCGCATGGAAGTGATCGAGCTCTCCGGCTATACCCTGGATGAAAAAGCACAGATTGCCAGACGCTACCTAGTGGGCAGGCAATTGCAAACCAACGGGTTGTCACCCGAGCAATGCAGCATCAGCGACCGGGCCATAGAAACCCTCATTCAGGACTATACCCGGGAAGCCGGCTGCAGAAATCTGGAACGGGAAATCGGGTCGGTATTTCGCCGGGTCGCGATGCGCATTGCCGAAGGCAAGGTAACAAAGCAAGCGGTCGATACGGAGCAGATACCGGAAATTCTTGGCCCCAAAAAATTTGACAGCGATGTCGCCATGCGCACCAGTGTGCCTGGCGTTGCCACCGGTCTCGCCTGGACTGCGGCCGGCGGCGACATTCTGTTTATTGAAGCGACACGGATTCCTGGCAGCGGCAAATTGATCTTGACCGGGCAACTCGGTGAGGTCATGAAGGAAAGCGCCCAGGCGGCATTAAGTCTGGTGAAATCGCGGGCAGATGCGTTGGGTTTAAGCCAGGAAATTTTCGAAAAAAACGACATTCATATTCACGTACCCGCGGGCGCGATACCGAAAGATGGCCCGAGCGCCGGCGTTGCCATCTTTATTGCCTTATATTCGGCATTTTCGGAAAGGAGTGTGCAAAGCGATGTCGCGATGACCGGAGAAATCAGCCTGCGGGGTTTGGTATTGCCGGTCGGCGGCATTAAAGAAAAAGTCATTGCGGCTGCCAGGGCAGGAATCAAAACCGTCCTGCTGCCGGCGCGCAATCAGAGAGACTTTGAAGAAATACCCGAAGCGGTCAGAAAACAACTCGGCTTTGTCTGGCTGGAAAAAGTGGACGACGCATTAAACGTAGCCGTGGGGATTGATCAGAAATTTGAGCCGGACATGGAATTTGACATGGATTTTGATGATGGCGGTTAACTGGGGCAATTAAAACCCATGAATATCCCTTCCCGGCGTTTTCCGGGCCGGACATTATGCGCCGACGATTGACAGCATGCTTTAGTACCAGAAGCCACCCAAATGCCAGAGGGGTTTTCTAATGGATTTTCGATAGTGGACGGGTATCGTGAAGCTGTCCTGGCGTGTATAGTTCAGCGCCTGTTTCGGAGTTTCTTTTAAACTTAACAAGTGCTCTATTCTTGCTTGAGTGTCAGGATGCGTCCTGAGAATTGAGCGTGTGGTTGAACGCTGTCATGAGGAACCTTTTGCAGTAAGCGCTTCGGCATTACGTTTAGCCAGATCATCAATAACGGTGCTTAATGAACCCTTTTTTTGAATTTCTTCGTTAAAACTTGTGCGGTAATTCGTCACCAGACTCACACCATCAATGATGATATCGTAGACTTTCCACTCGCCCTTACTCAGGAACATCCGGTAACTGACCTCAACAGGCTGGCGGCCGGGTTGCAGAACTTCAGTTCTGACCATGACTTTTGTGGCGTCACTGGGCATTTCAAGAGGCCGGAAGCGCATTGACCAATCGTTATATTCCACAAACGCTCTGGAATAGATTCTTATCAGCAGCGTCTGAAACTCATTTTTAAAACGCGCCTGTTCTCCAGCAGTTGCTGTTCTCCAGTGTTTTCCCAGCACTAACGGTGCAATTTGGTTGAAATCCGTATGCGGGTAAATAACGCCGTTAACAAACCGGTTAACGCGAGCAAAGTCGCTGGTAAAGGTTTTATCTTTCATTTTTTGCTGTAATTGTGACGAAACGTTTTCTATTACCTGCTGCGGAAGCTGCAAATTTTCTGCCATTCCTTTAGTAGCAGGTATTAAACCGAGCAATATTAGAAGTAAGCCAAATGTAGAATATTGTTTAATTCGATTGCGCATAAGTATCCAGTTATCAGGAATATTAGTAAGCATTGTATGACCTGGGTTTATTAGTCATTGTCTGGTGTGTTTCATAGCCAATGATGCCCCTAATCTTAAGGAGTCGTCAATCTGGCTTGGTTTGAACTATGAAAACGAATAGAGCAAGTGCATAGGTATTTATACCAATTATGCTGTTGCTGAAATTTGTATAGACTGCGAACCTACAGGCCGTGAATTTAAGCTAAGCAGCAGAAGCTGAAATTCAATGTAAGACAGTGTACAAAAGGCGCTCAGCACGCGCAAGATTGCGTGGGTTTGCAGGCCTTTTGTTGGCGATTAATTGTGGAGGAGAATCAATATGCAAATACCATTACAAATAACGTTTCATGGGATATCCAAGTCCGAGGCTGTAGAGGCGAAAATCCGTGAAAAAGTCGAAAAGCTGGATAAATTTCACTCGCATATCATGAGTTGCAGGGTGGCGGTGGAAGCGGAACATCACCATCATCACCAGGGTAATCAATACCATATCCGCATTGACATCACCACCCCGCACAAGGAGTTGGTGATTAGCCGCGAGCATCATGACAACAAGGCCTATGAAGATGTTTATGTCGCGATCCGTGATGCTTTTGACGCAGCGAGAAGACAGCTGGAAGATTACGCACGCGTTCAGCGTGGTGATGTCAAAACACATGGACTGTAAAGCATCGCGCCTGTAATGCGGGTGATTCCGGAAAAATCACGGTTTTATTGCCGCGGCCGAGGGCCATGAAATTTATTTTCATCAGAAGCTGTCCAGACTTTCGAAAGTGCAAAAATTTCTGGTCAGGGCGCTGCGATGGCCGCGTCATATCCGCCCGGGATGCGGGTAGCATGTGACAGGGATGCTGCCTTGGCGTTCATGACTTTTGGATTCGCTACGCGGTCTGCCGGCTCCGGCACAAATCTGTTTGGAACAGATTTGCATTAACCCAAAGGGCGTCAGGCGGGATAGCCTGACGTGAACCCCGCCGGAATGATCTGAGTTGTGGCGATACTTATGCAGGACAGTGGGGCATAGTAAACAGGGCTTTCAGTTCCTGGGCGTTAAAGGGCGCCGCGCATTCGGCATCATTATCAAAATAGACATGTACCTGTTTGTGCTGTTTCAACCAAAGAGCTACGCGTTCAGCCCATTGTGCCAATTCGGAAGGATTGTAAGGCGAGGCGTAGGTCCGTGTATGGCCATGTAAACGGATATAAACGAGATCCGTGGTAACGCGCTGCCATAGCGGCCAATCATTGGCATCGGATAAGCAATTAGCGATGGCAGCTTGTGCCAGGCAGTCGGCAGTTTCATCGTCAAACCAGGAGCGGTGCCTGAATTCCACGATATGGCGCACTTCAGGCCACTGCTGCAAGGCTTGTAAAAATGTTTTCAGTCTGACCAGATTTTTTGGCAATGTTGCAGGCAGCTGCCACAATACCGCAGCCAGTTTTTCCTGCAGCGCCAGGGCGTGATTTTTCTCAATCAGCACTGAAGCATCTGGATCGAGTAATTTTTTGTTATGTGTCAGGTAGCGATGCGCTTTTATTGCAAATCTGAATGTTGCCGGTGTTTCATCACGCCAACGGCTGAATGTAGACGGACTCTGCAAGCGATAGAATGTGCCGTTTATTTCTACGGCTGAAAAGTGGGTTGCGTAGAATTTCAGCCAATCTTTTCGCGCGATTTCGCTGTAAAAACAGTCTTGCCAATGGTGATAGCTCCAGCCGCTGGTGCCAATGTAAAGCTGAGTCACTGCTTTAACCTTTCTCTGCCAATCATCGGTTTTAGCCTGGCCGGCGCGAACAGTAGCAGTTCCAGACGCAGGCGTGCATTTGTCATGACTTGTTGTTGTGGACAAGGCCGGCGTAGCGTTGCTGCATATCCTCAATATGCGAGCCTTCCCAGTAGATTCGCTGGCAATCGGTGCATCGGTAAAAATCTTCGTAGTAAAGACGAGTCTTGGGTTCGAGACGATCCAGAATATCGGCTTTGGCGACTGACGCCAGCACACCGTTGCAAGCCAGGCATCGGGCAAAGGGCTGAATCGATTCGTACAGGTCGAAGCGGCGCAGGACTTCATCAACCTGGCTGTCGACGTTGACCGCACGCACCCAATAGCCGTGGCTGATATGTTTGGCATACAAGAGACGGCGGTCCCGGGTCAGCACTATGCGCTGTTCGTTCACTGCGATATTGACCACCTCCGCATCTCGATAGTCGTTGCGATAGAGACAGTCGAAACCCAGCAAGCGCATGCGTTTGGCGAGTTTACCGAGATTCACGTCGATGATGAAGCGGGGATTGCGCAAGGGTTTTTCGCGCAATTTGAGCAAGGGGCTGATGTCCAGGCTTTCGAAAAAGGGGTAGACCGCGACACGATCGCCGGTTTGCAGCTGATAGTTGAATCCCACCGATTGACCATTGACGATGATCAGCTCTACCTCAGTGTGTGGGACGCCGAACACTTCGATGGGATCCTTGATTCCCGGATGGCCGCTGAAGCGATAGGGCAGCGTGCGCTTGCGCTGCGCAGGTCGAAGAAAATCGTTCAGTTCCTCGTAGAAACGAAACTCGGCGGTGTATTCCGGTTTCATGTTGTCCGCCTCTCTATGCCAGCCATTCGACGAAAATAGGTAATCCAACTCCACAAGTCAAATTTTTTGGGTACTATTAAGGTTCGTCTTGAGCCTGTCGCAAGGCTAGCAAACGCACGGCTGACGCCACGCCGTCGTGCGATTGCAGGGTTTGACCGGCTTCCAGGGCTTTTTCCTGCATGCTCTTTGTGGCTAATACCGTCCGTATAGCCTTGGCCAACGACTGCGCAGTGATCTTCTTTGCCGGCAGAGGATCACCGGCCAGGCCCAAGTTTTGTAATTGCCGCGCCCAGAACAATTGCTCATCAATAAACCTAAAAACCGCAGTTAGTCCACGAAAAGCACGAAAGACATTAAAGAAATCAAACTATTGTATTGCGCGGGCATTCCCACTTTGGGTGACGATCCATAACATGGGATCTCTGTGAATATTGTCGTGCTTTTTGTTATTCCGGACATCACCCTAAATGCGATATTAAGCAATTGAAGTAAAAAGCTTTTTGTGAAAAATGTTGGTTGTTGCTCTCGAAACGTTAGTTTGCTTAACATTTCCGCAGATTAATTCAGGGCTTAACATGAATTCTTTCGCTGAACACTGTCGGCTTTGGTGCAAATGACGCGCTTGTTGCACCTGATTGATGCCAATGCGCAGTGAATAGGGAGCCTTATTGGCGAAATGACAACGCACGCCTTGCTCTTTGAGGACTGCGTTCACTGTGTTTAAGGCCTTGCGTGACGAGGCCCGTAGTAATTTACCCAAGCGCTAAGTAAACAAACCAGTTACCATGGCCCAAAGCTTGCTTATTTTTAAGACAAGGTTCATGTTATTTTTTAGAGCGAATTTTTACAGGTTCTTCAGGTTCCCAAAAAATGATATTGAGTGATCCACACAAGGCAGAGGAATTTTAATCAGGGCTTCATAAAAGCTTAATAATTTTTGGTTAAGATATCCCTGTACTGAAGAACTACCCATCTTCCAGAGGGCAAGATTATGTTAAGCAAACTTTCATCAATAACACACTTCGTTGAAACCCATTTGACCTGGCCAAGTATTAGCTCGGCCGAATTGGCCAGTGCTTCATTGCTGTTGTTCTTCGTCATCCTGTCGGCGATTGAATGTTACTCGCCGAAAATTGAAAGGCCGACAGCACATGTGCGTCAATCCTATCGAGCCAACATCAAGCTGTTTGTCTTCAACAGCCTTGTGCTTTCTCTGCTTTCGATGTCATCCTTATTGCTATTGGCTGAACAGCATCCGGCGTACGAACTACCCGGCTTTCTTGAGCATCCGGCGAGTAAGGCCGTGGTAGCGTTTTTGGTGCTTGATCTGATGTTTTATCTCTGGCATAAGGCCAGCCACCGTTTTGACAGCCTGTGGATGTTTCACAAAGTGCATCATAACGACCCGAATTTGAATGTATCAACGGCTTTTCGCGTACATATCGTGGAGTTGTTCATCAGTACCCTTTTAAAGGCCGCTTACATTTTCATGCTTGGGGTGGATAAAACCACGCTGCTCATGCACGAGACGATCATGACGCTGTTCGTGATGTTTCATCACATGAATATTGCATTTCCAGGCGAAAAGCTGCTGGGCCGGGTATTTATCACGCCTTATTTGCACCGGGCTCACCACTCAGTGCTGCGTACCGAGCATGACAGCAACTACGGCGCGGTGTTGTCGATCTGGGATCGTCTGTTCGGCACCCTGGTTGAACTGGAGCCCGCAACCATCGGTATCAAAGGCGTTGGCCCGCAAAGCTTTATTGAACTGCTCAAATTTGGTTTTACGCCGGATGCTGTACCGGTAACTGTTGCCCCCGCTGTTGTTGTGAGCACGTACAGAATGATTGCCGAAGCCGCCTATTACAAAGCGGAAAAACGCGGATTCAAGTCCGGCTACGAGTTTAACGACTGGCTGGAAGCCGAACGGGAAATCATCAGCCGGCTTTATCAAGCCAAACCCGCCCGGAATCGGGCCCGGCAAGAAACTTTCGGTTTTTTTGCGCGGGGTTTCAAAACCGCAATGCCAGCCTAAATTTAGGGAAACGTTAACTATTAAGTTACGTTCATGGTTCGACAAACTCACCACGAGCGTAACTTAATTAATAGTGCAAAGCTTCATGCTGAGCCCTTCGTCTTCGCTATCAAATACCCACTCACCCGATTTAACAAAGCCTCTGCTCAGTCTTTAGGCGCTTGGGAACCGCTAGTGGGAGCGACGCCCACGTCCCGATTTGAAGCCACCGGTCGCGACGAGGGCGTCGTTCCCACAGTAAATCTTGCCAATCCAGAGCGGCTCCAAACGCCGCATGCTTGATAGGCTGAAAAGTTGCATTAGAGTAAGCTAGTTTTCAACGGCTTGTCGCATCGACTCGGAAGTCTAAATGGCAGACGTATAGGCAATAAATGGATAACCTTAGCGAGCTTGCGCTCGCTAAAAGCTGAACAGCCGCCCTATTGAGTTTTCAGCTTTCCCAGCGTAACGCTCAGTTCCGCGCCCAAGCGGTCGATGCTATCCTGCATTTGAGCATCAAGCAGTGAACCTTGGGCATTGAACGCCTGCGCCGCGCCCGGGACCGCGTGTTGGCTGGCAAGCACGGTTACGCCGATATTGCTCAACACCACCCTTAAAAACATCAGGCCTCTCAAGCCGCCTAGTGCCCCAGGCGAGGCCGACATAATGGCCGCTACCTTGCCTTTATAAGCCAGCAAGGGCGTTTCATCGCCTTCCCGGCGCGAGGCCCAGTCGATGGCGTTTTTCAGTAACGGACTAAACGCGCTGTTGTATTCGGGTGAGGCGATTAAAAATCCGTCGTGATCTATCAACAGGCGCTTAAACTCCCTCGCCTCATCAGGCATGCCGGTTGCGCTTTCAAGATCCTGATTGAAAATAGGCATCGGAAAATCCGCCAGGTTAATTAGCGTAACCTCCGCTCCGGCTTTTTCAGCGCCTGCTGCGGCGATTTTAACCAGTTTCTGGTTATAGGAATCTTTCCGGGCACTGCCGGAAAATGCAAGAATTTTGCTCATTATGTCACCTGTTATAAACAATTTTATTGACTGCCGGCTTCAATGGTTTCCTTCTGCTGCGCCGCTGCATCCAGAACCATTCGTTCGACGTTTTTGGCCTTTTCCAGGCTCTCCAGTTGCGTTTTCAGCACTTCGCTGCTGCCTGCTTTCGTTTTGACCGGGCTGTCATTTTGATCGCAGCCGTTCGCCGCCAGCAACATCGCCATTATGGTGACCCGCATTATTAATTTCATAGAATTCTGCTCCGCTTCAATAGCCTGTTAAGAGCGTTACCGTATCAATATAAATCGACTGGATCAACATCCAGCGACCAGCGCACTTTTTTCGCCTGTTTGAGGGTGTCAATTTTTGGCATCAGTGTATCAAGCAGGGTATGTAAGTCCTGCCGCCTTGAGCTCTGAAACAGCAATTGAAAGCGATAAAGTCCGGCGCGCTTGGCCATTGGGGCGGGCACCGGCCCCAGCACTTGATGATGCGGCCGAGCTTGAGCCAGCGCCAGTTCGGCCACGGCATTCAGAAACTGCTGTGGCAGCTCGGCATCGCCCGCCTGCGCCCTTAGCAGTGCCTGATAACTAAACGGTGGCAATGAGGCCTGCTTGCGTTCCGCCAATGCGGTTTTGGCAAAATGGCTGTAGCCCTGGCTGATCAAGGTGGTTAGTAAGGGGTGCTCGGGCTGCCGTGTCTGCATGATGACTTTTCCGGGCTTTTCCTCACGGCCGGCGCGGCCTGAAACCTGCACAATCATTTGCGCGAGTTTTTCGGGCGCGTGAAAGTCAATGCTGAACAGGCCGCTGTCGACATCGAGAATCGCCACCAGCGTCACATTCGGAAAATGATGGCCTTTGGCCAGCATCTGCGTACCCAGAATAATATCGACTTGTCCCTGGCTGATTTGCTGCAAATACTTTTCGAGCGTCCCCTTGCGCTGGGTGGAGTCGCGGTCGAGACGCACAATGGTCTTATCGGGAAATAAACCGGCCAGTACCTTCTCCACGCGTTCGGTGCCCAAGCCCAAGGGCGTCAATGCCCCGGTTGTGCAGGCGGGGCACTGCTGCAGCAAGCGCTGCTCCTGGCCGCAATGATGGCAGCGTAACAGTCCTTCCTCATAATGAATCACCAGATTGGCGTCACAGCGCTGGCAACGCGCAACCCAGCCGCAACCGTGGCAAATCAGCGTGGGCGCAAAACCGCGGCGATTCAGGAACAGCAAGACCTGTTCCTTTTTGGCCAGGGTATTCCTGATGTCTTCAATCAGTGCATCAGAAATACCTTCGTGCATTTTTTTATTGCGGATATCCAGCAGCTGCAATAGCGGCGCGCGGGCATTGCCGGCCCGTTCCGGCAGATGCAGCAAGCGGTAACGCTGCTTGTCGACGTTGTGCAGGGTTTCCAGCGCCGGCGTCGCGGAACCCAGCAATACCGGAATATTCAGCAGCTTGCCGCGCACCACCGCAACATCGCGCGCAGAAAATCGAAAACCTTCCTGCTGTTTGAATGAGACATCATGCTCTTCATCGAGAACAATCAGACCGGGATTTTTTAATGGCGTAAATAATGCCGAGCGCGTGCCCAGCAAGATCGAGCCACGGCCTTGCTGCATCTGCAACCAGGCAGCCTGGCGCTGGCCATCGCTTAATTTGGAATGCGAAACGCAGATGACAACTTCAAAACGCTGCCGGAAACGGGCTTCCAGCTGCGGGGTGAGGGTGATTTCCGGCAACAACACCAGCACCTGCTGTCCTCGCGCCAGGACAGCGCTGATGATCTGCATATAGACTTCGGTTTTGCCGCTGCCGGTAACGCCCTCCAGCAAAAAAACGCCAAACTGGCCCAAGGCATCATTCACTGCGGTTATCGCCGCCTGCTGTTGCGGATTGGCCGTTAAAATGCTGCCGCGGGTAATTGCCTGTTCCGGCGTGCTGGTTGAATCCGCTGCTGTCAGCTGCGCCAGTTGCTTATCCAGCAAAGCTTTCAAGGCAGGCCGCCAGTTGTTATTCCAGGCGGACAGTTCGGACTCCGAGCAGCCCTCGGGCCGGCTTTGCAGCTTTTGCAGAAGCATGTGCTGTTTCGGCGCCCGCCCGAATTGCTCACTGCCGGCAGTCTTGCCCAACGCAGTCACGACATAGCGTTTTTCAAACTGCATGTGAGCCGGTTTGCCTTGGCGCAAGGCTGCGGGAAATGCCGCGCTGAATACTTCACCCAGAGGATGGTGATAATAACGGCTGGCCCAGTGCAGCAGGCGCAAGTCTTTTGCCGATAACAAGGGCTGGTCATCAAGAATACGCAGCACCCGCTTCAATTTTCTGGTGTCGACTGCGCTGTCCGGGGCAATTTCAACCAGAAAACCGACCTTTATACCTTTGCCAAAGGGCACTTCCAGCCGCGCTCCCGGCTTGAACGTATGCAGATCAATGGGTTCTGGCGCCAGATAATCAAATAGCCGGTCAATAGGGACAGCAATGGCAACTCTAAAAATCAGCTCTTTTTCGCTGTGTAACTTAGCCATGGTATTTAATGTTTTGGTTATGTTTTGCGGCTAAGTTACTAAGCAGCCAAGGCAATTTGGAGTTACCCACAAAAGCTGTGGATAACTCTGTGGACAACCCGTTTTTAATTGTCCTTACTGCCGGTTTTTATTACAGTTTTGTTACTTTGCCCAGCTTTGAGACGGCTTAATATTCTCATTATGAATCAATAAGTTGAAAATAAAACCGAGGCGCCTTCAAGCTCTTGTGGCATTTTTCCGGTCCATTTTATGCAGCCTAGCCAAATGTGTGTATTTCGCACTAAGCCGGTGCACGTTCTCCGGCCTATGTATTCACTTGGGCTTCATGAACTTGATGGTCATCCGGTCACTTTCCCCTATAGCCAGATACTTCTTTTTATCTTTGTCCTTAAGTATCAAGGTTGGTGGCAGCGTCCACACGCCTTGAGGATAATCCTTGCGGTCTTGGCTGTTGGCATTGATTTCGGATTTTCCCAGAAACTCAAAGCCCGCTTTTCTTGCTAGGGCAATGACATAATCTTCAGTGACATAGCCGGAAGCGGCATGTTCATCCTGTGGCTTGCTTACTGATTGTCTATGCTCGACCACGCCTAAAATGCCGCCCGGCTTAAGGGCTTTGTACATCACGGCAAATACCGTCGCGGCCTGGTCGCGTTTCATCCAGTAATGCACATTCAGGAAACTTAGCACCCTGTCAGCAGAGGCGTCCGGAGCAATGTTCACAAATGTTGGCGGCTGCAAAACAGTGGTTTCTACCTGGCCATACAAGTCAGGGTGCTTTTTCAGTTTTTTGTCAAAATCATGGCGGCTTTCTCTGAGCATGGGCAACGCGGCATCGGCTGAAAAATGGGCGGCATAAAGTTTGCCGTGCTTGTTTAAAAATGGCGCCAGAATTTCAGTCCACCATCCGGTATTGCCGGGCCAGATTTCAACGACGGTCATGTCGTTGTTTAGCTCAAAGAATTCCAGAGTCTGTTCAGGGTGCTGGTATTTATCGCGGGCTTTATGCTCGGCCGAACGATGTTTCCCGGCGATTGCCCGCTGTAAAGGCCTTGCATCATCGGCCGCGTGCGCCGTGGCAAAGCCGAGAGCCAGCAGCAATGCCATGGCCATTTTATTCATCATATTGATCTCGAGGGTTATTTATTTTCAGGATTCCATATTTGTAGCAGACTTAAAGCCGCCAGCAGGAGAAATGCGATTAATGTCCACTCAGGGATGCTCAGGCTCAACAATGTCCAGTCCACTTTTGCACATTCACCGGTGCCGCTCAGCATTAGTTTTATGGTTTCGGACAGGGGAAAGTTCTGGAAAATATACTCCAGGCCGGGGCCGCATTCCGGTACCTGATCGGGCGGCAAATGTTGCAGCCAGACGTGCCGGGTTGAAATAGCCGCGCCGGAAAGAGCCGTAGCCGTGCCTAATAATGCATAAACCGTTAAACCGCTGCGTTCCGGATTGTGGATGGCGGCAATCAAAAACACCAGGCCCGTGATGAAAATCGCGATGCGCTGGGAAATACACAAAGGACAGGGCTCCAGTCCTTCTGCCAGTTGCAAATAGGCGCCTATGCCCAGCATTCCAAAACAGCCGATAGAGCCCAATAAAAACCAGATACGCGCATTAAACTTTAATAATCTCAACATTGTTCACTTCTTCTTTAAATAATCGAATTTCCCTTGCCGGGCCCAATACCACCAAAACATCGCCGCCATCCAGCGTATGCTCTTTTTCACCGAGCACAAATTGCAAGTCTTCGCTCAGCTCTTTATCGACGATACCAATGAGGATTAAATTATGTTTTTCATTCAACCTCAACGCACTGGCTTTGCTGTGTTCGAGCCATGACCCCTCTGGAATTGCTATCTGTGCGATATGCAAATCGTGCCGCCCGAACACAGTTTCATCGAGTGTCGTGGTAATGTCCGGCTTAATCAGCATCTGGTGCGTTTTTCTACCACAAATCTCGTAAGGATCGATGATTTTATCAGCACCTGCAGCGGTTAATTTACCGGCTGACTCGGGGTCTTCGATAATGGCAATGATGGTCAGGTTTTTATCAAGCGCGCGCGCTGAAATCGTCAAAAACACATTATCAGAATCTTTGGCGAAAAAACAAAAAAGAATGTCGACATCGGCGCCAATACCGATGGCTCTGAGCGCGTCATCATTGCGAAAGTCGATAACGGTGGATTCAAAACCCTGCTCGGCAACCCGCGCGGCATCGAGTTCATCCTTGCCGATGAAAATCATGCTGTAGAGTTCGGGATTCAACCGGTTCATCGTTTGCAATGCCATGCTGCTGTGGCCGAAAACGGCTATGCGTTTCATTGCCTGCCCCCTGCTTTTAAGCGGCTTTTGCCAATTTGATCGCGAAAATAATCAATGCCATAGTCCCGGCCTAAAACCACCAGAAGATCGCCCTCCTGCAGTTCAAAGTAGTGTTCGGGATTAAAATAAAAATGCCGGTTTTTGAGGGCGTAGCTGTTTTTATGCTTACGATGCACCGGGTTTGCGCTAATAACACCCACCAGCATTAATTTTCTGTGCTCAAAGTTCAGCTCGGCAATTTTCTTGCCCTCCACAAACGAGCCCGCATGCACGCACAAGGCATCCATGATGATATGTTTCTCTTCCTGAATAATGCCCAATATGGCTTCAAAGGCTACCGGCTGACCAATATATTCGGCCACCACCAGGCCGGCTATTTCAAAGGGCAGAATCACGTTATCGGCACCCGCCTGATACAGCTTTTTGACATTATCCTGATTGTTGGCGCGTGAAATAATGCGCAGTTCTGGATTTAAATGCCGGCTGGTCAGGGTGATATAGACATTAATGACATCATCACCCGTGTTACACAACACTGCCGTGGCGCCGTTATTGATGCCGGCATGTTCCAGCACTTCATTTTTACTGGCATCGTCATGAATAACCAGATAACCCTGCTGTCTTGCCTTGACAACGTTGGCTTCCCTGATGTCAATCACTACAAAGCGCTGCTTGTCCTTTGCGAGCTGCCTGGCGATATGCTGGCCGACCCGGCCAAAGCCGCAAATGATGATGAAACGCTCATAGCGATTCAGTTCGGCATAGGTCTGGTTGATGCGCATATCGTGCATTTTGTCATTAAATGCCGACACGATAATCGAGATGAAAAAAGTCAAAACGCACAGCCCGGTAAAAATTAACGCCATTGCGATCAGGCGTCCGCCAGGGGTTTGCGGCGAGATATCGCCATACCCTACCGTTGCCAGCGTCACTACCGACCAGTAAAACGCATCGAATAAATTCTTGACTTGCCCGCCCTGTGCGGGATTCTCGAATAAATAGATGGCGGTGCTGCCGATAAATATCAGAAAGCCCAGCAAAATACCCAGCGTGTACAGCTCGAAGCGTTTGCTGGCCAGAACTTCGGTAAACAATTTGATGCTGTTAAAATAACGAAACAGTTTAAACAGCCGGAACAGAAGCAGGATTCTCAGTACCCGCAATTCCCTGTAGCTGGGTAAAATAGCCAGCAAATCAATTATGGCTAAAGGGCTTAAAACATATTCGACTTTTTTGGCCCAGATTAATCGAACCACTTTACCGAGCCGAAAAGGGCTGTTCAGATATTCAGCCTTCTCGTAATGCTCCAGAATCATTTTGTGGCTATCGCTATACAGCCAGGCCCGCAACAGATATTCAAGGATAAATATACTGACGATGACATGTTCAAATAGCCGGTTGATTTCACTCGGGGCCTTGCCTACCTCGTAAACCAGCAAAAACACGCTAGCCAGGACCAGGCTGATCATGAGCACGTCAAAATAGGATTTCAGCCGGCTGTTTGGATTTTCCAGCAGATTATAGAAAAACAGCTTGGCGTTCCGGTAACCTGCGGATGTTTTTAGAAAATAGGCAAAATAAACAATCAGCCGTGTCAGCATAAATAATGATTAGCCTTTATGGTTTATGATTTTTTGAACTTCACAACCTTGTTTAAAGGATTGAGATTAATTTCATCGATCACCATGTGGGCGCGCGAATTCAGCGCGTAGGATACCGCTTCTGCGACATCTTCGGGCAAAAGATAGTGGCTGGCGTCGTCGCCCGGTTCAAAAGACAGTTGCTCAAAAAACGGGGTTTTAACCATGCCCGGATTAATCAGGCAGACCCGTACACTGCTTTTGCTGCATTCTTCGCGCAAGGCCTGGGTAAAACCCCGTATGGCAAACTTGCTGGCGCAATACACCGCGCCTTGCCGGCTGCCTTTCAAGGCCGCCTCGGAACCGATAAAAATTAAGTCACCACGCGCCTTGCGCTTCAGGGCCGGCAACAGTGCGCGGGTTAAAAAAATCTGACTGGTCAGGTTAAGTGAAATCAAGGCCTCGATTTGAGCATAGGAAAATTGTTCCAGCGCGCCAAACTGGCCCCTGCCGGCACAAAAAATTACCCCATCGAGCTCTGGAAACCGGTGTTGCAGTTCGCGCAACTGCAGGGGTAATTCATCGAGCCGGCTCAAATCCATCTGCACGGGCGTGAAACCCTCTTGGATGTGAGTAAAGCGTGCGCTGTCCCGTGACATCCCCACCACCTGATGACCCTGTTGCAGCAGATTTCTGGCAATGGCGCGGCCTATGCCGGAACTGGCGCCGGTCACCAGCACCGTGCGTTTCATAATGTGCATGGGAAAAACTGGCGTGATGGCACATGGCGCAATACTTGTTCCGTGCAGTAGTGCGTCATTTCCTGTTCCAGATCCTGCCGGTAAGACACCATGCCTTGCTGACTTTCCAAGGGGCCGGCAAACAATTTTTCTTCAGGATAGAGTTTGTACATTTTTTTATAATAATGCTCCGGTAGCCGGAATACGCCCAGGCTGACCGAATGCAGCAGGTTTAAATCAATCCTGTCAAAAACCTGGTCAAAGAATTGCCGATAGTGCTGTTGATAATCGGCTTGATAAATCAGGGGATCAAAACGTAAGCCGATCTGCCAGCCTTGTTCCTGCACCTTGACCAGCGCATCAAGCCTGCGATGCAGCGGCGGCGCCTTGTGTTCAAGTTTTGCCGCCACGGTCTCCGGCGACAAACTGAACGCCACGATGCAGCGCGGCAAGGGCTCGCGATTCAGCAGAGTCCTGACTTGGGTGCTTTTGGTTCTCAGCTCCAGCCAGGCATTCGGTAGGCCGGCAAAAACCGGCAGAAACTGTTCGGCAAATCCGGTTACCGGCTCCAAAGCCAGACTGTCGCAGTCATAACCGGAAAAAAAATGCAGGTCCTCTTCGGGAAAACCTGCACAAAGCTGTCGGATGTCCCGCTGAAAATCTTCGTAATTCACAAACAGCACATAATGCGCCGATTGATACATACCCTGTAAAAAACAGTAGCGGCAATCATAAAGACAATTGAGCATGTGCGAAAAATAGTAATTCCTGCTGGCGCCTATGCCGTAACCCGCGGGCGCCTCAAGCACAAAGTTTTTATATTTTTCGGCCAGAATCAAAGCCGGTTTGTGTTTTTGCAGGCGAAAATTTTGGGCCTTGGGATTAAATACCTCGCCATAGCGGCTGCAGGTAATGCGCCTTGCCTCCGGAAACCGGGCTACAATGCCGGCGACGCGGGGATGATGCAGGACATTTTCTTCGATATAAAGTGTATCAATCATCAGCGCTGTTTTCGACTCAATTGAGTAATATCATAGTTTAAAAGACTTGCGATTTATTGCACAGGCCCCATATAGGGTAAAATAATTTTTAATTAACCAACCCTTAGTACCAATGAACACAAAAAAAATCGGACTTATCGGCGGCGGCAACATGGCATCAAGCCTGATCAGTGGTTTGATTGCCAGCGGTCATTCTCCCCAGCAACTCTGGGTTTCGGATGTAAATCTGGACACTCTCAACGCGCTGGCAAAAAACCTGAAGGTTAATATTTCGGCCAGCAACGATGCGCTCATCAATGACGTTGATGTCGTGGTTCTGGCTGTAAAGCCTCAGGTATTAAAAGCAGTCGCGGAAAGTGCAGCTGCGCTGATTCAGCAAAAAAAACCACTGGTGGTATCGATCGCCGCGGGCATTACACAAAACAGCTTGAGTTTGTGGCTGGGCGCCGGCGTCGCTATTGTGCGCTGCATGCCCAACACGCCGGCCCTGGTTTTAACCGGGGCCACAGCCTTGCATGCCAATAAAAACGTCACTGCTGAGCAACGCAATCAGGCGGAAAATATTATGCGCGCCGTCGGCATTTCACTCTGGGTCGATAATGAAAGCGATCTGGATGCGGTCACTGCAGTTTCCGGCAGCGGCCCTGCCTACTATTTTCTGCTCATGGAGGCCATGGAAAAAGCCGCGCTGGACATGGGCTTGAGCGAGCATACGGCACGTCTGTTAGTGCAGCAAACAGCTTTAGGCGCCGCCAAAATAGCGCTGGAATCCTCGGAATCGCCGGAACAGCTGCGTCAACGCGTAACCTCGCCGGGCGGTACTACTCAGCGGGCAATAGAAACCTTTCAGCAAGGCGGCTTTTCCGAGCTGGTTGCCAAAGCCCTGCGCGCCGCCCGCGATCGTTCTATCGAAATGTCCAACCCTGCGGAGCATGACTGATGGACTCTACTTACATGACCAATCCGGTTATTTTTATCATCGACACCTTGTTCTCTCTGTATATCCTGGCGGTAATGCTGCGCTTTTTATTGCAATGGTGTGGCGCCGAGTTTTACAACCCTATTTCACAATTCCTGGTCAAGGCAACACATCCGCCATTAAGAATTTTGCGCCGTTTTGTACCGCCCATCGGTAGAATCGACACGTCCTCGCTGGTGCTGGTGCTCGGGCTGCAGATGCTGGCTGATTTTTCAATCCTGCTGCTCAAGGGCCTCAGCATCAGTCTGGCGGCGTTGACGGTATTGGCTGTCACTCAGCTGCTTTCCCTATTGATCAATATCTTCATTTTCTCGATATTTGCCAGCGCATTGCTGAGCTGGGTTAATCCCGGTGCATTCAATGCCGCTGCATCCATTTTGCACAGCCTGACCGAGCCTGTACTGAATATTTGCCGTAGATTTATTCCTGATATTGGCGGCATCGACTTATCGCCCCTAGCAGCCTTGCTGTTGTTACAGCTCGCCAAGATGATCCTGCTGCCGCCGCTGCACGAACTGGCTAGTTTAATCGGATAAAAAAGGCTTAACCAGGGTAATTTCCGAGCAAATTCCGAAGGGTCCGTCCTGAGCCGGGGCGAAGGAAAATACGACGTTTGATGGCTTTTTATGGCTGCGCTTTGTGGTAAAAATACAGTTTGATAAAGCAATATGCGCGTAAATTGGCTATCTTTATAAAGCCGTTTCACCTTTAGCCGGAATGTTTAGCCCATGCCTGCCCGTATTTTCCCCGTCAGTCTTTTTTTAGTCTGCGCGCTTTGTTTTTTAAGCAGTCCGCCGGTGATTGCAAAAAAAATGTATCGCTGGGTTGATGAACGCGGCAATACATTTTTTTCAGATCAGGTGCCGCCTGATCAAGTCAAACACCGCCGGGAATTATTGAACAAGAAAGGTGCAATAGTTGAAGTCACCGAAAAAGCGAAAACAAAAGAACAGCTGGCACTGGATGCGCAACTGCAGGCCTTAAAAAAAGCTCAGGAAAAAGTCATCGAGCAGCAGAAAGCCCATGACAAAGTGCTGCTCAGCACATTCCGCACACTCGACGATATGGAAGCGATGTTGAAAGGTAAGATGCAATCGCTGGATGGTCAAAAAAATGCCACACAAAGCAAATTAAAGAGCCTGCAAGATCAGTTGGCAATACAACGCAAGGAAGCCGCAACGCACGAGCGCAACGGCGAAAAAATACCTCAAAAGCTTCGCGATGCTATTAACGCGACCGAAACCCAAATTCAGCAAACCGAGGCGGAAATAGACAGGCACATCGCCAAGAAAAACACGCTTAGAAACGCCTTTGAAGCCGATATGGCGCGCTTTAAATTTTTAACCCAAGCCGCCGATAGCGATGACCAAAGCCCGGGTGACAGAAAGGCCCAGAATCAAGCTGCCAATGAGCTAGGTCTGTTCACGTGCGGCAATGAAGCGGAATGCGCAAAAGCCTGGCGCGCGGCTCATGTCTTTATCGCTAAGCATGGCACTACCGGCATTTACATTGATAACGACAAGTTGATCATGGGGGCGGCGCCGGCAAGCGACAGCGACTTGCGTTTGGCGGTTTCAAAAATCGTCCAGAAGGGCAACAAACAACAGCTATTTCTTGACATAAGCTGTTGGCAATCATCGCTGGGCACTGATTTGTGCGCCAGCCAGAAAGTCCTCGATATAAGGTCTGCGTTCAAACCTTATATCGAATCCGCGTTGGCTAACGACTGATCAGCAAGGTGCCGACGCCCTGGTCGGTAAACAACTCCAGCAATACCGCGTGTTCAACACGACCGTCAATAATATGCACGCTGTTGACGCCGCCATTCAGCGCATCGGTGGCGCAACGGGTTTTTGGAATCATGCCGCCGGAAATAGTGCCGTCAGCAATCAGCTCGTCTATTTTTTTAATCGATAACCCGGTCAGCAGCTCTCCCTGCTTATCCAGAATACCCGGGATATTGGTCAGTAAAATCAATTTCTCGGCTTTCAGGACTTCGGCAATTTTACCTGCCACCAGATCAGCGTTGATATTATAGGAACGCCCATCCGCGCCCACGCCAATCGGCGCAATTACGGGGATAAAATCACTTTTGCCGAGCATATCAACCACGGCCGGATCAATACTGCTGACTTCGCCAACATGCCCCAGATCAATAATTTCAGACGCATCTGCTTTTTGCATAGTAATTTTTCTGGCGCGAATAAAATCGCCGTCTTTACCGGTCAAGCCCACGGCTTTGCCGCCGTGCTGATTGATTAAATTAACAATCTCTTTATTCACCAGTCCGCCCAGCACCATTTCCACTACGTCCATGGTCTCGCTGTCGGTCACCCGCATGCCGTCGATAAATTCCGAGGTTTTACCCAGTCGCTGCAGCAAATGGCCAATTTGCGGACCGCCGCCGTGGATAACGACGGGATTGAGCCCGACCAGTTTCATCAAGACGATATCGCGTGCAAAACTGTGTTTGAGCGCTTCATCCACCATGGCGTTGCCGCCAAACTTAACCACCACGGTTTTGCTTTTAAAGCGCTGAATATAGGGTAATGCCTCGATCAGGACCTCGGCGATCTGATGGGCCTTTCGTTTCTGTATCATTTCTGTCGTTCCATTATTTAAAAAGGTAACACAATATCCGGTTTGATTTTTTTCATGAGTTGTCTAAATTGCGCCTGAATGTCGTTCAAGGCTTGTGGGCTGTCGGCTTCAAAGCGAATCGCCAGCGCCGGCGTGGTGTTGGATGCCCGCACCAGACCCCAGCCTTCGGGAAAATCGACGCGCAAGCCGTCAATAGTGGTGATTTTGCCGTCAGTAAACTTGGCCGCTGAGAACATGTTGTCTAAAAATCGGACGTTTTCACCTTCTGCCATCCAAACATTCAGTTCGGGTGTACTCAAGCTGTCAGGAAAGTCGGCAAATACGTCTGCACTGCAACGATCATCGTTGGACAATATTTCTATCAGGCGTGCTGCGGCGTACAAGGCGTCATCAAATCCAAACCAGCGGTCATTAAAGAAAATGTGTCCGCTCATTTCACCGGCCAGCATCGCCCCTGTTTCCTTGAGCTTGGCTTTCATAAAGGAGTGCCCGGTTCTCCACATCAATGGCCGTCCGCCGTGTTTGACGATTTGCTCTGGCAAATGCCGGGAGCATTTCACGTCAAATATAATCTCGGATCCGGGCCGTAAAGCCAGCACCTCTTTGGCAAACAGCATCATTTGCCGGTCAGGCCAGATGATTTTGCCCTTTGAATCCACAACGCCCAGGCGATCGGCATCGCCATCAAAGGCGATGCCGATATCAGCAGCATGCTGTTTAACGGCGGCAATTAAATCCGCCAGGTTTTCGGGCTGACTGGGATCAGGATGATGATTAGGGAAAGTGCCGTCGACAGCGCAAAATAATTCCACCACTTCGCAGCCCAGTGTTTTCAGCAGGGCAGGCCCCAAATCACTGGCCGCACCATTTCCGCAATCGACGACAACCTTGATCGGCCTGGCGATATCAATCTCTTCTGAAATAGTGCCAATGTACTCGTTAACAATCGTGCTGTTCTGTTCGATTTGGCCGCTAACCCCGCTCGCGAAGCTTTGGCTGGCTATGCATTGCTTGATGAGCTGAATTCTGTCGCCAGCCAGGGTTTCACCGTTAATCACCATTTTCATGCCATTGTAGTCGGCTGGATTATGGCTGCCGGTAATCATTACCCCGCAGCGGCCGTCGATATGCTGGGTAACAAAATACAACACGGGCGTAGGCACCATGCCGATATCCAGCACATGCGTGCCGGTTGACACAATGCCCTGGGCGACGGCATTGGCCAGCCCCGGGCTTGAGGTTCTGCCGTCGCGGCCCAGCACCATGGTTGCGCAACCCTGCTTTTTAGCGTCCGTACCCAGGCTGCGGCCAATGTCGTAAGCTATGTCCTTAGTCAAGGTTTCGCCGGCAATGCCGCGGATGTCGTAAGCTCTGAATATGGCGGCGTGTTTATCCGTGCTGCCAATGACATCGGGCATGTCAAATTGTAAGGGTATTTTCTCGGCGATGATGGCCGGCTCATCTACGGCGGGAATCTCAGGCGCCACTTCCGTGCTACTGGTATCATGAACTTCTACCGCATAGTCACCGAAGCCAAAGTTGACTGGCTCTTCCATAAAACCGTCCAGTTTGAAATCATTTTCGTCCTCAGTGACCGGCTCGACATGATTTTCCACGACCCGCTTGAACTGCACTAGCGTTGAAACAATGGCGCTCATTTCAGAAAGCTGAACCGGGTAATTGCCCGGTGCCTTGCCAGTGATCATATCTTTAGCGACTTTTAGCAAAATACTGAGATCCTGGCTCAGTAGTTCTGTAAGCTTGCGATGTCCGAGAAAAAACCCCAGTATGGCCAGCACTCCGGACAGGACAATCAGGCTGACAATTGCCGCGATGGCACTGAAACCGGCACTCGCATAGCCGTACTCGAGTCTCCAGGGTGTGTTGGCCAGCTTCTTTATGGTCAGATCCTCTTGCGCGCGCTCTTCGACAGCCGCCAACTCTCCGCCTTTGCCCAGCAGCAGTTTTTCCTGTCTGAGTTCGATATAACCGTCTGTTTTTGCCGCCTGTACGCTTTTGCCGATAAAGTCATAGTTAAAGCTGGCCAAAATCACACCAATAACCTGATCACGCAGCATAATCCGGCTGGTCATGGCCAGATGCCGGTCAGCTCCCGCATCGCCTTGAATGGCCGGCTGCTGATTTTCGCGGAATGTGTCCCGCACCATCTCCAGATCAGCATAGCCCATCCGCGGCACAGTGCTTTCATCGAGTTCGCTGACACCGGGCAACAGCAATCTGATTTTTAATACATCAGGCAGGTGCTGCTCCAGCTTTGCTGCCAGCGCGCTTAATTGTGCGGAGTCTTTACCGGCTACGGCGGCAATAACTTCATGATCTTGGGCCATCTTATCCAGCGCCTTATGCAACAAATTTAATTGTTGCGATAGCGCCAAGGCAACGCCGTCGGCGGCGGCGGTAATTGCGTTTTGCTTTGCCTGTTGCACTTCAGATTTGGACAACCAGTAAACACCTGCGCCGGTAGTCAGAATAAGCAGGACGGTTGTGCCAGCTAACAGAGAAAAGATGCGCTCCATCGTTAACCTCAATAACAAAAGTTATTAATGCCGGCCGCTATGGCCAAAACCACCGGCGCCCCGGTGGCTCTCATCAAACGCATCAACGTGTTCAAAGGCTACCTGCACCACGGGTACAAACACCATTTGCGCAATTCGCTCACCAATACTGATGGTAAAAGCCGTTTCGCCGCGATTCCAGCAGGAAACAAACACCTGGCCCTGATAATCCGAATCAATCAGACCGACCAGATTGCCCAGGACGATGCCATGTTTGTGACCCAGTCCGGATCTGGGCAATAAGACCGCAGCCAGTTCAGGGTCGTCGATATGGATCGCCAGACCAGTAGGGATCAACATCGTCTCGCCGGGTCTTATTTCGGTTGGCTGATCCACGCAGGCCCGCAAATCCAGGCCGGCCGAACCTGCGGTCGCATAAGCCGGCAGCGGAATGTCCTTGCCCAGGCGCTCATCCAGAATTTTCAGTTGTATTTTTTTCATGTCCGGTCTCAAGGATGCGTTGTGCGATTAACTTGATGAGTTGCTCCGCTATTTGGGTTTTATCGGTCATTGCCAAAGTCTGCTGACCATTTTTCCAATACACCTGCAAGGCATTGAACTCGCTGTCAAAGCCGCCCTGCTCGCGACCTACCCAGTTGGCGGCAATCATATCTAGGTTCTTTTGCGCCAGTTTGGCTAGGGCATAATTTTCAAGATCATGCGTTTCGGCTGCAAAGCCCACGGTAAACGGGTGCTTATCGAGTCTGGCGACGGCGGCCAGAATATCGCTGGTTTTTTGCAAGGTGATCGTGGCCTGTTCCTGGTGTTTTTTAATTTTTTCCGGTTGGACCTCTGCAGGCGTGTAATCGGCAACCGCCGCCGCACCGATATAAATATCATGCTGTTCGGCCTGGGCTATAACCGCCGCATACATTTGCGCGGCCGTTTCCACTCTTATCACATCAACATGGCTTGGCGCAGCCAGGGTAACCGGCCCGCTCACCAAGGTAACGTCGGCCCCTGCCTTCAATGCCGCGCAAGCCAGCGCATAACCCATTTTCCCCGAGCTGCGGTTGCTGATGTAACGCACCGGATCGATAGGCTCGCGTGTTGGACCTGCACTGATTAAAACCCTAAGCCCGCGTAGACATTGCGCTGAAGCATCGGCAAATAAAAGCCGGCAAATGTCCTCAGGCTCGGACATTCTGCCCAGCCCTGTTTCCCCACAGGCCTGATCGCCCTGGCCGGGGCCGATCAGGGTAACGCCATGAGCCTTAAGTTTTTCAATATTTTCCTGCGTGACGGCTTGATGCCACATCGCCTGATTCATGGCGGGCGCCACATACACAGGGCAGCTTGCGGCAAGATAAAGCGTGCTCAGCAAATCATCGGCCAGGCCATGGCTGAGCTTTGCAATGGTATTGGCCGTGGCCGGCGCAATCATCAGGACATCCGCCCAGCGCGCCAGATTGATGTGGCCCATGGCATTTTCCTCATCCAAATCTAGCAACTTGGTGTGAACGGGATTGCCGGACAGCGCTTGAAAGGTTAAGGGCGCGACAAACCGGGTAGCCGATGGCGTCATCGCCACGCGCACATCAGCGCCCTGTTTGCGCAACAGCCTGACTAACTCGGCCGCCTTGTAAGCGGCAATACCGCCGCTGACTGCCAATAAAATGCGCTTGTTAATGGTAATTCCCGAATAATTTGGTAAATGATTATTATGGCAAGGATAGCTGAATTCTTCTATGCTTAAATTTTCATTATCCACAGGAGAGGCGCATGTCCATCAAGGACTGGCCTGCAGAAGACCGGCCGCGAGAAAAACTTTTGGACCGAGGCTCTGCGGCCTTAACCGATGCCGAATTGCTGGCTATTTTTCTGCGCACCGGATCGCCTGGAAAATCAGCCGTTGATCTGGCCCGGGAGCTGCTGACGGACTTTGGTTCCTTAAAAGCGCTGCTGGATGCCGACCGGGATCGTTTTTGCCAGGCGAATGGTTTGGGCAGCGCCAAATACGCACACCTACAGGCAGTGATGGAAATGGCCAAGAGGCATTTTAAGGAAGTGCTGCAACGCGGCAATGCCCTCACCAGCCCGGACATTACCCGCGCCTATCTCAGTGCCCAGTTGCGGAGCTATAGCTACGAGGTATTTGCCTGTTTGTTCCTGGATAACCAGCACCGCGTCATTCAGCTGGACGAATTATTCAGAGGCACCATAGACGGCGCCAGTGTGTATCCCAGAGAAGTTGTCAAGCGGGCGCTGCACCATAATGCCGCTGCGGTGATCTTCGCCCACAACCATCCGTCGGGTATTTCCGAGCCCAGCCAGGCTGACAAACACATTACCGAAAAACTCAAACAGGCTTTAACCTTATTTGACATCCGGGTACTGGATCATTTCATCATCGGTGACGGCCAGCCCTACTCATTCGCAGAGCATGGTTTACTGTAGCGTATCATTTCAGGATGTTTCAATTAACCGGCTGTAATGCCTAATTCTACAGGCTTGTTGCATTTTTTATGTTTCAGGCCGTACCCATAAACCTCATTTGAAAGTGTACCCCTAGGCGTACCCAAAAAAGGCTGAGCATGGCTATGAAAATTTAAAACGCCAAGGCAGTCAGATTCTGACATTGGCTGACAGCTAATGGCCAATTTTTAACACAGTGAGATTAAACGTTTAGTCAATTATTCTCTAGTAGCAGCCAATTCCGCACGAATACTTTGTAGTTTAGGATCATCAGGCAAGACAGATTCAGCCTTTTTCAAAGTTCGCTTGGCCAAGTTTAGTTTGCCTTCAGCCTTTGCTTTCTCTATAAACCAGACATACCGATCAACTATTTTTTGCAGCCCAGCATGCGCTTCCGCATTGTCTGATTCTATGGCAAGAACCATTTGGTAATACTTATAGGCATTGTCTCTCGATGGTGTGGTGAAACGCGCTGCTTTCATAGCTTTATTAGCAGCGGCCAAGTATTTTTTAATTGAATCCTGCTCGGTCGTATTTTTATCCTTGAGCTCTGGCTTGGAAACCGATTTGCTTGCTGGAAAAGCCGTGCTTTCCGCCAGGCCATTTTTGGGTTGGTTGCCGTCAGCACTTGTTCTCAGTCGAGTTTCTCCATCGGCTTGCGTTGGCTGATTTTCAGACGCGTTTGTTTCTTGTTGAGTGTGCTCGGATATTTTGCCGGGCTCAGATTCTTGACTTGCTTGGGTGCTGGACAGAGCGACAGATGGGTCTTCTTTTGTCTCAGCTGTGACGGCGGGGCTGACTTGGGATAAGGGCTGAACAGTGACTGTACTGGCCTTGTCATCACTTATTTCTGAAGGCTTTTTACCAAGCCATAATCCAAGCATAACCAATCCAACTATCCCGGCCAAGACACCGATCCATACGTGATTCTTCGCAACCGGACTACTATTGGCAACATCTTTGGCTTCTTGCTTGGCAGTTATCGGCCCAGTTTGATCGCTGATAGGTTCTGATTTTAGTAGCGCTAGAATCTCGGTTGCTGACTGGGGTCGCTTATTATATTCAGGTAGTAGCATCCAATCGATTGCTTGCAACAACTCCTCGCTATACGTGGCGCCCAAAGATCCGGAGAGTGAAGCCATCGGATCGGGTTCGCTTCTGCTTAAAGCCTTTATTCGGTTTTGAGCAGCGGGTGGTTGTTTCTGCGTAAGACAATAATACATCGTTGCGCCCAGAGCATAAAAATCAGAGGCGGCCCCGGGTTCATGAGCGTGCTCATATCGTTCTGGCGGTGCGTAACCGGGGGCTAATTCGCCTGCAAGCTTGGAGGTGTGTGCGGCGACGGCGAAATCGGTCAGCAGTGGTTCGCCATCCTTGCGCAAAATAATCGTTGTCGGTTGAATGCCGCCATGCACAATTTTGTATTCGTGGACTTTCTGTAGAGCATTCAGGATCGAGACCAGAATGAATTTTAGTTCTGTTTCGGCAAATGATGCCGGTGACCGAACTAGCTTGGAAAGCGGTACACCTTCTTGGTAATCCAGAATAAGGTAAGCAGTTCCATTGAATTGCAAAATATTCTCAGCTTTGACAATATTGGGATGTTCGATTTGTGTGAGAATCTCAGCCTGATCCAAAAATGCCTTTAAGCCAGAATTAAAATTTTCTTTATCACTTGGGGACTTGGATTCGACGCCAAGACCATCGTTTGCGCGAATAGCGAAATCGCGAGGAAAATATTCTCGTATTTCTACCCGCTCCTTAAGATGGTGATTCCAGGCGCGATAGGTGATATCGAACCTATCAATTTTTGAGGCTTCTTTAATTTCGTAGACACCGAGTTGAGTGCCTTCAGGTAGAATCTGATCGTGCATATGTGTCATGGTAGGTATTATCCCTTTTTCTAAGCTCTATTTAGTCGCTGATATGAAAAGATGTTTCTATATTGCACTTTAATGTTAACCAATGATGGGGCACTTCTCCTGTTAGGCCGCAAGAGAATGACTTCGGTCTGTCGCAACGAGTCCGAAGAAGTAAGTTATCTTATAGTTTAAAACAACTGAGTTTGGGATACGCCAGAATTTTCTGATTTGAATGAAGCCAAGTTGAGCTCTTGCGCTGAACAGCCAGTTGGTCGAGTCGCCCGAGGGCGCTTCACCCTCAGGCTATCACAGATCGGTACATAAGACTCTCGCTTCATACGGCTCTTCATGTAGCTCACACTACCAAGTTTGCGTAAAT
Organism: uncultured Gammaproteobacteria bacterium; assembly: GCA_963848675.1. Classification (GTDB taxonomy): domain Bacteria; phylum Pseudomonadota; class Gammaproteobacteria; order Methylococcales; family Methylomonadaceae; genus CAWKEY01. Next base: position 128,474 of record CAWKEY010000036.1, read on the forward strand.
CTTGAGTCCCTCCCATTTCTGGATGACCAAAGCTCTATTTTTGACATGTCAGCTACATCCCACACTAGGCTTTAAATTTTGAGGTGTTTATATTTCGCACCAAGTCACATTCTCTGTTAAAGGATTTATTTCGCTGGCAAATAAAAGATCTTGGCCAGCCACCTCTGCTAAGAAGATGAAACCAACCGTTCCGGTCTTGACGCAATCACAGTTGAAAGAAAAAGCAGACAAGCTCATTAATGAAGTTTTTAAGCCCCAGCATGTGAAACCGGCTCCAACTGACAACGATTGATGAGGGTCGCTGAACAGTGACTCATCGGTTATTAAAATACAAAATATGAAAAAGATAAAAGCCACACTAACTCCGGACCAAACTCAGTGTTTAAAGACCCAGACCTTCAGTGATAACGAACCAGGAACCCTGCTAAGGGATTTTTCTACCTTGCTCGAATTTATCGGCTCTACGGGTATTCCTGTCTCTGGAAAAAATCATTTACTGGCTATCAAGCTGCTTCCGCAACCGGAATGTGTCAATGACATTGAGACATTCCGATCACAATAGCGATCGGTTATAAACCCTATGAAACATTTCTGTCGCACTTGTTTAAACGCACCCTATTCTTTTCCCCGCCATCGTAGCTTAGACTTATTAAAAGAGCTCAAAGGCGAACTGGAAGACGTTGAGCCTGATTCGCCTCTCGCCAAGGAAATCACCAGCGTCATCATCCCATATCACTGGCTCGAGTTATTTCTAAAGGCCTTTGAAATGCCGCAACTGGTTGATCATGTGACGGGCGAACCGCTCCTGTTTGTGACCGACCATTACCGGGTTCAGGACTGGGAAGCACTGGACCAGGCCTTGTCCGCTGAAGCGGAAGGGACTGCGAGGGCAGGGTGGTAAGCTGGGTCATAGTTTTACCTCGCGCAAAGACTTACCCGACAAACCTCTCAATGTCTTTCATCAGCAGGAACAGATGATAAGGGTCGGTCGGGCTAGGACGGAAATTGAAATGCTCATAAAACGCCCGCGCCTCGTCGTCTTTGGCATGGACGAAAAGCGCCCGGATACCGGCAATATCGGCGGCCTGAGCGGTGCGCCGCAAAGCGTCTTTTAAAAGGGAGGACCCCCAGCCACGCCCTTGTTCGCTTTGCGTCACAGCCAACCTAGCTAAAACCATGAGAGGCACAGGATAGCGTCCTAACCCTTCCGTGATCCGCTGCGGCGCGTCCTGATGGTTGGCCTGACCGACAGCGAGACTGTAATAGGCGATCACCGTCTTATCGCGGCACAACACATAGGTTTGGGCAAGGTTAGCGCGTTGGTTGCTGAACGCGAAGCGGCGGAGAAAATTGTTCAGTTCGGGCTTTCCGCAATCGAAGGTTTCCGTGACGTGCTCAAAATGGAGCTTCCCGATGGCCGTCACTGTCATAGGTTGAGTTCTTTCTCCAAAGCGCTCGGTTCTTTGAGCAGCCGCTCAAGTCGGGGCATGGGTTGCGGGGGCGCGTCCAGAGCCGCCATGAACGTGGCCCATTGCTCATCATCCAGAAGGAACAGACGCCGGTCGGCTATGACTTCAGCGGCCTTGGACAAGGCGCTGTCCAGCAAAAATTCCGAAACCGTTTTGCTCGATGTGGCGGCTGCGTCCTGCAAGACGCGTTTCACACTCGGCGTGGTGCGGATGTCGATGCGTTCGTTTCGAGGTTCGTTTTTGCTGGGCATAGGTTTATCTCCTTCATTACTTTTATAATATGACACACATTGTCCGGACAATCAAGAATAAGCGGCCTGAGGTGCGCGGGAAATTTTGTGGGTCTTGGGGGTGCCTTTCCTATATGTGATAAAGGGCATTATCACATATAGGAAACTGAAATTTCCCAGTCATTGGAAAAGTTGATTTTCGTGTCCTTAACTAATATAGCTTCCTATTTACATAACTGAAGTTTCCTAATAATTCATCAAGCCACCATGCGTAGCAACACCGTCACCAGAGAATTTTTCGGGGGATTGCCGGGTTTGGGGCAAACCCTATCAAAATCCTCACTGAGTGCGGCCTCGGCGATAATGCGCCGGACATCGGAAAAGGCAAAACTGGTTCGGCCCTTCACTTTATGCCGACGTTCCGGATCGGCTTTTAAGCGGTCTGCATAAAGCCAAGTGAGGGTTGAGGCCATCATACAAAAATTCAGATGGTCAATCACCGCGTGGGCATTCCGGCACTGACTGGTTCGGCTGCCGATGTCCTGCTTGAGCTCTTTGAAGCCGGCTTCAATTTTCCAGCGAGCGCCATAATACTCGATGATTTGTGTCACGGATAGCGCGAGATCAGTGGTAAACAGCGCCACCCATTGGGTTTTACGGAATACCCATACCGCGCGCACGGGACATTTGAGCGTCTTCAGCATGACGATCTGATCATAGGCCCGAACGTCCCGATATTTACCGTAGAGATGGACGCTATACGTCATGGCTGAGCCCTGGCTCCTTGCCGCCATGTCGGCCGTCGATCCCAGGCGCTGACCGTACTTACGGCGCCGCCCGCGCTGTCCCGACTGCGCTGCGTCAGGCACAGCATACAAGACGTTATTGCTGCGCAGCCGGGATAAAATATCGAAACGCTCACCTAAACCACGGCGTACCTACCGGCTTCCATAAACCCTCATTACCAAATTAACTATCCATCACCGCTAGCAGCGGTGTTGACGTGAAGTAATCCGCAATGCCCATCAACATCTGCCCGGCTTGTTCCAACTGGGTCTGAAAAGGCACCACTGCGCCTTTGATTTTGGCGCGGTCCTTTTCGGCGGCAATGGTTTTCTGGGCCAGGTAAAAGCGAAAATCTAAAAACAAACAGGCCCAACGGCCTTTGACGCGCTTGAGTAAGCCCACCGCGACCATGTTTTGTGCCCAGGGATAGCGGCTTTGATTGGCTTTGGCGGCATGATCGAAGATTGTTTCACACCCGAAGATGTTTTTCCCGACTTTGGGATTGATGCAATCATCCATGGCCACCAGCAACCGACCGTCTGTTGCCGGCGACGGTATCAAGCCCCAAACGCTATGCCAAAGACCTATCCACGGTAAGCTTGATGAGGCCATGAAGGTATAGAAACGCTTGTTTTTGATCTCGATCCCAAACAGGGTCTGCAGGCAACGCAGCACATTAGAGGTCATCGAAGACATGAACGGCACGATAACGGACAGCAACGTATAGACCAATAACGAAGCCCGCTCGCGGCCTAGGTCGGTATCAGAAAAATGGGTTTGGAGTGGACGTAAAAGATCGCGTAAAATGAACATGAATGAGGTCGTTTTATACTTGTAATCAATGACTTAACAACCTACATTATACGCTAAAACAAGACCTCATTCAGTAACTTCTCATTACCCACAGGTAGCCGCAGCCGAATCAAATCGGATAACGGTGGAATATTGCTTTCGCCAAACAACCTATCCTTAAGATAATGCCAAAACGAAATCTTGTGCTTTAGGCAAGTCTTTTTTAAGCTGGCAAAGGTATCGCGACATCTTCGTCCCGCCTCACTACGAGTGCTACCGCTTATTTTTCGTTTTTTAACGTAATCCCGAATATCGCGTTCGCTCAGGTTGTTGTGGAGTGGTAAATAAGGTTTGTCGAGAACCCGAAGTAATTCGTGTTGATTGTTGCCCATCCGCTGTAGGGCAAGATTCAGTGTTACGTATGCCGTTTTGGCGCCGCACATCGTTTTAAATCGGGATTTGATGTCTTCAGCCTGGATTGTCGTTGGCTCAAGTTTGTAGGCTTTCAGATCTCGGTAAATCTGCCAGAGTTGTTCGCGTGTGTTATCAACGGCTTTAACATGCTCAGCAGTTAAGGGAATGAGACGATTGAGGATGCGTTCGGCATGAATCCAACACAACGCATGGTCAAAGACATTAAACTGTCCGGCATCATCGCTGACAATGCTAAGGGTAACGGGAATGCCTTGAGCTAATAGGCCCCCCATTAAAGCGCCTTCGGTGATAATTCGCCGATGCCGCTTGGTTTTGATGCCCTGCTGATTCAGCCATTTCCCCCAATCGAGAGCGGTTTCAATACGTACTAACTTATCGACTGGATCCGCTAGCGGTAGGCTACACACCGCTTCACCCTCAAATTCAAGCTCAAGACGCGCTAACAGAATAGGCGGCAGTTTTTGCTGTTCCATATACGCGAAGGCGCCGGCATTCAGCACATAGAAATGGTCGCTGCCTTGGCCTAAACAGCTGAGGAAGTTAATGCGGCTTTTGCTTTCCGTGCTACTAAACCAGGCAAACAGCTCATTGCCGATAGGGGTGCAATAGCCGTTTTTGCCATCATGACGCGCTCCGGTGTCATCGGTATGTATATACTGCGAGACCGACAATACGGCTTGCAGTAATTGGTCTTTTTCATCATGGAACACATCCAAGCCATCGGTGATAAGCTGGCTTAACCGGCCGCTGGAGATAGCAACCCCCAAGTCCTGCAATTGTTTCAACAGCAGCGGTTGGGTGACATGTTGATGATGGTATTGATAGAGGATGAAACTGATCAGATCGCTGCCAAAGTGGCAGCCGTTAAGCCCGTCGGGTAGCTGTCCTGACACATAACTGCCATTTGCTGTTTGGTATTGGGCTAAGCGATAGCAGGTATTGAAGGTCTCAAATTTAATATTTTGAATGACCACGTCCTGATAACCCTTAAAAGTCGAGCCTTCTGGAATAGTATCGGGGTGGATGTCGAACGTGGCATCAATCTTAAGATGATCAGTTTTACTGCGTTTCGGCCCTTTGTTCTTTTTAGACTTGTCGCCATCATCGCTGTTCTCATCACCGTCTTCGGCCGAGTCCCCGTCCATTTTGCTGGGTTTTATTTTGGGTTTAGTGGTTTCGCCCTTGAGCTTAAGTATTTGTTGCTCCAGTTTGTCTATCTGTAGTTGCTGCCACGCAAGCAATTCCAGCAGCACATCGACTAGCGGTGTGCGCTCTTCGTTACTGATTTTGGGTAATTGTGGCTTAAGTGAATCCATGCCGCTATTTTAACTTGATTTTTAGGTGCTACCTGCGATTAATGAGAAGTTACCTCATTCGCCATTAACTTATTGTTTTTAAATAGTAAAAGTGAAATTTTCAATGATACATATTATAAAGCTCTAATATTCGAAAAAATTAGCACTTTCTAATATAGTTAATCCAAAAAACTGGGAAATTTCAGTTATAAGGATATTGGGACGATTTTATGTGACGGGGTTTGCTATATGTCGCCTAATTCCATTAGCGGATTCTTATATGTCGTCAAATTGTAGGTTCGCTCCCAATGGGCCAAGTACATGAATAATCAACCACGATGGACGAAATCCATCACTTTTTGCCGTAGGTGCTATCGTGATGAGAGGCAATGGTCAGAAGACGGATAAATTCACCATCACGATAGGCCGTTGCTCGTCGTGCTTGGGTAATACGCAACGAATAGATAGCATCAATTCCGGGCGGTGGCTTGACACTAATGATTTTTTCCCACTTCAGGCCGCTGTCCCGATAGACTTGGTTCCAGGTCATCTCCCGAAGCTTGTTCAGTGTTTCTAAGGCTGCGTGCCGTTCTGCCTTTTGCAGTGTCAGAAGATTCTCTTGAAAGACGGGGTTGTTAAAGTCAAGCCTGACTAATCCATCCGGGTCAATCTTGGCCATTCAGCTTCTCCAGCATGGAATCAATATTGCTGTCGGTGGGTGAATTGGCTTGCGCCCAAGACAAGGCATTTTGCAGATCAGCCGCCGTTTTTGGTTGGTGTAGCCAGCGTTCGTTGTCTGGAATAACGGTAGCTGTGCGTACCAACCAAACCCCCGGCTCCTGTTCTTCCACCAGAACTTGTCGGCCAGCGTACTGCTTGCCCAGTGAGATTTGCCCGTTTGCGCCAATGATCTTGACGCTAGGTTGAGTAGTTGGTGTTGTCATTATAGCCCCAAAGTATTAGTGCACTAAGGCACTATAGCACTAATGCAATGATATTGGCGAGTCAAAATAATGGGGCCGCATCACACCGTCCAAAGGTACGAAACCTGTCAATGTCAGAAGTTAGCTGCACCATTTCACTGGAATAGAACCACCTAGTGAAGTGAACTACTGAATCTAAAATATCAGTAGACATCTACACAGTGCATAATTATGCTTAATACTCCTCTTCACAGAAGTGAATATTTGGTATGGAACCGGAGTCCACTAAATTCACTGAACAGGGAGTGTTGACTTTATCTCAAGAAAATTGGGAGTTGGCTCATAAACGAGCCAGTATCATTGCCCCACTTGCGGCCTTAGAAACCGTTGGTCATCAATCAGCCGATGAAGCCGCGCAAGAATTGGGTGTCTCCAGCAATACCTTCGCCAAAAATCATGCTGCTTTCGCATGAATTCGACCGATTTCTGCGGCTTTGAAAATCCTATCATCAATATAAAACGCCTCTGCATTTTTGCCGAGCGAATTAATAATCCGACGCGTGTATTTTCGCGCTCTGAAGATGGTTTTTAAGTCCAGCATGCTGCCCCTGTTTACGCCCTCGATTTTGGCTGACAATAACTGCGAAAAGGTCACCATAAAGAGGGCAAAGTTAGCGGCATTGTTGACTTGGGTTGCTTTGACATTCATAAAATCTTCTAGCCCCCAGTATTGTTTGGCGTCACGAAAGTTAAACTCGATTTGAAAACGCAAGGCGTAATAATCAATCAACGTTTCACTGGCCAAGTTCAGGTCATCACTAAACAACAACACCTTCGCGGTTCGCCCTGTTTTCAGATTGGTTTTTACGATGATCACAACATTCAGCAATTCGGGAAAGTTTTTGTGCCAAACCTTCGCCTGGTAGACGCGGGTTCGGATGTTTTTTTCCACAGTTTCTATTTTTAGATGATCAGCCGTCAGCGTTTCCACGGTTAGTTTTTCGCCATACTTGCGGGGCTTACCCTTGCCCGAATACGCCTCGGCATAAGGGAAATACAGCTTTGAGTCATGGCGCAGCTTACAAATCAGATGCAGTCCTGCTTGTTTAACCGCTTGTAGGCTGGCATTATTCCCCAAGGCACCATCATACACAAAATAGACGATGCCCACGTCCAGGCCTATCAGGGTCAAGGCTGAACGGATGCAGCTCTGCAACTGCGTCTGGAAAGGCGACAGTGCCACCTCCTTTCTGTTTTTGTTAAGGCTGCCTTTGGGCCTGCCGACGGCCTGTCCTTTCGCCTTGACGGCTTTGGGCGCACTTTTTTGAGCGTCCATCAGCACCAGCTGCTCGGTGATTAAAGGATAAGCGGCACGCGTTTCAACGTGTAGCAATGACAGGTTTAAAAAGCACAGGCCAGGGAGCGCCTTGTTGTAGATGGATGAAAAAAAATTCCCAGCCCATGCGTTTGTTTCCCTGATTTGGTCACCATGACCTCGTCACCGATGAGCAACCATGTTCCTTTTGTTTCCAGTGTGTGCGGTTTTACCAGTTGCCAACGCAACAGTGGCCAGTCTATTTTTTCTTTAAAAAAACGTTGTACCGTCCGATAACTGCCGCCTTTTTCAGTCCAGCGGGATATGCCCAGCATGGTGACTCGCCCGGTCATCGCCAACACGGCTTCAACGATCAGGGTTAGCTGCTTGAATGTACGAGGCGCCAGCGTTGGGCTCAGGATACCAAGTGTTGTTATGATTTCGTCCATGATCAGATTGGGTGAGTGATACTGTGATTTAAGGTTCCTGTATTCTACCTTTTCTGGGCATCTATGTTTTGTCCCATTAGCAAAGAATCATGCTTACCGTTTGGCGAAGGTATTGTCCAGAAGACAAGTTTATTTCCTGATTCAAAGATTCCGGCAAGGTACGGGGTTAGTGACAGACCTTGCCCCAATACACTCAAGTGGGGGTAAGGGTAAAGGGCGATTAGTCGAAGCTGTAGAAAATATTATCCGTGAAAGGGTACCGAAACCAATGTCATTAAGTTAAGAAACAAGCCATTGATTTACTTAGCTCTCTTGTAATTACAATAAAAAACTCTGTTTTTCGGCTTTGCATTCGACCTGCCATAACGTCTTCCTCTGCGTACGGGCTCTATGGTGCAGGCCATGTAATCAATCAGCGCTGCAAGTTTGCCCTGCAGTTTCCTGGCTGAAAGCAGAAGGAGTTCAACCAAGGTGTTTTTCATCTTGGAGAGCGCCTGTGCGAAATTGACTTGGTAATCGTGTTTGCGATGGGCCGTTGCCTTATCGACTTGTTGTTGGGCGGCATTGGCGACCATGGCGGTGAGATTGGTCGTGAGTACCTTGGCATAAAAATCTTGTTTGACTGACAAGGCGGATTTTCCGGAAAAATTCTCAATTTCCACCCACTGCTTGAGGCGTTTGTAGTTTTCTTCGGCGCCCCACCTTAGGTGGTACAGCTCCTTGAATTCACTGGCAGGGAAGGCCTCCTCATCCATCAGGTTAGTGATCAGCACTTCAACTTCGCCATCATCCAGCTCAACCCGTATCAGACGGAGTTTGAGGGGCTGCGTCGGCAAGCCTTTCTCCAGGCATTGTTCGACGGAACGCTGGTTGGGTTCGAGGGTAATCACGGCCTGCGCCTTGCCACTCTCGGCAAACTGTTTGTAGAGTAGGCCACGGTTGATTTTAGCCCGCATACAAAAATACCTGCCGGTTGCTCCATAAAGGGCGTATAGCCAAAAAGCATTATAACCTCTGTCTAAAATGGACAGGTCGTTGGGATGGGCATAATTTAAATGGGCTGCGGCACAATCCCGTTCGGATGCAGCCGTGTGGTTGATACTGGAATCAATGCTGATGTGGTTAAGAACATCATAGTAAACGGACACGAGTGCTAAGGGACAATCTTTCTGATTAACCTTGCCAGGATTCACCCCAAAGGCATCAACAATGTCAGGTTCGTCAGGGACTCTGAGCTGGGAGCCGTCAATGGCGCAAAGTCTGAATCCATGCCAGGTATTGAACTCAGGATGGGTGGCATAGTATGCATCAACCGCTTGTCGGTTAAGATCGATAAAAGCGGTGTGAGATAGTTGTTTACGCGCTTGGCTTAGCGCGGATTTGGTAACCACTTGGGCGGGTGGGTTGTCGGGATTCGCTACGTTAAAAAAGTTGTCCAATTCTAGCTGATAGGAACCTTTCGATAAGTTCAGAAAGTAAGTGATCAGTGTTGGAAATGAAAGTTTTCGCGTTCGGGTGAAACTATTTTCAGTGAGGCGGTGCTGTATTTTGAAGGTTTCGCTGGAAAGGGTTTTGTTAAGTAGATTGTAAATGTTTTCTAGTAGAGTGAGGTTCTATTTCTGTCATTTTTGCCTTCCTTTTTATCGTTTCAAAGTAGAGAAAATTATATCATATTCAATGATTTAGGTATTAACTTAATGACATTGGGTACGGAAACAGTTTATGACTCGGCAAAAGCTCACTGTAGCTAAACTTTACCGGGGTATTAAAAAGGAATGCAAGATTAAAGGATTACCGGTTCCCGCCCGTAATACGGTTGCCCTAAGAATAAGACAGTTGAATCCACTGCAGGAGAAACAAGCACGGGAGGGAACCAATGCCGCTCGAACTTTGCAGTCAGCCGGAGGCACATCGCCAGAAATTACCTCCATCTTGGAACAAGTCCAGATTGACCATACGGTGATCGACCTGATTGTCGTTGATGAACGCGACCGCCAACCTATTGGTCGGCCTTACCTGACGATCGCTATTGATGTCTTTAGTGATTGCATTGTCGGCATGGTAGTAACGTTAGAGCCTCCATCCACCGTTTCTGTTGGACTCTGTCTGGCTCATATGGTCTGCGATAAGCGTCCCTGGCTTGAACAATTACAGTTAGAAGTCGATTGGCCGATGAGTGGAAAACCCAGATCACTTAATATGGATAATGCGGCGGAATTTAAAAGCGAAGCTTTGCGGCGGGGTTGTGAACAACATGGCATTTTGCTCAGTTATCGTCCGTCAGGGCAACCGCACTATGGCGGTATTATTGAACGCTTGATAGGCACCATGATGGAGGATATTCATGAACTCCCCGGCACCACCTTTTCAAATCCGGAAGATCGTGGCGATTATGAATCTGAAAAAAAGGCAGCATTAACACGCTATGAATTGGAACGCTGGCTAACTATAGCCGTAGCTTACTATCATGGCGATACACATAATAATGATCTACAAGACCCCCTGTTACGTCTGCCCCTATTTAATCCCCAGATACGACTTTAGTCCCTAAGTAATTCAGGGATTCTGGCTGTAGAGTCCCTTTCTAAGCGCGAGACAAATTTGGTATTTAAAAGGCTGGCACTCCTCTGTTATCGTGGGAAGCTTCGAAACCAATCACGCAGAAAGAGGCCTGCCTATGTACCGAATTGTCGCATCAATTATCTCTCTTCAACAACACCTCGATGCATTAGCGAATACTCCGATTATCTATCGACCAAGGGTTTGCCCACATTGTTCTTTTGGACGGCTATGGTGTCATGGCTGTTATGAACGTAAAGCAGATCGGACTGGCTCAGCATCGGACTCTTTAAATCCGATTCCTATTCCGCGTTTCTTATGCCAGGGCTGTCATCAGACCTGCTCCCGCTTACCGGAATGTATTGCGCCCCGCCGCTGGTATAACTGGGCAATTCAACCGGCAGTCTTCCTAACGCTATTGGCCGAAAGCTCATTGCGTCGTTGTTCGCAGCTATGTGGATTGGATCGGCATACTATACGCCGCTGGTGGCGTGCACTATATAACCGCCATCATGAGTTCGAATTGCTTTTACGTATGCGTTTTCCGGAACTGGGACCGTCAGTCGATTTTACGGCATTTTGGCAGAACTGTTTGCAGTCGATGTCCTTGAGTCAGGCGATGGCATGGCTAGATCGGGAGGGCGTGATCGTCCCATGAGCAGTTGAGTTTAAATGGGCTTGGGACACGCATTGAGCGTATGTTTCAAGAACCCACAGACTTTGCCCTCTGGCGAAAGGGTATATGGTCGGGTTTCATAGCGGCTCCTATCAATTATCTGGAGTTTGACATGAAAACGTTCAATACCATCGCCCTGTTTCGCCTCTCGGTTCTGGGCCCTTTAGTCAGCCGCGAGCGGTTAGCGCGTGGTGAACTGCAAACCATCATTCGGGGTTTGGCTGGAAAAGAGTATGCAATCCCTGGCTCAGACCGGCGCTTCCTGGGCGAAAAAACCATTGAGTCTTGGTATTATGCCTGGCGTGCACACGGCATCGACGGCTTGATACCCCAGCAACGCACCGATCGCGGCGTGTCCACGTTGCCGGTCACGGTTCAGGAAGCCTTGCTCGCCGCCAAGCGGGAAAATCCACGCCGCTCCATTCGGCAACTGAAAATCTTGCTGGAAAATGCAGGGACGGTGTCGCGCGACACCTTATCCCGCTCAGCAATCCATCGTTTTTTACAGCAACAAGGCCTGTCGCGCCCGACGGGCTCCTCGTCAATCCCCGAGGAACATCGGCGCTTTGTCGCTGAATATGCTAATTCAATCTGGTATGGCGATGTCATGCACGGCCCCAGGTTGACGTTAAAGACGGGGCGCTGCAAAGTATTTCTGGTCTCGCTGATGGATGACGCGTCCCGTTTGCTGGCGCATAGTGCGTTTTGTACCAGTGAGACGGCCTTGGCTATCGAAGGGGTCTTGAAGCAAGCGGTGCTCAAGCGGGGTCTACCGAAAAAGCTGGTGGTCGATAACGGCGCGGCCTACCGCGCGGCCACCTTGCAGGGCATTTGTGCGCGGCTGGATATTCGGCTGATTTACTGCCGGCCTTATGCGCCCGAAGGCAAGGGCAAACTGGAACGCTGGCATCGGACTTTCCGTGACCAATTTCTGAGTGAGCTGGAGGTCTCGCGTATCCATGATCTGGACGATCTCAACGCCAGACTCTGGGCCTGGATCGAGCAGGTCTATCATCGTACCCCCCATAGTAGTCTCGATGACAAAACGCCACTGGCCCGCTTCCAGCAGGACTTGGCACAGATTCGGCAACTCGGTCAGAAGGCCGCGCAACTGGATGCGATTTTTTATCACCGCGTCAAGCGCAAAGTCCGCAAAGATGGCAGCGTGTCGTATCAGGGCCATGACTTTGAAGTGCCCTATGAGCTGTCGGGCAAAAGCGTGCACCTGGTTGTCGATCCGCATGTTCAACAGGTGGTCGGCGTTGAAGACGAAGACGGCAACAGCCGTGGGGCGGCCACGCCACTCGATGCCCTGGCGAACTGCCATCGCCGTCGACGCAAACCGGCAGCCGTCAACAGCTCACCCCCATCAGCAACCAAGACAACGCCTGTCGCTGCCGGCCCCAATCTGGTGGAGCTGGCCTTTGATCAGCATTACGCTAAAACACCCGCGGAGAAAGCCTAATGTATCGTCAACACTTTGGCATTAAAGCCGCCCCGCTGGGCAAGGAACAAAGTGAACGCTGGGATGATGGTGCGCTGGCCTGTTTGCATGAACGCTTCCAGTGGTTGTTGCAAAGTCCAGGCTTAGGATTGCTGACCGGTGAACCTGGCGTCGGCAAGACCGTTGCTTTACGTCACCTCACTCAGGGACTCAACCCGCACCGCTACCGGACCATTTACCTTGCTGAAACCGACTTCGGCCGCACCGATCTTTACCGCAGCTTGGCTATGGCGCTCGGACTTGAGCCTGCCTACCGGCGAGCCCAGCTTTGGCGAGATATCAAAGCCCATATCCAGGAACTGGCTGATAATAAACAACTGTTACTGGTGTGGATCATCGACGAAGCACAGAACCTACCGCCTGAGTTTTTCCGAGACTTCCCCGCCTTTCTGAACTTCGCTTTCGATTCCCGAGAACTGATGACCGTTTGGCTGGTTGGACATCCCAGCCTTGCTCATGCCCTCAGTCGAGCACCCTATGCAGCCCTGGCTGGGCGCATCCAGGTTCGTCTACAACTGATGCCGGTCATCGAACGCGAACGCTTTGCCGAATTGATTACCCATGCGCTCAAAGCCGTCGGCTGCCAGCACACCCTGCTGGCCGATTCCGGCATGGAGTTGCTACGACAGGCATCGCAAGGCTTGCCGAGGCAGGCCGGACGCATCCTGAAAACCGCTCTGCAGATGGCCGTTCCCAAAGGCCTGAATCATCTTCCCGATGACCTGCTGCAACAAGCCATTGAGGCCTTACGATGATCATCGATATTGATATGGAAACCCTCTTTCCTGAAGGACTTTCCGACGAAGCCATCAGCGCCATCAGTGATGTTCTAGCCGAGATAGCCATGCAGTGGGAAAGCAAGCACTACCACCAACTGAAACGATTTCGTGAGCAACAACAGATTGATTTCTGTGATCCCTTAAAGCCTTGGTGCAGGGATAACCTGGCCTGAAATCCTGTATTTTGTCTCGCGCTGTCTTCGGGGTGTGTACCGCCGATGATAGCGTGGGTCAATCTGCGTTGGCCCACCTCAAATAGGGAGGGACGAATCACCTTGAATAATGCGGGACGTAACAACAGGCGACACAATGAGCACCATCACCGCCATTAAACACCACGATGACGACAAACAGTCATCGGAAATGCTCACAGAGTATTTAGAACCTTTGCGGGTATTTCTCAATGACGAAACATTAACAGAAATATGTGTAAACCGTCCGCGTGAAGTCCCCCCATGTCAGGATATCTGTCGCCTCTAAATTTAAATAAAGAGGTTAGGCATGAAATCAAAATATAGCCAAGCGTTTAGAGAGCAAGCGATTCAAAAACTGTTACAAAGAGGCGATAAAACGATACAGTGTATTGCCGAGGAATTAAACATCAACGTCTTCACGTTAAAACACTGGTTAAGACACTATCGTCCGCAAACAATGTCAGAAAATAAAACGACTAAACGTCCTGTCGACTGGACGCCCGAGGAACGCTTTCAGGCCTTAATGGCCAGCCATGGCCTGGAAGCGGAGAATTCAAATGCTTTCTGCCGAGCGCAGGGCGTGTTTCCTCATCACCTGGAGGCCTGGCAGCAGGATTTTATCAACGGCGCGCGCACGTCAGCGCAGGCGCCGTCTGATAAAAGCGTGCGTGATGAAAACAAGCAACTGAAAAAGGACTTACAACGCAAGGAGAAAGCCTTGGCAGAAGCCGCGGCGTTACTGGTGCTGCAAAAAAAGTTCCAAGCGTTCTGGGAGGAAAAGGCGTCATGATTGCACTCGCAGAACGCCGACAACTGATTGAATGGATCGACCTCGCTGTAAGCGGAGGTGCACGACTTAACAAGGCCTGCGGCATTATCGGTTTAAGCACGCGCACGCTCCAGCGCTGGCGGCAACCCGAAGAACTCCAGGCAGACGGCCGGATTACCCGCGCCTTCACGCCGGCCAATAAGCTGTCCGAAGCCGAACGCGCGCAGGTCATCGCCACCGCCAATGGCGAGGAGTTTAAACAGCTAACACCGCACCAGATCGTACCGCGCTTGGCAGAGCGGGGAGAATACCTCGCCTCGGAATCCACCTTTTACCGTATTCTAAAAGCCGAGAACCAACTGGCCCATCGGCATGCCAGTCAGGCGCCCCGGAAGGTCTCAAAACCCAAGGCCTTATCGGCGACCGCGCCCAATCAACTGTACAGCTGGGACATTACCTATCTGGCGACCGCCGTCAAAGGTCAATTCTTCTATCTGTATCTTTTTATGGATATCTTCAGCCGGAAAATAGTCGGCTGGCAGGTCTATGTGGAAGAAAACAGTGCCTATGCGGCCGACGTTATCCGTGATATTTGTCGGCGTGAAGGCATTGCCGAGGGGCAAGTGCACTTGCATTCCGACAATGGCAGTCCAATGAAAGGCGCCACCATGCTGGCAACCCTCCAGCAACTGGGCGTCATGCCCTCCTTGAGTCGCCCGTCGGTCAGCAATGACAATCCGTATTCAGAAGCCTTGTTCAAAACCTTGAAATATCGCCCTGAATATCCGTTGCAACCGTTCGCGACATTAGCAGAAGCCAGAGCCTGGGTGACGGACTTTGTGGCCTGGTACAACCTTGAACATCGGCACAGCAGCATCCATTTTGTAACCCCGGAACAACGCCATAACGGCGAAGATCAAGCCATTCTCAACACAAGAAAAGCCACCTATAGTGCCGCTAAAGAGGCGAATCCAGCCCCCTGGAGCAAGGCGATTAGAAACTGGGAATGGCAGGCAAAGGTGTTCTTAAATCCCGATAAACCGAGCATGCCGCCTGCAAATTGTACGAGCATGAGTGTGCATTAATTTTCATCAAAGGCGACAAGTATTTTGACATTTACCGTACGCAAAATCAGGCCAGCTGCTCATGGTTTTTTCTTTATAAATCAATCGAACCCATTTGATTCCATTTGGTTCGTGCAGCGCAGAACGAGGAATCTTGAAGCCTATAGCCTTTCTCCTGCACTTAAGATTTCTCCCGATGGTCGAAATGACAGTACAATCATGTCCTGAATAGTGACCAAATTAATTTACCAGAGACCCTACATTGCAAAATCAAGATCAGATCAATCATTTAAAAACAATCGTGCAATCCTTGCTGGACGAGACGACAAAGCAGGGCGCGACGGCTGCTGAAGCCGGTTTGAGCCAGGAAAACGGCTTGTCGGTAACGGCCCGCCTGGGCGAGGTTGAAACCATCGAGCATCATTGCGATCAGGGCCTGGGCGTCACGGTATATTTTGGCCAGCGCAAGGGTTCTGCCAGCACCACGGATTTATCGCCCGCATCGATCAAGGAAACAGTTGGCGCGGCCTGCAGTATTGCCCGCTATACCAGCGAGGACGCCTATGCCGGTCTGCCGGAAAAAGCATTGCTGGCGACCGAATTTCCCGATCTGGAGTTGAATCATCCCTGGAATTTGCGCGCCGATGAAGCCATTGCGCTGGCGATTGAATGCGAAGACGCCGCGCGCTCGTATCATGCCGACATCAGCAATTCCGAAGGCGCATCGGTCAATACCCATCAGGGTATCCGGGTGTTGGGCAATACCCTGGGTTTTCTGCAGGGCTATGCGTCAACGCGCCATTCCTTGAGCTGCTCGGTGTTGGGGCAGCGCGGCGACAGCATGCAGCGCGATTACTGGTACACGGTGGACAGAAACGCCCAGAATCTGGAACCGGCGGCCCAGGTCGGCAGAAAAGCCGCGGAACGAACGTTAAGACGTTTGCAAGGCCGCAGTTTAAGCACCCGTCAGTGCCCCGTGCTGTATGCGCCGGAGGTGGCTTCCGGTTTGCTGGGTTCGTTTATCGGCGCGATCAGCGGCGGCAACCTGTACCGTAAGTCATCGTTTTTGCTGGATGCGCTCGATACGCAAATCTTCCCCGAGTTCATCCATATTCATGAGCAGCCGTATTTAAAAGGCGCTTTGGGCAGTGCCGCTTATGACGGTGAAGGCGTGGCCACGCAAACGCGCGATATTGTCAGCGACGGCATTTTGCGCGGCTATGTGTTAAGCACGTATTCCGCCCGCAAACTGGGCATGCACAGCACGGGCAACGCCGGCGGCGTGCATAATTTAACCATAGAGCCCGGCGAGCATGATGATCAGGGCCTGTTAAAACTACTGCATACCGGCTTGCTGGTCACCGAATTGATGGGCCAGGGAGTGAATATGGTGACCGGCGATTATTCGCGCGGCGCGGCCGGATTCTGGGTGGAAAATGGCGAAATTCAATATCCGGTAGAGGAAATCACCATTGCCGGCAAGCTGAAGACGATGTTCAAAAGCATTGTGGCCGTGGGCAATGATGTCGATTATCGCGGCAATATTCGCACCGGCTCGATATTGCTTGAACGCATGTCGATTGCCGGGGAGTGATTGTCGCGACGTAGGCGTCGCACCCACGAATTTTAGTCATGATTTTCACGGTAATAGCAGGAGATAGCAGCATGTTACCCAATGTTCAGATAAATAATGACCGGATCAGTGAAGCTGAGTACCTGCAGGGCGAGTTAATTAGCGAGATCAAGCATGAGTACATCGATGGGCAAGTGTTTGCCATGGCGGGTGCGAGCAGGAATCACGAGCGAATTGCGGGTAATATTTTCGGTGAGCTTCGAAACTTTCTAATAAACGATACTTGCGAGCCTTTTGCGGCCAATATCAAAATCAAAGCCGGAAGCAAGTTTTTTTACCCGGATGCGGTGGTGGTGTGTGATGAGACTAATCCGCACGATTACTACACCGAAGCGCCGGTGATTATTGTGGAAGTGTTGTCACAATCGACCCGGCGCATGGATGAAGTCACCAAGCGCAGGGCCTATCAAAGCATTCCGAGTCTGCAAGAGTATGTGCTGATTGAGCAGGACTTTGTTGATGTCGAAGTGTGCCGAAGACACGAAGGCTGGGTTTCCAATCATTATTTCATGGGCGATGAAGTGACTTTCGAGGCTATCGGCTTAACAATAGCTGTGGAAGACATTTACGCGCGCGTTGAAAACGATGATGTGCGCGCGTTTTTGCAGGAACAACAACAGGCGGATTAACGCCTTCAGGCAGTCAGGCGCTGC
Source organism: uncultured Gammaproteobacteria bacterium (assembly GCA_963848675.1). Classification (GTDB taxonomy): domain Bacteria; phylum Pseudomonadota; class Gammaproteobacteria; order Methylococcales; family Methylomonadaceae; genus CAWKEY01. Next base: position 145,999 of record CAWKEY010000036.1, read on the forward strand.
ATGATATCGCTTATCAATTGCGGTCCTCTATAAATAAGCCCGCTGTAAATCTGCAGCAGACTCGCGCCCGCCTTGAGTTTTTCCTCGGCATCTTCCGCGCTTAATATGCCGCCGGAGGCAATAACCGGAATCTTGCCGTTTAATTCTGAGGCCAGGATACGCACGACTGCGGTGGATTGGTCTTTAAGCGGCGCGCCGCTCAAACCGCCGGTTTCATGGGCCAGCGGGTGGCCAGCGATGCGATCGCGGGCAATGGTGGTATTGGTGGCGATGACGCCGTCAATCTCGAATGCCAGCAACAGCCGGGCAATATGGCTGATCTCATCGGCGCTCAGATCAGGAGCGATTTTCACCACCAGAGGCACGTATTTACCGTGCTCCTGCTGCAATTTAAGCTGTTCTGCTTTCAACACCTCCATCAGGCGCTTGATTTCATCGCCTTGCTGCAACTGGCGCAGATTCTGGGTGTTCGGCGAGGAGATGTTGATGGCAATGTAACTGGCGGCCGCATAAGCCTTGCGCAAACCGATCAGGTAATCCTCGGCGGCATTCTCAATCGGCGTGTCGAAATTCTTGCCAATGTTAATGCCCAGAATGCCGGTGTAGGCGCTGTGCTTGACCTGCGCCAGCAAATGCTCCACACCCAGATTATTAAAGCCCATGCGATTGATAATGGCCTGGTGTTCGGGCAACCGGAACAGGCGTGGTTTTGGATTGCCAGGCTGCGGACGCGGGGTGACGGTACCGATTTCAACAAAACCAAATCCAAGGGCCGCCATTGCCTTGATATGATCGCCGTTTTTATCCAGCCCTGCGGCAAGGCCGACCGGATTTTTGAATTCCAGCCCCATCACCTTGACCGGCTTATCGGCAACAGTTGGATACAGCAGTCTTGATAAACCTGTGCTGTACGCAGCGCCGAGCATTTTCAGCGTCACGTCGTGAGCGGTTTCAGGATCGAGGGCGAAAAGCAGGGGACGGAACAAGGGATAAAGATTCATGGGCTGGCGTCAGGGTGGTTGAATAGGTTTTTATTTTACTATAAGCCGCGATCAAGCGTCTGACTGCTATTCGATTGACAGGCACATCGGTTAATCCATGTCGTTATCGCCACGGACATTAAAAAGTTCTTAGATTATCGCCCTGCTTTACTGGATAATCTGCCGCTATTGACCGCATTCGCTTCCATAAATCCCATGATGAATACGTTTTCAGACAGCAAATCCAGCCCCTGGCTACTGCCGCTTTTGTCGGGTGTTTTAATCGGCACCAGTTATATCCCGTTTCCGCCCTGGGCGTCGCTGTTTTGCTTTGTGCCGCTGTGGCTGTTCTGGAGCCGGCAAACCCGGCTAAAAGATGTTTTGCTGGGCGGATTGATCACCTCATTCGTGTTTACGCTGATTGGCTTTAACTGGATGACCTATCTGCTGCATGAATTTGCGCATCTGGACTGGCCGCTGGCGGTCATCGGTATGCTGGTCTATGCCCTGATCGCGCATCTGTTTGTGCCCTTGGCCGGTGTGCTCTGGTTTTGGGGGCAGCGCAAATGGCAGTGGCCGGAACGGCTGTCGCTGGGCTTGATGGCGCTCATTACCACACTCTGCGAAGCCTATTCCTTCACCTTGTTTGACTGGAATTTCGGTTATACCTGGTATGGCGCCGGTGTGCCTGTCTATCACTGGGCGGAGGTTATCGGCTTTAGCGGTTTGAGCGCTGCGACCCTGCTTTGTAACCTGCCGTTGTATTATGCTTGGCAAAAACGCAAACAAACGGCCGGGAAAGTACTATTGATGGCGGTGGTATGGGGTTTTGTGCTGTTAAATGCCGGCGGTTTATGGCTTAAAAACAGACTGCCGGCGCCTGATGCCTCGTTTAAAGCCTTGCTGGTGCAGGCAAGTATCGGCAATTCCGAAAAACTGGCTGCCGAACTGGGCCAGGGTTACGGCAAGGAGATATTCCGCCAATACTCCTCTCTGACCGAGCAAGCACTGAAGACGGCGCAGACCGGCGTCGATTTTGTCATGTGGCCCGAGACTGCGTTTCCGGCGCTGTTGGGTGATCAATTTAAAGATGCGGAATACCCTCAGAAGTTAAGCCAATTTCTGCGCGCTAACCAGCTGGCGCTGATTACCGGCGCCTATAGCGTAGATGCCGCATCCCGGCTGATTACCAACTCGCTGTTTGTGCTCGATAAAAACGGCGACATCGTGCCGCCGCATTACAGCAAAACCATTTTGCTCGCTTTTGGCGAATACATCCCCGGTGAGCAATTTTTCCCCGAGATTCGTGACTGGCTGCCGCCGACCGGACATTTTGCCCGTGGCGCAGGCCCTACCGCCCTGATGAACTGGAATGGCTATAAAATGGGCCCGCAAATCTGCTATGAAAGTTTATTCCCGGCATTCTCACGCGCGCTGGCGAACCTCGGCGCCCAGTTTATTGTCAATGCAACCAATGACTCCTGGTATGGCTCCTGGCAGGAGCCTTATCAGCACATGTATATGACACTGGCGCGCGGCGTGGAATTTCGCCGCCCCGTGCTGAGAGTGACCAACACCGGCATTTCCACCGTGTCGCTGGCATCGGGTGAAATCCTGGAACGCTCGCCTATCCATCAGGCCTGGACCGGCATTTATGAAGTACCGTATTTGAAGAATCCGCCTGCTACCTTTTACCAGCAATGGTTCTGGCTGGTGCCTATTTTGCTGTGGACAGCGCTGGCGGCATTGCTGCTGATGGGACGCGCCGCCGGGCGGCGAGGCGATTAGTCATTTCAAGTGGCCAGCCAGGGTTGTCCCTAAATGAAGTGAATTACAACTATGCGATATTGTTGTATGATTTAGTTGATTTTTTTGCAGCAACTGAGTTGCATAGGCCTTTTTGCCCATCGTTCGCTTGTTTGAGTTATTACGAGGTATAAATTATGAGAATAGTATCGGGGTTAACGCGTTTTCTAATCGGACTTTTATTAATGGCTGCGCTTGCCGGATGTGCCGGTGGCCGTACCTATGAAAGTACCGGCGAGTATCTTGATGATACGTCGGTCACTACGAAAGTAAAATCCAGCATCTTGATGGATCCACGGCTGAAGACGCTACAAATCAATGTTAAAACCTTCAAGGGCGTTGTGCAGTTAAGCGGTTTTGTCGATTCCGAAAGCGCGGCAACCCGGGCGGTAGAAGTGGCAAGAACCGTAAAAGGTGTAAAAATGGTGAACAACAGCCTGATTGTTAAATAAGCCGGCGCTTTCACCGGCATGTTGTTGCTGCGTCTTTCCCAGGTTAAGCATACTGTACTTGCCGGCTTTGAATTAATTCACCCTCCGGACTAAGCTGATAACGGGCTGTTGTTCCAAGCCATAATCTTAATATTGGGGGGGTAACATGGAACATTTTATCGGACTGCTGTTAGTGCTGGTTATTAGCTGGGCGATCTATGGCAAACGCAAGTCCAAAGCCCGGGCACAGCAAGACAGCGTAACAAAATCACGGAAACCAGTGATTTCAGGGGGCTACGTGATCAAAACGCCGGCCGATCGGTGACTGGTTTGTCCGCAAGCCTTAAAAATGCGCGATAAACCGATCCCGGTTAATTCTTTTAATCATTAATCTGCAACACTTCCACAGTATTCCAGATATTTTCGATAAAATCGGCCGTCATTTCAGGCATGCCGTCCTGTATCCACTGCACCAAGACCTTCGCGACATTGGGATAGGTAATTTGTATGGCATGCCTGTCGTGCAGCCAGTGCTCAATGACCGTGCCATCCAGCTCATTCATAACATGCCCATAGCCCAACTGCTGCAATGCCGCGGCGTTTGAGATTTGCTCCATCTGCGCATGCAAGGGTTTGGCCAGAATCTTCTTGCCCAGTTGCAGGGACTCGCTGGCCAGTTCAAAACCGGCATTGCTGATAATGCCGTAACAATCGTATAAATCTTTCTGGAAGCCATCCCGCGACAGCGGATTGCAGCGGATGTGCCCAGCGGTTAACGGCACGGTTTCCGGTGCGTATATATGAAATTCAAAATCCTTGAACGGGGATAACAGCCGGATCACTTCATGCTGATCTTCAAAGGGCAGATAAACGATGATTTTATTTCGGATGACGGTTTTGGGTGTGGCCGGGGTATCGATAACGGGCGGCAAAATGGGTTGCCCGAAATGGTGCCAATGCAGACCTACGCCAATGTCGGCAGGCGCAAAATATTTCAGAATCCGGCTGGCGATCGGATCGGCCCCTTCTCTTGGTATCTTGTGGTTGAAAGCATATTGATGGCCGATGCCTAAAACCGCTTTTTTCTGTTTTTTTGCCGCCCAGGCGGTAACGGGTTCAAAATCACTGATAACCAGATCATAGCTGCTCAAGTCCAGCGCGGAGACATCTTTGATAAAGGTAATCGGCTTGGCATCCCGGGCAGTTTTGAAATAACTGACGTGGCCTTTCTCGGTATTGAAAGTCAGCCCGGTTCGCAGCTGGTAGCCATTAAAAATATCCATATCAAAATACTTGTCCGCGGGACGCCCGGTAAATTGAAAGTTGACGTCAATGCCGGCCGCATAGAGCTCTTTTGCCATGACCCGCGCGCGCGTAATATGCCCGTTGCCGGTACCCTGTACACCATAGAAAATTTTCATGATAAGACTTGTCCCAAGCTGAATAAAGCCGTGCTGATCCCCAAAAAAGCGCCCATGACCGTGTCGGTTGGAAAGTGCACGCCCAGTACGACCCTGGAGAAACCGACCATGGCGGCCCAGGCGTAAAGCGGGATCATGAAGGGTGGATAAAAATAGCCGATCAGCGTCGCCATCATGAAGGCGGCGGAGGTATGACCGGAAGGGAAACTGAATTGATCTGAAGGGGTAATAATGCTGCGAAAGTCTTTTAACGCCGCTTCCGGACGATTACGCCGGAGGCTGTTCTTCAGGATAAAATAAACCGGCCTTTCGATTACAAAGCCCAGCACAATAGCCTGCAGCAGTGGACTGTCCATACCCATAAGCCAGTACAGCAAGCCCGCGACCAATAGATACAGCGGGCCGTCACCGGTTCTGGAGATATGGCGGCTAAACCGGGCAAAAGTGGTGTGCAGCCTGACATTGAGCAGCCAGGTGAACATGAAAATGTCGTATTTTTGAATGGAATAAAGCAGCTTCATTTTTCTATCCTCTCGAAGGGGCTCTGCACAGGCCGGCCGCGATCTGGTGCAGAGGTGAAAATCGTGGATTTTTTGTAACTATTCAGCGTCAATTGTCATTCCGAGGAGAGCGAGGAATCTTAAAGCCTGTAGCATGCGCCAGCACTTAAGATTTCTCCCGGTGGTCGAAATGACAGTGCTATTAAGCACCTTGCAAAAAACGCTGAATAGTTACGATTTTTTTGTTTAATAATTGCCTTTTGTTTCAGGACAAAGATTAAAACCTGACTATGACAAGGAAATGAAGGTTTGTTGAAGATTGTGTGACAGTGCGGCTGCCGATAGTCAGCCGCAAGGATTGCTCAGCATTTTTTAGGCCGCAGGCACATAATCCGGCTGCCGGGCTATGTGCGCATCCAATAACAGTTGGCTGTCTTCCAGCCAGTGGATGATGGATATTTCACCGGCGGTGTTTTCGGCCAGGGCGGTACAGCTTTCCACCCAGTCCCCGCAATTACAGTAGGTTTTGCCAAATTCCATTTCAGTAATATCGGCGTGATGGATATGGCCGCAAATGATGCCGTCGACTTTTCTTTTTTTGGCTTCCAGGCTCAATATGTGCTGGTAATTATTCATAAAACTAACGATGTTTTTAACTTTATGTTTTAAGAATGCCGAGAGCGACCAGTATTGATAGCCCATTTTGCTGCGGATGATATTAAACCAGCGGTTTACCATTAACAGGACTTCATAGGCTTCGCCGCCGATATAGGCGAGATTTTTATTGTGGCAGACGATGCTGTCAAACTCGTCGCCATGCAAAACCAGAAACCTGCGGCCGTCCTGAGTGGTGTGGATGGCATTGAGCTGAATATCGATGCCGTTGAAATGGATGCCGGCATGTTTGCGGAACTGCTCGTCATGATTGCCGGGGATGTAAATGACGCGGGTGCCTTTTTTGGCCTTGTTGATCACCCGCTGCACAATGTCACTGTGCAGTGCCGGCCAGTACAAACCGCTCTTGAATTTCCACAAGTCGATAATATCGCCGACCAGATACAAATAATCACAGTCTACATTGTCGAGAAAGTCTCTCAGTTGTTCGGCCTTGCAGCCTTTGGTGCCAAGATGCGTATCGGAAATCCAGATCGCGCGATAGTGCAGTGTCATTTTAGCCCTCTTCAAAGCGTTTTGATGAGGCTAAAATACCGTTGGATTGTTACAGGCAGTTAACTGTTTGATGAAGTTTTTATGAAATCTTAAGGTTTTCTGATTTGAAAAGTCTGATTGTTGTAACGGACAACCAGACTGTCAGGCCGTATTTCTTTTAGCTCCAAAGCATCTTTGATCTGTTGGCCGCTTTTATATTTCACCATGTCGATGATCACAAAACGATCGGCTGGATCTTTGGCGTAGACAAAGACGTTAATTTTTAATTCGGGAACGTTCCGTCGAAATTCGGCCGGTAATTCGTACAGAAACGGAATGCCGGTTTGCACCGGCACTTCTACCGGGTTATAGCTGGCAATCTCAATGGGCTCTTCTTCGGGCGGCTCGGCTTCAGACATTACCGGCTCATTAGAGGGGATGGCCGGGGCGGCAGGAGCAACAGCCGGTTTTTTGCCCGGCGCTTGCGTGGCTGGCGGCTTCGGCGCGGGCGTTTTTTTGGGGGCAACGATGTCGGCTATCGAGGGCGGTTTTGCCGGTTTTGCCAATGCGGGCGGCGGTGTGTCCGGGCGCACCGGTGCAGTATCAATGGGGCTTGCTTTGGCAGTCGCCTGCACAGGAAGCGCCTGTTCAGGGGATTTTACAATCGTGGAATCGGGCTTTACCACAGACGGCGTTTTCTGGTTAAAGCCAATGAAATAAGCCACAATGAGCAGATTGCTGATGATCAGCGCGGCAATTAGCTTGCCTGACCGGCGCGGGTGTTGCGGCTGGTGGATGAGGATGCGGCTGGCTGCCGTGTCGGGCTCGACGGCCTGGCGCTCTTGTTCTGATTTGCGTAGCGCATTGAGGATATAGGACATATTAGTCAGTGCTTGCTAAGTGAGGTGAATCGCCGGTGCCGGTCGCGTTATCGAGATGAATGATGGTACGAGGGCCCACTATGCCGTCTGCCGTTAATTGATGTTGACGCTGAAAAGCAATGACGCGCGCTTTTAGCGCATCATCAAAAAACAGTGGCTGTTTGGTGGGTTCATGGCTTCCGTCTATCGCATCCATTTGTTGGCGCAGCCACGGCACATTATCGGATATTTGCCGCGGGGTGATCCTTGTCAGGGCCGGGCGCGGCGGTTGCCAAAGCATCAGGTAATAACCGTTCCATAAACTCAGCACATCGGCCAAGGGCAAGGCGATGTCTTCAGCGAAGCGCAGCATCGGCTGGCCGTGGCGGATTCCGGTCAGCACGGCATAGCGTTTTTCTTCGGCCGATATTGAGAATTCCAGTATGGCCGGACGATCCAGTGTCAGTACCTGTTGCCAATTTGCCCTATCAAACAGGCACTGCAAGCCCACTGCCCCGGCATACTGACAGTCGGCCTGCTTATTGGCCGGAATGGCTTTGCCCCATATTGTAAGCGTGTTGCTGATGGCATTAGTTAACGTGAGCCCAGGGTCGCTGATTAATTCGGCAAATGCCTTTACTGCCGCTTGCGGTGCAATTTCGGCAGTTTTCTGAACGATGGGCAGGGGTTGTTCGGGGGGCTGAGGGAGCTGGCCCGAAACAATTATTTTGCTGCTGTGTAATACCGGCGAGGGCTGGTTAAAAACATAAAATCCCGCAACCATGGCCAATACTATTAATAGCGGTATTAAGGCTGCGGTTTGCCTGCGTCCATGCGACAAAGTTTCTTGCGCCGCCTGGTTAATAATTTTTGCCGTGATAACGCGGGCTTCACTCGCGTAAGCACCCAGCAGGGCGCGATCGCAGAGTATATTGATAATTCTTGGAATGCCTTTGGAAAATTTATAGACCCTGCGGACAGCGCTGTCTTTAAAAAGATAGGGGTTGCCGTTGCAGACTCTCAAACGATGATGAATGTATTCTCGGGTTTCGTCTGGGGACAGCGGCAGCAGATGATAGCGCGCGGTAATGCGTTGATTCAGCTGGCGCAAATCCGGCCGGTTAAGCAGCTCCTTAAGCTCGGGCTGGCCGACCAGAATAATTTGCAGCAATTTTGTGGTGCTGGTTTCCAGATTGGTCAGCAGACGGATTTGCTCCAATACTTCCAGACTCAGATTCTGAGACTCATCAATCAGCAGTACCGTGCGCCTGCCCCTGGCGTGTGCGGCGAGCAGGTAATGATTTAAGGCATCCACCAGGGTTTTTAACGAATGCAGCCGTTGATCATAGCTAATGCCCAGCTCATCACAGATGGCTGCCAATAATTCGACGGCATTGAGCTTGGGATTAAGTATCAGCGCGATGTCTACATTAGCCGGCAATTGCTGTAACAGACAGTGGCAGAGCGTGGTCTTGCCGGTGCCGACTTCCCCGGTCAAGGCTACGAAACCGCCGCCAAAGTTGATGCCGTAAAGCAGGTGCGCCAAGCCTTCCTGGTGTCGCGCACTCATATAGATAAAATGCGGATCAGGCGCTATCGAAAAGGGCGGCGCATTAAAATGAAAGTATCGGTTATACAAAGGTGTTAAATTTCAAACAAAGCAAATAGAATCTGAACATTCTAACCTACAACTGCAAAAAGGGCTTAAACATGGGGCGGTATGATGACACTAAAGACAAAAAACATACCGGGGTACTTATCTTTACGCTAGTTATTTTGGTCGTTGCCGCTGCCGGCGGGTTTTATTTTTTTTATTTTGATACACAGCAAACTGTCAGTAGCGAGCTAGTAAAATCGAAAATCCAGGCGCTTTTGCTCCCGCTGGTTGACAAAGAGTCCGTTCAAGAAGAGCCCTTGCCAACGCCTGAACCGGAGGCGGAAGATACTGGTGCAGCGATTGAGGCGATTGAACAGCCGTTACCGGAAGAGCCGTTGGTGCTGCCGGACCTTCTGGATAGTGATGATCTGTTCCGGGAATCACTGATTGAGGTTTCGCCAAAGCTTGCCGAATGGCTGCGCACTGACCAATTGGTCAGGAAATATGTGGTTATTGCCAATGACTTTTCTCAGGGATTGACTATTGGAAAGCATATGCACTTTCTTAAACCGGAGCCGCACTTTGCCGTGATTCAGGAAGATGATAATAGCCAGGAGTTCATTATTGCCGCCAAGAACTATCAACGTTTTGATGCATTGGCATCGGCGATAGACGCACTGGATGTGCAGGCTGCGTTGGACGTGTACAAAAAATTCCGGCCGCTATTTCAGCAGGTTTTTGACGAGTTTGGATACTCTGAAGAATACAGTCTGGACGATATCTTCACAAAGGCAGCCGCGGAAATCCTTACTGCACCCGTTATCGAAGGCGAAATTGCCCTGGTAAGACCGGGGGTACTTTATAAATTTGCCGACGGGAAGCTGGAGGGGTTAAATCGCGTACACAAACAGATGCTGCGCATGGGGCCGGAAAACACCCGCGTCATTCAAAATAAAATACGCTTGCTGGTTCAAGGTCTGATGAATGAGAAGGATTGATTGACAGGCGATAGTTTCGTTGCGTTATAGTGACCGTGTTGGGGCGTTGACCTTATCGTGTTTCCTTGCGGGCAAGCGGGCCTATAAAAATAAAGCCCTTCTGCAAATTCCTGTCGGCCCACCCTATTGCAATGTAACAACTTTACTAAAAAGGCAGGTGTGCTATGAATGAACCATCAACTCCCCAAAAAGACGACCCTGAAAAGCTGCGTCCCCTGAAGAAACTGGCCGCGATAGTGTATTTGTGTCAGGTGCTGGCTTTTGCGTTTGCCGGATTACCCTTGCTGATAGGGGTGGTCATCAACTTCATTAAGCGCAATGACGTGCAGGGTACCTGGCTGGAATCCCATTTCAACTGGCAAATCAAAACGGTGTGGATAACCCTGGCAGGTTTAGCCTTGGCGGGTCTGACTTTTGAAACCGGCATCGGCTTGTTTATTCTGATTCCCACGGTCCTGCTGCTGATCTACAGAATTGTCATTGGCTGGAATGCATTGAATTCTGACAGGCCGGTCAAGGATTCCAATTAATTTGATGTTCATCCTGCATAGCTCCAATAAAACCGAAAATTTACTGGCCCACCTGGCTGCGGTCATCAAAAACGCACCGCTGGCATCGCCTTTTGAAAAGGAAGTTTTTCTGATTCAAAGCCAGGGCATGGAGCGCTGGTTATCGCAGCAGTTGGCCAGTGAATTTAAAGTCTGGGGCAATTACGAGTTTTTATTTCCCGGCAAGTTTTTCAGCTCCCTGGCGCAAAAAATCGACAGCCGCTTAAGCGATGCGGCGTTTGACCGGCATCTGATGCTTTGGCGGCTGGAAGCGTTGCTCAGGCGGCTGGAGGGCGATGAGTTTTTGCCGTTAAAGCATTATCTGGGCGGCGAAAACATCGCTTTGAAACGCTATCAGCTGGCCCAGCAGTTATCGCAGATTTTTGACCAGTACCAGATGATGCGGCCCGATATGCTGGCGGAATGGCAGCAGGGCCGTTTGCTTTATCACACCGATACCGACGACTGCATGGATGCAGGAGGTAGAGCACCAACAGTAGGCGCTTTAGGCGACGCAGGAGCAGTTGCCGAGCGCTGGCAAAAAGCGCTCTGGCAGCAGGTGACCGTCCAGACCGGGCATCAACATCGGGGGTCTTTATGGCTGGATGTGATCGACAAGTTAAACGCTGGCCATGCCGATTTATCCTCCCAATTACCGGAACGCATTTCGGTTTTTGGCATCAATACCCTGCCGCCGTTATTTTTGAGCTACCTGCAAGGCTTGTCCAAACATTGTCAGCTGCATTTTTATTTGCTGAATCCGGCGCAGGTGTTTTGGGCCGATCTGGAAAGTAAACGCCAGCGCGCTCAGCTGGAAAGTTTTGACGGTCATCCTCTGCTATCAACACTCGGCCAGCAGGGGCGTGAATTTCAGGAGATGCTGCTGGAACAGGCGCAGTTTGAAGTGGAGCTGGACAGCTTTGAGCCGGGCGAGGCCTTGAACAATCTTCAACAGCTACAAAATGACATTTTGAATAACCGGCTGGAAGGCCAGGCGCTGCAAAAGGATGATTCCATCAGCGTCCACGCCTGCCATAGCCGCATGCGCGAGGTGGAGGTTCTAAAAAATCAGCTATTACAGGCGCTGGACCAGGACGCCACGCTTGAGCTGCGCGATATCGTAGTAATGGCGCCCGATATTCAGCTGTATGAGCCGTTTATTTCGGCCGTTTTTGACGATATTCAGCACGCCATTGCCGACCGCAGCTTGCGCCTGAGCAATAGCGCGCTGGACGCGTTTATTCGCTTTTTAGACTTAAGCCAAAGCCGCTTCGGCTGGCAAAGTGTACTCGATTTACTGGAACAGCCGGTGGTGTATCCGGGCTTTGGCCTGTCGGAAGCGGATCTGGACCTGATCAAACACTGGCTGCAGGCTACGCATGTGCGCTGGGGCCAGTCGGCACACCACAAACAGGAACTCGGCCTGCCCGGACTGAGTGAAAATACCTGGCAAGCCACGCTGGATCGATTGCTGATGGGCTATGCGGTGGGCAGCGATGATGACTTTATTGATGAGGTATTGCCCTATGCCGATATAGAGGGTTCGTCCGCGCTGGCGCTGGGCGGACTGTGCGATTTTATGCAGTTGCTGTTTAAAGCCGGTACTGAATTAAAACAGGCGAAAACGCTGAAGGCCTGGAGCTCGCAGCTTTACTATTATGCCGATCAGTTATTGCCGGCGGCCGACTCGTTAGAACGTCAGCAGCTTAACGAGCTGTTGGCGGAACTGTCCGCTGATTTGAGCGCTGTCCACAATGATGACGTTGAACTGCAAGTGATTATCAGCTGGCTGCAAGGCATGGTAGCGGAGCGCAAATCGGCCAATGGTTTTTTACGCGGACAGCTGACCTTTTGTTCCATGCTGCCGATGCGCTCCATTCCTTTCAAGGTGATTGCGCTGCTGGGTATGAATGATGGCGAATTTCCAAAGATAGACCGCAATCCGGCCTTTGACTTGCTCGCGCAAAACTTCCGCAAAGGCGACCGCTCACGCCGCGCGGATGACCGCTATCAGTTTCTGGAAATTCTGTTGTCCGCCAGACAACAGCTGATTATCACCTATATCGGCCAGTCGATCAGCCAGAACGATACTATTCCGCCGTCTGTGGTGATCAGCGAATTGCTGGACGTATTGCAGGAAAGCTACGAGCTTTCATATCTGGTCATCAAGCAGCCTTTGCAGTCATTCAGTCCGCGCTATTTTAACGGCACAGCGGATTTGTTCAGTTATTCTGCAACCGATCTGGAAACCGCCAAGGCATTATCCGGCAGGGGCGAGCTGGCCGCCGTTGCTGATTCTTGGTGGCAAGGAACTTTAGACACAGAAGCCGAAGAGGTCATCGAGCTAGGCGATCTGTTTACTTTTTTCCAGCATCCGCAGCGTTACTTTATGCGCCGGCAGCTGGATCTGCGTTTCAACGGCATCGCCGCAGACGCCGAAGAGCGCGAGCCGTTTGTCGTTGACGGGTTTGAAGCTTATGCCATCCATCATGAATGGATAGGCGAAATTTTAAACGGTTCCGAAATATCAGTCAAAAAACTGCAAGCGCAAGGTCGCTGGTTATCCGGCGTGCCGGGCGAGCTGGAGTTTGAGCGGCAACAGCCAGCGATTAATGAATTTGCCCGGCGAATTATAGATAAAAATCTGGGCGAGCCTTTGGATGAGCTGCCCGTTGATATAAGCGTTCAAGACCACATGGGAACAGCCTGTCGCCTGGTTGGCAAGCTGAGCCATCGCTACCAGAACGGCAGCCTGTTTTATCGCTACGCCGATTTGAAAGGCAAGGATTTTATGGGGGCATGGCTGCATCATTTACTGATTAATCAGCTCGAAAAACAACCGACCCACCTGCTGAGCACGGATGATGAACTGGTTTTTCAACCGGATGATTGCCTGCCTCATTATCTGCCGGAGTTGATCGAAATATACCGGCTGGGCCAGCAGCAACCTGATGCGTTTTTTGTCGAAGCGGCTTTAGCCTACCTTAAACAGGCGCATAAACTGGAAAACAGCAGCCGGGCGGCCAAGTCCGCGCTGGAAGCCGCCATCGAACAACTGGCGCGCGCCGCCCAACAACCCTATGAGCCGGAACTCCAGCGGCTGTATGCGAATGTAACGGACATCAGCCTGGTGCTGGGCGAGACTTTTGAGCAGCAATGCCGGCGCTTGCTGCAACCCGTCTGGAATGCTGCGCATGATGAATACTGTGTATAATCCGTAAGCGCGCTTGTGGGAGCGACGCCTTCGTCGCCGATAAGCATGGCTAAAGCCGCTCCCATGGCCTCATCCAGCAACGTTAAAATCAACGTAACTATTAAGCGTCATGTCATTCCGAGCAGAGCGAGGAATCTTAAGCCTGGATAGTGTCTCCAGCGCCTAAGATTTCTCCCTGTGGTCGAAATGACAAAAAAATCAAATAGTTTGCGAGAAACCGCTGAATAGCTACAAATCAACAATGATCTATAAAAGTATGATTCGGATTTATACAATGAATTGCGTGCCGAGCTGGCCACCAAGGAATTTGTACGCGCCGAGATTAACGAAGTGCTTGCAGAGATTAGTGAACTTCGGGCTGAGGTTAAGCAACTCGGCGTATGGTTGAAAGTATTGATAGGGCTTATTGTTTTTGGCTTAACCTTGTTCAATCCCGCATTTGTAAAATTGGTTGATCTGATTACGAAATAATCCTGAAAGCACAATTGCGTGGGAGCGACGCCTTCGTCGCGATTAAAGGTCTCCAGTCGCGACGAAGGCGTCGCTCCCACCATTCATAACAACATATTCCTCATGGCTACACCTTATTTTGATCCGGTCCGGACCCAATTACTCAAAGGCATCAACCTGATTGAAGCCAGCGCCGGAACGGGTAAGACCTATGCCATCGCCATGCTGGTCTTGCGTTTTGTGGTCGAACAGGACATGAAGATTGATGAGTTGCTGGTGGTGACATTTACCAAAGCGGCAACGGAAGAGCTTAAATATCGAGTGCGCGGCAGATTGGCGGAAGCCAGAAGAGCTTTGGACGGGAGCATTTATGATGTCGATGCCAATGTTCTGGAATGGCTGGTGAATCTCGACATTGACACCGGGCTGGTCCAGCGGCGCCTGGATCTGGCGCTGCTGGATATCGATCAGGCCGGCATCTTTACCATACACGGCTTCTGTCAGCGTGTCTTAAGAGAACATGCGCTGGAAAGTGGGCAATTGTTCGATGCGGAATTAACCGGCGATCTGGCTGTGATCAAACAAGCCTGTGCCGACGATTTCTGGCGCAAGCAGATTTATCAGCGGCCGGCCTGGGCGGTTTCGGTATTAACGGCGAACTATCAAACCCCGGATGCCTTGCTGGCCAGTGTCGATTTTATTGCCGCCCATGTCAGCGTTTATCCTGAGAATGAAAGCCTGGATGCCGCGTTAAAGGCTTTGCAAGAGCGGGCCGACGCGGCAAAGGGCCCGCTGGAGGAATGTGCAAAAGCCTTGACGGCCTGCTTTGCTGACGAAAAGTTCAAGGCCGGCTATAGCGATGGTTTTGATCTGCATGTGCGGTCTCTAAGGGCTTGGCTGCAGGGCGAGAACACACAAATTCCAAGCCCTGAAGCCTTGGCTTTATTGACTAAGAACGGGTTGATGGAGGGACTGCATGGCAACAAGTTCAGAGCCAATAAAACACAGACCGGTGATGAACGTAAGGCTGAATATCTGGCCGGACTAGGCATTAATACCGCGCCTTTCGATGCGCTGGCCGCGGCGTTCAGCAAAATCACCCTGGTGCTGCGCAGAGCCCTGCTGGAAGCCTTGCGCGTGGATATGGACAAGCGCATGCAGCGGCTCAATGTGCTGTCGTTTGATGATTTAATCACGCGGCTGTCCGAGGCGCTGCAAGGTGAAAAAGGCGTTTTGCTGAGCGGAGAGTTGCAGCAGCGTTTTAAAGCCGCCTTGATCGATGAATTTCAGGATACCGACCAAGCCCAGTGGTTCATCTTTTCTCGCGTTTTTGCCGCGCAAAGCCAGTATCTATATTTGATCGGCGATCCCAAGCAGGCGATTTATAAATTTCGCGGCGCCGATATTTATTCTTACCTCGACGCGCAACAACAGGCGCAGCATCAATTTACGCTCGGAAAAAACTGGCGTTCGCATCCCCAGTTGGTCGATGCGGTGAATGCCTTGTTCCAACGAGAACGCGCGTTTTTGCTGGATGATCTGGCGTTTCACGATGTGCAACCGGCCTTGTCGGCGGAGAGTGGCAGCCTGCTTCAGTCTGGCCAAGCCATAGCGCCGATGATGCTGTGGCAATTGCCGCAAAGCGACAGCAAAACCGGCTTCTGGACGGTCGGCAAGGCAGCGGAAGCGATCCGGGTAGCAGTCGTTAATGAAGTGTTGCAGTTGCTGCAGGGGCCCTACACGCTGGCAGGCAAGCGTAACGGTGTCGATGATCAAGTGCGTCCTCTTCAGCCCAAAGATATCGCCATTCTGGTGCGCACCAACAGCCAGGCCAGAGACTATCAAGCGGCCTTGCGCGCAGCGGGCGTGCCTTCGGTGTTAAACAGCACCGAGTCCGTTTTTGCGGCGCAGGAAGCGACGGATTTATACCTTTTGTTGCAGGCCGTGGCGCATCCCGGCGATAGCGGGCTACTCAAGCAGGCCTTGACCTTGAGCTGGTTCGATCTGGATGGGCAGCAGCTTTATCAGACCATCAATAACGAGACCGAACTGGATGCCTGGATATCGCGTTTCTTAAGCTATTTTCAGGATTGGCAGCAAAAAGGTCTGATGGCGATGATGCAGCATTTGCTGGCGCAGGAAAACATCAGGCCCCATGTGTCAAAAACGATCATGGCGGAAAGGCAATTGACCAACCTGCATCATCTGATCGAGCTGGTGCAGCAGGCGGCCGTTGATGAGCATTTGGGCATCAATAAAACGCTGGATTGGCTGCGCTCCGCCATTACCAGGGCGGAACAGGAAATAGCCAGCGCCGAAGATCAGCAGTTGCGTCTTGAAAGTGACGAGGACGCGGTCAAGATCGTCACCATGCATCGCGCCAAAGGCTTGGAATATTCGGTGGTATTTTGTCCTTATCTGTGGCAGCGCAGTCATCGTTTAAACAGCGAAAGCGAGTTGGTTAAATGCCATGATCAGGGCCGCATGATTGCCGACCTGGGCTCGGAACATTTTGAGCGACACCGTAAACAGGCGTTAACGGAAGAATTGGCGGAAGACTTGCGCGTGTTTTATGTGGCGGTCACCCGGGCCAAGTACCGCTGTTATATTGCCTGGGCCGATGTGCGCTCCGAAAAAACTGAAAATGAGTCGGCCATGGCCTGGCTGCTGGATTTTGCCGGTGCCGATTTTTCTCGGCAACAGGCGACATTGAGAGCGTTTTATGAACTTATGGCTAACGCCTTTGCTTATCAGCTCCTCGATGTGCCGGGCGAAATCAGCGGGTTTTATCAGCAAGCGGGTATGCAGGCGGGTTTTCAGGCGAGGCAGCGGCGTAGGCTGTCTTTATACACGTCCTGGCAAATGAGCAGTTATACCGCCCTGTCGGCCTTAAGCCTGCATGATGCGCCCGAATTGCCTGAGGATAGGGCCGGAGAAAAAGGCGCTCAGCCGATCGCCCCGGCGAAAGCTGTAACGGAAAAGCCGGAAATAGCCCTGCCCAAGGGCGCGCATACCGGTAATGTCGTGCATGATTTACTGGAAAAAAATGCCTTTACCGATCTGGCAGCGGGCGTGGATATTTCGCAGCAACGGGATCAGGCCTGTCAGCGTTATGGCCTAAGGCTAGCACAACCGGACATGCTCAATGTGCTTTTGCAGGCCGTCGTCACCACGCCGCTGTCCGATACGGATGCCACTTTTTGCCTGATGAATCTGGCGGAAAACCGCTGCTTAAAAGAAATGCCGTTTTATCTCTCCATGCAGGCCATCGATGCCAGCTATATCAATCACATTCTGCAGGAATCACCGGCTTTTCAACCCTTAACCAGCAAACAAATGTCCGGTTATCTGACCGGCTTTATCGACCTGATTTGCGAACATAACGGCCGTTATTACGTGATGGACTATAAAACCAACGCGTTGGCCGATTACAGCAGCGCCAGCTTGACCCATGCCATGCGCGAACACAATTACGGGCTGCAATACTGGATTTATACCCTGGTGCTGCACCAGTATCTGCAAAAACGCCTGCCGGATTATGCGTATGAGAGCCATTTTGGCGGCGTGAGGTATTTGTTTGTGCGCGGCATGCAGCCTGAGCTGCCGATGAGCGGGGTTTATCGGGACAGGCCGGATTTAGCGAAGGTTGAAGCCCTGGCGAAGCTGTTTGGAGGCTGAGCAACAAAGTCTATAACTATACAGTCTCATCTGTCATTCCGACCAAAGGGAGGAATCTTCACAAGCTTCGGCAAGTCAGATATCTCCTCACGTCGAGATGACAAGGTCTTAGCATTCTTCGCTCTGGTCGAAATGACAGGAAAAACCAACTACCTGTCATGAACGCTCTGAATAGTTACCAAAATCTATATTAGAAGATATGCAATGATTGATAAACTTTGTTATCGTGGGTTTGTTTGAAAACGAGGTCATTACCATGAATATTTCGCTTACCCCCCGAGCTTGAAAAAATCGTCAAAGAAAAAGTTCAGTCAGGTCTTTATAACAATGCCAGTGAAGTCATACGCGAAGCGCTGCGATTTATGGAAAGCAGTGAAGAACTGGTTTATCAGATAAAGCTCGACAAACTGAGAGAGAAGCTGGCGCTACACGCTTTCAACCTGGGGCCTGAATCAAGCGCAAAAATACACGACCTTGATTGAGCAATCACTGCATTTGTTGCTGGACAACCCTTATCTTGGACAAGCCAGACCGGAGATAAAGGAAGGTTATCGTTCCCTGCAAGTCGATAGACATCTGATTTTTTACCAGGTCAGCGAACTTTATATTGATGTATTGGCGATCTTGCATGTGCGCATGGATTTAAAAAATTACCCAATCAAACCCACAACATGATTGCACAAGAACCATCAATCACCCGGCTCGACATGGCTTTCGCCCGCTTTCTAAGCCAGCGCGCAAGGCTGGATGCCGCGCAAAAACAGGCTTTTGAAAAGTTAGTCATATCGGTGTCCTATGAGCAAAATCAAGGGCACAATTGTATTCAAATAGACGACAAGGACGCAGAACTGCTATTGGCTTCCGGATTGACGGCTCTGCCCGGTCAGGCCCCGGCGCACCTGCCTTTGGTTCTGGAAAAGGACAGGCTCTATCTGCAGCGTTATTGGGAGTATGAAAACCGCCTGGCAATGCAGATTCAGGCGATGATGGCGGCAACGCATCCGGTTGACAACCTGGATGCCCTGCTTGAGCGTTATTTTCCTGATCAAACAGATGCTATCGATTGGCAGCGGGAAGCGGCAAAAATGGCGCTCCAGCAGTCATTCAGCATCATTACCGGCGGGCCGGGAACCGGTAAAACGACTACCGTGGTCAAAATTCTGGCCTTAGTGCAGGAATCGGCAAAGCAGCCTCTGCATATCGCCCTGGCGGCGCCCACCGGAAAAGCGGCGATGCGCCTGCAGGAATCCATCGGCTTTAACAAGGGCGCTTTGCCGGAGCCGGTTCAACCACATATTCCGGAAACCGTGACCACACTGCACCGGTTATTGGGCGCAAAACCGCCGTCGCCCTATTTTCGGCATCATGCCAGGCAACCACTGGTTTATGACCTGGTCGTGGTGGATGAGGCGTCTATGGTAGACCTCGCCTTGATGAGCAAGTTGATTGATGCCTTAAAGCCCGGCGCCCGGCTGATCTTGCTCGGTGATAAAGATCAGCTGGCTTCCGTTGAATCCGGCGCGGTGCTCGCCGATTTAACCCTGGCCTTGCCGGCGCATACCGTGGAATTGAAAAAATCACACCGCTTTGATGAAGCAATCAAAAAACTGGCCGTCGCGGTCAACCTGCAGCAGAGCGATGTGGCCTGGCAGATTTTGCAGGCCGGTGAAGCCAATATAGGGCTGCTGCAAGAGAATTTGGTGGAGTATGTCGCCGACCAGCAAACAGACTATTTGCGCCTGATTAAAGGTGGCGCGGAATTTGACGCCATTTACCGGGCATTCAACCGCTTTCAGGTCTTGTGTTCAAACCGGCAGGGCAAAAACAGCGTGGCCGACATTAATGACCGGGTCGAACAACAACTGGCCGGGCAAAATCTGATTAATCTATCCGGCTTATGGTATTCGGGCCGCCCGGTGATGGTCACCCAAAATAATCCCGGCATGCATTTGTATAACGGCGACATCGGTATTTGCCTGCCCGATAAGGATCAAGGCGGAAAACTCATGGTATTTTTTCGGCGCGCCGACGGCAGCGTTAAAAAATACCTGCCCACACGCATCCCGCATTGCGAGACCGTTTTTGCGATGACCATCCACAAAAGCCAGGGCTCCGAATTTGAAGAAGTCTTGATCGCCTTATCCGACACCATCAATCCCGTTCTCACCAAAGAACTGCTGTACACGGCCATTACCCGGGCCAAAAAAACCGTCAAACTGTTGGCCGATGAAGCTGTTTTTGCGGCCACCGTCAATCAGAAAATCGAGCGCATCACCGGCCTGGTTGATAAATTTCAGGCTGAAATATAAGCAGTAGCAGCAAGCAGTAGCCCGGATGAAGGGTAGCGTAATCCGGGAATTCGTAGCCCTAATGTTGTTTCATCCAGGCAACTTGCTTCGACAGCAATCATTTCTCGCGGATGGCGCTTGCCATGATACAAAATGAATTTTTTATTAGAAGATAGGCTTAATTAACAATTAGACTATAGTGATTGAAACGAATCTTATCGCGCACTTCTTCCACTTCTTCCAATAATTTCTTTGGCTGCGAGGATGTCGTATTTGTTTGCATGGCTTGTTGTGTTGTTCTGTATTTTTTCATGAAAAACAATGAGATATTTTCAATTATTATGATTATACGGCATTTTGTCTGGATTATTGGGCAAGTGATGTCGTATACATCACGTTAGATTTCATAGGGGGAAATAGGTAGTTTATGCCTTTAAATCCAGAACAAATGTTTCAGAAGCCACAAAACAGGGAATGGTTGAATTTTCTTGGGGTTCTACATGCCAACAAGACAGAAGTACCTAAAAGCCCTGTGGCTACACAAGCCATGGAGCATTTTATTAGAGAGTATAAAGTAGAGATGGAGTCAACAGCTCCTGGCGAGCAAATAGAAATCCTAGAAAAAATATATTTGTTCCACGTAGGAAAGATTTACAAATTCCCGGAAGAGATAATTCATAAAATTGTTGATCTTACGCTTTCATTCTACCGTGCTGCTAAGCCTAAAAATGCTTACAATCTCGCGAAGCAATGGAAAGAAAGGCCGTTGTCGAGGGAAATCAACGGCGAAACATTTTATACATTTGATGAACAAATATTTGACTAATAGCACAGAGAACGGGGTCAGGTCTAACATTCCAACATTGGCCTAACGAATAAGGTTAGATTGTGAGAGCGATAGCGAACCACAATCTGAACCTAAGAACGGGGTCAGGTCTCATAGGAACGGGGTCACAAGGAACGGCAAGGAACGGGGTCAGGTCTTGCAATAAAGCAAGCATCTACTAATCTGATGCCTCATGACAAGACCTTTAAGATTAGAATTAGCTGGCGGTTTATATCATGTCGCCTCCCGAGGCAATGGCAGGCATAGTATTTACCTTGATGAAGAAGGCCGCGGCAAGGAACGGGGTCAGGTCTTGCAATAAAGCAAGCATCTACTAATCTGATGCCTCATGACAAGACCTTTAAGATTAGAATTAGCTGGCGGTTTATATCATGTCGCCTCCCGAGGCAATGGCAGGCATAGTATTTACCTTGATGAAGAAGGCCGGGCAGATTGGTTGCTTTTATTGGGTGAAGTTTGTGCTCGATTCAACTGGATCTGCCACGTTTATTGCCTTATGTCTAATCATTATCACATCGTCATTGAAACTGCCGAGGGCAATTTATCAAAGGGTATGCGTCAACTTAATGGCGTTTACACCCAGAAGTTCAATCGTCGGCATGGGCGAGTTGGTCATGTTTTTCAGGGTCGCTATAAAGCTATTTTGGTGGAAAAAGATAGCCACCTCCTTGAGTTAGCGCGTTATGTGGTTTTGAATCCGGTTCGAGCAGGCATGGTCAAAGATACCGAGAACTGGGAATGGAGCAGTTACCGGGGTATGATAGGCCATATCGCGCCTCAGAAATGGCTGCAAACGGATTGGCTTCTGGGGCAATTCGGCTCGAATAGAGTTCAGGCAATTATTGGATATAAAGACTTTGTCAGAGCGGGCGTGGGCTTACCGTCTGTTTGGGGGAAGTTGAAGAATCAAATTTACTTGGGTGATGAAAATTTTGTACGTGCCATGCAAGGTAAAATACCCCCGGATTCAACTAAGATAAAAGAGATACCGCGAGCTCATAGACGCTCGATCGGAACTTCTTTAGATCATTATGTTGTAAAATTTGAAAACCAAAAGTTAGGAATGAAGGCCGCATATGAAACCGGAGATTACACGATGCAACAAATAGCCGAGGCCTTTGGTGTTCATTATTCAACAGTGAGTCGAGCGCTTAAAGCAACTTTTGAATTATAAAATGCTTACATGCAAGACCTGACTCCCTTGCTTCCTCTACCCGTTTTTTTCATTGTTTTTCTGAAAATAAACTTTCTTTGCCAGCCTCTGTCTCAAATTTGTTACTTTTGTGGAGAATAAAAATGGAATGGTTACTTATTTTAAAACTCTTATTTTTCCTGTTTTGGCCTGTGTTACTGATTGGGGCGATTATTTACAGCAAAAAATATCGTAAAAATAGAGGTAAAGGCAAAAGTTTGTGGAATCATTGATATAGTCACATACTTGATTCTCTGGGAGAAATAACCGACTATTGTTCAATACAGCAAATTTCAGAGACCTCGTAGCGGGGAAAAGCAAGCGGCACACAGTATTGGAGTCTGACCCCTTGATTTGATTCTTTCTTTTAAGAGTTCGAAAAACGGCCATTGCGTTTTTGTAAGAAATGCCGCTCCAGTTTTTGAAAATAGGCATAAACGAAATAAAAAAATCCTCCCGCTATTGGCATCGCAAAATACCAATGCTGTTTGGCATAAGCCAATAAGTTTAATATTTCCGCACCATAATAATAAGCAGGCGTTACGGTGATCGCAGCCCATACCCAGCCGCTAATCAGGTTAATCAATGCAAACTTTTTTGCCGAATATTTGGTGATGCCAATCGACATGGGAATAACGGTACGCAGACCATACATATAGCGTTGCATAAAAATAATGGGCCAACCGTATTTTTTTAACAGCAAATGCGCAATTGCAAACTTAAGCCGCTGTTTATGCAGTTTGCGCTGAATAAAACCTTTATTAAAGCGGCCAATGTAAAAATAGATCTGATCTCCAGTGAATCCACCCAAACCCGCAATAAAAACCGTCATGAAGTACTGCATGTCGCCGGTATGAGACATGATCCCACCCATGATCAGACCCATTTCTCCTTCCAGGATGGTCCACAGGTACAAAATAACGTAACCGTATTCTTTAAGCCAACCGATAAATAGTTCTTCCATAAAATCTTTAATTTCGTTGTGAAACTGCTTTAATTGCAACCATGGTTATGTTTACGCAACAATTGAACATTAAATAACGCGTGAGGTACTTACAAAACTCGTGACATGCAATCTGGCTTCTCGCAAATATTGTACGGCATTCCCCTTGTATTTGTTCTGCAATCAAAGCAATTAAAGAAGTCAGACTCCAATACTGCTGGATTGTGTGGAGAAGCTGGGTATCGAAATCGTATGGAGGAGATGATGAATTCACCCGAAACAAAGACCAGTAAGCCAGTTACAAATACTGCTCCGGACCTTGTGTATTTTGCAGTCTGTTAAATTTTTGCGCTATCGACGCATACTGCGATAGCCGTAATACCAGATATACAAGTAGCACAACAACGGTACAAAAAATGCGTTTTGAATACCGATATGATCGGCAAATGCGCCTTGCACTACCGGCAAAATCGCACCACCGACAATAGCGGCGCAGAGGATACCGGAACCCTGCCCGGTATGCCGTCCCAAACCAGTCAATGCCAGGGAAAATATGGCCGGAAACATGATGGAGTTGCATAAGCCCACCGCCAAAATAGTAACCATCGCGAAGCGGCCGCTGCCGAGCATGGTCGCCAGTACCAGACACATTGCCATCAAGGCATTGAATGCCAATACTTTGCCGGGATGTGCTTTTTGCATCACTGCAGCGCCGGCAAACCTACCGACCATAGCCCCGCCCCAGTAAAAGGACACATATTTTCCGGCGTCTTGCTCCGCTAACCCTGCGATGCCGGGTTCGCCGAGAAAATTGACCAAAAAACTGCCGATCGCCACTTCGCCGCCGACATACACAAAAATAGCCAGCGCACCCAACACCAGATGCGGGTACTGCCAGGCACTGCCGCGATCGTCTTCGGCCATCGCCGCAGTCTGTTGGATTTCGTCGGTAATTTTAGGCAGTTTCAGCAACGCAAAAATAGCCGCCATTAAAAACAGCACCGCTGCCAACAACAAATACGGATTCTGCACCGCCGCGGCTTCCACCGCCTGATAGGTCGATAATTGCTCGGGATTCAGTAGCTTGATCTCATCGGCGCTTTTCACCGCATTGGACAAAATAAACAGCGCTCCGAAATATGGCGCCAGTGTAGTACCCAGTGAATTGAAAGCCTGGGTCAAGGTCAAGCGGCTGGAGGCGGTATTTGTATCGCCCAGAACGGTGACATAAGGATTGGCGGCCACCTGCAACAAGGTGATGCCGGAAGCCAGCACAAAAAAGGCGGTCAGAAACAACGGATAAGAATGCAGCCCGGCCGCCGGATAAAACAGGAGACAACCGCTGCCGGCTATTGCCAAACCGGCAATAATGCCGCCTTTATAATCGATTTTTTCGACCAGATAGCCGCTGGGCACCGACACCAAAAAATAAGCAGTGAAGAAACAGAATTGAATCAACATCGCCTGGGTATAGTTCAGGGTAAACACTGCTTTTAAATGCGGTATCAGGATGTCGTTCAGACAGGTGATAAAACCCCAGATAAAAAACAGCGAGGTCAAAATGGCCAACGAGCCCAAGTAAGGCTGATTGCCAGCATTTTCTTTATTAACCAAGCACATACCCGTAATCCGTTCAGTTTTGCACGACATTGAAATAGGCGATTTCATTACCAACCATGATCTTAAATTCACCGGGTTCGACGATCCGTTTCATATCAATTCCGATGAACGACATATCCTGCGGCGTGATCGTGATTTGCAGGGTTTGCTGCTGGCCGGGTTTGAGCTCGACCTTTTTAAACGCTTTCAACTGCTTGTTGGGCCGGGTGACCGACGCGGCCACATCGTTTAAATAGACCAGCACGGTTTCCTTGCCAGTCAACGTACCGGTATTTTTAACGTTAACGCTGATCTCAATATCATCGCCGATAGTGATCTTATCTTTGTTCAACTGCAAGCTGCTGGTTTCGAAAGTCGTATAGCTCAGACCGTGACCGAACGGGTACAGCGGTTGATACTGATTCCACTCAAAGGCCTCAATTGGTTTATGGTCGTACAACACAATATCGTTAGTATTACGAGGATAGGAAATAGGCAATTTGCCACTGGGATTCACGTCACCGAATAGAATATCCGCCATCGCCGGACCGCCTTCCATGCCCGGCAAAAAGCCCAGCACCACCGCCTGGGCTTGTTCGGCGAGCTCGGTAATGATCCGCGGCCGGCCGCCGAAGGTTACCAGCACAACCGGCTTGCCGGTGGCGAATATCGCCCTGGCCAACTGATACTGAACCGGATCGAGATTCAGCGTCTCGATGTTGCCCGGGGTTTCGGTATAAGGTTTTTCGCCCAGTGCCATAATGACAACATCGTGGTCACGGGCTTCCGTCACCGCCTGCTCAATATTGATCTCATCGGTAAAGGCCTGGCCACCAACATAAGTCACCTTGCCGCTGGTTTTTTGCTGAATGGCTTCTAATAGAGTTAATTTATCTTGCGGGTAAAGATGTTCGCTAGCACCTTGCCAGGTGATGGTCCAGCCACCGTTCATCACACTCAGCAAATTGGCGGTCGGTCCGGTGACCAGCACGCTGGCCTGTTTGCTCAGCGGCAAGATATGGTTGTCGTTTTTGGCGAGAATAATCGATTCCCGCGCAGCCTGGCGGTTGACAGCAACGGCTTCCTCGGTGGCGAAATTGCTTTCCACCGCCAACGCTGGCTCAATCCGTTCAAATAAGCCGCTTTGATATTTGACTCTGAGTATCCTCGACACCGCTTCATCGATACGCGCCATCGGCACCTCGCCACTTCTGGCCAATTCCAACAGCAAGTCGTAAAACGAATAATCGAACGGCACCATGCTCATATCGATACCGGCCATCACCGCGATTTTTACCGCCTCGCGTGGGGAAGCCGCCATCTTGTCGCGGGTGTAGAGGCGAATGATGTCTTCCCAGTCAGAAACCGCGAAGCCTTTAAAGCCCATTTCGCCGCGCAGAATGGTGGTCAAATATTGATAATTGGCGTGACCGGGAATGCCGTCAACCTCGGCGGAATTGATCATTACCGTCGGCGCACCAGCTTTGACGCCGGCTTCGAAACTCGGCAGAAAATACTCGCGCAGCGCCCGTTCGCCTATCCAGGCCGGGGTGCGATCCTTACCGTTGAGCGGGTAGCTGTAGCCAACATAGTGCTTCAAACAGGTCGGCGCTTTGTTAGCCGCGGAAAAATCATCACCTTGATGACCTTTGATATAGGCGCTACCCATGGCGCTGGCCAGATGCACGTCTTCGCCGTAGGTTTCCCACAAACGCGGCCATAGCGGCTGGCGGCCGATGTCCATCACTGGCGAAAAGTTCCAGTCCAGCCCGGAGGCTTTCACCTCACGGGCAGTAATTTCGCCTTCTTTCAAGGACAGCTCGGTATTAAAGGTCGCCGCCATGTTGATGGCTTGCGGAAATAACACCGCATTTTGTGTGTAGTTCGCACCATGGATCGCATCGATGCCGTAAATCACCGGAATTTTTAAACGCGTTTTGGCGGCCACCGCCCGAATGGATTGAGTCATTTTTCGCCATTTTTCAATCAACTGGGCTTTGTTATCG
Organism: uncultured Gammaproteobacteria bacterium; assembly: GCA_963848675.1. Classification (GTDB taxonomy): domain Bacteria; phylum Pseudomonadota; class Gammaproteobacteria; order Methylococcales; family Methylomonadaceae; genus CAWKEY01. Next base: position 172,506 of record CAWKEY010000036.1, read on the forward strand.
GGTGTGGTCGGCGTGTTCAATATCGAGCCGACATGGTGATTCAGCACTGCGTCTTCTAATTTGGCTTGATCGATAGGATTTTCAGCATCTTGACCGTTTTCAACTGAAATCACGCGAAAGTCGATCTGTGTCATCTGCCCGACTTTTTCTTCCAGCGTCATTTGCGCGAGCAGTGTCTGAACCTTATTTTCAAGGATATCGTTTGTTTCTTGTGCATTCACTGCAGCCTCCAACAGAACGAATAGGGAAAGAATTAAAAAATGTGCTTTTGTTTTCAAGGCGGTATGCTTAAGTTTTAAAAGTAATGTCGCTTATACGATTTGTAAGCCAAATGCTGTTGAAACCGTTGAAAGTACTTGTCATTATGCAATAAGAGTAACCAATTTTTAATGCAAAAAGCAGATTTATCCTGTAAAACGGCGTCAAAAATGACTATGAAAAATTATTATACGAATTCTCCAAGCTCCTGGCGGCCTGCAAAAAACATGACTGCCAGGTGCATGCCTATGTGCTGATGACACCTTTTTCCGAAACTGGCCTGAGCAAATCGCTGCAAATGCTGGGGCGTTATTATGTTCAATACTTCAATTTCTGTTATCGGCGCACCGGCACGCTTTGGGAAGGCCGTTACAAGGCGACACTGATCGACAGCGAATTGTTCTTGCTGGCCTGCATGCGCTATATTGAGCTAAATCCGGTGCGTGCCGGCATGGTGACCGATCCGGTAGAGTATCCGTGGTCGAGTTATCGTGTTAATGCGCTGGGACAAACCGATGAGTTAGTTACCCCTCATTTTGAATTTCAACGTTTGGGGACTGACGACAGTACTCGTCAGGCAGCTTATAGAGCGCTGTTCAATCAGTCGATTTCTGAAGCCCAGATAATCGAAATCAGGGCTGCGACTAACAAGGCGTGGGTATTGGGTAACAGCCCCTTCAAGGAACGCATTCAATTACAACTGGCGCGGCGGGTAGAGCCCGCTGCCAAGGGCAGCGACAGGAAGTCAGCTCATTTTAAAATCAATCGAGTCTGACCCTGAGGTATCCCCACAAAATATCAATAAAAAACAATGCATTGCTGGGAAAAATTAGGATAAAAACAAGATTTAGCCAGTCTGAGCATAATAATTCATTCTAAAATAGCAACCTGAGAGGATAAATTTATGTCGATTATCGCTCTGCTGCATAACTTATTGAAAGAAAAACTCCCAGTATTCATGCTACCCGGCTCCAGGCTCTGATGGCTGCTGTCGAGGCTGGTTTGAGTGGAGCGTCAGTATCCATTACGGCGCTCGGGCGGGCGCTTTCCGGACCTGTCTATATCAAACATAAAATCAAACGGATGGATCGCTTAGCCGGGAATCGCCATCTCAACACCGAACGCATGGCGCTATACGGTGCTATGACCCAGTGGTTGTTGCAGTCCCTGCCCATGCCGTTAATCCTTGTCGACTGGTCGCCCCAGACGGCGGATCAGCATCAGCAGCTCTTACGCGCGGCGCTGCCAACGGGAGGACGTTCCGTCACCTTGTACGAAGAAATCCATCCCCGTAAAAAGCTGGGCAACCGCCGTATACAACAGCAATTTCTGATGCGTTTACAAACATTGCTGCCACCTACTGTAACGCCCATCATCGTCGCCGATTCCGGATTTCGCACCCCGTTCTTTCGCGAAGTGGAAGGTTTGGGCTGGCATTGGCTCGGACGCATTCGCAACCGGGATTTCATTGCCTGGGCCGACCGGCCGACCGGCCGGACGCTTGGCTGGCGGCAAAATCGCTGTACGCCAAAGCCACTCGAAAACCCAAGTGCTTGGGCTCGGCCCGTTGGGTGCGTAGTCATCCGTTAGCCGGTGAACTGGTGACTTTCTTTCGGCCCGCTAAAGGCCGGAAACACCTGACCGCTCAACATCACCCAGCCAAATCCAAAGCCAGTCGCAAACATGCGGACCGCGAAAAAGAGCCATGGCTTCTGGTCGTATCGTCCTCGCTAAAAGCCTATTCTGCGGTACGGGTCGTGGACTATTATCGAAGCCGCATGCAAATTGAGGAAAGCTTACGAGACACCAAAAGCACACATTATGGTTTGGATTTCACCAGCGAAAGCCGGATTGAAGCGCAACGCCGCGCCAACCTGTTATTAATTGCAGCGCTCATTATTTTCGCGCTCTGGCTCACTGGGATTTGTTTAAAAGGCGCTGCTATTGAACGGCATATCAAAGTCAACAGCAACCAGGAGCACTCACCGTATTCGGTTATTTTTCTCGCCCGAATCGCCCGCCGCTATGTCGCCTTTGAGATGTCTGCCTCAATGCTGGAACAGGCGCAAGCCCTTTTAGTACAAGCCCTTATACATAAGTCGAAAAAACACAATAAAATCAATGCTGTTGCCGATTGGCAACATTGTTGAATTATAAGGGATTTATGGACTTGTGTATAATGCTATGCTTTTAGTAGACTACTTCGACTCACTGGAAAAAGGGTAATTTCGTGGGGATACCTCAGAGTCTGACCCCTTTGATTCCTTTGTCATTCCGAGTGAAACGAGGAATCTTGAGGCAACCCACTGAAACCGGCGGTTTAAGATTTCTCCCGTTGGTCGAAATGACAGTGTAGGCCATGACTTTTTTAAAACGCTGAATAGTTACTCGCCCTCGGCGATTAAAGTCGTCCCTACAAATGGATTTAGGGAAATTATTTGCGAGCCTATCCCAGGATGATCATCCGGAGATGTTCCGGTTCCGAAATTTCTGCTCTCATGCCTGCCTTGCAAGCGTCAGAGAGGACTGCCTGTCTTCTGCTTATATTCACACAGGTCGGCAATGATGCAGTCCGGACAGCGGGGCTTTCGCGCCATGCAGGTGTAACGGCCATGCAGTATCAGCAAATGGTGCGCGTCTTTCTTATGATGTTTGGGTACGCATTTATTCAGTTTTAGTTCGACGTCCAGAACGTTTTTGCCGGGCGCGATGCGCGTGCGGTTGGCGACCCTGAAAATATGGGTATCGACCGCAATCGCAGGATGACCGAACGCGGTATTGAGGATCACATTTGCGGTTTTTCTGCCCACCCCGGCCAGCGCTTCCAGTTCGGCGCGGGTTTTCGGCACCTGTCCCGCATGTTTATCCAGTAATTGCCGGCATAGGCTGATAATATTGGCGGCCTTGTTGTTAAACAAGCCGATGGTCTTGATGTATTCTTTCAAGCCGGGTTCACCTAAAGCCAGAATCGCCGCTGGCGTATTGGCAATGGGAAACAGCTTGGCGGTGGCCTTATTGACGCCTTTGTCGGTAGCCTGGGCGGATAATACGACCGCAATCAACAGCTCAAAATCGCTGTTATAGTTCAGTTCAGTGGTCGGTTCGGGATTGGCGGCGGCCAGGCGGTCAAAAATAGCCTGTCGTTTTGTTGAGTTCATCGTGCCGTTTTTGCATCAATGACATTTTTTAAAGCCAGTAACAAGCCCAGCCCGATAAAAGCGCCGGGCGGTAAAATAGCCAGTAACATTCCTGAATAATCGTCAATGACGTTGATTTGCCAGTTTTTGGCGCCCTCGCCAAATAGCAAATCGGCCTGCGTGAACAGCGTGCCGGAGCCGATTAACTCGCGCACCCCCCCTAACAGCACCAAGGCCAGGGTAAAGCCCAGGCCCATGGCCAGCCCGTCCAGCACGGCCTTATCGACAGTGTTCTTTGACGCATAGGCTTCGGCGCGGCCGATAATGGCGCAATTGGTGACAATTAGCGGGATGAAAATGCCCAGGATTTTATACAGCTCATAAAACCAGGCATTCATGATCAGTTCAATGGCGGTGACCACACAGGCGATCACCAGCACAAATACCGGCAAGCGGATTTCCGTCATCACATACTGGCGGATTTTCGACACGATGCCATTCGAACAAACCAGGGTAATCGTGGTTGCAAGTCCCAGGCCCAGGCTGTTGATAAGTGTATTGCTGACCGCCAGCAAAGGGCATAAGCCCAGCAAGGCGACAAACGCCTGATTATTTTGCCAGAGTCCGTCGGTAATTATTTTGCGATATTCTGGTGTGAGCATAATAAAAAGAGTAAAAGCTGAGCCATTTTTAAACATGATTATCAGGCATACAAAGTTTTTTGTGCGTGTTTTCTACGCTTTTTTTTTCAATAGCTGGCGAATGGCAAGGGTAAAACATTTCCGGAATTCTTCCAGCACCAGCACCAGCGAAGCCACACCAGCAGCAATAAGGCATTCGGCCTGATTGAGCGCAGTGGTGCGAAACACGGCTTGTGCGGGCGGCCAATAGATAACCAGCGCTTGCAGCAGAACCACGCCTATAATCGCCAGCCAGAGCAAACGGTTAGAAAAAAACTGCCTGTTGAACGCGGACTGTTTTTCGGCCCTCGCATTAAAAACATTGAAGACCTGAAACAACACAAAGGTGGTGAAGGCCAGAGTAAGCGCGCGGGCTTGCTCACCCGTGTGCAGGCCATAATATAAAACGGCCAGGGTGCCCACGGCCATAGTCAAGCCGTAGCTGAACAGATTGCCGAAACGGCGCCAGGACAAGATGCGTGCGTTTGGATCGCGCGGCCTCTCAGTCATGCCGCCCGCGCGGGGCGGATCAATCCCCAGGGCCATGGCTGGCGGGCCGTCCATGATAATGTTGACCCACAATAATTGTACGGCAGTAAACGGGATCGGCATGTTTAGCAGCGGCGCCAAGGCTACCGTCAGAATTGCACCAATATTGGTTGATAGTTGAAAGCGCACAAATTTGAGCATGTTCTCGTAAATAGCCCGGCCTTCCTTGACGGCTTTAACAATGGTGGCAAAATTATCATCGGTCAGCACCATGGCAGCCGCCTCGCGGGCGACATCGGTGCCGGCAAGTCCCATAGCGACGCCAATATCGGCGTTTTTCAGGGCGGGCGCATCGTTAACGCCGTCACCGGTCATTGCCACGATATGTCCGGATGCTTTCAGCGCCTTGATGATGCGTACCTTCTGCTCCGGGGCCGCCCTGGCAAATACGGCAATGGCATTAATCCGTGCCGCCAGTTCCTGTTCAGTCAAATCAGCCAGTTCAGTACCGTCAATGGTCTGTCCGGACAGACCCAGTTCTCCGGCAATGGCCGTCGCGGTGACTTTCTGATCGCCGGTTATCATCTTGACCGCTATGCCCGCTTGTTGACAGAGTCTGATGGCATCGAGGGCTTCGGGTCTGGGCGGATCCATCAGGCCAATCAGGCCGATAAAAGTCAGTTGATTAATATGCTGAAATAAATCCGCTTGCGCATCGAAAGCGCTGGCCTGCAGGGTGCGTGTGGCTACGCCCAGTATGCGCAGTCCCCGGCTCGCCATGGCGCTGTTTTCTGCCAGGATTGTGTGATGAGTAATAGCTGCGACACCCTGTTCGGCCAGCAGGGTGTCGCAGCGTTTCAGCACTACTTCCGGCGCGCCCTTGATAAACACTTTGATCTGATCACCGGCGCCGTGAAAAGTCGCCATGAACTTATGTCCGGCATCAAACGGTATTTCGGCAATGCGCGGCAACCTGGCGAGTGCCGCCTGCTGATCGCAGCCGCCTTTGCTGGCAAGCACCCGCAAGGCGCCTTCCATCGGGTCACCCACCGCCCGGTTTTCGTGCACCTGGCTGTCATTGCACAAACTGACCGGCCCCAGCAAAGCCTCGAAATTGACGGATGCATGCCTCGCATTTTCGGGCAGGATGTCCCCGGCGCAACTGTATCCCTCACCGCTCACGCGATAGCGTTGGCCCTGATAAAATAAAGATCTTGCCGTCATCTGGTTGAGCGTGAGGGTGCCGGTTTTGTCGGTGCAGATACAGGTGGTGCAGCCCAGTGTTTCCACCGCCGCCAAACGTTTAATAATGGCCCGCTGTCTGGCCATGCGGTGCATGCCCAATGCCAGCGTTACCGTAACAACGGCGGGCAGGCCTTCCGGTATGGCTGCTACCGCCAGGGCAATCGAAGTGAAGGCCGTCTGCAGCAGCGGCTCGCCCCGCCACAGGGCGCTCGCGAACAGCGCCGAAATAATGACTACAGCAATCAGGGCCAGACGTTTTCCCAAACTGTCCAGCTGCCTTTGCAGGGGGGTTTCTCCCTCTTCCGCCTCGGCCAAAAGTCCGGCCAGTCTGCCCATTTCGGTATGCATGCCGGTCGCCGTGACGATCATTTCCGCACGGCCGCGGGTTACCGCAGTGTTCATGAACAGCATGTTGCTGCGCTCGGCGACAGCCAATTGCCCGCCGGCCAGAGCCGAGGATTGCTTTGCAACCGGCAGGGATTCGCCAGTTAATGCTGATTCATCGACTTCAAGGTTATGTACATCGATGATGCGGCCATCCGCCGGGATTTTATCGCCCGCTTCCAGCATCACAATATCCCCCGGCACTAATTGTTCGGCCGGCACGGTACTGATTTGACCATCACGGCGAACTTTTGCCTGCAAGGCGAGCATGTGTTTAAGCGCCGCTAATGATTTTTCCGCCTTGTATTCCTGATAAAAACCGAGCAAGGCATTAATGATGACCACCGTCAGAATAACCATGCCGTCTGTCAAGCCGCCAATGGCAGTGGACAGAGCCGCCGCCGCGATCAGGATGATAATCAGGAGGCTTTTGAATTGAGAGGCCAGCAACTGCCAGGCCGGGCGGGCCGGTTTTTCAGTCAGCCGGTTTGGCCCATAACGATTAAGCCGGTTGACCGCCCCGGTTTGTTTTAATCCTTGCGTCTGCTTGGAGTCGAGAATCAGTAACACTTGCTCGCTTGACAAGGTATGCCAAGGCCGCTCGATGAATAGGTCGGACCGGGCCGCCTTGAGCCTTGCAGTCAAGGCCTGATAGCGCAGCTTCTGCTTTATCAGCAGACCCAGCAAAAGCACAAACAACAGGCCCCATGCCGCCATCAGCATGAACGCGCGCTCTGTGGATAAATCAATTAGAAATGACATATCGCTCTCCGCCCCGCCAGGGGCTTACTATTGGTACGGCTGCATGCAAGTACGTGCTAACATACTGTGCGATTTTTTTTATTCTATCGTAGCTAGCAAGCATATTCGGGGTAAGTAATGATTGACGTACATATCATTCAACAAGCCGTCCATGAATCGCGTGACGGCATAACCATTGTTGATTTAAGACAAAAAGGCCGGCCGGTAGTTTTTGTGAATCCGGCATTTGAACGCATTACCGGTTATACCGCAACCGAAGCGCTGGGCCGTAATTGCCGGTATTTGCATGAAAACGACCATAAACAGCCCGAAATTGCCATTATCCGTAATGCAATCGTTGCCGGCGAATATTGTCTCGTTACCCTGCGCAATTACCGCAAAGACAGCTCGCTGTTTTGGAACGAGCTGAGTTTATCGCCCATTCATGCCGGCGACGGCGAATTGACCCATTATATCGGCATGCAGCGCGATGTCACCGACCGCATGATCTTGATTCAGCAATTGCAGAAACAGAAAGAAGATCTGCAACACCATAACCAGCACTTGCAGATTCTCAATAATCTGGATCCCTTAACCGGCATTAATAACCGGCGTTATTTTGACAGTCAATTGAGCATTCAATGGAATATCGCGCTGCGCAACCGCTCCCCCCTTTCCCTGTTTATGATGGATATCGACTATTTTAAACAATTTAACGACACGTACGGACATCCGGCAGGTGATGAATGTTTAAAAGCCATTGCGAAAACATTAAGCAACTGTCTACGGCGGGTATCGGATTTTGTCGCCCGCTATGGCGGCGAAGAATTTGTGATCCTGATCAGCAACATCAACGAAAAGCAGGCGCAGACGTTCGCCCAGCAGCTCCGCAGCGCGGTGCAGAAATTGGCTATCGTGCATGGAAAATCCACGGTTGCCGGCTATGTCTCGGTCAGTATAGGTCACTGCACACTGATTCCCGAACTTGGGATGAAAATAAGAACTTTCGTACAACGCGCCGATGAGGCCTTGTATCAAGCCAAAGCCGCGGGTCGCAATCAGGCAATCACTGGGTAAAAATAGCCGGTAAAACTTTAAAGGCCGATGAGAGTCCTACGTGTGGTGTTTTAAAACAGCTAACGAGGGCAGCAATCATGAACGAACATTTAAAACGGCTGAGGGCATTTCACGCAGGCATTGCCTTGCCGCAAGCCGAACAGGGAACGCACAGGCGCCTGTCCGACATGGATATTATTATGCGCCAGGCCTTGCTGATGGAGGCCGGCAGTGAAACCTTCAGCGCGCTTAAATCCGGCGACATGGTGGCCATATTGGCGGGGCTTGCTGATCTTGCTTATTATGCCCTGGGCGCCATTGCCATGCAGGGCGCCGATGTCATAGAACAGCCCGTGACATGGCGGCATGACGGTTTTATCCTGTCGGTCATGAGGCTGCTATCCGAAAAGATCAATCAGTGCGCGGCAGGGGAAGTTGAAGATTATTCGGCAGTGTATTGCCTGTGCGCACATTTGGCCAAAAACTTTATCAACGCCGATTTTGATAAGGCCCTGCTCATGGTACATAACAACAATATGTCCAAGCTGGATGAGAGCCGTAAAAGCCGCCCCGAGAGACTGCCGAAAGCGCCGGATTTGAGTGACGCCCTCTATGAATGAAAGCCAGACGCCGGCTAATAATTCATGCAAGGTTCAGTAGTCCAGGTTAAGCTGAAATCCCCAATAGCCTCCGCCTGATTATCGTGATGAAAAAAAAAGCTCTGCTGTCCCTTGGTTTGCTTTTTCTTATCGTCACGACGGATGCCTTTGCAATCCGCTGTGGGCGTCAGATTATCGACATCGGCGCACATAAAATTGAGGTGCTGAAAAAATGTGGCGAACCGGAGTATACGGATGAGCGGCTGGGCCTACGCGGCACCCGGTGGCGTCATCCCCCGCATGGCGCGCTTCAAATCGATCAATACGAGCAGGTAGTTATTGAGGAATGGATTTATAACTTTGGCCCGAGGAAATTCAAACAATTACTGCTGTTTGAAAACGGCATACTCAAAGAGGTTCACTCTCTCAATTATGGTGACTGACAGTCCCCGGCCCGCCTGTGTTGACAGCTTGCCAATAGCCAGATTTATGCAAGCAGCGCCGCCAGCAAGGGCTCAAGCCGCTGTTGCTGTCTATCCCTTGTCAGCCGGTTGGCAATGATGATGCTTTTTAATTCGGTCAGCGCCTGGGCAAATACATCATTGACTACAAGATAATCAAACTCATCGTGGTGACTGATTTCAGTAACGGCATCGCGCATACGGCGCGCAATGGTTTGCTCATCATCCTGGCCGCGGTTTCTCAAGCGTTGCAGCAGAATTTCTGTTGACGGCGGCAAAATAAAAATAGACACACTGTCCGGCCGTAGTTGTTTAATTTGCTGCGCACCCTGCCAGTCGATTTCAAGGATGACATCCAGTCCCTGGTTCAGATTTTCCTGTACAGTCTGCTGCGCGGTGCCGTAGAAATTGTCAAAAACCTGTGCATGCTCAAGAAAGGCCTGCGCTTGCAGCATGGCCTGAAACTCGCTGACAGAGACAAAATAATAATCCTGGCCATGTTTTTCGCCTGGACGCATCGGCCGCGTGGTATGGGAGATGGATACGGTCAACTGAGCCAGATCGGCAATCAGCTGCCTGACCAGACTGGTTTTGCCGGCGCCGGACGGCGCGGAAACAATATAAAGTTTGCCATTATTCAATGTTGTGCCTGCTTGCCCGTTGTGGAGTTATCGCATTGAATTGGGAAGTATTATTTTAATACCCGCATCTGATGGCGGGTATATGCCCGCCCTGCCTTTCAACGTTTGGGCACATTTTGGAGTAATCCGGCAGCCGAAAGCAATTTTTATTTCAGCCTGTGTTGGCCCCTCAGGCATTGCCGGGTGTGGCTGATTATATTCACTCGCGGGCACAAACGTTTTCAGAACGATGATGACAGTCTTCACATGCGCTTTGATAGCGTTCTGTAAAGACAGCACTGACAGGCACGAGAGCGTTGAACTGTCCACACATAGTGGACGACTACCTTCGAATAATTTTTACCTCAACATGATGCTCCCGCTGATCGTCGAGCAGGGGAATGACGCCCTCAGGCAGTTGGCGGCCATCCAGGGATATAGTCGAGCCAAGCGGGCCATCCGCCGCCTGCACGACGACGATCTGGTAAAACGTTTCCCGATAGCGGTAGCGCATGTTGAAACTCGGCCAGTGTTCAGGTAGGCACGGCTCGAAACGCAAGTTGTCACCCTCGCGGATAATACCAAGTAGGGATTCTGTGATGAGCCGGTACATCCAGCCGGCGGAGCCGGTGTACCAAGTCCATCCGCCGCGCCCGGTATGCGGAGCAACGGCGTAGACGTCGGCGGCGACCACATAAGGCTCCACCTTGTAGGTGGCGATGCCTTCCCGTGATTTGCCGTGATTGACCGGATTAATCATGGTCATCAGTTCCCAGGCATGCTCATGGTCACCCAGGCGAGCGAAAGCCATTGCGGCCCAGATCGCGGCATGGGTGTATTGGCCGCCGTTCTCCCTGACGCCCGGCAAATAACCCTTGATATAGCCAGGATCCAGGCTCGAAGTATTAAAAGGGGGATCCAATAGTTGAACTAAGCCATGTTCGCGGCGAACCAGATGTCCATTCAGTGCTTGCATCGCTTTTGTGGTGCGCTCGGGGGCCCCGACTCCGGAGAGCACGGACCAGCTTTGGGCAATGGAATCAATCCGGCATTCCGGATTGTTCGTCGAGCCCAGCGGTGTGCCATCATCAAAGTAAGCACGGCGATACCATTCACCATCCCAGCCGTGTTGCTCGATGCGCTTGCTCAATTGAACTCTCTCGGCCTGGCAACGTTCGGCGAAGACAAGGTCACCCCGGATGCGTGCAAGCCCGGCAAACTGGTTGAGCACTTCGCACAGGAAAAAGCCCAGCCAGACGCTTTCGCCCTTGCCGCCCATTCCGACCAAGTTCATGCCGTCGTTCCAGTCGCCGGAGCCCATCAGCGGCAGGCCATGCTCACCGAAGCTAAGGCCGTGCAGGATGGCTCGCACACAGTGCTGGTAAAGGCTAGCTGTTTCTTCGGATCGATGGGGCAGATCGTAGTAGGAATCTTCCTCGGCATGAACCGGGCGTCCTTCCAGAAAGGCTGCCTGCTCGTCCAGGACAGTGAAATCGCCTGTGGTCAGAATGTAACGGCAGGTCACCAAGGGCAACCAGAGGTAATCATCCGAGCAGTGCGTCCGCACCCCGCGGTCTGAGGGCGGATGCCACCAATGCTGCACATCGCCTTCGCGAAATTGGTGTCCGGCACATAACACTAGTTGCTCGCGTACTCTGTGCGGTTCAGCATGTACCAGCGCCATGACATCCTGCAGCTGATCACGAAAGCCGAAAGCGCCGCCCGATTGATAGTATCCGCTTCGTCCCCAGACACGGCAGGACAGCGTTTGATACAACAGCCAGCCGTTGGTCAGCATATTGATGCTCGCATCGGGCGTTTCAACCTGCACCGCCCCCAGGGTGCGCAGCCAGTATTGCTGTACCAGTCTAAGCGCATCGAGCGCGGCGGCCGAGCCACGAAAGCGCTGGACCAGGGTGTTGGCATCGTTGATATCTCGCCCCAAACCCAACTTGAAAACAATCTCCCGCTCTTGGCCCGAGCCCAGTTCAAAGGAAACCTGCAGCGCGGCGCAGGGATCCAGGGCTGCTCCTACGTTGCCGGAAAGATGAGAGCGGTTCATGGCTGCCGGTTTACGTAGCGTGCCGTTGCGGCCGATGAACTCGGCGCGATCACCGCTTTGGGTGCAGGTCGCGTCGCCTACATCGAAGAACGCTACCCGATCGGCAAACTCCGTGTTGTAGGGGTTCGAGGCAAATATTGCGCCGCCAGGAATGACGCAATCGGTAATCACATGCGGGGTCGATTTTGGAGGTAAATCGCCCAGCACCCATTCTACATAGCCGGTCGCGGACAGGCTTCGGTCTCGGCCCGATTGGTTGCGCACTTTTAGTGCCGAGAACTTGACCGAAGCGTCCAGGGCCACGTAAACCGTGAGTTCCGACTGGATTCCGTCTTCAGTATGCTCGAAGACGCTGTAGCCGAATCCATGCCGGCTGATATAGCCGCTGGCCCCAGGGCAAGGCAAAGGCGTAGGCGACCAGACGTGGCCGCTTTCTTCATCGCGCAGATAAATAGCTTCTCCGCTGGAATCGCACACAGGATCATTATGCCAGGGCGTAAGTCTGAATTCGTGGGCATTCTCACTCCATGTGTAGGACTGGCCATTTTCAGATATAACGCTTCCAAAGAACGGATTCGCCAGCACACTCACCCAGGGTGCTGGGGTCATTTTGCCTGGCGCCGGTGTAATAACGTATTCTCGGCCATCGGCGGTAAATCCGCCCAGTCCGTTGAAGAGAATCAGGTCGTTGCGTGACACCCCGGCGGCGGCCGGGGCAGCGGGGAGGTGGCTTCGGCTGGGCTTGAAGCGCGGCACCCGCACTTCCATTGGGTCGCGACGGCTGATTTGTTCTTCCAGTGTGCCTCGGCTGTCGGTGATGATGGCGCGCGCGACTGATTGAATGAGAATGCGGTCTTCGCTGGATATCTGGTCCGCATGGCGTACAAAGATGCCGCCCGGACGGTCGAACACATTGGCTTCAACGCCGGTGGTAATCAGCCCGATGATTTGGTCTTGGAGCACCTGCCGGTATCCGTCACGATCTTCGTTCCAGATCATCAGATCCACCGCCAAACCTTTTAACCGCCAGTAGGCGTGGGCTTTTACCAACTGGCGGACCAGATCAATATTGCTCGAATTCTTAATTTGCAGCAGCACTATCGGTAGATCGCCGGAAATGGCGTGGGCCCATAGCCCGGATTGTCCGCGGCGATTACTGATGATGACGCTGGCATCCGCGCGCAGCAAGGCATGTGCGTAGATCACCGAATTAGCGAGGCGGCCATAAAGTTGTGCTTCGGCCTCGGTGGCGTTGAGCTGCCTTAAGACTACCTGACTATGCGTCCAGGCCAAATCGAACACGCGATCGGCGAGCCGGCGATCATGATATTTCTCCAGCAGTTCCAGGCTAGCGGCACGCGTATCGGCCATGCCGATGACCAAATCGATGGTCACCGAGGCTTCGGGCGCCAGTGTGATCCGGTGCCGGATGGCGGCAATAGGATCCAGCACCGCGCCCTCGTTGCCAGACAGATTGCCGTCAGCCGCCATGGCCTTGGGCGCGGCAAGATCATTGCCGCGCCCGATAAATTGCGCACGATCGGTTTCATACGATACCTCGCTGGACTCGCCTTCATGCACTGCCATCAATTGAAACATCCACGGAGTCTGTTCATTCAGGGCGCGCGGCCGGCGAGAGCACAGAATCGCCTGAGACTGAGCGATGATCTCGGTCTGCACAAACAGCTTGCTAAAAGCCGGATGCAGGGCGTCAGAGGCAGGCGAGGCGATAACGACCTCCGAGTAACTGGTCACCTCGATGGTTCTAGGCGTCCGCGCACGGTTGGTGATGCGTATCCGGCGCAATTCGATGTCATCTTCTGGCGACACCACGATGTCGGTATGGGTATCAAAATCGTGGTCGCTGCGGCGAAACTCGGCGCGCCCCTCGGAGAAGATTGCTTCGTAATGTTGGGAGCGTTTGAGTGCCGGTTGATAGGCGGTTGACCAAAACGTCCCGCTCTCGATATCACGGATGTAGCAGAAAGTGCCCCAATGATCGCATGTGCTGTCTTCGCGCCAGCGCGTCACGGCAAGATCTTTCCAGCGGCTGTAGCCGCCGCCGGCGTTCGTGACCATGACATGGTACCTGCCGTTCGACAGCAACTGCACCTCCGGTACCAGCGTGTTCGGGTTGTTGAGTACGCGCACCGGTATCTGCGGTTCGCTGGAGGCCATTAGAATATCGGATACTTCGGTGGCCTGGGCATAAAAAGCCGAGGCCTTGGGAATTTTCTCCTGGAGCAGCAACAAAGTCGCCTGGAACAACGGGTTGGACACAAATCGCCGCTGCATCGGACGGTCCAGCAGCAAATATGCCAGGGAGAGCAAGCTCATGCCCTGGTGATGGGCCATAAAGGATTGAATGACGGCGCTGGCTTCTCCACGTCGTTGACGGGAAGGAGTGTAGTCGACGGCTTCATAAAAACCGAATGTCCCCAGCACACCGTCAGCGGCCAGTCGCTGTAGATTCAGACAGGCCGCCTCAGGCTCTACCATCAACGCCATCGCCGAAGCATATGGAGCAATGACCAGATCCTCGGCAAGCCCGCGCTTGAGCCCCAGACCCGGCACACCAAAGGCGTGGTACTGATAATTCAGATGCACGTCGACCGTGTTGTAGCCGGACTCCGAAATACCCCAGGGTACGCCGCGTTGCTTGCCATACTCGATCTGGCGCTGCACAACCGCAGAGTAGGTCTGGTCGATCAGCGTGTTTTCATAACTCGGCATCACCAGGAGCGGCATCAAGTATTCAAACATGGAGCCGCTCCACGACAGCAGAATGGGCTCTCCGCCGGTAGTCACCAACAGCCTTCCCAAGGCAAACCAGCTCTCTTGCGGCACTTGTTCCTGCGCAATCGCCACAAAACTGCACAACCGCGCTTCCGAAGCCAGCAGATCGTAATAACTGTTATCCCGTTGCCGCTCACTCACGTTGTAGCCGATGGCCAGCAGGCGACGCGGCTTGTCAAACAGAAAGTCATACTCCATGCATGCGAGCTCGCCTGATTGATGGGCGAGGCGTTCGATGGCCGCAATCCGTTCAATCGCGCGGCTGCAGGCTTCATGGATGAGCGGGCGAAGCTGTATCAGCCAGTCGCGCGCTACCGGCGTCTGCTTATCCTGCAGTTGTTGGTCGATGACAGGTAGTACTTGCTCATCAAACCGGGACAGTTCGTTGAGCGTTGGAATTCCGGCGATATCAGGGAGCTTGTCTGGCCCGCTGGGTGCGGCTGGCAATGCCAGCCACGGCGCGAGGAACAATAGTTCATTCAAATTGGCGCGGCACTGCCGAGCCAAGGCGCGCGCCCAGCCATCGACATCGGTTTCTGAGCCAGCAGCGAAGCTGGCAGCAAACGCCTCGGCGCGGGCTGTCAGGCCGTCAAGGCATTGATGCGCTGCAGCGAGCGTAGCCGGCCGGGAATGGCAGGCGGCCTCGAGTTCGATCTTGAATTCCGTGAGCAGGGCCGGCATGACGCCCCCCGTTGCCTCCATCAAAATTCCCAGTGTATCGACAAGTCCATCAAACCATCGTAGTCCGAGAATTGGATGGTCAGGTAGTTCAAGCAGTCCGGGCCGCAAGGTCAGCAGATGTCCACCCAGGTTGCCGCTGTCTACTGTCGAAACGTACACAGGATGCAAGGGTTGCAGGGAATGGGTGTCGTACCAGTTGTAGAAGTGCCCGTTGAATTTTGCCAAGCCTGCCATTGTCCCCAGGGTATTCGCCGTACGCTCGATGAGCGCTCCGGACGAAAGGTAACCGAAGTCGTAGGCAGACAGATTCGCGAGCAGCGCAAGCCCCATATTGGTCGGCGAGGTGCGATGAGCGACGCCGACACTGCGATACTCCTGATAGTTATCGGGCGGCAGCCAATGATCTTCCGGCCCGACCCAGGTATCGAAGTAGCCCCAAGTCTTGCGGGATATTTTCCTGAGAAAAAATAGCTGTTCAGCGGAAAGCCGAGCCTCGCGGCGAGCGATCGGCTGACTGATCCACCAGGCGATGGCGGGCGAGACCCACCATAACACCAGGATGGGCGCAGCCAGGGCCAGCACGCCTGGCCTGGTGAGGGCCAGCGTGATGCCCGAGGTCATCGCGATCATCGGGGCAAGCCACATCAACCGGTACGAGGCCCGCAGATCGTTGCGGCCATGACGATTGACCTCGCTGGACGGGTTCCATTCCAACAGCCGGTTATGGCTGATCAGCATCCGCCAGACCGTGCGCATGATCGCATCCAGGCTGAAGCTTGCCTCAAAAGGCAGAAAACTGAGTGTCAGTGCCGCCTGGGCGAGGCGTCCTCCCAGCGCACGCAGTTCGGCGGCGAAGTGCTGTCTTAGCAGAAGGTCGGCGGGCTTGCGAAACAAATCCAGAATGGCGGCACTCAAGGAAGGTATCAGCAGGATCGCGATGACCGCTCCGGTCCAAAGCCAGGCCGATGGCCCGAGCAGCCAGCCGGCCAGCAGAAGTAATGTCAATGCCGTAGAGGTAAGGCTGCGCCTGAGATTGTCGAAGAGCTTCCAGCGTGACAGTGCCGACAGCGGGTTGCTGTGACGGCGGTTCCCATATCTGGAAACACTCGGCAACAACCATCCGATCAGCTGCCAGTCGCCGCGAATCCAGCGCTGCTGGCGGCTGACATCGGCACTGTAACGACTTGGGTATTCTTCGTACAATTGGACGTCGCTGAGCAGCCCAGCCCTTGCATAACAACCTTCCAGAAGATCATGGCTTAGAATGCGGTTTTCGGGAAGGCGGTCACTGAGGGCGTGTTCGAAGGCGTCGATGTCGTAGATGCCCTTGCCTATGAACGAACCTTCACGGAACACATCCTGGTAGACGTCGGAGACAGCCCGCGTATACGGGTCGATGCCGGGTTCTCCGCCATACAAGCGCGCATACCGCGATGGGCTCGACCCTGAGAGGCTTACGCTCACGCGTGGTTGCAGGATGCCATAGCCGGCAGTGACACGTTGCCTGGCTTCGTCGTAGCTAGGGCGATTCAGCGGATGCGCCATGGCGCCGACAAATTGACGGGCGGAATCGCGCGGTAGCTGTGTATCCGTATCCAGGGTGATGACATACTTTATATCCGACAGGATTTCCGTCGCACCGACGATGAGCGAGAAATTATCTTTTGGCCCGCCGCGCAGCAACGCATTCAGGTCTGCAAGCTTGCCGCGTTTACGCTCGTAGCCCATCCAAATCTGTTCTCGCGGATTCCATCGGCGCGGTCGATGAAAAAGAAAGAAAGTGTCACCTGTCGCGCCAGTATATTTTTCATTCAGTTCCTCAATTCTCGTCTTCGCCAGAAGCAGCAATGCGTCGTCCGTTGGCAGTGTTTCCATCGGTGCGTCAAGAAAATCGGTCAACAGGCCAAAGCGCAGGGAAGCGTCCCGATTGGCCAGGAACCGGACTTCCAGCGCCTCGATCAGATCCTCAATGTTCTGTGTGCTGGTCAGCAATGTCGGCACAACCACCAAGGTGTGCGAATGCGCCGGAATGCCCTCGGAAAAGTCCATGCGCGGCAGCGAATGCGGCTTGGTCAGCAAGGTCGCCAGCCAGTTCACCAATGCAACCGCCAAATGGCTGGTGGCGATGACCGAGAGCACAACCATGAGCGCAAGGCTCCAGTCCCGCAAGCCATCGCCATACGCCTTCATGACTAAGCCGCCGGTGAAACCCACGGTCAGCAAGGTGATTACGCCAACAAAGAAAAACAGAGAGAACCGGCAAACCACTCTTTGCAGAGCTTCAGCGATCGGTAAGCGCACCTCCGCTAGCCGTTCGAGGTGAGGTAATCCCTTATCAATCAAGTAAAAGCCAATATGCGCCGTCCGATCATCACTGCCTTTGGCAGCCACACCCTGCTGCGCCAGTTGGACCGCTACTCGTGCTACGTCGGCTTCGGACTGGCGCGTATGCCTGGCGATTTTTTCAACGACGTGACGGTAGCGATCGCGGCTAGCGAAATCCATCTTGCCGTAAGCGCCACCTGGATCCTTATCCAGGATTTGTTCGACAATGCTTACAGATTCGACAAACTCGCGCCAGTCAATCGCGCCGAGGAAGCGAAGGCTGCCGATGCTGTTGCCGATAGAAACCTGATCTGCGGCCTGTTGCTGATTTTCCGATTGCACCAAACGCTCAATCGTCAGGTGCGACTCGGCAAGCAACTGCTCGATCCAGGTCAGCGGCAAGGCCAAAGCGGAGCTTTGCCCTTGCAGGCGGCGTGCAAATTCGGAAACGAATGGGGTCGTCATCGGCGGGTTCGAGCGCGCCATGTCCGAGATAACCAGAATCAGACTCTTCGGATCCTTCTCGGCGATTTCTATCATCTGATTGGCCCAAAAGTCGGCCAAGTCCTTGTCGATTCTGCCAGCGGCAATACGGGCGGCAATGCGCCTGAGGTTCTCGATCAGTGCCAGACGCAGCATGATAGGAATGGCCCACAATTCACCTAACTTGAGGGGAGTGATAGTTTGGTAAGCAGCCACAAAACGGCTGAGAATTTCCGGATCTACCCGCCCATCGCCGTGCGCAATGACCTCCAGTGCAATATCATAAACGCGCGGAAGTCCAGACGAAGGGCCGCTCGACAAACGCGGCAATTCCCGGCTATAGCCTTTGGGCAAGTGCCGCTTGGCCGTGCGAATCTGCTCATCGATCAAATAAAAGTTATCGAGCAGCCATTCTCCGGCCGGAGTGAGCCGGCAGTTTACGCTGACTGTAGCCGTCAACACGCGCGAGCACTCTACGAGCACGTTTTCATTATCCGACAGCCTGGCCAGAAGCTGATCCGGAACAGCATTTTTGCTCAACTGGTGCGCGCTCGCCAACGTTATGCCATGGCGTTCCATCTGATCGGCGCTGAAAAGTTCAGCCCTTAACGGCGGCTGCTCTTTTAATTGGTCTCGTAATGCACTGATCCTGAGAAATCTGGCGCCCCATTCAAGAAGACTACCGAAATGGGTCTTGCTGTTCGTTTTCATTGTGAGTCTCTTGTTGGGAGTGGCAGAACGAAAAGCCGTCCTCACAGAAAGCAGCAACTTGTGGCGGTTATTTTCGATGGATGAGTAAAGTCAGCTTGCTGTGCCGGAAAAAAGTTGGCAGCGCAGGTGCAGGCGCACGATGGATATCGTGCGCCTGCACCTGCGCTTCGCTGCGTTCAGCACATCCTGTGACCCTGTAGTTTTGCGGGGCTAGATTATGCCCAATAAGACCAGGATCAGTAAGATGATTAAAATGGTCCCGAGTCCACCGCTGGGGCCATAACCCCAGCCCCGGCTATGCGGCCAGACCGGAATGACACCAACAAGCATCAGGAGAAGAATGACGAGTAAGATTGTACCTAGTGACATGATAGTACTCCTGGTGGAGAAAAAAGTTAAACTAAAGACTATTCAAACTACGCGTGGCCTTGGTCATTGAGAAACATCCCATCAATTGTGCATGAGTCCCAAAATACCCACGACGATCAAATACACGGCCACGAAATAATTTAAAAACCTCGGCACTACCAAAATTAAAATTCCTATCACTAGTGCCAGTACGGGTTGAATCGCGATATTCATGTCAGCTCTCCTTTGGTTAATGTGAAAAACAGTCTATCGGGAAGAACGGACGTAGTCTGTACGCTATCGTACATAGAGCCGCTGTCGGCGATACCTTGAACCCGGCCCTCGGGCAAGGCCGCCTTCGGCTCATTTGAATTTGGAAGCGGCAACCCGTTAGACCTTTCTGTAAACGTCCAACAGCTCCACCTGTGTAACAGCCCATTGAGTCGATTAGTGAATACATAACCCGTAGTGCCCTGCACCGGCCAGCTACTGCGCAAATCCTCGTCTGCCGCCAGAATTATTTCTACCACCAGATAGGGCGCACGCCCGGCGCGGTTGCAGTGCTCGAGCACGAACTTAAACCGCTCCAGCACCCAGTCCAGTAATCTAGCGCGATACCCGCCGCCCGCCCAAATCAGACGCAAGTGCTTGCAACTGTCGGAGAGGGCTGATTCTGATTGATGTTCTAGCTAGTTATACTAAATCTGACGTAGATTTAACCACTCTTGTGGTTTTCAGCTACCTTCACCCAGGCGCGAAGGATCTCGGCTACGCTCCATGCCTGAGCGATACAGCCTCGCGGGGTGAATAAGCCTTCGGCATCGAAAACTTCGCTGACGGAGCCGATACAGGCTTCATGCAAATGTCTCTCCAATAATTGATCAAGAAAGTCGCGGGCGTCTTTTCGCTCTCCGGGATAAACGCGTAACCAGGCATCGGTGTAGGGTCCCAGTAGCCAGGGCCAGACAGTGCCTTGATGATAAGCGGCATCGCGGGTGCGAAGATCGCCATGATAATCGGCTTTATAATCGGGATGATCCGGGGACAATGTCCGCAGCCCCACGGGCGTCAACAGCCGGTCTTTGAGATTCTGAAATACGGATTGCCAATGCGCTTGATCCAATACCGGATGGGATAGCGATAAAGCGAACAATTGATTGGGCCGGCACGCCGGGTCGTTTTTACCGTTTTCACCGTCGACCACATCATACAGGTGTCCTGTCTCTGCATTCCAAAACCGTTGATTGAAGCTAAGCCGGGTGACATCGGCGCGCTTTGCAATCTCGATTACGCTTGAGCTTAGGTCTTCCTCCTGCATCCATTTTTCCATAAGGCGCAGCGCGTTGTACCACAAGGCGTTGATTTCAACCGCTTTGCCGCGACGCGGTGTAACAACCCAATCACCCATCTTGGCATCCATCCACGTCAACGCGTAACGCGGATCGTTCTGGATCAGCAGACCGTCGCCGGGATCGCAATGAATACCGAAGCGCGTGCCCCGAATGTGATGGTCAATGATATCCAACAGCTTGGGCAGCAATTCCCTGAGCAAACTCCGATCTCCGGTAATCTCGATATAACGATTTAGCGCATGGAAAAACCAGAGTGTCGCATCGGCGGTATAATACACGCCCTCGCTTTCACCTTCCGGAAACATATTGGGGATGAGGCCGTCACGCAGATGATGGGCAAAAGTACGCAGAATATGTCCCGCCTCGATATGCCGTCCTGTCGTCAGCGTCAGGCCCTCCAGGCTGATCATGGTGTCCCGTCCCCAATCGGTAAACCAATGGTAACCGGCAATAATGGTTCGCACATCTCCGCCGGTTGCACGGATACGCGTCGTTTCGGCAACCCGCTCGATCGGCGCGATAATAAACTGATCGGCTGCCAGCACCAACTGCCTGGCCAAGCCTGTATTCACTTCCGGACGCGCCGCCGCCAGTAAACGTCGACGCCGCTCCAGTTCGGCCTGGAATGTCTCTGCGGGAGACAGCGCCATGATGCTTTCCCAGCTTTCCGAAGAAGCTATCAAGGTGACATCTTTACCGGCAGCAAGATCAACGCGAAAGTAACCGGGGCTCCACAGATTACCCTGAGCTTCATAGCCTCTTTGTTCCTCTATACGGTAAAGAATGTCGCTAAAGCGTTTGGCTTCAATCGTAAATGCCGGGTTCTCGCCATCGACGTAAAGACGTAAGGGGGGAATTGGAAACCCTTGAATTTCTAATCGTCCGGCAGAGGCTTTAAGATCGTAGGAATCCATGGGTAGTCCTTCGGCCAAAGAAGCATCATGGCGACGAAAATGCACGGCTACGCGAATCTTAAGCCTTACCGGCCCTGTTCCTGAAACCAGGCGATACCCCACATGAACCGTATTGGTCATATAAGGCATCAGTATCGATTTTTCAATCACATGGTTTGCCAGTTCATAGCGCCATACCGGCAACCCGGATTCCAGGCGAAATTCGCGCAGACTGGACATACCGTGTAGATCGACCGATCCGTCCGCCAATTCGATTCCGCCTATTTTCTGGCTGCTGCCTTCAGGAAACCGGACCAACTCACTGAGTTGATTAAGCATCACGTAGCGGCCTTGAGGATCGGAAAGCGAAGCGGTTAAAAGGCTGTGGAAACGGCGGGTGGGAACGCCCGAGATCGTTCCGGACGCATAGCCGCCAAGACCGTTCGTGACTAACCATTCGTGTTTTAGTAACTCTTCCTGTTCGGCAGGATCCCCAGTCCACTTGGTTTTAATAACAAAATCACTATTCATGATTAACACTCTCCTTTGCCTGGATAACAGGATGTAGCACAACAGCGGATTCGCCTTGAAGATACCAATTGCCTTTCATGGGCCAGGGCGGCATGCCCATACCGCCGTAATGAGGATCGTCGCTGAACCACATTGCATCCCAAACACAGTCCTTCGGTGCAGCCAATAGCGGTTCCGGAGCCGGAACAAGATGAATATCCCGGCTCAGGTTAACCAATAAAAGACGGTCGTCACCCGGATGCTCTCCGAAAAATCGTATCACCCATGCATCCTGGCTTAACACTGCACCATCAATACGATTGCTGTGCTGGCTGGCCTGAAACACCGGATCGTTTCGGCGCAAGCTTAACAAATCGCGGTGCAAGGCATATTCGTCCTTATGCAGATTGCGTTCATTTAAGTCCAGTTTTGAATGGGTAAACGTTTGCGGGTCGCCGGGATCGGGCAGCCGGGCCTGCATTTCGGGTGTTGCCAAGGCACGAAATTGGGCCAGAGACTCAGCCCGTCCTCGCGCCACCAAATGGGCAATTTCATCTTTATGGTCGGCAAAATAAAAGAACGGACTGGTGGCGGCAAACTCCTGGCCTTGAAACAACATTGGCGTCTGCGGAGCCAATAAGAACAGGGCTGTCAAAGCCCGGTAGCGGTTAGGGCTGGTCAATAAATGGACGCGTTTGCCACTGCCGGAATTGGCCAATTGATCGTGATTTTGGATGAAGTTGACAAACTTGGCCGGAGGCATATCCAGCCCCGGGGTTCCACGCGTATTGTTTTGCCATGAGTACCATTGACCCTGATACAAGAAACCTTGCTTCAATGTGGATACAAATTCCTGAGCGGCACCCCGGTAATCGCTATAGTAAGCATCTGCGCGCCCTGTCATCGCTACCATGGCGGTATGATGGAAATCGTCGTTCCATAATGCGTCCAGGCCGAAGCCTCCTTGTTCGAGAGGCAAAAACAATTTTGCATCCTGCGGCTCATTCTCGCCAATGATAAAGGTAAGGCGCGGAGCCCCGGCGCTCCGCACTGCCTTTACTATCACGGCAATAATATTTTCAGCGGAGCTGTCGAAGATTTGCTGGGTTGCATCAAGGCGTAGGCCGTCAAGGTGGAACTCTTTAATCCAATACGCACTGTTGGCGAGCACATAATCACGTACGGCGACTGAGTTTGGTCCATCAAAATTTAGTGGATCACCCCAATCGCACTGGTAGCGAGTAGAAAAGTAATCGCTGGAGAATTTTGATAGATAATTGCCATCCGGGCCCAAATGATTGAATACCACATCCAGAATGACGCCGAGACCCACGGCATGAGCCTGGTTGACGAAATAGCGAAATTCGTCCGGGGTTCCATAAAGCCTTGTCGGCGCGAACCAATTGACACCGTCATAACCCCAGCCAAACCGGCCGGGAAAATCGGCCACCGGCATGATCTCCAACACAGTCACGCCCAATGCAGCCAGTTCAGGCAGTTCTTTGGCCGCTGCGACCCAATTGCCTTCATGAGTAAACGTGCCGATATGCATCTCATAAATGACCTGACCTTGGGCTTCAATTCCCATCCAGGCGGCGTCCGTCCAGTCGAACGTTAATGCATCGACCACTTGCGACGGTCCATGCGGACCCTGGGGTTGAAAACGCGAGGCAGGATCAGGGTACGGTTGCGGATCATCATCCAGCAGGTAGCGGTACAAGCCTCCTACGCAAGCATCTAGCAAAATGACCGAAAAATAACCGTTGCCTTCACTTTGCAGTTCAATTTCGGCCGGGGGAGGGGGAGGAGATACCTCTTCAGCCTGAGCATTAATGACCAGTTTCACTGTCTTTCTTTCAGGTGCCCAGACACGAAAATGCACACCTTTTCCTGGCACTCGCTCCGCCCCGATTGGAAATCGGCGGCTATTGACTAATTCGGTAGTTATCGGTTCGCTCATAATTATTGTTCCAAGTAAGCCACTAAAGATCCAAATATTGCTGCTTCAAATTGTTTCCCACTGAGGCAAGTAAAGTTTTTATGAGAAAGCTCCAATCCACTGTTCCATTGCTCCTCAGGCTCCAGATGGCACTTTCTCACCGATAATCAGCCCCAGCGGAAATTCTGCCAGCACTTGTGCGACGGACAGGCGCCATCCGGACAGCTGTCGATCGGACTTCAGCACCTTTCCCGTGAAAGCGCAGGTATATTGGTTATCGCGCCGATGAAAAGGCATTTCCACTGCTGTATTACCCCAAACCTTTTCTCCCAGAGGCAGTCTATCGACGTTACCCAGCAGTTGCGCGAAGAAACGCGGCGCCAGCGTGATGACGATACGCCCATTGGCAATGCGTGCATAGGCGCACAGATGAGCGGCATGCTCACCCCTGACTGTCAGCGGCAGATAGCTTCCTTGCTGAAACACTTCCGGCCAGCGTTTCCGCAACGCCAGCGCCGAGCTAACGACCAGCATTTTGGCCTGGCCGTTTTCCAGCGTGTCACACATCGCTCTTACCCCTGCACTGCGTTCCTGTGATGTTTGTGCGGCAAGATTTTGCAATGCAGCCAGCATGGTCTGCCGGCTTCCGAAATCAACCGGTCGCCGGTTGTCGGGATCCACCAGGCTGAAATCCCAACATTCGCAACCTTGATAAATATCCGGCACACCCGGCACTGTGCATTTGATCAATGTCTGCGACAGGCTGTTGAACATCCCGAGCCTCGCAATCCGCCGCTGAAAAGGCAGAAAATCCGTCAGGAACGCACTCATCTCCGGCGCATTTATCAGTGCATCGGCAAATTCCAAGACTGCATCTTCATAGGCTGTATTGGGGTTTATCCAGCTGGTATAAACCTTGGCTTCGCGCAACGCCTTGACTAAATATTCCTTCATCCGGGCAGAAAAACACGCCATTTCATTGCCGTCCGGTGCACCTGGCGGCCAAATACCCAGCAAGGTCTGATAGATGAAATATTCATCGTTGGGTGTGGGCACCAGGATCCCATTCACCATGTGTTTGAGGTTTCGGTTGGCGTGACTCCAGTGCCGTAGTGCCAGTCGCCAGGCAGACGGTATTTCAGACAGCACATTAAGACGGGCGCGCACATCCTCGCTGCGCTTGGTGTCGTGAGAGGAAGTGGTCAACATCGAATGCGGCCAATCCTCAGCGCGCACCTGATTGGCACGATGAAATGCGCGACGGGTCACGCCGAATCTCCGCGGATTTCCGCCCACTTCATTCAGCGACAGCAAGCGGTGGTAGATATAGGCGCTGGTGTCCTCCAGCCCTTTCGCCATAACCGGGCTGGTGAATTGCTGAAATTTCATCGAAAATGCCAGCACCTGCTCAGCGTACGCAGGTGATTTCCCTTCTGCCGCGGCAAGTGTGAGCACGTCACACAAAAAATCGAAAATGCTGGGATCTGCTGTCGTGCTTCTCCGTTTAGCCGCTGCGGTTGCCTGTTCGATGTTGCGGCGGTCTTCCGGAGCCACTTCGCGGGCACTGATGTACCCACGGTAAACCGGGAAGCAGGCAACTGTTTCAGCCAATGCCGTACGCAATCCGTTCAGAGTGTAATCACAGGTATGGCGATCGGCTTCGGCGATTTTCGAGAGCAGGTTGGCCAACACATTCAATTCCCCCGACAGTGCGGACTTCATGATCAGCTGCTTGCATCGGTAGAGCAGTTCATCGAAATTGACATGCTCGCCGATGAAGCTGTTATACGTGCGCTCCATACTTTTGGCGGCGCTGGTAGCCACAAACAGCCCGTTAAGTAGATTAGTGAATTCATAACCCGTAGTGCCGTGCACCGGCCAGCTGCCGCGCAAATTCTCGTCTGCCGCCAGAATTTTTTCTATCACCAGATAAGGCGCACGCCCAGCGCGGTTGCAGTGTTCGACCAGCCTGCAAAAATACGCTTCCGGATCGTACAAACCATCAGGATGATCCACTCGCAAACCATCCAGTTTGCCTTCTTGAACCAGCCGCAACAACAATTGATGGGTCGCATCGAAGACTTCGTCTTTCTCCATCCGCAAGCCGGCAAGATCGTTGATGTCGAAAAACCGGCGGTAATTAATCTCGTCCGAGGCCACCCGCCAGAACGCCAGCCGGTAAGCTTGCTTCTCGATCAAGTCATGGAGAGGATCGAATCTGGATGATTCCCCTGCCTTACCGTTCAAGATGCGCAAGTTCTCTTCCAGAAACCGGGCAATGTCGGAAGACTGGGCAACGAGGCCAGCAAGATGGCGCTTATGCACTTCCTTGTCGCGCCTGCGCTCAAGCTGACGTTCAGGTGATCCCTCGTCCCTGGACGGTAAATTGTGGAACGCGGTGACCAGACTCTGATAATCCATCAATAACTGGTTACCCTCCCCTAAGCTTGCGTTCAAGGCATCCATGCGATAATCAAGAATACAGGGGTATTGCGCCGGATCCACTGGAAAGTGGTGATCGAAGTAATAAATACCGAATTCACCGTGTTCCGCATCAAAGCGCAGTTGTAATTCGGCATTTTCCAGCACCTCGCCATAATGCTTGCCCAACACCGGCAATAGCACCTTGCCATGCAGCTTAGCCTTTGTCGGCGCCCAATCAATATCGAAGAACCCGGCATGAACGGCTGTCTGACCGTTTTCCAGCACGTCCAGCCACCAGGCATTATCCCCGCCCAGCACGCCCATATGATTAGGCACCACATCCAGCACCTGCCCCATGCCGTGCTGGGCGAGCGATTCGCAAAGCTGCTCAAATTCGTCGTACGTGCCTATTTCGGGATTCAGCGCGTTGTGATCGATGATGTCGTAACCGTGCCGGCTGCCTGGCCTCGCTTTGAGATAGGGTGAGGCATACAGATGGGAGATGCCCAGCGCGCTCAGGTAGGGAACAATTTCGCGGGCCTGATTAAAAGTGAAATCGCAACTGAATTGCAGACGATAGGTGGCTAATGGAATGCGTGGCTCGGAACTCTTGGGTATGCTGGTTTGTGGTGATTTATTTTTCATGCCCGCACTTCCTCAACCCAAATGGCATTTCATATCCACGCTTCATGTTGTCTACGCCTGCTTCAGCAGCACCAGCGACCGTCCGCCCAATGGATAAGCTTGCTCCGTCTTGTAACGTGTAACATCCGGCGTACCGATAGCATCCCGCGTGTCGAGCAGCACTTCCCAATACTCATGGTCCTCGAATTGCGGCAACATAAATGCGATCTCCTCATGATAAGCATTCAGAAGCAACAGCAAATTAATATCCTTTAAACGCCGTCCGCGCCCGTCGGTTTCGACCAGTTTACCGCCGGCAAAATAAAGGCCCAGACAATGCGAAGAGGCCTGATTCCAGTCGTCATCTCTCGTTTCGGATCCATCGAAATTGAGCCAGACGATATCTTTTATCTCGCCGCCGTAATTGGGGCTTCCCTGAAAAAAATAACGTCGCCGAAATAAGGGATGTTCGTTGCGCAAGCTGATAATACGTTGGGTGAATGCAAGCAAATCCTGATCCTGTTTCTTCAGTTCCCATGAGAGCCAGCTAATCGCGTTATCCTGACAATAGGCGTTGTTATTACCCAGCTGGGTACGCCCAATCTCGTCGCCTGCCTGCAGCATCGGAACCCCCTGTGAAAACAGCAGAGTTGCGAGCAGATTGCGCTTTTGCCGGGCACGCAAGGCATTAATCGCCGGATCATCGGTTTCTCCCTCGACTCCGCAGTTCCAGGAATGGTTATTGTCGGTTCCACTGGAATTATCTTCTTGATTAGCCTCGTTGTGTTTGGTGTCGTAGGTCACCAGGTCATGCAAGGTAAAGCCGTCGTGCGCACTGATGAAATTGATGCTGGCATGAGTCCGCCCGCTACGTTCATACAGGTCGCTGGATCCTGTCAAACGTTGCGCCAGTTCCCCGATCAAGCCTTCATCGCCTTTCCAGTAGGCACGAATACAATCGCGATACTTATCGTTCCATTCCGACCAGCCCAGTGGAAAATTTCCCACTTGATAGCCACCTTCACCCAGATCCCAAGGTTCGGCAATCAGCTTGATGGTGCTCAGCACGGGATCCTGACGGATGGTATTGAAGAAGGTGCCAAGCTGGTTCACTGCGTGTAACTCTCTTGCCAGTGAGGACGCCAGATCAAAACGGAAGCCGTCTACATGCATTTCCAGCACCCAATAACGCAGGCTGTCCATCATTAACTGCAGCACGCAAGATTGTTGCATATCCAGGGTATTGCCACAGCCGGTGAAGTCTACGTAATAGCGTGGATCATCACCCACCAGGCGATAGTAGGAAGCATTGTCAATGCCACGGAAGGACATTGTTGGCCCCAGTTGATTGCCTTCAGCGGTATGGTTGTATACCACATCCAGAATCACCTCAATACCTGCCTTATGGAGTGTCTTTACCATGGTTTTAAATTCACTGATCTGGCCGCTGGCCGAATAACGGGAATCGGGCGCCATAAAGCCTATGGAGTTATATCCCCAGTAATTGCGCATGCCTCGTTCGACCAGATAGCGGTCGTCAAGGAAAGTATGCACCGGCATCAGTTCAACAGTCGTAACGCCCAGGCTCTTGAGGTGTTCGATGGCCGGCGCCATCGCCAATCCGGCGTAGGTGCCGCGAAACTTGGGCAGAATATCAGGATGTTGCATGGTAAAGCCTTTGACGTGCAGCTCATAAATCACCATATCACACCATTGAATGTCGAGGGGATGATCATTTCCCCAGGCGAAGGCCTGATCGATAACCCGGCACTTCGGCATGACATTGGCATTGTCGCGACGACTAAAAGATAGATCGTCGTCCTTGGCGCCTATGCGATAGCCGAAATGGGCGTCGCTCCAGAGCGGCGTTCCCACTATATCTTTTGCATAGGGTTCTATCAGCAGCTTGTTCGGATTAAAACGATGCCCTTCCTTTGGACAGTAAGGTCCATGCACCCGGAAACCATAAAGCAGTCCAGGACGTGCCTCGGGTAGATAGCAATGCCAGACTAAATCGCTACGCTCTTTGAGTTCGACACGCTGGACTTCGGTCTTTCCCTTGACATCGAACAAGCACAATTCGACTTTTTCGGCATGTTCGGAAAAAATAGCAAAATTAACCCCTTCGCCGTCCCAAAAAGCACCGCGTGGATAGGGTCGCCCCGGCCATACCGCTGTTATCGTCTTTGTCATCTTGATAACCTCTCGTCTGAATTATTCACGTTGAAACACATCAGTTATTGGCAAAAATTACGGTTGGCCTACCCCCGCATATCTTGAATATGGCTAGATTGCTGGTGCAGTAATGTCAAGATGCCGCGCAGCGGAATGATTACCCAATTGGGCCGGTTGTCAAGTTCGTAGCGTACCTCGTAAAGCGCCTTTTCCAGTAGGAACAGGTCCAGTAAGCCGCGCAGCGATGCGGACGTTGTAAAAAGTCCGGAACTGTGTACTGCTTCATCATAGGCTGCAAGGAATACGCGCCCAACCTCGGCTTCCCAGTCGCGCATTAAAGGTTCAAACTTTGTCAAATCCTTGGGCTGTTCCGCAGTGGAGTGGGCAAGTGCGTTGTGAGCGGCATAGTTGAACGATCGCAGCATGCCGGCTACATCTCTCAAAGGCGAGTGTTTGTGGCGATGCTCGGCGAAAGGGTATGCCGGCTCTCCCTCAAAATCGGTGAACACGAAATCATTCTGCGTGAGCAGCACTTTCCCCAGATGATAATCGCCATGGTAGCGGGTCTTGACTGATTTAATCTGTCCGGAAATACAAGTCTGAATTCGATCCTCAAGTGCATTGCGTTGCGTGAGCAAGGTATTTGCTACCACCCGAACAGTTTCGTCAAGTCCATCCAACCGATGCTCAAGCAGTTCCAGCATCGCTTCCGCCTCTGCTTGCACCCGCAGTATCCAGTCCGCAAGATCGTTGCCGGTAATTGGTTCGGGATCAAAGGCAGAATCACCTGTCGCTATACCCAGCGCATTGTGCAGTTCTCCTGTACGCTGACCGAGCGTGCGAATCAGAACCAGATAAGAGTTATGTGCCCCCGCCGCAGAGGCTGGCGGTACTTCTGCTGTGCGCCATTCTTCCAGAAAACGCCCCAAGTAATCCAGCGTGTAGCTCCAGCAGTCGCCCTGGTTTTCGACATAGCTCTGCAACAACGCAAGCGTCATGTTGCTACCGTCGCTGCCTTGATACTCGACTAAGCCGAGCACTGGCGCCGTGTTGGGAAATTTCGCCACGTCAGTTAAAAAACGCCCGATCTCAAACTCCGGCTGCATCCCGATTTGTAGATGTCGATAGCCTTTCAGGAATAACTTTTCACCCAGAACGACAGTGGTATTATTGCCCTGCGTGCCAGACGGCCGAACGGGTAGATTGGCGGATACCTGCCCTGTCAATGTAGCGAAAGCGCTGGTGGGCGAGAAGCTTATGAGGCCTTGTTCGCAATGTAGCACTTGACGTGCACCGATGGCCTGTACCAACGCCCGGCAAAATGCCGCATCGGCAAATGCATCGCCCAGGATTCCAACTTGCGCTTTTTGGCGCACTTTTGCCACGGTGGCCGGCGACATGGCATGCAGGCGTTCCTCGTCGCCATTTTCCCACGCCAGTGCAAGGGGTAAAAAACAGGTAAGTGACTCTCCGGCCGCACCTTCAATACTGACCAAGGCTAGCAGCCACTTATAATCCGTATTATCCCACTCGGCATAATCGCTAATGACCACACGACGAATCAACTTGCCCTTAGCACCATACCAGCGTTGCGCTGCAACAAAGTGCGGTAATGCGTCTTCTTCGAGCTGGGTACGAACCTTCACAGCCAGGGCCATACGCCGGGGTACAACCCGATTGCGGAAGAAGCTGTGCCAACCATCGAACAACACCAGCGTTGGCAATTCTTCTGTTAGTAAGTGTTCCTCGTGCCAGGCAGGAACCTCTTCGCCACTGACCAGCTGGAACCAATAATAGTTATGCCCGGGCAAAGTGAGGGGATAGGGCAATTCGCCAATGGGCGGGAAAGCCGCTCGTCCCAGCAATTCTATCGGCACGTATCCCTTATAAGCTGAAAGATCAAGCTTGACCGCCTGCGCGGCGCGCGACAGGTTAGTCACACACAAGATAATGTCGTCTTGATATAGTCTGAAATAAGCGAGTATCTTGCGATTTCCGGGGTGTAAAAAAACGAGTTTACCGCGACCGAATGCCTGATGATTTTTGCGCAAGGCCAGTACACGCCGCATCCAATTCAGCAGGGAAGCACGTTCGCGCAGCTGTGCCTCCACATTGACTGCCCCGTAGCCGTACACCGGATCCATGATAGGCGGCAGATACAGGCGCTGCGGATCAGCGCGAGAGAAGCCTCCATTTCGATCCGGACTCCATTGCATGGGCGTACGCACGCCATTACGATCACCCAGGAAGAAATTGTCCCCCATGCCGATCTCGTCGCCGTAATAGATGATGGGCGAACCCGGCATGGACAGCAGCAAACTGTTCATCAGCTTGATCTTGTCTATTTCATTATCCATCAGGGGTGCGAGCCGGCGCCGGATGCCAACGTTTACGCGTCCACGGGGTTCACCAACATACATCTGGTACATATAGTCGCGTTCTTTGTCAGTGACCATCTCCAGGGTAAGCTCGTCGTGATTGCGCAGAAAAATGGCCCATTGGCAGGTTTCTGGAATATCCGGGGTTTGCCGCATGATATCGACGATAGGATGACGATCTTCCTGTGCGATGGCCATGTACATCCGTGGCATGAGAGGGAAATGGTAAGCCATGTGACATTCATCGCCGTCACTGAAGTAGTCGCGTACGTCTTCCGGCCACTGATTGACTTCGGCAAGAAAAACGCAGTGAGGGTAATCCGCATCCACCACCGCACGCATTTGTTTTATAACGGCGTGCGTTTCCGGCAGATTCTCGTTTTGGGTGCCCTCACGCACACACAGATAAGGGATCGCGTCCAGACGTACACCGTCTACGCCCTGATCCAGCCAAAAGCGCATGATTCTGATAACCGCTTTCACCACCTGCGGGTTATTGAAGTTAAGGTCCGGTTGATGGGAGAAGAAACGATGCCAGTAATAGGCATGGGCTTCATCGTCCCAGGTCCAGTTGGACTTCTCGGTATCCTTGAAAATAATGCACGTTTCGGGAAATTTTTGGTTGGTATCGCTCCATACGTAAAAGTTACGCTTGCTCGAACTGGCAGGTGCCCGGCGCGCAGCCTGAAACCACGGATGCTGATCGGAAGTGTGATTTATGACCAGTTCGGTGATGACCTTGAAACCGCGGCGGTGCGCTTCCTTCATAAACTGCTTGAAGTCGGCCATGCTGCCGTACTCGGGATGGATATTGTGGTAGTCAGCTATGTCATAACCGTCGTCTCGCATTGGAGAAGGGTAGAAGGGTAACAACCAGAGCGTGTTCACCCCTAAATTCTGCAGATAATCGAGCTTTTGGATTAACCCGGCGAAATCCCCGGAACCATTATTGTCGCTGTCAAAAAATGCTTTGATGTGCAGTTCATAAATAACGGCATCTTTATACCAGAGCGGGTCTTCCATCCATTGTGCGTTGTTGTCCATAAACAGTTTTTGTATCTCGCTGGGTTTGGTATTGTTCACAGTTTTCTCTTACAACCCGCCGGCGCAATTTGAAGCTATGCGCAGACAATCAATATGATATTTATCATGCGAAAACAACGCACTGCTGGTCAGGAATGCGCATTCCTTGTACCGGCGATAATAAAAAAAGCATGCGCTGTCATCGTCATGAATTCGACGTGGACAAAACTCATATCCGCTCTGCGATGTAATTTAGCCCCAAGATACCCGGAACGATCAGATATACGGCCACGAAATAATGTAAAAAACCTTTGAAGCCAGCAAAATTTATATTCCTATCATAGGCGCCAGTATGGGTTCGTTCGCGATATTCAGGGAGGTTCCTCCTTACAGTGAATAGGAAAGAAACTTATTGGGAATATTGGACGTAGTCTGTACGCTATCGAACATAGGGCCACCGTCGGAATACCTGAACCAATGCTAGCGGGCACAGGGCTCAATACCTTTAAATAATGCATTGATCTTATTGTCATTTATCATGAGACTGCGGGCCGCGAGCCGATCGAAGGGCATGAAATTTTTCAAGCCCGGCCGCATCACCGCAATCAAGTCCGCCCCGGCACTCTTGCCTTGCCATCGCTGCTTCCGCCGCGAAACCAGAGTGACTTGATCGCCTCCAATAGCAGCAAGCTGAAGAAGCCGGCGACCGCGCATACGGCAAGGTCATCCCAGTGCAATCGGCCAAAATGAAAAAGCACTTGCGCCGGGCGCCAGAACACTGCCGTCGCAAGCAATGCGCTTACGCAGCCAAGCAGAATCCAGAGCGAGCGATTGGGCCGCAGAAATGCGCGAACCAGCGACGATTTGAAGGAGCGGTTGACCAAAATCAGACCCATGTTTATCAGAACCAGAGACGTGAACACCAGCGCGCGCAGATCCGGCTCAGGCATGCCCAACCGCGCGGCGCTGATGAAGACGCCTGCCAGGATCAAAAGTGCAATCAGCCCTTGCAGTGCCGCCCATAGTATCCGTTTTGGCAACAGCAACGGACTCTCAGGATCGCGCGGAGGACGTTGCATGACGTCGTCCTCTTCCTCTTCGGCTTCAAACACCACGGAACACGCGGGATCAATCACCATTTCCAGAAAGGCAATATGAATTGGCGTGAGTATGAGCGGCAGCCCCAGAAAAAGCGGCAGGAGCGCGAGTCCGGCGATGGGAATATGCACCGCGACAATGTACTCAATCGCCTTGCGCAGATTGTCGTAGATGCGCCGCCCCAGGCGGATGGTTTTCACGATGGAGCCAAAATCATCGTCGAGCAGCACGATGGCGGAAGCTTCGCGAGCAACGTCGGTGCCGCGCCCGCCCATGGCAATGCCGATATGAGCGGCCTTGATCGCCGGGGCATCGTTTACGCCATCGCCGGTCATGGCGACGATTTCGCCGTTTGCCTTCAGACTCTGGACAATGCGCAGTTTTTGATTGGGCCGGATGCGTGCAAATATCGATGTCGATTGCACGCGCATGGCGAGGCTCTCGTCGGACAGGGTTTCGATGTCGTCACCGGCCAGCACATCGGCCGAGTCAAGTCCGGCCTGTAAGCCAATGGCGCGTGCCGTTGCCGGATAATCGCCTGTGATCATGACTACCCTGATGCCTGCGGCCCGGCATTCGGCAATGGCGGCGGGCACATTGGCACGTAAGGGGTCGGCAAAGCCGATAAGTCCGACATAGTCAAAGTTCAGGCCGCGAGGTGATTCAGGCAGATTTTGTTCCTGCAACACATTGATATTGCTTGCCTTGGCAACGCCGAGTACGCGAACGCCATCAAGCGCAAGTGTATCGACCTGTTTGCGAATACGGGTCAGGCGGTCTGTGGGCAACTGGCACAATTCGGCTATCGCTTCGAGAGCGCCCTTCGCATAAGCCGTGCCGTTGCCATCGTCAGCGCTGGACAGTATGTTCGCTACCGCAAACAAATCAGGTCTGAGACCATACGCGCGAATCAGCTTGGCGCTTGCAAAGCTGGCTTTGTTGGGACCGATCTGAGCTTCTGCGAGCGCGTGAACCGCCATGTCCATCGGATCGGTGGCTTCACGCGGACAAGCGAACAGCGCGGCTTTCAGGGTTTCCCGTATACTGTCTGCTACCGGCGTCTTTCCATCCTGGTGCCAGCTGGCGTCTTCGTTGAGTATGGAGACAACCGTCATACGATTTTCGGTGAGCGTGCCGGTCTTGTCCGTGCATAACACCGTGGTAGCGCCCAGCGCTTCAATCGCCGAGGCGCGGCGGGTGAGCACGCGTGCCTGCGAAATCCGCCACGCGCCCATCGCCATGAACACGGCCAAGACCAGAGGGAACTCTTCAGGTAACAAGGACATTCCGATTGCGATGCCGCCCAGCATGGCATCAAGCCATGAGCCTCGCAGCAGTCCGAAGAGCAGCACAATCAGCCCGCCCAGGAGTGCGCCGATAATGGCGAAGACCCGCACGAACGAATGTATCTGACGTTGCAAGCGAGGTTGTTCGATTTCGATGCTGCCCAAGGCGCGTCCGATTTTGCCCATTTCACTGTGAATGCCGGTCGCGTGCACCAGCGCCTTGCCCGTTCCGCGCACCACCAGGGTTCCGGCAAAAATATAGGACAGGTCTTCACCACCCGGCCCCGGTATGGCGCTTGGATTTTCGGTCTTTGCCGCGGAATCCCCTGCCAATTTGCGGACAGGGACGGCCTCGCCGGTGAGCAGTGATTCATCAAGCAACAAGTCTTGCGACCATAACAGCGTTGCATCCGCGGCTACCCGGTCGCCTTCGGAAACAACCACCAGGTCGCCACGCACCACCTCCCTGCCGGCGATGAGTATTCTCTTGCCATCGCGGATGACCAGCGCCCGTGGGCTCGCCAGATTTCGCAGCGCCTCCAGTACCTTTTCGCTACGACTCTCCTGAACAATGGTGATGGTCACCGAAAGGCCCGCGAACATGAGCAGGAGCAGTGCTTCTATGCGGTCGCCCATCAGCAAATAGACGATGCCGCCACCGATCAGCAGCGCGAACATGGGCTGGCGCAGCACTTCTAACAGGATGCGCAGAAATCCGCGCTGGTCGGGCCTTGGCAGCTCGTTGTAGCCGTCCGTCTTCAGGCGCTCTGCCGCCACGGCCGTACTTAGGCCGGGAATGGCTTCAGATTCAGTTACCGGCTGTTCCTTGTTGCTGGCTTCACTAGTGCTGGAAGCAACGCCAGGTATAGTGTCAGCCAACGCGGGTTGCGCGTTGGCAAGAGCCGGACGCGATCCTGTCAGGCTTGGCAGCATCCGCCGAAGCGTGCTGTCCCGTAGCATGAAGTGATGATATAACGCAGCAAGCGCATGTAAACCAACAAGAAAGTAACCCACCGTGCCGGCAGTGACATGTATCTCCTTGATCAACTTTGCCGCAGTTTTACTCTCGTTGATAAGCGCCGGCAGTTGCAGGCCAAAGAACGGAATCGGCTTGCCTTCCGCGCTCAGCATTAGCCATCCGGCCAGCGGCATAACAATCATCAAGGCATAGAGTGCAACATGCATCAGCCAGGCTGACAGCTTTTGCCAGCCTGGCTGATCGGGTTCAACTCGGGGTAAACGGCCGGTCATGTTTAGCAGCAACCGCAACCAGACCAAAACAAAAACCGACAGGCCCAGCATATAATGCCAGGTCTTCAAAGCCTCCCGAGGTCCGCTGCCCTTGGGGAAAAACTCACGCAGTTCAATGCATGCGTAGACTGCAACGAGCAGTAGCAACATTAACCAATGGAGGCCGATTGACAGTGCTCCGTAACGCTCAGTGCTATTGCGCCATTGCATTTTTTTCTCCGATGCTGTGAAAGTTTAATACTTTATCGAAACACGAATATCACAAGCTCTCTTTCAACGAAGCCATATCAATGACGAAGCGGTATTTCACGTCGTTCTTTAGCAGACGCTCGTAGGCCTCATTTATTTTCTGGATGGGGATGAGCTCGATGTCGGCAGTGATAGTGTGCTCGCCACAGAAATCCAGCATCTCCTGGGTTTCTTTGATTCCGCCAATCAGCGAACCATTGAAATTGCGCCGTCCGAAAATAAGGCTGCCGACCTGGACGGCCAGCGGTTCAGGAGGCACGCCGACCTGGGTGAGCGTGCCGTCGCGTTTCAAAAGCAGCAGATAGGCGTTGATGTCGTGTTGCGCGGACACGGTATCGAGAATGAAATGGAAGCTGTTGAGGTGTTTCGTCATTTCGCCTTCGTCGGTGGAATTGACAACTTCATCGGCGCCAAGCCGGAAGGCATCCTGAACCTTGCTGGGTGAGTGGGTAAAAACCACGACATGCGCACCGAAGGCCTTCGCCAATTTCACAGCCATGTGCCCGAGTCCGCCCAGTCCGACTATGCCCACCTTTTGGCCCTTGCTTACATTGTTCCGGCGCAGCGGGGAATATGTCGTGATGCCGGCGCAAAGTAGCGGCGCAGTGGCGGCCAGATCCAGATGCTTCGGGACGCGTAACACAAAGGCTTCATCCACCACGACATTTTCGGAGTAGCCGCCGTAGGTCAGGCCGCCGGTATGCTTGTCCTGGGAATTGTAGGTAAAGATCGGACCTTCTGCGCAGAATTGTTCGAGGTCGTCCGCGCAGTTTTCACAGCTGCGGCAGGAATCCACCAGACAACCGACTGCGGCAAGATCGCCCTCCTTGAATTTAGTGACTTGAGCGCCGGCTTTGGTGACGCGTCCGACAATTTCGTGACCGGGTACGCAAGGATAGGTGGTGCCTTGCCACTCGTTGCGGGCAATGTGCAGGTCCGAGTGGCAGACACCGCAATAGAGAATCTCGATCTGCACATCATGCGCGCCGGGGTCGCGGCGTTGAATCTTGAAGGGCGCCAGCGGAGAAGTGGCGTTTTGTGCGGCGTAAGCATGTGTTGTCATAAAGTAAGTCCTGATGCGTGTTGAAAATCAAGGAAGTTGTTCCTGGTCTTAACTTAACTGAAAAAGCCTCTTGGC
The DNA here is from genome assembly GCA_963848675.1 of uncultured Gammaproteobacteria bacterium. Lineage (GTDB taxonomy): Bacteria > Pseudomonadota > Gammaproteobacteria > Methylococcales > Methylomonadaceae > CAWKEY01. The sequence goes on from CAWKEY010000036.1 coordinate 209,922, forward strand.
AGCAAAAACATCGTCGGCGTATTTAAAATGGCAGGCGTGTATATATTCGTCATGAGCGTCTCCTGGAATTGACTTTATCGAATCTTCGGCAGCTGTTCTGTTCGCTGCCGAAGCATTGTGATGCCTAGCGAGGCGCGATATTGCCTTCGTTGTCTGACAGGATTATTTCCACGCGTCGATTCAATTGTCGACCACCCGCATTGTCGTTGCTGGCAATAGGTAAACTCTCGCCAAAACCGCGAGCACTAATACGATCACTGCTGACTCTGGCGTCGACCAAGGCATTCCGCACTGCATACGCGCGTCGTTCTGAGAGGTCCTGATTGTGTTCGTCAGTGCCGACACTATCGGTGTGTCCTTCAATCAACACCTTGTACTTGGGGTATTGGTTGAGAAAATCAGCCACTTTGTAAACGTTACGCATTCCGCCTGACTTCAATTGCGCTTTGTTGGTGCTAAACAATACGTCACTAAGCGTGATGACTAAGCCACGTTCGGTTTGCTGGGCATTCAACTCGTTGAGCAATCTTTGTTGTTCAGCCTTTAGTACATCGACTTGCTGATGAGCTGCATCGGCTTCAGCTGTTCTGGCATCAAGACGAACCAGATTACGTTCGGCACTGGCTGTGGTGACTGCTGTTTCCGCTATTTTTCGTTTGGCGGTTTCTTGCGCAATACCCACTTGTTGTTTGGCTAAATACGCGAAGTGATTAACTGTCTCATCATCTTCGCCTTCTTTTAAAGCATGGTCGGCTTTACTTAAAGAGTCGCCTGCTTCCTTCAATTCAAGCTGTGCCAAGCTAGTGACTTCGGCGTTGGTGCGAGCTGTGTTGTAACTGCTATGCGCTTCATTAAGCGCTTGAGTGGGCACTGCACTGCAAGCGGAAATAATTGCCGCAGCGATCAACGTCAGAGGGATGTTTATATTTTTTAACATGTTGAATTCCTTAATATTACTGGGCTTTACGATCGATTTCTTGATGCAGGACACGATTGCCTTCTCGCAGCTCACCGACCGCTTTTTGTGCCTTGGCTGCACGCGCCGTCGCAGCGGCTAGTTGGGCGTCGACTTGGGCTTGTTCGGCCAGTTGGCGTGCTTTTAGATTTTCTCCTTCTGCCATGGCCCGTTCGGCTGCATTGAGTTTTTCTAATGCCGATTGCAGTTGTACCGGTGCAAACTGGTTGCCCCCGGCACTTGTAGCGCTGTCAACAGCTGCTTTAGAAACGGCGATTTGTTCTGTTGGCGCGGGAATGCTTGCGCAGCCTGCGACAAAAACTACTGCAACTGCGGTTACGCCAATACTGCGCATTATTTGAGTGGATATGGAGTGATTGTTGTTCATGATTTTTCCTTTGAGTTAAACGTCGGACACTATCCTTGCAATGAAATTTGCTGTTGCAACGATGTCCAATTTCTACAACGAAGTTCCAAGGGACTTAGAACTATCAGTATTAATTAGATACTCTTTCATAACGCTAGACAGTTCGCTAGCGTACACAAGCGGCTTAAGGGACGAAGACTGGCTGCTGTAGAATACCCAAGCGATGCGCGGAGTTCTGAGCTTGATAAGAAACCGGCGCTGCGTATTCGACATTTTGTAAATGATCAAAATTTTATATGTGCGCTGCCGTACGGACTGATCAAAGTTGAAGGTATAGGGTGACAAGATAGGTAAACGAGGATAAAGCTGGTCTAGCGGATTACTAATCAATGCCAAAACCGCACAACAGGCTTTACCAGGCGAGTGCGCTTAAATTTTACCCACAAGAGGGAAAACCATGATCAACACCGACCACATTAAACCCGATATGCCGATTGTTTGTTCTGAAGGCGGCCAGTTTGCCACTGTAGATCATATGGTTGAACCGAGTACCATCAAAGTGAATAAAGATGAGGTGGGGCAGCATCATTTCATTCCGGTGAGCTGGGTGCTTTCAATTGAGGACGGCAAGGTTAATGTGGACCGTCCAGGAGACCAGGCGATGCAAAATTGGTCGACATTATCGCCAAATTTTATAGACGAGTGAGTTGATGTGGCAGAGAGAGGGTGTTTTATTGCTATTCAAACAGTGCCTGTTTTGAATGGCGGAGCGTCTCCGAATCATCGGGACGGCATCGGTCCACCCTACCTTCGCCGATGCAGAAGCCGATACTGAACATTTCGACGGCCAAACGAACGAACAGGATGTTGAACGACTTTGAGTGCTCGCAGTCATGCATGCCAAGTAGTGGATTGCAGCCCGCCTAAATTATGTGCTTGGGCACCAAACAGCGCTGCCCACTCAACGAGTCACTCAGGTAAATTTTCCTATCAATAGGGCATGCCCCTCAAACCGCCGGCATCCGGAATGTAAAGCTGTAGAATAGCGAAACAATTGAATAAACCGCTATGGAGTCTTTCTGAAAACGAAAAAATCTGAAGCGCCAGGTACACACTCAGCGCAAATGCCCCCGGATGCTGAAAATACATCAGGCATTTTCCCCATTGTCGGGATGGGCGCTTCCGCGGGTGGATTAGAGGCCCTGGAGCAATTCTTTCGCCATGCTCCCGTTGATAGCGGCATGGCCTTCGTGCTGGTGCAGCATCTCGATCCCAGCCACTCCAGCCTGCTCACTGAAATCCTGCAACGCAACACCGCCATGACGGTGATCGAGGCGCTGGATCAAATCCCGGTTGAGCCCAACTGTGTGTACGTGATTCCGCCTAACCGTGACATGGCTATTTTCCACGGAAAATTGCAACTGAGCGTGCCGAACGAACCGCGCGGGCAACGCATGCCGATTGATGCCTTCCTGCGCTCACTGGCTGAAGATCAACAGGAAAACGCCATCGGCATCATCCTTTCCGGCACCGGCACAGATGGCACACTGGGCTTACGCGCCATCCTCGGTACTGGCGGCGTCACGCTGGTACAGGAGCCGGCCACGGCCAAATATGACGGCATGCCCTCCAGCGCCATTCAGGCAGGTTACGCCACCCACGTTCTACCCGTCGATAAAATGCCGGAAGCACTGCTGGCCGGCGCCCGAACGTTTGCCGTCCGCTCCGAAATACCCAACGAACCCCAAGCGGCAGGCGGGATCAACCGCATCCTGATGCAGTTGCGCACCAGCACCGGCCACGACTTCTCGCACTACAAGAAAAGCACCATCAGCCGCCGCATCGAACGCCGCATGTCGCAGCACAATATTGAAGACACCGGCGTTTATGCCCGGTATCTCAAGGAAAATCCAGCCGAGGCACACACACTTTTCAAAGAGTTGCTGATCAATGTCACCAACTTCTTCCGCGACGTAGAGGCATTTGCCGCGCTGGAAAAGAATATCCTCCCGCAACTGTGCAAGGACAAACCGGATGACTACCTGTTCCGTGTCTGGGTAGCCGGCTGCGCCACCGGTGAAGAGGCCTACTCGATCGCCATACTGCTACGCGAGCTGATGGATCAGTCACATCAGGAATTCAAGCTGCAGATCTACAGCACCGACCTGGATGATGATGCCATTGCCACCGCCCGCACCGGGGTCTATCCGCCCAATATCGCCCAGGATGTCACGCCAGAAAGGCTGCGGCGGTTCTTTGTCAAGGAAGATGCAGGTTTCCGTGTCAAGAAGGAAATCCGCGAGATGGTGGTGTTTGCTATCCAGAACATCATTAAAGACCCCCCCTTCACCAAGCTGGATCTGCTCAGTTGCCGCAACCTGATGATCTACCTGGAACCGGAGTTGCAGAACCGGCTGATTCCGGCGTTCCACTATGCACTCAAGCCAGGCGGGGTGCTGTTTTTGTCACCCTCGGAGAGCATCGGCAACCATACTGACCTGTTCTCATCGCTTAATCGCAAGTGGAAATTCTATCGTGCGACGCATTCCGTCACTACTTCTCGCGCCGCGATGGCGAACGTTTTGTCCTGGGCCGCTGATACTGCCGGCAAAGTATCCGAGGCAGCCATTAGCAAACCCAAAGAAACCAACTTTGCCGAACTCACCCGCCGCGTACTGGTGCAATACTTTGCGCCTGCCTCGGTGATCACCGATCTCAAGGGCGATAGTCTTTTCGTGCATGGCGAAACCGGCAAATATCTGCGCCCGGCGCCCGGACAAGCCAGCCTTAATATCGTTGAAATGGCGCGCGAAGGGCTGGATCTGGAACTGCGCGCCGCTATTCGCGCAGCGGCCAGCGAGGGAATGCCTACACTGAACCGGGAAATACAGGTCAGGACCAACGGTGGCTTCACCAGGGTCAGCCTCAGCGTCCGGCCATTACCCAATATGGATAATGGTCAAAATCTGCTCCTGGTGAGTTTTCAGGAAGTGGCCAGCACAGCGATCAAACCTGGACGGAAACGTTCTGCCAAGCCGGCTGAGCTGGCTCACATCGAGGAACTGGAACGTGATCTTGCCTATATGAAGGAAAGCCATCAGGCCACGGTTGAGGAACAACAGGCTTCTAACGAGGAACTCAAGTCGACTAACGAGGAGCTGCAATCCACTAACGAGGAGTTGCAATCCACCAACGAAGAATTGGAAACCTCCAAAGAAGAGCTGCAATCAGTCAATGAAGAACTGATCACCGTCAATTCAGAACTTCAGGCCAAAATTGAGCAGCTGGCCGGCATGCAGAATGACATGAAGAATCTGCTCGACAATACCCATATCGGCACCCTATTTCTCGACGAGCACCTGGTTATTCGGCGCTTCACGCGCGATGCCACCACTATATACCGGCTGGTGCCTACTGACGTGGGCCGCCACTTGAACGATATAAAATCCAATCTCGAAGACGAAGATCTGCTTTGCAAGGCACAGTCCGTACTTGAAACGCTGGTGCCCATTGAGCAGGAGGTGCGCACCCAGGACGGTGCCTGGTATCTGTTACGCATTCAGCCCTATAGAACGCTGGATAACATCATCGAAGGCGTGGTAATGACCTTCACCGACATCAGCAAGCGCATGGAAGCAGAGACAGCTGCGCAATTGGCCGGTGAGCTCGCCGAGCGCATCGTCGATACCATACACGCGCCGCTGCTGGTGCTGGATGGTGATTTGCAGGTGGTATCCGCCAACCGTGCCTTCTATCAGTTTTTTCAGGTTACGGCCGCCGATACCGTGGGACGCAAGATTTATGACCTGGGCAACAGCCAGTGGAATATCCCCGCCTTGCGCGAACTATTAGAGATACTGTTGCCACGCGACCGGACCGTTGAAGGCTATGTGGTGGAGCATGATTTTCCCGCCATCGGGCGCCACAAGATCAAGTTGAATGCCCGCCGTATTGTCGGCAAGGCAAATGAACCGTCGTTAATTCTACTGACGACAGAGGATATCGGCGATGAGCCGGTTCAGGAGCATAGAGTATGAACAAGAAAGGGGACGGGGTTGTCCGGCGCATGTCGCGTAGAGCAGAAGCCGTGGCCATGGTGGGCAGTTTATCGCCAGCAGAGACGGCTCAGCCTGCCGAAATACTGCTGCATGAACTGCTTGTACATAAAGTCGAACTGGAGATGCAGAATGAAGAGCTGCGCAGGGCTTACAATGCTCTTGAAGAAGCCCGGGATCGCTATATCGATCTCTATGAGTTTGCCCCGGTCGGCTATTTCACCATCAACCGGGAAGGCCTGATTAGCGAAATCAACCTGACCGGGTCGGCATTACTCGGCATTGATCGAAGCAAGCTGATCAAGCGCCGTTTCTCGAAGTTTGTCGCAGTCCAGGACAGAGAGATCTGGCATCGCCTGTTCATGAACATGATGGAGCATCCCGCCGGCGAGAAGCAAGAGTTTAGTCTGGAGATGATGCGTGCCGACGGATTCCCTGTTTTATGGCCATTTCGACTGCTGCGCAGGGAAGCTTTGGATACGCCTCCGATGTTGCGGGTCGCACTGACCGATATCAGCAAATTCAAGCAGGCCTTGGAGGAATAGCCCATCCCGGCTACCGCGTTTGGAATACAAGCTGATGTTAGGCAAGCCACACAAAAACTACGAAGACACGAAGAGAACGAAGTTATTGAGAGTTTCCTGATGACTACAATTTCCAGCAAAAATGGACATTATATATAAGTGAAGGTATTTCCTGTTGCATGACGGCTACGTGAAAGCTTGATAAACTGGCGGAAATTTTTATGTCATCAAGAAGTGTTTTGTTTTTAAAATCTTCGTGTTCTTCGTGGTAAAAATTTTTCAGTTTGGGTAACATACCTTACAAATGTTTCCCGGTTTTAATCAGGGTGTTGTTAACAGGATTGGTCATCGTTTGGGCAAACCTATCGCAAACCCCTCAAGCCCTCATATAATGTCAGCCTGCCTTTCAGATTATTGGGAAACTTCCATTGCCTATTGCTACCCCCCCCCCCGATGAACCATCTCCTCCAAGCCCTGCCTGCGGCTGAATACGAGCGCCTTCTCCCTCATCTGGAACGGGTTCCGATGCCGCTCGGCGAGGTTCTTTACGAGTCGGGGGCCGATTTGCATTACGCCTATTTCCCGGCTGACTGCATCGTTTCCCTGCTTTACGTCATGGAGAATGGCGCATCGGCCGAAATCGCCATAGTTGGCAACGAGGGCATTATTGGTGTTGCCCTGTTCATGGGCGGGGGTTCCATGCCCAATCGGGCGGTCGTGCAGAGCGCGGGTTACGCCTATCGGTTGCGTGCGACCCTGCTAAAACAGGAAATTAGCCGGAACGAATCGTTGCTGCTCCTGTTGCTGCGCTATACCCAGGCGCTGATTACCCAGATGGCACAGACGGCGGTCTGCAACCGGCATCATTCGGTGGACCAGCAGCTCTGCCGCTGGTTGCTGCTAAGTCTGGACCGGCTATCTTCAAACGAGTTGACCATGACCCAGGAATTGATCGCCAATATGCTAGGCGTGCGCCGCGAAGGCGTCACGGAATCTGCCGGAAACCTGCAGCGAGCGGGTCTGATCGAATACAGCCGCGGCCACATCACCGTGCTGGATAGGCCGGGACTGGAAGCGCGAGTCTGCGAGTGCTACCAGGTAGTGAAAACTGAATTCGATCGGCTGCTCCCGGAACTCCGCGGCGTGGCGAGTTAAGAAATGCGCACGAAATAAGTTGAACAAGTGTAGGTGTGAATTTATTCGCACAGTGCGGATAAATCCGCACCTACGCAAAAAATTGTTGCTCAGAGTTGCGCAAGTTATTTGATACACGTTCCTAAGCTCGTTATGGCCGAACCCCGGTAAAGTACGCTAACGTACAGACGGCAGAAAGCTTTTGCGCTAGCTTAAAAGCCTGATTAGTGGAGTTATGCTCCCAAGTAAGCTTCGGCATCGGGAATACCAGCATTTTGATTCTTGTGCCGCATCCAGGTTTTTTCCAATTATCACAGGAGAACACATGTGTCCGCCACCCAGGCTGTACCGGCTGTCAATCGTCTGCTGACTGCCCTGCCTCGCAAGGATCGCGAGCAGTTGCTGGCAAATTGCGAGAAAATAGAGCTCGTTATTGGCCAAGAACTTTGCCGCTCCGGTGAACTGATTAGCCACGTTTACTTCCCGACCGGCAGCTTTATTTACTTGCTGTCGCCCATCGATGACAGCGCCTGTTTGGGCATGGGAATGGTCGGCAATGAAGGCATGCTTGGAATTACCCTCGTGCTGGGAATCGATATCGCGCCATTTCACGCGCTGGTTCAGGGGGCAGGCCCCGCGCTGCGTATGACGACGCCGGCATTTATCCGTCAACTTGAACAGAGCCCTGCGCTGCGGCAGGTGTTGAAGCGCCACCTGTATGTATCGATGAGCCAGCTTGGGCAAACGGCGGCATGCTGCCGCTTCCATAGGGTGGAGGCGCGCCTTGCCCGCTGGCTGTTGATGACTCAGGACCGGGCGCACTCCGACAGCTTCCATGTTACCCACGTATCTCTGGCCTTTATACTGGGCGCAAGGCGGGTCGGCATTACCAAAGCGGCGAATTCGCTTCAGCAGCAAAAGCTCATCAGTTATCGCCGCGGGGACATCATGATTGTCGACCGCACCGGCCTGGAAGCCGCTGCCTGCGGGTGTTACCAGACCGATAAAGCCGCTTGCCAGCGGATTCTGGGGCAGGATAACGGTTTTCCCAACGGCGGCCGAGACCGTCTGAATTTCTCTGAGGAGGCACCATGTCATATCAAACCGTTCAACATTACGACGCCTCGGCTAAGGACGAAAAGCGCCGGTTGACTTCCGGGTCAAAGACCCGGTATTGGTTAGTCATGATTGCGCCCAGCGGTGCACGGCCCCTTCGTAAATGGTTTTCAGGTGTCTCGCGCCTGCTGCTGATCAGTACCTTGGTTATTTCCGGCTGTAGCAACAAAGACACGGGCGGACAAAGTGGACAAACACCGCAACAAAAAGATAGTGCCGCCAGTAAAACGGTGCACAAAGAGGTCGGCGAGGCATCCTGGTATGGGCCGGGATTTCAAGGCAAGGAAACCGCCAGTGGCGAGACTTTTGACCAAAAAGACATGACCGCCGCTCATCCGAGTTTGCCGATGGGAACCAAGGCCAAAGTGACCAACCTCGAGAATAACAAGAAGGTTGAGGTCATAATCAATGACCGCGGACCCTATGCTGAGGGTCGCGTCATCGATCTGTCCCGTGCTGCCGCTAAAAAGCTCGATATGAAGGAGGACGGCACCACCGACGTCAAGATTGAGACTAAAAAGACCAAGAAATAAGCAATAACTGTCCCCGGGGCCCGGCCGGGCCGGCCAGCAAGAAAAAATAAGCCAAAACACGCCACCATGCCATCGGCTTGACATGGGGCGCGCCTGACTTTTAGTGCTGGCGAACCGGTCGCAAGTACTCATTTAACCCAAATTCGGCAGTTCAACTACGCAGAACGCGAAGAATTTCTGTACCTATTCAGGGTAGATTGTCATTCCGAAAATGAGGAACCTTATGGGTCGCCCGTATTCCAACGCTTAAGCGATTGCTCACGATAGTCGAAATGCTTTTTCCAGATTTAAGGGAATTATGTTCAGGGCAATCCAGTATGCCTGCTATTCAGGCCATCTGAAATACAATGAAGACCTCTGTTTGCCGACCGTTGCTCTTTTCTGGATTACCTGCCCGTCTCGATCAGCGCTAACGACGTACCGGCCGGGCTTCAGCTTGGCAAATAGCATCGGTCCGTCTGACAACGCGTCCAGTACCACATTGCCGCCTGCATCCGCAATAACAACCTTCACGTCACTGAGATATTCGCCAGTACCCCTAATCGAAAATAGCAGGTTCAGGTTGTAGCCAGCGCGTAGGGCCTGCATTTCGTTTCGCTCATCACCCCCCACGCCACCGCTGACGAAGGTAACTTCGCCTTGGGTTTGCGGATTGATCAAGCCCTCTCCCGCGTACGTCGAAAAGCTGAACAGCACGCAGGGAAGGATAAGTGCCAAATGTAATCGTTTCATAAGAATTGCTCCTTGGTCATAAGAAATGCTGCCGATCAGCTCACAGGTTCTGTCCTTGCGGCCACGACTAAATTCCAGCTTAATCGAAACTTAAGCCATCGTCTGTACGCTACGGCACATAAAGGCGCTGCCCAGCCAGGCGAAGGATTATTGGCATTCGCCGCCAGAGTAGGTCAAGTCGCCTGCCTGCTTTGCGCTTGTTTAGGCTGACGATGCGGAGGCCTGATTTAGCGTTTCATGTGGGATCAATTCGATAACTTCATGTCGAGTCCAGAGCTGGTCCAACGGTCGAACCCTGAGTGTCACTTGTTTTGGAGTTCCCGTAGGTGATTTTACGTATACACGTTCTGAACGGTCTGTGCTACAACGCACATTCCGAATCCCTTACGAGGTAATCTGGGATTTTCGGTTTGACTACCACCTTGGTGTTCATTCAATGTCTACCGGCAAACATGAAGGCTGCGCATGGCTGACTTAACGAGTCCTCGACAAAATCATCTCCTCGACGCCCTACCCGTTGCGGAATACGAGCGGCTTTTTCCGCATTTGGAATGGGTTCTGATGCCGCTCGGTGAAGTCCTTTACGAGTCCGGAGACGAACTGCATTACGTTTATTTCCCCGCCACTTGCATCGTGTCCATGCTGTATGTCATGCACAATGGCGCGTCGGCCGAAATCGCCATGATCGGCAACGAGGGCATCGTCGGTGCCGCCGTGATCATGGGCGGCGGAACCATGCCGCATCGGGCTGTCGTGCAAAGCGAGGGCTACGCCTTCAGGATGCGGAGGCATCAATTTTTGCAGGCATTCAACCGCTATGGGGGGCGTCGTAGCGGGGCGCTGCACCATTTGCTGCTGCATTATATCCAAGCATTGATGACCCAGATGGCAATGACGGGGGTCTGCAATCAGCATCATTCGCTGGATCAGCGGCTCAGCCGGTGCCTGTTGCTGAGTCTCGACAGGATATCGGGTAACGAGTTGACCCTGACTCAGGAATTGATCGCCAATTTGCTGGGCGTGCGCCGCGAGGGTGTTACCGAAGCCGCCGGTAAATTGCAGAAAGCCGGGTTGATCTGTTATTGCCGTGGCCATATCACGGTGCTGGACCGGCCGGGTTTGGAGGCGCGCGTCTGCGAGTGCTACCAGGTAATCAAAGCGGAAAATGCTCGACTCTTGCCCCCCCCCCGGAGGTGACGTATTGGCATCGTGCATGCGACTGATGCGTTGCTGCGAAAGGTACTAATGAAGTTAGCTGCTGTGCCTTTGGAACAATCCCGGTCTGGTAAGCCGGTCATCGCGCCAGCAGGCAGTAAACCAATGCGCAGAGCGATTGTCATAGTTTCATGTTCTTGCCATGGCCCGCGGCACACAGGATAAGGAGACCGCAATTTGCGAGGCTTTTGCTGCACAGACTTGAGTCAGGTTTTTTGCAACTATTCAGCGTAGTTTGTCATTCCGAGCAAAGCGAGGAATCTTAAGGCTCAGCCGTCTTCCAATGCTTAACAGATTTCTCCCGATGGTCGAAATGACAACAAAACCATGTTTCTTGCGAAAAGACGCTAAGTAGTTATGATTTTTCTACAATGTGCGCTACCGAACGGATTGCTGTTGCAATAGCCCTTACCCTGAAAACTTGAGGAAAAAGATGCCGATAAAAAAGGATGCAGAGAGGCAATTATTTTTAATAGGCCAGACCCATGAAAAATCACAAGCTATCCAGTACACGCTATAACGCCCTGGCAGGGTGCGTTGATACCAGGTCAGCGCATACTGCTGAGGAAGGTAGCAACGGTAACCTCGTCTCCAGGCAATTGGAGCAATCGCTTTTGGAACTGGCCAAATTGAAGCATGCCCTTGAACTGAGTAATCAGCAGATTAAAACGCTGACAGAGACCAATGCATCGCTAAAAGAGAAATTGATTCGGCTGGCGAAAAAGAGCGCGCATGCACGACACTTTTGCTATCACGACGAGCTTACCGGGTTGCCCAATCGCAGACTTTTAATTGACCGGCTAAAACAGGCGATCGTCCAGTCCGCCCGGCAACATAAACAGGTGGCAGTGCTGTTTATTGACCTGAACAAATTCAAAAGCGTCAATGACATGTATGGGCATACGGCAGGAGACAAACTCTTGCAGCAAGTAGCGGAGCGACTGACCGGCTGTCTTCGCTATGGTGATACCGCCTGCCGCTATGGCGGCGACGAATTTGTGATCATGCTGCCGGAAATGGAAGGGAGGGAAAGCATAGCCGCAGTCACAGAAAAAATTCGCACGCGTCTGGCCGATTCCTACCTTGTGGATGGTAATCCTGTTGAGGTATCCGCGAGTATCGGCACCACTATTTACCGCAACGACGGCCAAGATTGCAGTGATTTGATCAAGCAGGCCGACAAGGCCATGTATCTCGCCAAGGCGCACAGTGTTCCTATTCGCTCGTTTGAAGCGGCCATGCAGAATTAGTCAGCACTTAAGTGCAGTGTGCGATTATTGGCAAGCCGCCAGAATGGCAAGTCATGCGGTGATGTCGGCGACCTCGACCACTACCTGCATTAGTGGGGACTGGTAGCCACTGGCAATAAACGCGCCTGATACCGGCGGTACCCTTTCAGGATGCCGGCTCACCGCCAGGGCGATATGGTTGTTGCCGGTCACTTGACCCGTTGTGGAGTCGAAGCCTTTCCAGCCCGCACCGGGCAGATATACTTCCGACCAGGCATGGGTTGCCCCCTGCTCCCGCATGAGTCCCGCCGAGTATTGATAGCCGCTGACAAAGCGCGCCGCCAGGCCAAGGTAGTGGCAAGCCTCGATGAACAAAGTTGCAAAATCGCGGCAGGAACCGGCGCGTTTGCTCAACGTGGCTGCAGGTGTTTGAACGCCCGGTTCCTCACGATGTTCGTAGGTGAATCCTGTCGCAATGGCTTTATTGATCCATTCAAGCAGGAGATAGGTTTCTACTACTTGGCCGGAATACCAGAATTGCCCCAGCCACGAACTCAACAACGGCCGGTCCTGGACAAACAGTGTTTTCAAATAAGGCCCCAAATCAACACGCTCGTCGGCATCATACTGGAACGGAAAACGCACCGCATAATCCGCCACCAGGAAGTTCAGCGGTTGGGCATCATAGTGCTGAAGAATAATGCGGCTCTCGATCGAAAGCCGGTTGCACTGCTGGGCAAAAGTCGCCTGGGCCACGGCATTGTCGTAGACGTCGCGTTGCCATTGCAGTTGATGGGCAGGAGAAATAATCAGCTCGGCCGATTCGATGCGAATGTCGTGCCCTTCGCGGGGACGCAGTAGCAAGCGGTGGGGCAGCAAGGTAACGTTTTGAGCGTATTGATAGGTGGTTAAGTGTTTAATTTGCAGTCGGCGCATCGTGGTCTATCCTGGCGGCTACCAAATAAAATCAATTTAGCACTCGTGAGGCGTTTTACTAAATTTCGTGCCGATTAAACTGTGATTTCCGGGAACGCCGAGCTCTGAGGCCAAACGCTCCAAGCGGTCATAGTGGAGGCTGTTTTGCGGCTAAGTAAATGATCAGCCTAAAAACCGCAGTTAGTCCACGAAAAGCACGAAAGACGCGAAAGAAATCAGACTCTATGTATTGCGCAGCCATTCACCCTTTGGGTGACGATCTGCAACTGGGCCTCTCTTGAATATTTTCGTGCTTTTTGTGTTTTTCGTGGATCAATCATGATTATTGTGTACTTGGAAGGCTCTTGACGGTCAACTCGGTTTGCACGGATTTGACATTCTTCTGATTGCTGGCCACCTCCATTGCTCTACCGATGGCTTGCTCGGAATCGACGGTGCCGCTCAACTTGACTACGCCATTTACCGTAGTGACTTCAATATGAGATAAATTTAGCATGGGGTCATTCAGAAATGCGCCCTTAACCGTAGTGGTAATGATCGAGTCATCGATGTATTCTCCCGCTGATTGAGCTTTATCTATAACCGACTCTTTGGCGCCTTCAATCTGTTTTTCTGCTTTTTCGGCTGCTGCATCAAGTTTTTGTCCTGCACTTTCCAGAGCGCCTTGAGAGGCATCAATCGATTCACCCATGCTTTCTTGGGCTGATTCGGCCTTCTGGTCTAATGATTCTTTGGCGGCTTCGATTTTTATTTCCGCTTTTTCAGTCGCCTGCTCAATCTTTTGCTGAGCATTCTCAGCCGCACGATCGATTTTTTGGCCTGCTTTTTCTGCAGAGTCTTCCTGCTGGCAACCCACGAGTCCGAGAACAGCTGATAAAGTGGTGATCACAAGAACTCTGCCGGTTAAGGTATTTTGCTTGTAGTGATTTGTCGTTTTCATGGGTTATGCCTGTGTGTTGTAATTATTAAAAGTGCGCCAAGACAGTGCCGGCCTCGCCTTGGCAAAGAAATTTTCTTTACTGGGTGCAAAGGCTACGAGTCTAACCAAGACAACTTGTACCGGCAATAGAATTCGAGGTCTGTACGCTATCGTACATTGAAGTTTATGGATGAGGCGCGTTCCCGCCCGGAGCGGGCATATAAAAAAGCCGGGATGCAAACCGCGCTTGACGATTCGGGCTCCGGCCAAAAGCAGCGCGAGTACCAGCCTGTGCGCCATGCCGCTTGTATGAGCGTTAGCGTACCGACTAATCGCTGGTTTGGCGGGTAATATATCTTTCAAGGTTTTGACGCAATCCCAACGGGCTGGCCTGGGAGCCAGAGGGTGGAGCACTGTTAACCGTCGTCAACGAGCGCGATCAACTCGGCAGCGATCTGGTGCCGGATTATTTGACTGTGGTACCCGACGGCAGCTTCTTCGGCTGGCCTTACAGCTACTTTGGCCCGCATCTGGACGAACGCCTGCAGCCTCAGCGGCCCGACCTGGTCGCCAATGCCAGAGTTCCGGATTATGCGCTCGGAGCGCACACCGCATCACTGGGCCTGGTTTTTTCCAAAAATACCGGATGGCCGGCGCCATTCACCAACGGGGTGTTCATCGGTCAGCACGGTTCGTGGAACCGCAAACCACGCAGTGGCTACCAGGTAATCTTTGTGTCTTTCAAAAACGGCAAGCCTGCCGGCAATCCGATCGAGGTGCTGACCGGCTTTGTCAGCGCCGATGGCGAGGCCTACGGGCGTCCCGTGGGCGTTGTGCTCGATAAACAAGCAGCGTTGCTGGTCGCCGATGATGTCGGCAATAGTGTCTGGCGTGTGACGGCATCGACCTCGACTAAGGGTTCTACTCGGGCGACACCAACAGAACGTTAAACGGAAATCTCAGTCGCCATACGAGCTGATAACTGTCAATCAGCGCCTAGTCAACACCATTTCCCGGCACCGATTTGACGTCAGGAAAAAATCCAGGATTTACAGTGAGCCTTGAATAGATTGTTCTGTAATTAGGTTACTTACTCAAACTCAAACTGTGTCCCCATCTTAAGCAGACACGCGGGTTTAATCCGTAGGGTGCGATAAGCGTCTCGCATAAATTAGCATTCACAAATAAAATTCCTAAGCTATGTGCTTTTGCGCACCGACTGCGTTCTGCTTCGCGTGTACCATTGTTTGGTAGTGAATGGCTGCATTCACGCTCGGATTATCGGGCTCTGGCGATCGAAAAGATGAACGTTGGAGTCCTTGCTAATATTGTTTTTGACAGGAGATGATCATGAATTACGAAGATCGCGATACCTATGGCATATACAAACGCAACACCGGACACGCAAAGGGACCGGGTCCCCGGCTGATGGGCGCCAACACCCTCATTGGCAACGCGGTCTTTAACCAGAAACATGAAGATTTGGGTGAAATCAAGGAAATCATGTTGGACACGTCCACTGGCGAAGTGTGTTATGCGGTGTTGTGCTTTGGCGGTTTCCTTGGAATGGGGGAAAAGCTTTTTGCGGTACCTTGGCAAGCGTTGGAGCTCGATACGTTGAACAAGTGCTTTGTGCTGGACGTGGAGAAGGACCGCCTCAAAAATGCACCGGGATTCGATAAGGACGACTGGCCCGACATGGCAGACCCGTCTTGGGTAGCTAAAATTCATTCTTACTATGGGACTCAACCGCCCCTGTGACCTAGGATTTGCTCATGGGCTCGACTGTCTCAATGCATTTTCCGAGACGGACTTCACCGATGAGCTTGGGAAACTCAACTTGCCTGCCTTGATCATCCAAGGCGATGACGACTAGGTCGTAGCGATCGACACACGGCTCGCGCTACGGCCAAGCGTATCAAAAAAGCCACCCTGAAGGTCTAGCCGGGCGGCCCGCATGGACTGTCTGAACACCCACAAAGACGAGCTCAATACCGACCTGCTCTCTCTTCCAAGGTCCTGATGGTGGTTTCTGCTAAACACAACCAGTGATCAGGCAAAGAGTGCCGCAATTTATTCTCTCGCTATGTACGATAGCGTACAGATGCGTGACAATCACTGGTGCACTATTTTCCTGAACTTAACTGTCTGGAGACTCATCATGACCCTTACCAATATTAGCGCCACTGACGAGTTCGGCCGCGCCTTGCCCTCCGTATACGCAGATCCCATTCAAACTCAGGCAAGCGCAGTGTCGTGGGGCGCTATCCTGGCAGGTGCCGCGGCGGCAGCAGCCTTGTCGCTGATTCTATTGATATTGGGAACAGGCCTGGGCCTGTCCTCGGTGTCGCCATGGGCGTTTAGCGGCGTAACCGCAACCACCTTCGGCGTATCAACCATCCTCTGGCTAACCTTCACACAAATTTTTGCTTCCGGCGTCGGGGGCTACATTGCCGGCAGACTGAGAACAAAGTGGGTTGATACCCAGTTCGATGAGGTTTACTTCCGCGATACCGCACACGGCTTTCTTGCTTGGTCCATCGCCGCGCTTGCGACCGCAGCGCTACTGACTTCGGTGATTAGCTCAATCGTCAGTGGTGGAATTCAGGCCGGGACGACGGTGGCTGGAGCAACCGCTGCAGCCGGATTCGAGAACGCGAAGCCGGATAATGACAGTGGACCGATGGCCTATTTTGTGGATTCCTTATTCAGAAGAGACATTAACGCGGCTACAACCCGAAGCGGCGGCACAACAAGCGTTACTCCGGAGCCAGCCTTCTGGCATGGCGCCTCTTTCGAAGTTACTCGTATCTTTATGAACTCTATTCATACAGGACCTCTGCCCACGGAAGATATTCGGTATGTCGGGCAGGTCGTTGCATTGCGCACGGCTCTGACTCAAGAGGATGCTGAGAAGCGAGTGACTGATACCTATACACGTCTTCAGACCAAGCTGCATGATACGGAAATCGCAGCGAAAGAAGCCGCCGACAAGGCTCGCAAAGCGTCCGCTTATGCTGCGCTGTGGCTTTTCATCTCGCTGCTTATTGGTGCTTTTGTGGCCAGTTTCTCGGCCACAATCGGTGGCCGGCAGCGTGATATGTAATTACCCATAAATCCAACCAACTCAGGAGAATAACAATGCGCTCAATACTTTTGTACCTAATCGGCATCCCCATCCCCATCATCATTCTGATTGCCTTGTTCGTGCGTTAGGCGGTTCATAAAAGCAATCAAACAAAGCCTCCTGTCTTGACTTATTGGCAATGACAGGGGGCTTTTTGCCATTACCTAATGTTTTTTGGTTCCAGGCTACTTCGTAAAAATCGCTTCGGCGCACGTCTTTAGTGCCCCGCCTCATCGTCCATAGATTCTCTTGTGTCAGTATGTTCGCTACCGTACCGACTACATCACGTTTTGCTGATTAAATGCCAATAAGGTTTTAACCTAACCCCAGTCTCGCTAAGCTAGCAATGTAATGCTCTTAGTTCAGATAAGTGGCCCATGCTCAGGCTTGTATCTGTATGTTCCAAGATAAGCAAGCAGAGCTTTTGCCATCAAAATGCCTGTTCAATTTTTTACACATCACTGGAGATTTACTCATGAAACTACTAATCAGATTTATTGGCGCATTGTTTATAGCGCTTACGTTACTGACTGCGGCAGGCTGCGGATCAACGCAAACGCGCTCGGGAACCGGGGAGTATGTTGACGATAGTGTCATTACCACCAAGGTCAAAGCAGAGTTATTAAATGAGCCTGGCCTGAGCTCTGCCCAGGTCAATGTTGAAACTTTCAAGGGCGTGGTTCAATTGAGCGGCTTCGTGAAATCCCAGGCCGATATTGATAGAGCGATCCAAATTACTCGCCAGGTTGTCGGCGTAAAATCCGTCAAAAATGACATGCGGCTCAGATAGGGGATTAAACCATCATGAAAACAATAGACAAAGTATCCAATTCCGCACATGAGGCTTACGACAGGATAAGCAGTGCGGGCACTCACACATTAGAAGTGCTGGGCGACAAAGGTAGTCAACTGAAAACAGCCGAACAGCAATTGGTCAAAAATTGCCGGAGCCAGATCAAAGACTACCCCATAGCGTCAGTCGGTATAGCAGCAGCGGTCGGCTTTTTGTTGGGCCGCCTGTTGAGCCATCGTTAGAACGTCAATCATCATGAATCCGGGATGCTAACAGCCATCCCGGAAAGAGGAGATCAACATGGAAACAATAGAAAAAGCGGCCACTTCAGCACATCAAACTGTAGACATGATCGCCGATGTCACCACTCAGGCCGTAGAAGCACTTGGCGAAAAAGGCGAACAACTGAAAAATAGCGAGCAGCAATTAGTAGAAAATTGCCGTAATTATGTCCACGACAATCCGATTACGTCGCTGGGTATCGCGGCAGCAGCCGGCTTTCTGCTGAGTCGTTTGATGAGCCGCCGTTAGACGGTATAACACTAATGCACCCAGACGCTGTAAAAGATCAGACAGCTGGGCAAACTGCCAAACACGAGGTTCCGCCCAGCAGTTCCGGCGTTTTGGAAGATGCCCAGCTGTTATGGCATGAGTTGCGTGGGTTAAGTGTCGATCGTATTCGCCTTGCGGCGCTGGAAACGCAGCGGGCGGGCGATAGTCTGGTGTCCATGATCATCTCGGGAGTCATGATTGCGGTATTGCTGATCAGTGCCTGGTTGGGGCTACTGGCCGCGGCCGTGTTAGTGCTTATCGAAAACGGGTTTGCCGCCAGTAGCGTCATATTGCTTGCTGTCGCTGCCAATTTGTTGCTAACACTTATCCTGTTTGGCGTGATACGCCGCAAGAGTCGTTTTTTACAATTTCCCTCGACTCTCCGCAGTCTTCAGTCCATCACGCCAGAGCGCCGCCTGGATGCAGAGAAGTCATCATGAAGGGCTATTTTCTAAACCGGAAAAAATCCAGGTCTCTGACAGCCCAAATCAGGGCGACGGAGCAGCGGATATGTCAACGTCAACAGGTTATTCCTATGCTCGGCGATAGCTTGATTCGAAAGATCCGCCAACAGTTGACTGCTCCTACCTCTTTGCTGCTGGCTAGCGGCATAGGTTTTCTCTTCGGTGAACTTACCCAACGCAGCCCCCAACAAGTATCCGGCACAAGCGATAAGCCAACAGCGGCCGAAACCTCACCATTGACCACCGCGCTAAATTTCATAGGCACGGCCCGCACGTTATACATGGCTTTGCCGATAGCCTGGATGCTGAAGCCCTCCAAGCAACAAGCACAAGCAACTGAACGGCGATATCGCCGGGTGGCAACCACTGCTCCGAGGCAGACAGTCGTCAAAGGTCAAATCAGCAGTTGATGGTGCTCATTCTTACCAGATGAGATCAGGTCTCCGCTTTACCCAGGGTAACAAATTCTTCGGCGGCAGTCGGATGGATGCCGATAGTCGAGTCAAAGATCGCCTTGGTCGCGCCGGCTCGAATGGCAACAGCCATGCCCTGGATTATTTCAGGGGCATCAGACCCCACCATGTGTAAACCAACTACCCGGTCAGTGCTGCGCACCACAATCATCTTCATCAGGGTTTTTTCTTCCAAGCCTGAGAGGGCGCTTTTCATCGGGGTAAAACGGGTTTTGTAAATGTCGATGTCCGGATACTTTTTCCGCGCTTCAGCTTCCGTTAGACCCACCGAACCAATGGTGGGCTGACAAAAAACTGCGGTGGGAATATTGTCATAATCGACCGGTCGCGGTTGCTTGGCATATAAGGTTTGAATCAGCGCCATGCCCTCGGCTATGGCTACCGGCGTCAGGTTGACCCGGTTAGTCACATCACCCAGAGCATAGATTGAGGGCACATTGGTTTGATAGTCATCATTAACCTTAATGGCGCCCTCGCCGTCCAGTTCAACGCCCAGCGCCTCCAGTCCAAACCCGCTTGAATTCGGTGTTCTGCCAGTGGCATATAACACCAGGTCTGTGGTCATTTTACTAGCATCAATAAGCCTTACGGCAAAGGCATCGCCTGCGCTTTCTATCGCTTCAATATCGGTATTGAAAAGCAGACTGATGCCTTTCTTGGTCATTTCTTCAGCCAGGAAATCGCGCACATCCTCATCAAAACCACTAAGCAGCTTGTTTCCACGATGGCACAGGGTGGTGTCCACGCCAAGGCCATTAAGAATGCTGGCAAATTCGACCGCGATGTAACCGCCGCCGACAATGATGATGCGTCTGGGCAAGTGCTCAAGGAAAAACATGTCATTCGAGGTGACGATATATTCCTTGCCTGGCATGCCAGGCACAAACGGCCAGCCTCCTGTGGCAATAACTATGCGCTCAGCCCGGTAGGGTGACCCTTCCACCTCAACCGTATGCGCATCAAGCAGTTTTGCCGAGCCAGTAATCACATTGACGCCGGATTTTTGCAGCTTATTGTTATAAACCTCTTGTAACCGGGTTATTTCCTGATTTTTGTTGGCGATCAAGCGAGCCCAATTGAATGATGACTGGCCCACGGTCCAGCCAAATCCTGTTGCAGCCTCAAATTGCTCTTGAAATTGGGAAGCATAGACCAGCAGTTTTTTGGGCACACATCCCACGTTGACACAGGTGCCACCTAAATAGCGCTGTTCAGCGAGGGCGACTCTTTTACCCAAGCCCGCCGCCATATTGGCGGCACGCACGCCCCCCGAACCACCGCCAATTACAAACAGATCATAATCATATTGAGTCATTGGCGCTTCTCGTAAAAATAAAAGGGGGGCATTAAGGGCTATTTGTCTTGTTGCAAATAATCAAGAAGGGTATCGACATCGCTGACGGTAAATGGATCATCAGGGCAATTATCAACTTTACCGGGTTCGCTAAATATCTTGATGATCTTTTTATCCTCGACAATCATGGAATAGCGCCATGAGCGGTTGCCAAAACCAAGATTTTCTTTTTTCACCAGCATGCCCATCCTCTGCGTAAAGTCACCATTGCCGTCGGGCAACATTTTTACATTCGTGATGCCCAGATGCTTGCCCCATTGAAACATCACAAAGGCATCATTAACACTCAGGCAATACACTTCATCAACACCTTGATCAATGAGTTCTTGATATTTTGCGACATAGCCAGGCAAATGTTTGCTTGAGCAAGTCGGGGTGTAGGCACCGGGTAGCGCCAAAACCACAATTTTCTTGCCTTTAAAAATATCGTCAGTGCTGACATCCTGCCAGCGAAATGGATTTTCGCCACCGATACTCTCGTCGCGAACACGGGTTTTAAAAATTACATCAGGTACAGTTAAAATCATTTTGGATATCCTTGGGTTATTGGTTGGAAAAATAGCATCAGAAGGGAGCGCAAACCTCATCAGTCAAATTGCTTATTTTGCGCCTCGCTTCCCGAAGCATCTTAATTTAGACTGATTGACGCCGCGCGTAGCCTTACGTTCGGGTGCTTTGGCGAAGCTGGGAAGCTAAGGCGTAGTCAAAAAGCAAGACCATCCGATATGGTGTCAAGAGATGGCAGGAACTGAGTTATGCGATCGGGCGAAGCGAAGTCAGCGAGAGATCGGCTCAGGAAAATCCTGGGCCGCTCTGAAGGCAACACTCACTTCACCATTTTTCGCTGCTAAAATCGGACGGATCCCATTTTAGCAGCGAAAAAACTTGGTCCGCTTTTATTGCCTCGCAGCGGGGGTAAACAATTTAATGGCTATGAACAACAAACAGAGCCGGCTAATTTCCACAATTTAAATTAACCTTCGATACGTTCATAGCCTTACAGATTTACTCTGCGGGTTCTGCAGGGGGCGTAACGATGACAGTAGTATCACCGGACTTGCCGGCCTCGCCCTTGCTGCCAGATTCACCTTGGGCTCCAGATTCACCTTGACTGCCTTGGACACCTTCGGTGCCTGTTGCGCCTTGACTGCCTTGGGCGCCTTCGCTGCCAGTTGCGCCCTTAGCGCCTGCGGGGCCTGCAGGCCCCGCAGGAACGTTGACCACCGTGCTGGGTTCTTTGTCACCACAAGCAGTAATGCTTAGCGCGGCAAATAGTATAGATATTATTATTGAACGGTTCATAACGAATCCTTTTAAAGTTGAAATTTGTGGTGCGGATATTTCTTTGAAACGTCCGCAAAAAGACCAGGCCCGACTTATAGTGTCCCGCCCGATCCGAAGGCAGTGTAGAGATATATCATGCAAAGTTCAGTACGCAAGCGTACATAAAAATAAACATTTTGCTGCGTTGGATTCTAACTGCTTTGGGTGCTTTTATTGCGCTGCTTTCAGATGTGTTACGGCCTCTTCGGCAGCTTTTTTCGCTAAATCGGTATGACCCAATTTGCCGTGCTCAATCGCACTATCCAGGCTTTTGATGCCGGCATCCAGGTGTTCATCGGCGACTTTCGCATGGGTTTTAGCGGTATCTGCATGTTCGGCGATGGTTTTATTTGCCTTCCTTAATGTCCTCAACATCCTTCTTGAGATCACCAAAGCCCACTGGACCTTGCCGACATTCTTTTGGATTTTTCCTTCTATCTCCATACTTTTATCGTCCAGTACCACGCCGGTGGCTTCCTTAACTTTACCTTTGGCTTCTTCGACTCGGCCTTCTACTTGATCTTTGTTCATATGGGTCGCCTCTTCGCTTTCTGCGGCATAAGCGCCAAACGAGCAGAGAGTCAAAGTGATAACTGCCAAAAAGCCGGTGAGTTTCATGTTGTTAAATTTCATGTGTCATTTCCTGTAAAAAAGGGACTTGTGAGCATCTCGTTGCAACAGTGCTTGTTTTAGTCGTCTTGCTCAATTTCATCTTTGATGTCTTTCTTGAGATCACCAAAGCCGGCACGGACCTTGCCAACGTTCTTTTGGACATTGCCTTCTATTTCCATACCTTTGTCATCCAATACCTTGCCGACGACTTCCTTGACTTTACCTTTGGCTTCATCGACTCGGCCTTTTATTTGATCTTTGTTCATGAGCGTCTCCTGGTTTTTATTTAGCCATGACCAAGTAGCCATGACTTAGGCGTGGGATGATATTTCCCAGCGCTCAGTTAAAATATACCGCTAAAATCAGATAGGGTCTGTGCGTCAGCGAACAGAGAGACTGAGTCATCAATCTATCGGTGCATCGTTTTGAGTGCATTCAAGAGAACGCCGACATCATGCTGGCCTTTGAATACCGGCGGGATTTCTTTTTCCATATCAAGTAGCGTATAGACCGCGGTTAGCGCGGACCTTATAGAATATTCAACGGTAAACACCACATCATCGGGCAGCTCGCAGAATTGCCCGATAAAGGCGAAATTCTTGGCGCCAACGGGCACCACATCGGGCCGGTCGCCTTTGACTCTGGGCATGAATTGGCTGGTGATGAACGGCATCATGCACGGAATACAGTTTGCAACATCAATCATGGGCTGCGCCTTTTCGCCAAGTTTTAAATGTTGAAATAGCTCAATTAGAATTTCTTCACCGCTACAGTCGGACATGGGTTTATTGACGAAATTGCCGATTCTGTCCGGGAATAGGCCATAGCCCCAGAATACGAAGACATTTTCGGGTTGGTTAATAAAGTGCGGCTGATGCGCCAGCACGATACTCATAAACCAGTTCGAATCTGTCAATGTGAACAAGCCGCCGGTACCTGCCTCGTTGCCGGTAAATTCTTCTATAAACTGGAAAAATGCCGGATCGCTCAGGGTGACGGTAAACGACTGCCACTTGGTCTGGTCAATATGTTCGGCAAACACTGCCGGGTGTCCGAAACCTGGGCGGCCCTTGGCAATGTCTTCCCATAGCGACCAGGCACCATTGGATTTATTTGAATTTAGAACGGCAGGCGAGTTCATCGTCCCCAGGCTGGAATTTTCAGTCATACAGCCCAGTGTTACAAACACCAGATCATCCGGTGCGACGGCAATACTGTTAGGCTCGCCATCGCGGGTATAACGGATGCCGTTTACCGCCCGGTGCTCACCGCCTAAATCAAAATCCAGCCCAGTCACTTCGGTGTTCAGCGAGAACTGCACGCCTTGTGCCTGAAGCCAGGTAATCAGCGGCAGTATCATCGAATCATACTGGTTATAAGGCGTGCGCCAGACGCCGCCCATTTTGTTGAAATCAGGAAATAATTGGATAAAGCGCAACAAATAGCGCTTGAGTTCGACCACACTATGCCAGGGTTGGAACGCAAACATGGTTGCCCACATCAGCCAGAAATTATTCTCGAAAAACGTCGGTGAAAACCAGTCTTCGATACGCTTGGCACCCAGAGAATTTTCGGAATGCATCATCAGAGAGAGCAAATCCAGGCGATCCTTTTCTGTTAACTCAAATGAGGACACATCCACTTTTTGGCCATCTCTAACCAAGCGGCATCGGGAAGAACTGACGTATTTGTGGCTGAATTCGACAATCTCATCTTTGACGCTCTTGGCCGGGTCAGTCAGCGAGGGGATGCTTGCAAACAGATCGTAAGTGCAAACGTAGTGCTCCTCAATCATCCGGCCACCACGAATGACATAGCCTTTATCCGCTGAACCGGCGCCATCCAAACTGCCGCCAGTGATTTTAAGTTCCTCGAAAATGTGAATAGCTTCGCCCCGTATTAGGCCGTCTCGTATCAGGAAAGCGGCACCGGCGAGGGAGGCGATGCCGCTGCCGACGAAATACGCCTTCCTGTTGCCGGGCGTCGTAGTATTTGGCTCCGCTGAAACGTGGGGGTTTTTACTTTCATGTGCGTGTTGCATGGTGGGTTCCTTATTTTTAAGACGGCAAGTCGGTATGGCGGTCTAATTGTTTGCCTCTATTCAACGGCACTGCTCGCCATGAATGTTTCTTTAATCAGTTAACGAAACGTCTTGTGAAGACTTTCAAGCTATTGTGAAAGTCTTAGGCGGATATTCATGAGGTGGCTTTACGGTCAAAACCGCAGTCTTTTGGAAACAAGGCGGGGCTTGGCATAGTTGAGTTCTGATAACACCAAAACAATGCCGTGCCGATGAAACTGGAGCAGCGCTAGGAGCTACGCAGTGTTTAGCTCTTTTTGCTCGCCATAAGCAACAGCCCGCCGCCAGCCACGATAGCCGCAACACCAGCCCAGACCGGGACATTCACTGTTTGTGTGTCTTTAACTGTTAACTCCAAGGGGCCTATCTTGGCTTCTTGGGTTTCTCGCGTATAGCTGAAACTGCCATAGACCAGCCCTAGTATGCCGGCGGTGATTAATAGGATGGCCAGGATCTTAAGTGCACTCATTTTATATCTCCAATAAGTGACATGATTAGAGTTCGGTTTTGGCGCCGAACTCTGTCATAGTGAGTTACAGAACACGTCGGCCCTGAATGACACGCAACACAATCACGATGATCGCGATAACTAAAAGGATATGAATAAATCCGCCCAGCGTGTACGAGGATACCAGGCCTAGTATCCAGAGGATGACTAGAACAATCGCTAGAGTTTCAAGCATTTTTGCTTCTCCGTAAGAGGCCATCAACTGACGGCAATAAAAAGCGGAGATAAAGCTGCGAACTTTGACCGTAGGCCGAAGCGGCGCTTGCCGATAAACCGGTGAGTTTCATGTTCATCTCCTGTAACAAACATATTTCGGAACATCTCGTTGAGGCGGCGCGGTTCGCCCATCTGTTTGGGCTCAACTGCACCGGCCAGCAATACTCGTTTTAGTCATCAAGTGCTTTCTTAATATCTTCCTTGAGATTACCAAGCCCCGACTGAACCTTACCGACGTTCTTTTGGACATTACCTTCAATTTCCAAACCTTTGTCGTCCAACAAGACGCCAGCTGCCTCTTTGACTTTGCCTTTAACTTCTTCGACTTGGCCTTTTATTTGATCTTTGTTCATGATGGTCTCCTGATAATTATTATTAGCCATAACTAAATAGCCATGGTTAAAGCACGGAAGGCTTTCTCCCGTAGCCTTTTTGGAAAATTACACGCAAAACTGAAGGCAGTCTGTGCGGCAGCGTACAGAGTTTGGTTGACTCTAAACGGATGTTCATCTGAGAGTAAAATTAAAATGCCTTTATCCAACAATTTGACAGTGGTGGACTTGCTAGCTTCGGAACTTTTTATTTAAACGATAATCGTAGAAGTGCACGCCTTGCAACGGCGTCGAATCAGCCGCCCCCCTTGTTTTCGGCTGGTTCGTTCTTCAAGCCCCAAAGTATATTTATCCGCCTTTGGGGCTTTCTTTTTTTGCCTTGCGCACTCAAAAAATTTTCTCTGCTATGCTATTTTGCTAATGATGACTGCTTAATGTGTCTGTAATGGCCGGCTTCGAACACGAAAAACTCATTGCTTATGTCGAAAAAATGCCCGCTTTTCCCAAAAGCGTCCAGCAAGTGGTTCATTTAACTTCAGATATCAATGCATCAGCCAAAGACATCGTCCGTGTCATTGAATGCGACCCGGTCATGACCGTAAAAATTCTTAAAGCCATCAATTCAGCTTTTTATGGCCTGCCCAACAAAATAACTTCGATACAGCGCGCCGTTGTGCATATAGGGCTTAATACTATAAAAAATCTGGCCCTCGGCGTTGCCGCGATGGGCATGCTGAAGCCCCAAAACAAGGCCAATTTTAATACTGGCGATTTCCTGTTACATGCACTGACCACTGCCTCAATCAGCCGCATACTTGCCGACCGCATAGGGCTGTCCCCGTCTGAATGCAGCGATTGTTTCGTCGCCGGATTGCTGCACGATTTTGGTAAAGTTGTGTTCGCAGAATTTGAACCTGAAGCATTCAGACGGGCTCTGGAGAAAAGCAAGGCTTTGCAGCTGCCCCTGGAACAAACCGAACTTGAATTTATCGGTCTCAATCATGCTCAGGCCGGCAAAATTCTGGCCGAAAAATGGGCGCTTTCTGTACTGCTGGCTGATGCCATTGCCTTTCATCATAGTCTTGAACCCAGCCTTAATCCGCTGAGAGATTGCATTTTCGCCGCCAATCAAATCAGTAAATACCTGCAGTTTGGCGATGGCGGCAATCCGGTCGTGGACTCTTTTCCTGATTTTATTGTGGCCCGCTTCGGTTTGCCGCTAGTGCCTTTAATTGATGAACTGGGTGATTTGGCCACCATTAAAACCGATGCGCTGGCTTTTATCAGCTCTTGAAGTCAAAGGATACCGATGAAGATCAAATTCTGGGGGGTTAGAGGCTCCATTCCGACACCGGGGCCGAATACCGTCAAATACGGCGGGAATACCACCTGCCTGGAAATCAGGACAGATGACAATGATTTAATCATTCTCGATGCCGGCACCGGTATTCACGCATTGGCGCAAGCTCTGCTGAAAGAAATGCCAGTCAACGCGCATATTTTCATCACCCATACGCATTGGGATCATATCCAGGGTCTGCCCTTTTTTGTCCCGATTTTTATCCCGAATAACCAGATCAAAATCTACGGCGGCCTTGATCCGGTCACCAATGAACCCATTAATCGCGCCTTGTCCGTACAGTTGCAATACAGCTATTTTCCGATACGCGAGGCACAGCTTAAGGCTCGCATGGATTACCTGACGATCAAAGCCCAAGAGCCGGTCACTATTGGCGCCGCCAAAATCACACCGATTGTGCTTAGTCACCCCGTGTTGAATTTTGGTTATCGTATTGATTGCGATGGGCGTTCAGTGTTTTTTACCGGGGATTACGAACCCCAGATTAATATCTATGATCTGCAGGATGAAGAATATGCAGAATTTCAGTCTTTTGTCGATGCCAAGCGGCAAGAAGTCATATTGGCCATGAAAGGCGTTGATGCGCTCATTGTCGACTCCTCCTATACCAGCGCCGAATACGCCAGCAAGCAAGGCTGGGGGCATGGCACTTATGATTCGGCGATTAAACTGGCCGCCGATGCCCAGGTAAAAAAACTATTTTTTACCCACCATGAACCCACGCGCAGCGATGCCGAACTTGACTGCCTCTATCAGACCCTGCTGAGCGATCATCCCGAGACGGGGTTTGAGTTATTGCTCGCTCAAGAGGGCATTGAAGTTACACTTTGATCGGGGGCCTCGTCAGAACCAAACAAGAGATCAAGCGCCTGATGTAATTCATCAATGCCATTTTTTTTCAACGCTGAAAATAGCTGTAAAGTAATCGGGAAATGCGTATCCTTGAGTTCTTTTTGAACCTGCAACAGTGTATTTTTTGCCGCGCCGTAAGTTAGCTTGTCCGCTTTGGTCAACAAAATATGCAGCGGCAAGCCGGTATGTTCGCACCAGGCCACCATCTGCCAATCAAATTCGGTCAACGGATGGCGCACATCCATCACCAAAACGATGCCGCATAATGACTTGCGATGCGTTAAATAATGCTCCATGAGCTCATGCCATTTTTTCTTCACCGCCACCGGCACCTTGGCATAGCCATAACCCGGCAAATCGACAAAGCGCCACTGGTCGTTAATGGCAAAAAAATTCAGCATCTGGGTTCGCCCCGGAGTTTTACTGATGCGCGCCAGTGAACCTTGCCGGGTCAGGGTATTAATCGCACTTGATTTTCCAGCATTCGAACGCCCGGCAAAAGCGACTTCTCTACCCAGATCAGCGGGCGTATTTTTGATATGGGGCGAACTGTTAATAAATTTTGCTTGATGATAAACTGGGTTCATCGTTGTCTCGCTTAGCTGTAATAATTAGAGTAGAATTCGATCGGGATCAAGCAGCCCTTAGAGCTTGGCGGCTATAACAAAATTACTTTATTTCGAAAGGGGAACCTGATGAAGAAAAATTTGCTGGCACTTTCAATGGCGCTGACATTTACCGCGACTACCAGTATTTTACATGCAGAAGGCAATATTAACGCAGGAAAACAAAAAGCAGCATCCTGCGCCAGTTGCCACGGAGAAACCGGTAACAGCATGGTAGCAACATTCCCCAAGCTTGCACAACAGCATTCCTCCTATCTGTATCAACAATTAAAGGCCTTTAAAGACGGTGTCCGCAAAAACTCCATGATGTCCGCCATGGCTATGCCGCTAAGCGACGAGGATATGGCCGACATTTCGGCTTATTATGAACACCAAAAGATTTCTGAAAATGCCTTGCCTGTCCTGGATGCCGATGATGACGAAGATGAAAAGCCCGCTGAAGGCGAAGCCGGAGCCGTAGTTGAAAAAGCAGCCGACGCACCGGACCCCTTGCAGGCCATCATTGCCCAGGGCACTGATTTATACCGCAACGGCGATTTGACCAGACAAGTCTCCGCCTGTATTGCCTGCCATGGCCCTCATGGCGAAGGCAACAAACCGGCGTCATTCCCTGCTTTAAGATCGCAACATGCCGATTATTTGATAAAAGCGTTGAAAGACTTCAAGTCCGGTGAACGCAGCAATAATCCGGAAAACATGATGCACATGATCGCAAAAAAGATGACCGATGAAGAAATCAAAGCTGTTTCCTACCGTATTTCCATGATGAAATAAGCCGGAAATCCCCCTCTCTATTGGGTTATTGCCCTGCGTCGTAGCTGTCATTCCCCGCGGAAGACAGTGATCCACAGACAAGGTTGTTAAACAGGCGGTTTCCATGCCCGAGGATTCCGCCCCTTGTTTTTTGCCGCTAGCGTTGGCCGTTTTCTGTAAGCTCCGATAGCGGACAGGGCAATAAGGTTTGATTATTTACAGCAGTTTTACCCACATTCCAACCTTAAGCGGAATGCTTACCCTGATATAAAACCATGCCTTCCTCCAGCGCGACACCCGCCATAACCCGCACACTTTTCCGCTTTCTAGGTTCAATGAACCTGGCCATAACCCTGTTAGTCGCCGTTGCGATTGCTGCCGTCATCGGTACCGTTTTAAAACAAAACCAGCCCTATACCGATTATGTGTTCAAATTTGGCCCGTTCTGGTTTGAAATCTTCAAAACCCTGGATTTATACGACGTTTATTCCTCCAGCTGGTTTTTGATTCTGTTAAGTTTTCTGGTGGTTTCGACCAGTGTCTGCGTTTACCGCAATACCCCGCACATGCTGCGCGACATGAAAACGTTTCATGAACAGGCGCACAAGGCGTCCCTGCTGCGACTGCCTGAACATTACGCGTGGCAGAGCAGCCAAGCGCTGCAATACTGCGCCGATTTTGTCAGTGCATTGCTCAAACACAAGCACTATAAAAGCAAAATCATCGACACCCAGGAAGGGCTGTTGATCGCTGCAAAAAAAGGCGCGGGCAGCAGGCTGGGCTATATTTTTACCCATGCCGCCATTGTCATTATCTGCGCAGGCGGCCTGCTGGATGGCAACGTGCCGCTGAAAATCGCCGAGATGCGAGGCACTATCGCCGTAGAAACCCGCAAACTACCGGTCAGCAAAGTACCGGAAAAGAGCACCCTGTCGGTCAATAATCTGTCGTTCCGCGCCAACATCGACATCACTGAGGGCAAAGCCGCTAATATTGCTTTTATTGATTTTAAAGACGGCTATCTGGTGCAGAAATTACCGTTTACGATCCAGGTTGCCGATTTCCGTATCGAACATTATGCCAGCGGCCAGCCTAAATCGTTTGAGAGCGACCTGGTTATTTTCGATAAAACGTCGGATATACCCGTAAAACAAACCATCGCCGTTAATCATCCCTTCAGCTACCGCGGCTACACTATCTATCAGAACAGTTTTGGTGATGGCGGCTCCGTGTTGAATCTGAATCTACAACCACTGACGGCCGGCGCCAACGCCAGCCCGCAAAAAATAAAGGCTACTGTCAAAGAGCCTTTGCAATTAATAACGACGGCAGGCAAATATACGCTGGAAGTCTCGGATTTTCGGCCTTTTAATGTCAATCCGGATCCGCTCGGGGTAAAAAAATTCCGCAACATCGGACCCAGCTTTCAGTTTAAGTTGCGCAAACAAACCGGTGCTGCCAATGAATACATCAATTACATGCAGCCAGTTGAACAGGAAGGCGCCAAGTATTACCTCAGCGGCATGCGCAGCTCACCGGCGGAAAGCTTTAAATACTGGTATATCCCGGCCGATACTGAACAGCGTATGGACCGGTTTTTAAAGTTTCTGGCGACGCTGAACAACGCAGACAGATTAGCCAAAATTGCCCTGGCCTCTGCGCAAGCGACCGACAACAGCAAACATCTGCCGCTGGCCGAACAACAAAGAGTGGCCGATTTTATGGTTGCTATCAGCCGGCAATTTGTTGAAGGCGGCAGCGAAAAAGTGTCCGAACAGCTCGCAAAGTCGGTGCCGGAACAAAATCGCCAGAAAATTGCCGAGCTCTATGCGACTGTCTTGAACCAGTTCCTGAAAAACGTCTACCTGTCGGTGCTGGAAACAGAGGGCATCGATACCCGCAAACCGATCAGCGCCTTTGATCAGCGCTTCTTTGAAGATGCCGTTAATGCCATTAGTGTTGCCTATCAATACGATGCGCCGGTGTTACTGGAGCTGGCAAGCTTCAAACACATTGAGGCAACCGGCCTGCAGATTACCCGAGCACCAGGCAAATGGCTGGTGTTTCCCGGTTGTTTGCTGCTGGTTGTGGGTATATTTTGCATGTTTTACCTGCCCCAGCGCAGGCTCTGGGTGCTGATGCAAAACACCGGCGCACAAACGTCTTTACTTTTGGCAGGCAGCGCTTTGCGCAACCGTTATGACTTCGACAAAGAATTTGAACTTATCAGACAAGACCTTGCACAAAAGTTAAATTAACTCACTTGACACAGGCCGTTATGGAAAATCTCTTAGATCAACACTTCAGACAAGACAGCTTTTTAAAACAGCGCAGCCTTTTTGATTGGGTCTGGGCACTGGTGATTGCCGGCGGCTCGGTTTTTGCCTTTGACCAATACCAACAGCTGATGGACGGCTATGAGATCGGCATCCTGTTCGGTGCCGCTTTATTGATAATCTGGCTGGGCTGGTTCTGGGCTTCGTTAAAAACACTGACGCTGGTGATTGCTGGGCTTAGCCTGTTTGCCATTTCCCGCTACGGAGCAGACCTTGCAGCAGGCGAGTCCGATTTTTTCCTTAAATATCTGCTGGCCAGTCAATCCGCCATCATGTGGATGAGCGCGCTGTATGTGATGGCCACCTTAACTTACTTCGGGCACTTGTTTTCCGGCAATGACTTTACCGGCAAAGTTGCCGCCAGCATGACTTGGTCGGCGACGGCCATGGGCATGGCAGGGTTACTGATACGCTGGCGCGAATCCTATTTAATGGGCCTGGATATAGGTCATATTCCGGTCAGCAACCTGTATGAAGTGTTCATCCTGTTCTCGCTGATTACCGCATTGCTTTATCTGTATTATGAATATCGCTACAAAACCCGCAGTCTCGGTGGTTTTGTGCTGCTCGTTATCAGCGCCGCCGTCGGATTTTTACTGTGGTATACCTTTGACAAACATGCTCACGAAATCCAGCCGCTGGTGCCGGCATTAAACAGTTACTGGATGAAAATTCATGTTCCGGCCAACTTTGTCGGTTACGGCGCATTTTCCTTGGCCGCAATGATTGGCGTGGTTTTTATCATCCAATCGAATGCCGAAGCCAGGCACCCTGGCGGCTTGTTGGCCGCCCGCCTGCCGAAGCCGGCCTTGCTGGAAGACCTCATGTACAAAGCCATTGCCTTGGGCTTTGCATTTTTCACCCTGGCGACTATTCTTGGTGCTCTATGGGCCGCGGAAGCCTGGGGCGGTTATTGGTCGTGGGATCCCAAGGAAACCTGGGCGCTGATCGTCTGGCTGAATTACGCCGCCTGGCTGCACATGCGACTGACCAAGGGCTGGAATGGCAAACCGATGTCCTGGTGGGCGCTGATCGGGTTTTTCGTTACCCTGTTTGCCTTCCTGGGCGTTAATATGTTTTTATCCGGACTTCACTCCTATGGAGAACTTTAATCATGTTTAAAAAAATCATTCGTGCCAGTTTGTTATTGTTGTTATTTTCATGGGCTGCACTGTTGAAAGCCGAACAGCCTGGTTATGAAACCCTTTCACCCGCCCAGCCGACTCATGATCCTGCCAAAATCGAAGTCATTGAATTCTTTTGGTACGGCTGCCCGCATTGTTATGACTTTGAGCCGATGCTGGAAAAATGGCGGAAAACGCTGCCGGCCAATGTTGAATTTATTCGTCAACCCGCCGTCTTCAGCGATCTCTGGGCGAAACATGGCAAAGCCTATTTCACGGCCGAAGCCCTCGGCGTGGCAGATAAAGTGCATAACGACTTTTTTGACGCCATCCAGACCAAAAAACAAAAACTCGAGACCGAAGACCAGCTGGCCAAATTCTTCGTGGCTCACGGCGTTAATGAAACTGAATTTCATAACACCTACAATTCATTTCTGGTTGACGCCAAAATGCGCCAGGCTGCCACCACGGCAGGCCGCTACGGTGTAACCGGGGTACCCGCCATAATTATCAACGGCAAATATAAAACCAACGGCCCCTTAGCCGGTTCGCATGAAAAAATGATTGAAATCATGAACCAGCTGATCAAACAGGAAAGCGCGGGTCACTGATACTGCCGGGACATGCCGGGCGCACCGGCGTTAACAGGAAAGGTCTAAATTATGGGTTTCTTGAGCAAAGTGGATGAGCAGGATAAATGGAAAAACAAATATCTAAACCTGCTGGATGCACAGGAGCAAACTGTACGGGTCTCTAAAGAGAAAGAAGAGCTGCTGTGTAAAACCATTGTCCGGCTGTCTTTTGCTGCCGCGGGTTTTGATCCACAACTGGATAAGCACATGCTGCGACTCCGCAATCATTTAAAAAACGGCATCGACAGCAACAAACTTAAAGCAGAGCTGGAAAGCTTCGGCAATTTATTGACCCAGTTGAATGACATATCCGCTAAAGCACAGCCAGTGGACGCCACGCTGTTGTTTGACTTTCTGCTTGGGCACACTACATCGCCCAGACAAAGCAAAGCCCTGGGTCTACTTAAAGAAAAATATGCGCATCAGCCGCTGGAAAATCCTCAGCAGCTATTTTCAGCTGTGCTTGAAATCATTGAGCCCGACGCTACTGCACTGCCAGAGCCAGGCAGTCAACCCTCAAACCGGCTGGCAAATCAAATTGATACAGACATTGTCGGCAAACAGCTCTTGCGCCTGCTGGAAGATCTGGACATACCGGCGCCCTTTGAGCCACAGGCGTCAACATTAAAACAGCAACTGGCCGATCATCCGGCAGCTGAGCCTTTTGAAGCGCTGTTGGATCAATCGACTGTTCTGATCCTTAAAATCAAACACCACATTCAGGCAGAACGCCAGGAAATTGACAGTTTTCTGTCCCAGATTACCGATAAATTGACGGCGCTTGGCTTGGCCGTGACCGGCGCCAATACGTCCGCCATGGAGTCGGCGGAAAACCGGAACAAGCTGGATCAGTCTGTTTCCGAACAAATGCAGGATTTGCAACAACGCTCGATTACCGCCACCCAACTGGAACCTTTAAAAGCAATCATTAACACACGGCTTGCTAGCATTACCAGGGAACTTCAGGAACACAACAAAAAAGAAGCCCTGCAGCGGCAAAAATCACAGCAACAGCTGGATGAGTTGACCCGGAAAATAAAAGCCATGGAGACTGAATCCAGCCAGCTTCAATCAAAACTCATGCTCGCCAAAACTCAGGCGTTGCGCGATACACTAACAGGCCTGCCCAACCGGCTGGCTTATGACGAACGTCTGAATGCCGAACTGGCACGCTGGCGGCGTTATCGCTCGCCATTAAGCCTGATTATCTGGGATATTGATCATTTCAAACGCATTAATGATGATTTTGGCCATAAAGCCGGCGATAAAACCTTGGCAATCATCGCCAAACAATTATCTTCACATTGCCGTCAGACTGATTTTATCGGCCGCTTTGGCGGTGAAGAATTTACCATGCTGCTGCCGGATACCGACAAACAATCAGCATTGAAAGTGGCCAACCAGCTGCGCTTTATTATTGAACAAACCGGCTTTAACTCGGGCGGCAATGCCATTTCCATCACCATTTCCTGCGGCATTACCGAATTTGCCGAGGGCGACAGCCCAGAAACAGCCTTTGAACGCGCGGATCAGGCGCTTTACCAAGCCAAACAACAAGGCCGCAACCGGTGCCGCCTGGCTTGAAGTGAATAGTCCAGGCCTGATCGGCAAGCCCAGCAGCATCAATTTGAGCAGAAAGCCGTAGATTCTATCAAGCTAAGAATGCAGGCAGATTGCCTGATCAACCTCGAAGACACGAAGAACACGAAATTTTTAGCTTGGTTTTTCTTCGTGAACTTTGTGGATTTATGCCTTAAGTTGATGCCTATGGGGCTTTTATGTAAGCGAGCCTACAAGGAATCGCTAATCTGAGGTTTATAAAAAGGCCATTTTTTAACGTGCAGATATTTTCTGATCGGTGTTTTTATGACCGATACGCACAAAGCTATCGAAAACAGGCACCAGACTGCGGCATATTCATTTGGATCGGTGGTGGTCACATCGGAAATCCAGGGGCCGATCAAGTAATGAAAGCCGACGAAGCGCCATGAGCCGTATATGAGCGGCATATAAAACGCGACCAGAATATAAGTGATCGCATGCAGGCCCCAGTCAAAACCGAACAGCCAGGGAATGTGCCCAGACAGCAGTCCGTTTAAAGGCATTTGCCAGGCGATATGCCAAGAGCCGGATACCGAACACACCGACGGCCCGCAAAACCCTTCCACACCTTGGACGCAGGCACCGGCCCAGCCAAAGGGATACATCTTGAACAACATGGCCATCGAGCCGATGGCGCATATCGTATAAACCGTGGTTCTAATCTTAATTTTGACACTCTCTGGTATGAAATACATGGCGACCATATTCACAAAGAAGGGCTGGAACGCGACATGTAAATAGCCAAGCATCGTGAGCACCTGATTATTCGGGTTATCACACAGATCGATGTAGATGTAAGTTACTGCCTGTAATAATTCCATTAAGGCAAAATAGGTTAACGGAATCCAAAGCTCTTTGGATTCGCCTTGTTTAATTGCAACAAACGCTGCGGTACTAAGACCTGCGATGGCTAATACGCCCGACGCTTCTCCACTCCAACACATAATACTGACCTTATCGTTATAATTATTAAATGCTGCTGTTTTAGAAACCCCCTCATTGGGTTAATCACGCGGAAACAACAGGCGTAGATTTGCTATGGTGATGGTTAGGCGTGCAACTTGTGCGGGTTGCCTGCGGCATAGCTTTTTAGCTCCCCTGGTTAAGGCAGTGTTGTGTGCAACGAGCCAAGTTAAGGGGAGGTTATTTTATTACAAACTCAGGGGGATTGAGCAATTGATAATTACCAGCCAGCCTGTAGAGGGCTACAGGCTGGCGTACAAGAATCAGGGACGATAAGCATCGCTATCAATATAAATATCGACAGCATTTTCGGGTTTGATAGCAGCCACAGGCAGATCATAGCCCAGGCGCCAGCTTTTTACCGGCTTCTGCTTGTTTGCGCCGGTAATCAGGAAAATAAGTTCGCGCGTGTTGCTTAGGGCCCTGGCGCTGATGGAAACGCGTTCCGGCGGCGGTTTGGGCGAGTTATAAACTGCGTGAGTCAATTCTTCCTGATTATGCTGATGTCCTGGGAACAGGCTGGCGGTATGGCCGTCCTCGCCCATGCCCAGCAATACCATATCAAACGGCAGCGCCTCGGCAACTGCTTGCCGATACTGTTTGGCGCCTGTTTCCGGACCGAGTTCGGCAGGGATGGTAAATATCTGCCCGGCAGGAATGCTGACTTTGTCCAACAAAGCGCGCTCTGCCATCATGCTGTTTCGATCGCCATGATCGGCGGGCAGGCAGCGTTCATCGCCGTAATAGATAAGCCACTTTGACCAGTCTGCATGGGCCCGGGCCAGCAGTTTATACACTTTTTCAGGCGTATTGCCGCCGGCCAGCACCAGTTTGAAACGGCCGTTTTCTAAAATGGCGCGTTCCGCAGCGGCAAGAATCTGGCGGCTGGCGGCTTCTGCGACCTGCTCGACGGTATCCAGGCAATGCCAGCGTTGCTTATTCTGCATATTTACACTCCTCGGGGGTTAATGAACTGCGCCAGGCATGGCTTTCTTTATCAAACAGGCGGCGGCAATCGGTAGGGCCCCAGGATCCGGCCGGATAAGTGGCAATGTGATCACGTTCAATCGCCCAGGTTTGCAGGATCGGATCAACAATGCGCCAGGCGTATTCGACTTCGTCAAAGCGTAGAAACAACGAGCGGTCGCCTTCCATGACGTCTAGCAACAAATCTTCATAGGCATCGGTGGCTTTTTCGTCCTGCTGGCGGAAGCTGGCATCCAGACTGCTGGCGCGTGTGCGCATGGCCAGCCCAGGTTCTTTTACTGTCATTTCAATACGAATGCATTCTTCCGGCTGTATGCCTAACAACACCCAGTTGGGGTTCATGCACTGAATCTGGGTGTCGCGGAAGAACTGCAAGGGGGGGTGCCGGAAACAAATCGAAATCGCCGATTGCCCTTTGGCCATGCGTTTGCCGGTACGCAGATAAAAAGGCACGCCGCGCCAGCGCCAGTTGTCGATATAAAGCTTAAGGGCGGCATAGGTCTCGGTGATGCTGTTGGCGGGAATATGGTCTTCCTGCAAATAGCCCTTAACGTTTTCGCCATTAATGCGGCCCTGGGTATATTGGGCGCGGAAGGCGTGGGCATGGACAGCTTCTTTAGGAATGGGGCGTATGGATTTTAAAACCTTGACCTTCTCATCACGCAAGGATTCCGCTTCCATGGATACCGGCGGCTCCATGGCAACCAGGGTCATCAATTGCAGAAGATGGCTTTGCAGCATGTCACGCATGGCGCCGGCGCTGTTATAGTAATCGCCGCGCGTGCCGATACCGAATTCTTCCGAATGGGTGATTTGAATATGGTCAATGTAATGCCGGTTCCATAACGGTTCCAGCATGACATTGGCGAAACGGAACACCAGTACGTTTTGCACGGTGCCCTTGCCCAGATAATGGTCGATGCGATAAATCTGCTCTTCCTTTAAATATTGGCTGATGCGCTTTTGCAAGGCCTGAGCGCTGTCCAGATCATAACCAAAGGGTTTTTCTATAATCACCCGGCGCCAGCCGTATTCTTCATCAAACAGCTGTTGCTTGCTCAGCAGTTCCATGACGATGCCGAAATCCTGCGGTGCAATAGACAGATAAAAGGCGAAGTTTTTCGGGAAGCGATTATCTTTGTTGAGCAGATCAGCCAATTCGCTATAACATTGCTCGCTTTGTAAATCGCCGCGATGGTAGAACAGGCGTGCGCTGAAGCGTTGAAAAACGGCTTCATTAAAATCACTGCCAGTTTTGGCTTGAATCATGTCCCGGACTTCTTCCAGCCATTTTTTCTGATCCCAGGGCCGGCGGCCGATGGCCAGAATGTGAGCGCCTTCGGGTAAGCGACCCTCGACATCAAGATAATACAATGATGGCATGAGCTTAATACGGGACAGATTGCCCGTAGCGCCAAAAATAACGTAGGTACAAGGTTCGGCTTTCATAAATGCTTAAAAAAATTAGGTGTGGGGTTTATTCCATCTGTGACCGCTGGGCTCCGGGCGGGCGTGGGACAGGTTGTGGCCTGTCCCACGGCGGCTGCTTATACGGTATAGGTTGTCGATGCTGTTTTGCCGCCGTGCCCCGTCCAGTCGGTATGGAAAAACTCGCCTCGGGGCCGGTCTGTGCGTTCGTAAGAATGCGCGCCGAAGTAATCCCGCTGCGCTTGCAGCAAATTGGCGGGCAGCCTTTCGGTGCGGTAGCCGTCGTAATAAGCCAGTGCCGATGAAAATGCCGGCGTTGGAATGCCCAATTGTATGCCCATGATGACCGCCTGGCGCCAGCCTGCCTCGGCCTGCTTCATGGCGTTGACAAAGAAATCGGCCAGCAGCAGGTTTTCCAGCTCTGGAGTTTGCTCGTAAGCCTGTTTGATGTCATTCAGGAACTGGCTGCGAATAATGCAGCCGCCGCGCCACATCAGGGCAATATCGCCGTAGTTCAGCGCCAGCTTGTATTCTTTGGAAGCTTCGCGCATCAGACGGAAACCCTGGGCATAAGAAATAATCTTGGAGGCATACAAGGCTTGCCGGATGGCCTGAATCATGGCTTGTTTGTCGCCGCTAAAGGTTTGCGTGTTTTTAGGCAGTACTTCCGATGCTTTTACGCGCTCGTCTTTTTGCGCGGACAGGCAGCGGGCGAAAACCGATTCGCCTATCAGGGTCAAGGGGATGCCCAAGTCCAGTGCATTGATGCCGGTCCATTTGCCGGTACCCTTTTGGCCGGCGGTATCCAGAATGCTGTTCAGCAAGGGCTGGCCATTGTCTTCTTTATAGGCCAGGATGTTGGCGGTGATTTCAATCAGATACGAGCTTAATTCGCCCTGATTCCATTCGGAAAAGATGGCCTGCATCTCGTCGGTGCTTAAACCCAGGCCTTCTGACAGCAGTTGATAGGCTTCGCAGATCAGCTGCATGTCGCCGTATTCGATGCCGTTATGCACCATTTTAACGTAGTGGCCAGCGCCGTTATCGCCGACCCATTCGCAGCAGGGATCGCCGTTGACATGCGCACTGATGGCCTGAAAAATCGGTTTGACTGCAGGCCAGGCCAACTGGTTGCCGCCGGGCATAATCGATGGCCCGTGTCTTGCGCCTTCCTCGCCGCCGGAGACCCCGGTGCCGATATAAAGCAGGCCTCTTTCTTGCAGATATTGGGTGCGGCGATTGGTGTCGGTGAACAGCGAATTGCCGCCATCAATAATAATATCGCCCGCTGACAACAAAGGCAGCAGGTCGTCAATGTATTGGTCAACCACCGCACCGGCTTTCACCATCAGCATAATCTTGCGCGGCGAGTCCAGACTGTCCACCAGTTCTTGTAAAGAATGGGTGCCGATCACTTGGGTGTCTTTAGCCGGGCCGTCCAGAAACTCAGCCACTTTGCTGGTGGTACGGTTAAATACCGCCACCTTAAAGCCGTGATCGTTCATGTTAAGAACCAGGTTTTGTCCCATTACCCCCAGACCGATTAAACCAATATTTGCTTTCATGTTTGCCTACTGTAATCGTTATTTATCGTATGATTTTAACACGATGCAGCGCCAAGAACTGCTAGTTATCCTCATCGCCCATCAAATTTTCGTATCCGTGGGCGGTGCTGTTCTCCATCCTGAACGACAACGTTGTACCGGTAATTCCAGGATGAACATGCAATCAAGGGCGGCGATGATGATGCCGAAGCGGACTTTATCCTGATGGTGGCATGGACAGTCAAAGCAACGATCGCTTGATATGGCTGTCCAACTGAAAATAAAATAGTCAGCGGGCGAATAATAGCAGCCCGGAAACCCAAAACAGCAGGCAGGGCATGAAAATACTAGTCACCGGGTCGGCCGGATTTATCGGCAATCAACTGGCATTAACACTACTGGAACGCGGTGATGACGTGGTCGGTGTAGATAATCATAACGATTATTACGATGTCAACCTGAAGCTGGCGCGTCTGGCGCGCATTCAGGATCATGCCGCCTATACCCATATCAAAGCCGACCTTGCCGATCGGGAGGCAATGGAGCAGCTATTCAAAAAACACCAGCCGCAACGCGTCGTCAATTTGGCGGCCCAGGCCGGCGTAAGGTACTCCCTTGAAAATCCGCGCGCCTATATCGACAGCAATATCGTCGGCTTTACCAATATTCTCGAAGGCTGCCGTCATCATGAGGTCGAACATCTGGTGTATGCCTCCAGCAGCTCTGTTTATGGCGCCAATGAGTCGATGCCCTTTTCAGTGCATGACAATGTGGATCACCCTCTGAGTCTGTATGCGGCCTCCAAAAAAGCCAACGAGCTCATGGCTCACACCTATAGCCATCTTTATCGGCTGCCAACGACAGGCCTTCGTTTTTTTACCGTTTACGGCCCGTGGGGGCGGCCGGATATGTCGCCAATCATTTTTGCCAAGGCCATCATGGAAGGCCAGCCACTGAAAGTCTTTAACTATGGCAAACACCGGCGCGATTTCACCTACATTGATGATATTGTCGAAGGCGTCATTAAAACCCTGGACAAAGTGGCAGAAGCCAATCCGGACTGGGACGGCAAACAGCCCGATCCGGCAACCAGCAAGGCGCCGTGGCGCATTTATAACATCGGCAATCAACAGCCGGTGGAGTTAATGACGTTTATTGACTTAATGGAAAAAAATCTCGGCAAAACCGTAGAAAAACAGCTGCTGCCGATGCAGCCGGGCGATGTGCCTGATACCTATGCCGATGTCGAAGCATTGGTGCACGATGTCGGTTACCAGCCCAGCACTTGCATAGAAACCGGAGTGCAGCGCTTTGTGCAATGGTATTTGGATTATTATGGAAGGTGATAATCGGTGGCTAATCGCTATTGCAAATGCTGGCGCACAGTCAGCATGCCGTTAGTGACGGCCGAACTGTCAGCGTTGACGATGCTTTCCAGCAACTGCGACAACGCCGTGGGCTTAAATGACATTGCCTGTACGCATTTCTGAACCGGCGCTGCTTGATTTGCTGGACATCAATGATTACTACTTGGAGGAAGTAGACGACAAGGTTGCAGAAAAAATTATTGCCGGTTTGGAGGTTGCTATAAACAATCTGGTCGAATTAACCGATCGCGGTAGTGTTCCCAAGGCATTATTGGCAAAGCAGGCCGGGGGCGAGTGAAAAGGCCGCAACTACGATCAAACGCAATCGGATAACAGCGACATGGCCAACCGCTGCATTAGTTCGGCCACCGCTTGTTTGTAGGGCATCAGCGAAGCGGCGGTGCTGGCTGCCGGTTACGCGCCCGCCATCGGGTTTATGCACACCGGCAAACCGCTTTCGTTCGTCTATGACATTGCCGACCTGTTCAAATTCGGTAATACGCACGAAATAAGTTGAACAAGTGTAGGTGCGAATTTATTCGCACAGTGCGGATGAATCCGCACCTACACAGAAAATTGTTTCTCAGAGTTGCGCAAGTTATTTGATACGCGTTCCTTAGCTTTGCCATGTCTGCTTCTGTGTACCAGTAAAAATGTATCAAAACAATTACTGGTACACGTCTTGGTACACAGCGATTGTTTCATTAAGCGGCGTGGTATGCAATCGTATAAAACAAACAAGCCGCGTGGTTCGCTTCTTGAGGGGAATTTTGATGCGGTGTGAAACTGCCCGAAACATCACTCTATGTTTTGCACCTGTTCGCGCATTTGCTCGATCAATACCTTAAGCTCAATGGCTATCTGGGTCATTTCCTTGTCCGCCGATTTGGAGCCCAGGGTATTGGCCTCGCGGTTTAATTCCTGCATCAAAAAGTCGAGCCGCCTGCCAATGGGGTCTGCTTGCTTAAGCACTCTCAATACTTCGGTAATGTGCGTGTCCAGTCGATCCAGTTCTTCGGCAATATCCAGTTTTTGCGCCAGAAAAACCAGCTCCTGTTCAAGTCGATCGAAATCGGGCTCGGCAACCAGTTCGGTAATTCTGTCTTTGAGTTTACTGCGCAGCAGTGACATAACTTCAGGTAAGCGTCGGCCGGCCTGGGCGACAAACTCCTGCATTTTATGGCACCGATCTTCAAGCAACTGGCCGAGCTGGGCGCCTTCTCTTTCACGCACCTGCAGCAGTTGTTTCAGGGTTTGCTCGACCAGGCCTACCAGGCCTTGGTTAAGCTGTTCCCTGTCGGTTTCGGGTTCTTGTTGAATGCCCGGAAACGCCAATACATCCAATGCTGAAAAGGCTAAAGAGGCCTGCATGAACTGTTCAATTTCATTGGTTGCAGCCAGCAATGCGGTAACGGCATTGGTATCGACGGTAAAATTCTGCCCTTCTTTGGCCTGCTTTTTATAGCTTAATACGCATTCGACCTTGCCCCGTTTTATCGTTGCCGCAATGGCCGCACGGATATCGGCCTCAGCAAAGCGCAAACGGTCTGGCAGTCTTAAAGAGATGTCGCAATAGCGGTGATTGACTGTGCGCAGTTCGCACTGCAGGGTCAGTGTACCGATTTCCGCTTCATTGCCGGCAAATGCGGTCATGCTTCTTATCATTTTATTACCTATAATTAAGGGAATTTAGACCGACAAGCATTTATTTAATGGCCGAATATTACGACCCCGAAACCTATCCCACGGAATGGAACTACCTGCAATCCGGCACTATTATAGATCACTACATGATTGAACGGGAATTGGCGCATGGGGGTTTCAGCTCGGTTTATCTGGCCCGGCAAATGGCCGATCAGATTCAGGTTGCCATTAAGGAATATTTGCCGCGCAAGCTTGCCCACCGAACCTGGAATAATATGGTGATCGCCAACAGTGAGGAAACCCGTGGTTTATTTCGCCGGGGCCGGGCCTTGTTTTTTGAGGAAGCCAAGGTGCTGGCGACCTTAAAGCACCCCAATATCGTCGAAGTGATCAATTTTTTTGAAGCCAATTCCACCGTATACATGGTGATGACCTACGATTACGGCATCACCCTGGACAAAATTTTGAACAAGAAACTTATTCCGGTTAGTGAAGATTTTTTATTGGCAGTATTTAATTCCTTAATGGCCGGAGTAGGCCATATTCATCGCCATCATTTTGTACATCTTGACATTAAGCCGGCCAATATTCTGGTACGTCCGGGTAATAATGCCCTGTTGCTGGATTTTGGCGCCATACAAAATTACCCAAACTCGCACTTAATCAAACAAAGCAAGGTTGTCAGCAAGGGCTTTTCGCCCATCGAGCAACATGAATTGAGTGCGCCGCTAGGGCCCTGGACTGACATTTATGCGATAGGCGCGAGTATGCGCGCCTGTCTTGGCTATAAGGCGCCACTGGCGTCGATCGAGCGCGCGCAAAAAGATAGCCTGGTTCCGGCGGTGAAGGCCTTCAAGGGAAAATGTTCAGAGGTTATCTTAAAAGCCATAGACTGGGCTATGCAATTGCAACCGGAAAAACGTCCACAGTCGATTGAGCAGCTGCGGCAAGTGCTTGATAAGTCATGATAAATTGTTTGCCTTGGAGTTGTTTTTGAAAGCTGTGGCTGGATTTTGCGGGAGCGGCGGGCTAGGATTCTCGCGCAATAATTGTTTTCTCTGCCAGGTCTCGCAGAATCTTTAAACCGGCTTCGATAATCACGGACGGTTCAGGATGCTTTGAATCCTCGGCCACTTGTTGCAGGCAGGCTCGTGCCGTCATGCCTGCATTGCCTTGAATGATTTGCAGTAACCGGTAAGTCAGTGCCGTGATCTGAATAAAATGCACGTCATCATCCTGATTGCGGTAAACAATAAGAAAGGTGGGCTGTTCTGGCGCAATCGTGGGCAAAAAATCCGGCGATATCTGCTGAACAGGGTACTGGTAGACCAGGGGCCAAGCCAGGGGCGACAGTTTGATTCTGCTATGAAGCGTCAATGCCGTGTTTTGAGAGGCGATAACCACTTCTTCCCTGGCAATGGCTAAAGCCATTTCCACCCATTCATAATGCGCAAGTTCCAGCAGAAACGGAAAATCGTCCGGATTATCGCGCTCATTTTGCAGGTAAGCCAAAAATTCTTCCGGAATTTCAGAAAAATACGGTGATTCGCATGAATGCCTGGCAAAAAAGTCCTGCACCAGCTCAAACCAGGCATCATCGTCGAGGATTTTTCGCAAAACGGGAAAGTTGCTGGACAAAAAACTTTCAACATTGTTGAAAAACAGCTCCCGGTACATGCTCATGCGCTGCGGCTTGATATCGGCAGGCACCGGATTGTTGGCTGGATCTCTGATGTAAGCCGCGAATTCCCGCTGTTTGGCTTTAAAGTCGACGCTCATGGCAAACTCAGGCGGATTGCTTGTTATGGTGATTGCCCCAGGCCTTTTGTATTGAGCTGATGGTCTGCACTTCTTTGATGAGCTCTTGTAACGACGGAATATTAAAATCCCGTTCCAGCAAGGTAGGGAATACACCGTAAAACTCATAGGCCTTGCCCAGCAGTTTCCAGACCGGATCAATAACCTCAGCGCCGTGGGTATCGACCAGAAAATCGTCGGCTTCAACGA
This sequence comes from uncultured Gammaproteobacteria bacterium, assembly GCA_963848675.1. GTDB lineage: Bacteria > Pseudomonadota > Gammaproteobacteria > Methylococcales > Methylomonadaceae > CAWKEY01. The sequence continues at coordinate 254,696 of CAWKEY010000036.1, forward strand.
AATGACCGGCAATATGAGCATAGGCAATGCGCTGCGCCGGAATCGCCTTTAAAAAAGCCTCTGCATCGTAACCATGATTGATGCTGTTGACGTAAATATTATTGATGTCGATTAAATACATCGCAATCCGCTTCGGCAACAACAGCATTGAAAAAGTCTAGCTCACTCATTTCCTGGCCGGGGGCGCCATAATAGGAGACGTTTTCAATTGCTATTCTCTGTTGCAGAATATCCTGAACCCGTTTAATACGCGCGGCCACATGGCTAACGGCTTCGGCGGTAAATGGTATGGGCATCAGGTCATACAGATGGCCTTCTTTGCTGCAATAGCTCAGGTGTTCGCTGTAAAACTTGATTTGATGCTCAGCCATGAAGTGTTTAAGCGCATGCACGAATTTTTCGTCCAAAGCATCGGTACTGCCTAGCGACAGCGACAAGCCATGACACACAAAATCAAAGCGTTCGGTCATCGCGCGAAATGCTTTGCCCAGCTTGCCGCCGATGGTGATCCAGTTTTCCGGGGCCACTTCGTAAAAGCCGACGGCTGGCGGCGGGTCGATAACAATTTCAGACAGAAATGATCGGCGCAGGCCAAGGCCCGCACCATGTACAAGATTTAACGTTGTGTCCATAAGACAGCTGTGTGAGTGGTTTGAACAGGAGGGCAGGATTCATGCCCTCCTTAGACAGGATTAGCGTTTATTTGCCAGTTGCATCCTTGCCTTCACCTTCGGCGGGCTTTTGCCGCTGGCGCCGGTTTATTGCCTGCACAGTTGCCTTCCTTGGCTTTCGTGTCCGGTGCGGACATCATGGCGCCGCCACATTTGCCCTCTCCACAAGTGCCTTCTTTCATGCCGGGCATGCCTTTTTCCGCTTGCTCGGCTTTTTCCGCTTCTGCGACCTGCATATAACCATTAGAAAGTTCAGTCATGCCGAATGGATTGGCTTCCGCGCTGACAACCGTTGCGGTAAAGGTTGAAATAAAGGCGGTACCCATTGCAGCAGCTAAAGGTGTTTTATTGATTTTTTTCATTTTGACTCCCGATTATTAGTATTTAAAGTGACGCGTGTTATGTAATAAAAGTGACTTATGTTACCAAAGTCAACTGAACAAAGAGTGAATATTTCTTATGCTTTGAGGTTGGCCAAAGTGACTGGCTAAAGAGACAAGCAAGACTGATATAAATTCAATTTTGCCACGGTTACGCAGGCTGCCTAAGAAATGCGCACGAAATAAGTTGAACAAGTGTAGGTGTGAATTTATTCGCACAGTGCGGATAAATCCGCACCTACGCAAAAAATTGTTTCGCAGAGTTGCGCAAGTTATTTGATGCACGTTCCTAAGCCGATTTTTTCTACACCCGGAAGCAATCGGCTGAACTTGCCGGCCTAAAGAGCAAACCCTGCGGCTAGTCGTGCCAAGCCATGCGCTCGGTAAGTTTTATGGAGCAATACCTTCAAAATCACCTGCCCGTGCGGCGACTATTTTCCTAAAGGTCAGGTTGATTCTGGGCGCTTTTATTTTTTTGGTTTTGGGTACCGAATGCAGCCAGTGATGCTGCAAGGCGCCAGCCATGACCAGCAAATCGCCATGGCCAAGATTGATGGTCAGGTTTTGTTTATGTCGTTTGTGGTGCAGTTTAAACGCGCGTTCATCGCCCAGGCTTAAGGATGCAAGCACTGGATTTAAACCCAGCTCTTTTTCATCATCGGCATGGCAACCCATGGAATCTTTCCCGTCACGGTACAGATTGGCCAATACGCTATTGAATTCACAATGGCATTGTTGCTGCAGTCTTGTCCGGACCGATTGCAGCTCTGCTGTCCACGGCTGCGGTTGGTGACTGACGCCAGAATAACGATAAAAAGCCTCGGGATCGCCATGCCAGCTCATCAAACGCGGCACCTTACGCCATTTGCCGAAAATAAAAATAGTTTCTTCCTGCCAGGGCAGACCAGTTATCAACCGCTCAAAGAGCTGATCAGCTTCCGCGCGCGCGTAAAACTGTTTGATTAAATAAAGCTCCCCATCCCCGGGAACGATATTTTTTTCACCTTTACAAGGAGCCCTGTGCCCGCATTGTGTGACAACGATACCCAACAAACACACCCTCTACGAAAATTACAGCAAACTCAATTCTTGCGTCCAGCAAGCATCATGAGATTTACACTACTAAAATAAACGCCTTCCGAGTCCGCTTGTTCAAGGCCAGACTGCCAGCGCAGGAGTTCCTTAGCCGTAATGACGCCCGCCTTAAGGGCCTCCTGTTCGATTTTTTCTGCCTGCGTTGCCTGGCGTGCCAAGGCATAGTTGGTAGTCGCGACAGGAAACACTTCGAATGAAATATCGGCCAGATTTTGTTGTTTGAACAAACGGTATAATTGCCGTCCTGAATAGCCATTATGCAAAGAGGATTCGGCCAGAAACCGAGCCAGGCGGCGCTCAATATCGGTTTTTTCGCTATCGGTTGACAAGCTACCCCAATCGGAATCAACAACGACTACCCATCCGCCTGGTTTTGTTACCCGGGTCATTTCCGACAACGCTCGCGCCGGATTGGGCAAATGCTGAAACAATCGCTCACTACGGCAGGAATCAAAATAAGCAGTTTCAAAGGGCAGTGACACGGCATCAACGCGCTGATGTCTGACCCATGTATTTACACCAGCTTGCTCGGCACGTTGCCCGGCTTCGGCAATCATTGCTTCATCGTTATCGGCGCCAATGACTTGTCCGTTTGCACCCACCAATGACGCTAAAGGAATCGTATCAGTGCCCGGGCCACAGCCCAAATCCAGCACCTTATGACCTGGCTGAATTTGCATGAGCGTGTAGGAGCGTTGCTTAATGTGATTGAGCACATTTCCCATGATGCGGAGATACTCCGGGTCTACATAGCCTTTGGGGTTCGACATTGTTTATCCTCGTTTAGAAGGGTAAGAGAACAGATCGCCTATGCTTGAACAGCTTATTCAACACTATAGATTTTACATTTTATCATTAGAAACTATAATTATTACTTGCATCTGATTGATAAATATCATGCTTTATGGCTTTATTCATACCACCCTGATGCCGGCATACTCAGAATGATTTGGTAAGTTGAAAAGTTTCAGCTTGCATAATCCACATACACACCCTTTAAAATATCGAAGCCAGCCATGAAAATTTTAGAATTAAACGATCAGTTACCTGCCTCGACTGATCAAATAAGAAAGAAGCACTTGGCTAATAATTATATTATTGATCATTTCGATGAATATTTTGAGATGGTGCTCGCGATATCCGATGACCTTAAAAATGAGGTGTATAAGCTGCGTTACCAAGTATATTGCATTGAAAATAACCTCGAATCCCCCAATCAATTCCCCGATGAAAGGGAATATGACGACTATGACCAGCATTCGGTTCATTACCTGATTCGCCACCGCAAGTCTGGAGAATATGCCGCAACAACGCGCCTTATCCTCCCTGACGCCAATAACCCGGAAAAACTGTTCCCGCTTGAGCAACATTGTAAGATTGAGAATGTTGCAGTGATGGAACCTATTAATCGAGCGCACCTGGGAGAAATATCACGGTTTTGTGTATCGAAATCATTCAAGAAAAGAAAGAATGAAGAGCATACCTTGGCGGCTATCAGTTCTTATCGGCAGGATAATTTTACAGAAAACGAGCGGCGGATTTTTCCCCATCTTAGCCTTGCTTTAATGGCTTGTGTCATGAAAGCAAGCCATGAAAACGACATTCACTATGCATATGCCGCTATGGAGCAGGCGTTGTTCCGGTTTTTATCGGCAATAGGCCTTAATTTTATAAAAATTGGTCCACAGGCAGAATATCACGGCGCTCGATGGCCTGCTTTGATAAGAGCAGCCGATATACAGCATGGTAACGTAGATGAAAAAAAACCGGATTTATGGAATTTGCTCGCTCATAAGGGAGATTTTGGGCAGGCTGAGTCTCAAGACGCGGCCCAAACGCATCGCATAAGACGAGCTTTAGCGCCCAGTCAACAGGCTGTTATTCATCACTGTACGCACTAAAAGCCGAGCCCATAGTATCTACTCCGCTTTAATGGCAGCGCGCCTCATGAGAGGCGCTTTAAGTCAACAGCATTGGTAGGCATCAAAAGTTAACCGATGCTTCAAGATAAAAGCTTCTTCCCGGCATCGGCAGGTTTTGCGGCAGCTGAGGAGCCGCCGGTTCGTAATAATTGGTATCGAAGGCATTGCGTAAAGAGGCGGCGAGATTGACATGACCAAACAGCTTTTTGCCGCGCAGCGTAAAGTCGATGGTTTCGTAGTCGCTCAACTTCCGGTCATCGCCTGGTAAATTGGTTCTGCCGCCTACCCAGTTAAGCTGCGGCTGGAATTGCCAGTTCGGCATAAATTGCCATTGTAAAGCGGCATACACATGATGTTCGGGCACGCCAGCTACTCGTTGATTGGTGACTTCGTTAGTGGCATGTTGCCATGCGTAATTGCCCTTTACATTCCATTGCTCAGCGGCTTGCCAGTTCCATTCAAACTCGCTTCCATAGCCGTTTTGATTGCCACTATTCTGATAGCTGTTTGTTAGTCTGCCTGGATCAGGCGTTGCCGTTATAAGGTTGTCAATTTGATAATAATACACATTGACAGCCGTTCTCAGTGATGACGTAGGCCGGTAATCCCAAGCCCATTCATACGTATGGATGGTTTCTGGATTTAAATTGCTATTGCCCAGCACCACCGGATTATTCTGGGTAAATTGTTCTGCAAAATTGGGCGCTCTAAACGCCTTGCCATACAAAAGCTTGCTGGTGAGGTGTTTATTAATATCCCAAACCAGCGCAACACGCGGATTGACGGTTCCCCCAAAATCGGAATAATCGTCATAACGTACGCCCGCAGTCAACTGCCAGTCGTCGGCGAGCTGCCATTCATCCTGTGCAACCAAGGACCAGATGGTTCGATGCGTATCCGGCAAATACGCAAAAGGCGTACCCGTTACATTCCTTAAGGAGCCTCCAACAACATTTTGGCTGCCATCGATAACCCCAGGCCCAAAATTTTTACTTTCATTGGTGGAAATTTCTTCATAGCGAAAACCGGCGCTCAAGCGCAGTTTATGATTGTCCAGTCCCTTGTAGACAGAGCTCAATTCAATGGCGGGAATCTTCTCTATTCGACCTATATCAGCATTGACTCCGTCAGGAAAAAAAACCAATGAACTGCTACGCGAAGTGGCATTTATATTACCATTAGAACCTATGGGCAACACTGCGTTGGCCGGGAATAGCTGATATTGACCCTGAGCATCAGTTTGCAGATAACTGGCATGAGCCGTCAGTTCCCAGTTTTCAAGCCAGTCTTCCGTGGAAAAGCGCACATCGCCTAAATATTGTTCACCATCGCCGCTACCATTGGGATCCAATGCGCCAGCCGCGCCCGCACGAGCGCCTGCGTTAATTGAATTAAATGCCCAGAACCCAATATCCCAATGCTTGCGCTGCAGATTAAGATGCCCGTTGAGCGTTTCATAGCGTGTATTCAGTGCGCCTGGAGCATTAGAGGCATGCGTTCCAATCGCGCTACTATCAAAGCTAGTTTGAGTATCGGCGTCAACAATACGCCCGCCATCGCCACTGGTATGCTGATATTGCAGACTGGTCGCAACATCCCAGCCCGCCCACTGGGCGCCATACTGCCCCCAGCCGCTCTGAGTGCTATGATCACCTACGCGCGCCCCTAAAGCCGCTCCGTTGATGTCTTTGGCTTTTTTGGTAATGATATTGATAACGCCCGCAAACGCATCCGCGCCATACAAGTGCAGAGCCCGGCCCCCGGATAACCTCCACTTGCTGAATCGCCTCGATAGGTAACTCCGTACCTGTCATTAATGTGCCATTGAAAGGCGTGGTAATACGGGTGCCGTTTAAGAGCATCAACAGTTGAGAGTTTTGCGTATTACGGATGCCGCGGAAACTGTAACTATAATCATAGGTATCTTGCTGGAGACTGGCATGAACCCCCGGCACAGTTTCCAGAACCTCATGCAGTTCAGTCGCGCCCATGGATTTAATCTGCTCAGCGGTAATCACACTGGTTACTGCCGCAGACTGAAAAACCGGTTTTGGCGTGCCAGTGGCAATCGTGACCGAGATATTCGCCAGTTCAGCAGGAGACATTGAAAAAAATGACTCCATATCCTCTTGCGCGACTACCGTAAATGAACTCATTAACAACAAGGGCGCGAAACAGTTTTTGTTGATTGGCGATTTGACTTTCATAGTGATGCCATAAACACAGGGGTGATCAAACTAAGTTCTTCGAGCGGGACCGGTTTGCCAATGCCATAGCCCTGGGCATAATCCACTCCAAGAGTGCCAAGTAGCGTGAAAATGTCGGCATTTTCTACAAATTCTGCAATGGTTTTTTTGTTCAGCACATGGCCGATGTCATTGATGGAACGCACCATGGCTAGGTCAACCTTATCTACAAGTATATCTTTAACGAACAAACCGTCAATTTTAAGAAAATCGACCGGCAGGTTTTTTAAATAGGCAAACGATGATAAACCGCTGCCAAAATCATCCAGTGAAAACAGGCAGCCCTGCTCCCGAAGATGATTTATAAAATGAGTTGCGCATGACAAATTGGCAATAGCGGCAGTTTCGGTTATCTCAAAACATATTTTGTGAGTTGGGATGGCCCATTTGGAAAATTCTGCCGAAATAAACGCCAGCATGCTTGCATCAGACATGGACAATCCTGACAAATTAATAGCGCACACGGACAGTTTATCCAGAAATTCGGGCTTATTGGCGAGCCACTCAAACAGTGTGCTGATGACCCAACGATCCAGCATGGCTGCTAAATTGTAGCGTTCTGCCGCCGGCAAAAATGCCCCGGGCGGAATGATAATACCGCTGTTATCCTTGTAGCGAACCAGGGTTTCAAAATGCAGGCCGGTTTCATGATTGTCCAGCGCCACGATAGGCTGCCCGAACAAACAAAAACGGTTTTGCTCAAGGCCGCTCTGAATTTTTCCGACCCATTGCATTTCACCCTGTCTTTGAGCCAACTGTTGATCATCCGGATGAAACACATGCACGCGGTTCCGGCCGAGATCTTTTGCCGCATAACAGGCGGCGTCGGCTTCTTTGAGCAGCTCGACGGCATTGCCGCTGGTGTGGTTAATAGACGAAATGCCGATACTGACGCCGACGGTAAAGCTTTTATCTTCCCAGGCAAAATGAAAATCGTTGATCACATTGCGCAAGTTTTCACAGGCCTGAAACGCCTGAGGCAAGACGCAATTATTCATCACCACGCCAAATTCGTCGCCTCCCAGACGGGCTATCAGATCCTGACGCCGGACATGAGTCCGTAACAAATCGCTCAACTGCCGCAGCAACTCGTCACCGGCCAGATGGCCGCAGGTATCGTTAACCACTTTAAACTGATCCAGATCCAGATAGCAGAGCGCGTGTTCCGAGTTTTCTCCCTGGGCCAGGGCGACCGCGTGTTTAATATGGTTATCAAAGGCACTCCGGTTAGCCAGGCCGGTTAAGGCATCATGATTGGCCTGATAGGCGATTTGCTCGTTCAGTAAGCGCGTTTCGGTAACATCTTCACAAACCAATAGCACGCTGTTGTGCGGGTTGTCACTTTCAACCACGCTCGCGGTTTCTTTCAGCCAAATGACCTGGCCGTTGGTACAAACTTTTCTAATCTCCTGCTTATGCACATGCTTTGGCCTGAGCAGACAAGTTTGAACAAAATCCTGCATGAGCGCTAAGTCATCGCTGTAAACAAAATCAAAAATCGACTGTCCCTGCAAGTCTTCAACCTGCAATCCCAGCTGTTGGGCGGCTGTGTGATTAACCGACAGTATCCGGCCGTCTTGGGCCAAATTAAAGATCATGGTCGGATTATCATCATAAAGCGCCAGATATTGGTCTTTGGCCCGAACCAGGGCCTGGTTCTGCAGGTTAACTTTATGAATGAGGTCGTTGAAAGCATCCACCAGAACACCCAGTTCATCATTATTGACCCTGACGGCGCGCAGGGAATAATCCTGGGTCGCACTGATTTGCCTGACTGCATCAACCAGTTTTTTTATTGGCGAGGAGATCAGTTTCAGCAAAGGTGTTGAGGTGAAAAATGTCAAAATGGAGGTTGTCAACAAAACTATAAACAAGACCCCAAGAAAGCGTAATTTGCGCCAATATTCATGGCTTAAGTCGGCATGTAAATACAGCGTGCCCATTCTTTCTGCATCAATAACAACCGGCTGCACCACGCTTAATTCAACGCCATGCAAGCGGGTAGTCAACCCTAAAGTCGATAAAGGACATGCGAACTTTGTGTCGGTGTTTTTCAGTAATCTCGCAAAAACAGCGCCGTGTTGATCATAAAGACAGGCCGTATGCACGGAGGACTGGTGGTTAAGTATCGACAGGTTTTCAACCGCTAACTGATTATCGCCAAACAACAAAGCCGCGGTACTGCGATTGGCAATGCCTTTGGCCATTAGCGACAAATCATCCCGGACGTTTTTCTGAAACTCGCCGATTTCCAGAACGAGCAAAAACAGGCCGGCAAATACTAAAGTGGTAAAACTGGAAAACAGTAAAATCAGCAGTAATTTGCGGTTGATTGACAGATTACGCACGGCGGAAATCATGGCGTACCTCCAACAATCTCGGCGACTTCCAGTAGTTTCGCGCTCACTGTCAGGCGGCTTTGCTTGAAGGCATTTACATTAATCTGTATTTTTATTTTGTCCTGCCTGTTGACAAAACCGATCATCCCGCCCTGCTTGGTAAATTCTTCGCTTTCTCCCACCGTCAATGTGTTGTCTAGATCGCGAATGACCAAGGCATCTTTCAGTGCAACCCTATCGTTACCGGGATCATTCATGTACAGGATGTGACAGTGCTGGTCATGCTGGAGACCATTGTTAAACCTGAATAATTTGATAGGCCGGCCCAGAGCTGTTTTTGTCTCCAAGGGCTCAATTAATGCACCAAAAGGATCTTCACCCCAAATGCAGACATTAAAAGTTTTGGCATCATCTTCGGACCAGGTGACGAACTTGGTGAAGTTGTATAGGTAGCCCGCCTTGATTTTATATTCAACATTGGCATCATCGGCAAACAGCAGCGGCGCAGGCAGCAAAAACAACAGACGCAGTAAGGCACGGCAGCCAAATTGCGTCATGATGTGTCGCTTGCAAAAAGAAGGGATGAGCTGCAATGTGTTTTACTGGTGAAATTAGGGTCAGCTAAGCATAGCCTAGTGTAAGCATTTTACTACCCCGAAAAAAATCGTGTCATTACCCTGATCATGTAGTGGTGATCCTGAACTCCTGCGCTTTCCCTGATACTGTGCATGGCCCACATGGGGTTGCCGACATCTACCGTTCTAATGCCTAATCTGGCGGATGTCATGGGTCCTATTGTGCTGCCGCAAGGCAAGTCGCTGCGGTGGGAATATTTCTGATAAGGCACGCCGGCTTGTAAACAGCAGTCGGCAAACAGCGCTTCGGAGATACTTTCCGAGCTGTAGCGATGATTGGCGTTTACTTTGATAACCGGGCCCTTATTCACAATGACTTTATGATCAGGATCATAGGCATTAGGAAAATTAGGCTGATAGGCATGGGCCATATCGGCGCTGATCATAAAACTTTGCGCCAGGGCCCTTTGATAATCTTCGCCGTCCGCAGCCGATGACCAGGCAATGCGGGAAAGTACATCGGGCAGAAAACTGCCGTCGGCGCCTTTGCTGCTCTCACTGCCGATTTCTTCATGATCAAAGAAGGCGCAGACCAGGGTACTGCCGGTCTGCAATACAGTATCATCGAGCAAGGCCTGTAATGCGGCATGGCAGGAGGCTAAATTATCCAGCTGGCTATCAGCATAAAATTGGTTTTCACCACCCCAGAATACGCCTTTCTGGGTGTCATAGACAGCCAGATCCCAGGATAAAATACGGCTGTGCTCGATGCCCGATGCCTGCTGCAGCAGCGATAAAAAATGCGCTTGCGGCAGTTGTTCCTGGGTCAGCATGGACAGAATCAGGGGTAATTCGAGCTGCTTGTGCAGTTTTAGGCCCTCATCATTGACGGTTCGGTTCATGTGGATGGCCAGATTGGGCAATCGCAGCAGGGGCTGGCCGATGTTGACTAACTGTCGGGCTATATTGCCCTGCTCATCTTTATAGCTAATGCGCCCGGCAAGGCTCAAGTCTCTATCGGTAAATGTGGCCAGAATCGGCCCGCCATAGACTTCGACACCCAGTCTTAAAAAACCGTCGATACAAGTAGCTGCGTTGGGCTTAATCCGTAAGCCCGGCGAATCGGTATGGGCGCCGATAATTTTAAAGCCGGTTTCGGACAGGGCTTTATGCCCAGGCACGAACACAATAATTGAAGAATCATCACGCACTACGTAATAACGCCCGCCCGGCTGCAAGGTCCATTTTTCCCGCTCATCCAGCCTTACAAATTGCCTTGCCGCAAGCTGCGCTTCCATGCTGTTAACGACATGCCAGGGGCTGGGGCTGGCATCAATAAAATCCAGTAGCTGTTGCACCTGCTGTTGTGCGCTCATGGTCTTTCTTTTAAATCCAGTGCTGCGGAATTAATGCAGTAACGCAGCCCGGTGGGCTCCGGGCCGTCTTCAAAAACATGGCCCAAATGCGCAGCGCAGGATTTACAGACCACCTCAACACGGCGCATGCCGTGGCTGGCATCAACGTGCCGGGCCAGACTCTGTTCAGACAGAACATCCCAAAAGCTCGGCCAGCCAGATCCTGAATCGTACTTGGTGCGTGAATCAAACAACGCATTCCCGCAACAAATGCAATGATAAATACCGTCTTTTTTACAATCGGCATACTTCCCGGTAAAGGGCGGCTCCGTGGCTTTTTGGCGGCAAACATTAAATTGTTCGGGCGTGAGTTTGTCTCGCCACTGCTCATTATCCGTCAACTTGTTATCAGTCATGATTTTCCCCGCTTTGAGTTTGCACTGGACAATTATATAGAATCGGCTTACTGGCTTCATTGTACGCTTTCCATATCGCATCGCCAAAGCAGACTAAATAAACATTTTCAATGGTATGCGGCTCTTGCAGGTATTCATTAATAGTGCCGATGGCAATGCTAGCCGCCAGCGCTACCGGAAAATGATAAACGCCGCAGGAGATGGCCGGAAAGGCAATGGCTTTAATTGAATAAGCGTTCGCTAGCGTCAGGCATTCCCGGTAACAGGTGGCCAGCAAAGCCGGTTCATCATGCTGGCCGCCAGTCCAGACCGGTCCTACCGTATGAATGACGTACTTTGCAGGCAGTGCATAGCCGCGAGTGATTTCTGCCTGTCCGGTTGCGCAACCGCCCAGGGTTTTACATTCGGCCATCAACTGCGGCCCCGCCGCCCAGTGAATTGCGCCATCAACACCACCGCCACCGAGCAACGAAGGGTTGGCGGCATTAACAATCGCATCAACTGCTAATGTGGTTATATCGGCCTGTACGATATGAATGGTTGCCATGTCAGCGCTCTCATTAATGCTGTTAAACAATGGTAGTATTGTACTATTGACTCTATTAATAAGTTTAGCGAGGCATTATGAACGCACCGGCAACCCTTTACCAATCATCCCTGTCTTCCTTAAAACTGCGCGCGCGCGGCAAGGTGCGTGATATTTACGACATTGATGACCACTACATGTTGATTGTCACCACAGACAGGCTGTCGGCATTTGATGTGATTCTGCCTGATCCCATACCCGGAAAAGGGCGCGTGTTAACCAGCGTTTCCAATTTCTGGTTTGCCAAATTGCAAGATATTATGCCCAACCATCTGGCCAATATTCCGCTCGAGCAGGTTATTCCCGATGCGGCCGAACGGGCGCAGATTGAAGGCCGGGCGATTGTCGTTAAAAAGTTGCAGCCCCTGCCGGTTGAGGCGATAGTACGCGGCTATCTGATTGGCTCAGGCTGGAAAGATTATCAAAAATCAGGCGCTGTCTGCGGCATTCAATTACCCGAAGGCTTGCAGCAGGCGCAGCAATTACCGGACGCCATCTACACGCCGTCAACCAAAGCCGGGGTTGATCAGCACGATGAAAATATCTCCTTTGAAACATCCGTTGAACTGATGGGCCGGGACGTGGCTGAAAAAGTGCGCGATGCCAGTTTGAGACTGTACCAGGCCGCCGCGGCTTATGCCAAAGCGCGCGGCATTATTATTGCCGACACCAAATTTGAGTTCGGTCTGGACGATGACGGTATTTTGTATCTGATTGATGAGGCCTTAACGCCTGATTCATCTAGGTTTTGGCCGGCCGATCAGTATCGAGTCGGTATCAGCCCGCCCAGTTTCGACAAGCAATATGTGCGTGATTATCTGGAAACCCTGGACTGGGATAAAACCGCTCCCGGCCCGTCCTTGCCGGCGGAAGTCGCCGAGTTTTGCGCGGCCAAATACCGCGAAGCGGAGATCCGGCTGACGCAAGCTTGATCACGAAGAGCACGAAGTTGTTTATATTTTCTCTTCGTGTCTTCGTGGTGCATATAGATACCATCTAAAAGAAAATACTTAATGAAACCATTAGCCGTATTCGGCACCAGTTCAGACGCCGGCAAAACCACGCTGGTCACGGCCTTGTGCCGTATTTTCGCCGACCGGGGCTTAACCCATATTTAACACCTGCAATTAATATCCATTTAAAAACAATATGTTGTGTTATAAAAAATCTTCGTGTGGCACTACACTTTGAAAAATAGCGCCTAGCCTCAGTGTTTTAGACGATGGTTTTGCTGATACCTCCGGGTGCCGGGTTCTCTTTTAAGGCACGATAAATAGCCATTTGCTCCGGTTCCGCACGGGTGGCTTTGCGCACATGCAAGGCTTTACCATCGGCACGACGGAAACTGGCGGTTACCCGGCATTGACTGCGCATGATTTCCCGTAATGTGCGCCAACTACCGTTGGCATCAATAGCGCTCTCTTGTAGACGGCGGCGAATAAGTTGGACAAACTGATAGGCCAATACGGTGATGAACAAGTGACTGTCAGCCCGCTCTTCTTTACTATGAAAGATAGGCCGAAAACCCAGATCACTTTTAAAACAGCGAAACACGGCTTCAAGGTCAGTGAGCATCATATAAGTGCGCCATAGCTGTTCTTCCGGCCATTGGCATTGGTTACTGCGCAGGCAATAGACACCTGGGAGATCAACATAAGAACCCGGCACACTGTGTTTTTGCCAGGTGATGCTTAGCGCTTTTTCACCGCTGTCATCGGTTTGCAAGTCGATTTGATAATGCTGACCGATGCCATGATGCTTTTCTTTCAAGCGGCCGATACGCTCCCATAATTTATCCGGGCGTTTTTCGGTGCGGGGGCGTTGCAACCCTGCGTTTAAGGCGTTAAGTCCGGCTTCAAAACGGCTGGCGAAGCGTTCCGCCATGGCCCGTTCCTTTTGTTCGCGGCCGGATGAATGGCAATAAAGCCGCACTTCTTGGCCGTCTTCGGCGACGACTTTTTGGCAGCGTACCGTTTCCTGGGCAGCAGTTTCAACCGAGATGGCGGCATCCGCATCAAATTGACGTGCGCGTTCGCGACTGACGACCAGATAACCATAGCCTTTTGTGCGCAGCCATTGAATATTGGCCTCTGTAGCAATTCCGGCATCCATCACCACCAAGGCGCCCTGTGGCGCACCCAGATTTTGCAGCATGGTTTCCAGCGTACCCGCTTCGCTGACATTACCGGCAAAGGTCTGTGAACGGCGCACAAAGCCGCTGCCGTCCAAGACTAAACCCAGCGTCACCAGCGGACAATCCGTGCGCTTTTCTTTTGAGCGTCCACGCCGGGCTTTGGTATTGTGCGGTACTTCGCCTTCGAAATAGGTATTGGTGAGATCGTACAGGGTGATGGTGGTGGAAAAACCAAACAAATCCGTAAGTCGCGTGAATAAGGTCTGTTCGATTTGGGTGCTGTGTTTCCACAAGGTGTCTGCCGCCCGGTACATTGTCATCAAGGGCAGGCTTTCATAGTCAACGTCCATTAATTCGCCCAGTGCGCTTTGCTTCATCAGCCAGTTGTGGGTGGCTAACTCCGAACCCACACCGGCCATACGCCCGATAATGGCACCCACTATCGCGGCTATGTGCGCGCCATTGATGCCCAGGTGAGCCAGCAAGTCGAGGAAATTCAATTGTTGCATGGCCCAAAGTCCTAACTGTTCCACGCCGACGGTTCTGGGCCGGGTCAATTCCAGGGAGTCCACATCGACGGTTTGCAGATCGGTTGGTGCACTCACTATGGATTCTACACGCGCGACTGACGACTCAGCAGGCGTTGAAGGACCCTCATCCGCTATCGGTGTGGTGCTGACGACCGCCCGTTGCGCTATGAGCTGAGCGGCAAAGCGTTGCGCCGCCTTGTCAACGGCAGCCGGCAATTCGAGTGGTAATAGCTCAGTCTGGTGGCTCAGCAATTGCTCAATCCGCACACAAAGCGAAGCCCACAAATCTTGATCAACAGCGAAATGCCTACCCAAATTTAATAGGGTTATCTGACGCGGTTTTCCATCCACGCGTTGGCTAGCCACCAAGCGATAGGTGTAATAGCGTTCGCCCGTGGACGAGTTATTGGTATGCGTTCGACGGATATACATGACGCAAAAAAATAGCGCAGTCTGGAAAAATATGCAATAGGCAGACATAACTATTATGGCCCTACAAAACACAAATAACACTAAAGATTAGCTGCCTATAGTAAAAATCAATAACTTAGACAAGCCTCTCAGCTTGATTTTGAGTAAATTGAGGGGCGTGGTGTTAAATATGGGTTAAGGGTTGCGCCGTTTAAGGCGCAAAACGTCTCCAATAATTCAGCGGTCACCAAGGAAGGCCTGGAGATTTCCAGGGCCCAATGCTTGCAGGCAGAAGCCGCGCGCGTGGAGCCGAGCTTTCTGTTTAACCCGGTATTGCTCAAATCGTACGGCAGCGGTTCCGTGCAAGTGATCGTCAATGGCGAGGTATATCAAAATCAGTCTGTTGCCGCTTATTATGAAGAAATCGACAACTTGCAGCAGCAGGTTCAACAGGCATTTGCCAGTCTGCAGCAGGATTACGATCTGGTCATCGCCGAAGGCGCGGGCTCGCCCGTCGAGTTGAATCTGCTGCACAAGGATTTATCCAATACCTTTATCGCCAGGACTTTCAGTACCCAAAACATTCTGGTGGCGGACATCGAGCGCGGTGGTGTTTTTGCATCCATTTACGGTACGCTGGAATTGATGGATCCGGTCATGCGCGCCAATGTCATCGGCGTGGTGGTCAATAAATTTCGCGGCGACCGGTGTTTTTTTGACGAGGGCGAAAAGATTATAAGAGAACGTTTCGGTGTGCCTGTTTTAGGCGTACTGCCGTTCCAGCCTTTGAATATCGACATGGAAGATTCGCAGTCCTTGCAGAATTACCAGCAGCGCTTGTGCGAGGTTAAAATTCGCGTCGCTATTATCGCCTATCCGGGCTTGAGCAATTATAACGACCTGGATGTGCTGATGGCCGATAGCGAGCTGCATGTAGAGATGATTCATGCCTACCGGCCGTTGGACAGCTTCGATATGGTGCTGTTGCCGGGCAGCAAAACCGTAATACGCGACTTGCAATGGTTAAAAAAGCAGGGCTTGTTCGCCGAGATTCAGCGGTTTAACAAGCCGCTGTTCGGCATCTGCGGCGGCTATCAGATGCTCTGCCAAACGCTTCATGATCCCGATGCACTTGAGCATGAAGTCGCCAGCATGGAGACCGGTTTCGGATTTATTGATGATACGGTGATCTATCAAAGCCCAAAATTACTCAGTCGCGGATACTATCAACTGTTTTCCTATACGGCAGTGAAAGGCTACGAAATCCATTGCGGGCGTATGGAAAAATATCCGCTGTACTATCTGCGTGACCGTTTTGGCCGCATCGGTTCCCTCCCGGTTGCGGCACTTCTGACCGCCATGGATGGAGGAAATGCCGATGACTGCCGGGAGCAGTCGCGGCCACCATCCATGGCGGTCGCTGGCACGCATGTGCATGGCGTTTTTGATGACGATGACTTTCGCCGGGATTATTTCACAGCTATTCATCCCAGCTACCAGGGCTATTCTTATCAACAATACCGCGAAACTGAAATACAGGGCTTTGCCGATATGGTCGCTGGACATCTGGATATAACCGCGATCTGGAATGCGTTGCAGGTATAAATGGATACAAATCAACCCTATAGGGAACGGCTTTTCGACCTTCGTGGCGAGTTATTTTTTTGAGCAAGATCACCGATGACTTTTGAACTGGCTTTATCAGCTTGGCTGATCGATTTGATAGCTCCGGGGCTCTTGGCACCAGGCGCGTGGCTGACATGAAAATGCTGTTTACCGGCGGCGTAAAAAGCGGCAAATCGCGCCTGGCGGAGGCAACTATTTTAGAGCAGGCAGGTGCGGACAAGCCCTACTATCTGGCGACCAGCGAATTTTTTGATGAAGAAATGCGTGCGCGTATTGAGTTTCACCGGCAACGCCGTCAGGATGCTTTTATTACCCTGGAAGAACCCGTCAAGCTTTTTCATGCGCTAAAAGATTGCCGCCGTCCGGTCTTGATTGAATGCGTGTCGATGTGGCTCAACAACATGCTCTATCATCAGATATCCGAACCCGCTATATTGCAGGAGCTGGAGGCTGTGCTGCTGATTCCCTGTGATATGGTGCTGGTGCTGAATGAAGTCGGCTTGGGCGTTATTCCCGACAATGCTCTGGCGCGGCAGTTTGTTGATCTTTCCGGCAGGGCCGCCCAGTTGATGGGGCAGCATTGCGAGCGGGTGTTTTTTTGCAGCGCGGGCTTAAAAATGCAGATGAAATAGTCGATAATAGAGCGAAATGAAGCCGGATGGAGAATCCGTTCCCTGTATAAGACAAAAGGAGATTTACATGATGAACTCAGTGTACAAAAAAACATTTAATCTGGCTCTAGTGCTGCTACTGTCAGGCTGCGCAAGCGATTATTCGGACAAGCCAAAACCACAAAGCAAAATATCGCTCCCGCCCATGTCAAAGCCAGTGCAATCAAGGCCCCAGCAGCCAATACCTCGGCCTGCCGAACCGGCTCAGCGCCTGCCTCAAGCGTATGATTATTCGGCTCCTAGCTTTACCGGAAGTTATCCCAGTTACCCAGCTGTTCAGAGCTTTATTCACCACATGGTGCAGGCGCATGGTTTTTCCCAGAGCTACTTGAACAACCTGTTTGCTCAAGCCAAACGCCTGGACTCTGTAATTCAGCTGGAAACTGCTCAAGCACCGCAAGGGCCTTCCAAACCGCGGGCAGGCAGCTGGACGCGTTACCGGGAAAAATTTCTGACCGATGGACACATTAACAATGGCGTGGAATTCTGGTCCAGTCATGCCGACAGTGTCCAAAAAGCCAGTGCAATGTATGGCGTCGATCCCGAATATATCGTGGCAATCATCGGCGTTGAAACATATTTTGGCCGTAATATTGGCAAGACGGGCATTTTTAATTCCCTGACCACGCTGGCGTTCGACACCGAAAGGCGCAGCCGGTTTTTTACCACGGAACTGGAAAATTTTCTGCTGATGACGCGCGAAGAAGGCTTCGAACCGCTCATCCCGGTGGGTTCCTGGGCCGGTGCCATGGGGCTCGGACAATTCATGCCCAGCAGCTTTCGCAGTCTGGCTGTTGATTTTAACAACGATGGTAGCCGCAACTTGTGGGATCCTCAGGATGCAATTGGCAGTGTAGCGCATTATTTCTCCCGCAACGGCTGGCAATCCAGACAGCCGGTGGCGAGACCAGCCGGCTCCGTAGGCGCACCCTCAACCATTGCCTTGAGCACCTACAACGGCGACGAATATTGGCAGGTTTTTCCCAATTTCAAAGTGATCAAGCGCTACAACAACAGCGACAAATACGCCATGGCCGTGCATCAGTTGGCAAAGGCGATCAAGCAGCGCTATCAAGGCTAAAGGCCTGTTGCTCATCAACCTAAATCCGATTGTACAAGTACGAAGGACGCGAAGAGTTTCAATTAGGTTATCAGGTTTTCGTCACTCATTGGATGAACACTTATCTCGTCTCACCGAGTGATAACCTACTGATTTTTTACTTCGTGTTCTTCGTGAACTCCCTGGTGAAATGCTTTTTTAGGGATCAAAGCCGTAAAAGTTATCGATAACGATGCATCCGGGATCCTTGCTCTTGAAGTATTGCAGAGGCAAAAGAACAGCCGATCAATCAGAAAAAACACTGCCGGCAGCATTTTCGCCGAGCAAAAAGCGGCGAAATCATGCCTGCCTTTAAACTCATGATCCATCAGTTTCACTGTATAATCCGGCCTTTTCAGTTAATTCGCATAAAAAACACATGAGCACCGTTAATTCCGACAAACTTTCCAGCGCCCGTTTTGCCGAGGCCACCGACGCCTTTGTTGAAGTATTTACCGCTTCGGTAGATTTTGACCAGCGCATGGCCGAGCAGGATATTGAAGGCTCCATCGCCCATGCCACCATGCTTTGCAAAATCGGCATTCTGACGGAACAGGAACGTGATGCCATTATTGGCGGCTTGACCCAGATCGGCCGGGAAATCAGCAATGGTGAATTCGTCTGGTCAATCCAGCAGGAAGATGTGCACATGAACATCGAAGCCAGGCTGACTGAGTTAATCGGCATTGCCGGCAAAAAACTGCACACCGGGCGCTCCCGCAACGATCAGGTGGCAACCGACATCCGTCTGTATCTGCGCAGCGAAATCAAAAATATCACCGCCCAGCTTACGCGCCTGCAAACCGCCATTCTGGATATGGCCGAAAAAGAAGCCGGCACCATCATGCCCGGCTTTACGCATTTGCAGGTAGCCCAGCCGGTCACTTTTGGCCATCACCTGATGGCCTGGTTTGAAATGCTCAGCCGCGACCGCGAGAGGCTTGAAGATTGCTGCAAACGTATCAACATCATGCCGTTGGGGGCGGCCGCGCTAGCCGGCACCAGCTACCCGATCGACCGCTTTATGACCGCCGGATTGCTGGGTTTTAGCCGGCCCTCGGCCAATTCGCTGGACTCGGTCAGTGACCGCGATTTTGCCATTGAATTTGCCGCTGCGGGCAGTTTGATCATGATGCATTTATCGCGGTTTTCCGAAGAACTCATCCTGTGGTCTAGCGCCCAGTTTGATTTTATCGAGATGCCCGATGCCTTCTGCACCGGCTCGTCGATCATGCCGCAGAAGAAAAACCCCGATGTGCCGGAACTGGTGCGCGGCAAATCCGGCCGGGTCACCGGGCATCTGGTGTCGCTGCTGATGCTGATGAAAAGCCAGCCGCTGGCTTACAACAAGGACAACCAGGAAGATAAGGAGCCTCTATTCGACACGGCCGACACCTTGATCAACTGCCTGCGCGCGTTTGCCGATATGGTGCCTCATCTTCGCGCCAAAAAACAGAACATGTACAACTCGGCCAAACGCGGTTTTGCTACCGCTACCGACCTTGCCGATTATCTGGTGCGCAAAGGCATGGCGTTTCGCGATGCCCATGAAGTCGTCGGCCTTGCGGTGCGCTTGGGATTGGAAAGTGGCCGCGACTTGTCCGAATTGTCTCTGTCAGAACTGCAGCAGTTTTCGGTCATGATCAGCGCCGATGTCTTCGAGGTCCTGAGCCTGGAGGGCTCGGTCGCGGCCCGTAAACATATCGGCGGCACGGCGCCCGAAACCGTAACAAAAGCAATCCAGACAGCAAGGCAGAGCATGGCGCAGGCCAAATAACAAGCCTAAGAGCGGGAGCGGCGTCCGCGCGTGCTTTAAGACGCGGCCGTCAGCTTAATGCGTGCTTTGATCTATACTTCGATAGGTATACATTCAAAGCAACCGCACTGTGACTGAACATTACTTACTCCCCTCCATACATTTGGGCTCGCCCGGCGAAGATATCTGCATTAAAGATCTTCAAGTGGTCAAACAGCGTTTTAAACAGCTGCACCAAATGCGTGAACAGCGCGTCCAGGATTTTTTACAGCCCAGGCAGCGGGTATTTTTAGAGTTATTGCCGTTACTCTTCCATCACAACTATCCGTTATTGCCCGGCTTCATTTCCTCGGAAACGCCTGCCGGCATACCCGACTACAAGCCCAGCAGCCAAACCATCATCACGGCCAAACAGTTTACAAAAAATTTCAGTTATACGCCCCGCGCCTTGAATAACTATCCGATCGAAGCTGTTTTTCTAATGGGCAGCGTGGGCAGTATTGCGTTTTCAAAAACCAGCGACATGGATATTTGGCTATGTCATCAATCCGGCTTATTGCCTCATGAACTTGGCGAGCTGCAAAAAAAAGCCACGGCTATAGAGGAATGGGCGGCAGCATTAAGTCTGGAAGTGCATTTCTTCCTGATGGACAGCGAGCAATTCCGGCTTGGCCATGACATGCCAATTTCTCCGGAAAGTAGCGGGAAAACTCAGCATTATCTGCTGCTTGAAGAATTTTACCGTACCGCCATTTACATAGCAGGCAAAAGTCCTGCCTGGTGGCTCGTGCCTCCGCATGAAGAACACCATTACACACAATATGTCTGCCATCTGCAGGATAAGCGCTTTATTTATGAGCATGAACTCATCGATTTTGGCGGACTGGATGCCGTTCCTGCGGAGGAATTTATCAGTGCGACGCTTTGGCATATTTATAAATCCATCGATGCCCCGCATAAGTCTTTGTTAAAACTGTTGCTCATGGAATGCTATGCCAGCGAATATCCGAAGACGCAATGGCTGTGCCTGGATATCAAACAGGCTATTTACCAGGGCAGTTTTGCGGCGATTGACTTGGACCCTTATCTGCTAATTTACCAAAAAGTCGAAACTTATTTACAGCAAGGGCATAGCATCGGAAGACTTGCGTTGGCCCGGCAATGCTTTTATTTAAAGATAATGGGCTTTTCTGATAATAACATGGACGCCAAAACCCGGTCGCTCCGGGAACACTATATGCAAACTATTGCCGGGCTCTGGCAGTGGCCGGCCGGCACGCTTGAAGATCTTGAGCGGCAAAAATTCTGGAATATCAAAAAGGCCACGCAGGAACATGCGGTTATTTTGCAGCAGTTGACGCATTGCTATCGCATGATCATGGGGTTTGCCGCGCATCATGTAAAACAAAACTACAGGGACAGCCGTGATATAAAACTCATCGGCCGGAAACTGCATGCTTTTTTGGAAAAAAGGCCCGGCAAAATTGAAATCATTACCACCCGCTCGACTGTGCGCGCCAAGGAAGATGAACTATCCGTGGTGGAAAGCCAGTTCAGCGGCGGCAAGATCGGATGGGCCCTGTTTCTGAAACAGGTGCAGATAGATAACACCGCCGATTTTGAACCGATTAAAAAATGCCGCAGCTTAATTGAAATCCTTGCCTGGCTAGTGGCCAATGAGCTTTATCAAAGGCAACTGCAGCTGCATTTCAGTGCAAAATCGCTTGCGCTCCGCGAGACAGAACTGCATGCGATTTTGGCCAGCCTGGCGCAGTTTTTAAATGCTCATTTAAGCAGCGAAACCACGCTGGAGGCATATCAGGCTCCCAGGGTTGTACTGGATTCCCTGCTGTTTATTAATTTAGGCATGGACGCCTCCGATGCACGAGACAGCGGCATGCGTGTCATGAGCGAGCGTTCGGATGCGCTGAGCTACGGCGTCGATCGGCAGTGTTTTATTCAAACCATAGACCGGGTTTCAATATCCAGTTGGAGTGAGATCACCACGTATCAGTACCAAGGGATAGACGGCTTATTCAGTTGCCTGGCCGACATCATTAATAGCAGCCGAAAACCGCTGACAGCCGATGATCTGGCCATTGTCTGTCATACGCCGGTGCGCGCTAAAAGTATTCGTTTGCGTGTGCAGGCGGTTTTTAGCACATTGATCAAACTGTTTGCCAAAACCCACAGCAACCGCTCCCCTCGCTACATTGTGCCCGGCGGCAACGCATTTTATGTCTTCCAAAGTACAAATAAGCTGCTCAGTTTCCGCAAGATTATGACAAAAGATGTATTACTAAAAGAATTGGCCAGTCCGCAGGAATGCTTCAGCCAATTGTTTTTCGATCCGGCGATCCTCGAAAAAACACCGATTCCGCTAATTTACAGGCAAAACAAGCCGGGCTCGATTCAGCTTTTTTATCAGCACAACAAAACCGGAGTGTGTATTTATATTATTGATGAACGGGGAACGTTATATACCCAGCAGCACAGCAGAGCCGAACTTACGCCGCTATTAAATCAATACACGGCTTTTTTGGAATCCGTACTGAGCCGCTATTTTCATGAAAACCTTTTGCCCATAGAGTATTACGAAATCCAGAAAGACTCGGCCGGTACGCTGTCGTGTAGTCCGGTAACGTTAAAGGTGTCACCCCAGCGCGCCGAATTAAGCGTTCGCATCACCGGAGAAGCCGTCAACAATGGCTTGATTTACACCATTTATTGTAATGAGCAGGAATTCTCATCGCTGGATTACGGCAACCAGATTTTTCATGCGGCCTATCAATACATTTTGCAATTCCGACGCAGCAAGCTGGATTACCCGATCCATATTACCGATATTGATCTGCCGCTCTCCGCTTTCCACATCAGCAAACCGGACCAGCTGCAAGCCATTCATTATTTGAACTATAAGCAAAAAATAGAAGCCAAGTTAAATACATGAGCCGGGTTCAACCTGCGAAACTGCAACAGCAAGGCGTTCAAAAACGATGGCTCCCGATTACTCATTGGGGTTAGTTCTGTTAGAAGTCCATTGCGTAAAAGTTGAATGCCTTCGGGGTTTTCATCAACTCAATTCGCTCTAGATATTTTCCCACCGGCCTTAGATTTTTTACGCTTTTACACAGACTCGGCCGACTACTGCCGGTCAATTGATCATTGCCAATATCTGGTTAAAAAAGAACATGGGGTTGTTTTTTCTTGTTTTCACTCATAAAGAATCCTGAGTGTATTTGCATATAAGTTCCATAATCCCAAAAAGCTAATAAGGACCAGACCGCCGCCGACCCAGCGCTTAAACAGCAAATCATTACGCATAATGGCGTTATGCGTTTTCAAGCCCAGCATATGGCCTATGGCGGCAATCGGTAAAAGCGTCAGCGCCGCTAGAAAATGCAAATCAACCGATAGAGCAATGAACGTCGTCATTTTGATGCTTACCAGGATGAACCATAATACAAACAAGGTATCGCGTAATTTGTGCCTGCTGACATTTCGCATGTAGACGGCCACCATCAACGGCGCCCCGGTCAAGGATGTGCCGGCGACATATCCCCCTATAACCAGCAGCACTCTATCCTTCCAGATATGACGGCTTTCAATGGCTCGGTTGAGTAACCAGGTAAAACCATAAAACAAGGTGATCGAATAAATAAAGCTATTCAGCCATAAGATCGGCAGGTTCACTAGGCCGAATACGCCTACGATCGCGGGAGGAATAATGTACATCGAAGAGTACCGCAAATACTGCCAGTCGACATTATGCAAACGGGTAC
This sequence comes from uncultured Gammaproteobacteria bacterium, assembly GCA_963848675.1. Lineage (GTDB taxonomy): Bacteria > Pseudomonadota > Gammaproteobacteria > Methylococcales > Methylomonadaceae > CAWKEY01. The sequence continues at coordinate 278,290 of CAWKEY010000036.1, forward strand.
TCAGGGTCAAGCTGGAAAAAAACAGTAAATGCACACTGATGATGGGTAACCATAAAAGCGGATTATCCTGCACGAATAACATCAGCGGCAATCCTAATGCAGCGCCACCAAAACCAAGCCCTGTCCGCACAAAGCCGGTCCAAACGAACACCAGAGCAATGGACAGCATTTGGTAAAGAGAGAAATCCAGTAACATGATTTAAAAATAGTCTGCTGTATTTTGAGTAAGCGTTTCGGCTTTTAGCTATTTGTTCATCATGCCATCATTTTGAAAGTTCATGAAAAATTTGACAAAAATAACAGCGTTTAAATTAGATCCATTTTAGCAATACAACCAGCTATGAACCCATTCTGACGGCCAGCTTTGGCCGTGAGTCGCCCACCATAACTGAATCACTGAAGGTCAGCCATCCGGAAATTCTTGCGTCAGCAGCCGACCCCTATGTATAGTGGCCAAGTATGCATAGGGGTCGCTATGTATAGCTATCCATAACGACCCAAAAGCGACATTCGAAGCTATGCGCTCAATGTCGGGTGGGATTCAAAGAGCTGCCATTAAAGCTCCGCTAATGTGTGCCGCTTGCGGCGTCACCATTGAGCGGTTTGTTAGCCGCTTCAGCTTTCAATCGCTCAACCAGCCAGACCTTGATGATCGATTGCCGGGTAACTCCAATACGAGCCGCTTCACGATCTAACGACTCCACAACCCAGGCAGGAAAGTCGACATTTATGCGCTTCTGTTCCTGGTTGATACGACGCGCAGTGGACAGATCAAGATCGTCAATGATGTCCCTGTTTCCCAGGTCAAATTTCTTGTCAAAATCTTTAGCCTTCATACAGCTCTACCTCTTTTTTGCGGGAACGCCTCACAGAAATGAGCCGAATTTTTCCGTTTCTGTAGGTGACGACAGCAGACCAATGTTTTCGGCTGAGAAGACCGATGACAAGGAACCGAGGCTCATCGTCCGATTTTGCCCGGATTTCCAGCAAATCGGGGTCATTTCACAGCGCTTGGGCCACCAGAAAGTCAATTCCATGCTTTTCCTGATTGGCTGCGCTCTTGTCGACATCGTACTCGAAGTCGTTCATGAGTATAAATTATTCTTTTTTTACTCATTTGGCAAGGAGGAAGGCAGAACAATCCTGGGTCTTGCAATCAAGTATATATGGCTAAACTGCCAGGCAGCTATCCATTAAACTGCGGTCACTGACGGTCGAAACGCAGCAGTCCGCAAATGGTCGCTATGTATAGCTATCCATAGCGACCCTTAAGAGCCATTCGCCTTTTAGCTACAAATGACAGCCAATCAACAGAAAGCGGACACTCGATTTTAGGCGACCACCTGGATCTGGCGGCTAAAAACCGTCATTGACTTAAGAAGACTTGATTAGCAAGATGCTTCAGCTGATCGAAGCCAGGCGTCTGGGCGAGGTCCGACAGCGATGGCGGCCACGAGAAGACGCCTCGGGAGCGTATCGAGCTGGAAACGACGGTTGAAGCGATAGGCGAACGCCGCCAAATAACGCGAGGCATACTTTGCGAAATCAAAGGCGTGATAAGCCCCACCCAGGCTGGTTTTTAGGTTGCCCAGTACGGTGTTGAGCCACAGGAACTCTGGCAGGTCTTTGGGTTTGCGGCCACCGATGATGATCGCGTGGTGTTGGCAACCCGCCTCGGTTACCGCCGCAAAACAGGCCAAACCGTCAGAAAGCACTGCACATCCGGAAGCAAGGTTAGTTTTAGCCCAGTCGGCAATGGCCTTGCTGGTAAAGCCGGAGACTGGCGTTAACTTGACGCGCAAGGGATGCCCTTCGTCATCGAAGGCAAGCGCCGCCACAAAGGGGACTTTGTTTTCAGAACCCCGGCCGGCCTTGCCACCACTGAGCTCACCACCGAAGTAAGCATCATCGACTTGGACTTGGCCGCTGAGAGTGTAATGCGTTTCCCGATCCGACATGGCTTCCATGAGCTTGTGCTGAATAAGCCATGCCGTGGGATAACTGACGCCCAGATAGCGCATCAGAGCCAATGCGGACAAGCCGGTCTTGGCTTGGCTGATGAAGTAAATCGCCAAGAACCAAAGGGTCAGCGGTAGTTTGGTACTTTGGAAGAGCGTCCCGGCGATGAGCGACGTTTGATGTCGACACGCTTGGCACTGAAACATGTTGTGCGATCCGACTTTAAATACGCTATGCCCCGTGTGCGTGCAGCGAGGGCAAACAAAGCCTCGAGGCCATCGTGCTTGTTCTAACGCGGCCTCACATTGTGCTTCGGTACCGAAGTCTTTGAGAAACTCAGGCATCGACAAGCCCGGTTGGAACTGAATGCGATTCATTGGCATGACAACACCCTCTTTTAAAAGACTAAATGTCCACTATACGCCGTCCAGCGTCGTCATGCTTATGTCTTGGCTGAAGCATCTTGCTAATCAGGTAAGAAGATTAAAACCAGGCCTCTATGCTCTTTATTCCTGACTATTTTACTCAGTAGATATTTAATTTATTTTGTGATTTACTTCACAAATAATAAAAGCGCCAAACCTATCGTAAGGTAGGGACAGAAAGTTACGGATCCTCTGATCCAGGAAAGCCGGACTGCCGAAGATGACCATCGTTATGGCCATACTAGGGAGTCCGGCTTTTTTTTGTTTCGCGTAAAAGCTGATTTGTGTCCAAATGCCGGGCCAGGTTGTTTCAAATATTAAGAAGAAAATAAGAATCACTAACTCGAGGGGTGTAATAAAAAGAAATCTACAACATCGGCGCGAGTTAAACATATTAGGAGCGATGTATGCAAAGGGTGAAGGTGTAAAGAAATAAGGACAGTCGCCAAGCCGCAGCTTGATACTGCAAGTCTGCTGGACAAGGACAAGCTTCTGCCCAACACAATTTGGCATGCACCGAGCACTAACGCCTTAGTCACAGCGAACACAGCGTCCACGGCCCGCGAATTTTCGATGGACTGGGTGACGGTGCAGGTAACATACGAACAGAAGAAGGGAACATTATGAAAACTATAAAAAAACGTGAATGCATAACTCGATTTTGGTTTCTGTTGCTGGTGGGGCTGTTGGGCGGGCATGGACTCAGTGGCCATGCAGCGAATCCGGAGCCAGCCGGCTGGTACGCGGGTGATATGCATGTGCATCGCAGTTGTGGAGGGTCTCCCGAAGCGGTATCGAGCCTATACAGCAAGATGAGCACCAACGACCTGGCTGCCATTTCGTTGCTGGCAGATATGGGCAATGGTGAGGTTCAAAACCCTGTTACCGATCTGCCGCTTGTGAATGGACAAGATGCTTCTGTTTCGACCCCTGGCCGGATCGTACATTGGGATGCAGAATGGCATTGGGATGCGACGTATGGACAGTACGATCATCAGGCCTTGGGAGGGCATGTGGTAGCGCTTGGGCTTAGCGGGGCTGAACAGATATGGGAGGAGTACACGCATCCGATTTTCAATTGGGCGCATCAGCGGAATGGTATCGCCGGGTTTGTCCATATGCAATATCTGGATGATGGCATTCCGCAGAGCCTGAATTGCTGTATTCCGATTGAATATCCGGTCGAAGTGGCTTTGGGTACGGCTGACTTTATAGCGGAAGATGTTACCGGCAGCGATTTCGCTATTCAGGCCTATTACCGCCTGCTCAACAACGGTTTTCGGCCGGGTTTCGCTGCCGGTACGGATTATCCCTGCGGGGTTTCACAGTTAGGCTCGTTATTGACCTATGTACAGGTTGCCGGGGGCCAGATGACTTACCGCAACTGGATCGAGGGTATCAAGCAGGGCAGGACAGTGGTATCGCGAAATGGCCATAACGAGTTTCTGAATTTGACGGTGAATAACACCGCAACGCCCGGGGATGAAATCAAGTTAACGAGTAGCAGCAGTGTTCAAGTGACGATTACCTGGACGGCGAAACAGAATCTGACCGGGACAATTGAGTTGATGCAGAACGGCGTTGTTGTGGAAAGCATGCAAGCATCGGTTACGTCGAGTACTCCTGTGAGTAGGACGACGATGGTTGATTTCGCTAAGAGTGGGTGGCTGGCTGCACGAAGAATGGGCAGCAACGGGCATCAGTTACAAACTGGCGCCGTGTTTGTAACGGTAAACGATGCGCCTGTCCGTGTGAGTGCAACTGATGCAGAGTTTTATGTGCAATGGATGGACAACTTGTTAGAGAAGACGTCTCTGGGAGGATCCTGGAGCTCATATTTCGATAAAAGTCTATCTGCAGCGCAAGCGCGGTACCGAGCTGCGAAGGCGATCTATCAGCAAATTGCCTCAGAAGCGGGTGCAACGCCGCAGCCGCTCGCCATAACCTCGACCTCTCTGCCCGATGGAATACTGGGTTTCACCTACTCGGCGACGCTGGCGGCAGGTGGCGGAAATACCCCATACTCCTGGTCGATCACCAGCGGGTTACCCCCCGGCCTGACGTTAAACAACAACAGCGGGGCCATTACCGGGACTCCGACTATGGCTGGATACTACAGCTTCACCGTCCAGGTGAGCGATGCCGGCAACCCCGGACAAAATGTGACCAAAGCGCTCAGCATCACTATTGCTGCCACACCGCCGGTAGTAAGCACCATCTGGCCAACCTCGGCAACCCCTTCTGTAGCAGCCGACCCAGATACCTCGGCGGCTGAGCTGGGCGTGAAATTCCGCTCCAGTCTCAACGGCTTCATTACCGGTATTCGCTTTTACAAGGGCACCACCAATACGGGTACCCACATCGGGAGCCTGTGGGACAGTAGTGGGAACCTGCAGGCCCAGGCGACCTTTATTAATGAAACCGATTTGGGCTGGCAGCAGATCAGCTTTTCTACCCCGGTGGCCATCACAGCCAACACAACCTATGTGGCGTCCTACCATGCGCCCAATGGGCATTACTCAGTTAATGAAGGGTATTTTGCCAGCACGGGTTTCACTAATGGGCCGTTGTATGCTTTACGCGATGGAGAAAGTGGCGGCAATGGCGTGTACAGCTATGGTTCCGTGGCCTTCCCCTCCAACACCTACCAAGCCAGCAATTACTGGGTGGATATTGTGTTCCAGCCTGCTGGTGTGGTGCCGACGCTGACGGCCATCACGCTGACGCCGGCGAACCCCAGCATTTCGGTCGGAGCGACGCAGCAGTTCACGGCCACCGGTACTTACTCGGATGGAACGACTCAGAATCTCACCAGTCAAGTGACGTGGACTTCTGCGACCCCGGTGGTGGCGACCATCAATGCGACCGGATCAGCGACGGGAGTGAGCGCCGGTACCAGCACGATCTCGGCGAACATCAACGGAACGACCGGGAGCACCGTCCTGACTATTCAAGCAGCTCCGCTCACCATTACCACGGATTCGCTGCCAAGCGGAACGTTGGGGCTGACGTATTCGGCCAGCGTGGAGGCAACCGGCGGGGTTTCCCCGTATAATTGGTCAATAGGCATTGGTGCGCTGCCTAACGGGTTGACTCTGAACCCCGTTACCGGGGCGATCACCGGGACCCCCACCACGGCCGTGACCGAGAACTTCACGGTCAAGGTGAGCGATGCTAGCAGTCCAACAGTCCAAACCGCGAGCAAAGCCTTGAGTCTCACCGTGCAGTCTGTCGCCGCGGCAGCCATCGCCGTGGATACTGTCGCTTTCCGAGATGCCCGAGGCACCGTCACGACGCCTGCGTTCAGCACCGCGGGAGCCAACGAACTGCTGCTGGCTTTCGTGGCTTCGGATGGGCCTACTGCTGCGGGTTCACAGACAGTGACAGTCAGCGGCGCCGGTCTGACCTGGACGTTGGTTCGGCGGACGAACAACCAGGCGGGCACTTCGGAAGTGTGGCGTGCATTCGCCCCTGCCGCCTTGACGAACGTCACTGTGCAATCCCTGCCGGCGCAATCAGGCTATGACCAGTCGCTCACCGTCTTGGCCTTGACGGGGGCAAGCGGCGTAGGGGCTTCTGCCGGGGCTTCTGCCGCCTCCGGAGCCCCCAGCGTTACGCTCACGACCACCGGGTCAAAAGCCTGGGTATTCGGGGTAGGCAACGACTGGGACGGCGCGGTGGCTCGCACCTTGGGTACGGGCCAGACGATGGTCCACCAATGGGTGGATACGCCGGTCGGCGACACCTTCTGGGTACAGCAGTTGAGCAATGCAGTTGCGGCCGCAGGGACAGCGGTGACCATCAGCGATACTGCGCCGACCACAAATCGGTGGAATCTTACCGCCGTCGAGGTTGTACCGGGCACCCTTGCGGCGTTGCAGTCGATTGCCGTGACGCCAACTACACCTACGATTCAGGCGGCAACGACCCAGCAGTTTACGGCCACCGGCACTTACTCGGATGGAACTACACAGAACCTTATGAGCCAAGTGACTTGGGCCTCGGCGACCCCAGCGGTGGCGACCATCAGTGCGTCGGGACTAGCGACGGGATTGAGCATCGGCGCAAGTACGATCTCTGCCACATTCAGCGGAATCACCGGGAGCACCGTGCTGACCGTAGAAGCCCCTCCTCTCGCCATTAACACGGCCTCGCTACCAGGCGGAACGGTCGGACAGGCGTATTCGTTAAGCTTGGCGGTGAGCGGAGGGGTTCCACCGTATAGCTGGTCAATCAGCTCCGGTTCGCTACCGGCTGGTCTGAGTCTGAATGCCGATACCGGGGCAATCACCGGCACGCCCGCCAGTGCAGGGCTGTCGAGCTTCACGGTCCAAGTAAGCGATGCCAGCAGTCTTACTAGCCAAATCGCGAGCAAGGCTCTTAGCATTACCATCGCGAATGCCGTTACGAACACTGGCTTCCTGGCGCCGACCACCAATGCGGCAGTCACGAGCAACGCCGGCGACAACAACGGCTTCCAGACCACCCCCGCCAATGCTTACGGCGACGATGGTCTGTTCGCCGTAGACACGAATAGTGGCACCAACACGAATACATCATGCACCAATAACGGTAAAGACAAGCATATCTACCGCGATTACGGCTTCGAATTGGCGAGCGCCGCGGCAATCAAGGGCATCGAAGTCCGCTTGGATGCCAAGGTCGATAACGCCGCCAACGCACCAAAGATGTGTGTGCAGCTATCCTGGAACGGCGGCTTGACATGGACGGCAGCCAAGAGCACGGCGACCCTGACCACTGCAGAGGCCACATATATTTTGGGCGGCGCTGCCGATATCTGGGGACACATTTGGGCTGTGGATGATTTCTCGAACACCAACTGCCGCGTACGCGTCATCAACGTAGCCTCGTCCACGGCCCGTGACTTTTCGTTGGATTGGGTAACAGTAAGGGTGACATACCAATAGAAGAAGGTAACGTTATAGATACCATTCGAAGGCATGAATGGCTGATCGGATTGTGGTCTCTGCTGTTGGGTCAGCAGGGATTCATCGCTCAGGCAACGGGTCTGGAGTCCCTCATCTGGTAGGTCGGCTATATGCGCATTATCGCCGGCATACCAAGTAAGTTGGGTGAGCAAAAACGAAGCATTGCCCAGAAGAGTCTATCGACCCATATTTCCGAATGACAACTTACTAAAAGAGAGCAGACAATCGATTCTTGGCGAACATCTGGGTTTATCCGAAGGGTTGACGCCTAACGAATAAGGTTAGATTGTGCGAGCGATAGCGAGCCACAATCTGAACCGGTTGTTGGACAAGCTCGGCGATAGTCGATGCAGACTATTAGTATAAGAAAATATCTTTTCAGATTTTGTGGGTTGCGGCGAGGAATCTAAAGCCGCATTTCGTAAGGACAAGCCAAAAGCCTTGTTTTGGTAACGCCTTTAGCGGAGGGTGATGATTAAAGGTGGACTATAATGTGAATTAAGAGCTGACACGTAAGAAATTCCAAAAAAACATGGCAGCGGCTAACTTGCCGAAAACATGAACCATCAGGCCATTGTATGACCGCACTTTACCAGCACATTCAATGCCTGTTTTCTCTTCAATCCACCCGAACAATGTTTCAATAGGCTGGCGAACACGGGAGATGGCAGTGGAAAGCCATCGGTCTTGTGGCTCTAAATATTTTTGACCTTTGTTTTTTTTGACTGGGGTTAATACTGTCAAGTTCTGATTTTCTTTTACCTCTTCTGCATCAGGCCGCTGGTAAGCTTTATCGCCATAGAGTTCATTATCAACAAGTTCAGGTCGGATTTGCTCGAATATTTTTCCATCGTGATGGCTTGCTCCGGTTACCCCGATATATTCAGGGCTGGGCAATGTGCCTTTTTGGCTACGCCCAACCACATGAACTCGAACGCCGTAATAGTATAATTTTTTGGTTGAACAATAGCCCGCATTAGCAAGTTCTTGAGCGACGCAAGCTTTAAAGCGATGGCCTTGTTTAGCTAAAGCGACTGGAAACGAGTCCATCAACCAAACACTTTTTGGGTTTTGGCTGACTTGGTCTTGCTGAATCATTTCCAACAAGGGAGCAAAAACATCGGCGACCTTATTTAACCGTTGCACATACGCGGTATAGCTCGGCAACAGTGGAAACCAGTCGCGTAAATGGCGATCAGCATAATCATAAGTCTTTTTTATTTCTCTGTTTTTGTCGATCACACCAAAAAGATAAAGCGTAATGACTTCTTCGTCAGAAAAACTGAGATCAGCATAATTGCTCATTCGTTGACTATAGACCCACAAGTGATTCTGATAATGTTTGCATACATAAAGATAAATTGTTATTAATTGATCTTGCCAGTTCATTGGTTTCATAAAGATATTGAGGTGAGTTAGAGTCTTTTCTCATATCTTATTCATAACTCAATAAACGGGCTACTTTTTAGCTCTTAATTCACATTATAATGTGAATTAAGAGCTGACACGTAAGAAATTCCAAAAAAACATGGCAGCGGCTAACTTGCCGAAAACATGAACCATCAGGCCATTGTATGACCGCACTTTACCAGCACATTCAATGCCTGTTTTCTCTTCAATCCACCCGAACAATGTTTCAATAGGCTGGCGAACACGGGAGATGGCAGTGGAAAGCCATCGGTCTTGTGGCTCTAAATATTTTTGACCTTTGTTTTTTTTGACTGGGGTTAATACTGTCAAGTTCTGATTTTCTTTTACCTCTTCTGCATCAGGCCGCTGGTAAGCTTTATCGCCATAGAGTTCATTATCAACAAGTTTAGGTCGGATTTACTCGAATATTTTTCCATCGTGATGGCTTGCTCCGGTTACCCCGATATATTCAGGGCTGGGCAATGTGCCTTTTTGGCTACGCCCAACCACATGAACTCGAACGCCGTAATAGTATAATTTTTTGGTTGAACAATAGCCCGCATTAGCAAGTTCTTGAGCGACGCAAGCTTTAAAGCGATGGCCTTGTTTAGCTAAAGCGACTGGAAACGAGTCCATCAACCAAACACTTTTTGGGTTTTGGCTGACTTGGTCTTGCTGAATCATTTCCAACAAGGGAGCAAAAACATCGGCGACCTTATTTAACCGTTGCACATACGCGGTATAGCTCGGCAACAGTGGAAACCAGTCGCGTAAATGGCGATCAGCATAATCATAAGTCTTTTTTATTTCTCTGTTTTTGTCGATCACACCAAAAAGATAAAGCGTAATGACTTCTTCGTCAGAAAAACTGAGATCAGCATAATTGCTCATTCGTTGACTATAGACCCACAAGTGATTCTGATAATGTTTTGCATACATAAAGATAAATTGTTATTAATTGATCTTGCCAGTTCATTGGTTTCATAAAGATATTGAGGTGAGTTAGAGTCTTTTACCTCATATCTTATTCATAACTCAATAAACGGGCTACTTTTTAGCTCTTAA
>CAWKEY010000037.1:0-12524 GCA_963848675.1 uncultured Gammaproteobacteria bacterium
AACATGCCTGACCCATTGCCGGTTCTCCTGCTTGGTCGGCTCGCCGTCGATAAACATTACCACAATAGGGGTATCGGTCAGGCAATGTTGCGCGATGCGATGATACGGGCAGTCAAAGTCTCCGGCGATGCCGGAGTGTTCGCTGTGCTCGTTCACGCCCTTACTGATCAAGCCAAACAGTTCTATCTGTCGCGCGGTTTCGTGGAATCACCTATACAAGCGATGACTCTCATGATGACAATTGAAACAGTCAGGACAATTTTGACAGAGCCTGATTGACAACAGAGTCACTAGCAGCGACCAATAAAGTGTTTGTAACAGACTGCTTGAAGTTGAATTCAGCGTTTTTCGCAAATTCTTGATTTTTTTAGTCATTTCGACCAGCGGGAGAAATCTTTTAAGCGGTGTAATATGGGTGGGAGCCTTAAGATTCCTCGCTTTGCTCGGAATGACAAATTACGCTGAATGGTTACATATATTGTAACGATTCAGTCTATCAGGCATGTGGTGTTGGGAGCTGCTCTGGATTGGCAAGATTCGCTGTGGGAGCGATGCCTACATCGCGACCGGCGGCTTCAAATCGCGACGGGGCGGTCGTTCCCGCTGACGGTTCCCAACATGCTGAACAGTTACAATATATTTTTAATTCAAACAAGTTTTTCACCCAGCTAAATCAAGAGAGTCCCAAGTGAGCCGACGCAAGACGCCGAAACCTTCCAAGATCGCCCCGGTTATACCTTTGGACACTTCGCAAGACGCGCCGTCAGGCGGGAAGCGCTGGATTGTTAGAGTCATGATCTTCGCTATTATCGCGTTGGCGGTGGCGGGTGCTATTTTTGTTATGCGGCCATCGCAAGCACCGGTGCCGGTAATCGCGCCGGCCGCTATAGCGCCCGAAGCAGCTTCGCCCATAGCAAATAGGGATTATGCCGGTGCCAATGCATGCATTGCCTGTCATAAGGACGAGGTCGAGGCATGGACGGGTTCGCACCACGCCCTTGCGATGCAGGAAGCGAATGCGCAAACAGTGCTCGGCGATTTCGATGACGCAACCTTCAAGCACTTCGGCGTCGAATCCAGGTTTTTCAAACGTGACGGCAGGTTCATGGTGCGGACCGACGGCCCGGACGGCAAAATCACCGATTACCAAATCAAATACACGTTCGGCGTTACGCCGCTGCAGCAATATCTGATTGAATTTCCCGGTGGCCGTTATCAAGCGCTCGGTATCGCCTGGGACAGCCGCCCAAAAGACGAAGGGGGGCAGCGATGGTTTCACCTCTATCCTCATGAAAAAGTCGATCATACCGATCAACTGCACTGGACCGGGCGCTACCAGAACTGGAACCTGCAATGCGCCGAATGCCATTCGACGAATCTTAAAAAGGCTTATGACGCGGCGACGGACAGTTATAAGACGACCTTTAACGAATTGAATGTTGCTTGCGAGTCCTGCCACGGCCCCGCGTCGCAACATATCGACTGGGCCCAACACGCGCAGCCGCCTTATGGGCGGGATGACGACAAGGGATTGACGGTGCGTCTGCAAAGCCGCTGGCGCGAAGCGTGGACATTTCCGGGACGCGCTGCAAGATTCGCCCAGCGCGACCAGCCCGCCGCGGATGCCTTGATGAATACCTGCTGGGCCTGTCATGCGCGGCGCTCTTCGCTGGTCGAAGGCAGTTTGCCAGGACTGCCGCTGGAAGACAGCCATCGTCCGGCGCTGTTGACGCAGCCGGCTTATTACGCCGACGGCCAGCAGCGCGATGAGGATTATACCTGGGGTTCGTTCCGGCAAAGCAAGATGTTCCAGAAAGGCGTTACTTGCCTGGATTGCCACGAACCGCATGCGCTCAAATTGCGCGCCGAAGGCAATGCCTTGTGCGGACGTTGCCATAATGCCGCCGAATTCGACAGCGAGAAACACCATTTCCACAAGCAGGGTTCAAAAGGTGCGCAGTGCATGGATTGTCATGCGCCGGAGCAGAATTATATGGTCATCGACGGCCGGCACGATCACAGTTTTCGCTTGCCAAGACCAGACTTGTCGCTGTCTTTGGGTAGTTCGAATGCCTGCACCCAGTGTCACCAAAACCGTAAGTCCGAATGGGCGGCTACCGCAATGGACAAATGGTACGGCAAAACCTGGCGGGAGCGTCCGCATTACGGAAGCGTGTTGCATGCTGGCGCGACGCAAGGCGTCAAAGCCTTGCCCGCATTGCTTGTACTCGCCCAGGATTCCAATAGCCCTGCGGTCGTCCGTGCCACCGCAGCAACACTTGCAGAGCCGCTGATGCGTCCAGAACACGTCGCGGGGGCGCTGCGGCTGTTGCAAGATGCCGATCCGACAGTGCGTATTGCTGCGCTGGGGCTCGTTGAAGTCATTGATCCGGTTAATCGCGTACTGGCTGCAGCTCCGCTGCTGTCCGATCCGATTCGCGGCGTGCGTATGGAGGCTGCACGCATCCTTGCCGATGTGCCGGATAATCAGTTTCCAGCAAGCCGGCTCAGCGCCCGAGACAGCGCGGCTAAGGAATACCAGGATTATTTGACGATCAATGCCGATTGGCCATCTGAAAACGTTAATCGGGGTAATCTTGCTCTGCGCCAAGGCCGGCCCGATGCCGCGATTGCGGCGTATGAACGCGCACTCAAGCTAGATCCGCTGTTTGCTGGAGCGTATGTCAATCTCGCCGATGCCTACCGGCAACAGGGGCGCGAAGATGAAGGCGAAAAGCAGTTGCGCCGGGGTTTGGCATTGCTGCCGGATGCGGCGGATTTGCATCATGCCTTGGGCTTGGTGTTGGTGCGCCTAGGCAATACCTCCGCCGCGCTTCAGGAACTGAAGACAGCGGTCAAGCTCGCTCCCGAAAACGCTCGCTACGCTTATGTTTACGCCGTAGGCTTGCATTCCGCCGGAAAGCGGCGCGAGGCGCTGGCGGTTTTAAAGGCCGCCGACGCGCGCCATCCATATGACCTCGAAATTCTCAGCGCGCTCATTTCAATGCTACGCGAGGCGGGCGATGCCAAAGCCGCGCTAGTGTATGCTCGGAAAGCCCCCGAAGCCCTGCCGGACGATGCCGGAGTGAAGCAGCTGGTGGAAGAGTTGGAAGGGAAGAAGTAAGTTGCTTTTCCGGGCGTCTTTCCTTTAGGCCGATGGGAATGGGGTATTGTCATCAAGTTGCCGAATCTCCAGCTAACCACCAAAACCGGCGTCCCGGTAGGGAATGACGGAACCCAGATGCCAGGGATGGTGCAGGCCTATCACTTCCATGTGCCCTGGATGCCGGCACAAATCTGTCTGGAACAGATTTGCATTGACCCGAAGGGCGACAGGCAGGATAGCCTGACGTGAATCCCTACCGGCATGACGGCTCATCTGAACGGCATTGGGTTCGTGTGAGTAGATATATCAAATGAAAAAGCTATTTAAGCCCGCCTGCATTTTGAGTTCTAAACGCGCTAAATAAATTGGGAGATAAATAATGAAATTCTGTAAAGCTCAGGCCCGCGTGTTCCCAATAATGCTTGCCTTGATCACCGCATGTAGCACTACCTCCGGCGGGAGTGGTGGTGAAAAACCAAGCCGCAGCAGCGCAAGTGCGGCTTTGACGGAGAATGTTCTTAACAATGCAACTTATCAAATCGATGAATTGGGCACGTTTCAGCTCGACAACGGCAAGTTTGAGCGCCGTTACGGAGAAGGCTCAACGCAGATAGATAAGGTTTCTCTGGAGAAATTCACTTTCGGCGATCTGGACGATGATGGATTAAGCGATGCCGCGGTGATTCTGACAAGGCAAAGCGGCGGTTCGGCAACGTTCAGGTATTTGGTCGCCATGCGCAATACCGGCAATGCGCCCCCTCAGCAAGCTAGCGTTTTACTGGGTGACCGTGTTCAGATCAGCGCATTGTCGATTGCCGCCGGTCAAGTCGGCCTGGAAACCGTCACGACCGGTCCACGCGATCCGGCGTGCTGTCCTAGCCATCGACTGAAACAAGCCTATAGCCTGCGAGATGGCAAGTGGGCGCAAATTGCCGATAAGCTCGCCGAGCCGGATGCGGCAACGGGTTCGAACGCGAATATTACCGGCATCGTCTGGAAATGGGAGCGCTTCGAGGGCTCCTTGGATGTACACAATTTCGTTATTGATGACCCCAACCAATATACGCTGATTTTACTTCCGGACGGCTCCTATCAGGTCAAGGCCGATTGTAACCGGATGCAGGGCCGATACACCCTTGCAGGCAAGCACATCAAGATAGCGCCGGGGGCGGCGACCTTGGCCGAATGCGCAGATGGATCACGCTATGCTGAATTTCTGAGGTATTTGACCGAAGCGCTCGGTTTCGTTGTGCACGAGAACAAATTCCGGTTGAACCTGATGAGGGAAGGGGGCAGTTTAGTTTTCGAGCATGGTGGTGCGGTTTCCGAAAGCCATCGGCATTAGCCCAAAGTCCAGTATCGCCGATGCGGCAAACTCGCTAAAGTATCGCCACGATAAAACCGCTGACGCATGGCGATGGAAGTAAGCAGCCAGTGATCTGTGGCGATGAATGAAGTGAAGTTAATGAGCAAAAACCTCGGTTAAATCTACTATCTACACGATAAAGATTATTGCCTTGGGATGTAAGGTACAGCAGTTGCCATAGCTCGTTGAATTGAAAATACTTTGTTGTCTCTAAAATCGATAGTCACGATGCGCGTGTTATCAGCCTCTGTTTGAACCGGAGGAGAGGTTGTTTCATCCTCTGAACTCATCGCGTTGAATATTTGCGAACCTATGTTGGTGGCCATACCTGCGATGGGGCTGAAAATTCCGGCCGCAGTTTGTTGCAATACTTCCAATCAGGCTGAAAACCTTGCTTTTGGGTTTTGGTGGTGAATCGGCTTTTGAAGCGCCTGGGCCAAATACCCAAACGACTGTAGTTCCCGTTGCAGTATCGGTCACCGAAGTTGGATCCCCTAAAATACGTTCAGCCTCCGCACGGGGCATTCCAATGTAAATGTTTTCCTGAACAAGTGGCTGGGCTTCCTTACTGGGTAAAGTTTGTTTGGACGTAGCCGGCGCAGTGGCACAACTGTTACCTAGTAAACAAACGCACAGGAACAGTAAATTTTTCATGGGGATCAACAAAAGTTATTGCCTTAGAAGTTTTTACAACTTATGTAAAGATTAGAAATAAAGGTTCAGCTTTAAAATTCGTAATTACTCAGCGTAATGAATCTTTACACGCTCAAAAAAATTCTGGAGCTAGGTTCTGTGCCATTACTCAGTCAATCCAGTTAAAGAATAAAGTCAGGCAGTCTGCCCTCAAAAAGCATGGTAAGGGCATCGGTGGCCGAAACATTATTTTTACGGCAAGTCGATAAATAGCTACGGACACGGCAAAAGATGTTCGCTCCTTCTTTAGATCGAAAGCAACCGGATATTTTCTGTTGAAGCTTGGTCATGCGAATATCATTTTCCCCCTGATTATTAGTCAAGGGAACATCCACATCCGTCATGAAATGCAGAGTCTCTTTCTCATAATTGCGCAATCGCTCCAGTAAATTTCGGGATTTACTGCGTTTGAGTCGGCCCTTTTTGCGGTCTGCCTCTTGCCGTTCGGGTGGTGGCGGACATTCTATTTCGGCCTGCGCCAGTATCGCCCGGTACTGTTCGCGGTAATGGATTGCTTGATCTTCTGGTAACGCACCGCCTTGTGAATAGACGTCTTTCAGAATGCTTTCTAATAGATCGATAATTAATTTCGCCCACGCCTGCCCCTCTTGTTCGTGAGCAAAAGCCAATTCCCGTAAGTGATGGGCATTGCACAGCGCATGCTGACAGGCTAATTTGAAATAGGGTTTCCAGTGATCGTGAACCAGTATGCCGGAAAAAAGGGTTAACAGCGGCATGCTTGCCATGGCCTCAACCCCGCGTTTTTCATGGGCATAATACAGCGTCAGCAGTGGACTGGAGACACAGTGCAACCAGCAGGTTTTACCGCCGATATTGATGCCAGTCTCATCGGCATGAAGTACCTTTGCGTTCAACAGTTTGACGATCAGCTTTTGCTCAAACTGCTCAAGCATTTCATAGGCCTGGCGATTATAGGCAAAAATTGACCCCTCGCTGATCGGCAACCCCAGTTGCTCCTGAAAATGCTCTTGAACCCGTTTGAGCGGAATGAATTGATACTGCGATAAATAGACCGACTGAGCTTTGACGCCGTTGCCGTACTGAACGGCTTTGGTTACTCCCGCCGGAAAAGGTGCGGTAAAACGTTGTCCCTGTGGATTTTCTAGAATTTCCGCCTGGTATTCGGTGACCACACGACGGATGTCAATATCGAACACTTGGCGACAGTCGTAACCGACAAATTTATAGTCATCAAGTGGTATAGTCGTCCGATCTATTGTCAGTTGTGTGGTGACATCGGGATTGTCGATCTTCTTAAGAGTGGTGCCGATGTGTCCTGGTTGACCGCCGGATTTTTTGTCAGCTTCATCTTTAGCCGGTTTTTCGCCCTTGCCTTTGGAAAAACGATCCTGGGAAGGCGGTTTGCTACTGTTGTGGCTGTTTAGACTCAATCGGTTCGCCATTATCTGCACCAGCATAATCATCACCTCAAGTATCGAGCGCAAGGCGGGCGATAGATGTGCCTCTTCGGCAAGCAATTGCTGAACTGTTTTGATCGTGGCTTCCACGTCAATGTTATCGACTGTCAAAGGATAAATACCGTAACCGTAAAGGATGGCGATATTATAAGGCCAGTTTCAAAAGTCGAATTTTGCCTTCGAGGATCGCGGATACGCCACGAAAGGCGGGAGAATACTGGTGGTGTATATTGATTGCCGGCTTGAGCCATCTTAACGCCGCAAGCCTGTATAAACAGTTAAATTTATGTATTGTGAAGATGTGCGTTAAATTACGATTTTTTTTCGGAAAACCTTGTCAAGCATTATTTTTACTTTTTTAAAAAAATTACGCTAAGTAATTACTAAAATTCTAACATGAATGTATCTCCGCACTTTTTTACTTATCGGCAGACAGTCATTGTTTAAAGAAGATCGAAAACTCTGCTCTCTATCTTCAAGAGCTTTAATATAGTCACCAAAATCCGGTACGAAAGGGTTATATGTCCCGTACTGAACATTGGCCTTGGTCATCGGCTAACCCCACCTGACTATATTGCTTTCGACATTATGTGCCTCGCTTGACGGGTGACAGCCGGAAGGAGCATGTTGCTCCGTTCGAAAAATTTTGCGCTGGGTATGTATAGCCGTTTGGCTCGGGCATCCTAAAAACGTTAGGGATGGGTTGCAAACCCTGTCCCGCTTACAGGATACTGTTTATTATCGACATACTAAGGAGCCGATACCTTCATGCATGCAAAGCTTCAGCCTTCCAGTCCGGGCGTCCATAAATGGGTGCCGAAAGCCGTTTTGCTACTCGCCCTGGCCTTGAGTGCAAGTAGTTGCAGTTTGCTCAAAAACACCCTGGAATTGCCTGAAAAAGGTATCCGCTCCTGAGGTATCCCCACAAAATATCAATAAAAAACAATGCATTGCTGGGAAAAATTAGGATAAAAACAAGATTTAGCCAGTCTGAGCATAAAAATTCATTCTAAAATAACCTCAGTTCGGGATAAGAAAAAGCAGGCAGGTTTCTGTAAAAACAGGAAAATAGTGATTCCAACATTAATTTCCTCCCAAAAACCGGCCAGCCATGAAATTAACCCAATTATTTTGCGATGTAGATGATTTTTGTCAGACCTTTATTCTGGAGTGGCAAAAAAACCAAATAACAAACGGTGAAAAGAAACGCAACCGTCCACATCGCATGAGTTTTAGCGAAATGATCACGCTGTTGGTGTATTACCATCAATCAGGTTACCGAACCTTCAAGTGGTTTTATCAAAATCATGTCCGGAAGCACTGGCTATCTGCGTTTCCCAAGCTTCTGAGTTACAATCGATTTATCGAGCTTATACCGCAAATACTAGGGCCGCTAACGGCATTCATGAAAAGCCGTTGTGGAACTTCGCAAGGTATTGCCTTTATCGATTCTACGCCCCTGTGTGTCTGTAAAAATATTCGTATCCCGCGACACAGAACCTTTGTTGAAGAGGCTGGCCGAGGGAAATCATCGACGGGTTGGTTCTATGGTTTTAAATTACACCTCATCGTCAATGATCAGGGCGAAATCTTGTCATTTTGTATAACACCCGGCAATGTCGACGACAGAAAACCCGTGCCAAAGCTGGTGAAATCTTTGCTCGGCAAGCTGTTCGGAGACAGGGGCTATATTTCTAAAAAATTAGCGCAACTGCTGGCCAGCCAAGATATTAAATTGATAACCACCTTGAAAAAGAACATGAAAGCTCAGGCTATCGACGTCTTTGATGCATTGATGCTACGTAAACGCAGCATCATTGAAACCATCAATGATCAGCTGAAAAACATTTTTGACCTCGAACACTCACGCCATCGCTCTCTGCTTAATTACTTGTCGAACATCGTGGCATGTCTGGCCGCTTACTCTTATCAAGAGAAAAAACCCGCTCTTAATTTACGCGATGCCGATTTATTGCCCTTAATCATCAACTCTTAAACCGAACTGAGGTTAAAATAGCAACCTGAGAGGATAAATTTATGTCGATTATCGCTCTGCTGCATAACTTATTGAAAGAAAAACTCCCAGTATTCATGCTACCCGGCTCCAGGCTCTGATGGCTGCTGTCGAGGCTGGTTTGAGTGGAGCGTCAGTATCCATTACGGCGCTCGGGCGGGCGCTTTCCGGACCTGTCTATATCAAACATAAAATCAAACGGATGGATCGCTTAGCCGGGAATCGCCATCTCAGCACCGAACGCATGGCGCTATACGGTGCTATGACCCAGTGGTTGTTGCAGTCCCTGCCCATGCCGTTAATCCTTGTCGACTAGTCGCCCCAGACGGCGGATCAGCATCAGCAGCTCTTACGCGCGGCGCTGCCAACGGGAGGACGTTCCGTCACCTTGTACGAAGAAATCCATCCCCGTAAAAAGCTGGGCAACCGCCGTATACAACAGCAATTTCTGATGCGTTTACAAACATTGCTGCCACCTACTGTAACGCCCATCATCGTCGCCGATTCCGGATTTCGCACCCCGTTCTTTCGCGAAGTGGAAGGTTTGGGCTGGCATTGGCTCGGACGCATTCGCAACCGGGATTTCATTGCCTGGGCCGACCGGCCGGACGCTTGGCTGGCGGCAAAATCGCTGTACGCCAAAGCCACTCGAAAACCCAAGTGCTTGGGCTCGGCCCGTTGGGTGCGTAGTCATCCGTTAGCCGGTGAACTGGTGACTTTTTTTCGGCCCGCTAAAGGCCGGAAACACCTGACCGCTCAACATCACCCAGCCAAATCGAAAGCCAGTCGCAAACATGCGGACCGCGAAAAAGAGCCATGGCTTCTGGTCGTATCGTCCTCGCTAAAAGCCTATTCTGCGGTGCGGGTCGTGGACTATTATCGAAGCCGCATGCAAATTGAGGAAAGCTTACGAGACACCAAAAGCACACATTATGGTTTGGATTTCACCAGCGAAAGCCGGATTGAAGCGGAACGCCGCGCCAACCTGTTATTAATTGCAGCGCTCATTATTTTCGCGCTCTGGCTCACTGGGATTTGTTTAAAAGGCGCTGCTATTGAACGGCATATCAAAGTCAACAGCAACCAGGAGCACTCACCGTATTCGGTTATTTTTCTCGCCCGAATCGCCCGCCGCTATGTCGCCTTTGAGATGTCTGCCTCAATGCTGGAACAGGCGCAAGCCCTTTTAGTAGACTACTTCGACTCACTGGAGAAAGGGTAATTTCGTGGGGATACCTCAGTATCCGCTCCCTATTTTCGCTCAACCAGGAAAATGGGGAGACCGATCCCGTCGAACTGCAGTCTCAGGTGCTCCGCTTCGCGGACAATTCTCTCGAGGCGCTCAATTTCGCTATCGGCAAGTTGCAGCGACAAGATGATCAGTCTCCGCGAAGGCGTGCCCTGCTGATGCGCCGCATCGCCATCACCAGCGACATATTGGCCATCGTTACCGGGGCCAACACCTATGCCAACCTGCTCGATATGATCATCTTCGCCAGCCTGAACCGGATGAACATCGAGGACTATTGGATGCCCAAGTTCTACGGCGAATCGGCTAAACCTTATCTGCTCGCCTCCCAGGAAGTAGAGAAGGAAATTTGGCGGATCGCCGCGACGGCGCTGAAAAAAGAACAGCTCTCGGAACTGCGTGCCGCCATCAATGCCTGGCATGCGCAACACAAGGATGTGCGCTCCCCCCGTGATCTCGGCTCACTGGGCTTCGCGTCCGAAGTCGCACAGATGAATCGTAGCCCTCAGGCAGGGTTGACCAGTAGTGTCTTTAATCTGCTCTCCATCGACCCACTGGCGGGACTCGACCCCGCCACTCGCGAACTGGCCAACACCCGCCTGTTTGCGGAACGCGGCTTGTTCCTGGCGCGGCACATGCCGACCCTGATCCGCTGGGAAACCGAATTGCTGGCCATCCAGACGGCGGAAATGCCGCAGATGGAAAAGCTGCTAGCCAATACCACCCAATTGGCTGAATCGGCGGACCGCTTCAGCCAGACGGCGGAGCGCTTGCCCGGTCTCATCAGCGCCGAGCGGGAACAGATTGTTCAGGCCCTGAACGCGCAACTGCCGGGCCTCACCAGCCTCGCCGCACAGACCGAGAAAGCTCTGGACGCAGGCAAACTGATGTCCACTGCCTCCACCGCCACCCTGAAATCTTTTCAGGATGTGGTGCGGCAACTCCAGGCCAGCCCATCGAACCCGGAGGCAGAGCCCTTCCGCATCAACGACTACACTGCCGCCGCCGCGCAGATCAACGCCACCGCGCAAGACCTGGTGAGATTGCTGCAAGCCTTCGACCAAACCCTGGTTCCCGGCAAGTTTGACGGACTGTCGACTCAATTGACCGCGCTGACCCGGCAAACCCAGGCCAGCGGCAAAGAACTGGTGGACTATACCTTCAGGCAAACCTTGTTTCTAGGCTTGATACTGATAGGTTCCGCTTGCGCGATGGTGCTGGCTTCCGCCATTGCTTTTTGGTGGCTCAAGAAGAAATGCGCTTGAAGCATTTGGCAAAAGGTGTTGACAGATACTCCTTGATAAGCCAGTTTCGGTTTGCACAAGAACAAACTTGCTAAAGTATCGCCACGATGAACATTTATAAGACTGAAGTTTCCCAGTTTTTTGGATCAACTATATTAGAGAGTGCTAATTTTTTTCGAATATTAGAGCATTTATAATATGCATCATTGAAAACTTCACTTTTACTATTTAAAAACAATAACTTAATGGTGAATGAGGTCTTGTTTTAGCGTATAATGTAGGTTGTTAAGTCATTGATTACAAGTATAAAACGACCTCATTCATGTTCATTTTACGCGATCTTTTACGTCCACTCCAAACCCATTTTTCTGATACCGACCTAGGCCGCGAGCGGGCTTCGTTATTGGTCTATACGTTGCTGTCCGTTATCGTGCCGTTCACGTCTTCGATGACCTCTAATGTGCTGCGTTGCCTGCAGACCCTGTTTGGGATCGAGATCAAAAACAAGCGTTTCTATACCTTCATGGCCTCATCAAGCTTACCGTGGACAGGTCTTTGGCATAGCGTTTGGGGCTTGATACCGTCGCCGGCAACATGAAGGTCGGTTGCTGGTGGCCGTGGATGATTGCATCAATCCCAAAGTCGGGAAAAACATCTTCGGGTGTGAAGCAATCTTCGCTCATGCCGCCAAAGCCAATCAAAGCCGCTATCCCTGGGCGCAAAACATGGTCGCGGTGGGCTTACTCAAGCGCGTCAAAGGCCGTTGGGCCTGTTTGTTTTTAGATTTTCGCTTTTACCTGCCCCAGAAAACCATTGCCGCCGAAAAGGACCGCGCCAAAATCAAAGGCGCAGTGGTGCCTTTTCAGACCCAGTTGGAACAAGCAGGGCAGATGTTGATGGGCATTGCGGATTACTTCACGTCAACACCGCTGCTAGCGGTGATGGATAGTTGGTTTGGTAATGAGGGTTTATGGAAGCCGGTACGCCGTGGTTTAGGTGAGCGTTTCGATATTTTATCCCGACTGCGCAGCAATAACGTCTTGTATGCTGTGCCTGACGCAGCGCAGTCGGGACAGCGCGGGCGGCGGCGTAAGTACGGTCAGCGCCTGGGATCGACGGCCGACATGGCGGCAAGGAGCCAGGGCTCAGCCATGACTTATAGCGTCCATCTCTACGGTAAACACCGGGACGTTCGGGCCTATGATCAGATCGTCATGCTGAAGACGCTCAAATGTCCCGTGCGCGTGGTATGGGTATTCCGTAAAACCCAATGGGTGGCGCTGTTTACCACTGATCTCGCGCTATCCGTGACACAAATCATCGAGTATTATGGCGCTCGCTGGATTGTGAAGCCGGCTTCAAAGAGCTCAAGCAGGACATCGGCAGCCGAACCAGTCAGTGCCGGAATGCCCA
>CAWKEY010000038.1:0-97903 GCA_963848675.1 uncultured Gammaproteobacteria bacterium
ATGATAAACGTCGAACGCACGACTTTCATCTTTTTAACGCCGTCTTTTTCAACTTCCTGCCATACCCCGTAACTATCACAGACCTCGCCTGAGGTATCGGCAAGTAATTCCAGATTTAAGCCGAATTTGCCGATAAATGCCCGGTGACTGTCGCAGGAATCTTTGCTGACACCAATAACGACGGTATCCAGATCAGCAAAATCCTGTGCCAGCGCGGTAAATTGATTGGCTTCTATGGTGCAGCCAGGGGTGTCGTCTTTTGGATAAAAATATAAAACGACGTTCTTTTTTCCGGCATAATCGGTCAAGGACACCAGCTTGTTATCCTGATTCAGTGATCTAAAAAACGGTGCTGCCTCTTTTTTATTTAACATACGCTTACCTCATTGATGAATTGAAACACACGCTATAAAGTTGTTTTACTAACCGCCTTCACGGTTCGCCTAAGGCTCTGTTGGGCAACGCTCCTGCACTTGTCCGTCTATTGCCAGCAAGACGACGCTTGCCAGTTGGTGAAATATTCCATGTTCTATGACGCCCGGCGTGGCATTCAGCAGAGCGTCGAGTGCCTGGCTATAGATTGTTTCAGCAAACACCATGTCAGCACCAGCTGCCATGCCATCAAACCGTCTTTGTTGGCAGTCTGGCGCAGTTCGCCGCGGCCGCCTCGCGGGTTTCAAGTCTGCGCTTGACCAGTTGCCAGGCAAACGGCATGACCTCGACCGGGATGGGAAAGCGTTCGCCGATACGCTCAACCAGTTTGCTCTGGTCGACGAGCACCAGAAATTTGTCGCTAGCGCGCGCCAGAAGCTTCTCGCGCACCAGATCAAAGCCCCGGCCTTTTAACAGGGTAAGATCCGGCGCTACCTCATCGGCACCGTCTACATACAGATCGAGCCGGTTGATGTGTTCCAGCGCCACTACCGGTAGCCCGAGTTTCTTGTGCCTTGATGGTGCTGACTACCGAACTGGCGACCGTTGTCACTTGCAAGCCTTCTTCTGTAATACGCCGGGCGAGTTCCTGGATAAAATAATTGGCGGTTGAGCCTGTGCCAAGTCCGATCCGCATGCCGTCTTTAACTTGTTTTGCCGCGTGTTGGGCGACGAGTTCTTTATCGTTCATGTAGGCTCCTTAGTGCCCGAAACGGGCTGTCTTGCTGTGAGCGGATAGGTGCAAATAATAACGCTCATTGCTGTGCGATGGCCACCGCTATTTTTTATAAAAACCACAGCGAGTGATTGGCTCAGAATAGAATGCGCGCCTAAGGCGTGCCGGGCCGACGGAATTTCTTGCTAACAATAGCGTGCTGCTGCAGGCTTGTTTTGCCAAACCCGGGTCTATGCGTTTACTATTGCAGGCCAGATTATTGACCTACTGGATTCAAGGAGCCAGTCCCACGCTGTTCGGGGCGATTAACAGCAGCAAGCTATGGATTCGGATAGGGATGAGCACAGCATAATACGGTCTATACTATTTTGGCTGGGTTTGCCGCGATGCGTGAACACATAGCAAACCCGCGAGCAGGGATGCGAATGAAAACACCCGCCCTGGCAGCAGATATCCCATTCCGTCAGGAATGACGCCACTTAACAGGTATGGACAAAGCGGCCTTATCAATTTTTTCTTTTTACATTTTTAGCTAAATACAATTTCGTGATGAATACACAATCCACAGCACATCCTTGGCATGGCATCCATGTAGGCGAGAATGCACCGAGCATCGTTACTGCATTTATCGAGATCGTCCCGTCTGATACGGTCAAATATGAGATCGACAAAGACTCGGGGTTTCTTAAAATTGACCGGCCGCAGAAATTCTCCAACACCGTGCCTACACTGTACGGCTTTATTCCGCAGACCTACTGTGCTGAAAGAGTGGCTGACTTTGCCAGAGTGAAATCGGGCAAGACGGTTACCAAGGGGGATGGTGATCCTCTGGATATTTGTGTGCTGAGCGAGCGCACCGTGACCCACGGCAATATTATTGTCCCGGCGATTCCTGTGGGCGGTTTTCGTTTGCTTGACAAGGGTGAGGCGGACGACAAGATTATTGCCGTGATGAAAGGCGATGAATTTTACCGGCAATGGAATGATGTCTCCGACTGCCCGTCATCTTATATCAATCGCCTGAAACATTATTTTCTGACCTACAAAGATTTGCCTGGCGAAAAGAATTCCTGCGAAATAACCAATGTCTATGGTCGTGAGGAAGCGCACGAAGTCATCAGGCGGGCAATGGAAGACTACCAATATCATTATGGATGCCGGGATATTGAGTAGGGACGCCCCGAATATACCGGTTTTACGCAGGCTTCGGCAGGTTTCTTCCTGACCGGGATCCGAAGGGCTCCCCACCGACGGGATCAATCATTTAGCCGTTCGAAGGCTTAAATCAGCGCTTCCCGGTCAAGCAGTTTTAAAAAAGGCATTGGTCTGCGGTTTGTACTGGCCGCTCCGGCTTAGTGCCATTTTTCCACAAACGCCTGGATAAAAACCGCAAGCTGGGGTTTTTCCAAATGATTGATGCCGGCAGCTGCTTTGCGGCCACCGCCGCTGATAAACAGTCCGCACAGCTCGTCGGCGCCGGTTTTGTTGTTTAACGGAGCTCTTACGCTGACTTGATAACCACCGGAGCTGTTTTCACTGATAATGGCATGCGCCTTGCCGGGATTGCGGTTGGCCAAAGTATTACCCCATACGCCACTCACTCGTCTGCTCCAGGGTTCGTTGGGCAGTATGTAGACCGCCACGTTTTGATTGACGAAATCAGCGGCAATTTGATCCGCTTTATGCAGGTCATTCTGATAGCCAGCCAGCAACTGATGGTAAATAAGGGCATTATCGGCAATAAAGTCCAAAGGCGACGAGTAAGGCGCCAGGCGTTGATAAAGCTGATCCGGCGCAAAGTACAAATCCGCCACATCAACACCGTAGCTGTTGTAATTGAGACACACACCCAGGTTTTCGAGTTGTTGCAGCTGCTGGCTGCTTAGCTGCAAGGCTTGCGCGTGTTGCCGTGCGCGAGCTCCAAGATTATCGCCAAAAGCAGCCGTTACCGCCCATGCCGAAAAACGCTGGTGCAGATAATGATCAACCAGCAAGCTGGTGCAGGTATTGGCGCCGGTATCGATCAGGCTCGTGAAGCCGGGGTGTTCAGGTATATCGCCAGCTTGATGATGGTCGACATAAAACACATGAACGCCCTGTTCAAGCAGCGTTATCAGATAGGGCCGGTTTTTTTGCAGAGAAATGTCCAGGACAGTAAGCTCATCACCTGCCGCCGCCGTGACCCGCTTTAACAGCGCTATATCGCGCTTTACGCCAGTTACAAGCTGCGCGGCCACCGGGTAGGCCAGCCGTAGCTGAATCAGCGCGCAGAGCCCGTCGGCATCGCCGTTAAAGACGTCAATGTGCATTACTACGGCTTATTTGCGGCTTCATCAGCAATGATGCCGCGCGCGCTGAGCAGATTCAGAACCTGTTCGACACAGTCCTGCAAAGTATGGGTGCCGGTATCCACCTGCAGTTCCGGATTTTTGGGAGCTTCATACGTTGAAGAAATCCCGGTGAAGTGCTGAATTTCGCCTAGACGGGCCTTTTTATAAAGGCCCTTGACGTCGCGTTGTTCGCAAATCGCCAAATCACAGCAGCAATAAATCTCTATGAAGTCACCCTGCGGGACCAGATGTCTTGCCAGATTTCTTTCCTCGCTAAACGGCGAAATAAACGCGGTAAGAGTGATAACCCCTGCTTCCAGCATCAATTTTGCCACCTCTGCGACGCGCCGGATGTTTTCATGCCTGTCGGCATCAGTGAAGCCCAGGTCGCCGCACAAGCCATGCCTGACATTATCGCCATCCATGACAAAAGTATGGCAATCTGCTTGATGCAATGCTTCTTCAACGGCATGGGCCAGGGTTGATTTGCCGGCGCCGGACAAGCCGGTAAACCAGAGAATAACCGACTTGTGTTTGTTTAACTGCTCGCGGCGGCTGCGTGTTACTGTGGCATGATGCCAAGCCACATTAGTGCTTTCTTGCTTCAATTAGGGTATCTCCTTGGCTAGGTTACGTTAAGCGGGCATGTAGACCCTGAGTTTTCAAAAGAGTTGGTGAAACATGTTGTTAGAGTATTGATGGGTTCCTGAGCAATAAATGAACTAATTCAGGCACAGCAGTTTGCCGACGGTAATCTTCAAAAAATCCGATAAATACCTTGCAATAGCGATTGAATTATTGAAAATGTTTTCACGTATTTCTCTCAGGCTATTAATGTTTTTGAAATTCGACAATGCTGCCTGGATTTAATGCTCCAGGCATCTGGCCAAGGCAAACCGAAAGATTAACAGTGTCATGATGACTGGATATAGCATGTAATGCTCCGGTAACGCCAGGCTGATCAGGGTGGCCGTCATTATGATCCATGGCTGCAGCTTGCTTTTGGCGGCAAGCGCCTGCATTTGGCGAAAACTTGCCGCATCGATAGTATGGCGCTGGCTGATAAAAAATAAGGATACAAAAGCCGTCATAAAGGCGAAATAAAGCGGGTAGGCATAAAATACCGGCGAGTCATCCTTAAAAAACAAGGTTTTCCAGTAGGCAAACCAGATCAGCAGGCTGCTGCTGGCAAAAATGTCGAAGCACATGCGCGTCGACAATTGTTTAAAAATGCTGCTGACCATGCTGATGACGGCCAAAGCCACGCCGATGTAAATAAATTCAGGCGCTATCAACAGATTTTGCAGCGGGCTTGCCGTTTGCGCCAGGAAGCAGATGGCGAGGCTAAGGCTAATAAAAATGGGCATGGCGGGCAGCTCGCAGTTGTTAAAGGGGAAATCGGCAATGGGTAAAATCAAGCACTTGCATAAGCTTATCAGTTCTTGTTTATGCACAGATCGTTTTTTATGGCCGCAAGCAGGTGTTGGCTGGCTTTGCAGGGGCGGCTTTCTGCTTTGGTTTAATATTAACTGATTGATTTAAATATATAAAATGTTTCTGTACAAAAATACTACAATTTAACGGCAGGGCAGATAAGATCAGGGCTGGGCGCGGTTATCGAGTGTTTGTGCACAGAGTTATCCACAGGAATTGTGGAAAAGCGGCTATGTGTTTGACTGGGTTGAGGTGATTGCCAAGTCAAGCCCTAAATGTAAAAAAAGGGAAATTATTTAGCTGGTTAAGATTGGAGCGCCGGGCCCCAACTCGGTAAGAGCATAGCGAATGCGCAAAGCTTAGGCTTGGCGTTCGCAGAAGGGTTTTTTATTGGCACACGGTAGAGGCTGAATAAGTAGAAAAAAGGGAGCCTAATGATTAATCAGGCTCCCCCTCACCCTCACCCAAATGGAAGGCAAGTAAGAGCGCAGATTGTTATGCTATCAACCGGCTGGAAAAATGATAATGCGGCAAATTGTCACATATTATTGATGAGGTTTATGGGTTTAATAGAGCGATAGATAGGTAAATTTAGCCTGTGCACAGGCAGCCACACAATGCGTAAGGAGTGGGCGATGACCGAACAAACAAAATATGTCCGTTGGTTTAACGAATTAACAATCGACGATGTGCCGCTGGTCGGCGGCAAAAATGCGTCACTGGGTGAAATGTACCGTGAACTAATTTCCCAGGGCATTAACATACCCAACGGTTTTGCCGTGACGGCCGAGGGCTACCGGTATGTGCTGGATCAGGCCAAGGCTTGGGAGCCCCTCCATCAGGCGCTGGATGAGCTGAATCCGGATGATGTGGCCGATCTGGCCAGACGCGCACGCAAGGCGCGTGAAATAATCTATGCGGCGCCCTTGCCAGAAGACCTTGTCAGCCAGATTCTGCAAGCCTTTGCGCAGTTGCAGAAAGAATACGGAGACGATGTCAGCGTTGCGGTCAGGAGTTCCGCCACGGCGGAAGATTTGCCCACCGCGAGTTTTGCAGGGCAACAGGATACCTATTTGAATATTCGCGGTAACCAGGCCTTGCTGGATGCCTGCAAGCGCTGTTTTGCCAGTCTGTTCACCGATCGCGCCATTCATTACCGTATCGATCAGGGTTTTGACCATTTCAAGCTGGCGTTGTCGATAGGCATTATGAAAATGGTGCGTTCCGATCTATCGGCCAGTGGCGTCATGTTCTCCCTGGATACCGAATCTGGCTTTAGCGATGTGGTTTTTATTACCGGCGCTTATGGCCTTGGCGAAAATGTCGTGCAGGGTGCGGTGGATCCCGACGAATTTTATGTTCACAAACCCACTTTCGAGCTAGGTCATCGTGCGGTATTGCGGCGCGGACTGGGGGCTAAAAAAATCAAAATGGTTTACAGCGATGGCCGCACCCGCGAAGCTACCCATAACGTGCCGACCGCCGAGACCGAGCGCAGACAATTTTGTCTTGATGATCAGGATGTACTGACCCTGGCCGATTACGCGATCAAGATAGAAAAACATTACAGCGCCAAGGCCGGACATCCGCGGCCAATGGATATGGAATGGGCCAAGGACGGCATCGACGGCGCGCTGTATATTGTGCAGGCCCGTCCGGAAACCGTGGTATCGCAGCGGCAGGATCTGCTGCTGGAACGCTATGCCCTGAAAAACAAAGCCGATACCCTGGTCATGGGTCATGCGGTAGGCAGCAAGATAGCCGCCGGCAATGCCCGCGTCATTACAAAAATTGAACAGCTGGCCGAATTTAAACCCGGTGATGTCCTGGTTGCCGACATGACCACGCCTGACTGGGAGCCGGTCATGAAAATCGCTTCCGCCATCGTCACGAACCGCGGTGGGCGCACCTGTCATGCCGCCATCATCGCGCGTGAACTGGGCGTGCCTGCGGTAATCGGTTGCGAAAATGCGACCACGGCCATTCAAGACAAGTCGCTGGTGACGGTATCCTGCGCCGAAGGAGACATCGGCCGGGTGTATCAGGGCAGGCTGGATTTTGAGGTGACTACTACCGATCTGACAGGCCTGAAACGGCCCAAAACCCACATTATGCTCAATATTGGCAATCCCGAGCTGGCTTTTAAAACCCGCTTTCTGCCTAATGATGGCGTCGGTCTGGCTCGCATGGAATTTATTATCACCGAATACATCAAAGCCCATCCCATGGCCCTGCTGCATCCTGAAAAAGTCCAGGATGCTGGCGAACGCGAACAACTGGCTCGTTTGACGCAAAATTTCCCTAACCCCGGCGAGTTTTTTATCCAGCGCCTATCGGAAGGTGTCGGTACGATTGCCGCCGCGTTTTATCCCAAACCCGTGGTGGTGCGCATGTCGGATTTTAAAACCAATGAATACGCCACCTTGCTGGGCGGCCGCTGGTTTGAGTTTGATGAGGCCAATCCGATGATTGGTTTCCGGGGCGCCTCGCGCTACACGCATCCGGCATATGCCGAAGGTTTTGCTCTGGAGTGCGCCGCCATGAAGCGCGTGCGCGACGACATGGGACTGACCAATGTCATTCTGATGATTCCGTTTTGCCGGAGGGTTCAGGAAGCCCAGCGCGTGCTCGACTACATGGCCGAGCTGGGCCTGCAGCGCGGCACTAACGGCCTGCAAATTTATGTCATGTGCGAGATACCCAATAATGTCATTCAGGTCGATGCCTTCTCGGAGCATTTTGACGGCTTTTCCATCGGCTCGAATGATCTGACTCAACTCACACTGGGCGTCGATCGTGATTCCCAAATTCTCGCCGAAGCGTTTGATGAGCGCGATCCCGGCGTTAAAGCCATGATTAAACTGGCAGTCGAAGGCGCACGCCGTAATGGCCGGCATTGCGGTTTATGCGGTCAGGCGCCTTCGGATTATCCGGAAATGGCCGATTTTCTGGTGGAAATTGGTATCGATTCCATGAGCTTGAATCCCGATACCGTATTGGCGACCACGCAACAGATACTGGCCACCGAACAGCGGCTGGGGCGGACTTAGAGCTTATCCATAAATAATATTTACTTGATTTTTTGGCCGTATTTTACGTAAGGCGATAATAGAAGCAGCCAGCATAAGTAAGCCGAGGTAGCTACGGTCCATTTTTTCATAGCGCACCAAGAGTTTTCTGAACCGGTTAAACCACGAATGACAAACTTCAACCACCCACCGTCTAGCCTTGAAATCAGGGTTTTTGTCTTTTTCTGCAATTTCCTCACCTCGTGGCCTGACATGAGGGATATAGCTTCTTTCCTCAATCTCGCGCCGAGCCGGCTCGCCCACATAGCCAGCATCCAGGCAAAGGTTTTGTTTGAGAGTGTCCGGGTCAGGACGCTCGATAATAATCCCATCCAGGGTATCAGCCAGTAACTTGACATCATGGGTGTTCGCACCACTGATCACGAGGGCTAAGGGCAATCCCTTTTCATCGGTTAACAGGCTTCTTTTACTACCGTTTTTACCTCGGTCGGTAGGGTTTCTGCCCACCGATTCCAGTGCTAACGGCGCCTTAACCATTGCCCCATCAAGGCTTTGCCATTCCCAGGCAATGCCTTCCAGTTCGTCATATTCCAATAAGCTGGCACGCCATAACTTTTCAAACATGCCTGATGCCTGCCATTCCAGGAAATACCTGTGAACAGCACTGGCACTACCATAGTCACTTTTAGGCAGGGCTTTCCATTGACAACCTGTGCGCAAAACATAAAGAATCCCCTCAAATACTTTTCGCGGGTTTTGGGCTTTTCTGCCTCCACCTGGCTTGCGTTTATAGTCCTTTGTTGACTTCTATACGGTATAACCAGGCATTGTCATCTATATCACGCCCTCCTTCACTAATACACCAGATTTGGCCTGGCTCTAAAGGATCAGTGCCTTAGGTATCCCCACAAAATATCAATAAAAAACAATGCATTGCTGGGCAAAATTAGGATAAAAACAAGATTTAGCCAGTCTGAGCATAATAATTCATTCTAAAAATAGCAACCTGAGAGGATAAATTTATGTCGATTATCGCTCTGCTGCATAACTTATTGAAAGAAAAACTCCCATTATTCATGCTACCCGGCTCCAGGCTCTGATGGCTGCTGTCGAGGCTGGTTTGAGTGGAGCGTCAGTATCCATTACGGCGCTCGGGCGGGCGCTTTCCGGACCTGTCTATATCAAACATAAAATCAAACGGATGGATCGCTTAGCCGGGAATCGCCATCTCAACACCGAACGCATGGCGCTATACGGTGCTATGACCCAGTGGTTGTTGCAGTCCCTGCCCATGCCGTTAATCCTTGTCGACTGGTCGCCCCTGACGGCGGATCAGCATCAGCAGCTCTTACGCGCGGCGCTGCCAACGGGAGGACGTTCCGTCACCTTGTACGAAGAAATCCATCCCCGTAAAAAGCTGGGCAACCGCCGTATACACCAGCAATTTCTGATGCGTTTACAAACATTGCTGCCACCTACTGTAACGCCCATCATCGTCGCCGATTCCGGATTTCGCACCCCGTTCTTTCGCGAAGTGGAAGGTTTGGGCTGGCATTGGCTCGGACGCATTCGCAACTGGAATTTCATTGTCTGGGCCGACCGGCCGTACGCTTGGCTGGCGGCAAAATCGCTGTACGCCAAAGCCACTCGAAAACCCAAGTGCTTGGGCTCGGCCCGTTGGGTGCGTAGTCATCCGTTAGCCGGTGAACTGGTGACTTTCTTTCGGCCCGCTAAAGGCCGGAAACACCTGACCGCTCAACATCACCCAGCCAAATCCAAAGCCAGTCGCAAACATGCGGACCGCGAAAAAGAGCCATGGCTTCTGGTCGTATCGTCCTCGCTAAAAGCCTATTCTGCGGTACGGGTCGTGGACTATTATCGAAGCCGCATGCAAATTGAGGAAAGCTTACGAGACACCAAAAGCACACATTATGGTTTGGATTTCACCAGCGAAAGCCGGATTGAAGCGCAACGCCGCGCCAACCTGTTATTAATTGCAGCGCTCATTATTTTCGCGCTCTGGCTCACTGGGATTTGTTTAAAAGGCGCTGCTATTGAACGGCATATCAAAGTCAACAGCAACCAGGAGCACTCACCGTATTCGGTTATTTTTCTCGCCCGAATCGCCCGCCGCTATGTCGCCTTTGAGATGTCTGCCTCAATGCTGGAACAGGCGCAAGCCCTTTTAGTAGACTACTTCGACTCACTGGAAAAAGGGTAATTTCGTGGGGATACCTCAGGGTCTGTCCCTTATTTCACGATGCCTTTTTCCCAGCCGGATGCGACATTGCAGAAATCAGGTTCAAACAAATAGTGCGCCGTCATCGCGAAAAATCGCGCATTGACGACACGACCATTCCTTTTGGTCACCTTGTCGACGGCTGTTTTCATATTGTCGTAGATGCCACGTTTGGTAACGCCACCCAAAGCAGTGAAGGCTCTGGTGTGCGCGTCATACAACATTTCCTGGGTTTGCGTTGGATAGGCAGAAAGATAGAAGGCGCGGCTAGCGCACAACTTGGTATGAGCCGCTTGGATTTTGCGATGAATACCACCGATCATCAGCGATTCTTCACTCCAATCAAATTGGAAGGCTTCGCCAAGTTGAAACTTAAGGGGCACAAAAGCAGATTTTCCTGAACCCGGGATCAACCCATTACGCCAATGGCGGACATAATCCGTCAGGATGGAGTAACCGCCGGTATAGCCATCCTTCTTGATCGACTTAAACAACATCAAGGCGGTGCGTCGATCCCGCTTAGGACGCCGTAAATCAGCCTCCAACGCCAATTGTCAATGGCCAACAGAATTGAGCCTTTTTCGGCCATTAATTTTGAGCCACTTTTCCAGAGAAAAATCACTTATTCAGCTTTGATTTCAGTCGATAGCTTTCTCCTCCCAGCATAAAAATGTGTGAATGATGAATGATTCTGTCTACGATAGGGACGGCGACATTACCATCAAAGAAAAACTCTCCCCAGTGGGTAAATTCCTTATTCGTCGTCAAGATGATCGATCGGTATTCATACAGGGCATTAATCAGCTGAAACAGGTTGTGCATGCCTTGTTTGTTCATAGGCAGGTAGCCGAGTTCGTCGATGATTAATAGATCAAACTTCAGTAACTGATTAATCTTCTTTTTCAGCTCGCCTTTTAATTCGGCCAGTTCCAGCGCTTCAATCAAGGTTAACGCGGTACTAAAACAGACCTTATATCCAGCCTCTATGGCTTTAAAGCCCAGGCCAATCGTAAGATGCGTTTTACCGACGCCAGGCGAACCAATGAACACCACGTTTTCCCTGTTATCAATAAAACCAAAGTCTAAAAGGCTGTTCACCTCGCGTTTGCTGATGGTGGTTTGAAAGCCATAATCAAAGTCATCCAGACTTTTCTGTACGGGAAAGCCTGCTCGCCGTTGGTTTTGCTCAATACGCTTGCCATTTCTCAGCTGTAGTTCCTGCTCAATCAAGGTCTCGGCAAAGTGCAGGTAAGAGACCGCATTGGCTTCAGCGTGGCCAATCAGCTGTTCCAGTCCTTGGGCAATAGCTGTCAGGTACAAGCCGCGATATTTCTGGGCAACGCTATCAATGGACGACATGGCTCTCTCCTTGTCCGGTAGACTGGCCATTAAGGGCAGCATAACCTGCCAACGCGCCGGATGCATCTGGGATGGGTTGATCGGCCGTTGCAGTAGACAAGCGCTCTGGATTCAGCTGGTAAGCCTCAAGCCTATCGCGCAACTGGCTCGCCGTTAAACGGGGCGAGGTCAGGATGCGTTCTAACAATTCAGCATTGATCTTGCCATATTGCACGATATGCGTAGCGATGACCTGCTTGGCGCCCAGTAACTGATCCTTGTAGATTTTAGGCGAACTGGCCTTCAATAGCGCGCATAAGCACTGGCTATCGCTGTCACCCAACTGCTCGGATAGCGCGACCTCCAGGGCCTCTACACGCTGCTGCCTATCCCGGTAATGATGGGTGTTTTTAATGATCTGGCCTTTTTCCAGACTGATAACATGTTCAGCAATCTGCTCACCATTGGCAAGATCCTTAATCAGTAGTTGTCCTGCATGCGTCGAAACGCCTACCTTGGCGGATTGATAGGCCATAGGTACCGAGTATTTATTCGATTGCCAGGCAATCAGACTGGTTTTGTCGACCTGTCGGGTTTCGTGTGCTATCCCCTTATTCTGCGAGCAGGAAGGTGTTAAATACGGCTGCATTTTGACCTTTTCTTCGCGGTCATAATGTGCCCGCGGTTGCTGCCCAGTGGTGCCATGCACACGGTGGTTAGCAACGGTGTCCAACCAATCCGCCACATAGGTTTCAAGGTCTTTCCAGTCCTTAAAGGTCTCGCCATAAAGCCCGTTGTGTTTGACGTATTTCACCCCAGATTCAACCTTGCCTTTGCTTTCAGGATCATAACCCTCGCAGGCGCGGATAAGGAAACCTGCACCAGCGGCGTATTGATGGAAGCGTTGATTTAATTCCAGTTCACGGAAGATTTCATGAATGACCACCAGTTTGGTTTGATCGTAAACGCATTCGTGCGGCCTGCCGCCAAAGTAACGGAACGCGGCATCATGCTGAGAAATCAGGGCTTGGGTATCAATAGGTTGAGCCGATACCGTTACATGCATCAGTCTTGAATAAGACAGGACAAACACCATGAAATAGACGGTTGTCTCTTTGCCGCCAATCAGTACGCCACGTAATTCACCGCCATCCACCTGACACTGCACACCGGGCACCATATCAAGGACAGGCTCGTAATAACGCGGCTGCTTGAAGCTGATTTCATCCTTCAAAGCTTGAATATAGCGGCGCACCGAACGATCAGAAACCGTTAGTGAATCAAGCTTGACCTTTAGCTTCCGCATGACTTTGACGGCCGACAAGTTCGGATAGGTTTGCAGTAGCTGAATAATGTAAGCCCGATACGCATCCAACTTCTTAGCTCTGGTCATGTCGTCAAGCTGTTGTGTCATCTCAGTTTCCGGCATGTGCAGATATTTGCTCACCGTATTGCGGGACAAACCCAATTCTTTAGCAATCTTCCGCTCGGTTAAGCCATTGCCGTTATCGTATAACGATTTGATCTTATGGATCACAATCCACCTCTTCATAACAGTCCTTGAATCAAAAAATCAGGGACTGTCTCAGATTCATTGTTAAAAAGAAAATCTGGAAAAGTGGCTCAAAATTAATGGCCATTTCTGGCTCATTTTAGTTGTCCATTAACACCAATAACAGGGCAGGAATAAATGGAGTCAGCTTGCCATTAACCGTGGGTCTTTTAGGATACTTGTAGCCATCAGGGCTGGTTTCCTTAAGCCAGGCTTTGATGGTGTTACGCGACAGGCTTGTCCGCCGCTGTATTTCACTGATGGATAGGTGGTCTCGATGAAACAATCGTCGAACTTTTGCATACGTTGACATGTAATACACTCTTGATTTACTCCTGCTTAAAAAACTAAGCAGGATACATGGATTACCTGGTCAAAATTCGATCGGTACAAACCCCTCTAAATGGTCAATTTTCAATCGGCGCCAACAGTGGGCCTTTTGGTAGCTTAACCCCAACTTTTTTAATAAGCGGGCCAAATAGTTGAGGTTGTAGCACACAGAAAATTTGAGCAAAATGAGCGCTGCAATCATGGCACAGTTCCATATTGCGCTAGAAAATCCGTGTATTTTAGGGCCTTCAGCTATCATGTCATGCAATTGTTTTTGCTGCGCTTTAGTCAGCTTTTGTTTACGTCCACGCCCTTGGTAATGTTTGCCCATTATCCAGTCTATTCCTCCGGACATGAATTTTGTTATCCAATTAACAATGGTTTTGAAATTTACATCCAACAGTTTTGCAATCTCGACTATTCCCCTCCCTTCGCCGTAACAGATCATGGCTATTGCTAATCTGTACGCTTGAATATTTTTTAATTTTAATGCGGTTGATAGACGTTCCCGTAATTTTTTTACAAGAGATTTGGAAAAGATGATTACTGCCATTGATATGCTTAGTTAACCCATATTTAACACCACGCCCCTCAATTTACTCAAAATCAAGCTGAGAGGCTTGTCTAAGTTATTGATTTTTACTATAGGCAGCTAATCTTTAGTGTTATTTGTGTTTTGTAGGGCCATAATAGTTATGTCTGCCTATTGCATATTTTTCCAGACTGCGCTATTTTTTTGCGTCATGTATATCCGTCGAACGCATACCAATAACTCGTCCACGGGCGAACGCTATTACACCTATCGCTTGGTGGCTAGCCAACGCGTGGATGGAAAACCGCGTCAGATAACCCTATTAAATTTGGGTAGGCATTTCGCTGTTGATCAAGATTTGTGGGCTTCGCTTTGTGTGCGGATTGAGCAATTGCTGAGCCACCAGACTGAGCTATTACCACTCGAATTGCCGGCTGCCGTTGACAAGGCGGCGCAACGCTTTGCCGCTCAGCTCATAGCGCAACGGGCGGTCGTCAGCACCACACCGATAGCGGATGAGGGTCCTTCAACGCCTGCTGAGTCGTCAGTCGCGCGTGTAGAATCCATAGTGAGTGCACCAACCGATCTGCAAACCGTCGATGTGGACTCCCTGGAATTGACCCGGCCCAGAACCGTCGGCGTGGAACAGTTAGGACTTTGGGCCATGCAACAATTGAATTTCCTCGACTTGCTGGCTCACCTGGGCATCAATGGCGCGCACATAGCCGCGATAGTGGGTGCCATTATCGGGCGTATGGCCGGTGTGGGTTCGGAGTTAGCCACCCACAACTGGCTGATGAAGCAAAGCGCACTGGGCGAATTAATGGACGTTGACTATGAAAGCCTGCCCTTGATGACAATGTACCGGGCGGCAGACACCTTGTGGAAACACAGCACCCAAATCGAACAGACCTTATTCACGCGACTTACGGATTTGTTTGGTTTTTCCACCACCATCACCCTGTACGATCTCACCAATACCTATTTCGAAGGCGAAGTACCGCACAATACCAAAGCCCGGCGTGGACGCTCAAAAGAAAAGCGCACGGATTGTCCGCTGGTGACGCTGGGTTTAGTCTTGGACGGCAGCGGCTTTGTGCGCCGTTCACAGACCTTTGCCGGTAATGTCAGCGAAGCGGGTACGCTGGAAACCATGCTGCAAAATCTGGGTGCGCCACAGGGCGCCTTGGTGGTGATGGATGCCGGAATTGCTACAGAGGCCAATATTCAATGGCTGCGCACAAAAGGCTATGGTTATCTGGTCGTCAGTCGCGAACGCGCACGTCAATTTGATGCGGATGCCGCCATCTCGGTTGAAACTGCTGCCCAGGAAACGGTACGCTGCCAAAAAGTCGTCGCCGAAGACGGCCAAGAAGTGCGGCTTTATTGCCATTCATCCGGCCGCGAACAAAAGGAACGGGCCATGGCGGAACGCTTCGCCAGCCGTTTTGAAGCCGGACTTAACGCCTTAAACGCAGGGTTGCAACGCCCCCGCACCGAAAAACGCCCGGATAAATTATGGGAGCGTATCGGCCGCTTGAAAGAAAAGCATCATGGCATCGGTCAGCATTATCAAATCGACTTGCAAACCGATGACAGCGGTGAAAAAGCGCTAAGCATCACCTGGCAAAAACACAGTGTGCCGGGTTCTTATGTTGATCTCCCAGGTGTCTATTGCCTGCGCAGTAACCAATGCCAATGGCCGGAAGAACAGCTATGGCGCACTTATATGATGCTCACTGACCTTGAAGCCGTGTTTCGCTGTTTTAAAAGTGATCTGGGTTTTCGGCCTATCTTTCATAGTAAAGAAGAGCGGGCTGACAGTCACTTGTTCATCACCGTATTGGCCTATCAGTTTGTCCAACTTATTCGCCGCCGTCTACAAGAGAGCGCTATTGATGCCAACGGTAGTTGGCGCACATTACGGGAAATCATGCGCAGTCAATGCCGGGTAACCGCCAGTTTCCGTCGTGCCGATGGTAAAGCCTTGCATGTGCGCAAAGCCACCCGTGCGGAACCGGAGCAAATGGCTATTTATCGTGCCTTAAAAGAGAACCCCGCGCCCGGAGGTATCAGCAAAACCATCGTCTAAAACACTGAGACTAGACGCTATTTTTCAAAGTGTAGTGCCACACGAAGATTTTTTATAACACAACATGTTATTTTTAAATGGATATTAATTGCATGTGTTAAATATGGGTTTAAAGGAAAGCAGCTCTTAACCGAAACCTAAGTGTAGTTTCTTGATTTCATAATCGCCATTTCTTGCACTTATCCGACTTTTTTATCTCAGATTAACTGATTTTATAAATTCACTTTTTCTCACATTAATTGCACCTGACTTTTAGTCTTCTCACATTAAGTGATTTTATCGATCAGAAATTCTCACATTATTTGATTCTATCCGGTGCATAAAAAATGAAGTTTGCGAGTACAACACCCGTTATTGAGTATTATCCACTTAAAGAAGTTATCTAAAATTAATGGATAAGTCCGCCGATAATTAGGTGAACCGGATGGTCAGGTATTAGGTGCCGATGATCACTGTGGGTTGGGTGGAGTCGATCAGAAAACAAAAAATTAGCCTGTTTCGAGTGGGCGCTTCTTATTGGAAACAAAACTTAAAAGGACTTTAGATTCCACTTTTGGTAAAAAGCGTGCAAAATTTGTAAGTAATCGTTCAGCCCCCACCTCAAAAAGTAGCAAAATAAGCCAAAAGATGAAAAGCTATAGGGTATGACATTGAGCGATCGAGACCTTAGCCAACTGGACACAGACTATCTGGATGATTTGCCAGAGGGGCAGTTGCGCCCATTGAGTAAGCAGTTATTGGTTGATCTAAAAGCAGCACGGGAACGGCTTAAACAATCGCCAGAGACGAGTTCGCGACCGCCGTCCTCACGAGAACCCTGGCAAGCGAGTGCGCCGCCTACCCCTGATGTCGTAGATAATCCGTCAGCAGCGGATGAACACGCGCCCGATCCGACCGCCCCAGGCCAAGACTCAACGCAAGCGGTGACTGTTGCTGCATCGGTGCCCGAATCTAAAAGCACTGCAGACACCGCTCAACCCAAAAAAACCGGACGGCAACCTGGCAGTTTGGGTCACAGTCGCTCGCTCACACTGGCGGTGACGAAAACGCTGCAGCATCATCCCGAGTGCTGCGCCAATTGTCATAACGCCTTTCCGCCAGGGACCGCCTATCGCGTGTGGACAGGACGTTACGAATTGGAGCTGGAAAGCGGCAGTGCGGAGGCACCGAAGTTACAGATTGAACATATCCGGCATGAATACCTGTCGGCAACCTGCGCGTGTGACCACGAAACTCAGGCGATGCCGGGGCGGTGCGCTGATGACCCTGAATGGGTCGTGTCGTTGACTGAATGGCATTTATGCGGCCCTCGTTTAGTCAGTTTTCTGGTCTGCCTCGCCTTATATCTGCGCGTATCGCGCCGTAAAATCCAGGCGTTTTTGCGTGATTGGCTGGGGATTGACTTGAGTACCAGCACGATTAATCAATGTATTCATGAAGCGGGACGTGCGGTAGCGCCGGTGGTCGATGAGCAATTGATCGCTGAACTCAACACCAGCGTGTTGTTGCATATTGATGAAACGCCCTGGAAAGAAGCCGGAAAATTGTTCTGGCTGTGGGTGTTTGTGAGCGCGCATACGGTGGTTTACCAAGTCGGCAAGCGCCATCGACTGGTCGTGCAACAGCTATTAGGGACTGCGTTCAACGGCTTTCTGATGACCGATGGCTTCAGCGTCTATCGCATCTTTCCCAAGCGCTTGCGTTGTTGGGCACACCTGGTGCGTAAAGCCCGCGCCTTGCATCAATGTCTGGATAGCCAAGGCCAAGCCTTTGGCGAAGCCCTGCTGCTGGCCATGATTCTATTGATGCGCAACATTCATCAACTCCGCGAATCGCCAGAAGACGCCGATGCCCTCAGGGCGCAAAACCAAACCCTGCTGGATTGGCTACGCACATTGTGCGAAACGCATCGAACCGTTGCCCACGAAGACAGCCGAAAATTAGCCGGCGAATTTCTCAATGACTGGGATGCTATTGTGCGCGTGATCGAAACGCCGTCACACCCCTTGACCAATAATGTGGCAGAGCGCAGTTTGCGGCATTGGGTCTTGTTGCGCAAAATCACTTTTGGTTCGCGTACGGCACAAGGGAGTCGGGTGATCGCGTTGCTGGCCAGCGTGATCGATACCGCGCGCTTACGACAATTGAATCCCTGGAATTTTATTGCACAGGTGCTGGCAAATCGACGTAAAAACCAACCCGCACCTCGTTTGCCTATGCCTCTGGTTGGATAATGCAAACAGGGGGCTAAACGATTACGCAATTTGTAATCGTTCAGCCCCCACCTCAAAAAGTAGCAAAATAAGCCAAAAGATGAAAAGCTATAGGGTATGACATTGAGCGATCGAGACCTTAGCCAACTGGACACAGACTATCTGGATGATTTGCCAGAGGGGCAGTTGCGCCCATTGAGTAAGCAGTTATTGGTTGATCTAAAAGCAGCACGGGAACGGCTTAAACAATCGCCAGAGACGAGTTCGCGACCGCCGTCCTCACGAGAACCCTGGCAAGCGAGTGCGCCGCCTACCCCTGATGTCGTAGATAATCCGTCAGCAGCGGATGAACACGCGCCCGATCCGACCGCCCCAGGCCAAGACTCAACGCAAGCGGTGACTGTTGCTGCATCGGTGCCCGAATCTAAAAGCACTGCAGACACCGCTCAACCCAAAAAAACCGGACGGCAACCTGGCAGTTTGGGTCACAGTCGCTCGCTCACACTGGCGGTGACGAAAACGCTGCAGCATCATCCCGAGTGCTGCGCCAATTGTCATAACGCCTTTCCGCCAGGGACCGCCTATCGCGTGTGGACAGGACGTTACGAATTGGAGCTGGAAAGCGGCAGTGCGGAGGCACCGAAGTTACAGATTGAACATATCCGGCATGAATACCTGTCGGCAACCTGCGCGTGTGACCACGAAACTCAGGCGATGCCGGGGCGGTGCGCTGATGACCCTGAATGGGTCGTGTCGTTGACTGAATGGCATTTATGCGGCCCTCGTTTAGTCAGTTTTCTGGTCTGCCTCGCCTTATATCTGCGCGTATCGCGCCGTAAAATCCAGGCGTTTTTGCGTGATTGGCTGGGGATTGACTTGAGTACCAGCACGATTAATCAATGTATTCATGAAGCGGGACGTGCGGTAGCGCCGGTGGTCGATGAGCAATTGATCGCTGAACTCAACACCAGCGTGTTGTTGCATATTGATGAAACGCCCTGGAAAGAAGCCGGAAAATTGTTCTGGCTGTGGGTGTTTGTGAGCGCGCATACGGTGGTTTACCAAGTCGGCAAGCGCCATCGACTGGTCGTGCAACAGCTATTAGGGACTGCGTTCAACGGCTTTCTGATGACCGATGGCTTCAGCGTCTATCGCATCTTTCCCAAGCGCTTGCGTTGTTGGGCACACCTGGTGCGTAAAGCCCGCGCCTTGCATCAATGTCTGGATAGCCAAGGCCAAGCCTTTGGCGAAGCCCTGCTGCTGGCCATGATTCTATTGATGCGCAACATTCATCAACTCCGCGAATCGCCAGAAGACGCCGATGCCCTCAGGGCGCAAAACCAAACCCTGCTGGATTGGCTACGCACATTGTGCGAAACGCATCGAACCGTTGCCCACGAAGACAGCCGAAAATTAGCCGGCGAATTTCTCAATGACTGGGATGCTATTGTGCGCGTGATCGAAACGCCGTCACACCCCTTGACCAATAATGTGGCAGAGCGCAGTTTGCGGCATTGGGTCTTGTTGCGCAAAATCACTTTTGGTTCGCGTACGGCACAAGGGGGTCGGGTGATCGCGTTGCTGGCCAGCGTGATCGATACCGCGCGCTTACGACAATTGAATCCCTGGAATTTTATTGCACAGGTGCTGGCAAATCGACGTAAAAACCAACCCGCACCTCGTTTGCCTATGCCTCTGGTTGGATAATGCAAACAGGGGGCTAAACGATTACCAAAATTTTATAAGGTATGTTCCCTGACTGGCCAAGATAGCGCTTTTGGCAGCTATGTGGTGACTACCCATTAAATATGGTGTGGATTGATCACACTTGTTTGATGTGGGCGGACAGTAACCCGAACGTCAACATCCTGATCGAGACGTTTAAGAATTGTCATCAGGCGGTCAATAGTGAAACGGTCAAGCTTCACCTTGCGGATACGGGAAAAGTCGGCGGCTGCAATGCCGGTCTGGTCTTCTGCTTTACGCACCGTAAGTGCGCGGTCATCAAGGACACCAATTATCTCGGCAGCCAGTAACGCTTTCAATTGCTCAATTTCTGCATTGGGGTGGCCGAAGTCAGCAAAGACGTTTCCGCTACCACGGACTATTTCAAAAGGTTCGTCATTCATCGTAGCATCTCCTTCAATCGTTTTAGGCGTTCATGCACAAGGTCTATTTCATGTTTTGGCGTTTTGATGCCTTCCTTCGATTTTTTTTGAAAAGCATGGATCACCCACAAGTCTTCTCCAATCTGCATAGCATAAATGACTCGGAAAGCATCCCCACGATGACGCAGAACAATTTCCATCATACCGCTATCGAAGCCTTTTAACGGTTTCACATTATCGGCCTTGCGACCTTCCGCCGCGACAGTAAGCGCGCGGTTGGCCTCTGTTTGCACCGGTATGGGAAAATCTTCAAAATCCTTCCGTGCTGCCTTGATCCATGAAATCGGTCGTGTATTTTCTGTCATACGTCTACCTTGTTATTGTCATTGTAGTCAAATATGACAACATTGTGCAAGTGCCCCATAAAGAAACTCAAGAATAGGTGGTTTATTTAGATGATTCATATCGGCTTCCAAATAAATTTTGATAGCCTTTTTGATGATAATGAGCACCATTAAAAACGTTTGTTTTTACTTTCTGTTTTCGTTAAAGAAAAGCGCTGTGTTTTCAATCTTATTTTAGTTATTATAAATACTGTTTTTGGGGGTTTCGTTACCCGTAATGATTTTAAAGGTATTTTGGTAAGATGATGGCACAGACTATCGGTTATCTGAGGGTATCAACGGCAGATCAGGATGTAGAGAAAAACAAAACGGATATCTTGACGCTGGCCAATCACCATAACCTGGGGCAGGTTAAATTCTTTGAAGAAAAGGTCTCCGGCAAAATCTCCTGGCATAAACGCCGGATTGCCCAAATCATTGAAGACCTCAAAAAAGGCGACAGCCTAGTCGTTAGCGAAATGTCCAGGTTAGGACGGAGTATGTTGGAATGTATGGAAATTTTGTCGATTGCCATGGAACGGGGTATCCATGTCTATTCGGTGAAAGGCAATTGGCGGCTTGACCAAAGCATCCAGAGCAAGATCATAGCGATGGCGTTTTCGATGGCGGCCGAGATTGAACGGGATTTGATCTCGCAGCGGACGAAAGAAGCCTTGCGCGCAAAGAAGGCCGCCGGTATGTCGCTAGGCCGTCCCAAAGGTCCCGGTAAGAGTAAGCTCGATCCGTTCCGCCCCGAAATTGAAGCCTTGCTGTCCAATGGGGCAACCCAGTTTTTTATCGCCGAGCGCTATGGCACTACCCCTGCCAATTTGCGCAACTGGATGAGCAAACACGGCATCACCCGACCTAAGCAGGAAAGGGTTCGTGCCGCGTAAGCGTCTGCCTTTTGAAGTGCTGGTTGCACTTCAAAACCAATTGGATGCGTTGTCACCACGAAATGCCAAACGCAAACACCTCATTGAGGAAACTTGCGAATCGTTTGGGGTTTCGGCATCGACACTTCACCGGTTATTACGGAAACATCAACTGCCTTATTTAGCACTGCGCAGCGACTACAATCAACCCAGATGTATTCCCGAAGTAGACATGCGGCGTTATTGCGAATTGATTGCCGCGCTAAAACTCCGGACAACCAACAAAAAAGGGCGGCACTTATCAACCAGGGCGTGTATCGACCTTCTGACCAAGCATGGCATTGAAACCTCGGAAGGACTCATCAAGGTTGAACCCGGATTGCTCAAACTCAGCACGATTAGCCGCTATTTAAAACAATGGGGTTTTGACAGCCGCACCCTGGCCATTGAGCCACCCTGGACGCCCTTCCAAGCTGTTCACAGTAACGAATGCTGGCAATTTGATTTCTCGCCGTCAGACTTTAAAAAACCGGCATTTGCAAATACAGAGTCAAAAGGTGATTCACACTATATGGCCTTGGCCGGTGT
Source organism: uncultured Gammaproteobacteria bacterium (assembly GCA_963848675.1). Lineage (GTDB taxonomy): Bacteria > Pseudomonadota > Gammaproteobacteria > Methylococcales > Methylomonadaceae > CAWKEY01. The sequence goes on from CAWKEY010000038.1 coordinate 22,152, forward strand.
CACCGATGACAGGAGCGGGTTTTGTTATCAAGAATACCATTTGGTCAAAGGCGAAGATGTGATGACCGCACTACTGTTCCTGTTCAATGCGATGTCACCCAAGAAAGATAACAACTGTCCGTTCCAGGGTATCCCTGCGGTCATTTACATGGATGCCGGCCCGGCCTCGAAAAGCCGCGTATTTCTATGGGTCATGAAGCAACTTGGCGTTGAAGTGAGGGTACATATGCCAAAGGGCAGTGATGGCCGCCGCACTACCGCGCGCTCAAAGGGTAAGGTTGAACGTTCGTTTCTGACTATTAAATGCTCCTTGGAAACCCTGTATCATCTCCAGCAACCGGAATCACTGGAAGAAGCCAATGCCTGGTTACGGAAGTATTTACAGGAATATAACGCTATGGATCACCGGCATGAAGATCATTCCCGGCTGGACGATTGGCTGCTTAACCTGCCGCCGCAAGGTTTCCGGGAAATGTGCAGCTGGGAGCGTTTTCGAACCTTTGCCCGCGAGCCTGAACAGCGCAAAGCGGACAGCAACGGCTGTGTCGGTATTGACGGTATTCGCTTTCAATTGAGCCATGAGATGGCGGGACAGGAAGTCACCCTGCTCTGGGGGCTGTTCGATAATGAGCTCTATGTCGAGTTTAATAACGAAAAACAGGGGCCTTTTTATCCGGAGGAAGGCCCCATTCCCTTCGGCAAGTTCCGTAAACACAAAAAGAGCAGCGTTGAAATTAAGGCAGATCGGATTGGGCAACTGGCCAAAGCCATCAGCTTGCCGCGTTCCGCGTTATCCGACAGCAAAAGCAGTGATCAAGCCCTGTTGACTCAAGCCAATATACTGCACCTGGAAAAACCGAATTCCACGCCGTTTGATGATAACCCTTTCCTGCAAACGGCCACGTTTAAAAACAAGCTGGATGCGAAGACGGCCATTGCCGACTATCTGGGCAAACCGTTGTCCCGATTAACCGATCTGCAAATGGCAGCGATCAATACTATCCTCGACGAATCGCTGGATAAGAAAGCAGTACTGGAGAAAATTCGCGCGTATTTTACTTTAAGCTCGGTTGAGCGCTCGGGAGACAACTAAATGTATGGCGAAATGATGCAATACTATGGCTTAGTGAAGGACTTCGATAAAACAGATTACTTTGAAACGGAAGCTTTTAAAGGCGTATTGGGCAGTCTTGAAATAGCGGTCTTATCAGGGGGAATAATCGCCCTGACCGGCATTGTCGGAGTTGGTAAGACGACCATTATCAGGCATTTCCAGGATAGCCTGAAAAAGAAGAACCAGGTTATCGTTGCCAAATCGTTGGCAACCGATAAGTGCCGCGTCAACATCAACACCTTATATACCGCGCTGTTTGCCGACTTGCCGACGGCGAAAGAATTTAAAGTTCCACCCCAGACTGAAATCAGGGAAAGAAAGCTTCAGGAATTGATCCGTAAAATTAACAAACCGATCGCTTTTTTTATAGATGGCGCCCACGATCTCCATTGGCGCACGTTAATTGGCTTAAAACAATTGATAGAAACGATTGAGGACGCCAAAGGTACATTGACCATTATTATGGTGGGTCACCCAAAATTGGGTAATGACCTCAACAGACCGGCAATGGAAGAAATCGGTGCCCGAGCCAAATTGTTCAGCTTGGACAGTTGGGGGCAACAGAAACAACGGTATATCGAATGGGTATTGGAACAGTGCAGCAAGCCTAAAACGCCAATTCATGACATCGTTACACCGGATGCCATCAATCTGTTAGCGGAACGATTAATTACCCCGTTACAAATCTGCCATTACCTAACACTCGCTTTGATAAAGGGAGCCACCACAGGAACAAAACCAGTCGATGTAGAGATTATAGAAGCCGTGTTATCGCCAGATTTAAATACCTTGGAACCCAAATTAGCCCGGCACGGCTATAACACGACTGCTTTATGCGAACACTTGAACGCCCGAAGAGGTGAAATCCGGGCGTATTTCAATGGTCAATTACCAGCGGCCAGGGCAGATGAGTTCAACAAAGAGATTCATAAACTCGGAATTTTATAAAGTAAGACTGACCAAACCTCCAGTTTTTTGGCATGAGATAGAATCAAATAATGTGGGAAATTCAAATCGATAAAATCACTTAATGTGAGAAGACTAATAAACATATGCAATTAATGTGAGAAAAACTGAATTTATAAAATCAGTTAATCTGAAATGAAAATGGCGGATAAGTGCAAGAAATGCCGATTATGAAATCAAGAAACTACAAATAGGCATCAATAGTGCCGACATCACGCCAATAACTTTGTTCGCCGCTTTGAATATCCAAAAACGGATAGGCATTGACAACATAGTCTTTAATCACTCCGGGAATAATATCTTTACCAAAATCGTGCGTTGATTGCGTGTTTTTGGCGTCGTTAAGCAACTGCTCCCACAAGAAATCGGCATTAAAAATGTAGATACCCATGGACGCCAAGGCGGTATCGGTCCGCCCTGGCATGACGGGTGGATTGGCTGGTTTTTCAACAAATGCAGTGACTCTGCGATTAGCGTCGACAGCGATGACACCGAAGGCCGTGGCCTCTTTCAGTGAAACCTCAAGACAGCCTACAGTTAAATCGGCATTTTTTTCAATATGGTCGATGAGCATGGCCGCGTAATCCATTTTATAAATGTGATCACCCGCCAATATTAAAATGTGTTCAGGTTTCCGCGCTTTGAGAATATCAATATTCTGTAATACCGCATCGGCGGTGCCCTTGTACCACGAAGTTTCATCAATGCGTTGTTGCGCAGGCATTAAATCGACGTATTCGCCAAACTCACCGCGCAAAAATCCCCAGCCTTTTTGAATATGGCGGATGAGCGAGTCAGCCTTGTATTGGGTCAATACGCCAATTTTACGGATGCCAGAATTGACGCAATTGGATAAAGGAAAGTCAATAATACGGAACTTGCCGCCAAACGGTACAGCGGGTTTGGCCCGTCAATCCGTCATGTTCATAAGCCGAGAACCACGTCCTCCGGCGAGAATTAAAGCAATCGTATTTCTAGTTAATTGATGGATATTGGGGTTCGGCCCTGACATAGGATATCTCCCAGTGAAATAAATGGACGATGGCTGTATTTAATACGATTTATCAGGCGTTGATTCCATTCCACCAGGGTATCTGGGGTGTTGATATAAACGTCGAAACCGTTTGTTTTTGTCATCTGTTGCGTCGTGTCACTTGGACAAGGCGGATACAAGCGAGGGCGCGGTGACTTTAATACGTGCGGCAATTTCATCGCCAAGCACCGCATAAATGACATAGGAAAAATAGAATACGGTGGCGATATAAATAATCGATGACATAGCGTTGATCTCATTAATCAATGAACTTTATGGTTTGTTAGTATTAACCGCGCCCTTATTTTTCATGATAACCCGGCAACAAGTCGGTTAATGGGTAGTCCCTTTTTTGACAAAAAGGAGGGGCACATCCTGTGCCCTAAGTGAGGAGGTTTTAATCCTTTAAAAAGCTGGCCATAATACCGGCCGGATCAATCCCCTGATGGGGAAATTGCTCCCATAGGCCGCCGCAGCCTTCTTGATGCGTGCCAAGGTGGCTATATTTCGGTGTGTAACCGCGTTCCAGCAACCAGGACCCCATGCGACTGCCCAAGCCGGTTTTGCGGTTAAACGCTTCAACCACCATAACCTTGGGAGATTTGCCGATTTTAGCCAGCATAGCTTCATCAATCACATTCAAGGTCGGTTTGTTAATCAAGCCCACATCAACCCCTTGTTGTTTTAAACGCTCGACCGCGTCCAAGGCCCGATATAAGGCTTCACCGAAACTGACGATGTAACCGGCGGTACCTTCGCGAATCACTTCATCTTTGCCGGCAACAAATTTGTAATCACCGCCGAAGAAGTCGTTGCCATTGGCATCCAGAATCGTCGGGACTTTGGAGCGCGTCGAGAACACAAAACGCAGTCCTGGATTGAAGAAAATGGTTTCCAAACAGGCTTTCATTTGCAGCGGATCGGCAGGGAAGTATAGATTGGTGGCGTAACCGTCGCTCAAGCCGTTGTCCGCAAACATATTGTTCAAGCCGAAGTGACAGGTGTTGTCGGCCATGTCATCAATCCCGGCGTGGGAGAAGTGACTGAGCACGTTTGAATTGTTCAAGCGTGCCATGGTAATTTCGGACAGCAGCATCTCCAGGAAAGCACTAAAGGTACCGAAAATACCCTGTTTGCCCGCTTCCATCCCAAAACCGGCAGCCGCCGAGAAATTACCGCGTTCCATAATGCCCGACGAGATAAATACTTCAGGATAAGCGGCGTGAATTTTGAACAGGCCACAGGAACCTTCGAGATCACTATCAACGACGCGAATTTTTGCGACGCGCTCGGCTTCGCTCATCCGGCCCATAATGGCGACGGCGGCGTCGCCAAACACGTTGCGATTGGCATCCCATTTGTCGCTAGAGCCCAGGAATACAGCCTCATTTTTAGGCGCTTTGATGCCTTTTAGGTGATCAGCCGCCGCTTGTTGACCGCGAGATTCAAGGTATTCAACCGCCACTTTTACGGAAATAACATCATGGCCATGGGTTGAGCCTTCAAGACCGACTATGCCTGGGCACATCGGACGATGGTTGATGACCGCCACCGGGCCGGGGGTGTTGACGGCCGTGCAGATGCGTTGATATAGATCGTCGATATCTTCACCATTGCCTTCGAGCACGGGTACGCTTTGACCGGTCAAGGTTTTGGCTGTTGAGCAACCAGTTAAGTAATGCGAAGGATGACCGGCAATGGTGACGTCGTTATCGTCAATAATCAATTTTACATTGAGTCGTTGCGCCACCGCCAAGCGGGCGGCTTCGGCGTCATTGCCTTCTTGCTGAGAGCCGTCCGAACCCAGGCAGAACAGTATTTTGCCGTGATTGGCCATGGCCACGCCGTTGACATAAGGCCACATGTGGCCTAAACGTCCCGAGCTAAATTTGACACCGGGGGTAAAACCTAACTCTGGATGTCCGGGTAGATGGGAATGCGCGGCGCGATATTCCATCAGACGTTCTGCCGGCAAATCGCCGTTCAAGGTAGACATCAGATACTGAGTAGCTACCCGGTGACCGGCTTCGTCAAAGAATATGGGTACGAACGCATCGGCTGATCCACGAAATAAGGCATCCATAATCATCACTTCCGGAACCGTATCGTAAGGTCCCCCCGTATGCCCGCCCACGCCTCTGGCGGCGCCGGTCGCCGTAAAAAATACAATGGCATCCCGGCACAGTTGAATATTGGCTTGAAGGCTGGCTCGTTGTTCAGTCGTTAGGATTGGATTGTTTGAATTTAACTTAATGCGCTGATAAGCGCCAAGATCAATGGGGAATTGAGGCATAGCTAATCTCTTGGTAAGGTTATTATTTTATAAACACGCGTTGAGCAATGACGCTGTCATTTTTACCGCTGCATCAAGCTCAAACGGCAATTCGCATCCAGCAAAAAGCTATTTGCTTATTAGCAACAAATTGATGTTTTTATACCAAAAGAGTTACTTGTAAGTCCTTGTTGTTATTAGCTTTTCCTGCTGTTAGTCCGCACTTTACACCCAAATAATCCGGATGTGCAAGGCTTTTAAAATACCCTAACGTTTGTGTTTAAATTAAAAATCAAGCCATGATGTTGACAATTTTTCCGGTAGTCCTGTTACGAGCAATCAATGATCACCACGATTAATATTGTGTTGATGCTCAATACCTTCGGTTAAATTATAACCTTCGTCATTAAATAGATCGTCGGTAAAAAACAAACGCATATCTATAATCCAAGCAATTTTTTTTAGCTTATTGTTTTCTATAATAATGGTTGAAAGTTTCTGATTGTTATCAATAACCTGAGTCACAATGGTTTTGGGGTTAGTAGGGTCTTCTTTTAGCGCACCAGACACAATGCGCTGCGCAGATTCCATTGTCAGCACAGGATGCGCACTAAGTAGCTCAGCGTTGTGATCATTAAGTGACTGCGCGTTAAAATAACCAATATCATAGACAAGCTTAATAACAGACCAATCATCATCACGCCACCCCAAACAGAGAGGCCAATTTTTAATCGTCTTCTAACGCGAGGATTTGATAGTTTTTTTATAATAACGCGAATTTTCATGGCTACATTATCGCATTACCCACTAGGGTTCACATAGAGCCTCAAGTTTGTAGTTATGGGCTCATCTTGCTTTACTGCTCATGGTGGGCGTCAACAGCGCATGGAACGAGCGTTTGAGGCTATGAGTATACCTGGGGAAAATTCACGAGCCCACCCGCCGGGGTCAAACAACTTTATTCAACCAGATTTAATAAATTCCCAAAACGAACGACTAGCAAAATCATCATAAGCCAGTTTAGACGCTTCCGCTGTCTCATGATAGACACATATTTCGCTGCGCTTCATATGCGCTAGTTATTTGCAGCGTTATTACCCTCCAAATAAAATGTGTTACGAGCTAGTGCCTAATAACTGGCATGTGGCTGTAAATCAATGACGGTCTTTGAATGACCGCATTCAAGGTTGAGCAGACGTTGACCGGAAACTGGCGACTGTGGCTTGATGGCCGCCTGCCGATGGCAGAAATTCGATAGCTTCAAAAATATAATTCTCCATAACGGACATTCAGAGTTGTAAAATTTTAACCCGGTCATCGTTAACCTCTTCAACTTAAGACGAGACAGTCATTAACGCAGGTGGTACACTGATTCTGCCCGTTGGATAAGGCAAATGATCTATTCTATCGGTTATAACTGATAAATGGATTAGGCAACTCAATCATGAACAAGGCAATAAAATGAAACAAATCATATTAGCAATCGCACTTGTATTCGCATTACCTGCAATGGCTGCTGCGGAGCAGGAATCCAGTTCCTCACCAGCAGAGGCGCCTAAGGTTCATACAATGCGAAACACCGACCCCACGCCAGAACAAGCAACTGAACAAGATACCGAAAAAGCGCCAAAACATACCATGCGAAACACCAACCCCACGCCAGAACAAAATACTGAAAAAGCGCCAGAACATTCTATGAAGAATACAAAATAAAGGGCCAGTTTTATTACCCGACGTTTACAACATCACAAGTAGATAGAGGTTAGTTTAACGAAACGGAAAATTGTATGTTAACGCTTCTGAACAGCCCTATTGAGGCATGCCCTTATACATAAGTCGAAAATGCGCAATAAAATCAATGCTGTTGTCGTTTAGCAACATTATTGATTTATAAGGGGTTTATGGACTTGTGTATAAGACTATGCTATTGAGGCTATAAGTTTGGGTTGAAACGTTGTATAGATTGCGCTAGGCCCTAACTAACGTTATTTATGCTCATCAAGCTCTGTCAGGTTTAGCAGTACTGTTTATCTGACAGAGACTTCCAGATAACTAAATTGCAGAAACAATTGCAATGCCGACGCAAGTATATCCGCTACATCTTGGATTAGCGGGAGCATTTAAACAGAAGGTTAATACACTCCAAACTCCCACTTTAAATTATTCAAAAGCAACCGCAGGTAATAATCGAATTTCTGGTGAACTGAATAGGATTCCCGGCCATGTGGTTCCAGATCACTAGCAGTCTCTGAATGACTGCTTCAAAGATTTGAGCAGTCGTTCATTACAAATTGGCCACTGTCTCTTGATGGCGTGCGCCGTGCAAAGGCGGCGTTTAACCAGTGGGTGAGATTCCCACCACCCGGCTACATCGCTCCGGCCGGAAGTAATCGGAGCAGTCATGGAGGTAACGAAGTGGCTGAAGCCTCCGATGTAAAGGATCGCTAAAGGCGATTCCGCGAGTGTGCAGGCCGTAACGTGAGTGAACACTGAGCAAGCCTCGAAAAGGACATCGCGCAGGTCGACCCGGCAGCCATTCCGGGGAAGGCTGATACGGCTGGGAAAACGAGCGAAGAGTATTTCCAGTCGCTGCGCCGGGGTAGTAGTGACAGCATGTACACAAGGTAAGCGCACGCAACACGGGAAGCCCTGCGGCGTGGTCAGCGATGGCCAACCGGACGCCCGTGAGGGACAAGCCGGGCGCTGTAGGGTGGCGGAGAGGCTTGTAGTACCGAGGAAGCCGGGTAATGCCGGTGGAGGGAAGAGGCCTTAGGGATATAGAAATTATAAAAGCACCGTTTTAGGGCGAATGGTTATATCCCACCAATTCAACTCTGCGGATCGTTCCAGTCGGTGCTCAAGGTTTCTTTTATCGTTGCCGCAAAGTTTGACACCCTTCTCGTAAATGGCATCGACCAGGCATGCCATGGTGCGCATGCCTTTCCAGCAAAAATTGCCCGCACGATTGATGACCGCATCGACCGTGCTGAGCAAGTAGCCGTTCCATGATTTTTCCAGTCCCGCCCAGTAGCGCTCAATGGCGTTGTATTTGCTGTGATAGGGCGGATAGTAAACCAGTCGCACACACAAACCTGTCAGATCCGCAAACTCTGTCATGCGCAGCAGGAACTGACTGCGCCGTCCATTGCATTCTGGTCCATTGTCCAAATTAATGACAAGCTGCTTGAGTCCTTGTAGTTCTGGTTTCCTGCGCTGCCACCACAGAAGTAATCCATCAACCATAAAGTCGCTAGTTTTGTAGTTCGTGCCGAAGAATAGAAATGGTTTGCCTGCAACTGGCTCCAGTATGCCGCCCGGCACCAACTTCTCCTTCATGCACAGGTCATGATCCAAGGCCTTGACGGCCTCGATTCCACGAGAACGCCCCCCTCGGGAGTAGTCGCCGACATGAACCGTCGCCTTGGTGTCTATACTGATTCTCAAGCTGTGCTCATCCGCATCGGCCCTTGCGTTCACGCCTCTGACGTTTGCAAAGATGGCATCGGTTTCGTCTGTTTTTTTTGAACCTTGGACTTGGTCACTGTACGCAGTCGGTAATCCTGGCGATTCAAGAGATTTGAGAGGGTGCGTACGCTGGGCAAGTCTGCGTCAGACCAGCCCTTTTGCACGAGCGCCTCGCGCACCGTCTTGGCAGTCATGTGGGTGTACAGCAAGGTGGTGCGCAAGCTCGATTCGGATTCGCTATGAGGCTCCATGATGGCTTGTATTTCAGCCAATAGCTTGGGGTGCTTGTCTTCGGTTTTTGGCTTGCCTCGGGCACTGAGGTCATTGATGCAAACGATGCCTGTTTGATATTCATGAATGCCCAATTCAACGGATCTTCGATTCCAACCGAACACATCCTCCGCCACACGGGGCTTGCCATTGAGCAACGCAATCGTTACATCACCCATCGCGCGCCGCCGCTCTGGCCATGCAATCAAATCAATCAGACGCCCAATCAAGTTCACCATCTCCGTAGAGACACCGTTGCGCGCCAAGGTGGATGGCTTCATAAGTAATAACTCCATTTGTGCGAAATGGAGTTATTATAAACGGTGCTTTAATAATTGCCTTATCCCTTAGTGATCTTGTGCCGACGCGGTAAGGCCGAAGAAGCCTTGCAATGGATGCGCAAGATCATAGGGCAACTAAAGCTGACGGTGAACGAGGATAAAACACGAGTCTGCAACATTCTGGAAGGCGAGTTTGATTTTCTGGGTTACACATTTGGCCTGATGTATCGGCCGCAAAACGGTAAAGTCTATTTGGGCTACCGGCTATCGAAGAAAAGCATTCGGCGCATGGTCGAAAAGATACATGCATTGACTGCCTATTCAATGGCGTGGCATGAGACCACGCTGCTGGTGTACAAATTAAACCGCATGTTGCTGGGTTGGGCCAACTACTTTCAGGTAGGGACGTACAACCGGGCATATCGTGCGCTGGATAACTACACAGCAGCGCGGTTGCGTCGGTGGTTACGCAACAAGCATAAGGTTAGAAAGCGTGCAGGCGGAGGCTATCCACCTCCGTACCTCTACAAGACGCTAGGTCTGGTGCGCTGAAGCCGCTTGGGGCGTGACGATCCGTGGGCGAAAGTGTGACATCTTGTCCGAGAGCCGGATGCGGGAAATCTGCCAGTCCGGTTCGATGAGCGGGGTGTGGAAACGGGGTTATGGCAAGGCTACTAGGACACCGTCAAACGAAAGGGACGGAAACAGCAAGCCAAACCTAATGCTACCGCGCCACATCTCGACTCTACGGGTAGCGGATATTCATTTTTAATCTTTAACATAATGTCGGCATAAGTCTAAATTCGATTTCATTTATGTCAGATCAAAGCCAGATTTTTACAACTAATACAATAAAAACGATCTGCGCTTTTCCTCCCAAGTCTGTTCATCAGCCCAGGCAAGCTTATCCAAATCCTCCGGCGCGGCGTTGGCGTCATCCACCCATTCGCGCAAAAGGGTTGAGCCATTGATCACGTCGATCGCGAGACGATCGAGTTCGTATTCGTAGGGAAAATCGCGCCAGAGCGGGTAATCCGGCTGCTGCAGGCGCAGCGCCTTGAACGCCAGCGCCTGCAAACGCCAGGGGCGGAAAGCATGATGGTCGTAGGCCGCATCTTCGACATGGATTTGCATTCCGCCGCACAATTTGCCTGCATGCTTATGAAAGGTCGGCTCAAACCAGCACTCGCGCAACCGGCAGCCCAAGAGCCACTGCGGGGCCGTCTTGTGCATGATGTTGATCAGACCTCGAGCATCGATATCGGGTGCGCCGAAGAGTTCCAGCGGCCGGGTCGTGCCACGGCCTTCGGACAGCGTCGTTCCTTCCAGCATGACGGTGCCGGCATAACAGCGCGTCATCCACAAATTGGGCGCGTTGGGACTGGGGTTGATCCATGCCCGTTCGCCCAGCGGCCATCCGTAACCCGGCGAGGCCTCCGGTTGCCAGCCCTGCATGGTGATCACCTGGCAATCCAGATCCAGATCGAGCGTGCTGATAAACCAGCGCGCCAGCTCGCCCATGGTCAAGCCATGGCGCATCGGCAGAGCACCTGCACCGACAAAACTTTCCCAGCCCAGACGCAGCGTCAAGCCTTCGATCGGCCGTCCCGCCGGATTCGGGCGATCCAGTATCCAGACCGGTTTATGATGCGCCGCGGCCGCTTCCAGCACGTAACGCAGTGTGGTGATGAAGGTGTAGATACGGCAGCCGAGATCCTGCAAATCGACCAGCAGCACATCGAAAGTCTCCATCATGGCGTCAGTCGGACTGCGGACTTCGCCGTACAGACTGAATACCGGAATACCGAGTGCCGGGTCGGTGAAGTCGGGCGACTCCATCATATTGTCCTGCTTGTCGCCGCGCAGGCCGTGTTGCGGGCCGAAGGCTGCGCCAAGTTTGATCTCCGGAAAGCAGGACAAGGCATCCAGGACATGCGTTAAATCGCGCGTAACCGAAGCCGGATGCGCGAGCAAGGCCACGCGTTTGCCGGCCAGCGGAGCGCGTAGCGTAGCGTCGTCAAGTAAACGGTCAATACCGAATTTCATAGGCTCTCAAATGAGTTATTTGATGAAAAATAATGATTTAAACAGCTTGAACAAACGAGGCGCCGAGGCTTAACGGCTAAGGGCGCCGGTTTTGAACGACTGAACGAATCCATTCCGATGATGAAAATCAGGCTTGGCGGCCGGATGATGCAAGGCCCAATACGAACGGTGGCCATCGATCGCCTCAATCACTGCGGCCAGACCCAGCTGAAAGGGCTTGTTCCGAAGATTTGACGGCAAATCTCCGGCGGCGATATGCGCTTCGAGCAGCAAGTGTTCATCCCTCAGAGTGAAATTGATGCCGGGCGTCCGGCTGGCTGTCCAATCGCAATGTGTACGGTAGCCGCTAAAAGCATAGGCAGCCCACTGGCCGGACGGTGAAAAATTGAACTCATGATACCGATCATCACCCTCGGCCGCAATGAAGGCCTCGAAGCAGGTGTGTTGCCATAAGCCATCGGTCATCTCAGGCAATTGCGGCGAGGGAATGCGCAACTGTGTAGGGTCGCCGGTCAATTCATAGCGCAGGCGCAGACCTCCTCCTGGCAGTGTTTCAAGCGCGACATTCAAGCTCTGTACGCTAGCGCATGCTGTGCCGGCATGGCAGATCAGCTTATTTTTAATGATCACAATCGTTCTCTACTGGAGTGCATTGATATTAGCGGCTTCACTACCGGCTCAATCCGGAAATATTTATTACTCAATACCTAAAATAACAGCCCCGATGACCGACCTGAATGTGTGGCGTCCCAGGATTTATCAATCAGGGGCCACGGTCTTTAGCAAGTCACCCAGTTGAAACAAAGAGGCCTAGCAGACTATTGCCTAGCTTCTTCATCCCGCACACGCACAAATACCGCAAAGCGCGGGATGCCAGCATCGGTAAAACCCTGATAGCGATAAGTCACCACGCTGCCCAGCGGCGGCGGATTTTTTCGTTGCACCTGGGTAAAGCCGCTGCCAATGTAAAACGACTTGCCGTTATCCGTGCGTACTTTTATCGAGCCCATCAATCCGGTGTTTTTGCCTTTTCCGGGTCTATAGGCTGTGACCACGGCTTCGGCATCTTCAAAAGGCTTGACTTTGAGCAGATCATCACTGCGGCCGCTTTGATAAAGCGTGCTTTGCCGGTGCAACATCAAGCCTTCGCCGCCTTGGCTGGTAATTTCATCGCGCTTTTGCATTAACGAGGCCTCCGATTCCAGGCGGAATTGTTCAATCACAGCCAGATAAGGCGCGCGGGTTTGCGCAGCCAGCTTGCGCATGGCGTCCACCCGCTCGCTGAAGGTGCCTTTATGCGCCGGAAGATCAAACACCATCAGCTTGATGTGTTTCCAGCCCGCATGCGGACTTTGCTTGCGGACGATGGCAACCACGTCTTCATAACGCCCGCGCGCCATCCACAATTCACCGTCCAGCGGCATGCCAGGAAAGCCATGAATAAACCAGTCCGGTGCGGCAAATACCTGGCCGCCTTTGGAGATGAGCTGTTTACCGTCCCACCTTGCTCGTACTCCATCGAGTTTTTCGCTGGCCCAAAATTGGCTGACATCGACATGGCGATGAAACACTTTTGCCAGCATAACAACGGGGATTTCGACGGCATGGATTATCGATGCCAAGCATAACAGTAAGAGAAAAGCGCAGAAGCGCTGCAAATTCATTGCAGGTAATCCAGCACCAAGCCTGCAAAAACAGCCAAGCCAAACCAGTTGTTATTTAAAAAAGCCTTGAAACATTGGCTCTTTTCCCGGTGAACAATCAGTTTTTGCTGGTAAACCGACAGTCCCGCCGCGACTAAAACACCGCCATAATACAGCCAGCCCAGTTGCGCCATTTGCCCGACCGCGACCAGTAAACCCAGAATAATAAGCTGCAAAACTGCCATGATGTGACGGTCGTAATCACCAAACAGAATGGCGGTCGATTTAACGCCTATTTTCAAATCATCATCCTTGTCGACCATAGCATACATGGTGTCATAGACCAGCGCCCATAACACCACAGCCAAATACATCACCCAGGCCACCAGTGGAATCGCGTTGGTCTGCGCGCTGAAGGCCATCGGCACGGCCCAGCCAAAGGCAATGCCCAAGTAGGCTTGCGGCAAATGCGTGTAGCGTTTCATGAATGGATAGCTGGCCGCCAGAAAGGCGGCAACGAAGGACAGCGCAATGGTGTAGAAGTTGAGCAGTAATACCAGGCCGAAAGCCAGCAGACATAACACCACAAAAACAATCAAGGCTTCCTTCGGCTTGACCTTACCGGCGGCGATAGGTCGTTGCTTGGTGCGCGCCACATGCGGATCAAAGTCACGATCGGCATAATCATTAACCACACACCCTGCGGCACGCATCAGCACTACGCCCAGGCACAGCACCATCAAAACCAGCAAGTCCGGTTTGCCGCTGCTGGCGACCCAAAGCGCCCATAAGGTCGGCCATAATAAAATTAGTATGCCGATAGGCCGGTCAAAGCGCGCTAACAGCCAGTATTGTTGCAGGCGATCGATTATAAAATGAAGTGTCACTAATGGTACCCTGGCTTGATGTTGAATGAGGCTTTCTGTGCTGCGTCTAAAAAAAGTTTGAGTCATCCTAAATGGAATTGCAACTATGGCGCGAGGCTCCTTATCTTCGCCAAGCAGGCAATTTTAATTCCCTACCCTGCACCCACAACATTTTTAAGTTATAATTGCCGCTTTTTTTATTGCCTAACTTTAGCCGCCGTGTCGAGTATAAACAACGATTTATCCACTTTTCAGGGACTTATCCTGGCCCTGCAGGAATACTGGGCCCAGCAAGGCTGTATTTTATTACAGCCTTTGGATCAGGAAGTAGGCGCGGGCACCTTCCACCCTGCCACTTTTCTGCGCGCCATAGGCCCGGAGCCCTGGAATACGGCGTATGTGCAGCCCTCGCGCCGCCCCACCGACGGCCGCTTTGGCGAAAACCCCAATCGCCTGCAGCATTACTACCAGTTTCAGGTCGCTTTAAAGCCTTCGCCGGCCAATATTCAGGAACTGTATCTCGGCTCCTTGCGCTATTTGGGCTTTGACTTGCTCGAACACGACATCCGCTTTGTCGAAGACAACTGGGAATCGCCGACCCTGGGCGCCTGGGGCTTGGGCTGGGAAGTCTGGCTAAATGGCATGGAAGTGACCCAGTTTACCTATTTTCAGCAAGTCGGCGGCCTCGAATGCAAACCGGTGACCGGTGAAATCACCTACGGTCTGGAGCGCATCGCCATGTATTTACAGGGCGTTAAAAGCGTCTATGATCTGGTCTGGACCAAAGGCCCGTTCGGCACCGTTACTTATGGCGATGTTTTCCATCAGAATGAAGTCGAAATGTCGGCTTATAACTTCGATCATGCCAATGTCGAATTCATGTTTCACGGCTTTGATACCTACGAACAGGAATGCCGGAAACTGATCGAACTGGATTTGCCTTTGCCCGCCTACGAAATGGTACTGAAAGCCTCGCATGCCTTTAATCTGCTGGATGCTCGCCACGCCATTTCAGTCACCGAACGCCAGCGCTACATCTTAAGAGTCAGAAACATGGCTAAATCCGTTGCCGAAGCCTATTACCAGCGCCGCGAGTCGCTGGGCTTCCCCATGATTGTCGAGCAAGGAGCCGCGTAATGGCGAGCAGCAAACATTTACTTTTTGAATTGGGCTCCGAAGAACTGCCCCCCAAAACCCTGCTAAAACTGAGCAATGCTTTACTGGACAACATCTGCCAAGGCTTAAAAGACGCCGACTTAAGCTTTACCGGCAGCAAAGCCTATGCAACCCCCAGACGTCTGGCGGTGATTATCGAAAACCTGTCCACGGCGCAGCCCGACAAAACGGTTGAAAAACGCGGCCCTGCCGTGCAAGCGGCATTTGCGGCAGACGGCACGCCCAGCAAGGCTGCGCAGGGTTTTGCCGTAAGCTGCGGCACCACTTTCGACAAACTGGAACGCCTAAGGACCGACAAGGGCGAATGGCTGACTTACACGCAAAACATAAAAGGCCAAGCTACCGAGAAGCTGATACCGGACATCATCCGGCACAGTATTGCTATCCTGCCGATTGCCAAAAGAATGCGCTGGGGCAATTTCAGCACCGAATTCGTTCGCCCTGTCCATTGGGCGGTCTTGCTTTACGGCGATACTGCGATTAAAACTGAAATTCTGGGACTGGAAAGCGGATCTGTCACTTACGGCCACCGCTTCCATGCGCCGCAAAAAATCGAACTCGGCCAGCCGGAACAGTATCGGGATACCCTGTACCAGCAAGGCAGGGTCATTGCTGATTTTGAAGAACGTAAAGCGCTGATCCGTGCGGCGGCCCAACAAGCGGCGGCCACGGTCAACGGCATAGCCCACATCGAAGAGGAGCTACTGGAAGAAATTGCCGCCCTCAATGAATGGCCGGTTCCGGTTACCGGAAATTTCGATGCGCGCTTTCTTGGATTGCCTGCCGAAGTACTGATCACCACGATGCAGACCAACCAGAAATATTTTCCGGTTAAAAACGCCGACGGCCATTTGCTGGCGCATTTCATCACCTTCAGCAACATCGAAAGCAGCAATCCCAAGTCGATACAACAAGGTAACGAGCGCGTCATTACGCCGCGCCTGTCCGATGCCGAATTTTTCTGGAAACAGGACCGGAAAAAACATCTGGAAGAACATCTGCTAAACCTGGGCAGCATCATCTTTCAGGAAAAATTAGGCACACTAGCCGACAAAACCGAACGCGTCGTCAAGCTGGCCGATTATATTGCCACGCACATTTACGCAGACGTTGAACTGGCCAAACGCGCCGCCTTGCTGGCAAAAACTGATCTGATGACTGATATGGTCGGCGAGTTCGGCAATCTGCAAGGCATTATGGGCCGCTATTATGCGCTGGCCGACGGCGAAGCTTCCGAAGTCGCCTGGGCGCTTGAAGAGCAATATTTCCCCAAACAATCCGGGGCTCCGACAGCCGCTAGCCAGACCGGCCAAATTCTGGCCATTGCCGAAAAAATCGATACCTTGACCGGCATCTTCAGCGCCGGTTTGATCCCTACTGGCGACAAAGACCCTTATGCCCTAAGAAGAGCGGCGCTAGGCATACTCCGCACGCTCATAGAAAATAATATTAATCTCAACATCCAACAGTTAATCGAGTATTCGCTAACGCTGTTTAGCCACGAATTTAATCACCCTGAAACGGGAAACCGTGTAGCGGATTTCATTTTTGAGCGTCTGAAAGGCTACTGTCTGGATCACGGCTACCGCGCGGATGAATTTGATGCCGTGATGTCGGTCAACCCCGCCGAACCTTTAGACTTTATGCAGCGCCTTGAGGCCGTCAAAATATTCCGGCAACTGCCCGAAGCCGAGAGCCTGGCGGCTGCCAATAAACGCATCCGCAATATTCTGAAAAAATCGGAAACCCCCGCGTCCGCAAACATAGGCCAGCTTGCTGAAGCCGATGAAAAACGGCTGCTGGCCGCCGCCAGACAGTCTGCGGACGACATTCTGCCGCTGCTGGAAAAACACGATTATCAGGCCACCCTCAGCCGTTTGGCGGGATTACGCAACGACGTGGATGCTTTTTTTGATCATGTCATGGTGATGACCGATGATTTGGACCTGCGCGCCAACCGACTGGCCTTACTGACGCTGTTGTCCAAGCAGTTTTTAACCTGTGCCGACATCTCCAAACTGCAGCCCTGATCAGCCCGGATGAGTCAGAGCCGATACGTTTTGCTGGATCGTGACGGCGTTATCAACGCCGACTCGGATCAATTCATCAAATCGCCGGACGAATGGCAGCCCATTGCCGGCAGCCTTGAAGCCATTGCCCTGCTCAACCGGCATGGCTATAAAGTGGTGGTTATCAGCAATCAGTCCGGCCTCGCCCGCGGCTTGTTTGATCTGACCATGCTGGAAAAAATCCATGCCAAAATGCAGCAACTGACCGCCGAAAAAGGTGGAAAAATTGATGCCGTTTATTTTTGTCCGCACGGGCCCGCTGATAACTGCAACTGCCGCAAACCCAGGCCAGGCCTGCTCGAAGCTTTTGCCGCCGACCACCATGTCAGTTTGCAGGGCATGTTTTTTATCGGCGATTCCCTGCGTGACATTCAGACAGCTCAAGCGGTAGGCGCGGCTCCAATACTGGTCAAAACCGGTAAGGGCCAAAAAACTCTAACCGATAATCCAGACCTTAACATTCCTGTTTTCGAAAATCTTTATGACGCAGCACAGCACATCATTTCAGGGCAATAAGATTCGTCTTTACCTAGGCTCGGCCATTTTCTTTGTCTGTATTTTTCTGACAGCTACCATCGTCGGCGTCCTGATTCTGTTAACCTTTTTCTTATCATTCGAGCGGCGCTTTAAAATAGCCAACCTATGGGTAGATGTCATTTTATGGATGGCCAATTTTTTTTGCGGCCTCCGTTATCAGGTTGAAGGCCTTGAACACATTAAAGCGCAACCTACGGCCATTGTGCTCAGCAAACATCAGTCGGCCTGGGAAACGCTGGCGCTACGGAAATTTATCCCGACTCACTCGACCTTGCTAAAACGCTCATTACTCTGGATGCCGCTCTGGGGCTGGGCTCTCGCCACCCTGAAACCCATTGCCATCGATCGCAAGAATCAGCGGGATGCCTTGCGCATCCTGCTCGACAAAGGCACTGCATATTTAAACGAGGGCTTATGGGTGCTGATTTATCCTGAAGGCACCCGAACTGCTGTGGGCGAACCCACAAAATTTAGCGCCGGAGGCGCCATACTGGCACATAAATCGGGATATCCAGTGATCCCCATTGCCCATAATGCCGGCGAATACTGGCCGCGCTATAGTTTCTTGAAATATCCCGGCACGATCAGGGTAAAAATTGGCCCTCCCATTGAAAGCAAAGGCCGCAAAGCCGCCGACATTAATGCCGAGGCTGAAGCCTGGGTAGAACAAGCCATGCAGGAAATCAGTGTGCAGTAGGAGCGGACAAGCTTGGCAACGCTGCCTTGTCTGTAAGAACTGTTGTCAAATACAAGGCAACACTGGAACAAAACGGACTTTATACAATCATACAACGGTTATCCGGCAATAGCCGTATAATCAATACATTGTTACATCACATCATTAAAATAACGGTTACTCTTCCATGAAAAAACTTCTGCTGATTTCCATATCCGCATTATTACTTTCAGCCTGCGCTGAAAAAGATCAATATCAACAAGCTGTATTAGCGCAAATGCAAAAGGAAAAAGATATTAAGGACTATAAAATCGAACCTGAACACATGACCAAATGTGTCGTTGACATGACCTCCGAAAACATGCCCGGCATTTTTCCGGCCGATCCCAATCGCATGACGGCATATCGCAACTATACCAAAATGCTGACCTTGAACGAGTCCCAAGACCCTAAAAAAACCCTGGAAGAATTGCGCACCGATTTTGGTTCGGCCAAAGCGCTCGCTGATGCTCACAGCAACTACACGGAAAGCCTGATGAACTGCATATCTGCGGTTGTCATGGAATCTGAAGCGGAAAGTAAAGCTGAAACGGCCACCGAAACTAGCAAACCCGCAGAAGCGCCCAAGGCCAAAAACTAGCCGCTTATTGGATAAACCCGTCAAACCGCGCTATGAATCCGAACAAATCTGCCGCCCTCTACCCGCCGGAAGCGTATGAAGGCGAGCAGAATAGTTAGGCATCAATCTTTAAGGCGCGGATAAATACTGCAACCTCGGCCTGGTCGAAGGGCCAGCCCAGCTCTTTTCGGGTTTCCGGGTGATACAAAACAGGAATGCGAATGGCATAGCGTTCCTGCCATTGTTCCTGTTCGGCAATATCGATTAGCTCAACCATCTGCTCGAATCTACCCGGCAGGCAGTCCTTGACAATGCGTTGAGCGTCTTCACAAAGATGGCAGCCATCCGTGCCGAACAGCATGAGCGGTTTCATCAATGTTTGGCCAGTTTGTCGAGAAAACCCATAAACAGGGCGGATACAACGAAAGTCAGATGAATCAGCACATACCACATGATTTTATCGTTATCCGTGGTCTGCACATTCATGAATATCTTCAACAAGTGTATCGATGAAATGGCGACTATCGATGCCGCCACTTTCATTTTTAATGAGGCATAATCGTGCGTGCCGAGCCAGTCCAGTTTCTCGGTGGCTTCGCCCAGATCCATTTGCGAAACAAAATTTTCATAGCCGCTGAACATAACGATCACAACCAGGCTCGCCACCAGGGTAAGGTCAATCAAGGTCAGCAAGGTCAACACCAGTTCGGATTCATCCACTTCAAAGACATGCGGGAGGAAATGATAAAGCTCCTGAAAAAACTTGACCGAAAGCGCCAACAGCGCCAGGCTCATGCCGATGTAAATCGGCGCCAGAATCCAGCGGCTGGCATACATCAATCGCTCCAGCGAACGCTCCACTTTTTCTTTGGTTGGCATGGCTATACCTTTTCGCTTTCTCTCGTGAATGATTTTGAATATTCTGGGTAATTATTCAGCGTTTTTTTGTAAGGTGCTTGATTATGCTGTCATTTCGACAAACGGGAGAAATCTTAAATGTTGGCTAATGCGTCCAGCCTTCAAGATTCCTCGCTCTGCCCGGAATGACAAATGATGCTGAATAGTAACTGTTCTGGCAACAGCGGCCACGTTCCCTCCTGATCTTTTGACTCAATGATGCAAATGCGCTGCCAGCCAGCGCTCGGCGACTTCCTCGGCAATGCCTTTGCGGCGGGAATAATCCTGCAATTGATCCCTGTCAATTTTCCCGACATTGAAATACTGTGCTTCGGGATGAGAAAAATACCAGCCGCTGACCGCGGACGCCGGGTACATGGCATAGCTTTCAGTCAATTTAATGCTGGTATTCTCGGTTGCCTTGAGCAATTCAAACAGCTTGGCTTTCTCGGTATGATCGGGACAAGCGGGGTAACCCGGTGCCGGCCTGATACCCTGATAAGCCTCGTGAATTAAGTGCTCCCTGTCATGGGCTTCGTCTTGCGCATAGCCCCAGTAATTCTTTCTGACCGCCTCGTGCATGTATTCGGCAAACGCTTCTGCCAGTCTGTCAGCCAGCGCTTTCAGCATGATGGCGCTGTAATCATCATGGTCGCGCTCGAACTGCTCCAGCTTGGCTTCGATGCCAATACCGGTGGTGACCGCGAAGGCACCGATATAATCGGCCTTGCCGCTGTCTACCGGCGCAATAAAATCAGACAAACAGTAGTTGGGGCGCCCGGGCGCTTTTACATTTTGCTGACGCAGGTGGTGCAAAATTTCCCGTTGCTGCGTCCGCGTTTCATCGGCATACACCAGCACATCATCGCCTTCGCTGTTGGCAGGAAAGAAACCGATAACGGCCCGCGCCGTGAGCCATTCTTCATTGATGATTTTGTTCAGCATGGTCTGGGCATCGTCAAACAGCTTGCGCGCTTCGACGCCCACGACTTTATCAGCCAATATTTTGGGGTAGCTTCCAGCCATTTCCCAGGTTTGAAAAAACGGCGTCCAGTCGATATACCAGACCAGGGTATCAAGCGGAAACCGGTCAATGACCTTTATGCCCAGGAATGAAGGCTTGACCGGCTCATAACGGCCCCAGTTAAATTTGTTGCGCCGGGCTTCATCCAGGGAATGTTGTTTGGTTTTGGCTTCGCGGCCTTTGTGCCTATCCCTGACTTCTTCATATTCTTGTCGTATTTTTCTAATGAAGTCCTCTTTCAGATCGGTACTCAGTAAATTGCTGGCGACACCGACACCTCGGGATGCATCGGTTACGTAAACTGTCGGGCCATGATAATTCGGCTCAATTTTCACTGCGGTATGCGCGCGCGAGGTCGTCGCGCCGCCTATCATCAAGGGAATTTCAAACCCTTGACGCTCCATCTCTTTGGCCATGTGCACCATTTCATCCAGAGACGGCGTAATCAGGCCGCTTAGGCCGATAATATCGACGTTTTCCAAGCGCGCGGTTTGTAAAATCTTCTCTGCAGGCACCATGACGCCTAAATCAATCACCTCGTAGTTATTGCACTGCAGCACCACGCCGACGATATTTTTACCGATGTCATGCACATCACCTTTCACTGTGGCCATCAGGATTTTGCCGTTGGTGCTGATTTCGCCAGCTTTGTCGGCCTCCATATAAGGCATTAAATAGGCGACGGCTTTTTTCATGACCCGCGCCGATTTAACCACTTGCGGCAGGAACATTTTACCGGCGCCAAACAGGTCGCCGACCACGTTCATGCCATCCATTAAGGCGCCTTCAATCACATGCAGGGGCCTTTCGGCTTCAAGCCGGGCCTGTTCGGTATCTTCTTCGATATAATCGGCAATGCCTTTGACCAGGGCATGCTCCAGCCGCTTGCTGACCGGCCAGCTGCGCCATTCACCATCTTCCTGTTTTGCCGCCGTGCTGCCGTCGCCACGGTACTTTTCCGCCAGTTCCAGCAGTTTTTCCGTAGCGTCCGGACCGAGGTTTAAAACGACCGCTTCGACCGCATCCCGCAGCTCTTCGGGAATATCGTCGTAAATTCCCAATTGCCCGGCATTGACGATGCCCATGTCCATGCCGGCATTGATGGCGTGGTATAAAAATACGGCGTGTATGGCTTCCCGGACCGGATCGTTGCCGCGAAAAGAAAACGACACGTTGGACACGCCCCCCGAAATCAAAGCATGAGGCAATGTGCGTTTGATTTCGCTGGCGGCTTCGATAAAATCCAGACCGTAATTATTGTGTTCGTCAATGCCGGTGGCAATCGCGAAAATATTGGGGTCAAAAATAATGTCTTCCGCCGGGAAGCCGATCTGTCCGGTAAGAATTTTATAGGCCCGCCGGCATATTTCGACTTTTCTGTCTTTGCTATCGGCCTGCCCTTGCTCATCAAATGCCATGACGATAGCCGCCGCCCCATAGCGGCGAATCAGTTTGGCATGATTGATAAACGCCTCTTCACCTTCTTTGATCGAGATGGAATTGACCACGCCTTTACCCTGAATGCATTTAAGGCCGGCTTCCAGAATCTCCCATTTCGATGAATCGAGCATGATGGGCACTTTGGCAATGTCCGGCTCGGACGCAATCAGGTTAAGAAACCGCACCATGGCTTCTTTTGACTCCAACATGCCTTCATCCATGTTGATGTCAATAATCTGGGCACCGTTCTCAACCTGCTGCTTGGCAATATCCAGCGCGGTTTCGAAATCACCCTGAACAATCAGACGTTTGAACAAGGCCGAACCGGTCACGTTAGTGCGCTCGCCGACATTCACAAACAAAGAATCCGGGCCGATATTCATGGGCTCCAAGCCTGCTAGCCGGCATTGTTTCTCGATCTCCGGCAGCTTTCTGGGGCTATGCGGTTTGACGGCTTCGACGATGGCTTTGATATGCGCCGGCGAGGTGCCGCAGCAGCCGCCGATGATGTTGATATACCCGCTCTTGGCCCAGTCGGCCAACTCCTCCGCCATGGCTTCCGGAGACTCGTCATATTCACCAAATTCATTGGGCAAACCGGCATTCGGATGCGCGGACACATGAGTCTCGGAAAGTGTAGATAATTCGTCGATATACTGGCGCAGCTCTTTGGCGCCCAGGGCACAGTTAAAACCAAAGGAAATCGGTTCGATATGCCGTAATGAATTCCAGAAAGCGCCGACAGTCTGACCCGACAGCGTTCTACCGGAGGCGTCGGTAATCGTGCCGGAAATCATGACCGGCAATTTATAGCCGATTTTTTCAAAATAGCTGTCAACCGCAAAAATGGCGGCCTTGGCATTCAGCGTGTCGAATACGGTTTCAATCAGAATAATATCCGCACCGCCGTCTATAAGGCCTCGCGTTGCATCCGTATAAGCTTCCACCAGCTCATCGAAAGAAATGTTGCGAAATCCCGGATCATTGACATCGGGAGACATCGATGCTGTGCGGTTGGTTGGACCTAAAACCCCGGCGACAAACCTTGGTTTTTCCGGTGTTTTTTGGGTGTATTCATCGGCCGCCTGCCTGGCAAGCCGCGCCGATTCAACATTGATCTCATACGCCAGGGACTCCATCCGGTAATCGGCCATGGCGATGCAGGTCGCGTTGAAGGTATTGGTTTCAACAATATCAGAGCCGACTTCCAAATAAGCGCTATGAATGGATTTGATGATGTCCGGCTGGGTTAATGACAGCAGATCGTTGTTGCCTTTAAGATCAACCTCCCATGCTGCAAAACGCTCGCCTCGATAATCTTTTTCTTCCAGCTTGTAGCCTTGGATCATCGTGCCCATTGCGCCATCAAGAAACAAGATTCTTTGCGACAATAGCTGCTTTAATAATTCTATTTTGCTCATTGAGACTGCCGGGGATTTGTCAATTTGGATGAAATAAAGCCGAGTGCCGGCTGAATATAATCATTGCTTAATAAGCAAGCAACCACTATGATTTTTTTTATTTATGGGAGACGGGCATGTCAAAGCCAACGATTTTACAAGTCATTAAAAGCGTTTTATCGGCCGCCATCGGCGTACAAAGCGAAGACAACAGGCTTAAAGACTTTGAACAAGGATCACTCATGCCTTATGTGATAGCCGGGGTGATATTCACAGTTCTGTTCATTACTGCGCTTATCTTCCTGGTATCCAGGGTGACAGCCGCATAACGGTTCTGCTTAGGCAAGCAGCCTGCAATAGACTATGAACCCTTGTTGACAAATGCTGGGTTTATTCATAGCCAGCGATAAATAAAAAAAGCCCAAGCACGGCTTGAGCTTTTTTAATTGTTATTTTCCCGGCTTATTTTTCTGTGGTTTTAAAGCTTTGTTTGATGCCTTGAAACATTTCTTTGAGGCCGCCGAACAGATTTGCCATTGACAAAGTCTCTTTAGTGACAAACTTGATCCGCACAAATGCCATCGCGAAAAAACTAACGATTGAAGGCGACAACTCTAAATAAAGTGACTTTAGTACTCCGGTAAAGCCCAGAAAATCGCCTTCATTTTTTCTATCCGCCCCCTGAAGTGATTCATAGGCAGTGCCGGTCTCGCTAGCTCTAAATGACTCCAATATATAAATATTGAGATTAACCAGCAATAACTGCAGGCCGTAAAAGCCGACCGCCGCAATCGCAACCCACATTATTACGTTACTTACCTTGGCTTTCATGGCTGACTGATAAAACCAGAGAGCCACGAGAATCATTACAATACCACCTATCATAGCTATACCCTTTTTAATTAATTATTTTTTTGTTAGAAAGAAATAAAGATATGTACACTTTAAGACCATTTTGGATCCGTCTTTTTCAACGACCTTGCATGATTCAAATTTTTCCCGTCCCGGCGTCGCCTGCTTCTTAATGACACCATCTGCCACAGAATACTTAAGCGCCACCTTGAACTCACTGGTTCGTCCGACGGAGTCCGTTGATGTCGTTTGCAAAGTGCCGTCTTCCTTAAAATCCCATTCTACTGTCAGTGCTTTCTTCTCGCCATCCAGCTTAGCCGCCTCAGCATACACATTCCATTTACCCAAAATTTCAGACTCATCTTTAAGTGCAATATCCGCCTGCGCCGAGAGTGCAAAGAAAATCGCCGCTAATGGCAAAATTTTAACGCGTTTTTTTATCATTTCTTAAACCCTCAAGTTTCAGCTTATAATTTTTTATTTTAAAGCATAACACCCTCGCTATCGAGCTTTAATTTCAACAAAAAAATAGCTTGGCCTGCCCAACGGCTTTAGCCAACACCGGCAAATAAACCCTTGACTTTACCAGCCCCTAAAGTATCATAATCTTTCCGTTTGCTAAGTATTTAGCATTTTTTAAAATCATAATTATAGGTAGGACACTCATGGGAGCGATCTTAGATATCACTGAAATGTTAAAAGAACCAGCAGGCATGGTTGGTGCAGTTGTTATTATAGCCGCTGGTTATTTCCTCGTAAAATGGGTCTTCGCAGAACACCCAGATGACGAGAAATAAGCTTTAATAGATTCTCGCTAAGACCGTTATCAACTCAAACAGAGCCCGATAACGGCCTTAGTTTCATCCGAGCATTTCCCCACTAAATCCATTTATTTCTTTTATAATTTATACATTTCTTCGACCCTTCGAACCTTGAAATGTATAAACATCTCTACTCAAAATTTTTTTCCCTTTATTCACGACAAGTCCCTGCTACAGGCATCGGCTTTTTCCGGCTTCTTTACGGACTGATTACTCTACAGGAAATTATTTTCCTGTTATATTTTAATCACCTGATCTTCGATCCTGTCCCCTACATCGATGTAGAGTTTCCGCTGATCCCCCTTTTTTTATGTATTTGGGGAATCATTGCGGCATTTGTAACTGTCGGCTATCGCTATCAATTTGCAGTTACCTGCAACTACATACTTTGGATCATCTTTGTTAACTTCACCCCCATGCAGCGTGATTTTGATGGCGGATTTGACAGCTTCATGATCGGCGCGGGATTCTTTCTGCTTTTGATGCCCGGTGACAAAGCCTTTTCCATAGACAACCTCAGATACAAACTCTGCACTCCTTTTGTTCATTATAAAGCCTACACAAAACCTACCGTCTCGATCTTAGCTTACTACCTGCCCATTCTGATTTGCCTTGGCTTTTTATATTTCGACTCTGCCGTGCATAAAATGTTTGCTCCGCACTGGCGCAACGGCCTGGGCTCCTGGTTGCCAGCAACGCAACCCTATTACGTATCAGCCCTTGACATGTCATGGCTGCTGAACAAAGAACTCCTGGTAAAAACCATCGGCTATACCATCCTGGTTTTTCAATTTAGCTTTCCGTTTCTTGTCTTTAAGCGCAATTTACGTGTTATTTATCTGTTAATCGGCATCGGCCTGCACCTTGGCATCACGCTTACATTAAACATTTATCCCTTTGGCCTGGGGATGGTGATTTTTTATAGCCTTCTGGTTCCATTCAAGTGCTGGCGCTCGCTCGGCAATCTATTAACAGCAAAGCAACCGTCGCTGACCGTGTTTTTTGATCGCGACTGTCCTTTATGCAATCGAACCGTGCTTATTCTTAATCATTTTGACATTTTTAAATGCATTGACTTTAAAAATGCTCAAGAAAACGCAGCTAACTATCCTGCTCTTGCCTCGTTAAAACAAGAAAGCTTGCTGGCCGACCTCTACGCTTTGGACAATAAAAACCGTCTCTACTCGGGAGTGGATACCTATATTCATATTTTTCTGCACATGCGCTATCTGATCCCTCCAGGATTAATGATGCGACTTCCGGGAATCTACCACTTCGCGTCGGCAAAATACCGCACGATTGCCGACACGCGCAGACGACTCAGTTGCACATCGGAATGCAGCAATGAAAGCATCAGACTGGAAAACAATACGCTTTATCACCGCATTTTTGAGCGCTACGCAAATCAATACCCCAAAGTTTTTTGTGCAAAGCTGTCTAAAGTATTCATTTTGTTGTTACTCCTACAACTCAACAGTACTCTTCATTACGGCCTGATTTATAGACTGAATATTGACGTCAAACAAAATCCCATTACCAACTCACTTGCCCAGGCTAGCAACTCACTGTTGATAATCTCGCAAGCCTTTTTGGGCATAGTACCCCACGCCCTATACCTGCACGATCATTTTGCCGGCTATGACCATATCTTGGCCATCACCTATATCGATGCGAATGGTATTGAACGCTGGCTGCCGTTTGTTAATGAACAAGGCCGCTTGCTAGCTCCTAATTGGGGCCGTGTCCACTCGATGTGGGCCAATATTGCTGTCACACCCACCATACATAACACTAGACTGAAAAAATTCATCATGAAAGTGACCGCTTTCTGGGGACAAAAAATAGGCTTAAATTTAGAAAACACGCTTTTTCAGATAAAAATGAAAAAAAACAGCGCGCCATCTTATTGGGTTCATGATCTATTGCACAGCAATCTTGCCTCCCAATGGTCAACCATCGGGACTGCCAAATGGCACAATAACGAGATTGCTATTAATCTGCCTGAAGATATAAACACGTTGTAGAGAGAACCTTGCCAAACAAGAAAATTTTATTATTGCATCACCCATCCGGTCATGATATAAAATAACGGTGCTTAAGCAAATTAGTGCACAATCTATAACAAAAAATATTTAAACCCTTTTGGAGGATTATATTATGAAAAAAGTTTTATCACTTTTAGCTATGGCTCTTATGATTGTTGGCTTAACAGGTTGCATCGACAACCCAGATGAGTCTAAACAAAAAGTTTCAAGCTCTATCTCTTTATAAGCTTGTAACAAAATGTAAGCCCAAAAAACCCAGCTTCGGCTGGGTTTTTTGTTTGCCTTCAAAGCACAAAAATAAACGTCCTCCAGCTGGTTTTCAGTTCCTGAAAGCTGTCTAACTCCTAGAATAGAACATGTTCTGATCACCCGAAGCCGCTTGCGTCTTCTGCTTATTTGAGCATCGCTGTTAAGTTTCAAACAATCCACGCTTACTCATATCCGGATGGTCTATTTTCCAAATTCCGGGCGGATTAATCCTTTCGCCTCATGGAAACCAAACCTTAGTGCAGTGATAACAAATTGCCCCAGGGGCGATAGCGCGTGCTTCGTCGCAACATCTTTCTATTTATGGTGCGCGTAAACACGCCTCGACTGTAAACATAGACACGAACCAAAACTCGGTTTTTTTATCGCCCACCCCGCCCACTCAGACCGGAGGGGACGGGGTCGAAAAAGCGCCGAATTTTGATGTAAAAAACAGGAGAACCGAAATTACTCTTGCAATTGCTGAATGCCGTCCAGATACCATTTGGGCTGGATGCTGATCTTCGGTTTAACAAAATGCCAGACTTCTCTGATCTGCTCGGCTTGACCGCTGGCATCTTCGCGCATAACAGCTTCAAAGAGCACAACCGCCTCCAGTTCCGAACCTATCTCTCTGACGTCCAGTAATTCCGCTTCCAGCTTGAGTATGTCGGTACGGTTTTCGGCATCCGAGGCCTTCAGTTGATCCTGAATTTCGGCGAAGACCTTATCCGTGCTCAAGCTTCTGATTTCGGCCAGATCACGCTCATCCCAGGCTTTTTGCAGATTTTTGTACGCTATTTTTGCGCCGGCCAGAAAATCCTGCGGCTCAAAGCCCTTGGGGATAACCATTTCACTGAAATCGGCTTCTTGTTGAACATCCGGAGCAGCGGCATCAGAAGCCAGGGTATTTTTTTGGTCTTTCTTGAACAAAATATCGGTATCAAAACCAGCGCTACTCGCTTGCGCCGGCTCCTGATAAGGCTTGTAAGATGAAACACTGTCCTGATTATTATCATTCACCGTGCGCTGATAAGCTGGCCGCTGCGCTGCGCCCGCTTTGGCGGCAAACAATTTGTATAGCAGAAAGGCAATGCCGCCCAAAACCAGAATATCCATGAAGTTAATGTTTTCAAACGCGCCACCAAAAAACATCGCCCCCAGCAAACCACCCAATGCCAGACCGCCCAGCATACCCATTAAACCGCCACGGCTGGCCATGCCCTGCTTGGCCGCCTGGTTTTGTTGTGTTGCCTGCTGCTGACTGGCAGATCGTGCCGGCGGCGCTGCCGAGCGTTTGTAAGGCTGGCTGAACGAGGATTTGCCGCCAAAGGAACTGCCGCCGCCAAAGCGCTTGGCCTCTGCATCTGAAATACTGCCCAAGGATAAGGACAGGCCAATTAATAAAGTAGCCATAATGCCGATAGTTTTATTCATAATACTCACAAGGTTAAACGCATTAAAATTCATATTTGATTAAGGTTGGGGCGGATAATGCAGGTTTCAAGTTGTTAATTGCATTTTTATAGCATAGCATTATTCGTATGTCTCTCTCATTCCGTCCGCTTATTGTCATCTCGCTCATGCTGCTGCAATTTATTGCGCCGCTGACGCACGCCCATGCCGGCAAACATATTGCCAAGATAGGTCTGCATGTCCCCGGCCTGGAAACATTCAGTGCTGTAGATGACTTACCAGGCTTTCAGACAGCAGATGATTACTCCAGTTCAGATACCGTCCTTTTTGGAGTCGGCGCCGGCATTACACAAAGCCAGAATACGCCCTCTGCCGCTCCCGATAACAGTTATTACCTTGTACAATCAATAGCGCTTATTCCGCCTCCACTTTCGGCTTTCAACACCTCGTTATCGCCGCGCTCGCCGCCGATTGCAGGGGTTTTATCCATGCCATCGCACACCCCTCGCGCACCACCCGCTCAGCTATAATCAAGCCTCTGATTTTTCAAGTTCTATAGCAGAACCTTGTTGATTTTATTTCTAATCGTTACTTTTAACGCGGCACCAACCGCGACCGGAGCTTTATATGCTTGCTCTTAACCTCATCCGTGGCTGCCTGCCCGTTTATATGCTGGCAACTTCGCTGGGTTTTGCAGAATCGACACCTGTTGTCACCCATCACGACCCCATTGAAATTGATGCGACCCTGACTTTAGCCAAAGTCATCGACCTGACCCTGGAAAAATATCCGGATACCAGCTGGCTTAAAGCACTGGAAGAAGAAGCCGCGGCGATTGCTCAGCGCAGTCAAAGCTGGACAGCAGGTGCATCACAAGCATCAGTCGGCTATCAATCAATTTCCTCGTTCAGACTGAATTATGCGACTGCGAATGTGCAGGTGCCGCTATGGAATCTAGGGCAACGTGACGCAGAACATAAGCTGGCCAATCAGGCTGAAAGCAGCGCTCAGTTGCAAGCAGCGGGGATTAAATTACGCGTCGCGGGATTGGTTAGGGGCGCTTTGTGGGATATGGCCCTGGCGAAAATTCGTTTCGAACAGGCGCAAGTGGAGCTGGACGTTTATGCACAATTATTAAATAAAATCCAGCGTCGCGTTGAACTGGGAGATCTGCCTCGTGCCGATGAATTATTGGCACAAACAGAGTTGCTGCAAAAACGTTCCGTGTTACACCCTGGCTGAAGCAGAACTGATGCACGCTCGCAAACGTTACACCACCATTACCCAAATGACCAAAGTGCCGAACATCTATGAAGAAAACCTGGCGGCATTAAAGGAAATCGGGCAAAACCATCCGACCCTGGTCGCGATTAACAGTCAGATTGAGCGTAAACAAGCTCAGATTAATGCCATTAAATCAATAGGTTCGGGTCAAACTAATGTCATCGCTGGTATATTAAGTGATGAAGGCGTTGATTCGCGTAGTAATAGAGCGGAATTTTTCAATGTCGGGGTGAGCATTCCTTTTGGCGGCAGCGCTCATTTACAGCCGCACATTGCGGCTGTAAATGTTGAATTAAACAAATTAATCGCCGAACGTGAACAACTTTATCGCGATCTGGAACAGGCGCATCACGAAGCGGAACATAATCTGGAAGTTAATCGAGTCGAATTGGACACTGCCAATGAGCAGAAAAAGCTTTCTGAAGAATTGTTAAACATGTCCCAGCTGGCTTTTTCTGTGGGTGAAATTAATCTGATGGATTTATTAAAAATCGAGTCCCGGACACAACAAGCCATTCTGAATGCGAAAGAACGCGCGGTCATGTTACAGAGAGATCAGGCGCTTTATAACCAGGCCGTCGGAGTATTGCCATGAAAATCATGAAATCATTAAGGGCCAAGGCGCAAGACACAAGGTTTAAAGAACAAAATAATCGAGCCGATCCCTTCGACTGCGCTCAGGACGGCTTTAGTCACCTTTCTACAGTATTGGCTGTGTGCTTTACCCTTGCTTTTGCAAGTGCCTGTCTGGCTGCTCCTGCGCCTGAAAATGCCATTCAAATAAGCACTGAACAGATCGCCAATCTGGGCGTAAAACTGGGAAAACTGACGCCTGCTCAACACATTCCAGGGCTTTATGCACCGGCCAAAGTGGTCATTCCACCCAGCCATGAATATGTCGTCAGTGCATCTGCGGCAGGCGTAATCAATCAACTGTTGGTAGCGGTGGGTGATAAAGTCGAAAAGGGGGCTGTGCTGGCCCGGATAAGCAGCCCGGATCTGTTGATGCTGCAGCAGCAATATCTTAAAGCACTCAGCGAACTGCAGCTCAGCCAGACAATTTATAATCGCGATCAAAAAATGCTTTCGGAGGGTATTATTGCCGACCGGCGCTGGCAGGAAACCCGCAGCCAGCATAGCACGCTGGTCTCTGCCGCTCATGAAGCCCGGCAATTGCTCGCCATCGCGGGCATGCCCGAAGCGGATCTCAACCGCCTAGCCAAAACGCGGCGCTTCAACAGTGCGCTCACGGTCACTGCGCCCATTTCCGGTGTCGTCCTGGAGCGTTTAGCGGCGACCGGAGAGCGCATCAACAATTTGGCGCCCTTATACCGCATCGCCAGTCTTGACGAGCTTTGGCTGGACATCAATATTCCGCAGGAACGCATCGGCAGCATCAAAGCCGGTGATCAGGTCGCTGTTGAAAATACCGGACTGAGTGCGCACATCAGTTTACTGGGGCAAAGCGTCAATCCCGAAAATCAGACCTTGCTGGCCAGGGCGGTTATCAAGGGCAAATCAACCGCCATCCGCCCAGGACAAAAAGTGACTGTTCAGATTATTCAACCCATGGAAAAAACAGCTTTTAAAGTGCCGAACACGGGCATTGCCCAGAACGAAGGCAAGGCCTTTATCTTTGTCCGCACCGAACAGGGCTTCAGCGTCACCCCGGTCACCGTAATCGGCAAACAAGAGACTGACTCGATCATTACCGGCGATTTGCAAGGCAATGAAGACATCGCGATGAATGGCGCCGTCGCCTTGAAAGCAAACTGGCTGGGACTGGGGAGTGAAGAATAATGGCTAACCTGATTCGCTTTGCGCTGAGTCAGCGGATACTCATCATGTTGTCGATACTGCTGTTATCAGGCGGCGGTTATTATGCGTTTAAAAACATCCCCATTGACGCTTTTCCTGAAGTGTCGCCCACGCAGGTCAAAATCGTTGTTAAAGCGGCCGGCATGACCCCGGAAGAGGTTGAGACCCGCATTACCGCGCCGATAGAAGTTGAGCTGCTGGGCATTCCTCATCAAGCCATGCTGCGCTCGATTGCCAAATATGCCCTGACCGATATTACCGTCGATTTTGAAGAAGGCACCGACATTTACTGGGCGCGCCAGCAAATTGCCGAACGCCTGAACACCATGTGGGGTGATTTGCCTGCGGGTGTTTCGGGCGGTATTGCGCCGATGACGACGCCCTTGGGCGAGATGTTCATGTTTTCCATAGAGGGCGGCGATCTCAGCCTGATGGAACGGCGCAGTCTGCTGGATTGGGTCATCCGTCCGGCGCTCAGAACCGTACCGGGCGTTGCCGACGTCAACTCTTTGGGGGGTTTGGTCAGAAGTTTTGAGGTTATGCCCGATAACACACGCATGGCGGCCAGAAATATCGGCATCGATCAACTGGTCGCCGCCTTACAAAGCAACAATCGTAATGACGGCGCCGGCCGTTTGACCGATGGCGAAGAAACGCTGATAGTGCGCGCCGAAGGCCGCATCAAAACCCTGGCGGACGTCAGCGCCATCGTGGTGGCTAACCATAACGGCACCCCCATTAGCGTAGGCGATGTCGCCGATATTAACATCGGCGCCCTTACCCGCTATGGCGCGGTCAGTAAAAATGGCCAGGGCGAATCGGTCACCGGCCTGGTGCTGAGTTTGCGTGGCGCCAATGCCCGGCAAACCATCATCGAGCTCCAGAAAAAGCTGGACACCATCAGCGCCGGTTTCCCGCCCGGGGTAAAAGCCCAGGTTTTTTATAACCGCGGGGTTCTGGTCGACAAGGCCGTGCATACGGTCGCCAAAGCTTTGCTGGAAGCCATTGTACTGGTAGTGATTTTGCTGCTGCTGTTTCTGGGCAATTTGCGGGCAGCGTTAACCGTTGCCCTGGCCTTGCCTCTGGCAGCCTTAGTGACGTTTATCCTGATGCAATACATGGGGATGTCGGCCAATCTGATGAGCCTCGGCGGCCTGGCCATTGCCATTGGTATGCTGGTGGATGCGGCCGTGGTGGTGGTGGAAAACGTCATCACCCATCTGGCGCACACCGAAAAAGCCCAGCGCTTGCCAAAACTGCATGTCATTTACCGGGCCACGCGCGAAGTGGCGGCGCCGGTGACGTCCGGGATTTTAATCATCATTATCGTATTTTTACCGTTACTAACCCTGCAAGGACTGGAAGGCAAATTATTTACCCCGGTGGCTTTAACCATCGTGTTTGCACTCAGCGGCTCGCTGATCTTGTCGCTAACGGTGATCCCGGTACTGGCTTCCTATCTGCTGAAAGAGGTTTCTCATGAGGAGCCCTGGCTGCCCAGGCAATTGCAGAAACTGTACCAGCCGTCTTTATTGTGGTGCATGGCAAACAGTAAAAAAGTGTTTATCGCCGCAGGTGCCTTGCTGGCAATCACTGTGCTGATATTTACGCAGATAGGCAGTACCTTTATGCCGACCCTGGATGAAGGCGATATTATTGTCCAGCTGGAAAAATTGCCGTCGATTACGCTGGCGCAATCGGTGGCGCTGGATGGTCAGGTGCAAAAAAACCTGCTCAAAAATATTCCTGAAGTCATTGACGTGGTGTCGCGTGTCGGCACCGATGAGCTGGGGCTGGATCCCATGAGCTTGAATGATACCGATACCTTTCTGATCCTGAAGCCTAAGGATCAATGGCGTATGCGCACCAAAGAAGCGCTGATTGAAGAAATTCGCAAAGTCATGGCGGCAACGCCCGGCATTGCCTTCAAATTTACCCAGCCGATTGAAATGCGGGTTTCGGAAATGCTGACCGGCACCCGCGGAGATGTCGCCGTCAAATTGTTTGGCCCCGACCTGGATGTACTGAATGAAAAAGCCGCACAGATAGCCGCCGTCTTGAAAACCATAGCCGGATCATCGGACGTCTTTACCAAACAGAATGAAGGCATGCAGTTTCTGCAATTAAGCATCGACAAAGCCGCGGCCGGGCGTCTGGGTCTGAACAGCGACCATATTGAAACCGTGCTGCGGGCGCAGATCGAAGGCTTGAATCTGGGCATCGTGCAGGAAGGTATTAAACGCACACCGTTGATTGTGCGCGGCGACAGCAATACTGCTCGCTTTGACAATCTGCAAATCACCCTGCCCAATGGCGGGCATGTGCCGATAACGGCCGTTGCCAGAGTTGCCAAAGTGGAAGGCGTGGTCTCCGTGGAACGGGAGCGCGGGCAGCGCTTTGTCGTCATCAGCAGCAACGTGCAGAATCGCGACCTGGTCGGCTTTGTCGATGAAGCCCGTTTAACGGTGGCCGAGAAAGTGCCCTTGCCAACCGGATATTCCGTTGAATTTGGCGGCCAGTTTGAAAATCAGCAACGTGCCGCCGCACGGCTGTCATTGGTGATTCCAGTTTCGCTGGGACTGATTTTTTTGTTGCTGTTTTCTACCTTCGGTTCCGTCCGTCAGGCCACGCTGGTGCTATCCAACATCCCGCTGGCCATGATCGGCGGCGTGTTTGCATTGTGGCTGTCCGGTGAATATTTATCCGTGCCGGCCTCGGTAGGCTTCATCGCGCTGCTGGGGATTGCTGTGCTTAATGGCGTGGTCATGGTGACGTATTTCAACCAGCTGCGGGCTACCGGCATGGACATGGCGAAAGTCGTCATTATCGGCTCCGCACGCCGCTTACGGCCCGTGCTGATGACGGCCAGCATTGCCGCATTCGGCCTCATACCCTTATTGTTTGCGAGCGGGCCCGGCTCCGAAATTCAGCGCCCGCTGGCCATCGTGGTGATAGGCGGACTGGTGTCGTCAACCTTCCTAACCTTGTTCCTGCTACCGATTCTGTTTAAATTATTTGGCCAGGCCAAGGAGATTGAAGCATGAGCACTCAGGAATATTTAGTGACCCTGAATGTACCGCCTGGTCTTGAGGAAATGGTCGTCGATTGTCTGTTGATGCTGGAATCCGAACATGGCTTCAGCAGTTTTCCCGTCAGCGCGCATGACCATCGCAACGAAGGCCTGTCATTAGCCGAACAAGTGACCGGCCGCCAGAAAAAAATTCGTTTTCAGATGTATGTGCCCGAACAGGGATTATTGGTTTTATTGGCCCGCTTAAGACAGGACTTTTCCGGCTCGGGCATTCATTACTGGGTTATGCCGGTAATTGAAAAGGGTATCATTTGATGGTTATCATATTAAGCAAAATTCCGGCCGGCACCCAGAAACAGGATATCGCCGATTATGTCCACTCTGTCCTCAGCGGGGCGCTCTGCCTGAAGAAGGGCACTATCAGGGCTATCCATGTGCTGGCCTTAAAAGACAAACGCCTCAATCAATTTGATTACTATGGCCTGGTAAGAATTGAACCGGATGCGGTTGCTGAACTGGTCATTAAAAAACTTAACAAAAAGCCCTTGAAGGGCAAACAGATAGCCGTTCGGGAATACACCTACAAACGCATTTGTCACAATGACCGCCGGAACAACGATGCCGTCTGCATGCTCGCCGGTAAAGACCGGCGCCGGTTTCATCGCCGGCGTGACCATCTTGAAAAGATAGACGGCGTTCTGGAAAACATGCCTCAGCAGTCGCACTATCCGTGTGAGTCTTAATCCCGGAGCGTGCAAACACCGGACTGTTCATGCAACTAAAGCATTTATTCAAACGTCCCATTTGAGCAAAGACAGTCCCGCCCGGTTTTTCCGCACAACCCGGCATGGACTTCAACACCAATTAACGCGCCATTCGCTTAAATCCGGTTACAATGCGGCTTTTATTTTCAAAATGAAGGTTTATTTTGGCTGAAAAAATAATTCGTATTGCGACGCGCAAAAGCCCACTGGCGCTGTGGCAGGCAGAACATGTTGCAGAACGCCTGGAAAAAGCCTATCCGGGCCTGAAAACAGCATTGGTGAAAATGACCACCCGCGGCGATAAAATCCTCGATGCGCCGCTGGCCAAAGTTGGCGGCAAAGGCTTGTTTGTCAAAGAACTGGAACAGGGCATGCTGGAAGGCTCGGCCGATATTGCCGTACATTCGATGAAAGATGTGCCTGTTGAATTTCCCGAAGGCCTGCATTTGGCCGCAATCTTGGCGCGCGAAGATCCCACCGATGCGTTTGTATCCAATCACTATGCGGCATTAACCGGACTGCCGGCCAATGCCAGAATCGGCACCTCCAGCCTGCGCAGACAGTGTCAGGTCAAGGAAAAATATCCCGCTGCTGAAATAGTATCGTTGCGCGGCAATGTCAATACTCGGCTGGCCAAACTGGATGCCGGCGAATATGACGCCATTATTCTGGCTTCAGCCGGTTTAAAAAGACTGGGCATGGCTGACCGCATCACGCAAGGCCTGAGTACAGACATCAGCCTGCCGGCCATTGGCCAGGGCGCTATCGGCATCGAATGCCGTAGCGATGATGCCGAAATGAATCAGCTGCTAAGGGCCCTGCACGATCCTGAAACCAGCCTGTGCGTGACGGCTGAAAGAGCCATGAACGCCCGGTTGAATGGCGGCTGCCAGGTCCCCATTGCCGGTTATGCTCAATTGCGCGGCGAACAACTCTTTATGCGCGGCCTGGTCGGCCATCCCGATGGCAGCGTGCTTTACCGGGCGGAACGTTCAGGCGCCCCGGATCAGGCTGAAACTATCGGCCGCCTGATTGCCGAAGAGCTGTTAGCCCTTGGCGCTGCTAAAATTCTTCAGGCGCTGTACCATTGAGCAATCTATTAGCGGGCGCGCGTGTTTTAGTGACACGGCCAGCGCATCAGGCAGAAAACTTAAGCCGGTTAATAGCAGAGCACGGCGGCACGCCAATACGTTTTCCCGTGCTTGATATAACTGCCTCGGATCATTTCGACGAAACAAAGGCTCTACTGCAACAGCCTGACAACTTTCAATGGCTTGTTTTTATTAGTGCAAATGCGGTAAATTTTGCGCTCAAGGCGAATGGTGGCAAAATACCCTATGTTAAGTCTGTGCATTATGCGGCAGTAGGACAAGCGACAGCGCGGGCTATGACGATGGCCGGATTACCGGTCGATTTGGTGCCTGAACAGGGTTATAACAGCGAGGCCTTATTGGCAATGCCGCAAATGCAGGACGTCACCGGCCAGCGTTTTCTAATCGTCCGCGGTGAGGGTGGCCGCGAAGAACTGGCCGATTCACTGCGCAGCAGAGGCGCAACTGTCAGCTATCTGGAAGTCTATAAAAGAATACAGCCAGCTATTGATAGCGCGCCAGTGCTCAGCCTGCTTGCCCAAAACAGACTGGATGCGGTTACGGTAACCAGCGCTGAAGCCTTACAGAATTTATTACACATGATTGGCAAAGACCATCATGAATTGTTATTGGCAATACCCTTGGTGGTGGTCAGCGATAGAATCCGGTCTGTTGCTGCCGGTTTAGGATTTAAACGAATTACTGTGACAGATAACCCTGCCGACTCGGCAATTCTTGAAGCAGTAACAATAGTATGTAACGGGGAATAGCGTGGCTGAAGTGAGTGAACAACAAGAACAGAATGTGAGCCAAAGCAATGCAGCCCACAGGTCTCGCAGCGGATTCTGGTTTGGCATCTTCATTCTGCTCATTATTATTAGCGTAGCGGGCGCCGGTTTTTTTCTTTTTACGCAATTGCGTGAGCAGCAGGCGGATTTAGGCGGTGAACTGGACAAGGGTGATCTGCAAGTGCTCGAGCTGTCGAAACAGCTGAGCGGCTATCAGTCGCAGCTGTCAGCTCTTCAATCTCAGCTGGCAACCGTTCAGTCTGATGTTGCCGGTAAAGATACCCACTTTACCAAAACCCTGGCGGATTTTTCTCAGCTGCACAATGAAAAACTGGACAGCACGCGCAAAGAACTCAACAGCGCTATTCAACAAGTGCAGCGCCAGCTGGGTAAAACCCGCGGCGACTGGTTAATTGCCGATGCCGAATATTTATTAAGTGTCGCCAATCAACGACTACACCTGGTCGGTGATGTCGGCACCACGCGCGAAGCCCTGGAAGCCGCTGACCAGCGCCTGCGCGAAAGTGGCGATGCGGCCGTATTTAAAGTGCGTGAACAGATCAGCAAAGACCTGGCCGTGCTCAACAGCATTAAAGTGCCGGACATTGTCGGCATTTATGCCTCTATTCAGTCCCTGGAAGAGCAAATTGACAAATTGGCGCTGTTTTTACCCTATGCCGGCAAAGCACTGACACCTTCCACCGAGGTGCATGCGCATGCCGATAAAACCGAAGACAATCATGAATTGCTGGGTGGCCTGCTCAACAAGCTGGAAGGTGTGGTCACCATCCGCCATACCGACCAGCCTATCAAATCGATACTCACCCAGGAGCAGGTGGAATTTATTCGCGAGCAGTTAAGAGTCAAGCTGGAAATAGTAAAAACCGCCCTGGTGCAAAACAATGAGCCGCTGTATCAAGCGAGTCTGACCGATGCCAAAAAATGGACGGAGCAGCATTTCACCAAGAACGCTGATGCCCGAAGCTTTATTGCCGAGCTGGACAAGTTTAAAGCCATTCAAATTCGCAGCCAGTTTCCTGATATCAGCCAGTCCTTAAAAATGCTCAGAGACATCTCCAAGCTCCGCCTGGAAACCGATAAAGCCGTGCAAACGCCAGAAGCCCCTGCCCCCGTACCTGCACCACCTCCCGCCGCTCCTGCAGCGCCTGTGGCGCAATAACACAGAGCCCAACATGAAAAATATACTGTATTTCCTGGGATCGCTGCTACTGGCTGTAGCCGCCGCTTTTGCGGTCAACAAATGGCTGGCAGGCTATGATACGCCGGGTTATGTTTTGATCGGCATTGGTCACTGGTCGCTGGAAACATCCCTGGTTGTTTTTGCCGTCGGCCTGATTATCGGCTTTTTTATCCTGTACTTTTTCTTCAGACTGCTGGGCTGGCTGTTCAGACTGCCGGGGCACATCAAGCATCGCGGTAAAAACATTAAATTCAACCGCTCTCAAGAAGCCTTGATTGCAGGTCTGGTGGATTCAGCCGAAGGCAACTGGGAAAAAGCCGAAAAAATACTGATTAAACACGCCTCGCATAGCGGCGCGCCGTTGCTGCATTACCTGACGGCGGCCAGAGCAGCGCAATCGCGTGGTGCCTTTGACAAGCGCGATGAATATCTGCAAAAAGCCGCCGCGCAAGCGCCCGGCTCGGATGTCGCGATAGGACTCACTCAAGCCGAACTGCATTTATCAGGCAACCAGTTTGAACAGGCGCTGGAAACCCTGACCAAACTGCACTCCATCGAGCCCTCCCACGCCAGCGTTTTAAAATTATTACACCAGACCTATCAACACATCGGCGACTGGGAAGGCATCCGCAGACTGATTCCGTCTTTAAACACCAACAAAATCCTGATGGAAGCAGAAGTCAAACTGCTTGAAACCGAAACCTTCAGCCGGTTATTAAAGCAGGCGGCTGAAAGCGGTGATACCGGCACCATTACCGCGCTGTGGTCGGAGATTCCCGAGTACATCAAAACCATGCACGGTGTTTCCGCCATTTATTTTGCCGCCATGATTAATACCGGCGCTGGTGCCGAAATTGAGGATGAACTGGCTGCAACCCTGTCCGCCCACTGGGATCAAACCCTGGCGGTCTTGTTCGGCAGCATTCAATCGGCTGATGTTGCCAAGCAGCTTGAAAAAGCCGAGCAATGGCTGCCTTTACATGCCGGAGATGCCGTGCTGCTGACGGTTCTGGGCAAATTGAGCCTGAAATGCAACGACATTATCAAAGCCGACAATTATTTAACCCAAAGCATCGGCTTTGAACCCAGTGTTCAGGCCTATCAGCTGCTGGGGGACTTGCTGCTTGCTCACGGCGATAAAGACAAAGCCAGCAGCTATTACAAAGCCGGACTGGAACTGGCGTCCAGCGAGATCGTCAGCCGGATTGATACGATTTCCGAATAAGCGTTTTCCCTAAATTCACGAATCATTTCATCCATGAAAATTTTAAAAGAGATTTCGAATCTGTAGACCGCCATCCAAAGGGAGAATAACTAAATCTACACAACATTCTGCTGTCTTTAGTGCTTTTCGTGGACTAACTGCGGTTTTTTGGTTCACGCCCCTCCCTCTGCCAACACGCTAACTCCGCGCGCCAAACAAGGCGGTGCCGATCCTGACAATCGTTGCCCCTTCAGCAATCGCTGCCGTTAAATCGCCGGTCATGCCAAACGAGAAGCTATCCAGGCCGGGCCTTTCAAGCCGGGCAACGGCCTGATATAAGGCCCGGTAGGGCTGCCGTTGCCGTTCATAATCGTCTTCCGGCGCCGGAATGGCCATCACCCCGCGCAGTTTCAAATTCGCCAATACAGACGTCTGCTCAATCAAGAGTGGCAATTCATCCAGGGCAAGGCCGGATTTGCTGTCTTCATTGCTGATATTGACTTGCAGGCAAATATTCAACGGCGGCAAATGGCCGGGCCGTTGTTCACTGAGCCGTTTGGCAATCTTGAAGTTGTCGACACTGTGCACCCAGTCAAAATGGACCGCAATCGCTCTGGTCTTGTTGGATTGAATAGGCCCTATGAAATGCCAGGTAATATCAAACGCGCCCAGTTGCTGTTGCTTGAGCAAGGCTTCCTGCACATAATTTTCGCCAAAGTGGCGCTGCCCCGCCTGGTATGCGGCCGCTATATCGCTGGCAGGCTTGGTTTTGCTGACTGCCAATAACAACACCGAGCCGGATTTGCGCTGACTGGCCATTTCGGCGTCATGGATTTGCGTACGGATTTGCTTGAGTCGCTGGGCTATGCTTGACATGGTCACTACTTTAAAGTCTGGGCCGGTTATTAAACAACACGGCTTTCAAAATGCAAAGACTTGAACTATTTTATGAAGAGTCATTTTACTTAAACCCTGCAAGAGGATGTTATGGATATTGCCGAATTACTGGCCTTTTCAGTCAAAAACAACGCATCGGATTTACATTTGTCGGCCGGACTCCCGCCGATGATCCGGGTGGACGGGGATATTCGCCGCATCAATATACCTGCACTCGAACACAAGGAAGTGCATGCGCTGATCTATGACATTATGAATGACAAACAGCGCCGGGATTATGAAGAATTTCTGGAAACCGACTTCTCCTTCAATTTGCCGGGGATCGCCCGCTTTCGTGTCAACGCCTTTAACCAGGAACGCGGCGCGGCGGGCGTATTCAGAACCATTCCCTCTACCGTCCTGAGTCTGGAAGACCTGAAAGCCCCCAAGTTTTTTGAAGAAATCACTCGCAAACCGCGGGGGCTGATATTGGTAACCGGGCCTACCGGCTCCGGCAAATCGACTACGCTGGCGGCGATGATCAATCACATCAATAGCAATGATTATGCGCACATTCTGACTGTTGAAGACCCGATCGAGTTTGTTCATGAAAGCCAGAAATGCCTGATCAACCAGCGCGAGGTGCACCGCGATACGCACGGATTTAATGAAGCCTTGCGCTCGGCCTTGCGGGAAGACCCTGACATTATCCTGGTCGGCGAGATGCGCGATCTGGAAACCATTCGCCTGGCACTCACCGCGGCGGAAACCGGCCATCTGGTCTTCGGCACTTTACACACCACCTCGGCCGCCAAAACCATCGACCGTATTATCGACGTCTTCCCGGCCGCCGAAAAAGACATGATCCGCTCCATGCTGTCCGAGTCCTTGCAGGCGGTCATTTCGCAGACCCTGCTGAAGAAAATTGGCGGCGGCCGTATTGCGGCGCATGAAATCATGGTCGGCACTGCCGCGATCAGAAACCTGATCCGTGAAGCCAAGGTAGCGCAAATGTATTCCGCCATTCAAACCGGCCGCAAGGAAGGCATGCAAACGCTGGATCAAAATCTGAAAGAAATGGTCGATAAAGGCCTGATTACGGCAAAAATCGCGATGGTCAAAGCGGTCAATAAAGATATGTTTCGTTAACCCCTGGAGATTAGCATGGATTTTAAAGCGCTCTTGGCACTCATGGTGCAGAAAAAAGCCTCCGATTTATTCATTACCGCGGGACGTGCGCCGACCATCAAGGTGGATGGCTCACTGATTGAAGTCTCCAAATCGGCGTTGACCGAAGACCAGGCCATGACCATCGTCCTGAGCATTATGAATCAAAAGCAGAAGGATGAATTCGAGAACACCAAGGAATGCCAGTTTGCGATCAGTGTGCCAAGCATGGCCCGCTTTAGGGTCAGCGCGTTTACCCAGCGTGATGCCGCCGGCATGGTGTTGCGCCGTATTGAAAATGAAATCCCCGATGCCGATGCGCTGCATCTGCCGCCCATCTTAAAGCAGCTCATCATGGAGAAGCGCGGCCTGGTCATCTTTGTGGGCGCCACCGGCACCGGTAAATCAACCTCCCTGGCCGCCCTGATCAAGCATCGCAACCAGAACAGCAGCGGCCATATCATCACCATTGAAGACCCGATGGAGTTTGAGCATCCGCATCTGGGCTGTATTGTCACGCAACGCGAAGTGGGCGTTGACACCGAATCCTACGAAGTCGCGCTAAAAAACACCATGCGGCAGGCGCCGGACGTGATTCTGATTGGCGAAATCAGAACCCGCGAAACCATGCAGAATGCCATCACCTTTGCGGAAACCGGGCATTTATGCCTGTCC
Source organism: uncultured Gammaproteobacteria bacterium (assembly GCA_963848675.1). Classification (GTDB taxonomy): domain Bacteria; phylum Pseudomonadota; class Gammaproteobacteria; order Methylococcales; family Methylomonadaceae; genus CAWKEY01. Next base: position 65,225 of record CAWKEY010000038.1, read on the forward strand.
ACCCTGCACGCCAACAATGCCAACCAGGCCCTGGACCGGATTTTGCACTTCTTCCCGGCAGGAATGCACGATCAGTTATTCATGGACTTGTCGCTGAATCTGAAAGGCATTGTCGCCCAGCAATTGATCAAGCGCGCTGACGGCAGAGGCCGCTACCCTGCCATCGAGATATTGATCAACACGCCGCTGGCCAAGGACTACATACGCAAGGGCGAAATCACCAAACTCAAGGAGCTCATGAAAGACTCGCGTGAACTGGGCATGCAGACCTTTGACCAGGCGCTCTACGACTTATACGTAGCCGGCAGGATCAGCTACGAAGACGCGCTCAATTCCGCCGATTCCAGAAACGAAGTCCGCCTGATGATCAAGCTGGGCGCCGAACATGGCGGCACCTTTGCCGGTGACGACATGATGCTGACAGAAACCGATGAAGACAGGAAATCACAGTTTTAAATATCCAAAAAACAGGTGACATTCATGGTTACACGCTCACCACGAGCGCCACTTAGTAATGCGCACGAAATAAGTTGAGCAAGTGTAGGTACGAATTTATTCGCATCGTGCGGATAAATCCGCACCTGCACAGAAAATTGTTACTCAGAGTTGCGCAAGTTATTTGATACGCGTTCCTTATTGATAAAAAGAGAACCTTCAGCACTTGGGTCTTCAACATAAAAAAATCGCAACTGTTCAGCAAGTAGAGAACCGTCAGGGGGGGAGCAACGCCTTCGTCGCGATTTGAAGCCATCGTTCGCGACGTGGGCGTCGCTCCCACAGCGCAGTGTCGACCCCACAGGGGATATTGCCAATCCTGAGCGACTCCAAACGCCAGAGGCTTGATAGGCTGAATAGTTACACAAGCAATACCGATTTCAGCTTCTTCATACAAGCCCCCTCTTCACATTTAAGCCCGCCTGACCCGGCCTTGCCGGTACAACATTTGCTAAGCCCTTGCCCGTAAAATATAATGCCTATTTGCATAGCTTGGACGTTAGCTCTCATGACAGCCCCAGCGCTGTGCCTGCTTTCATAAAAACAGTGGATTTTAATTTGAAATTAATACCAACCATACTGAGCGGAGGCGCTGGTTCGCGTCTTTGGCCAGTTTCTCGCGAACAGCATCCAAAACCCTTTATTCGTCTGGCAGATGGACAAAGCCTGCTGCAAAAAGCCTGGTTGAGAGGAGCCGCGCTTGCCAATGTAGCCGGAGTTCTGACCGTCACTAATCGCGAACTTTTTTTTAAAACTCAAGACGACTATCGCGAACTGGCTACGGGCAGTCATCAAGCCGTCTGGAATGACTTTATTTTAGAGCCCTTTGGCCGCAATACCGCTCCGGCCATTGGTGCCGCGGCCCTGCAGGTGTCCGAGGTCTATGGTGAAGAAGCCCTGCTGCTGGTGTTGGCGGCCGACCATCTGATTGCCGATCAAACCGCCTTCGCCGATGCCGTCGAGCAAGCCGTACAGCTGGCGGCACAGGGTAAACTCGTGACCTTCGGTATTCAGCCGGAAGGCCCTGAAACAGGCTATGGTTACATCGAAGCCGATGGCAGCACGGTGCTGCGTTTCGTCGAAAAACCCAGTTATGAACTGGCTGAACAGTATGTCTCCTCGGGCCGCTATCTGTGGAATTCCGGCATGTTCTGTTTTTCAGCCGGCACGCTATTGCGTGAAATGGAGCTGCATTGCCCGGCGATTCTGGCCGCCACCCGCGACTGCCTAAAACACTCGCAAACTGCACAGGGCGAAGGCTTCAGTCAAATCGAGCTCGATGCCAAGACTTTTGAGCGGGTGCCCAATGATTCTATCGACTACGCCGTGATGGAAAAATCCCGCAATGTCGCGGTGGTGCCCTGCACTATCGGCTGGAGTGATATCGGCTCCTGGAGCGCTCTGGGCGACCTGATCGATGCGGACGCCCAGGGCAACCGCATTCATGGCGAGGCCCTGCTGCATGATGTCAGCAACTGTTATATTCAAAGCAGCGGCCGTGTCGTGGGCGCTGTCGGTATCGAAGGGCTGGTCATCATTGATACCGCAGATGCGCTGCTAGTGGCCAACAAGACGCGCACGCAGGATGTCAAGCACCTCTATAACGAACTCAAGACCCTGGGCCATGATGCGCATAAATTTCATCGCACCGTCTCTCGCCCCTGGGGCGCCTATACAGTGCTCGAGGAAGGCTACCACTTCAAGATCAAACGCATCGTTGTCAAGCCCGGCGCCAGCCTGAGTTTGCAACTGCATCATCACCGCAGTGAGCATTGGGTCGTCGTCGATGGCGAGGCCAAAGTGCTCAATGGCGATCGCGAAATAGTGGTAAAAACCAACGAATCCACCTTTATTCCTGCAGGCCACAAACACCGCCTGGAAAATCCCGGAGTTGAGGATCTGATCATGATTGAAGTGCAGAGCGGTGATTACCTGAGTGAAGACGATATTATCCGCTTTGATGACAAATACGGGAGACCCCTGTCATGACCCTGACCTGCTTTAAAGCCTATGATATCCGCGGGCGCTTGGGCGATGAACTTAACGAAGAGATTGCCTATCGCATTGGCCGCAGTTATGCGCACTATCTGAATGCAAAACGTGTTGTCGTCGGCGGCGATATCCGCCTGAGCAGCGAGGCGCTCAAACAGGCCCTGGCCCGGGGCTTGATGGCGGGCGGCGCCGATGTCATCGATATCGGCATGACCGGCACCGAGGAAGTGTATTTTGCCGCCTTCCATCTGGACGTCGATGGCGGCATTGAAGTCACAGCCAGCCATAACCCCATCGATTACAACGGCATGAAGCTGGTCCGGCGCGGGGCCCAGCCGATCAGCGGCGACACCGGGCTTAAGGCAATACAGGCGCTGGCAGAAGCCAATCAGTTTAAGCCGGCGCAATCACAAGGCACCTGCATAAGGCAATCCATTCTTGCGCCCTACGTCGATCACTTGCTGACTTATATCGATGCGCCCGCCCTCAAGCCGATAAAACTGGTGGTCAATGCCGGCAATGGCGCCGCAGGCCACGTCATTGACGCCCTTGAGCAGCGTTTTCAAGAAGACGGCGTGCCCGTGACTTTTATCAAGCTCAACCACGAAGCCGACGGCACATTCCCTAACGGCATTCCTAATCCGCTGCTGCCCGAGAACCGCGCCGCTACCGCCGCCGCGGTCAAGGCGCATAAGGCCGACATGGGCATCGCCTGGGATGGCGATTTTGACCGCTGTTTTTTGTTTGACGAAAACGGCGGCTTCATTGAAGGCTACTACATCGTCGGCCTGCTGGCGGAAGCCTTCCTGAACAAACACCCCGGCGAAAAAATCATCCACGACCCGCGTCTGACCTGGAACACCCTTGACAGGGTCAGCCGCGCGGGCGGTCGCGCCATTCAGAGCAAAACCGGACACGCCTTCATCAAGGAGCGCATGCGCGCTGAAAACGCCGTCTACGGCGGCGAAATGAGCGCGCACCACTACTTTCGCGATTTTGCCTACTGTGATAGCGGCATGATCCCCTGGCTGCTGGTGGCCGAACTGCTCAGTCAAAGCGGCAAGACTCTCAGCCAATGCGTCGGCGAACGCATCCAGGCCTACCCGTGCAGCGGGGAGATCAACTACCGGGTCGAGGATGTTGCCGAAACCACTGCACGCGTTTTGGCGCACTATCTGCCGCAAAACCCGCTCATCGATCTCACCGACGGCGTCAGCGTCGAATTCGACGACTGGCGTTTCAACCTGCGCGGCTCCAATACCGAGCCCCTACTGCGCCTGAATATAGAAACCCGAGGCAATGCCCCGCTGGTGGCGTCTTGCCTAAGCCAGCTGGAACAGCTGATCAGTAGCGGAAGTTAACCGCGCCGGGATGATTGTCCAGGAGCAGGATCGTCGATTCAGTTGGTCCGCGTAGCCCCACCCTACCCTGGACATGGAAATATAAGGTGGGCGGCATTTTTTGCCCACCCTTTCGGCTGCCACTATAAAACCGCCCCGGTTACCCAGAGGCGTCTGGTTTGCTTAGGGTTTGCGAGTAATCCCGGGATTGTTCGCGTGGGCACGAACCGCGTGTGCCCAGCCTACGCAATTGCAATCATGGTGGAGCGTCAGGCGGCAGGACACTGAGCGGCACGGATCGGTCGTAGAGTGTCTCGGGAGCGATGTCCAGATCGCCTGGCCAACACACCGTGTCCAAGGCAATGAATGCCTGCTTGAATAAAGCGACATCCTGCAAGCGCGTAAATACACCCCGACTCAGATAGGGCCGCGCATCAAACAAACGATGATCTCCGGTATTGAACCAAAGCTCCAGAGAGAAATCCTCCCGGGCAATTACACGGACGACGGCTTCCATGGTCTCTCCTAGCGCAAGGGATCAATGGCAAATGGCGTCTGGCCATTGACGGCCAGCTCCCAATCTGCCAGTAAAGATTCTCGATGAATTTCGACCCACGCCTGTACCAGACGTGTTTTTGCAACAGGAATTTCTCCACTCAGAATTGCTTCATCAAGAATGGAAAAACTGCCTCATGGCCCTGGTACTTCGCATGGATATGGGGCAGTTTGTGTCTTTCATCATCATAAAAGTAAAGGCAAATGATGATACCGTAAAACATGCTAATTGTAGGCATGGCAAACCTCTGCAGGGAAACTGTGCCCAATTGTAGCCCATCCGAACGAGAATCAATAGGCGTCTGTCACCACCTAATAAACTCGCGTGGGCAATGGTGGTGCACAGGCTATCGTGAAATAGGCAACTACTCAACGTAAATTACGGAATCTGGTCTCGTGAATTTCGCAAACTCTTCACGTAAAACCCGGAAAAGCTGCGGGCGTTACAGGCAATATCCCCGACCCCAGCACCACAGAGGCTATGGAATTCGAGGATTGTCGATTCAGATGGTTAGCGTGGGCACGAACCGCGTGTGCCCACCCTACAGACTTGTTGATTTTGCGTCTATTGGTCGCTTTAACAAGATCACGTCTTTGTACGCTTTTAACATATAACATGTTGATTATTAGATGAATTCAAGTTTAAGGTAGCAGTATTGGAGTCTGACCCGAGGTGATTTTGATGTGTCATTCCGAGCAGAGCGAGGAATCTTGAAGGCTAGACGCATTATCCAACATTTAAGATTTCTCCCGTTGGTCGAAATGACAGCAAAACAAAGAGTGTACGGGAAAACGCGCTGAATGGTTACGATCAAGGCAGCTTAACCAGTGCGGCAACAATACCAATCGATAGTGCCATCAATCCAAAGTGGGACGGGGTTTGCAACCCCGTTCCTAACGTTTCTGCGATACCTGAGCTAAGTATATAGTGCCTGACCGATAAGTAAAATAGCTATTATATAACAACAGCTTGCAGTATAATATCAATAATGAAGATGATGACCGCACCCAACCAGCGGCGCCGGGCCAAAACCTTCAAGCCATTGAAAAACAATAACAATAGAAAACGTCCCGTCAACACCAACAGGGCGGGCCCTGCCAAACCACCCAAAACTCAGGGAAAACTCATGAGAGACACCTTCCCAAGCCAACAGACCATCGGCCAAGTCGACATCGCCGACATCCAGATCGACGTGCGCTCGCGGGACGACATCCCCCTGATCCTGCTCGGCCTCCAGCACATCTATTGCAGCGATGGCTTGCGGGACAAGGTCTTCGAGATCATCAAGGACATCCTGCCGACGCAAGTCGTCGACGGCCAGGCCAAAGTGGTCTCCGCCGAGTTGGGCTGCCCTGGCATGAACCAATGGACCATCCTGGTGCTGGGTTGCTTGCGCCTGTGCCTGAACGCCGACTTTGACCGCATCCACGAGTTGGCCAACCAGCACCGCACCCTGCGGCTCATCCTTGGCATTGCCGAATGGGACGAAAAGATATTCTCCCTACAGACGCTCAAGGACAATCTCGCCTTGTTCACGCCGGAGATCCTGGCCCGCATCAACCAGGCGGTGGTGGAGACCGGCTATGCCCTGCTCGGTAAAAAAAACAGCCCCGCGCCCGCCGCAGGCCGCTGTGACTCGTTCGTGGTGGAGACTGACGTGCACTTTCCAACCGACGTCAACCTGCTGTACGATGCCATGCGGGTGCTGCTCCAGCTTTGCGCGCAATTCAGCGAGACCTACGATCTGAAGGGCTGGCGGCAGTTTAAGAACTGCCTGAAGAAACTCAGAAAAGCCATGCGCGTCATCCAGAAGCTCAAACACTCCACCTCCAAGGACGCGGCCAAGCAGCAGGCCAAGGCCGAGCAGATCGCCAAGGCTCACCAGACCTTCATTAGCCTGTCGGCCGCCCACCTAAAGCGCGTCGAAGCGACCGTCGCGCAACTGGCCAGCCAGTACGCCGTCTGCGCAATGCAACTAGCCAAGCCCCGGCAATTCATCGCCCACGCCCAGCGCCAAATCGGCCAAATCGAGCGCCGCGTGCTCAAGGGTGAGGTCATCCCGCACGATGAGAAAGTCTTCTCCCTGTTCCAGCCGCACACCGAATGGATCGTCAAGGGCAAGGCCGGGGTGCCGGTGGAGTTAGGCCTGCGCGTGGCGGTGGTGGAAAGCAAGGAGGGCTTCATCTTGCACCATCAGGTCATGGAAAAACAAACAGACGACCAGATCGCGGTAAGCATCGTCAAGGAAACGCAACAGCACTTCCCCTCGTTCAAGGCCTGTAGCTTTGACAAGGGCTTCCACAGCCCCGCCAACCAAACCGAGCTTAAGGCGATGCTTGACCAAGTCACCCTGCCCAAGAAAGGCAAGTGCTCTGCCAGCGATGAGGCGCGTGAGCGCGATGGCGCCTTTGTTGCCGCCCGGAAGGCGCACTCGGCCGTTGAGTCCGGCATCAACGCGCTGGAGGTGCACGGCCTGGACAAGTGCCCAGACCACGGCATCGGCGGCTTCAAGCGCTATGTCGCCCTGGCCGTGCTGTCGCGCAACCTCCAAAAGATCGGTCAGATCAAGCGCGACGCCGAACGCGAGCGTCTGGCTCAGGAGCGGGAGCGGCTACGACAGCGCCAGCAAAAGCTCGCCGCCTAAGTTTTTTAACCGCGGTATTGCGGCAAGACAGGCAAGCTGCGTCCGGAATCCCGAGAGCTTGCCCCTGCCGGATGGATTGCAAGCTTTTTAGTCGATAAGCACCACAAGAAAGCCGTTAGCCTTCCAGCTTCCGCGTGAATTTTGGCACCTTTTGCTGTGAGGGCGGTTATTTTTGGCTTTTTCGGTCAGGCACTATATACACTTAACCAACGAAAAACGTTTCGGTCGGGGTTGCAAACCCCAACCGGCTTCAGTCACGTCTTTGTACGCCTTTTACATATAACATATTGATTGTTGTTTAAGGTAGCAGTATTAGAGTCTGACCTCTTCGATTTTTACTTCATAGTGTCGCGCCGCGTTCTGCCGTATTTCTTTGTACATGGTATCTGGAGCCAGATCCAGTCCATTCGGCCAAGTCACTGCACCGTATTGCACTGTTGCCTGCTCAAGCAACTTATCGTCAAGCAAAGGGCTGAATACTCCTGTGCAATAGGAAGGGTCAATACGAATGGTTCCCGTCAATCCATCAGAAAACTTGACCGTGAGCGTGCGGTTGCCGGCAGGCTTAACTTCGATGACATCCCAGTACATAATTGCCCCCTGCTTACTTCAAAGGCTCAATAGGTTTCGGTTGCTACTTCATATGTAATCACATCTTAACTTGCTGTTTTGTAATAAAAAAATGCGTTACAGAATATTCCAGTAGTTCTCGGTATGGAAGGGTAATAATGCAACAGATTACCGATTAAAAATCTATAACATGCTAATTTATAAAAATATTTTGTGGGGATACCTAAGAGTCTAATGGAATGGTCCGCCCCACTTCCTAAACGGCCTCAAATGGGCCAAGATGTTAGTTTTCAAGCAAACATCAAAACAGAAGTGAGGCAAACCATGAATAATCATAACGCAAAAGGAACCCTGACAGTGTTGGGAATTGATTTAGCGAAACAAAGCTTCCAACTCCACGGAGTGGATAAAGACGGCCAAGTAGTACTCAAGAAGAAGCTAAGCCGCAAGCAATTGAGCGCTTTCGTAGCCAACTTGCCGGTTTGTTTAATAGGACTTGAGGCTTGTGGAGGCGCCCATCACTGGGTGAGGCTATTGACAGAAATGGGGCATACGGTACGCATGATGGCGCCACAATTCGTCAAACCCTATGTCAAATCAAACAAAAATGACGCCGTGGATGCAGAAGCCATTTGCGAAGCCGTTCAACGGCCCAGCATGCGTTTTATACCGGTCAAGAGTATTGAACAACAAGATATCCAGAGTTTGCACCGAATTCGCAGCCAACTGGTCGGTAGACGCACTGCTCAGGGGAACCAAATCCGGGGATTGTTGCTGGAATATGGCATTGTGATTCCCAAAGGGATGAGTTACGTCAGAAAATTTCTGCCTGACATTTTAGAGGATGGAGAAAACCTATTGTCAGCTCTATTTCGAGAGCAACTGAGTGGTCTCTACGATGAAATGGTACATCTTGATGACAGGATCAGCACCTTAGAGCAGAGCTTGAAGACGATTGGCGAGCAAAATGCAGACTGCAAGCGACTGCTGACGATTCCAGGAATCGGATTAATGACAGCCACGGCTCTGATAGCGGCTGTGGGTGACATCAGCGTCTTTAAGAGTGGCCGAGAACTTGCGGCATGGTTGGGACTGGTTCCACGGCAACACTCCACAGGCGGCAAGCCGACCTTGCTGGGTATCAGCAAACGAGGAGACAGCTACCTTAGAACTCTGTTGATTCACGGAGGAAGGGCCGTTGTCAGGTGTGCTCACAAGCATCAAGATAAACGCAACCAATGGGTGGGGGAAGTTGAGACGCGGCGAGGAAAGAATATCACGGCGGTAGCTGTCGCCAATAAAAATGCACGGATAGCCTGGGCATTGCTGACCAAGAAAGAAGATTATCAGGTGGCGATGGCATGAAAAGCATGAATTTAAGAGCTCAAAAGGGGCTTCGCCCCTCGCCGCACGGCTTACCCCACCCTCGCCGGGAGGCAGGGGCCGGCAGTTTCCGGCCCCTGCCAACAGGGTAATGCCGGATTTGGGCGAGTCAAGGACTACTCGACGCCAGCGTCTGCGTTCCTCCTTGACTCGCCCAAATCCGGCGTAGTGATAAGAGTAACGATAAGATTGGAAGTAAAGCAAAACAAAAGTAAAAATGATGACCAGGGCTACGAAAGCGTCAGCAAAGAATTGTGTGGAAAAATTGAAGTGATGGCATAAAAGGTAACACCTGCATCCCTGAGAACCTGCTGGGGTCTAGGGCCCATTGAGGCCGATACTCTGATAAGGTCGGGATGCGCGAATTCCATCAGGGCCAGAGGGATTAGACAACCTCATACAAAGGCCGGATATATGGGTGCAATATTTCTTTATGTTAAGACCAAATTTTTCTTGCAATACGGGGCGGACCATATATGACCCCATTGATTCCCCCTCCCTACCCGGCTGACCCCATTGATTCGATTGATTCGATTGATTCATTACACAATTGGGAAAAACGCTTTAAGAACCAACGCAATTACACCACCCAAAATTATTCCCAACATCCACTTAATTAGTTTAAATTCGCCTTCGTGCTCTATTAATTTTAGTTCTAATCTTGAAATATCAGTTTTAGTTGCAAGCTGACTATCAAGTGCTTGCGCTAAGGAATCCCGCTGTGCTTCAGCAACCGCTTCGGCTTGTGATTCGGAAAACCCCGCAGCCTTAAGTTTCTTCACAAACTCATGTGTATCAAACGTAATTGCTGCCATACCCAAATACTCATCAAAAATCACTAAAACCGAAGTATAACACAACAAAAAGCCCCATTAATAACTAACCAACCCGATTAAGCCTTCATTTGGTTTAACGTAACCCACTCCCATCTGAGTGACAAATCCTATACTTTTGTAAGGTCTGGCAACCCTTGACTAACAGGGATTTCCGCTGTTTCAAAACCGTACGTTTTCAAAGTTAGAGGGGAGTAAATTATAGGGGCTTTCTATCGAGTCAGGCCCGAGGTGATTTTGATGTGTCATTCCGAGCAGAGCGAGGAATCTTAAGCCTGAACAGTGTCTCCAGCGCTTAAGATTCCTCCCTGTGGTCGAAATGACAGCAAAACAAAGAGTGTACGGGAAAACGCGTTGAATGGTTACGATCAATGCAGCTTAACCAGTGCAGCAACAACACCAATCGATAGTGCCATCAATCCACCTAACTTAATTATTAGCCGCTGTTCAAGCCGGATAAAACGCCAATCCACTTGGGCAAAACCCGTAATCATTTCTCGTCGCAGGGATTCAACTTCACGATGCAAGTCCTCTTTGGTCGCCAAATCCTTTAAATTAATCTCCAGCACATCAGAAAGCGCAGTGGCCTCGGCTTTCGCTTGTGCAGCAGGAACGCCGGCCTCTTTCAAGGTGTTGGCGAATTTCAATGTATCGAACGTAATCGTCGCCATTGCATTTTTCCTAACTCGTCAAAACAATATCGGAGTACATCACAACAAAAAAAACTGCTCCTTAAGTTGATGCGTATGAGGCAGATAAGGGTACGCGTGGGCACAAACCGCGTGTGCCCACACTACACCGACTTACCCCATTGATTCGCTACGAATCCGCCGAACTAACGTGATCAGGCCAGCGGTACCGAATCATCGTAGAGCGTCTCAGGTGCAACATCAATTTCTCCAGGCCAAACAACGGTACCGTAATCCACTCGCACAAGCTCAAAAACGTTTGGCGCCGCAATTCGATTCCACGGCTTCATCGATAGCAATGGACGCATATCAAACGTACGCCGCTCGCCATTGTTGAATTCAAGATCAAGTTGAAATTCCGGCAGTACACGAACAGAAATTACATCGATCAACATGGGTTACTTCACTGAAGCGGCGCAATACGGAAAGGTTCATCACCGTTAACGGCCAATTCCCAGTCAACAAGCAACTCTTCTTTATGAATCTCAATCCATGCCTGCACCATTTTGAGTTGCTTGGGAGGAAGCCGCCCGTCCAGGATCGTACCATCCTCAATCGATACCGCTGCCTCTTCACCTTGATAACGAACATGAATGTGCGGGAGATGATGCCGTCGATTATCTCGAAAATACATCAAAATAAGAATGCCATAAAACATACTAATCGTCGGCATGGAGGACCTCAAACAAATTAAGTCCAGTGATTCTAGCCCAAATTAAAAAGAAATAACAGGAGCCAGGAAATTTTACATAAACTGTCAATAGGCAAAGAAGGCGTCATGGCATCAACAACCAATGGGCATAAAAAAACCACCCCTGGTTTCCCAAGGGCGGTTCCGTTTTTTAGGGCTTGCGATCAGTCTGAAGATTTTTCGCGTGGGCACGAACCGCGTGTGTCCACCCTACCCGACTCTAAATTTGTCGAAGCGACATCTCCAAGGAAATTAGGCTGCGAACAGGAAAGTGCCTGCATCGAAGGTAGAAGTGCTGGTAATACCCGTAATTTGCACGATAGCATCGCCAACATCATAACTCCCGGCAGGACCAACATCATCCATAAAGATATACTGGTTACCCTGGTAGCTGAAAGCTAGTGCCGTATTAAGCGCGGGGCCAGCACCAGCCGCAGCCGCAACTGCAGCAAATCCTAGCGAAGCAGCCGCTTCAATAGTAGCCTGTTCTACAGGCGTGATAACTGCACTGTCCAGGCCATTAACAAAAGTACCCGCAACTGCACCCAGTGCGATCTTGTCGCCATTCCCAAATCCAAGGATGCTGTCATTGCTGTCAGCGACTATAGGGTTAAGGCGAACAATATCATTACCCCCCTTAGTCAAGTCAAAGACGTTCTTGACAGCAACAACCGTAGAGCCCGTCAGATCGTCGTCGTTGCTACCACCGATGAGAGTGACAGTGCGGCCGGGCGTTGTGGTGTCAACGATATTGCCAGCAGCCAAAGTCAGTTTGCCGGTGGCAGCCGAACCATCAATCAGAATGTTCGCGGTGTTGGCAGCGAGAATAGTGCCAGCACCTAAGGTAACAGCAAGGTTTGATGCGCCGTCCAAGTTCAGCGTAGCTAGTTTGTCAGCATTCAGAGCGGTGATTAAGTTTTGCTGATCAGCAGCTAGGCCGGTCGTTGGCGCGCCCGCTGAGGTAATGTTGATGGTTTCAACACCGTTGATGGTCAAGCCAGTAACATCAACGTCAGCAGCAACCGCTGCGCGGTTTTGCAAGGTCAGGTTGATGCTCTCTGCCGTACCGGCCGCAGCGCCAAGAACGGTAATGCTGGATGCCGCAGCGATGTCATCAGCAATCCGGACATTGGAGTCGTTAGCAATGTTGAACAGGCCGAAGGCAGTAGCTCCTGGAGTTACTGCAGTGTCACGAACAACATATGCGTCAACACCAGAGAACTTCTCGGCATTGAGACCAACTAAACCAGCAGGGCCATCGAAGTCGGCATTAATCGTCAGGGCGCCCGTGTGGCCAGCGGCAACCAGCTCAGCACCATTCAGGATACCCGCAGCAGCACGCAGTTCTAGATCAGCAGCGCCGGTGACAACATGTTTGCCAATGCCAGTAGCGTTAGCGCCAGCTGCCAATGCCACTGTATTCTTAACAGCACCCGCACTCTCAATGTTCAGGGTTTCCAAGGCGCCCGCACCCGCAAGGGTAGCAGCACCCAGGGTCAAACCCGCGCCGGTAGTGGCGCCGTTAAACTTGACAGACAGGCTCTCTGCAGTGCCCGCAGCGGTCGTACCCGCCAGGGTATCAACGGTAACCGTTAAGTTATTGGCGCCGGTCAGGCCAATGACCGGCGCAGAAGCCACCGCCACGTTCGTTAGCACAGCAGCTGCGTTGGCCGTAACATTAACAGCCTTGGCACCCAGAACGGCAGCCATGTCAACACCAGCGTTTGCGCCCAAGACATTGACATTGATCGTTTCAATGTTGCTAATCGAAGTTGTCGGTACAACCGCAGGAGCAACCAGGGTTGCGTCCAGGATATCGGCGTCGGCCGTGGAGCCGTCAGCCAGAACGTCACCCGTGGTCAGGGTGCCGGAAACTGCCGTAACTTTTTCGTTGCCTGAGGTAAATTTGAAGTCGGAGGCAATCAAACCGCCGTTCTTGGAGGAACCCGTGGTATCGGCTTGATCCGCGCCAGAAGTCAGCGTGAAGGTAGAGCCAATGACAGGCGTCTCGACAATAGTCGTAATCGTGCTGTCTATGGTTGTCAAAGCAGCCGCCAAAGAGGCATCGTCAGTGACACCGGCCAGCCAGGTTTGTGCTGTGGCAGCAGCACCCAAGCCGGAATAGGCCAGGATTTCCGGGGTAGTATCCACCGCGTCAGTAAAGGCGGTCGCGGCTTCTACTTTATTGTTGTAGGCGGTCAGGTCGCTGCCTTGCGCGCCACCGGCTATGGCGGTGACGGCGTCACTGATGCTCAGCCGGCCGGTGTCCAGGGCTAGCGACCAAAATTCTAAGCCAACCGGCTCGGGGAGACGGCCAAACAAATTTTGGTAGATGATAGTGACCACATCATTATTAGGCAAATCATCGAAATAAGCCTTGTATTCCGCTGACTGGCTAAAGGTTTCACTAATAGCGGCGGTGCTGCCGCCTTGGCTTTCTACTACTCCTTCCCAATACAGCAAACCCGAAGGATCGGCAGGACGGTTGAAGTAGGCCACATACAGTTTTTGTACAGCTTCGGTATAAATACCCATGAGTAAAGCTCCAGTGTTTAAGGAATTGAAAAAGTTTTAAGCGATTTTAAAAATTAAGAGGTTAGACAATTTTTGTTAAAAAGCAAGCCTATCGTGCGTAATAATTGAAGGAAGTCGTCCCATGTGCTTGAGCTGCACATTAAAACGCATAAACAGGCTCTCAACCTGTATACGATTTCATTATGGCAGTGCATTTGCCAATCTGCAAGTACTTACTGTTTTTTTTTCGGTGTTGAGTCATATTGTTAGCGAATAAAGCTCATGTACTCTAATTGATGGGTCAGTTGCGCTGCCGGGAATGGGACAGCCCTCATTTGTGCCGTTTTGCCAAATGTGTACAAACTGTACACTAATCAACACAGCATAGCAAGATATTAATCCTAAATCATCACACTTTCTAGCAAGTCGCTTGAGGGTGCTGTCATGCTGGCTGCTGCCTGAGCCGCTTTATAATTCGGGCAATTTCGGCAAGCGCCAGCTCTCTGCGGGTTATGCAGGCGCGCACCCGGGATAGCTTAGCGCCTGTCCAAAAATAAGTTGTACAACTTCTGCTAATCAATCGCCTTAGCTGTTTGTTTGCCGTGATTGAACTGTACAGGTTATTTTTGGACAGCGCCTTAGTTATGCGCGCGAAATAAGTTGAACATGTGTAGGTGCGGATTTATTCGCACAGCACAGAGCGGATAAATCCGCACCTACACAAAAAATTGTTTCTCAGCGTTGCGCAAGTTAATTGCTACGCGTTGCTTATCCAAACAATAACTGTTCAGTATGCTGGGAGCCATTTGTGGGAGCGACGCCCTCGTCGCGATTGGAAGCCGCCAGTCGCGACGAGGGCGTCGCTCCCACAGGGCATCTTGCCACTCCAGAGCAGCGCCAAGCGCCTTAGACTTCATAGGCAGAATAGTTACACCAAAAACATTTCATTACCAAGCTCACGCAGTCAAGTCAGTGCGTTATCACAATATGCCGGTAAAAAACAGATGACTGATGGCAACTATTCAGCGTTTTCTCGCAAACCCTTTGTTCTTTTGTCATTTCGACCACAGGGAGGAATCTTCAACGCTGGAGACTTTGTTCAGACTTAAGATTCCTCGCTCTGCCCGGAATGACACAGGGCGCTGAATCGTTACATCTAAAGATTGCTTATGCTCACTTGCCGGCAGCCGTGCTGCTCGATTAGAACGCGCAGAAGCTGCCGGGTGCTCTGTTTCCAGGTAAGCCAGGGCATATCGATCGACGCGGGAGCTTGCCCGGCGGCTTTGAGCGCCTGCCAGCCGAGCAGGGCATCGGCGAGCGCTTGCGGGCTGTTGCCGCTGAAGTAATAGGCGTGCGGGCCAGCGACTTCCATGAATACCGGCAGGTCGCGGGCGATGATGGGCAGCTGGTGCTGGGCGGCTTCGATGAGCGGCAGACCGAAACCTTCGCCTTCCGAGGCGGCCAGCAAGGCACTGGCGGCATGGTACAGTTCGACCAGCAGTTCGTCGCTAATACCCTGAAACCAGTGCAGGTGGCGGCCGTTTTGCGGGTGATTGTGCAGGCGCTCGGCCAGCTCGTCGACCATCCAGCCCTGTTTGCCGACAATGATCAGGTTGACGGGCTGGTTTTGTTGCCAAAGGATTTCGCAGGCGGCCAAAGCCTGGGCATGGCCCTTGCGGGGCTCGACGGTACCGACCATCAGCAGATTGGTCTGCCCTTGCAGTTGCTGCAGGGCTTGCTGCTGCTCGACGGTAATGCCGGTGCTGGGTGCGCTGGCATGAATGTCGGCGCCCAGGTGAAAGTGGCCAATATTAAGGGCATGCGCCTCGCTGCTTTCTGTGTCTTGCAGACCGGCATGCTGGGGCTGGACGCTCAGCCAGGCAAGCAATTCGTCGGCGACAGCTTGAGAAATACAGATCAGACCGTGGGCCACACGGGTGATGGTGTCCAGCCAGTTATGGAAGTGGCGCTCGGTGTCCGAGAGAAAGACTTCCGGGCGCAGCACCGGCAGCAGGTCGTAGACGACGAAGTAGATCTGGATGCCGCGGCCGCGCATAAGGGCCAGGGCGTCCTGGTTGCAATGTATGCCATGGATATACAGATCAAGCCCCAGGAAGATGTCGCCGGCGCTGAACTGAACGGGACTGTCCATCAGCTCCATTGGAGTCAGGCCTAGGAACTCAAGCGTGTAGCTACGCGCATGGCGGTAGCCGCCATGATCATCGTAGATCGGCTCGACACGGTAGCCGTCGGGCGGCTCGTTCAGCAGCTGCTGGAGTACGCTGCGCACCACGCGCTGAATGCCGGTTTTGAGATCCTCCTGAACCAGGGCGGAGATGTCTACCCAAAGGGTTTTTGGCGGCAGACCGGGTTGATTGTCGGCGATGCTTTTGGCAATGTCCAGGGTATCTTGCTGATTCGGCGGTTGCGGCGCATAGCCGCTGGCCAGGGCCTGGATCAACTGTTGGTAGTGGGCGCGCGGGCTCTGCGCACTGAGCTGTTCGATGGCCTGGTAATAGCATTCGCCGATATGCGCAGGGTGGTGGCTGGCCCGTGCGTAGGCGATAGCGTGCTGGCTCAGTTGTTGCCTGTCCTGGGCTTGAGTGCGCAGGTTGTACAGGGCTTCGGCGAGCTGGGCATCGGTAAACTCGTCGGGAAGCTTGAGCACGGTATGTTCCGGCAACTCGGCGGCGGAACCGTTGTTGTTGATGATTGTGGGCAAGCCGTAGGTCAGACAGTCGAGAATTGCGGCGGAGGTTTCGCCCCGGCTTTGACTGCGCAGCTGGACAGCGAGGTCGGCAGCCGCCAGATAGCGATGGTATTGCTGCGGGCTGACGTAGCCGGTGATGGTGATGCGCGCCGGGCATCCGCTGGCGGCGATGGTCGCGGCGATAGCCTGACCATAACTGGCTGGCTCCTCGCCGCCGACAAAAATGAGACGGCAGCGAGGGTCATGAACCAGGGGCGAGTCCAGCCAGGCTTGCAACAGCCGGTCATTGAGCTTGGTTTTTCCCATCAGGCCAAAGCTGCAAATAATGAAGTCTTCAGGATGGATGGCGAGCTGTTGGCGGGCGCTGTCCCGGTCAATGTCCGCAGGCTGGGCACGCAGCAACGGCAGATTGATCCAGTCCTGGGCAGCCTCGGGGCCGTAGTGCTGCGCGGCAAGCTGCTGGGCAAAGCGGGAGTGAACGATAATACCGGTAGCCTGCTGCAGCAGCATTTTGTTACAGGGGTATTGCCAGATTGCCGCTACCAAGCCATCGCGCTGATGGCTGATGAGCGCCTGGTAACCGTGCGACTGATAAAGCACCTGTTTGAACAGGCCAGGCTGGTAGCCCTCCAGGTCCATGTTGCTGAGTACGCCGCTCAGGTAGAAATCATGCAGGACGACGACGCCGGGATGGGCAGCAAGCATGGCGAACATGTGGCGGTGGTAGTTGGAGTTGCCAAAGTGATAGACGATACGCTGATAATCCCGGGCATGACTGGCAAACCACTCCGTCGTATGCACGGGAAGGTGGGCCATGCCACAGGCGCCAAGGCTTTCGGCCTGGTCAGTAATGATGTCGATATCATAATAGCGCGCCAGCTGGGGCAGCAGTACGACACTGTAATCGGCGATGCCGGTTTGCTGGGGCGGCATCGGCGATACGTAGGCCAGGCGCGGACGCAAGGGTGACCCGAGGACAAACGCGTGCGCAATGCGTTGCTGGTGAAAGCCTTGCAGGGCCTCAAGGAGGAGCTGGCAATTGAGGGTAACGGCACCGGGCTGAAGCTGATTATCGAGCACAACGATGCGCTGGCCGGGGATTTGCAGATCATGCCGGGCATACGCGGCGGCCTGGGCAGATAATGCCAGCAGGCCATCGGCATTAATCAGGTTTTGACTACAGGCCTGACGCCAGAGCAGGTAGCTGTCTGCAGGGCCGGACTCCGCTTCGAGATGCGCAGGCGGGATGTCGCCGAGCACTACGACGCTGGCATGGCGCTGGTTTAGCCGTCCCACCGAGGTAATGCCCTGGTCGCTGTAGCCCTGAAAAGCATGCGTGAGCAGAACGATGTCGGCATTGAGGTTGGCTAAATAGTTTTCGCGCAGATACTGCGCCGCGCGGCTGCGCCAGTGGTTATCGGGATTTTGTTGATCCACCGGGCCAACGGCGCTGAAGACGTGAAGCGCGTGAGCAGGCAGGAGGTCGTTGAAGGTTTGCCGCAGACGCTCTATGTGCTGGGGGAGCAAACCGTTAAGCAACAACTGGACGTCAAGCTCCGGAGCCTGGCGGATGAGCGCCTGGGCCAAATCCAGGGTAAAGCGGCTGAGCGGATGTTGGTCGCCGTGAACTTGGCACACTTGCAGGTCGATAATGATTTTCATGGCTGCTTGCTTAGGGGTTGCTGTTAGTCAGGCGCTGCATGTCTTGATAAATGTCGCGCGCGGGTTCTGACAGGTTATCGAGCTTGTTGTCGAAACTAATGGGCTGGCGTTGGGTTGTTTGCTGCTGGTTCAATTTGCGGACCATGCTTCGAAACGGCTGGGCTAGTCCGGGGTAACGGCTCAGCACGGCTTTGATGACCCGGCTTTGCCGGGCAGGACCGATGAGCGCATTGACGATGGTGCGGATTGCCGTCTTCAGTGTGTTTTTGAGTTTATGAGTTATGCGCATAGCGAACAGGCGCAGCGCCTGCCTGATTTGCGCCTGGCGCAGGTTTAGCTTGCGCAACGGCTCGGTGATCCGCCATGACAGACTGGTGGTAACCGCCGTTAACTGGCTATCAAGGCTTTGGACGTGCTGCTGGCTTATTTCCAGCTGGTTATTGAGTGCATGCAATTGCGCCTGTAATTCGGCTTGCTGCTCCTGCTGCAGCTGAAGTTGCACCTGATATTGCTGCCGCTGTAGCTCAAGTTGCAACTCATACTGCTGAAGGTTTTTTTCAAGTTCGGATTGAATGATGGTCAGTTGTTCATGGGCGTGCTCCAGGGCTTGTTCCGCCCGTTGATAACCGATGAACTGGAAGTCATCAAAGACGTTGGGTTGCATGGCCAGGGCATCGGCCAGGGCCTGTTGTTCTTGCGCGACATAGTAGCGGTTCAGGCCATCGCTGTAGACGTACTGGTATTGGTTGTCGAGCACAATTGGCTGCCAGTCCTGATGCTGGCTATCCGGATTATTAGGGTGGGTGGTTTCGATAATGAGTATCCAGGGACGCCAGCGTTGAAAATCCATGCCCTGTATGACTTGAGTCTCAAAACCTTCGACATCAATTTTAAGAAAATGGATTTCGGTGACGCCAAGCTCCTCACAGAGGCTGTCAAGCCTGCGCACCGGAACGGTCGAGGAGATGACCTCGAGGCCTTGTTGGCGATAGTGGTCGGCAACGTCTGGATCCGGCGTGGCCCAGCCACGGACGCTGGGCACGTCATACAAAGTCAGTTCGCCGTTGTAATTGCCTGCGGCTATTTGCAGATTGATGTCGCGGGGACGTTGTATTTGCAGGCAGGCATGATGGTGCGGCAGGGGTTCGATGTTGATGCCATGCCAGCCACGGTCGTAAAAGGCTTTGGTCACGGAGTCGTCTTCGGGGTCATTGGCGCCGACATCGATGTAGAAGCCCTCTTCGATATGCTTTAGGGCGCGCCAAAGTATGACATCCTCGGCGTTTTGTGCGTAAGAGATGAAAGTCATGTGCGTGCTATGTCCACAGTGGATTCCCGCCGGCAACTGCCAGTAAAGTAGTTGCGACTATTGTTGAAATGGTAATAAATAGCGCCAGATTGCGCTTTTTGGTGTTGTTTTCAAGCTGGGTATAAAAAATGATCACTATTCGGCGCCTTCTTTCGAAGCATTTATTTTTTTGTCATTTCGACCACAGGGAGAAATCTTAAGCGCTGGAGACACTGTTCAGGCTTAAGATTCCTCGCTCTACTCGGAATGACACATGGCGCTGAATAGACCCAAAAATGAAGGTCATGACTCTATCGGCTCCATCACGCAGCACATGAAGTCATTATCAGTAATGAACTCTCTGATCGACACGCCGATGTTATCCGCCAAGTAAGCCCTTGACCGGCCAAGAAAGAAAAACAGGTGGAAACGGGTGTACTCATAGCGATACTCAAAACACGGTGTCGCGTGCGCCATCTGCCCACCCGGTTTAAGCAGCGAGCGCATAAACGAGAGCTCGCTGACCGGTTGACGAAAATGCTCGAGGACATTGTTCGAGAACAGCCCATCAAATTTCATTTCAGCCAGCACTGACCGGCTTGAAATCACGTAATCCGCAGCGGCCGATGCCGATCCATGCGGTTCGAAGGCTAACACATTCCAGCCCTGCTCTCGCAGTATCTGAATGCTGCGCGACCAGGCACCCGCCCCATAATTCAGATAAGTGCCTTCGCGCAAGGGCTGCAGACTATGAAATGCACGCAGCTCCTGTTCGGTTGAATCACCCTCTTCGTACATGCTGTAGTGCCATTCGTAGTCTTGGGACAATTCTGCGCTCGATAGCTGGAACATCTTGTCGGCGCCGAAAATGACATCACAGCTGGGACATTGATGGCGCACCAGATGCCCGCCACCAAATAGGCATTGGGTCTCGAATTTGACGAAGGCTTCATCCGCATCCTGGTAGCCACACAAGGGACAACAACGGCTCTTCAACTCCTGTGCCATGGTCCGCATCAGAAAATCGACCACTTCCCATTTTGCAGCAACCTGATGTTGCAGCAACTCCCTGCGCTGGTCACGGAGCTGCTTAAGGGTGTCTTCAGATAGCTGCGCGATCACAGCCGGCTTCACCTGCGGCTCACTGGGAAGGGCTAGCGCCGTTTGAGCTGCCTGCAGCTCTGCCAATAGACGGTCTAGCGAGCTTCGGCGCATCACCATGAGATTAACGCTGGACAACACGGTGTTGATCATCTGTGCCAGGCTCATGTGCTTTCCTCCCCATGAATGGTTATGACGGGATCCAGCCAGGCACAGCCGGCAAAATGCGGGTACGCCAGATTAACTACGTTGAAAACCAAGGCCAGATCACGCCATTCGAAGTTGTTCGTCAGATGTGTCTCGCTGCTTGTCAGCGCTACGGCCACTGAATAATTGCCCGGCCCGAGATTCATGGGAAATGTAAAGTGGTAAATGATTTCCTGATCGGGCACGAGATCATAGAGCGGCATTTCCTTCAAGTGGGTGTTCGTGCCAAACATGGGCTGTCCCAGGCGGTCTTTGATCATATAGCCTACCACCAGCTTTGGAATCGGTACATGCACCTTCGCTTTTACCGCGAGGGTCACTGAGGCCCCCACGCCGGCCACGTCAATCTTTTCGCCCTGATCGTTTAGGAGGGCAACATCGTCAATTGTGGCTTCACCGGTGCCGGATTGGGTGGCTATCCGGTTATCGTCCCGAACCTGCTGGATGACGCACTGGTTTTCACGGTCGGCAAGCAAGGCATTATAGAAATCCATGACCCCCTCCGGATCGCCCTCTTTGGCCAACCTGCCCGCATTGAGCAGAATCGCACGATCACAGATGCTTTGGATGGCCTGCTTGTCGTGCGACACAATCAGCAAGGTGGTGCCCTGCTTGCGGAATTCGCGGATACGATCGAAACTTTTGTGCTGAAAGTAGGCATCGCCCACCGATAAGGCCTCATCGACAATCAGAATATCCGGCCGCCGCACCGTCGCCACGCTAAAGGCCACGCGCATTTGCATGCCGCTGGAATACACCCGCACCGGCTGATCCATATAATCGCCAATCTCGGCAAAGGCTTCAATTTCGGGCATCAGGCTGGTGATTTCTTCAACAGTCATGCCTAATAGCTGCCCTGCCATATAAGCGTTTTGGCGTCCCGTAAAGTCGGGATGGAAGCCCATGCCCAGCTCCAACAGTGCGGCCACACGGCCGGTGATCGTAATGCTGCCGGTGGTAGCTTGCGTCGTGCCGGTAATCATTTTCAACAAAGTGCTTTTACCGGCGCCGTTGATGCCGATGATGCCAACGGCCTCACCCGGATTCACCTTGAAGCTGATTTCCTGCAAGACCCATTTGAGTTGATGACGGGGCTTGCTGAACGGCACTAGCCATTCCACCAGCCGCGACCAGCGGGTAGGATATTGTTTGTAGGCTTTGCCTACATTAGCGATGGTGATTGTACCCATGTTCAGTAGGATTTCAGATCAGTTGGGCGCTGCATGAATCGGCTTATGCAGGAATGCGGCGATAAACTGGAGGCGATCGTTAGTGATAAGTTCATAGACCAGCTGCATATCAATATTCATGTAGTCATGCACAATCCGGCTGCGTAAGCCAATCGCCGAATTCCACTGCTGCAGCTCTTGCCAACTGATACCACCATGCTGTTCGAGGCTGGCAAAGGCATCATACGCCGATACGGGTACCGGCTCGCCGGCCGATTTAAGGATATGCTTTGCCTTAGCGATGGCATTTTCTATGAGGACTTGCAGGGCGTGCAGTACGCCACTTTGCTCCAGACGGGAAAGCGCTGCTCCCGCCAGAATGCGTTGTTTCGCCTCTGCGAGCAAGGCCATTTGCTCGTTGGCAATCCGTTCGCTTTCTGCCTGATAGAGATCAAGCCGCATGACTTTTCCTCCAGTAATAGTCTTCCAGCTCTCCCCAGGTTTGGGTGAGGTAGTGGCACCATGCCAGGGTATCCTCGCCCTTGAGAACGATGCCTTCTTCGGCAATCACTGCGCGCATTGCCAATCGAGTCATTGGAATATCAATCAGGTCAATTTGATCCTTGTGTATCCCGATTGCATCGGCAATTTGCTGTTTCAGGGCTTCTGAGAGCTCCAGGCCAGCCAATCCGTCAATATGTTTTTGCCATCGAACAGCAATGTCCCAATCGCTCTGATCAGTTGCGCTTTGAGATGCCTGACTCCCTATTAAAATAGCCAACTCGAGCTCGGCAATGGTTTGCAGTAACTTTGTTAAGCCTTCGAGCTTGGTCATAGCTCATCCACCATTTCACCGGCATGTTTACGAAACAGGCGCATGCCGAAAGCGCATAAGACAAGCGCAAGCATGGCTACGGGCAACAGACTTTGCCATAACGGCCATTGCCCGCTCACGAGCACATCCTGGCAGGCGTCAATAAGAATAGCCATGGGGTTGTAGCCCATCCATAAGCGCACGGATTCTGGCAGGATGCTCAGTGGATAAACGATCGGGGTGAGCCAGAACCAAAACTGAATGAAGATGCCAAAAAACTGGCCCACATCACGGAAGAATACATTAAGTACGCCAAGACTGATGCCCAAACCGATGGCAAAGGCGACAAGAATGGCGACAACAGGCAATAACGCCACGTAAACCAGACCGACGAAATTGCCGGAAATCAGTAAGAATATGCTGAATATCGCGAATACGATGGAGAAATTCAGGAGGGCATTGGCGACCACTACCACTGGCAAACAAAGCCTGGGGAAACTCAGCTTCTTGAGCAGGTTGGCATGTTCAAGAAAGGTGTTCTGGGCACGCATAACGATTTCTGCGAATAAGCCCCAGATCAGTATCCCCGTACAGAGATAGATACTGTAGGCAAACGTGCTATCAACACCCGGCAATTTGGCGCGCATGATTTGTGAGAAAATCACGGTGTAAACGGTGATCATGGCCAATGGATTGAGCACTGTCCACAACGCGCCCAGTAGAGAATTGCGGTACTTGGACTGAAATTCGCGCTTGACGCTACCGACAATAAAGCCGCGATAGGCCCATAAGGCCCTGAATATGTTCCCCATCAGCCGGCATCCCTGATCAAGGCATCCACTGAACGCACATTTAAAAACCCTGCCGGTGAATCGCCGGGTGTTTTTTCATGATTATTTTTGCCGCTATTGGCTGCTGTCCGACCAATAGTCAACAGCAAAACCGGTTCGTGATTAATTTGAAATTCGCGCGAGTCTCTGCCGGGTGTACAGCCATTAGATCGGCATAAGTGCCTGAATTTGTTAATGATCATATATCGGAATGCGCTTTGCCTGGTGAATAATTGGAGAGCAATTAAGTTTATAACAATCAGTCCGCGTAACTATTCAGCGTTTTATGCAAGATGCTTGATTGTAATGTCATTTCGACCAACGGGAGAAATCTTAAGCGCTGGAGCATACCTACAGGCTTCAAGATTCCTCGCCCTGCTCGGAATGACACAGGGCGCTGAATAGCTGCCAATCCGCATGCATAATTTTCTCCCTGCCGAGATTCGATTAATCGAGGCTCAAGGGTCATATTGCTGATGGAACCATAGGATGCAATCCTTTATGGCCAAATCGAATTCCCTGGCTAGCCTGGAGTGCTGTTTAATCAAGCAGCATGGGGCCGTTCAATTATAAGTCTCTCGCTCCACGCGACGCATATCGGCCTCTACCATCATGCTGATGAGTTGTTCGAGGCTGGTTTTTGACTCCCAACCTAATTTGGCTTTTGCTTTGGCAGGGTCACCTAACAGCACCTCAACTTCTGACGGCCTAAAGAAGGCGGGGTCAATGACCAGGTAGTCCAAATAGTTTAAGCCTTCATGGCGAAAGGCAATTTCACACATGTCCCGGACGGTAGAGGTCTTGCCGGTGGCGATGACATAATCATCGGGACTGTCTTGCTGCAGCATCAGCCACATGGCCTTGACATAGTCGCCTGCAAAGCCCCAGTCGCGTTTCGCATCTATGTTGCCAAGGCGCAGTTCCTTTTGCTTCCCTTGTTTGATACGGGCAACAGCGTCGGTAACTTTACGAGTGACAAATTCAAGACCGCGCAAGGGAGATTCATGGTTGAAAAGTATGCCGCTTGAAGCATGTAGCTCGTAGCTTTCCCGATAGTTTATGGTTATCCAGTGGCCGTAGAGCTTGGCTACGCCATAGGGGCTGCGCGGATAAAACGGTGTCGTTTCGCTTTGCCGTTCGGCTTGGATGAGACCAAACATTTCGCTGGTGGACGCCTGGTAAAAGCGGGCCTGGGGATTGACGATGCGCACTGCTTCGAGCAGGTTGGCGACGGAAACGCCGGTGACTTGTGCGGTGAGCAGGGGTTGATCCCAAGAGCTGCCGACAAAGCTTTGTGCGGCGAGGTTATACACTTCGTCGGGCTGAGCGGCTTGCATGGCTCTGATTAGCGAGGTCGGGTCCGTCACATCACCGTTGATGAGCTGGATATGCTCTGCAATGCCCAGTTCTCTAAGACGCCACTGAGTATCTGTGCTTCTCCGGGCAATCAGACCATAAACGCTGTAATTGTTCTGCAGCAGCCATTGGGCAAGATAGGCGCCGTCCTGGCCAGTAATTCCGGTAATCAGTGCTTTTTTTGTCATGTTTTCCGCCAGTTTTTTGCTTAATCATTCAACGCCGGGTATGGAAAGGCTATTGAACTGACCCGCTAAAATAGCATATTGCGTTTCTTCGAGCAATCAGAGGACTGGCTCCGATCGTGCTGGAGTGGCCGGTGGACGGCATAGAAACCGTTCCGGCTAGTGATAGGTAGTGTTGATCCAAGCAATAGTCCCATGATCATTGCAAGCCGTCCTTAGCAAGGCTGTTGAGCTGATCTTCCAATATATCATGTAACGATTGGGCTAAAGATACCGCGGGAAGCCATCCGGTATGTTGATAAATTTTACTGGCGCTGCCACTGCTGCGCTGCTGCTCGTTGGCCCTGATCAGTTTGGGTTTGGCAACAATATCAACAGTGACACCGGTCATTTCAATAAAGGCATTGAGGATATCGGCTATCCATGTCTCTTGCCCGGAGCATACATTGTAAATCTCACCGGCTTTTCCAGCTTCGAGCAGCAATGTGTAGGCCCGCACAATATCACGCACATCGGTGAAGTCCCGGCTTACATGTAAATTGCCGGTTTCAATCACGGCCGGAACAAGGCCGAGTTTGATGCTGGCAACCTGCCTGGCAAAGCCGGGGACCACAAAGCGGTGACTCTGCCCGGGACCAATGTGATTGAAGGGGCGAGCCATGATAATGTCCAAGGATTCGGTTTGGCTCCATTGGTAACAGAGCATTTCGGCTGCGACCTTGCTAACCGCGTAGGGATTGCGTGGTTTTAAGGGGTGGTTTTCGCTGATAGGCAAATCTGCAGCATCGCAAAGTCCATATTGATCTCCTGAGCCCACATACAGCATGCGGCCTCGAAAGCCGTGATTTTTTAGACTTTGCAGCAGGTTCAAGGTCCCTATGAAGTTGATTTGGTAAGTTTCATGCGGATCGATGAATGATTGAGGCACGAAACTTTGCGCTGCCAGATGAATGACCCAGTCGGGCTGGATTTCGAGTATCGCGGCATCTATGCTCTCGATATTGCGCATTTCCAGTTTTTGGCTTGGTAAAAGACACTCAGCCTCTGGGTAGTGGCTCTTGATGTGTTCTAGCAAGGTTTTACCAACAAATCCGCCAGAACCGGTAACAAGAATTTTCAAGGGTGCAGAATTCATAATTAATCGAGTATTTTTAGATCAATGATCTGATTTAAAGCAATAGCCATGGCTATCCCCAGACTGTTGGCAAAAATAGCGAACCCACAAAATCCGGCCCCATAGTTTTTATTCTCCCAATTTCCTGGCCAATGCCAATGGCCCGCACAAGGCTAGGCATAGTGGGGTAACACCGTTGACAGATTAGCATAAAGGCGAAGCTGACAATACTACGCTGATGCCTGTGCTTTTGTCACTCTTCAGCGTCATTTATCAGAGCAATCGCGCAATCCACCTCTTGACAGGTCAAGGAGTATAAAACTATCGATTTGCAGAGAGAACAAGGATGTTGCCTGATCAGCGATGCCTTGCTTCCAAGACCTCAAAGACCTCCACCGTGAAACGAAAAACAAATTGCTCAAGCTGATCGATATAGTTATGATCGTTTTATACCAATCCCAATAAGTTCTCTCTTTTATCCTTCTCCAGCCGTAGAAGGTGGGGATGAGGGGATTCAAATAATAACTTATTGGAATTGGTATTACTTCCCGTGCTTACAAGACCAGCCTTACGCCTTGGTATCTCGGGGCTGCGAGTAACAGGGCTCCAGATATTAATCACTACAACTTTCATTCAAATCGTCTCTTGATTAGCAAGATGCTTCAGCTAATCGAAGCCAGGCGTCTGGGCGAGGTCCGACAGCGATGGCGGCCACGAGAAGACGCCTCGGGAGCGTATCGAGCTGGAAACGACGGTTGAAGCGATAGGCGAACGCCGCTAAATAACGCGAGGCGTATTTTGCGAAATCAAAGGCGTGATAAGCCTCACCCAGGCTGGTTTTTAGGTTGCCCAGTACGGTGTTGAGCCACAGGAATTCTGGCAGGTCTTTAGGTTTGCGGCCACCGATGATGATCGCGTGGTGTTGGCAACCCGCCTCGGTCAGCGCAGCAAAACAGGCCAAGCCGTCAGAAAGCACTGCACATCCGGCAGCAAGGTTGGTTTTAGCCCAGTCGGCAATGGCCTTGCTGGTAAAGCCGGAGACTGGCGTTAACTTGACGCGCAAGGGATGCCCTTCCTCATCGAAGGCAAGCGCCGCAACAAAGGGGACTTTGTTTTCAGAACCCCGGCCGGCCTTGCCACCACTGAGCTCACCACCGAAGTAAGCATCATCGACTTGGACTTGGCCGCTTTATCATTGGAAGAGGCTAAGTCTTGCCAAACAGATCCGCTTCGGGTAACGTCTACCGAACCAAACTTAGTTAGAAAGTACTGTTGAAATTCCTATACATCACGCAATCTGCCAGTTCCGCAAGGTTACTGGGGAACAGGCCTAATTATTTCGCAGTCTTGACGACGGCCGAGCTGGCCGTCACCGCACGCCTAGCTGGATCTGCGGCGCACCAGCCAACTGCGGACCTTCTGCTGGGCCAGCAATGGCATAAGGATATCTGAACCATGTCCAATGCCGCCAGCGTGGCCGTCGTGATCCCCTGCTTCCGGGTGACCCGCCACATCCTCGGCGTGATCGCCGGCATCGGTCCCGAGGTGGACCGCATCTACGTCGTTGACGACAAATGCCCAGACGGCTCGGGCGCCCTGGTACGCGCCGAATGCCGCGATGCGCGCGTCACCGTGCTCGACCACGCGGAGAACCGCGGCGTCGGCGGCGCCGTCATGAGCGGCTATGCGGCCGCCATCGCCGACGGCTGCCAAGTCATCGTCAAGGTCGACGGCGACGGCCAAATGGATTGCGCCCTGATTCCCGCCTTCATCGCCCCCATCCTGGCCGGCGAGGCCGACTATAGCAAGGGCAACCGCTTCTTCTTCCTCGACCAGATCGGCAACATGCCGCCGCTACGCCTGTTCGGCAATGCCGTGCTTTCGCTCCTGAGTAAGCTCTCCACCGGCTATTGGGACTTGTTTGACCCCACCAACGGCTACACGGCCATCCATGCCGATGCTGCCCGCCACCTGCCCTTCGACAAGATCAGCCAGCGCTATTTCTTCGAGACGGACATGCTGTTTCGCCTCAACACGCTGCACGCCGTCGTCGTCGACGTGCCGATGGACGCCGTCTACGGCAACGAGGTGAGCAATCTGAAGATCTCGAAGATCATCACCGAATTCCTGCTCAAGCACGTGCGCAACTTCTTCAAGCGCCTGTTCTACAACTACTACCTGCGCAATATGTCGCTCGCCTCGATCGAGCTGCCGCTCGGCGTGGCCTTGATAGGCGCCGGCGGCGCCTACGGCCTGTGGCAATGGCTCGCCTCGGCGCGCGCTGGTACCGCCACCCCGGCCGGCACCGTGATGCTGGCCGCCCTGCCGGTGATGTTGGGCTTGCAGCTGTTGCTGGCCTTCCTCGCCTACGACATCGCCGCCGTGCCGCGTCGGCCCATCCACAAGCACACGCGCTTTCGCAGTCCCGATGCTTGAACAGATCACGCGCCCCCTGCTCGCGGCTGTCCAGCGCCCCCGCCAACCGCTGATTTATCTAGGCGGCGGCGTGCTGAGCGCCCTGATCGATGTCGGCCTGATGCAGTTGCTGATCTGGCACGGCGTCGGCTATGTACTGGCCACCTCGGCCGGCTTCGTCTGCGGCCTCTTGTTCAACTATGCTTTCCACGCCCGCCTGACCTTCCAGAGCCAGCCCAGCGGGCGCGGTTTCATGCGCTACCTGGTACTGGTAGGCATGAACTATCTGCTCACGCTGGCCTGCGTCAGCCTGTCCGTCCATGGACTGGGCGTGGCCGTGGTGGGCAAGCTGCTGTCGCTGCCTGTGATCGCCATCAACGGTTTCCTCGCTGGTAAATACTGGGTCTTCCGAAACCAGCGAACACTTGAAACCACGCCAATGAAATACCGGCCCGACCAAGCGCCCGAGCGCTCCGCCGTCCTGTTCGCCGTGGCCGCCCTGCTGGCCGCCTGCGTCTATTTATGGCTGCGCAGCCGCGGCCTGCCGCCCTTTGTCTTCGGCGACGAATGGACCTACAGCAGCGCCGCGCGGCTGGCACCGATGCGCGAGGCCCTCGTGCCTTCCTACCTTTATTTCTGGCTGTACGGCGCCACTTCGAATTGCGGGACCGGCTTTCTCGACTGCGCGCGCGGACTCAATATCGTCTTCTTCGTCGGCGCGGCACCGCTAATCTATCTGTGCGCGTGCCAAGTCTGCGCCCGCCCGGCCGCCGCCATGATCGCCGCCGCCTCCCTGCTTGCCCCGGCCAACAGTTACGCAACCTATTTCATGCCGGAGGCGATGTACTACTTCATGTTCTGGCTGCTGACCACCTTCGTTTTGTTGCGCCGGGCCCAGGCCGGCCCACTCTATGCGACCACGGCCGGCGCCCTGCTCGGCCTGATGATGCTGGCGAAGGTGCATGCCCTGTTCCTTCTGCCCTCGCTGACACTGTTCGGCGCCATCGCCGCCTGGCGCAGCGGGGCCCGGCCGATGCGCGCGGCCGTGCTGGCCCTGCTGCTGATTCCGGCCGGCGCCCTGGGCATCCGTTTCGGCCTCGGCTATGTGCTGGCCGGCAGCGCCGGCCTCCACCTGTTAGGTGACTTCTACGGCGACCAGGCCGTCGGCACCCTGAATGCCAGCGCCCGCCTGCTGCAGCTGCTGCCGGCCCTGTGGATCAATCTGGAAGGCCATCTGCTGGCCATCGCCCTGCTGCTGGCCCTGCCGCTGGCGAGCGTCGCCCACGCCGTGCTGAGCCGGTACGCGGCCGCCGATGCGCGCCCGGCCAGCCCGGCTGTCGTCCTGTACACCCTCCTGATGGCCGGCGCAGCCATCGGCATGACCGTCCTCTACACGGCCTCGATCGCCAATCTCGGTCCAAACGAAGGCTTGCGCCTGCACCTGCGTTATTACGACTTCACCTTCCCCCTGTTCTACATCGCCGTGGCCGCGCAGCTCGGCCGGCGCAACACCGCTGCTTTGGGCCTGCGCACAGCCATCGCCGTGGTGCTGGGCGCGGCTGCCGTCTATGCCCTGTTCAAGCTGCCGCAGGCTTATTCACTCAGCTTCATAGACGGCCCCGACCTGCTGCCGGCGGTCCAGCACAATGCCGGCACGGCCTTGCTGCTGGTCTGCGAGCTGGGCCTGTTGGTCCTCTGGGTAAGGCGCCAGGACCTGGCGGCCGCCGCCTTTATCTTCGCCTTTCTGCCGCTGTCCATGCTCGGCGCGGAAATAGGCACCCGCCTCGTCCTGCACAAAGCCGGACGCGTCAACAGCTTCGACCTGGCCGGCGACTATGCGCGCGGGCACCTGAACCTGGCCGAGCGCCAGTCCCTGTGCATCGCCGGCAGCGAACTGGCCCAGCTGATGCGCGCGAAATTCCATGTCGACACGATCGAGAGCAACCTCATCGACCTGCCCGAGGGCGCTCCGCTCGACGCCACCCTGATACCACGCCAGCGCCAGTGGCTGCTCCTCATCGGCAAGCACGCCCTCCCCGCCGGGCTCGTGCCGGCCGTCAGCACGGCCGACTTCAAGCTCATCCACATCGGCACGGGCTACCGGCGCCTGGGCGAGAGCGAACTGTCCAAGCCGCTCGAGGGCACGCCGCTGGCTGCCGTCGAGGGCCTGGGCGTGGTCGAATCCTGGGGCCGCTGGTCGGTGGACAGGGAGGTGCGTCTGCACTTCCGGGCACCGCTGCCCAGGCGGCTCGCCATGGTGTTGACGGGCAGATCGTTTGGCCCGAACGTCGACCAGGCCTATACCGTCCACGTGGGGCAGGCCAGCGCCAGCTTCCGCATCGGCGCGACGGAACGCGAAGTCTTCCTGAGCCTGCCCAATGACGGACAGCAGACGGCCATCACGATCGACATTCCTAAACCCACCTCGCCCCATGAGCTGGGTCAGGGCATAGACCGGCGCAAACTGGGCCTGGGCTTGGTCAAGGTGGAAATCGGCACATCGGAACCCTAAGGCCGGGACGGCCGCCAACCACACGCGCGGAGCGGGCAGGCATTAACTTCGGCATGATGTTAGTTATTTTGCATGCCGGCTCACCGGACATACCCGGAGGCCTCGGCGGGGCTGGAATCAATGGGGTTACCCATTGATAGATAATCGTCTTGCCAGCTTGCTAACGGGCTGGCGTTTGTGGTGGCAACCCAATTTTCATACTTGATAAATAGCATCTGGAGCTTCTCAAGTCCGTTTCATGGAAGAAATCTGTTGCGCTTATGCTTTTTTTACTTTGCCGGACTTTTCCTTGCAATGGCCTTTTTTTGGCGCTTCACAATTTTACGGGCTATGGCATTGGCCTCGTTGTTTGTATCGTTCCGCCAGTGATATTTTTACTACTTAGTTTTTGGATTTGTCGATGAATTTTCGTTTGACCCTAAAACCCATTCCGGGGCATTTTCTGGCAATGCTGCTTGGTTTTGTTGCATTCTTGTCCATCACGGGAGGCAAGATTCTTTGGCCGACGAATGCTGACTGGCTCATGAAAAACGATCCAGCCCAACATTATCTGGGATGGCAGTTTTTCCGCTATTCACCTCTCCTTCAATGGCCACTAGGGACCAATCCAAATTGGGAGATGGATATTGGCAGCCCTATAGTTTTTTCGGATTCAATTCCGTTGCTGGCATTTATTTTCAAGCCTTTGAACGCACTTCTGCCTGATACCTTTCAGTACACGGGACTTTGGATTCTGATTTGTTTTTCTCTTCAGTCATTGTTCGCTTGGAAGCTGCTCTCTCTTTTCACTCAAGATAAATGGTTGCCACTCCACTCATCGAAAGCGTGTTTTTTACATTAGCTCCCGTATACCTATTTCGACTGCATTCCCATTTCTCTTTATTTAGTCAGTGGGTATTGTTAGCAGGGCTATATTTTTACCTCACAAAGAATTTTTCCATTTTTCGCTGGATGGCTTTGCTGGCTGCAACCGCGCTTATTTGCTCGTAATGATTTTGGCGATCTGGTCAGCCGATCTGATCCAGCGTTGCTGGCTAAAACAGATGAGTATCGCTAAAGCCCTTAGCTATTTTTTTGCTGGCAACTTATGCATTACGCTAATTATGTGGTCTGCGGGATATTTCATGTTGAGTGGTGGTATTGAAATCGGCGGCTTCGGCGTTTTCCGCATGAATCTATTATCGCTGGTTGACCCCGACGTTATCTGGTCAAAGTTGCTCCGCGACCAAAAAGGGGGGAGCGGTGATTATGAGGGCTTCAACTATTTGGGATTGGGCATGCTTGGCCTGGGCCTGATTGCTGCTTATGAACTGCTTCGCAACGTAAAAACAAGACCAAAAGCAAGACTAAGTCCAATGCTGACTCCGATACTGACAATCTGCATTGGCTTTTTCTTGTATGCTATTTCGAATCAAGTTGCTGTTGGACCTCTTGAGATATTCTCATACGACTTACCGCCGATAATAGGACACTTCACAAATGCGTTTAGAGCATCAGGCAGGCTTTTCTGGCCAGTTTATTACGTGATCTACCTGGGAATATTCTATTTACTATTCACCAGAATTAAGACACAAAGCTGCAATTACGCTGTGTGGGGTTATGTTAGCCC
>CAWKEY010000039.1:0-9816 GCA_963848675.1 uncultured Gammaproteobacteria bacterium
GTCCCGACTGCGCTGCGTCAGGCACAGCATACAAGACGTTATTGCTGCGCAGTCGGGATAAAATATCGAAACGCTCACCTAAACCACGGCGTACCGGCTTCCATAAACCCTCATTACCAAACCAACTATCCATCACCGCTAGCAGCGGTGTTGACGTGAAGTAATCCGCAATGCCCATCAACATCTGCCCCGCTTGTGCCTGCTTGGTTTGAAAAGGTACCACTCTCCCTTGATTTTGGCCGTTTCCTTTTGCCCAGCAATAGTTTTCTGAGCCAAGTAAAAGCGGAAATCTAAAAACAAACAGGTCCAACGGCCTTTGACGCGCTTGAGTAGACCTACCGCAACCATGTTTTGCACCCAGAGATAGCGATTTTGATTGGCTTTGGCGGCATGATCGAAGATTGTTTCACACCCGAAGATGTTTTTCCCGACTTTGGGATTGATGCAATCATCCATGGCCACCAGCAACCGACCGTCTGTTGCCGGCGACGGTATCAAGCCCCAAACGCTATGCCAAAGACCTTCTGCCACGGTAAGCTTGATGAGGCCATGAAGGTATA
This sequence comes from uncultured Gammaproteobacteria bacterium, assembly GCA_963848675.1. Classification (GTDB taxonomy): domain Bacteria; phylum Pseudomonadota; class Gammaproteobacteria; order Methylococcales; family Methylomonadaceae; genus CAWKEY01. Next base: position 561 of record CAWKEY010000039.1, read on the forward strand.
GAAACGCTTGTTTTTGATCTCGATCCCAAACAGGGTCTGCAGGCAACGCAGCACATTAGAGGTCATCGAAGACATGAACGGCACGATAACGGACAGCAACGTATAGACCAATAACGAAGCCCGCTCGCGGCCTAGGTCGGTAACAGAAAAATGGGTTTGGAGTGGACGTAAAAGATCGCGTAAAATGAACATGAATGAGGTCGTTTTATCCGTGTAATCAATGACTTAACAACCTACATTATACGCTAAAACAAGACCTCATTCACCATTAAGTTATTGTTTTTAAATAGTAAAAGTGAAGTTTTCAATGATGCATATTATAAAGCTCTAATATTCGAAAAAAAATTAGCACTGTCTAATATAGTTAATCCAAAAAACTGTGGAAAGTTCAGTCTTACAAATGTTCATCGTGGCGAGACCCTCAAGTTTGTTCTCGTGCAAACCGAAACTGGCTTATCAAGGAGTATCTGTCAACACCTTTTGCCAAATGCTTCAAGCGCATTTCTTCTTGAGCCACCAAAAAGCAATGGCGGAAGCCAGCACCATCGCACAAGCGGAACCCATCAGTATCAAGCCTAGAAACAAGGTTTGCCTGAAGGTATAGTCCACCAGTTCTTTTCCGCTGGCCTGGGTTTGCCGGGTCAGCGCGGTCAATTGAGTCGACAGTCCGTCAAACTTGCCGGGAGCCAGGGTCTGGTCGAAGACTTGCAGCAATCTCACCAGGTCTTGCGCGGTGGCGTTGATCTGCGCGGCGGCGGCAGTGTAGTCGTTGATGCGGAAGGGCTCGGCCTCCGGGTTCGATGGGCTGGCCTGGAGTTGCCGCACCACATCCTGAAAAGATTTCAGGGTGGCGGTGGACGCAGTGGACATCAGTTTGCCTGCGTCCAGTGCTTTCTCGGTCTGTGCGGCGAGGCTGGTGAGACCCGGCAGTTGCGCGTTCAGGGCCTGGACAATCTGTTGGCGCTCGGCGCTGATGAGTTCGGGCAAGCGCTCCGCCGTCTGGCTGAAGCGGTCTGCCGATTCGGACAGTTGGGTGGTATTGGCCAGCAGCTTTTCCATCTGCGGCATTTCCACCGTATTTATGGCCAGCAATTCGGTTTCCCAGCGGATCAGGGTCGGCATGTGTCGGGCCAGGAACATGCCTCGTTCCGCGAACAGGCGAGTGTTGGCCAGTTCGCGAGTGGCCGGGTCAAGTCCCGCCAATGGGTCGATGGCGAGCAGATTGAAAACGCTAGTTGTTATCCCTGGGCGGGAGCTGCGGCTTGTCTGTGCGATTTCGGATGAGAAGTTCAGCGAACCGAGATCACTGGGGGAACGCACATTCGGGTGTTGCTCGTGCCAAGTTTTGATGGCAGAACGCAGTTCCGTGAGCTGTTCGTTTTTTAGCGCCGTCGCTGCGATCCGCCAAATCTCCTTCTCTACCTCTTGCGAGGCGAGCAGATAAGGTTTAGCCGATTCGCCGTAGAACTTGGGGATCCAATAGTCCTCGACGTTCATTCGGTTCAGGCTGGCGAGGATGATCATATCGAGCAGGTTGGCATAGGTGTTGGCCCCGGTAACGATGGCCAATATGTCGCTGGTGATGGCGATGCGGCGCATCAGCAGGGCTCGCCTTCGCGGGGACTGATCATCTTGTCGCTGCAACTTGCCGATGGCGAGATTGAGCGCCTCGAGAGAATTGTCCGCGAAGCGGAGCAGCTGGGATTGCAGTTCGACGGGATCGGTCGCGCCATTTTCCTGGTTGAGCGAAAATAGGGAGCGGATACCTTTTTCAGGCAATTCCAGGGTGTTTTTCAGCAAACTGCGACTGGACGCAGTCAAAGCCAGGGAGAGTAGCAGAACGGCTTTCGGCAGCCATCTACGGACGCCCGGACTGGAGATCTGAAGCTTTGCATGCATGAAGGTATCGGCTCCTTAGTATGTCGATAATAAACAGTATCCTGTAAGCGGGACAGGGTTTGCAAGCCCATCCCTAACGTTTTTAGGATGCCCGAGCCAAACGGCTATACCCAGCGCAAAATTTTTCGAACGGAGCAACATGCTTCTTCCGGCTGTCAGCCGTCAAGCGAGGCACATAATGTCGCAAGCAATTTAGTAAGGAAGGCTTGGCCGATGACCAAAGCCAATGTTCAGGACGGGAAACATAACCTTTCCGTAGCGGATTTTGGTGAATATAGTTAAGCTCTTGAACATAGAGAGCAGAGTTTTCGATCTTCTTTAATCAATGACTGTCTGCCGATAAGTAAAAAAGTGCGGAGATACATACATGTTAGAATGTTAGAGTTGAACCTTTATTTCTAATCTTTACATAAGTTGTTAAAACTTCTAAGGCAATGACTTTTGTTGATCTCCATGAAAAATTTACTGTTCCTGTGCGTTTGTTTACTAGGTAACAGTTGTGCCACTGAGCCGGCTTCGTCCAAACAAACTTTACCCAGTAAGGAAGCCCAGCCACTTGTTCAGGAAAACATTTACATTGGAATGCCCCGTGCGGAGGCTGAACGTATTTTAGGGAATCCAACTTCGGTGACCGATACTGCAACGGGAACTACAGTCGTTTGGGTATTTGGCCCAGGCGCTTCAAAAGCCGATTCACCACCAGAACCCAAAAGCAAGGTTTTCAGCCTGATTGGAAGTATTGCAGCAACAGTGGCCGGAATTTTCAGCCCCATCGCAGGTATGGCCACCAACATAGGTTCGCAAGTATACAACGCGATGAGTTCAGAGGATGAAACAACCTCTCCTCCGGTTCAAACAGAGGCTGATAACACGCGCATCGTGACTATCGACTTTAGAGACAACAAAGTATTTTCAATTCAACGAGCTATAGCAACTGCTGTGCCTTACACCCCAAGGCAATAATCTTGATCGTGTAGATATTAGATTTAACCGAGGTTTTTGTTCATGAACTTCACTTCATTCATCGCCACCGGTCGATGGCTGCTTACTTCCATCGCCATGCGTCAGCGGTTTTATCGTGACGCCACTTTAGCGGGTTTGACGCATCAGTGATACTGGACTTTGGGCTAATGCCGATAGCTTTCGGAAACCACACCGCCATGCTCGAAAACTAAATTACCCCCTTCCCTCATCAGGTTCAACCGGAATTTGTTCTCGTGCAATACGAAACCGGACGCTTCGGTCAAATACCTCAGAAATTCAGCATACCGTGATCCATGTGCGCATTCGGCCAAGGTCGCCGCCCCCGGCGCTATCTTGATGTGCTTGCCTGCAAGGGTGTATCGGCCCTGCATCCGGTTACAATCGGCCTTGACCTGATAGGAGCCGTCCGGAAGTAAAATCAACGTATATTGGTTGGGGTAATCAATAACGAAATTGTGCAAATCCAAGGTGCCCTCGAAGCGCTCCCATTTCCAGACGATGCCGGTAATATTCGCGTTCGAAGCAGTTGCCGCATTCGAATTGACCCACTTGTCATCACGCAGTCTATAGGATTGTTTCAGTCGATGGCTAGGGCAGCACGCCGGATCGCATGGGTCGGTCGTGACCGTTTCCAGGCCGACTTGGCCGGCGGCAATTGACAATGCGCTGATTTGAAAGCGGTCACCCAGTAAAACGCTAGCTTGCTGCCGGGGCGCATTACCGGTGTTGCGCATGGCGACAAGATACCTGAACGTTGCCGAACCGCCGCTTTGCCTTGTCAGAATAACCGCGGCATCGCTTAATCCATCACCGTCCAGATCACCGAAGGAGAATTTCTCCAGAAAAACCTTATCTACCTGCGTTGAGCCTTCTCCGTAACGGCGCTCAAACTTGCCGTTGTCGAGCTGAAACGTGCCCAATTCATCGAATTGATAAGTTGCATTGTTAAGGACATTCTCCGTCAAAGCTGGGCCTGCGCTGCTACGGCTTGGTTTTTCACCACCATTCCCGCCGGAGGTAGTGCTACATGCGGTGATGAAGGCAAGAATTATTGGGAACACGATGGTCTGAGCTTTACAGAATTTCATTATTTATCTCCCGGTTTATTTAGCGTGTATAGAACTCAAAATGCAGGTGGGGTTAAATAGCTTTTTCATTTGAATATCTACTCACACGAACCCAATGCCGTTCAGATGAGCCGTCATGCCGGCAGGGATTGCCGGCATCCAGTGCACATGGAAGTGATAGGCCTGCACCATCCCTGGCATCTGGGTTCCGTCATTCCCTACCGGAACGACGGTTTTGGTGGTTAGCTGGAGATTCGGCAACTTGATGACAATACCCCATTCCCATCGGCCTAAAGGAAAGACGCCCGGAAAAGCAACTTACTTCTTCCCTTCCAACTCTTCCACCAGCTGCTTCACTCCGGCATCGTCCGGCAGGGCTTCGGCGGCTTTCCGAGCATACACTAGCGCGGCTTTGGCATCGCCCGCCTCGCGTAGCATTGAAATGAGCGCGCTTAGAATTTCGAGGTCATATGGATGGCGCGCGTCGGCGGCCTTTAAAACCGCCAGCGCCTCGCGCCGCTTTCCGGCGGAATGCAAGCCTACGGCGTAAACATAAGCGTAGCGAGCGTTTTCGGGAGCGAGCTTGACCGCTGTCTTCAGTTCCTGAAGCGCGGCGGAGGTATTGCCGAGGCGCACCAACACCAAGCCCAAGGCATGATGCAAATCCGCCGCATCCGGCAGCAATGCCAAACCCCGGCGCAACTGCTTTTCGCCTTCATCTTCGCGCCCCTGTTGCCGGTAGGCATCGGCGAGATTGACATACGCTCCAGCAAACAGCGGATCTAGCTTGAGTGCGCGTTCATACGCCGCAATCGCGTCATCGGGCCGGCCTTGGCGCAGAGCAAGATTGCCCCGATTAACGTTTTCAGATGGCCAATCGGCATTGATCGTCAAATAATCCTGGTATTCCTTAGCCGCGCTTTCTCGGGCTTTGAGCCGGCTCGCTGGAAACTGATTATCCGGCACATCGGCAAGGATGCGTGCAGCCTCGATACGCACGCCGCGAATCGGATCAGATAGCAGCGGAGCTGCAGCCAGTACGCGGTTGACTGGATCAATAACTTCAACGAGTCCCAGCGCTGCAATACGCACTGTCGGATCGGCATCCTGTAACAGCCGCCGCGCCGCCGCGATGTGTTCTGGACGCATCAGCGGCTCTGCAAGTGTTGCTGCGGTGGCACGGACGACCGCAGGGCTATTGGAATCCTGGGCGAGTTCAAGCAATGCGGGCAAGGCTTTGACGCCTTGCGTCGCGCCAGCATGCAACACGCTTCCGTAATGCGGACGCTCCCGCCAGGTTTTGCCGTACCATTTGTCCATTGCGGTAGCCGCCCATTCGGACTTACGGTTTTGGTGACACTGGGTGCAGGCATTCGGACTACCCAAAGACAGCGACAGGTCTGGTCTTGGCAAGCGAAAACTGTGATCGTGCCGGCCGTCGATGACCATATAATTCTGCTCAGGCGCATGACAATCCATGCACTGCGCACCTTTTGAACCTGGCTTGTGGAAATGGTGGGTCTCGCTGTCGAATTCGGCGGCATTATGGCAGCGTGCGCACAAGGCATTACCTTCGGCGCGCAGTTTGAGCGCATGCGGTTCGTGACAATCCAGACAAGTCACACCTTTCTGGAACATCTTGCTTTGCCGGAACGAACCCCAGGTATAATCCTCATCGCGCTGCTGGCCGTCGGCGTAATAAGCCGGCTGCGTCAACAGCGCCGGACGATGCGTGTCTTCCAGCGGCAGTCCTGGCAAGCTGCCTTCGACCAGCGTCGAGCGCCGCGCATGGCAGGCCCAGCAGGTATTCATCAAGGCATCGGCGGCGGGCTGGTCGCGCTGGGCGAATCTTGCATCGCTTCCCGGAAATGTCCACGCTTCGCGCCAGCGGCTTTGCAGACGCACCGTCAATCCCTTGTCGTCATCCTGCCCATAAGGCGGCTGCGCGTGTTGCGCCCAGTCGATATGTTGCGATGCGGGGCCGTGACAAGACTCGCAAGCAACATTCAATTCCTTAAACGTCGTCTTATAACTGTCCGTCGCCGCGTCATAAGCCTTTTTAAGATTCGTCGAATGGCATTCGGCGCATTGCAGGTTCCAGTTCTGGTAGCGCCCGGTCCAATGCAGTTGATCGGTATGATCGACTTTTTCATGGGGATAAAGATGGAACCATCGCTGTCCCCCTTCGTCTTTTGGGCGACTGTCCCAGGCGATACCGAGCGCTTGATAACGGCCACCGGGAAATTCGATCAGATATTGCTGCAGCGGCGTAACGCCAAACGTGTATTTGATTTGGTAATCGGTGAGTTTGCCGTCCGGGCCGTCTGTCCGCACCATGAACCTGCCGTCACGTTTGAAAAACCTGGATTCGACGCCGAAGTGCTTGAAGGATGCGTTATCGAAATCGCCGAGCACTGTTTGCGCATTCGCTTCCTGCATCGCAAGGGCGTGGTGCGAACCCGTCCATGCCTCGGCCTCGTCCTTATGACAGGCAAGGCACGCTTTGGCACCGGCATAATCCCTATTTGCTATGGGCGAAGCTGCTTCGGGCGCTATAGCGGCCGGCGCGATTACCGGCACCGGTGCTTGCGATGGCCGCATAACAAAAATAGCACCCGCCACCGCCAACGCGATAATAGCGAAGATCATGACTCTAACAATCCAGCGCTTCCCGCCTGACGGCGCGTCTTGCGAAGTGCCCAAAGATATAGCCGGGACGATCTTGGAGGGTTTCGGCGTCTTGCGTCGGCTCACTTGGGACTCTCTTGATTTAGCTGGGTGAAAAACTTGTTTGAATTAAAAATATATGTAACCATTCAGCGTAATTTGTCATTCCGAGCAAAGCGAGGAATCTTAAGGCTCCCACCCATATTACACCGCTTAAAAGATTTCTCCCGCTGGTCGAAATGACTAAAATAATCAAGAATTTGCGAAAAACGCTGAATTCAACTTCAAGCTGACTGTTACAAACACTTTACTAGTGACTCTGTTGTCAATCTGGCTCTGTCAAAATTGTCCTGACTGTTTCAATTGTCATCATGAGAGTCATCGCTTGTATAGGTGATTCCACGAAACCGCGCGACAGATAGAACTGTTTGGCTTGATCAGTAAGGGCGTGAACGAGTACAGCGAACACTCCGGCATCGCCGGAGACTTTGACTGCCCGTATCATCGCATCGCGCAACATTGCCTGACCGATACCCCTATTGTGGTAATGTTTATCGACGGCGAGCCGACCAAGCAGGAGAACCGGCAATGGGTTAGGCATGTTTATCGGGTCAGAGGAGGCCGCAGCCTCCGTCTGCCCACAGAACCGTGCGTACGGGTCCGTACACGGCTCCTTATGCAAGGCGTATCCATTGAGAAACTTCAAACCAATGCGCCAGCTTCCGGTCGGATCGTATTTCTTGTCCTTTCAGGTTAATAAACCAACTGTTGGGGTAGGCTCTCGTCACCGCTCGGGCGTTTGATAGCACCCACCGTTTGTTGTTTGAAAAGACAGCTTTTGATGCTTGTTTTCGTGGTACTCCTCGTTTGACCAGATTTCGGTAAAGATGCTGTTTTCTCTTTTGTTGACTCACCAGTCTTGATCGTAATCGCCGCCGGATATGGGCTTCGATTTTATTCAATTGGGATGGGTAGTTGGTCAAACTGTAATAGTTCGACCAGCCCACATACCATTGATTGATCTTGTCCAGGGTTGGCTCCAGAGCTTTATGGGTGCCTCGCGGTGTCAGTGCTTTGACTTTTTCCATAGCCGTCTGTAGGGCTTTATGCGCTATCGCAATCGTCCCGTTGACCACGGTAAAGCCCAAGAACTTGACCTTATCGGAGAGAGCCACTTGGCTTTTCTCCTGATTCACCTTCAGTTTTAGCTTCTTTTCGATGAATTGACTGACCTTTGCCATCACCCGCTCTGCCGCTTTTTGCGATTTCACGAAGATATTGCAATCATCGGCGAACCGGCAAAATTCCAGGCCTCGCCTCTCCAGTTCCTGATCCAGTTCGTCCAGAACGATGTTGCTGAGCAGCGGGCTTAACGGGCCGCCCTGCATCGCGCCTTCCTGGCTGGGGATAACAACGCCGTTGAGCATAATGCCGCTACGCAGCATTAAACCCACCAACCGGAGTATCCGTTTGTCGGTTACCTTTTCACCCATTCGGGCAATCAGCCGGTCATGATGGATACGGTCAAAAAATTTCGACAGGTCAATATCCACCACATAGGGTTTACCACTGTTAACAATCCGTTGTGCCGCTTCTACCGCCTGATGTTGGCTCCGTCCGGGACGGAAACCGTAACTATGCGGCGAAAAATGCGGATCGAAAATCGGTTCCAGCAGTAGTTTTAGCGTTGCTTGTACCACACGATCCCGCACCGTCGGGATGCCTAGAAGTCGCATTCCCTTACCTCCCGGCTTGGGTATCTCGACTCGGCGTACCGGCGAAGGTTGATAAGTCCAGTTGCTCAATTCCTGTTGCAACTGACTTAGCTCTTCGTCTAAATTGGCTTCAAAGTCCGCTATGCTCACGCCGTCACTGCCGGGTTTGCCTCGGTTCCTTTTCACCAAGATAAAGCCTATGCCCAAATACAAGGTTGAGCAAAGGTTTTCAAAGAGTCTGGGTTCTTCAATCAATTGGCTCATGTTCGTTTATTTCACTCTCTTTTGCAGAGAACTTTCGTCAATCTCGCACGGCTGATTCGTTCACTGTTTACGACGCAAATAGTCAACCGCTCCTGTCAGGCTGATCTCAGTCCTCCGGTCTCTAATCAACGGCCATGGCCGCTTACATGTTCCACCCTTCACCTCCAACGTCCTGTCACTGATTCGATGTTTTACCCTCCTCCATGTCACCATGAGTTCATCGGCACCGAACTTTACGATTACTACGGCTTCATCTGCAGACCCTCGGTTCATAACGTCAACATTACTGCTGCGCTTAGGGCTTAAAGTGTCGCAGTTACACCGACCCAAAGCCGACGGCCCTTCACTGGGTAAGATAGTCACCTCTGTCTCGGTCTACCTACCTTCAATACAACAACATGTTACGGTGAGAATATCGGGCGTCGGTGGTCGCGGGCACCTTACCCCCTTGTTGCCGCCTTACGAAGGTTCACTTGCGTTTAGGTGACCGATTTGGCTAGGGCTTCCTTCAGATTCCGCATTGGCTCAAAGTAACCGTGTTTCCCTGTTGGGTAGCTACTCAGAGTTTCTTTGGACACCCTTGCCTTCGCCTACATTTTCCCTTCTCACAGGGCAATGGCTGGACTTCCACCAGCTAGCTGACTACCATGCCAGTCGCAC
>CAWKEY010000040.1:0-44987 GCA_963848675.1 uncultured Gammaproteobacteria bacterium
TGCAGAGCTATGCATAAGGGTCGATATCGGTCTTTCTTCAGATTACGTTTAAATTTTAACTATTTCAAGCCAATTCATTAACGGCATCTTCGGTACGGAAAAACACCTTGCCCGGTTTTAGCTGCTTGAGAAAATCGGTTTTTTCAAGTTTGTCGAGCACCGGGCCTTTGGCTTCCGAGAGATGTAGCCTGATTTTGGCCGCCTGCAAGCTGCGGTTTAAATTTTCCAGGGCCTCCAGCGCCGTGCTGTCAATATCGCTGACAGAGGTAAAGATCATCACGATATGCCTGATGGCCGGCTGCTGGCGGAGCTCGGCAGCGATGAAGTTTTCAATATAATTGATATTGGCAAAAGTAATGTTTTCATCGATCCTCACTAGCAGCAAGTGGCTCCAGGTTTCGACCTGATGCCGCTTGATATTCCGGTAATGTTCGGTGTGTGGTATGCGCCCGACGACGGCAATATGCGGATGGCTGCTTTTGCGTAAATGGCAGAAGATCGTAAGGATGATGCCCAGAGTCAGACCTTCCTCAATACCCAGCGCCAAAACCCCCAGCAAGGTGACGGCTTCAGCCATGCCGTCACCGCGATCATAACGCCAGGTATGCGCAATATCGCGCAGCCGCACCAGCGGGATGATGGCAACCAAAATGATGGCAGCCAGCGTTGCTTTAGGGATGCTTTCAAACCATGTGCTAAAGAACATAACGGCTAGGGCCAAAATACCTGCCGCAATCAGCATGGCCATTTGCGTACGCGCGCCCGCCGCAAAATTGACCATGGTACGGCTGAACCCGCCTGCCACGGGCATGCCGCCGGAAATGGCAGCGGCTATATTGGCGGCGCCCAAAGCAACCAGCTCCTGGTTGGGTACGATTTTTTCGCCTCTGAGATTGGCCGTAACCTTGGCAATGGCCACGCTTTCCACGTAAGCGATCAGGGCGATAAATGCCGCATAAGGCAGCAGCAGCTGCCACTTTTCGCTCAGGATAATGGGCAGGCCTAATGCGGGAAACCCGGACGGAATGTGTCCGACAACGGCCACGCTTTGCTGCTCGGCCAGCCCAAAATAGGTGACTGCCAGCGTGGTGAGCACAACCGTTAGCAATGGTCCGCACTTGCTGATCAGCATCACCGTCGAGCGCGGTAGGCCGGCTTTTTTCAGCAGCATCGTGAGCGGCTTGCCAAAGCTCAGCAACAGCGCCAGTGCCGCCAGGCCTATCAACAATGTTTCAACATTCAGGTGCTGGATAGAATCGCCATAGCATCTGGTATCGATACCGCAATCCAGGTTTTTTATCCCCGCCAAAGCCGGTACCTGGCTGGCTATAATTAAAATAGCCGCCCCGCTGGTAAAACCGGTAAGCACCGGGTGACTGATAAAATTAACCAGTCCGCCCATGCGCAAGCCCGCCATCAGCATCATGATCAATCCGCCTTCCGCTGACAGTATCACCGCGCTTTCGACGGGATTGCCCATGGCGCTGATCTCGGGCGCCGTTATTGCGCTGGCGATCATGATCGCCGCTATGGAAACCGGCCCGACCGATAGGGTTCGGCTGGTGCCGAACAGGGCATACAGTACCGGCGGCAATATGCTGGCATACAAACCCATTTGCGGCGGCAATCCGGCCAGCATGGCATACGCGATGCCTTGTGGAACCAGCAGTATCGCGGTGATAATACCGGCGAACAGATCATCATTAAAATGCTGAAGAGTATAGGTTTTTAGCCAGTCGATTGCCGGCAGAAAGCGGCTTAGCCTGGAGGCATCGGATTTTGAATAAGACATTGCGTTGTGGGTGATTTTGATGATGGGGGCGCCAAGGATTCAAGGCGAAAAAACGCAAGCCTTGAACCCTGAACCTTGCGATTATTCTTCTTTCATAAAGCGTTTGGCATAACCTTCCAGATGCGGAATGTCGATGCGATAGCCTTTGATCATCAAATGCCAATACAACCAGGGAAAACCGGTTGTTTTTCCCCACCACCATATCCAGAGGTTTGCTCTTGGATCCAGCAACGGGAAGGATGGCGTGACTTTGCCGCCGTAAGAAAACTCGGCCAGCATGACCGTGCTTAAAGAGGTCGTCAGCGGGCAGGAGCCATAACCGTCATAGCCTTCTGCGACAGACTTACTGTTGATCAGAGCGAGGATATTGTCCACCACGACCGGCACCTGTTTGCGGACGGCGGCGGCAGTTTTGGCATTCGAAGTCGCTGCCGCATCGCCCAGAGCAAAAATGTTGGCGTATTTATTGTGTTGCAGTGTCCTTTCATGGACATCGACCCAGCCGGCCGCATTGGCCAGCGGGCTTTGCTTAATGAAATCCGGCGCGCTTTGCGGCGGCGTGACATGAATCATGTCGAATGCTTTGCTCACCTGCTGTTTGTTGCCATCGCTGCCGGTCACTTCAAAGGTGGCTATTTTAGCCGGGCCATCGATAGACACCAGATTGGTGTTGAAGTTGGCTTTAATTCCGTAACCGGCAGCCACTTTGCTTAAAGCTTTGGCAAAAAACGGTATACCAAACATACCTGGGCCAGCGGTACAGAACTCAACGGTGAATTTATCCAGAATGCCTTTTTTACGGAAGCGGTCGGCCGCCAGATACATGATTTTTTGCGGTGCGCCGGCGCATTTGATCGGCATGGGCGGTTGCGTAAACAAAGCCGTGCCTGACTCCAGGTTTTTGATGCATTCCCATGTGTATTCGACCGTCTCGGCAGAATAATTGCTACAGACGTTATTTTTGCCGATAGTCTCTTTAAGGCCGCTAATTTTATCCCAGTCCAGCTGCAACCCAGGGCAGACCACCAGATAGTCGTAACTGATGGTATCCCCGGAACGCAAGGTCACGGCATTGTCTTCGGGCTGAAAGGTTTCGGCAAAGTCCTTGATCCAGGTGACGCTGGGGTGAATCAAATCCGCCTCATTGCGGACAGTTTGTTTCAGTGTATAAGCACCGCCGCCGACAATGGTAAAGCCAGGCTGGTAATAATGTTTTTCGGATGGCTCAATAAGGGCTATATCAATAGCCGAATTTTGCCTGCGCATATTGTTGGCTACAGAAACGCCCGCTGCGCCGCCGCCGACAATCAGGAGCGTATGGTGTGTGTTTGACATGAAATCCTCCGGGTAGTGTTTAATTTTTAGTAACTCTTCAGCGTTTTTTCGCAAGAAGCTTGAATTTGCTGTCATTTCGACCATCGGGAGAAATCTCTTAAGCCCTGGAATATGGGGGAGCCTTAAGATTCCTCGCTTTGCTCGGAATGACAAACTACGCTGAATAGTTACAATTTTATAGTTATTGTTCAGTGTTGATAGAGTCAAAATTGCCGATGAAGTCAACTCATTTAAATCGCTACGCAGCCACTTCAGCCGCCTTCTACTGGCTGAACGCAATACCCGCTCAGACGTCCTTTTGCCAGGCTTCAAAGCCGCCAGCCATCGACAGCACATTGGTATAACCCAAGGTTTGCATGGTTTGCGCCGCCATGGCCGAACGGCCGCCGGTACGGCAGTAAACCAGGACTGCTTTTGACTTGTCCGCCAGTTCCGGCAGATTGCCGATTTTAAACTCCAACACTCCGCGCGGCAGCAGCAGCGTATTGTCAAGGTGACCGGCGGCAAATTCGCTTTCCTCGCGGACATCGACAATCACGATATTGCCCTCTTTAAGCAATTGTTTGGCAGTGGCAACATTCACCTCGGAGATCTGTTGTTTAGCGGCGGCAACCAGATCCTGAGCGGAGGTTTGCGTGCGCTCTGGGCGATTGGCTTCACGGCGAACCACCGCATCCTGGCGTTCGTTTTCATCCAGACCGCAATAACGGTTGGCGGGTACCGCCTCGTCAATCAGGCGTGGTTTCGGCAAATTCAGATTATTCATAATCTCAATGAATTGCTCGCGCGTTTTTCCGGCCAGGCGAGGGTTGGTGGTGCGTTCCTGCACAATACTGCTGACCCAGCGGCCCTGATAATCATGCCCAGGATACACCAGTGTTTCATCGGGCAGGGTAAACAAACGCTGGGTGATGCAGTCATACAGCGCGCCCGCATCACCGCCCTGAAAATCGGTACGGCCACAGCCGCCGATGAACAAGGCATCGCCGGAGAATAGGCGGTCACGCCACAGATACGAAACACTGCCGGGCGTATGGCCAGGGGTGGCGATTACCTTGATCTGCTCGCTGCCGGCAAATTTAAAAATATCACCATCCTGAATCTGAATATCGGCATTTTGCGCACCGCACAGTCCGCTGACCGCGGTTTGCGCCCCGGTACGCTGGCGCAGTAAACCGCTGGCGGTAATGTGGTCGGCATGAACGTGCGTTTCCAGAGAATACTTTAAGTGCAGACCATGCGCTTCGAGCAGCGCTAAATAAGCATCAATATGGGTATTGACGGGATCAATAAATACCGCATCTTTACTGACCGGGTCCGCAATCAAATAGGTGTAAGTCCAGGTTTCCGGGTCGAATAGTTGTTTGAATATCATGATGTTTCTCCGATGTTTGCTGTTGAGCTGTTTGTTATAGTAAAGCAAGACCTGTGCCAAAAATAAAATATTACTAAGCGTTTGTTTTAGTTGAAAAATTATTATTTTTCATAAGCCATTGTAAAAAATAAATGTTTCACACATGTTTCTATTTTGTATCAGAATGTTTCATTGAAACACTATAAATCAGCCAAGAATATGACAGGGTCTTTTCAGTTACCTTTGACGACTCTTTCGTTTTTGGGTTCGATATGGCGCGCATTATTGCCGTCAATCAGATGTTCCGACGGAGTATGAAAGTGCATTTGTTTAAATGTGTAGGTTTTGTCTTTGACACTGATGGTACTGCCTGATTTGAAATCAAGCTGGATGGTGTGGCCTAAATTTTCTACAGCGGTCACCTTGTCATGAAAATGGACAACAAAGCTATCCTGTTCCATTTTTTCTTGGGTCCGGTTAGTGAAAATATTTATGGGCGACTGATGCATTCCAGGATCCAGGTTTGGCAAGCTGTATTTTTTGGAATCCTGGGCGTGACCCTCAGGTTGAGCCCCGTGCGCATCATTTTCTTTAATAGCTTGCCTGTCACACACTGATAAGGACGATGCCAACAACAGAGGCATGAATAGATGCCTGATTTTTGGTTTTCTGCACATAATCGCTAATCAATAAAGCTGAGGGTTCATTGCCTAATCTTCTTCACTGCGGGAGCAGTTCCATTGCCCCACAATAAGCTTTTACTCGGTTGCTAATCCGGCTCTATTCCAAGCCAGTAAACCACCATCCAGATTTAACACCTTGGTAAAACCGGCGGCTGTTAGCGTGTATGCGGCCTGGGCAGAACGTCGTCCGCTTTGGCATTGGGCGATGATGGGGCTGTTTTTATAGGACTCAAGTTCCGCCAGCCTTGCAGGTAACTGATTGAGCGGAATATGAATGGCGCCCGGGATGTGTGTTTCATCCCATTCTTGATCTTCCCGCACATCAACAATAACGGCCTTTTTCTCTGTGTGCATGGCCGCGGCTTGAGCGGGGGAGATGTTAGTTATTTCGTTTGCCAAACATTGCGCTGATAGAAAAATAGTAATAGTGCTCAAAACAGTTAATTGGAAAATTTTTAACATGACTGACATCTGATAACTCCTGAGTAATAGTGAATAAGTGGGATGTAAACTATTGTCTTTATTTCAGTATTTGCTAATTTATAGAGGCCGGTTAAAGTGCTATTGCGGCTTAGCTCCTGGACTGGTTAATGATTTCATAAAGGCCACAAGATCAGCCTTTTCCTGTTCTGTCAAATGCAAAGGGAAAATTTTGGCGTCGACATAGGGGCTTTTATTGCCGCCCTGATCATAATGTTCGATCACTTCTTCCAGGGTTTTAATGCTGCCGTCGTGCATATACGGAGCCGTCAGCGCTATGTTTCGGAGGCTTGGCGTCTTAAATCTGCCCAGATCGGCAAGCTCTTTGGTGACTTTAAATCGCCCCAGCTCGGAACGCTGGGCATCAGTCATCGCCACCTTATCAGGATCTTTCCCCTGCCTGACTGCGCTGACCAATGCACCTAAAACCGGATCCAAACGCTTAAAGCCCACGCCGACATTATAAAAACGATTGTCGGTAAACAAGGCGTTATTCCATGATATTTCGTGGCAGGTCATGCAATTGCCCTTGCGTCTGAAGACACGCGAGCCGCGTGCGGCGCTGGCCGATATCGCCGATTGATCCTTGCCAAAATAGTACCGGTCAAAAGGGGAGTTACCGGCAATCAGGCTGCGCTCATAACTGGCAATGGCCTTGGCAACATGCTCAATCCTAACCGCTTTCGCTTCAACATTAAAAACTTGTTTAAATTGCTGAGCATAATTGGCATCTTGCCGGACAACATCGACTACGCCCTGGTGGTTTTTCAATCCATGCTCAATCGGATTAACCAAAGGGCCCAGCGACTGGGCTTCCAGGCTGTTTTCCCTGCCATCCAAAAACTGGCTTTGGTAAAACGCCGAATTGATCACTGTAGGCGTATTGCGAGTGCCTGTTTGCCCACCAACCCCCCTTGCCACCGGCAACCCATCCGTAAAGGCTTTATCCTCCTGGTGGCAACTGGCGCAGCTGATCGAATCGTCAGCGCTTAAGCGTTTATCATTAAACAGTAACCGGCCCAATGCGACTTTCTCCGCCGTTTGCGGGTTGTCGCTGGGGATAGCTAAAGCGGGTAACCCCAAGTTATTGTCCGCTAACGCGCCGCTTGAAAAAAACAACGCCAGCACTAGTTTTGCCATTATTCGCATGGATGCCTCCCGTAAAAAACACCAGCGGAGGCTGTGAAAACCTTGATCCGCTGGCTTGAAAAGTGTGCATGACTACACACTGAGGGGGATAAATTTTAGTCTTGCTCAGGCATTTGCTGCACAATCACCACGTAAGGTTCGCCTAACGGGTATTTATCTTCAGGCTTCTGAAAATAAATAACTTTTCCGTAAGTTTCATGCACTGCGGGTAAAATTTTAGCGGCCTCTTCCTGCGTCAAATCCGGAAATGTTGCATGTGCTCTAGCCACTTCGATTTTGTGATAATGCCAGTATTTTTTCTCGGCTTCAGGCAGGGTATTAAATTGCGCTGTGGTGATGATGTATTCGAAGCCAATCGGCTTGTCCTGATCTTTCATGCCGGTAGGGAACATCATGCACACGAAAGTACCATCATCATAAGCCTTGCAATGGTGATGCACGATGACCTGCAATTTAGGGTCATGAACGCTATGCGTATCGGGCACAAGATGCCTTATGGCCTGAATGTGTAAATCGTTAAAACCTAAATGATCCGGGTGTTCTATTTGCCGCGGGTTTAAAGTTTCATTGTAAAGCTTGGCCTGGCCCGGCGCTGTAGTCATTGCCTGGCCATGGTGGCCGCTCTCGGATGTTGTTGCCGTTGTAGCGCAGCCGGTGGTTAATGCCAACAAGCTGCCGATGAATAATAGTTTTGATTGCATTTTGATCCCCTCAAAGAATAAATAAAGTTTTTATGAAGCCCGGATTTTCGTAACCAAGCACATAATGTCTTTTGCCAGAATCATGCCAACACGGTAATATATTTATTACTTATTGTTTTATATTAAGTTTATTTATATTTCTCAAACCATTTGCCTTGCCTGGTCTGTTTCATGTATCGTTTCACAGAAACAAAGCCATGATTCATTGAGACGCTTATGAAACACACCGATCAGTCAGCTTTATTTTTCGGGCCTCCGCAGACATGGCTGGCGCAATTCGACAACTCAAGTCTGTTCAATCAACTGCTCAAGCTATGCGCTCCGGTGGGGCTTTACATTGTTGATCAACAGCAACGGGTGCTGTATTGGAGCGATGGCGCGGCCAGCTTTACAGGCATCAAACCAGAAGAGACCTTGGGCCGGCCTTGTTTGCCGGAATGCAGGCTAACCGAATCCGTTCACAATCAAGCGGTACCGGTGAGCTTGCCCGGCGCGGATGGCAATAGCTTTGAAGCAACAAAAGCCGCACATATTTTGTACGATAAGGCCGGACACTTTGCCGGGGGCTTGGGTTTATTGCTGCCCCGTGCCGAGCAGGCGGCAAACTTGGCGGCGCCCAATATCTCAGTTAAAGCCGCACAAAATTTTCAAGGCATCATCAGCCGCTCGCCGGCCATGCAAGATGTTTTTCAGATTATTCAGAACGCGGCGGAAACGGAAGCCACCGTTCTGGTGAGAGGCGAGAGCGGGGCCGGCAAGGAATTGGTCGCCCGGGCCATTCACGATCTTAGCGCCCGGCGCAACGCCCCTTTTTTAGCCATCAATTGCGCGGCCCTATCCAGCAACTTGCTGGAAAGCGAGTTGTTTGGTCATGTCCGCGGCGCTTTTACCGGCGCGATCAAGGACCATAGCGGATTGTTTCAGCGCGCACGCGCTGGAACGCTGTTTTTGGATGAAGTCGCAGAGTTACCGCTTGAGCTGCAAGCCAAACTGCTGCGAGTCATACAGGAAAGAAACTACATTCCCGTCGGCGGAGATCATTCCATTGATGTCGATGTGCGCCTGGTAGCGGCCACGCACCGCTCGATGCGTGAAGAAGTAAAAGGCGGGCGTTTCCGCGAAGATTTGATGTACCGGTTAAGAGTCGTGCCCATTTTCATCCCGCCCTTACGGGAACGGCGGGAAGATATCAGCCTATTAATCTGGCATTTTATTGAGCAGCATAACGCCGAAAATTTTAGAAAAATAGAAAAAATTGATCCTCAGGCCATGCGCGTGTTACTGGATTACAGATGGCCGGGCAATATCAGAGAGCTGCATAATGTGGTTGAATATGCTTTTGCGGTCGGGCGCGGCACGACTTTACGTATGTCGGAGTTACCCCCGGAATTCAGAGAGCCATTACCTAGAGCTGATCAACGCCAGAAGCAAGGCTCGCCGCTGTCAGCGGAACAAGAAATGGCCGCTATCCGTCAGGCCCTGGAACAAAGCAACGGCCAAGTTACGCCCGCCGCTCAGTTGCTGGGCATGAGCCGGGCGACTTTTTGGCGCAAGCGCAAGCTGTATGATCTGTGACCGTACGGCTTCACACCAGTGTTGACGATTTCCTTTAGCATTCCGGCGGCATGGCGCGACTTATATTTTGGCCTACGGCGGGGCGCATAGCCTCTTGGCGCGTGGTGAAGGCGAGGGGCGCGGTTATTTCGGCCGAGGCTTAAAACAGGCAATTTTTGGACTCGGTCACGGCTGGATCGAGACCATTCTTGCCGGCGTTCTTGAAAGGATAAGGCGGTAATACCATTTGACTGTCCGTTGAGGGCCGGCATCGGCTTTAAAAGCCGATATAACCCTTGATGACCTTGATGACCTTGATGTCACAACTGTTCTCAAAATAACCGGAAACCCTGCTGCATGCAGTATAATATCGGCCATATCCATAGTTTATCAGGAACCGCCATGCACGTTACCTTGGTCCATGTTCAAGTAAAACCCGATCGCATCGATGATTTTATTGCCGCCACGCGGCGCAACCATGAAGCTTCCATCCTGGAGTCCGGCAACCGTCGTTTTGATGTGCTGCAATCGCCCGAGAATCTTGGTCATTTTATGCTTTATGAAGCCTATGCCTCTGCCGAAGCTGCGGCGGCTCACAAGCAAACCGCCCATTATTTGGCCTGGCGTGATGCGGTGGCGGACTGGATGGCGGCGCCACGCCAGGGCATCCGTTATGATGGCCTGTTTCCTCAAGGGTAGCAGCGCATGCAATTCAAACCATTTTCTATCTCGCGTCTTCCGCGCATCAGCTACGGCAGCGGCCGTATTGCCGACGTTCCCGCGCTGGCGGCTGCTTATGGCCGCACCGCCTTGCTGGTGACCGGCAAACACTCTTTCTGTGCTACACCGCGCTGGCAGTCTTTCACTGAGGCACTCGATGCGAAAGGAATGCGCTGGCTGCACTTTACCGTCTCTGACGAACCGTCGCCGGCGCTGGTGGATGAGGCGGTGAGCCGGTTTCGCATTGAAGCCGTCGACGTGGTTATCGCCATTGGGGGCGGCAGCGTGCTCGATGCCGCCAAAGCGATAGCGGGGCTCTTGCCGAATGGCAATTCGGTGATGGAACACCTCGAAGGCGTCGGCAGGAACCTCCCTTATCGCGGCCCCAGCACGCCATTTATCGCCGTTCCAACCACGGCAGGAACTGGCAGCGAGGCGACAAAAAACGCGGTGCTGAGCGTACAAGGCCCTGACGGCTTCAAGAAGTCCTTCCGCGATGAGTGTCTAATCCCTGAATTCGCAGTGATCGACCCCGATTTGCTGGCGAGCTGTCCCCGCGAACTAGTGGCCGCCGATGGCATGGACGCGTTCACGCAACTGCTGGAATCCTACGTCTCGCTCAAGGCCAACCCATTCACTGATGCGCTGGCCTGGAGCGGCATGACCGCCGTGAAGGAAGGTTTTTTTGCTGCCTGGGAAGGCAGCGAACCTTCCGCCAGCCACGGCCGCGGCGCCATGGCTTACGCGGCCCTGCTCTCTGGCATCACCCTGGCGCAAGTGGGCCTGGGATCGGTGCACGGTTTGGCATCGCCATTGGGCGCTTACTTCCCTATCCCCCACGGCGTAGTCTGTGGCACGTTGGTAGCCGCTGCCACCGAGGTCAACATCACGGCGATGCAAGCGCGCGAAACCGGCAATTTGGTGCTTGCCAAATATGCGCAAGTGGGGCGCTTACTGACCGGCCAGACCGGGATTGATGACGCTACGGCCCGTTCGCTGTTAGTCGCCTTGCTGGCCGAGTGGAGCGAACGTCTGCAACTGCCGCGCCTCAATGGCTATGGCATTGCCGAATCGGATTTCCCGCTGATCGTCGCCAATAGTCGCGGCAGCAGTATGCAAACCAATCCGATTGTGCTGACCGATGCCGAGATCCATGCCATCTTGATGCAGCGCCTTTAATCCCGCGATGACCTGGTGCGGCTGTTGCCAAGCGCTTCTTGCCATCAGATACCCTTTGAAAGCCGGTTAGCAAACCACCGTTCGCTGCACCCTTAAATAATTGCTTTGTTGTTTGCGCTGATGGGGTCGCAGATTGTCCGGCATTCTGAATTCTGCTCATCATCGGAGTAAAAATTTTTCTAGCTATTCATAAAATATTCAGCAACTACCAGCTAATATTTAATCGTCATTGATACAAAACAGCTGTAGCACAATGACTTTATTATTAATAAAGAATTATTTTTGTTAGGCGCGGCTAACGAGACTTTAGAACGATGTACAAAAATGGGTGGTAAGGGCAATGACAACAACACATGAAAACAAAACTCCAGATGTTAACCTTAATAATAAGTTTGATGCCTTCTGCCAGGAATTTGATGGCGGAAGATTTTATGGCCTGGAATATATCCTCGAGGATTTCTTCCAGTGTTCAACAGTAAAACCCTCTGTTCAAGTTCGTCCCATCGTCGATTGGTTTGGGTTGTACAACTAGCGGGCCAGTAAGTTTTGCGAAAGCCGATCGTGATGCATCGACAATAGCTTTAATTTAACAACTCTTAGGAATATGACCATGATAATGCAACACACAGTAGATGCGACCTGGACACTATTTCTCCACATATTAAGCGCTGAATTCACCACCAAAACAGGATTCGGGATGTATGCCTATATCACCCCCGTGGATGTCGATAAGGCGTATCAGGATTATCAAGACAGTAACACACCCATGCAGTTGTTCGTCCGGGAATATGTTCGACCCTACGCTTAGGCTGTAAGGCTCGCGTTTGAAACCGGTTGAGCTCGAATTTAACGCAGTTTAGGCCCTAAATTAATTACAAAGAGAAAGCCTTCTTTGTTCATAGTTTTGAATTTACTGGCGCATATTAATGTGACGATTAAGCGCAATATAAAGACCTCATGATCCAAGAAAGTATTTTGTTTCCTGTTTTTGCATTAGGCGCACTAACCTTCTTTGTCGCGCTTTGGATGGCTCGGCTTAGATTCAAGGCCGTCAAGCAGGGAGACCTAGATCGGCGCTACTACAAACTAAATCGTGGCTGGGAGCCTCCTGAGTATTTGGCTAAGGTAAGCCGTAACTTTGAGAACCTGCTCGAAATACCCGTGTTATTTTATGTTGTCGCAGTCATGATCTACGTGACAAAGCAGGTAGATTTTACCAATGTAGTGTTAGCATGGCTGTATGTCTGCACTCGTTTTGTCCATTCCTATATTCATACCACTTACAATAATGTTCGTCATCGCATGATTCCTTTCTTACTGGGTAGCATCCTGCTCATCGCGATTTGGGCACATCTATTCGTACAAATTATTTAACCTTGGGTTGTTCTGCATAAAGGTACCTAACGCCCCATAGAATTGTACAAAGGATTTGACCATCAATAACTTCCCGAAATCGCCATTGTATTCGTCAAGCCGTTCGTGATGAGCTTGTCGAAGCATGACCGGCTTGGCGCTTCGGACTTGAATTTTTCCATTGAATTCGCCTCATTTTATTGCCGAATGATTCTGAACAAAGCTAGCCTGGCTACGTGTTGTCCGGCCACATTTATGATCAGATCTGATTCGGCAATTTTCTCCAGCGTTGTGTAGTGATAGATAGATGTTTCCGGTCTGAACAGCTCATCTACGGGGGCGACCATCCAGTCCGCCTGATCAAAGCCTGCCGGGGTGGGTTTGATTGCCGCCTGGTTGCGTCCCAGGTGACTTTGCAATGGATGATACCCTGTATCGTAAAATACAAGCTTTTTTGTGTCGGAAACATGGTCCTTGATGACAGCAGCAAAATGTTTGACATGATCGCCGTATCGTGATTTCAGGTGTTCCTTAACATACAAGTCATTAAAGCCATGCATCAGAATCGCTGTATAAGCTACGGCCAAAACAAGGCCTTGAAACCATTTTTGCGGAATTTGGCTGATAAAATAACCGGTCACTATCGCGGCAACGGGAAATGCCGGCAGCAGATAATCGTCCCGCTTGAATGTGGGGACTGAGAAAAATACGATAACCAAAATTATCCATATGAACGCCTGGCCCACCCAGGTGGATTTTTTTATCTGGTCTTTAAACCGCAGATAAAAATAAATCAGAAACGGCGTCCAGGGGATAAAGCGCACCAAAAAGTAAAACGGCATCTTATACAAATCCTGGATTCGCTCAAACAAAGACACACCCGATGAGATTCTTTCTGTTTCAGAAGTTGCCAGCGGCCCAAGAATATAGTCAGATTCCGCGTGCAATGCACACATAAACCAAATTGCTATCGGCAGCAGTGCAAGCGTAATCGCGGCTGCGGAGCTGCATCGCCGCACTATATCGGTTAAACGTCCTTGACATATTCCAATGACAATAATATAGAGCGGCAAAAGGGCTGCAGGAGGTCCTTTAGTCAACAAAGCGGCTGAAAAAGCAAGCCACAATATGATTTTTAAAGCCGTCTTGCTGCTATGTACCTGGAAATTGTCATTGATTAATACTGTAACGCAGCACCAGCCTATGAACAGCCAGCACGTCAGCAGCATATCTGGCCGGGCTGCGTAACTGAGTCCATAAACAGAAACACTGGAGATGAAGACCAGCATGGATAAAAACGCTATTTCCTGCGGACTTGCCGATGTTTTCGGGGCAAGAGATTTAAAGAACAGGTACATCATCGTAAAAATGGCCGCGACAGCAATCAGTGTTGGCATTTTTAAGATAACTTCATTGGACAAGCCGGTTAGAAGCACAATCACTGCGCCAATCCAGTTGTAAAGCGGGGGCTTGGTTGCCGGGCTGCCCATCATATCGTGCGGCCAGATCCAGTGAGCATTTTCAACGATATCCAGCGTATAAGATACAGTTTTGGGCTGGTCTTTGAGGTCCAGGTCGCTGGGGCCAAAAATTCGAAAAGCCAGCACAACAGCGACCAGACCTATCAAGGCAGCAAGAGTCACTGTTGTGCTGGTTGGTTTATTATTTGTAAATGACATATTATGCTATTTATGGTTTTTGTCTGTTTCTGGGGCAATTTCATCTTTAAGCTGTTGAATGTTAATGATATTACATGCAACAACAAATTTGTATTTTTTATAGTAGGCAATACCATACGTTAACAATAATTGTAACTGTTCAGCATGTTGAACCGTCCGTGGGAGCGATCTCCACGTCGCGATTTGAAGCGGTTTTGAATTGTGCTTGAGCGGGAGCAGCTCTTGTCTGCAAAGCTTGGTGACGAGGCTGCCTTGATTGCCCGCGATGACAAGCTTTACAGCGCGCGACTTACACGCATTATACCTGGGCTATGAAAATGAATAGCGTGGGGACAAGCGTCATCGGCAAAAACTCAACGGCTTCAAAGCCTGAATTGGAATACAAAGAGCAGAAGATGGAAAAACAGTTGTATATTGTGCGCCGTAACAGCGGGTTAGGCGGTGCTGAGAGGGTTGCTGAAAGGCTGGCGCAAAACTTTAGCGATCAATTCGAGGTATACCGGCTGTGGGCAGGCCGAAAATTTAATGGGCTTACCATACCGGGCGTCAGCGGGCCGCCGTGGTGGCGTTCCTGGCGGTACACGCAATTTATCAATCAATTGTCGATATATCATGCAAACAGTGTGGTTTACAGTCTGGAATATGGACCCAGCTGTGATATTTACCGGGCCGGAGATGGCGTTCATCGTCTAAATGTGCTGCGGCGTTACGGTTCGCGTGTAACCTGGATGGTTAATCCCTGGCACTGGCTGGCGCCCAGGTTGGAAAGAAATAGCTTTGAGTCGGCCCGCTATATAATCGCCAACTCCGAGCTGGTTCGCTCGCATATCGTGCAAACCTATCCCCATGTCCAGGGCAAAATCGTTACTATATACAACGGTTATGATGAAAACGTTTTCAAATTAGCTGATGATGATAAGGCGGTAATTAGACAACATCTGGGCTTACCACCTGCGGCAGATAAAATTTTATTATTATCGGGCTCTGGTTTTGAGCGTAAAGGCTTGCATCATGCCGTGAGAGTGGTGGCGAATTTGCATGAAAGCGGATGCCGGGCGTATTTGGTCGTAGTCGGTAAAGGCAATAGCGGTTATGTACAAAAGCTCATCAACCAGGCCGGTTTGGTGGACTACATTTTATTCAGGGGCTTGGTGGATAATGTAGCGCAGTATTATCAGGCGGCGGATTTAATGATATTGTTGACTCGTTACGACCCCTTCTCAAATGCCTGTCTTGAAGCGTTGGCTTGTGGTTGTCCGGTTATTACCACCAGAAACAATGGCGCGGCCGAAGTCATGAACGCATTCTCCGGATGGGTTGTTGATAATATCTTCACAGACGACGCTATTGGCCGATGTGCGGAATTTATTCTGCGGCAAACATTTCAAGCCCGCGAAATTGCAGCCAGCGTAGCTCATTTGACGTCCAGCAATGAAAAAAATGCTCACCTGGCTGTTATTAACCAGGTATTTGCAGAGAAAAAAGGTTCAACATGAATCAAAACGCAGTGAATCGCAGCATTTGTGCGGTTATTCCTACCAAAGACAATATGCGGACAATTCAGGAATGTCTGGAGAGCATCTTGCCGGTGACCAAAGATATTATCGTTGTTGATTCAGGGTCAACGGACGGCACGGTGGCATTATGTGAAAGATTTGGCGCTAAAGTCATACACCGGCCGTGGCCAGGCATGGTAAAGCAGCGCCAATTTTGCTTGGATCAGGCTTCAGGCTATGACTGGATTTTGGTTCTGGATTCCGATGAGATGCTGGATCAGAGTCTGCAGTGCTCCATTGCAGCCCTGAAGGAAAAGGCGGTTGACTCCACTATAGAGGGCTTTACCTTTAACCGGAAAGTCTGGTTTTTGGGCGGTTGGCTACATCATGTTTTCCAGCCGGAACACAGATTGCGTGTCGTGCGGGGCGGTGCGGCTGTGGTAAATGGCGTTGGACAAGAGGGCTTGGGCGGCCATGACCGGCTGCTTGTCGGCGGCCAGGTTGAGCACCTTCAGGGAACCTGTAAACATGATTCCTGGAAAGATCTTGATGATATGCTGCAAAACTATATTCGCTTGGGGCGTCGGGCAGCGCAATATGATCCAAAGCTCAGCAAACCCTATATGATTTTTCTGAATCCATTGGCGGCGTTTATCAAGCAATACGTCCTCAAAAAAGGCTATAAGGATGGTCACAGAGGCTTGATTGCGTCTGCCGGTGCAGCATGTGGGGTTATGATCAAACAAATACAAAAAAATGAACGAAGGTAACAGGCCTCGGCTCTGAAATTGCATCACTGCCGGCGCTACCGATGCTGTGGGTTTTTTATGGCGCCATGGTATGCACCCTGGCCAGCAGGATTGTTTTCTATCTCAAGGGCATAGGCGGCTATCTCTATGCCGCGCTGAGCCGGCTGATGTTCATCATCGCGCTGGTCTCCATCGTATCCTTTATATGCTTCTGTTCGGCGCCGTGGTGTCGGGTATCGGCGTCGGCGCATTGACCCCAAGGCTTTGGCATACGTAGAGCGTGCTATGCGCGACTTAGCTCCCTGTTTATCAATGTGCCTTGGATCGAAAGAAGAACCAAAACACTCGTTCAAGAACCTCCAGGCACAATCAATGAGACAGTTGCTGATGAAAATGGCATCGGTGATATTACCCTTGAGGGACGCTATAACTTCTGGCGCAGCGCGCGGTGAGATAAGTTCGGCAGCGTACTGCTCGGCACTACCTTGCCGACGGGTCAATTTAGTGCCAATTGCGCACCCCCGCCATCGCCGGTTGTCGCTCGTCAGACAGGAAACAATCTTATTTCGACAGGTCCCGCTCTGCAATTGGGCAAGGACACCGCGACGTTTACCGGCGGACTGCTGTATTCGCAGCGCTGGAAAGATTTTTGGCTGCATACCTCCGCCTTGTACACGGTCAATCCTAAAAATTACGAGAATTATGCGTTCGGAGATGTCGCAACTGTCGGCCTGGCCTTGCGCTACACGCCGAATTACGATCTGATGTTCGGTGTCAAAATGGATGCCAGTTATACCCAGAAAAATGAAGATATGGGGAACAAAATCGGCAACACTGGCGGCACTGTGACCAATTTGGCTTTTGTTGGCGACTGGCGGTTCTTGAATGCCCTCGGCGGTAATTTCAAATTGCGCGGCTCGGTGGGCTTGCCGATCTACGAAGATTTGACTTCCAGAGAAATCGTTAATCAACAAGGGCGTAATTTTTAACCAGGTTCAACTGGGCGACGGCTTCTTCGCTAACTTGGCTATCCAATGGAACTTCAGGGCCGCTCCGGATTATTAATCTGTACTGAAAACCCGGTTCGCTTGTCTTGCAGGCAGGCAAAACCATTAAGACGCCTCATGCGTAGTTTGATGAGGGCAGCCAGGCAAGATTCTGCTCTATCCATAATCC
This sequence comes from uncultured Gammaproteobacteria bacterium, assembly GCA_963848675.1. GTDB lineage: Bacteria > Pseudomonadota > Gammaproteobacteria > Methylococcales > Methylomonadaceae > CAWKEY01. Next base: position 17,401 of record CAWKEY010000040.1, read on the forward strand.
CTTGTTGCTATTCGCGTCACTCAAGCTTGACTGGCTTAAGCCAATAGGGCGGATATTAATTGAACTAGGTTATTTAACCGATTTTTTATGTGTGGTATGACGTATTTCTTGACTCTTATGTGGGTCGGCTTTGGCATTTTAGCTCGTTCTTAAAAACCATTGCATGACCAAGACTTCCTTAATTATGGCTATCCACAATAGCAACTCTCAATAGAAAAGCTGTTGGTAAAACCTTCCGTTACCGCCCATCGACAAGCTCAGTGTTAGCGAGCTTGCGTTGAATTTATTTGCTTTGTTGGCTTCCTGGTGAGCATTCGGGTGCTCTGGAGGAGAGGCCCGTTGAACAAACAAAGTATGTGCTTTTTGCAAGCCATTCAATGCAGCAACGATGGCTTGATTTAGCTTATGTGGAAAAACAATAGGATGTGGCGTGATTTTTGCCAAGAAATATTGGCCCAACAAAACAGGAACCGCCCAAAAATGGGATTAATACCTGGGGGCAATTCCATTAAGAAAGCCTTGGATCAGGGAATTTAGAGTACTAACCGAAGAAACATAAACGCAGTTAACCTGATAGTTTCCTTACAACAAAATAACAACATAAAATATTTAAAAGGAAAGACATGAAAAGAAAAAGTCACTTAGCTGTACGCAAGCATTTATTGCTGACAATACTTTTATCGCAGGGCATTAGCTTTAGCGCCCTTGCCCACGAGGGCGAAGATCATACTGGCACAGGCGGCTCAGAAATTCCAGAACCGCCAGCTTGTCAAATATTGACAGCAGATCGGCTCTTTGACGGAGTCAATTTGTCTCAGGTTCCTATGGCGGTGTTAATTGAAGACAACAAAGTCTCACGAGTCGGCACGCCCGAAGAGTTAAGCGGGCTGTGCGGAAATAGGATCAATTTGGGCGATGCGACAATTTTGCCCGGATTTATCGAATCACACGCGCATGTGACTTTCCAAAGCGTTTTGAAAGACAAGGTGCTGGAGCATGGCATAACGACGGTGCAGGACACAGGCGGCCCATTAATGGCTGCCGAGGGTGGTCAAGGCAATCTCCGATTGTTGAGCACAGGGCCTATTATTCAGGCTCCCGGTGGATATCCGCTTAACATATTCGGAGGCGGTGATGGAGGGTATGACAAGATCGGCTATCCGGTTTCATCAGCAACTCGAGGCTCAGGAAGTTGTCCAGAACCTTGTCTATGGTGGGGCGACCGCTATCAAGATTGCCCTGGAACCCGGTGGTGAAACCGGCGCACCCTGGATGCAGCCTCACGATGGCCGCCTGTACCAGCCACTCCATGGATCTATGCTTGTCCCCTGAGATAGTACAGGCGATTGTGTCGAAAGCACATGAGCAGGGCCAGCGAGTAATAGCCCATGTGGGTGAAAATACCGGATTTGAACGAGCGCTGGACGCAGGCGTAGATGAATTCGCCCATATGCCTTGTTCCGCAATCGATGAAAATTTGTTGCAGCGTGCAGTGAATCAAGGCGTTACTTTCGTAACGACCATTGATACGCTTTCGTCTTGTGTGGACACCACTACCCATATGGGAATTCATTCAAACACAATGAGTCTGGCTAGCAAGGGCGCTAAATTTATCTACGGTTCTGAAATTGGTCACGATAATGTGCCCTGGGGCATCAATGGCGAAGAACTGCATATGATGTTGCACTTAACCAGCGGAGAAGCCATTGATTTTACAGACGTTGTTAACGTGATCAAAGCGGTGACTTCTAAGGCGGGAGAGCGTCTGGGCATACCAGGGCTTGGTACGTTGACGCCCGATGCACCGGCCGATCTTATCGCCGTGCGCGGCAATCCATTTGAAAAATTTAAAATACTGGAGTATCCGGATCTGGTCTTGTCAGGGGGGCGCACCATCGTAAATAAATTCAAGCATGAGCTGGCAGAAGCCGAAATAGAATGCCTCTTCAATTGGGCGGAAGGAGAATATCCAGATCTGTTTGCTCCGGTAGGGTCTCTCACAACGGATTCGAGCGATTACACCTATCGCTATTATTCGGCGACCAACACCTATGTGGGCGTCTCCTCCAGCGACAATCATGTGTACTACATGGGCACTGACGGGGCAATGATGAACGTAGGGCCGTTGTTCGATTGGTTAACGAAGGCAGGTTGCCAGTAGGCACCGACAACGTATCAGGCAGGCAGCCAAGACGCTGAGTAGGATCGGCTATCTTGGCTGTTGTTGATTTTAATGTGCAGTTCGATAAAATCTTGTATGTTGGGTGGCTATTCAAGGTAGATTGTCATTCCGAGCAAAGCGAGGAATCTTATGGGTCACCCACATTCCAGCGCTTAAGAGATTTCTCCCGATGGCCGAAATGACAGCAAAATCAAGCTTTTTGCGAATAAACGCTGAATAGTTACTATGTAGGATACATTGCAGGCCGAGGATGACATCAGGAAGCCCAACATTTTGGAGCATCGACATGCTGGGCGTTCTGACCACTATCGGAACCTCCCCATAATCCATTGTCCAAGGCATGGTCATCTAAATTCATTATAGGGCTTGTTTATGCGTAAGCTAACAATCCAAAAGCTGCTCTTTTGCCTAATGCTCTGGGTTGCCAGTCAAGCCTTCGCTGTCGATTCAGAAGATCTTTTGCCGCCTGATCAAGCCTTTCAATTCAGCTACAAGCTAGAAAAAGCAGACCGGCTGTTGCTATCCTGGGATATTGCCAACGGCTATTACCTGTACCGACATAAATTCAAATTGGTGTCCTTGACGCCCGGCATAACACTTGACAAACCGTCCTTTCCTGCGGGCTACAGCAAGCACGACGAATTTTTCGGTGAAGTTGAAGTTTACCGCAATCACCTTGAAGCAGAAGTGCTTTTGCAGCGCCACGATCCAAAGCTTAACACACTCACTTTAGAAGTGGCTTTCCAGGGCTGCGCTGATGTAGGCGTTTGCTATATGCCTATCAAAAAAACTGTTTCTTTGGATTTGTCTGATGAAAGTTTCAAGTGGTGGGGCACTACCTCTACGCCAGACAACATCGCGCCTTTTATCTCCGAGCAGAACCGTATTGCCGCTTCCTTCAAGACAGGTTCGGTCTGGCTGATTGTATTGAGTTTTCTTGGTTTTGGGATAGTGCTGGCGTTTACACCCTGTATTTTCCCCATGCTGCCGATTCTTTCCGGTATCGTAGCCGGCCAGGGCGCACACTTGAATACCCGCAGGGCCTTCTGGCTCTCGCTGAGTTATGTACTCGCTTCCGCGCTGACGTATACCGTTTTTGGCGTCCTCGCCGGACTTTTCGGCAGCAATCTTCAGGCGCTATTCCAGGAACCCTGGATGATCATGACTTTCAGCGGGATTTTTGTGTTCTTGGCGCTATCCCTGTTGGGCGTTTTTCATCTCCAGCTTCCTGCCTTCATTCAGGCCAGAGTCATCGCGATCAGTTCCAGGCAGCGCGGTGGCAGGCTGGTGGGCGCGGTGATGATGGGCGTGCTTTCAGCTTTGGCGATCGGGCCTTGCGTCACGGCGCCGCTGGCCGGCGCATTGATTTATATCGGACAAACCGGCGATCCCTATTTGGGGGGCCTGGCATTGTTTGCCCTGGGATTTGGCATGGGCATACCACTGATTATCTTCGGCACCTATGCCGGTAAATTACTGCCCAAGGCAGGCGCCTGGATGAATGTCACCAAAGTCATTTTTGGTATCGGGCTTTTGGCAGTTGCGGTGTGGCTATTAAGCCGCATCATACCGCCGACGGCTACCCTGGCTTTATGGTCGCTGCTGGTGATCTTTCCTGTCATACTGCTGATATGGAAAAAGCACTGGAGGAGTGCTGGGCTGCTTGCCACAGCTTACGGTATTTTTTTGTGGGTGGGGATTGCCACCAAACAAACTGACGCTCTGCAGCCACTGCTCTGTAATGTGGCCATCGCTTGCAAAGAACAGTTATCACTGACGCTCAAGTTTAAAAAAATCGCAAACCTGAAGGAATTACAGCACAATCTGGCTGATGCCCAAGCGAAAAATCAATGGGTCATGCTTGATTTTTATGCGGACTGGTGCGCCGCGTGTCAGGAAATGGCGCTATACACCTTTGCGGATCCCAAGGTCAGAACAGCCCTGGCGGACGTGATGCTGGTCACAGGCCGATGTGACGCAAAATTCGCCAACGGATCAGGCCCTGCTCAGGCAATTTAATCTGATCGGTCCGCCCGCGATTGTTTTCTTCGGCCCAGATCAAAGCGAGCGCGATGCTTACCGCGTTGTTGGCTTTCTGAAGGCTGACAAGTTTCTGGGCATCATTAACCAGGTTTTTAATACGCCAGTTTCTTGAGGTTGAACAACAATTTAATTATGTCTCCAACTGCTGACTTTAAATATCTCACCCTCGTGCATCAGACAAAGCGCCGCATTCGTATTCTTGCACCGAGTATACGCAAGGATCAGGAGCGAGCTTATGTCTTGGAAATAGTGTTGCGCAAACGGCAGGGCATTGATGCGGTAAAAATCGTTCCGGCGATAGCCTCGGTAAGCATCTGCTTTGACCCGGCATACCTGCCTGTTGCCAATCTGTTGCAGCTTTTGGAAGCGGTCATCGGCAATCTTGGCCTGAAGCCGCGTGACACCATTGATACTATAAAGCATAAAAATGCCTATTCCAGCGCGGTAGTACAGGATTATGTCATTGGCATAGGCGGAATGAGCTGTGCATCCTGCGCCTTGTTTCTGGAAATGGTGCTGCAGCGTGAGCCCGATATCACGCAAGCGACTGTCAATTATGTGTCGGAAACGGCCAGCGTGAAAGCCTATCTATCCAAAGAAAAGCTTTTTAAAATTATTGCGAACAGTGGCTACCAGGCGTATTCAATCGATACCCTGACGGAACGAAAATGGCTGTTCGAGCTGGAACGCAAGCATCTGAAGTCGGCAAAAAAACAACTGTTGAGCTATAGGCAAGTTGAGCTTGCCGGTGTTGATACTGAGCATGCTGCGCTTCAAAATCGCGCGCTCTTTTGCTCATCCAGGCGGTATTTGCTACGCCCGTTGTATTTTGGGGAGGCCGGGAGATTTTTAAAAAGGCGTTAAACCAGGCGAAACAGGGTTCGGCCAATATGGATAGCCTGATTGCGCTGGGGGTGGGTGCAGCATTCAGTTACAGTCTGCCGGCATTATTTCGCAGTACCCGCCATGTGTACTTCGATGCTGCAACCGGCATCATCGATTTTGTTTTGTTAGGCCGCTATCTGGAAGAACTGGCCAAAAGAAAGGTAGCCAACGACATCCGTAAATTGGTGAACCTGCAACCCCAGGAAGCGACGCTGTTAGCTCATGGCCAGGAAATTAAAATTAGCGCCGATCAAATCCAGGTAGATGATATTTTACTGATTCGTCCCGGTGAAAAAGTTCCTGCTGACGGGGTGGTGGTCAACGGCCTTTCCAGCGTTGATGAGTCCATGGTCACCGGCTCCAGTACTCCGAGCATAAAGGAGACCGGGCACAAGGTCTTTGATGGCTGTATCAATGGACGTGGCGTTTTGCAGATACGTGCCACGGCAGCCGGCAAGGATACCGTGCTGTCCGGCTTGATACACATGGTTGATCAGGCGCAGGCTTCCAAGTTGCAGATTCAAAAAACGGTGGATGCATTTTCGTCGGTGTTTGTGCCCTCGGTAATCGTGCTCTCGGGCATTACCTTGAGCGGCTGGCTGCTGGCGGGACAGCGCGCGCATGCTTTGGCCAGTGCCATTGCCGTGCTGCTGATTTCCTGCCCTTGCGCAATTGGGCTGGCAACACCTGCCGCAACCATGGTGGGTACCGGGCGGGCAGCACGGCGCGGTATTTATATTCGCAATGGCGAAGCGCTGGAAACTGCGGCCAGCATCGATATCGTGGTCTTTGATAAAACCGGCACCATTACCGAAGGCCACGCCACTGTTAACGACTTTTTCAACATCTCTCATTTGCATGATGAGCGCATTATTCAATTAGCGGCATCGGCAGAATTCAATTCGGAACACTATTTGGGCCAGGCGCTGCTCCGGTATGCCAAGGAACGGCAGATTGCCTGCCTGGAATCTGCCGATTTTCATAGCGCTCCCGATCAGGGCATCCGCGCCAGAGTCGGCCAATATGAGCTATTGCTGGGCAATGAAGCCTGGCTGCACGCGCAGCACATCGATTTGACTGGCTTAAAAGCAACGGCGCAGAATCTGGCCAAACAGGGAAAGACCCTGATCTATTTGGCGATTGACCTTCAGGCGGCGGCATTATTTGCAGTTTCTGATCAAGTCAGGCCAAACGCCCAGCTCATTGTCAAGCATTTGCATGACAAGCATATCGAAACCATGATGGTGACCGGCGATACCGAGCAGGCAGCGCGGCCTATTGCCGAACAGGTCGGCATAACCACGGTCATTGCCCTGGCGAATCCGGCGAAAAAACTGAAGATCATCCGCAAGCTGCAAAAACAAGGGCGCCGGGTAGCCATGATAGGCGATGGCATTAATGATGCGCCAGCGCTCGCGGCAGCGAACCTTAGTCTGGCGATTGACAAGGGTACCGGAATCGCGATTCATGCGGCAGACATGATCCTGGTCAATGCTGATATTGGTAAAGTCGCTGAAGCGATCGCATTGAGCAACCAGACCTTGAGCATTATTAAACAAAATCTGTTTTGGGCCTTCGGCTATAACGCCGTTGCCATACCCTTTGCCATGGCCGGAAAACTGAGTCCGGCCATGGCATCAGCGGCCATGGCGTTGAGCTCGGTCTCGGTCATTATCAATTCATTACGCTTAAACCGCTCACCGGAGCCATAAGAAAAAGCTATTGAAAAACTATAATGATCGCCAGAGCGCTTGCCGGGGGCATTTGTTCATTCCGGGCAGAGCGAGGAATCTTGAAGCCTGTACTCATGCTGCAGCGCTTAAGATTTCTCCCGTTGGTCGAAATGACAGCCTGTTCAACCGGGCAACCTGGGTCAAAATTCATCTTTATCTGGCATTAATCGCAGGCTTCTTTTTTGCGTTGATGGGACTGACCGGCAGTGTCAGCGTTTACCGCGAAGAACTCGACGAGCTGTTGAATCCGCAGCTGGTTATCGAGCAGCCATCGGGCAAGCGCCAGTCTCTGGATAAAATTATGGCGGCGGTGCAGAAAGCGCATCCCCAGCGTTACGGCTCATGGACCCTGGAAATGCCCAGCTCCCCTCATGGCATGGTTACCGCTTGGTACGATAAACCCCGGGAAACTTTCTTCGAGCTGTATGCACCGCTCATGGTGTCGGTAAATCCCTACACCGCCGAAGTCGTTGCCAGCCGGTTTTGGGGGCAGACCGTGACCACCTGGCTGCTTGATCTGCACACGCAACTTCGACTCGAGCGCTTGGGCTGGAATGCGGTGGGCATTTTGGGAGTATTGCTCATGGTCTCTATCGGCAGCGGTGTATATCTGTGGTGGTCGGGTTGGCGGGGTATTCGGGAGGCGTTCATCGCGCCTGTTCAACGCAGGCTTGCGGCATACAGGCCATCCCTGGCGCTCGCCGCGCCTGTTCCCGACAGGCCTGCGGCATACACACCATTCCTGGCGCTCGCCGCGCCTGCTCCCGGCAGACTTGCGGCATATACACCATCCCTGGCGTTAAGGATTCGTTTTAAGGCTGGCATGATACAGCTGGCCTTCGACTTGCATCGCCTAACCGGACTGCTGAGCGCTGCGATCCTGTTGTTGCTGGCATTCACCGGCGTTCAGCTGAGTTTTCCATCGGTGCTGGCCACGTTGACCGGTTCATCCGGCATGGCACATGGCGAAACGGGGCGCTCCATCATCAGCACGGCGATTCCCAATAATCACCCCGTAGCCCTGGAGTCGGCGGAATTTATCGCGCGTGGCCCGTTTCCCCGCGCCGAACTCAGACGGGTAACCACGCCCGCGGGCGATAGCGGCATTTATCGCATCAATTTACGTCAGGGCAGTGAAATCAACCATAGGCATCCTTACACGACGGTCTGGGTGGATCGCTGGAGCGGACACATCAAGGAGGTACGCAACCCGTCCGGATTTACGCGGGGTGAAGTTTTGATGAGCTGGATTTGGCCTGCCCATACCGGGGAAGCTTTTGGTGCCACAGGCCGGCTGCTCTGGTTCCTTGCTGGTCTGGCGCCATTTTTTCTCTATGTCAGCGGCTTGCTGTGTTGGCTGTATCGGCGCGGCATTATCCGCGATCGGGAGCTGACTGCCGCAGGGCTGCGACCGCTGTTTTACCGGTTGCAGGAAATAATCTATCGTACCGGTGTAAGGCTTTTCCGGCTGACTAATTGGCTGCTGGATAGAGTAAAACAATATGCACCACGGCTTATGAAAGCCGGGCTGGCGCTATGGCAACGGCTGCTTCTAGTGCGCTTTAAGCGGCAAAAACGGCTAGGTAAAAACAGCCGGGGGTGATTTTCTCTGCTGGGGGGTGCTGCAGTGAGCTGGACCAAAAACACGCGCAGTGAATACGCCGACATTGACCTGGGCCCCCTGCCGGATTAACCCTGCGGTCATAAAAAAGGGCAATCCGCGGATTGCCCTTTGGGTGTGAGAAGTGCGTTCACAGGCCCTGAGCGATCAGGTTACCGGTAATTGTGACCATAGAATATTTCCGACATTTCTTTTTGGAGCTTGTTCTGAATCTCCGCTTTTTGTTCGTTGCTTAAGCTGCTTTCTTTCTCAAACAGATAATTCTCCAGCTCGGTTTCCTTAAGCATCATTTTAGTATGGAAAATGTTCTCCTGGTAGACATTGACATCGATCATCTGATAACTTTCTTGCGTATCCCTGGCAATATAATTCTGGATTGAAGTGATATTGTGATCGATATAATGCTTTTTTCCCGAAATATCGCGGGTAAAGCCACGCACCCGGTAATCCATGATGACAATATCCGACTCAAAACGGTGAATCAGATAATTCAGCGCCTTCAACGGCGAAATCTGCCCACAGGTTGATACATCAATGTCAGCCCTGAACGTGCTGATGCCGTTGTCAGGGTGGCTTTCAGGGTAGGTGTGAACGGTAATATGGCTTTTATCCAGATGCGCCAGCACCGTTTCCGGCAAAGGACCAGGCGATTGCGTGTTCATGCTGGGCGGAGACGGCATATTACCCTCTGCAATCAGCATGGTCACGCTGGCGCCCTGGGGGTCATAATCCTGATGAGCAATATTAAGGATTTGCGCGCCTATGATTTCAGCAACATCTTTAAGTATTTGCGTGAGCCGGTCAGCATTATAAGCTTCATCAATATACTCGATATACGCCTGTTGTTGTTCTGCCGGAGCATAACAGACGTCATAAATATTGAAACTCAGCGACTTTGTTAAATTGTTAAAGCCTTGTAATTGCAGTTTTTTCAATTCATTAAACCTCTATAACTTCAAAATCATGGGTGATTTCCACCGCTTTGCTCAACATGATCGATGCTGAGCAATATTTTTCCGCCGATAAATTGACCGCCCGCTCCACCGCGGAGGCCTTCAGATTTCGGCCGGTGACAATAAAATGTAGATGTATTTTGCTAAACACGCTGGGTATTGCGTCCACGCGTTCGGCAGAAACTTCTGCAACGCAGCTGACGATGTCATTTCTGCCTTTTTGTAAAATCTGCACCACATCAAATGATGAGCAGCCGCCCACACCCAGTAACAGCATTTCCATGGGGCGTATGCCCATGTTGCGGCCACCGTGATCGGGCGGGCCATCCATGACTACCGCATGGCCACTGCCCGTTTCGCCGACGAACATCGAGCCGTCGACCCATTTGACTGTTGCTTGCATTTTCTTCCCCGGATAAAAAAAAGTGGCATAGAGTAGCATATAATGCATAATTTACAGAGTTTCCTTGTTGATTTTTTTATTAAAATCCGGCACTGTTGACAAATTGCACTTGACACCATGGATATAGGATGAATTGCTACCATGACCCATATTTCTCAAAAAGATAATTATAAAGAAGCGCTGGAACACTTTTTACACTATTGCCATACCAAGACCTATCCCGCCAAAACCACAATCATCAGGCCTGGGGATACCGGAGACCGGCTGTATTTTATTATTGATGGTTCAGTCAGCATTTGCGCGGAAGACGACGATGGCCATGAGCTGGTTTTGGCGTACGTCAATAAAAAAGAATTTCTGGGTGAAATTGGTGTTTTTAAGGCCACCGAAACCCGCAAGGTCAGTGTGAAAACCCGCAGCGAGTGCAATTTGGCCGAAATAGGCTACGAACGCTTCCGGCAGGTGTTAAAAAATGAATTGTTGCAATACGCTCCCGATTTACTGTTCATGTTGGGCGAACAATTATCAGCCCGGCTGTTGATTGCCAACCGTAAATTTTGTGATTTGGCCTTTATGGATGTCGAGGGACGGATTGCGCGGGCGTTGCTCGATCTGTGCAAGGAGCCTGATGCCATGACCCATCCTGACGGCATGCAGCTGCGCATAACACGCCAGGAAATCGGCCGCATCGTCGGCTGCTCAAGAGAAATGGCAGGACGAGTGTTAAAAGAACTGGAAGAAAAGGAACTGATCACCGCGCACGGCAAAACCATCGTAGTGTTTGGTACGCGTTAAAAAACGCTGCTTATTATCAGCTTCAAACCTTACCGCGTCGATGGCTTAACGCCATTGAGCCATGCGCCGGCAATTGGCTCGACAGCCTGTCCATCGCGGTTAGTAAATGTAAACGGTATGGAAACCAGCTCCATACCTTTATTAATCTGTACGGCAAAATGTAAATGCGGGCCGGAAGAAAACCCGGTATTGCCGGAATAGCCAATCAACTGCCCGGCCGTCACTCTCAGGCCTGGAAAAACCTGGGCTTTTTCCAGTTCCAAATGTGCATAAATCGCCATTGAGCCATCATCGTGCAGAATCCGGATACTGTTTGCCTCGGCGCCGTAGGCTTTATTGGCGCCGTTTTTGAAAAAATCATTCTCGACTTCCACGACCATGCCCGCTTTGGCCGCATGCACCGGCGTGCCGATAGGCATGACAATATCGACCGCATATTTATTCTGCTCATCGGTGTGACTAAAACTGCCGCCAAAAGCCTGGGAAACCTGAAACAAGGCATCAGGAGCAATCGGCGGCAGATAGCTTTCGACGGCGCTGTATTGCGTTAAAGGGCTGCCGATGGTGTAACGATATTGAAGGGTGTAACGCCATGACTGATTTTGATCAATGCCGCCGACTTCAAACAGCGTGTCCGATTGTCCGGGTTCAATGACAAAGCGTTTTGGCAATGCTGGGGTGGTGCGGGCATTTTCCTGCTCGGAAAAGTTGACCTCAACTTCCACAGGGCCTTCATAATCATTGCGGATATAAAACTGCGGCTTGCGTTCTTGCCCTGACTGCAACAGCCAGACCAATTGTTTGCTGGCCACCTTAAGCTGCCTGACCGCGACCGGCTGCTGCGTTTTCGGCGGCTTGTCGGTATAGTGAAAGACGCCTTGCTCATCCTGATATTTATAAAGTTTTTTAGCGCCGGCATTCACTGTACACAGGGATAACAGGATAAAAATCAACCATGTTATTTTCATTTTAACGTTCCCAATTTGCTTTGCGTTTGCTGCATTGTGCTTGAGTTGCCTGGCAATGGCAATAAAGCCAGGCCGGCATTGCATGAAATTTCAAGGCTTAGCCTCTTCAAACAATTGCCTAAAAATCAATCAGCCAGCACTCAGGAAAATACTGAGTGATCAGATAGGCGCCCAGATTTATCCACTGAACTTCCCCATCCAATATGGCTGAATCAGAGGTGATGGCGAGCCGGTGACTGTTTAGAATGGCCTGATCAGGGTTTTCAATTAACGCTGTTTGCCAGTTCCAGTGATGGGCTTTGGCGATGTCCCGTACCAGCCCGGCAAGCTGGCCGCTATTGGAGACGGGCTTGTCAAACAACCACAGCACATCGTCAGGATTGAAAGCTTGCAGTGCATGGCCGATGAGTTCAATTGCCTGCCGGGTTTCAAGCACCTGCCGGTAAGTCCCGTGTACACCGGCAATATCGCGTATGCAACCATCGCAGCAATGCAGTAATAATCCGCCCGCCATAGCCGTCTCAATAGTAATAATCAGATTAAATCCGTCAATGACCAGGGACTGATCCTTGATGCATTCAACCGGCAGGCACTTGGTTTTTCTTGACTCCCGGCTGGCGCTTGAGCAGGCTGCCCTGGAAATGGCCAGACGTTGACGCTTTGTCAGCTGATGATGGTCGCCTACCAGTTGCATAACCGAATGTCGCGCATAGCCGCGATCAAGCAGCCAGCAGAAATCAACAACCGCAGCACGTAAATGCAGCAATTGTTCGCCGCCGAATAAGGCTTTGTCATGCAGATGCACGCCGCGATGTCTTTGCTCGTGGGTATTCATATCATCAGGATATTGCTCTTGATCAAAATTCAGGACGTCCCTTGTGGGCGTTATATTCCAAAATATGCTTCAATTCTGTCTAAGGCCAGATTGAAGTGGATCCGAAAGATTTAGCCTTTGAACAGGCCAGCAAATCCATCGGGCCGGTCTATAGGGCTGCAGAGGCCCCGGCTAGCCCGCGAGCGAGGTTGGAGGATCGCCCAGGAGCAGCAGGAACGGTGATAAGCGTCGATGCGGCTGATATTGTCTGGTGGGATTGACGCTTCTGTATCCCTTGGCCCGCGCGGCGTGTCCAGTTCGCTAAACCAGGTTTTTTTGTTTCAGAAACGCTTCGACGAGGCTGCCCAGTCCCGGCTCACCGATTTCGGCGAACTCATAATGCGCGCGGACTACCGGTTTGTTGATTTCAATAAGGGTCGCCAGGTCGCAGGGTGTGGCTATGACGACAACATCGGCCTCAGCCGCATTGAGGGTGGTCTGCAGCGCATGCAGCTGGGAAGGGCGATAGCCCACGGCAGGCAGTACTTTGCCAATATGCGGGTATTGCCTGAAAACCTCTGCGATTTCATTGACCGCAGAACTGCGGGGATCGATTATTTCTGCGGCCTGGGCCTGGGTCGCAGCCACGTAGCCGGCACCGTAGGGCATGCCGCCGTGGGTAATGCTGGGCCCATCCTCGACAACAATGACCCGCTTGCCCCGAACCTTTTCAGGGTTGGTCAACCGGACCAGTGAAGCGCTGCGGAGGATGTGCGCGCCGGGATTAATTTTGCGGGCCGTGTCAGTGACGCGTTGGATGTCCGCATCCGAAGCCGAGTTTACTTTGCCTATGAGGATGATGTCAGCCATACGCAGTACCGCTTCGCCGGGATGGTGGCTGGTTTCATGGCCAGGCCGAAGCGGATCGATCAAAACGATGTGCAGATCGGGACGAATGAAGGAAAAATCGTTGTTGCCGCCATCCCATAGGATGATGTCGGCCTCTTTTTCGGCAAGCGCCACAATCCGGGCGTAATCGATGCCGGCATAGACACTATTGCCGATCGCCAGATGAGGCTCGTACTCTTCGCGCTCTTCAATCGAACAGTTGGCAATGTCCAGATCCGCTCGGCTTGTAAATCGCTGCACAGCCTGTTTTTCGAGGTCGCCATACGGCATGGGATGCCGGATGACGGCGACCTTTAGGCCCCGCTCCTTCAGAAACTTTGACAGCCATTGACTCGTTTGCGACTTGCCGCAGCCGGTCCGAACTGCGCAACAGGCGATAACGGGCACGTTTGCTTGCAACTGGGTTCGGTAGGGCCCGAGTAAAACAAAGTCGGCGCCACTTGCCAGTGCAATGGATGCCTTGTGCATCACTTGCTCATGAGCAACATCACTATAGGCAAAGATGACCTGATCGATATGCCGGGCTCGACATAGTGCTTCAAGCCCGGTTTCATCGACAACCGGAATGCCTTCGGGGTAATGTTTGCCGGCAAGCGAGGGTGGATAACAGCGGCCGGCGATATCGGGAATTTGGCTTGCAGTAAAGGCGACGACTTCGCTTCCAGGATCGTCGCGATACACTTGGTTAAAGTTATGAAAGTCGCGCCCGGCAGCGCCCATAATCACGATTTTGGTGCGTTTTTGTGTCTTTGGCATAGCGCTTTCACTGAATCGGCGAGTCATCGCGGACCAAATTAAAGCTTTGTTTTCGCTTCGCGCTCCTGTTCGCGCGGAGCGACCTTGGCCAATTCCGACATCTCTTCGGCCAGAAGATCAAGAATATCGTCAGCCGAGACAATTCCTACCAGCCCGTCTTGCTCATTGACAACGGGAATGCGGCGTATGCCCTTGGTGCGCATCAGCCGGATCGTTTCAAATATGCCGTCTTTTTCCTGCACACTGACCAGTTGCGGGCTCATGATGTCGCCCACGCTGAAATCTTCAAGAGCCAGGGAGGGGGCAATAATCTGGATGACGATATCGCGATCGGTAACAATGCCGGCCGGCACCCGCTTGCCGTTAATTTCATCCACGACTACAACATCCCCGACATGGTGCTGGCGCATCAGCTGCGCCACTTCCGGGATACTCATTTCTCGCGTGGCATACACAACTTCTCTGTTGCAAAATTCACTGATAGACATCGTTATTTCCTCTCGATTAAATAAAATCAAACCGCTGGCAAGTTATCATGGAAGCCCGTTTCAGCATAGAATATTTGGCAACGGGAGGCTGAGCAAGGACAGTCCGGCGATGACTATTATGGCGCAGGGGACATTTCAGGCGCTCGTGAAATTCTGGTTTTACGGAGTTTGCCGGGTATCGAACTGCCGATGTGGGAAATATTCGAGCTGGAACCACCTGAAAGCGAGAACGCTGGCGTTAACGTGTAGTCGTCACAGATCCGCTCTTCACCGACGTTTCAAGCGATACAGCGCCGAAATATCCTCATCGCCGAAACCCTCGGCCATCAGTTTTTCATAATCGGAAATTGTGCTGTCCGTCAGCGGAATGGCGGCGCCGATGTGCTTCGCCATCTGCTGGCAGATTTTCAGGTCCTTATGGTGCAGCGCCAGTTTAAAGCCGGGGGTAAAAGTGCCCTGCGTCATCGTGAGGCCGCGATGATCGAGAAACCAGTTGCCGGCCGCGCCGCCGGTAATCACTTCGATCACTTTGTCCATCGGTAAACCCTGAGCCTGACCGAAGGCCAGCGCTTCGGTGACAGCCTGATTGATGCCGGCGGCCATGATCTGGTTAACGGCTTTGGTAGCCTGTCCTGAGCCGGTTGGCCCCATGTGCATGATGCGCGCGGTCATCGCTGCCAGCACCGGACGGATTTTTTCCAGCGTTTCGGCATCGCCGCCGACCATCATCGCCAAGCTGCCGTTTTTAGCACCTTCGACGCCGCCGGATACCGGCGCATCCAGAAAAGCGATTTGATTTTCTGCCAGTTTGGCGGCAGCCTTTTTCGCCGTTTCACTGCTGACCGTGGACATGTCGACGACGACACTGCCGGGTTTAGCGCCCTCTGCAATCAACTTGACCATATCCAACACATCCTGGTCGGCGGAAACGCAGATTAGAATCACGTCGACTGCGGCGGCCAGTTGGGCGGGATCGCTACAAGCCCTTATCTTAAGTTCTTCCGCAAGCGCCCTCGCTTTGGTCTCGGTGCGATTGTAAACAGCGCTTAAAAAGTCGGCTTTGGCGACATTTCTGGCCATGCCAACACCCATTGCACCCAAGCCGATCATGCCTGCTTTCATGTTAGCGCTCCAGATAGGTGTAGGCGATCAGGCCGGCATCCAGCTCGTTTTCATAAGCCTGGCGCTGTCCGGCGCTGATGTCACTGCGTGCCAGTTTGTCGCGGAAGGCGGCTTTCAGTTCTTCGGGATTGATGTGCACATAATCCAGTAAGTCGCCGACATGTTCGCCTTCCTGAAAATCGGAAAAATGGTAGCCGTTGGCGTCCAGTTCGATATTGATGGAATGCGTGTCGCCGAACAGGTTATGCATATCGCCCAAAATTTCCTGATAGGCGCCGACCATGAAAAAACCGATTAGATAAGGTTCGTTGAGATCAATTGCATGTACGGCCAGCGTGGTTTCGATGTTTTGGCCATCAATGTATTGATCGATGCGGCCGTCCGAATCGCAGGTTAAATCCTGCAAGACCGCGCGCCGTGTCGGCTGCTCGTTGAGCCGGTGAATCGGCATGATCGGAAAAATCTGGTCGATGCCCCAGATGTCGGGCAAGGATTGGAACAGCGAGAAATTGCAAAACACCTTATCGGCCAGCTTCTCGTTGAGCTCCTGCAGAATGACGGATTGGCTGTGATTGTTGGGGTTGAGGTTGTTTTTAATCTGCTGGAAAACCTGAACATAATGCTGCTCCGCCTCGGCCAGACCGGTCAGGCCGAGTTTGCCCTGGGCAAATGCATTGCGCGCTTCAGACAGATTGAATTGGGCATCGTGATATTGTTCGGCCAGATTATGCCGCGAAGGCAAAGCCAGCGCCTCGCTTGGTTGGTCATAAACCGATTCAATATCGGTCACATTCGTAATGAGTACCGCATGGTGCGCGGTCAAGGCGCGGCCGGATTCGGTAATGATATGGGGATGGGCAATGCCGTGTTCGTTACAGATGTCGGCAAAGCTGCGCACAATATTCTGCGCGTATTCATCCATGCTGTAATTGATGGAGCATTCACGGCGCGAGCGGCTGCCGTCATAATCGACACCCAGACCGCCGCCGGCATCGACGGTATCGATGGCCGCGCCCAGTTTGTGCAGCTCGGTATAGAACTGACCGGCCTCTTTTAATGCCACTTTAATATCGTGGATATTGGCAATCTGCGAACCCATGTGAAAATGCATCAGCTTCAGAGTGTCCAGTAAATCAGCCTGCTGAAGGCGTTCGATCAGTTGCAGCACTTCGCTGGCATGAAAGCCGAATTTGGATTTTTCGCCGCCGCTGTTTTGCCATTTGCCCGCGCTGATGCTGGACAGCCGCACCCTGACGCCCAATAGCGGTTTGATATTCAGTTGCTGCGCTTCGTGCAGGATCATTTCCAGTTCAGACGGCTTTTCGATGACGATATAAACCTTCAAACCCATGCGCAAGCCAATCAGCGCAAAGCGGATATAGGCTCGATCCTTATAGCCATTGCAGACGATCAGGCCGTGTTTGGATAAGGCCAGAATGGCCAGTAATTCCGGTTTGCTGCCGGCCTCAAGACCGACGTGTTCGCCCGCCAGAATGCCTTCAATGACTTTGCGCTGCTGATTGACCTTGATCGGATAAACCGGTGTATAAGTGCCTGCATAATCATGGTTGGCGCAGGCTTTCCGGAAGGCATTGTGCAGCTGGGCGACGCGATTTTTTAAAATATCGGTAAAACGCACCAGCACCGGCAGCGACAAATTGTTTTCGCTTAATGACCGGGCAATCTCGTACAAATCCAGTTCGACGTTTTGATCCGGGCAGGGCCTGACGGACACATGCCCGGCTTCATTAATGGCAAAAAAACCATCGCCCCAGTTATTGATCGAGTAGGTTTCTGCCGATTGTTCGATGGTCCACGGTGTTGCTTGCTTGGATCGCACGAGTTGAGCCTCACTATCTATGTGTCACAAGATTCTAATATAATGCCGCTATTCTAATCTTTTTCTCAGCAGGACACTCCATCATGAATGCGATCATGAATTCGTCACAATGGTTTACCGAGCAAGCTCCCGGTGTTGACTCGGCTTTTTCGTTAAAAATCAAACAAAAACTGCACGAAGAACAATCGCCGTTTCAGTTTATCGAAATCTACGAAACCGAAAGCTTCGGTAATCTGATGGTAATCGACGGCTGCACCATGGTGTCAACCCGGGATAATTTTTTTTATCATGAAATGATCAGTCATCCGGTGCTGTATACTCACCCTGATCCGAAAAGGGTCTGGATCATCGGCGGCGGCGATTGCGGTACTTTAAAGGAAGTATTAAAACATCCGGGTGTTGAACGGGTCGTGCAAATCGATATCGACGAACGCGTGACGCGTCTGGCCGAGATCTATTTTCCCGAATTATGCGAATCCAACAACGACCCTAGAGCCGATTTAAAATTCATCGACGGCATCAAATGGGTAAAAGATGCCAAACCCGGCTCGGTGGATATTATTATCGTTGACAGTACCGACCCGGTCGGTCCGGCCGAAGGCTTGTTCGGCGCGGCATTTTACCGCGACTGTTTCAATTGCCTGTCAGACAACGGCATCGTGATCCAGCAAAGCGAATCCGCCTTGTATTATATGAAGTTGCTGGGTGCAATGCGCGATGCGATGAGTTCTGCAGGATTTAGCCATCTACAGACGTTGTTCTTCCCGCAATGTATTTATCCCTCGGGCTGGTGGAGTGCCACCATGGCGTCTAAAGCCGATCTCAGCCGGTTTAGAGTAGAGGGTTCGGTGCGCAAACCTTTTGACACTATTTATTATAATGCCGATATACACAGGGCCGCCCTGGCGCAGCCCGAATTTTTCAAAAAAGCATTTACTGTGTAGAACAGATAAGATCAATCTGCATGCCGGATATCACTACCCTTAAATTGATTGAGCGTATCAGCACCCTGTTGCGCGCGGAAGAACGCAAAAAATATGCCGCCATCGGTCTGCAACCGGTACATGCCCAGGTGCTGGAGTATTTGTTCCGCTGTAATGCACACAGCAATACCCCGGCGGCCCTTGCCGAATATCTGGGTTTGACCAAAGGCACGACTTCCCAATCGATACAGGTGCTTGAGCGCAAAGGCTATATAGCAAAAGGCCATGATACCGAAGATGGACGGGTGGTCCGCCTGAGCCTGTCAAAAACAGGGCTGCAATTGTTAACAGATTTACAGCCCGCCGATGTTTTTGTGCGGGCGGAACAGGCGGTATCTTCCAAGGCATTTGCCAGCATTGGCGAAGCTTTATTGGCCACGCTGGTGGCCTTACAAAAAGCCAACAATGCCAGAAGCTTTGGCGTTTGCAATACCTGTGTTAATTTTATCGAGGTTGATAACCACTACCAGTGTGCAGCAACCCAGATGCCTTTAACCAGGGTTGCCGCTGAAAAAATATGCCGTGAACATGTATCCGCATAATTGCGAGACATTCCTAAACAGGCCAGCGCCTGTTGACTTTACCTTAATTAATAGACGAGATAAGCCATGTTTGATCCTAAAGCCATTGATGAAATTGCCAACCGCCTTGCCGGTGCCATCCCGCCGGGGCTGAGTAACCTGAAAGAAGACCTGGAAAAAAGCTTTCATGCCATTTTACAGGGCGCGTTAAGCAAGCTGGATGTGGTAACCCGTGAAGAGTTTGAAGTGCAAAAGGCCGTACTGGCGAAAACCCGCTCAAAACTGGAAGCATTGGAAAAGCGTGTTGACAGCATCGAAGCACAATTGCTGAACAAAACCGAAATGTAAATGTCGTTTTTTTTAGCTTGCTTAAGCAATTGCCGGTGATGAATCCAGCAAGTTTCTTGTCTGTTGGCGCATAACATGGCCCTGGCGGTTATTTACAGCCGCGGCCGTTCCGGCATAGAAGCGCCATTGGTGACCGTGGAAGTGCATGTTGCCAATGGCCTGCCGTCCATGTCCATCGTCGGCCTGCCCGAAGCGGCCGTCAAAGAAAGCAAGGATCGTGTGCGCGGTGCGATCCTGAATTCCCATTTTGAATTTCCCGCGCAACGCATCACCATCAACCTGGCGCCGG
This sequence comes from uncultured Gammaproteobacteria bacterium, assembly GCA_963848675.1. Taxonomy (GTDB): domain Bacteria; phylum Pseudomonadota; class Gammaproteobacteria; order Methylococcales; family Methylomonadaceae; genus CAWKEY01. The sequence continues at coordinate 37,054 of CAWKEY010000040.1, forward strand.
CCGATTTACCCAAAGAAGGCGGCCGTTTTGATCTGGCCATTGCCCTGGGGATTCTGGCGGCCTCAGGTCAGATTCCTGCGGCCAAGCTGGATCAATATGAATGCGTGGGCGAGCTGTCCCTAGGCGGCGAACTGCGGCCGATTAGCGGTGTTCTGCCGGTTGCCATACAGGCCAGAAACGAGCAAAGACAGCTGATTCTGCCCATCGAAAATATCGCCGAAGCGGCTTTGGCGAAAAACATCGAGCTCATCCCGGCCGGCCATTTGCTGGAAGTCTGCGCGCACCTGAGCGGGCAGAAGCGCATACAGATGGAGTTTTCAGCGGCAGAGCCGGATGTCCCGATCGAGGGCATCGATTTTTCCGATGTGCATGGTCAATATCACGTTAAAAGGGCTTTTGAAATTGCCGCCGCCGGCGCGCATAACTTATTGATGCTGGGCCCGCCCGGCACCGGAAAATCGATGCTGGCGGCGCGCATGCCGACCATTTTGCCGCTATTATCCGAGCAGCAGGCACAGGAAAGTGCGGCCATCGCCTCGGTCAGTGATGTCGGGCTTGACGTCCAAAACTGGCTCAAACCGCCCTACCGTGCTCCGCATCACACCGCATCCGCGGCCGCTTTGGTTGGCGGGGGCAGCAATCCCAGGCCAGGTGAAATCTCACTGGCGCACAATGGCACCCTGTTTCTCGATGAATTGCCGGAATTTGATAGAAAAGTGCTGGAAGTGCTGCGCGAACCGCTGGAGACCGGCCATATCACCATTTCGCGAGCGAGCCGGCAGGCCGATTTTCCGGCCCGGTTTCAACTGATTGCGGCCATGAATCCCTGTCCTTGCGGTTATCTGGGCGATGCCTCGGGGCGTTGCCACTGCACGTCGGAACAGGTTGCGCGCTATCGGGCCAGAGTGTCCGGGCCCTTGCTCGACCGCATCGATATGCATCTGGAAGTACCCAGGGTTTCTCATGAGGTGCTGCGCAAAGGTTCGCCGGAGGGTGAAGAGAGCAGCGCAATTATCAGGGCGCGCGTGGTTGCCGCCCGCAACCTTGCTCTGTCGCGCAACGGCAAAGCCAATGCAGCGCTGACCGCCAAGGAAGTCAAACAGCTGTGTGTGCTGTCAGAACAAAGTCACCAATTATTGGAGCAGGCTATGGAAAAATTTGGCCTCTCGAACCGCGCTTATCACCGCATTCTCAAACTCGCGCGCACCATTGCAGATCTGGCGCAGTCAGAGCAAATACAGATAGCGCACCTAAGTGAAGCGGTCAGCTATCGCAAACTGGACAGAAGCGTTTAAGGCGTTTACGCCTGGCTGGGCTGCTCTTTATTCGATGGGTTATTGCTGAAAAACTTTTATTCAAAGCTTTGCACAGCATGAAACAAAGCAGGCAACCCGATTACTGTCTGCCAAAAATCTGCGGCTCTTTAACCTTGGCCTTCTCTTGCAGGCAGTGATAGGCTGCATTTTCATACTTAATAACTAAAGACTGTGTGTTTTTATGCTCAATCATAAACTTTTTAGCTTCATCCGCCGTTAAGTCTTTCATCAAAAACGTTGCAATACACATACAAGGTTCAGCGTAACGTTCTCTATCCACGTCTTTATTGACTGAATTTTTCAATTCTCTTTGCACGCACTGCTCGGCAAACTCATGCTCGAACGTATGTTTTTGCACATCCGTCACCACCACATCGTGAGAATGGTCGAAAGGATTGTGCTCAAGCTTTGCCGCTGTGGCTTTGTCATCGTCGTCTGAACAAGCGCTTACAGATAGCGCCAAAACGGCACTGCTCAGAACAGTAATAAAGAATTTTTTTGATAACATAATTGTTTTCATGCAATTGAAATAATGGGTGTTTGGTGATGGTTTACAGTAGGCTCCGGCTTACTGCACTCAGTACAATAAAGGCGAAACTTTATCATTTTATACGGCCTCGTTCTACTCATCTTCTATTCGCCCCTCGCTCTGTTTCCCCAAGGCACGCAATTCGTACAGATAACCTTTTTCGGCAACATCGCTGCTTTTATGGGCAGTGGCATATAAAGCCCTGGATGCATGGTTGCAAGGCCTGAGCCTTGGGTTTTTCTGAGACCTGCTGCCCGGAAGGGTTAAAAGCTTCGTCCGGCCGCGCCGAATTAAGCCTACGCATCACAGGAGAAGCCGTCAACAATGGCTTGATTTACACCATTTATTGCAATGAGCAGGAATTCTAATCACTGGATTAACCGATTCATATTACCTATATTGATTTGTCCCTTTCCACATCAACAAGCCGGAACAGCTGCAAGCCATTCATTATCTGAACTATAAGCAAAAAATAGAAGCCACTTTTTCTGCAAATTTGCAACACCGATACTTGGACAAAGATGGTTCGAATTGAGATAAAATAACTATAAAGATAGACCCATGTTTCAGATTTATTGACCACGAAGCGCTCGAAAAAATTAATGGCAGACTACTAATGAAATTTGCTCGAACATTTTCTTTAAATAAACTTGCCCACCTTCTGGCATAAACAACACATTCCTGTCTTCCAGGTCTGCTTGTTCGCAAGAAGCATTCAGCAGGCTTGTAAACTGCGTCCCTGAAACGATAAAGGCATTCAACGTCAGCTTTGTATCACCTAGTTTTTCCTGGATCACCTTTACTTCCTTATAAAGTCCAAGCTTGGGGTCATTCAGGCTCATCTGGCGTAACCCTTTTGGATCAACGAAATTCAGCCACTGCTCGCCGGTTTCATCGTCCACCAACCAAAGTAAAAAATCCGGATAGAAATTGCCAGCCAAGGCAAAGCCCAGACCTTTGGCTTTGGTGTCGGCATTGCGTAACAGGTAAAGGCTGCGCTTGCCGATAATTTGCTGCCCAAGTGGCGATTTATAGAAAGATTCAAGATCGCGTACAAACTGCACTTCGCTGGGTGCATCGAATGCCAGCGGGCGCATTTTTAACGGCACATCGCCTTCGATGGCGAACAAGGGATAATACAGATGGCGATCAAAACAAATGGCGACCATCTGACCAGCATTCCACTGGCTGGCTTCGCCCAGCTTGCCATCTGTCACCAGCACCTGAAGGGCTTTAATTTTCTTCTCGTAAGCTTCCCCGTCTTCGTTGTTGTCGATCTCAAAGTGATAGACCTTGAGCAAGGTATCGTCATCTATTTTCACGTTCACGATGCTGTAGAACTGGCCTTCATAAGCGGTTTTCAGCGCCTTATAAAATCGGTCGGTATAGTCTTGCAGCAAACGGATGAGAATGTCTTCCTGTTTGCGAATGTCGGCAATGTTGCGAATAGCCAGCTCGGCTTGCGGTATATAGAGCGTGTACCAGTCATCGCGCGTCAGACAGAAATCCATCAAACGCGAACGCTCCAGCCTCAAATTACTCCAACTGCGCAGTTGCTTGAATTCCTGCACCGCCAAGTAAATCCGGTCGAAATCAAACAGCGCCATGGTTTCGCTTGGAATTTTGCCTTTATTACGAATATTGCCATCCGAATTGGTACCGGCTTTATTCTGCGTGCTCATGGCGTCTATCTTTGGATATAAATCCAGTTCGATATGTGCCGCTTTGATCTTGCCCTTAAACTCGGCGGGTATTTCGTAAAGATAAGGAAAATGCGTGCGCTTGAATCCTTTAATTTGATTGTCTTTGTATCCGTCTTTGAGTGATAGCGTCTTGAGATTGCTCTTTGGCATATTGGGACGTGTTTCAAAATCCAGCTGAATCATTTCATCTGGTGTTGTAACGCCTTCTTCTTTCAGATACTCCTTGAAGGTAGCCATGTAGCCCGCATTCACTCCGAAAATATTCAGCGTTTCCAAGCGCTCCAAATGTGCCCCTTTTGGCCGCTGGCTAGGTGTGCTGCGTTTGAGCGAATAGTCCTTACCTTTCAAGCGCACGCCACGCCCAAATAATTGGATAATTTGCGAACCCTCGCCCTTGCCCATATTGAGCAAGCCCATGGTGGACACCCGCCAACTGCTCCAGCCTTCGGTAAATTTGCGCGAACCGATCAACACATGCAACTGGCTATCTTTGCTGTTTAACGTCCCAAATAGCGAGCCGCCAAAGTCATCCGCCTCGGTGTCAAACAACTTTGCATTTTCGGTCTTCTCAGACTCTTTGAAAAAACCGGCATCATCACCAATGTTGATCAGACCGAACGGTTCTGCATCACCGACACGAAGCGCCAGTTCGCCTTTACTGCTCTTCAGATTGACCACTTTTAACCGTTGCCGTGCCTCGGCATTGAATAACTTCTTGAGAATGTCGGCATAAACCTCATCGGCACTACATTGCATCAATGGAGTAAAGCGATCATGAAAAATATTGCGGCCTTTGGCATCCAGCAAGCGAGGAGTATTGGCCAGTAAGTCCTTTAGCCACTGCTTGGTTTTTGGCTCGTCGTTTAAAAAGCCTGCCAGGAATTTCAGCACATTCAGAATGTCCGAATCTTCACCAGAAACGGTATTGCCGACAAATACCCACAATGGCTTTTCTATATTGAAGTCCGTCAGCTTGTCGCGATTTGTGCGCCACAGGTATTGCTGCTGATAAAAGCTCAACAGGCAGGCGGTAAAATATTGGCGGGCCGTATCTTCTTGCGTGTAATCTTCATCTTTTAGATTGAGAATCAGCGATTCCTTGCCGTAGCAATCCTCGTAGAAAAATTTGTAGGAGTAGTCAAACAGAATACTTTTGGCGTAAATTTCCCGCGTCGCCAACGTGCGCGCTTTACGCTTCTCTTCGCTGGTCAGCATCAACTGTTGCCTTTGTGCATCGTCCAGTTTTTTCAGATTAGTCGTTACAAACCGTACTTTCGCTTTTTTCTTAAGCAAATCCTGTTCTGCCTTAAGAACCGTCAAGCCCTTGGCAACGGCCTGCCCAAAAGTGGCGGAATACTCAAAAGCAAAGCCGCTCCGTACCAGAGATTCACGGCGGCTCATCCATGCACCATCTGCCGTGCCTGTGCCACGATGCCCTTCATCCACCAGCACCAGGTTATTACCCTCGAAGGCTTCAACTGCGACCGTCTTGTCGCCCATCTTATCGCCCAGTTTGTTGATGTCGATGATCTCAATCGTGCCTTTGAAAAGATCGCCCCGGTTTTTAGTGAATAAATGACAGAAGTCAAAACCCGAGAGCTTTAACTCCTCTAAATGCTGGCGAGACAAGCCTTCGTTGGGTGTCAGCAAAATGATCTTGTCCGGGTAAGCGTCTTTTTTACCGTTTTGGAAGTAATGCAGATACTGTTTGATGTTGACGTGTAGCAATAACGTTTTGCCACTGCCTGTGGCGTTCCAGAATGCCAGCTTGTTCAGTTCATCCGCATCAAAAGGCTGAAAGCGATGTTCAGCGTCTTGCTCGGTGTTGTAGGCCTTCAGTCCATTATTCAAACCATCCAGCAATTGCTGCCGCTGGTTAAAATACCAGTCCAGATAAATCTCGGTGAACAACAGCGAGAGATACTGGAAGTATTTCATATTGAGTACAGTGCCTTCGACCTTGTTACGCTGCCCGGTAATGGCGTTCCAATGCTGCACGATGTTCAGGTCGTAACGGCGCAGGTCTTGCTGGCTGATGCGATCCACCTCAAACAGATTGTGCTGCAAGGCATGAAAAAATCCACTTTGACCGTCTTCGTCTATACCCTCGTACCGATCTTCGCTCAAGCGTTCCTTCAGCGCGTGCAAGGTGCCGCTACTAAAAAAGCTCATCATCCACTGGTTGAGCACTAACTCCTGATGGAAACTACGCTTTGCATTTTTACTCATCGGTTTGTCCTTTTTTATCCACGAAAAGCACGAAAGACACGAAAAAATAATTAGAAATTTTCGTGCTTTTCGTGTCTTTCGTGGAAAATATTATCATTTTGGCTTAGCGCTGTTGATCTGTTTGGCCGCAGCCTCCAATTGCGCGAACTGGTCATGTTGCCCTTGCTCTTCTTTTTCCACCCGGCGCTGTGCGGCAAACAACTCATATTCAGACTGAGCTTTGCTATCCGCCTGTTTTTTAGTGCGTTTACCCGTATTAGGCAATACCTCACGGTCATTAAAGCGCAAGAAGTCATCAAGTTTTTGCTCCCAATCCTGCATAAAAACCTGCTTACGCCGACTGGCCTGGTCTTCGGCAAAATCTAGCCACATCGTTACAATGCGGTTAAGCTCGGTAATCTCATCGGCTGACAGATAATTTTTAGCAATGGTCACATCGGTTTTACGCACTTCAGCACTTGCCCAACTCGTGAGTCCGGCATTGGGCGAAAGATGATTGACTCTGGCATCAATAATTTCAGCGGCGGTCATTCCTGTTACGGCAAAATGCAGCTTGTTCTGAATGGTGCTAAAAAAGCGGGTGGTGTCCGGCAAAGAAGGTTCATAGTCTGCCGCCAACGCAAAAATCTCACGTACCCGCAAATACATGCGCCGCTCACTGGCGCGAATGTCGCGCACCCGCGCCAGCATTTCATCAAAATAATCCGGCACGGCAGAACCCGCTGCCGGCGGATTTTTCAGGCGATCATCGTCCATTACAAAGCCTTTGACGATATATTCTTTCAGTTGCTGAGTCGCCCAGATACGGAATTGAGTTCCGCGTATGCTATTAACCCGGTAACCAACCGAGATGATGGCATCCAAGTTGTAGTATTCCAGATCGCGTGCAACGCTCCTTTCACCTTCATTTTGAACTGTTGCAAAATTTGCAACAGTTGTCTGCCGCTGCAACTCCCCAGTTGCAAAGATATTTTTCAAATGTCGGCTGATTCCTGATTTGTCCACATTAAAAAGTTCAGCCATTTGATTGATGGTCAACCAAAGTGTTTCGTTTTCTAGCCGCGTTTCCAGCCGAACCTTGCCATCTTCGCTTTGATAAAAAATAATTTCCCCTGTCATCACAAATCCTCTATTTCATTTTTTGTCCACGAAAAGCACGAAAGACACGAAAAAATAATTGGAAATTTTCGTGCTTTTCGTGGACAACTATTAATTTTCGTGGACATCAAACATCCGGCTTAAAAACGCCGGCTCGATCTGACGCATTTTCAGGTACCCATGCGCCGCGCTCATCGTTATACACAAGTGTCTCGAAGCCCGTCATTCCGGCAGGGATTGCCGGAATCCAGAATACATGGATGTATTTGAACTCGCCATCCATGGCACTGGATACCCGCTTCCCGGCGGGTATGACGACACCTACAGTATTTGTGTATAACGATGAGCGCAGCAAGTGGGAACTAGCAAAAGTTTCGCTTTTAATTCGGGGGGCAGCGTCCCCCGAATTTACGGGTATGCCACATTGTTCATGTTTAACCCCCATCCACGGCAAACATGCGGTTAAGGAACTCCGGTTCAATCTGGCGGATTTTCAGCTCCTTCTTAATGCCTCCTTCAGACTCAAGGCTGACGAATACGGCAGGGATGTTGTGGTCGCCGTTGATATAAACGATCTCGAATTCACTGTCCGCCGGATTGATAGCCAGCTTGTCGCACAGGCGGCTCAAGGTTTCGTAATCCACCTGCGCCACGTCACGCCACAATACCAGCGTTTTTTCACCCGTCGGCAACCAACCTGTGACCGACACAAAGCCTTTATCCCGCTGCATATCGATATGTTTCACACGCAAGCCGATCAGGTAGTTGAAAGTTTCCACCAGGTCAATGGTACGCTCTTCATATGCTCCCGCCGAATCTACGGTCACTTTCAGCTTGCAATCAAACGGCTGGTTGAACTGTTCCACCGATAGCAGTGAGCCACGGCTTTCGATGTCCAGCAGATAGCGCAGCAGATAATCTTCTTGGGCAGATTGCGGCAGCATATCGAGCAAGTCTTGTTGTGGTTTGGTGCGGCGCAGTTGCAGATTATTCAACGTGTCTTCGTAGCTTTCGATTTTGAGGACTTTAAAAGCATGGGATATGCCTGTATGCGGTGGG
>CAWKEY010000041.1:0-6136 GCA_963848675.1 uncultured Gammaproteobacteria bacterium
CTATTTAAGGTAGATTGTCATTCCGGCGCGTAAAACATTTCTCCCGATGGTCGAAATGACAGCACAATTTTTGCGAGAAAACGTTGAATAGTTATATTTGTTAGAGCCATGTGTGGAAGTCATTTGTGGGAGTCATTTGTGGGAGTCATTTGTGGGAGCGACGCCCACGTCGCGACTGGCCCAAGCTTCTGCGAAGCTATTAATCGCGACGTAGGCGTCGCTCCCACGTCGCTCCCACCAGGCCACACCAGCCACCTCAAACCTCACCCGCCATCGCCTGATAACGACTGGCCAGCGCATAACCATAGCGTCTTAACAAACGCCGCGCCGCAGCTGCCTGCGATTCATAACAGCCGTAAAAACATTGCCGCCCGGCTTTATTCATCTGGCAGCGGCCGTTGTCATCGCTGAAATGTTCGCTGCGTAACTGACGCTCCCGGAACATCTGCCACACCCAGCGATCCATCAGGGGCCGCAGGGGCTCCATCAAATCACAGGCCAAAGACTCCCGGCCAAAGCTGACATCATGAAAAAAGCCCAGCATCGCATCCAGGCCCACAATATGGCAGGCGCGCACCGCGTCGTAATGCAGCAGGGTGTAACCCAGCGACAAACAAGCATTCACCGGGTCCGGCGGCGGACGTTTTTTGCGGCCAGTAAAGTTCAGCGAATCCGCAAACAACTGCGTAAAGCCGGAAAAATAGGCCGCTGCCGCTGCGCCCTCAAAACCGCGCAAACTGGCCAGGGAGATTTCAAAGGTGTCTTCGCGCAGCTGGCCAATAATCCCGTTTAAAGTCTGCAAGGCCGACATCAACGGATAGCGTAAATCAGCCCTTGCCGCCAGCGCATCGCGCAACAAACGCTGCTGCCCGCGCACCTTGACCAGCACCAGCCATCGCGCCAGCGGCAGGCGCAGCGTTTCATCCAGACTGGTCTGATACTGCCCCAAACGCCTTGACGCATCGCCATGCGAACGGGCTGCCAGCATCGCCGTGGCTTCGGTATTGCGCCCGGACAACACCAGCAAGCCGATATTACGTTCCGACAACGCACCCAGCACCCGGCTTTCCAGTTGCACATTGCCGCGCAACACCACGCGCTCCAACAAATGCAGCGGTACCGTGCCTTTTTTAACGCCCTCTTCATACAAGGCCAGCGCCTGTCCATCGAGCTTGACGGCCAAATTTTTTCGATCCAGATACAAACTGCTCATGCCTTACCCCACATAAAAAAATGAACCATCCTGCGGACACACTGCCTTGCCCAGCGTACGAATATGCTTGGCGCCCGTCAGCTTCAGCAAAATAAAACGATCCTCAACAGGATCAATGACCAGGCCGATCTGATCCAGCAACTGGGCTTTTTCGGCGGGTGTTAAAAAACATTCAAACACCGACTTTTGCCCGCCCGATGCAAAACCGCGCAGCACGAACAGCGCCTTGCGCAAGCGCCGGTTACAGGAAATATCGTAAGCTGCTAAATAAAGTTGCCGTTGAGTCATGGCAGACAGAATACACCGGGGATTTTTTTTTGCAGGACTGGCAAGCTTGCCAAGCGGGGCCGGCAATGGACACTTTTGTGGGATTACAAGTGGGAGTACATGTGGGAGTAGATGTGGGAGTAGATGTGGGAGTAGATGCATAAGTATCTACACAAGTCACATCGCCGTCATTCCGGCAGGGATTGCCGGAATCCAGAACACAGGGATGTGAAAAGCAGCTCAGCAAAGGTTCCATCTGACTAAAAAAAACAGCTTGTAAGTCTGATATTGCCGTCCATGGCTCCTGGATCTCGGCAATCCCTGCCGAGATGACGAGTTGTGTAGATACTTATGGAGTAGATGTGGGAGTAGATGTGGGAGCGACGCCTACGTCGCGACCAGCCCGAGGTTCAGCGAAGTTGCTAATCGCGACGTAGGCGTCGCTCGCACCACGTTAATTTATCGTGCAAAGCCTGTGTGCCAGGGACTATCTACAACTCATCCCCTGATAGCGGCTGGCGTTTGGCGACTTTATTCAGAATGGATTCGAATGCCGTTTTATCGGCGCGTTGCGCCCGGGCTTGCAAATACTCTTCTGTGGCGATTGCCGAAACTTTTTCCGCCACTGCACTGGCGATGAACTGGTTGATGGAAACACCTTCTTTTTGGGCAAGTTCTTTAATATGCCGGTGTACGGAATCTGGCAACCGCAGACTTAATGCGCTCATGTTAATCGCTCCAGCGAGGTTTTTGGGGTAATTGCTTCAACACCGAATTTATCAGCGCCGACAAAATCTTTCAAATTGTGAGTGACAATGGTGTCAACATGACCTGCCACCGCCAATTCAAGAACCAGATCATCCTTTTTCTTTTAACAAGCGGTCTTAATCCTGAGGTATCCCCACGAATTTACCCTCCCTCGAATGAGTCGAAGTAGTTTAATAAAAGAGCTTGCGCCTGTTCCAACATTGAGGCGGACAACTCAAAGGCAACATAACGGCAGGCGATTCGGGCGAGAAATATAACCGAATACGGTGAGTGATTCTGGTTGCTGTTGACTTTGATATGTCGTTCGATTTCAGTACCTTTTAAACAAAGCCCAGTGAGCCAAAGCGCGAAAATGATGAGCGCGGCGATTAATAACAGGTTGGCGCGGCGTTCGGCTTCAATCCGGCTTTCGCTGGTAAAATCCAAGCCATAATGCGTACTTTTTGTGTCTCGCAGGCCTTCCTCAATTTGCATGCGGCTTCGATAATAATCCACGACCCGCGCCGCAGAAAACGCTTTTAGCGAGGGCGATACGACCAGAAGCCAAGGCTCTTTTTCGCGTTTGGCGTGTTTACGACTGGCACTGGATTGGCTTGGACGATGTTGGGCCGTCAGGTGTTTCCGGCCTTTGGCGGGCTGATAAAATGTCACCAACTCACCGTCTAGCGGGTGGCTACGCACCCAACGGGCCGGGCCCAAGCACTTGGGTTTTCGAGTGGCTTTGGCGTAGAGTGACTTTGCCGCCAGCCAATCGTTAGGCCGGTTGGCCCAGGCAATGAAATCCCTATTGCGAATTCGTCCGAGCCAATGCCAGCCCAAACTTTCAACTTCGCGAAAAAATGGCGTGCGAAATCCGGAATCGGCAACGATGATAGGCGTTACATTAGCGGGTAGCAATGCTTGCAAACTGCTGAGAAATCGCTGCTGTACTCGGCGGTTGCCCAGTTTTTTAATGGGATGAATTTCTTCGTACAAGGTAACGGAACGTCCTCCCGTAGGCAGCGCTGCTCGTAAGAGCTGCTGATGCTGATCTGCGGTCAGGGGCGACCAGTCGATAAGGATCAACGGCATGGGCAGGGACTGCAATAGCCATTGGGTCATAGCACCGTAGATCGCCATGCGTTCGGTGTTAAGATGGCGATTCCCGGCTAAACGATCCATGCGTTTGATTTTGTGTTTGATGCAGGCCGGTCCGGAAAGCGTCCGTCCGAGTTGCGTAATCGATACCGACGCTCCTTTCAACCCAGCCTCGACTGCAGCCATCAGCGCTGTGAATCGAGTAGCATGAATGCTAGGAAGTTTTTCTTTCAACAAGTTATGCAGCAGAGCAATAATTGACATAAATTTATTCTTCCAGATTATTATTTTAGAATGAATTCTTATGCTCAGACCGACTTAATCTTGTCTTTATCCAAATCTTATCCAATAATGCATTGTTTTTTATTGATATTTTGTGGGGATACCTCAGGTCTTAATCCCTTCTTAATAAGGTCTCTGATTTATAGATGCTGTCAAGCTTAGTCAATCTTACTACACAGTCTTAATCCCTTCTTAATAAGGTCTCTGATTTAAATATGGCTAAAAGAATCGTTGCAGCAGTATTAGATGGGTCTTAATCCCTTCTTAATAAGGTCTCTGATTTAAATGGAACGACAATGAGTATTACCAACCTAGAACAAGTCTTAATCCCTTCTTAATAAGGTCTCTGATTTAAATAGCTATAAAAGCCTAGACATAGCCCCTTCGAAGTTGGTCTTAATCCCTTCTTAATAAGGTCTCTGATTTAAATAGAACAATGAATGAATATGAATATGACAACGAGTCTTAATCCCTTCTTAATAAGGTCTCTGATTTAAATCGAAGCAGCGGCAATGGCCGCCGGTATGCGTCTTAATCCCTTCTTAATAAGGTCTCTGATTTAAATTTTAGTATTAACCTTTGGTGCTAGTTGAAATTTGGTCACAAACTAAAGTCAGCGATGGAAATAGGAACAAATCCATCGTCGTTAGCGGGCAGGCCAAACCAACCGGTGATCAAATTGAACATAGCGGTTAAGTAGCCTAAATGAGCCTCAAAATAGTCTTGCATTTGATGCCGCATATGCTTGACATGATTGACGACCGTGGACATCGAAAAGGCCGTTTCCACGAGCATTCGATCATTCCACTCGCCCCGTTTACAAATTTTGAGATTAGGAGGATCTCCAGCCGCCGCATGAAAGCCGGTATCCGCCAACAATACCGTCTTATCCTGAAGTACCTCAACCAAAGGATGAAACCAGGTATCATGCGCATTGGCTGGTGCCCAAACCCAACCAATAATCTGCCCAAGATGATTCAAGGCAACGCACCATTTCGCGCCCACGATCCAGCGATGATTGGAAATCCCGGATGCACCGAAGAATTCAGGATTGCGACCTCGGCGAACCGGATGGATCAATTCGATGCCATAGCTATCGATAACACCTAACAGCGACGGCTTGACCAGAAAACGGTACGTCCATTGACGCTGATTTTTCAATCGCCGGAACAATCGGGTGCGTTCGGACAACAGTGGAAACCAATGACCATAATCCCGGCTTAGCCAGCGATAGAAGGCGCGGCCGCCCACGCCTTTTAGCGCGAACAGCACGCCGATGGTCACTAACTCGCTGGGATAGAGTCCTGCTTGACTGTGGTGAGGCACATCTTTCATTTGGTCATCTATCCTACAAAACAATTCAATGATAAAGTCTTCGGTAGTCATGGGCGTAGCTCCTGCGGAAAAGCATTTTAGGTCAAATACTTACCGCTTTATCTTCTGCCCATGGCTTCTTTAAATCAACTAGCACCAAAAGTTATCTTGATTAGCAAGATGCTTCAGCTGATCGAAGCCAGGCGTCTGGGCGAGGTCCGACAGCGATGGCGGCCACGAGAAGACGCCTCGGGAGCGTATCGAGCTGGAAACGACGGTTGAAGCGATAGGCGAACGCCGCCAAATAACGCGAGGCATACTTTGCGAAATCAAAGGCGTGATAAGCCCCACCCAGGCTGGTTTTTAGGTTGCCCAGTACGGTGTTGAGCCACAGGAACTCTGGCAGGTCTTTGGGTTTGCGGCCACCGATGATGATCGCGTGGTGTTGGCAACCCGCCTCGGTTACCGCCGCAAAACAGGCCAAACCGTCAGAAAGCACTGCACATCCGGAAGCAAGGTTAGTTTTAGCCCAGTCGGCAATGGCCTTGCTGGTAAAGCCGGAGACTGGCGTTAACTTGACGCGCAAGGGATGCCCTTCGTCATCGAAGGCAAGCGCCGCCACAAAGGGGACTTTGTTTTCAGAACCCCGGCCGGCCTTGCCACCACTGAGCTCACCACCGAAGTAAGCATCATCGACTTGGACTTGGCCGCTGAGAGTGTAATGCGTTTCCCGATCCGACATGGCTTCCATGAGCTTGTGCTGAATAAGCCATGCCGTGGGATAACTGACGCCCAGATAGCGCATCAGAGCCAATGCGGACAAGCCGGTCTTGGCTTGGCTGATGAAGTAAATCGCCAAGAACCAAAGGGTCAGCGGTAGTTTGGTACTTTGGAAGAGCGTCCCGGCGATGAGCGACGTTTGATGTCGACACGCTTGGCACTGAAACATGTTGTGCGATCCGACTTTAAATACGCTATGCCCCGTGTGCGTGCAGCGAGGGCAAACAAAGCCTCGAGGCCATCGTGCTTGTTCTAACGCGGCCTCACATTGTGCTTCGGTACCGAAGTCTTTGAGAAACTCAGGCATCGACAAGCCCGGTTGGAACTGAATGCGATTCATTGGCATGACAACACCCTCTTTTAAAAGACTAAATGTCCACTATACGCCGTCCAGCGTCGTCATGCTTATGTCTTGGCTGAAGCATCTTGCTAATC
>CAWKEY010000042.1:0-43054 GCA_963848675.1 uncultured Gammaproteobacteria bacterium
CTGACCATTGCCGCAGCCCCCAGTCTGCCAGATTATTATGTTTCCGCCACGGATGGTATGCCGCTCTGCTCCACGCTCTGCTCTCGCGGCGCTGCAATCAATAGAGCTGATACCGCCATTGTTCAGAACACACGCCTGGATCCTCTCTGCCAACCCTATTTAGATCTTACTGTCAAAGCCGGGCTTTGGGCATGCTGGTCTGAACCGATCATAAGCAATTCCGGTAAGACATCGGGCACGATTACCCTGCATAGTCATGAAGTCATCACGCCAACTGCCGCCGATTTAAAACTGATCAAACATGCCGCTCACTTGTCTGCACTTGCTCTCGAAAAAACTAAAGACAGGGAAGCCCTGCAACTGGCCTCGTTGGTTTATGAAAACAGCAGTGAGGCGATCCTGATTAGACACCAATAGTACCATTATTGCCCATAACCCTGCCTTTACCAAGCCTACCGGTTACACGCAGGATGAAGTTATCGGCAAAAAAGCTAACCTGTTCAAGTCCGATCGTCAGGATGAGGACTTCTACCGAGCCATGTGGAAAGTTATCGACACCACCGGTCATTGGCAAGGCGAGATTTTGAACAAACGCAAGAATGGTGAAATTTACCCGCAATGGCTCACCATCAATACCATCTATAACCCGGATAACAGTGTCTATCGCCGCGTCACCTTGTTTTCCGACATTAGCCAGAAAAAACAATCCGAACAAATTATCTGGCAGCAGGCCAACTTTGATCCTTTGACCGATCTGCCCAACCGTCGTATGTTCCATGACCGTCTGGCGCAGGAAATAAAAAAATCACATCGTGCCGGTCTGCCATTGGCGCTCATGTTTCTCGATCTGGATCACTTCAAGGAAATAAACGATACCCTGGGACACAATACGGGCGACTTGTTACTGATAGAAACAGCTCGCCGCATCGCCGAATGTGTCCGCGAATCGGACACGGTAGCGCGGCTTGGCGGCGATGAATTCACTGTTATCCTTAGCGAAATTGATGACCTCAACTGCGTCGAACGGATCGCCCGACTGATCGTACAAAAATTGTCTGAGCCGTTTCAGTTGCATAACGAAATCACCTATGTGTCGGTTAGCATTGGCATCACCCTGTATCCGGACGATGCTGTCGCCATTGAAGACTTGCTCAAGCACGCCGATCAGGCTATGTACGCATCCAAGAATCAGGGCCGCAACAGTTACAACTACTTCACTCCCTCCATGCAGGAAACGGCACGGAACCAGAGGCAGCTGACCAATGATTTACGCGGTGCACTTGCCGATCATCAGTTTCAGCTGGTTTACCAGCCTATTGTTGAACTGGCAACGGGCGTCATTGACAAAGCGGAAGCGTTGATACGCTGGCGGCACCCCGTGCGCGGGCTTATCAGCCCCGCTGAATTCATCACCATCGCGGAAAAAACCGGCATGATTGTCGAGATTGGCGATTGGGTATTCCGCGAGGCAGCACGCCAGAACGCACTCTGGCGTGCATCGAACCATCAGCAATTCCAGATTAGCGTTAATAAGTCGCCGATACAGTTCCATCGCAACAACAGTCATGCCGACTGGTTCGAGTATTTGCAGGCACTGGATTTGCCTGGACAAAGCATCGTGGTGGAAATTACTGAAGGATTACTGCTGGAGGCCGATGCCGCCATCACCGGACAGTTGCTGCAATTTCGCGACGCGGGCATTCAGGTATCGCTGGATGATTTTGGCACCGGCTATTCCTCACTGTCTTACCTGAAAAAATTTCACATTGATTATCTCAAAATTGACCAGTCCTTCGTGCGTAACTTAACACTCCATTCCGATGACATGGCGCTCTGCGAAGCGATTATTGTGATGGCGCACAAGCTCGGTATCCAGGTTATCGCCGAAGGCATAGAGACCGCCATACAACGCGACCTCCTGACAGCCGCCGGTTGCGATTACGGACAGGGCTACTTTTTCTCCAGGCCGGTACCGGCAAACGAGTTTGAAGCACTACTCTGGCCCGCTAAAAACCAGTAACTTTGAAGTTATGGTGCCGTTGAATACAGTAAATGAAGCTTGTGCAACATCAACGCGGTACGGCGGATACCTGCTCCTACCTTATAGATTCAAGGTTCATTATGCAAACTGGTTCTGTCGCGTTAAGTGTAGAAGACTAAAATCGGTTATAGCGTTTACCCGCCAAGCAGAAAACGGCCTCAATCTTCTGGTCTAGTTATGAAAATCATACGATGAAAATTCAAGGACTTGCAGACAAGTATTTAAAACATCTGTAGAACGATTTTTTTATCTATAATTTAGGGTGACTAAAACATACCAGAGCAAATGCTTAGGTCAGCAGGATGAAATAGATAATGTAATTTTGCAAGACTTGGCCTTGTGCCCCCGGTATATGACCCGGCTGAAGTTTAGCCTCTCCCTTCCTAACGCTACTCATCTCTTGCGTAAGGGACAGCATGGACAACTGTTGTAGCCTTATGGTTGGAAATGCTTACTCATTTAAAAAGAGATGCAATAGTCACCAATATCAGAATTAAAGAAATATCTATGCCTATAACTTGGAATCCCCCCCTGGTTCTACTTTCTATTCTGGTAGCCATTTTCGGCTCCTTTACAGCCCTCATCCATGTCAAGCGCATGCGAGAAAGCACTGGCCGGAGAGAAGCCGTTTGGATGATATCGGGGGGTATTAGCCTCGGCCTTGTGATCTGGGCGATGCATTTCATCGGCATGCTAGCATTTCATTTGCCAATTCCTGTTTCCTACGATCTCAAATTGACCTTATTTTCTGGTTTTCCTTCAGTGATTGCGGGAATACTAGGGTTCTATTTATTGCGTGCGGAGAAAATGCACTTGGGTCGAATTGGCGTCGGTGGTTTGATCATGGGTTTGGGCATTGCCGCCATGCACTATACCGGGATGGCGGCTTTGAAGATGTCACCGCCTATCATTTATGACCCCCTTATTTTTACAGTTTCAGCAGGGGTTGCAGTATTGGCTTCCTATGGCGCCATTCTTGTGGTTTATGCAGGAGAAAAATTTCAACTAAATCCCTTGATATATTATGGCCTAGGGGGCTTGGTAATGGGGTTAGCTATTTCCGGCATGCACTATACGGCCATGGCTGGCACCCATTTTGCGGTTGGCAGCATCTGTCTTGACGGCCCTTCCCGAATTAATCCGATCTTGCTGACGCTATTCGTTTTACTCTGCATTTTTTTCTTGCTCGGCACAGGAATTTTAGCCAGTTTTTTTGATCGCCGTTTTGTTCGGCAAGCTTCGCAGGATCTGGCAGAACTGCAGAAGCTCAATGGGGAACTAGAAGATCGTACCAGAAAGCTTAATGATAGCTCAGCGCGCATCCATGCAATTCTCGATACCGTGGTTGATGGCATTATCACCATCAATGAGCGCGGCACCGTTGAGAAGCTTAATTCAGCCGCCGAGCGCATTTTCGGCTATACCGCTGCCGAGCTAATCGGCCGCAACATCAACATGTTGATGCCGGAGCCGTATCACAGTGAACACGATGGTTACCTGCAAAACTTCATGACCAGCGGCGAGAAAAAAATTATCGGCATAGGGCGAGAGGTGGTTGGCCGCCGTAAAGATGGAGCAACTTTTCCGATGGATCTGGCTGTTTCCGAAATGCAGCTTGCTGGAAATCGGATGTTTACCGGCATTGTGCGCGATATTACCGAGCGTAATCAAACGAATCAGGCGAGGCGCGAAAATGAAGCGCGTTTGGCCGGTATTTTAGACAATGTGCTGGACGGCATCATCACTATTGGCGAACGAGGAACCGTAGAATCGTTTAACAAATCGGCCGAGAAAATTTTTCTTTATTCTGCCGATGAGGTAATCGGGCACAACGTCAACATGCTGATGCCGGAACCGTATCAGAGTGAGCACGATGGTTACCTGCGAAACTTCATGACCAGTGGCGAGAAAAAAATTATCGGCATAGGGCGTGAGGTGGTTGGCCGCCGTAAAGACGGAACAACCTTCCCGATGGATCTGGCAGTTTCCGAAATGCAGCTCTCAGGCAGGAAGATGTTTACCGGCATTGTGCGCGATATTACGGAGCGCAAGCAGATGGAGCGCATGAAAAGCGAATTCGTCTCAACCGTCAGCCACGAATTGCGCACGCCGCTGACCTCGATTCGGGGGGCATTGGGCTTGGTACTTGGCAAGTTCGCCAGCGGCCTGCCCGACAAAGCCCGTCAACTCCTGGAGACAGCAAACCGCAACAGCGAACGATTGACCCTCCTGATCAACGATATTCTCGACCTGGAGAAAATCGAGTCAGGTCGGCTGGAGTTTGAGTTCAAGGGGCTTGATCTGGTGGCTATCGCGCATCAAGCGATCGTCGCGAACGAGTGCTATGGCCAGCAACACGAAGTGCATTTACAACTGGTCGATGTACCTGAAAGTGCGATCGTCTGGGGGGATGAGCATCGTCTGCTGCAGGTTTTCGCAAACCTGATTTCCAATGCAGTAAAATATTCTTCCCCTCTCGGCATGGTTGAAGTATCAGTGAGCAGGTGTGATGGACACTTCCGAGTTAGCGTAAGAAACTACGGCCGCGGCATCCCCGCAGAATTCAGAAATCGAATCTTTCAGCGCTTTGCCCAAGCCGACAGTTCGGACACACGGGAAAAGGGTGGCACCGGACTTGGTCTCTCCATCACCAAAGCTATTGTGGAACGCCATGGTGGCAACATCGACTTCAACAGTGAGGAAGGTGCGTGTACTGAATTCTTTTTCGTCCTGCCAGAATGGCAAGAAGTCATTGAACAGGTGCCATCAGAAGACACCCGACCGCATATGCTGATTTGCGAAGACAACCCGGACGTGGCGATGGTGCTGTCCGAATTGTTGGAACAGGAGGGTGTGATTAGTGACCGAGTGGCGACTGCAACTGCAGCTCTTACTATGCTCAAACAGAAGCACTATCGAGGCCTGTTGCTCGATCTCGGTCTTCCTGATATGGATGGCTTGACGCTAATCCAAAAGCTGCGTAGCGACGAGACGACCCGTAACCTGCCGATTATTGTGGTGACGGGACGCACCCGCGAGGATACGAAAACCTGGGATGGAGAGGCGCTGGCAGTACTCGACTGGCTGCAGAAACCGATTGACCGCGATTGCCTGAGTAGGGCACTCAATCATGTAATGCATAACTACAGTCGCCCCCGTATTCTCCATGTGGAGGATAATATCGACGTGGTTCAGGTCACCCAGGCACTCCTCGAGGAAGATGCAGACTATACCTATGCGTCTTCACTGGCGATGGCGCGCCATGAGCTTGAGACTAATCACTTCGATCTGCTACTGCTGGATCTCACCTTGCCAGATGGATCAGGTCTCGAATTGCTCGATGCCCTCAGCCCGGATACTAAAGTAATCGTATTTTCCGGCCTGGATCCGAACCTTGCGCTCAAGCAGCACGTTTCGGCCGCGCTGACCAAGGCCACGACCAGCAATAAACAACTGCTCGCCACCATCAAACAGGTCATCAACCAGGAGAAAAATTAAACCCATGAATGAACTACTGAAAATCATGTACGTGGACGACGAAGCTGACATTCGCACTATCGTCCAGTTTGCGCTGGAAGACGAGCAAGACTTCGAGCTAAGAATTTGCGCTTCCGGCCAGGAAGCTTTGGAAGCTTTAGGCGGCTATCGACCCGATCTCGTGCTACTGGATGTGATGATGCCAGGCATGGATGGCCCGACGACATTACAGCGGCTGCGTGAACAATCCGATTGGGCACGGCTGCCTATCGCCTTCGTCACCGCCAAGGTACAACCGCAAGAGGTCGCACATTTGAAGGCAATAGGAGCCATTGATGTAATCGCCAAGCCGTTCGATCCTATGTCTTGGCCGATCAGGTGCGCGATATTTGGAAAAGCATCGCACATGTCTGAAAAGGAACAACCGAAGAAGTTAGCGAAACTGGGTGCGCTTCGGGCTGCCTTCGCCGCTGCATTGCCGGTCCGGGTCGAGGCTATTGAGGCTTGCTGGCGGACAGCATGCGCAGCAACAGTTTGGGGAGATGCCCACGCCGAATTGACTCATTTAGCCCACTCGCTGGCGGGTTCTGCTGGAACCTTTGGGTTTCGACGCTTAGGCGAGCAGGCAAAGACGCTTGAGGAGATTTTGGTTCTAATATCTCGATCTACTAACCAGTATAATTTCCAACAGGAAACACGAATTACCGAGCTGGTCAATGCACTGCGCAGCTCAGCTCTGACTGGGCCGGATGAAGGTGGGGAAGCTTTTTTTGTTGACGCGTCCGCTAATTCGGATGTCATGATAATGCCCACTAATCATCGTATTGTATTAATCGAAGACGATGCTCTCCTGGCTCAAGAGATGGCAACGCAATTGAGTACGTTCGGATGGGATTTAAGTGTCTTTTCCAATGCCACAGACGCCCTCACAGCAATAAAAGAGCCCTGGCCAGCAGCAGTGATTATTGACCTGATGTTGCCCGAAGGCCCTTCTGGCTGGCCTCGATCTAATGGAGAAAATCCAGTCCCATTGTGGCGTAACCGTTCCCCATGTAGTCGTTTCCACCTGCAACGACTGGGAATCTCGCCTGGCCGCCGTTCGCTCAGGGGCAGCTGCCTATCTAGTCAAGCCAGTCGATATCTCTGTCCTGGAGGAACAACTTGAATACGTGACCAATCGCAGCGTCCAAGACCCTTATAGAGTGTTGTTGGTAGACGATGACGAAATCCTGGTGGCTCATTATGTTCAAACCCTGACAGCGGCAGGCATGGATGCGATCGCGATTACTAGCCCATCCCTGCTCTTGG
Organism: uncultured Gammaproteobacteria bacterium; assembly: GCA_963848675.1. Taxonomy (GTDB): domain Bacteria; phylum Pseudomonadota; class Gammaproteobacteria; order Methylococcales; family Methylomonadaceae; genus CAWKEY01. The sequence goes on from CAWKEY010000042.1 coordinate 6,827, forward strand.
AGGCTTTAGCGGAACATCAGCCGGAAATAGTTCTATTGGATCTTTATATGCCGGAATGTAACGGAATCGAGGCATTGAAGGTCATTCGTCAGGAACCTCAATTCTATAGCTTGCCGGTTGTCTTTTTGTCCACAGAATCTGGTCTTGCAATGCAGCAGAACGCCATGCAGATCGGTGCAGAGGATTTCCTGCAAAAACCCATTTCCGATACCAACCTGATCATGGCGGTATCCATACGTGCCCAGCGCTTTCGAACGTTAACCGAACTCATTCGTCAAGACAGTCTGACTGGCCTCCTTAATCGTATTTCATTCAAGTTGCGGCTGGAAATAGAAATCGAGCGGGCACGGCGCTCGAACGAGTCACTGTCCCTGGCCATGCTGGATATCGATCACTTCAAAAAAGTCAATGATACCTATGGTCACCTTCAGGGCGACAGAGTAATCAAGAGCCTGGCGCAACTGCTGCGCAAACGGCTACGCAAGTCGGACATCATAGGTCGTTATGGTGGAGAAGAGTTTGTAATTGCAATGCCCAACACACCGTCAACACTGGCAGTAAAGATTCTGGGTGAATTGCGCGAAAGTTTTGGTAAATTGCAATTTGCAACCCCTCAAAGTGAATTCTCTTGCACTTTTAGTTGTGGTGTGGCTGCTGTTCCCCCGATGGAGAGCTCAATAAGCCTGATCAAATTAGCCGATGATGCGCTCTATCATGCCAAACATAAAGGCCGCAACCGAATCGAACTGTACATAAGGCCGGATACGAAATTTTTTGATAGCGCTCGACCTGCTCAGGAATATAGGCAGAAATGACCCAAAGGACCTATAAGGCGGTCAGATTGATTCTCAGGAGCTTGGTAAATAATTCGATGAATCGAAAATGTGCTTATGTGCTCGAACATTGTTGACAACATATTGCCAATTATACATTTTGGCGGGAGGCTGCTTTGGGTCGTTGTAGCACATCGCGACTGTCCGGTTTAAGGAAGCGTATAATCATAGCCGACCGGCAGTTATGGGTCGAAGGACTAAACCGCTTCGCGCTAGGGAGTTTGTGTAGCAAAGCTGAAGGTAATTGACAGCATGTTGCTGTTTCCAATGTCTATGGAATGAGGCAATCCGCCTTGTTTCCAGACAGGAGCAGTGTCATGACTTCGATAACACAACCCATCACCCCGTTACGCCAGCGCATGATTGACGACATGCGGATGCGCAAACTATCTCCCAAAACCCAGGCCAGTTATATCCGGGTTGTAAAGCGATTAGCCGCCTTTCTGGGGCGATCACCCGACACGGCCAGCGCCGAAGATCTGCGCAGGTATCAGTTGCATTTGGTTGATCATGGCATATCACCCATTTCACTGAATGCGACGCTCACCGGACTCAAGTTTCTCTTTGAAACAACGCTGGATCACCCGGAGTTGCTGGCCAAGATGCACTCGGTACAGGTGCCGCACAAACTGCCTGTGGTATTGAGTCGGGAGGAAGTGGCTCGCTTGCTCGCCGCCGTTGACAATCTCAAACACCAAGCGGCGTTAGCGGTGGCTTATGGCGCCGGCTTACGTGCCAGCGAAGTGGTGTCGCTGAAGGTCAGTGACATCGATAGCCAGCGCATGACGCTGCGCATCGAACAGGGCAAAGGTAGTAAGGATCGCTACGCCATGCTGTCGCCGGTGCTGCTTGAACGCTTGCGCACTTGGTGGAAGTTTGCCCGTGCCCAAGGCAAAATGCTGCAAGGGGGTTGGCTATTTCCTGGCTTGGATCCTATCGACCCACTCAGCACGCGTCAGCTCAACCGGGCTGTCTATGCCGCTACCGAGGCGGCGGGGATTGATAAGCGGGTATCCATGCATACGCTGAGGCATAGCTTTGCCACGCATTTGCTGGAACAGAAGGTGGATATTCGCGTGATCCAGGTGTTGCTCGGCCACAAGAAGCTGGAGACCACGGCGCTGTATGCCCAGGTGGCCACCGATGTCCTGCGGGAGGTGATTAGTCCGATCGAGACTTTGCAGCTCCACTAGAGAAAAGCCATGGGACGGCTTGCGCTCGAGGTGGCGGATATCTTCCGCAGCCGTGGGCCCGCTTGGCGAGACGCTCAGCATGACCACTTGAGCCTGGGTCAACTGAAAGTCATATCCGCCATCGAACAGTGTCGCACCGCGACATTGGGTGGTCATGTGCTGTGCTGCCCCGCTTGCGAGCATCAGGACATCGCCTACAACTCTTGCCGCAACCGGCATTGCCCCAAGTGTCAGGCCAGTGCGGCCAAACGTTGGCTCGAAGCCCGGCAGGCCGATCTGTTGCCGGTGGAGTACTACCATGTGGTATTTACCTTGCCGGCCCCCATCAGTGCTATCGCCTACACCAACAAGGCCTTGATCTATGGCCTGCTGTTTGAGATCGCCGCCGAGACGCTACGCACGATTGCCGCTGACCCGAAACATCTGGGCGCACAGATCGGGGCTACCCTGGTGCTACATACCTGGGGATCGGCCTTAACCCATCATCCACATGTGCACGGCATCGTTCCCGGCGGCGGCTTATCCCTGGACGGTGAACGCTGGATCAGCTGCAAGCCGGGCTTCTTTTTATCGGTACGCGTGCTGTCACGGCTGTTTCGACGGCGCTTTCTGGAAGCACTGAGCCAAGCGCAGGCGGCTGGGCAATTGCAGTTCTTTGGTGAGTACGTCAATCTAACTGACGCGTCGGCCTTTGCCGACTGGCTCGCACCGCTGAAAAAGTGCGAATGGGTGGTCTACGCTAAACGCCCGTTTGCCGGACCCGAGGCGGTATTGGCGTATCTATCACGCTACACGCACCGGGTGGCCATCGCCAACTCACGCCTGCTTGCCCTGGACGAGCGCGGTGTCACGTTTCGCTGGAAAGATTACCGCGCTAAAGGCCAGACGCGGCATAAAACCATGACGCTCACGACCGACGAGTTCATCCGTCGCTTTCTGCTGCATGTGCTGCCCAGCGGCTTTCACCGTATCCGCCACTATGGGTTACTCGCCAACGCCGGTCGCCGCGCTCATCTTGCGCGGGCGCGCGAGTTGCTGCAGGTTGCTCCTGCTCCTGTGGAACTGAAATCTATTGATGCTGATGCGCCGGAAAAAACAGCCCAGCCGACCTTCGTTTGCCCGGACTGCGGGGCTGCGATGATTATCATCGAAATCTTGGCACGCAAACCGCTCATTCGTGCGCCGCCCACTCAGGCAGGTGCACCATGAGCACACTCACCTGGCAAATGCCAAACTACCTATTATTCATTTATCGGCTAGCACCGATACGGAAAGACTTGGCCTGGAGGCTGAAAAGCCCTCATTCTGGCCCCCTGGGACAACGAAAAATCGGCTACATTGCCCTCAAGCCGGAGCGTCTGAGCACTGTCATCGCCCGGCAGAGAGGCTTTTTAGCCGGATTAGAGGCAGACCCACCATTCAAATCCCCATAGACTGTCGCCGATCCTAACTCGCCACTGTGATCCCGCGGTTTCCTCCCTCGAGGCTTGTCCGACGCCTGCCCCTGAGTTTTGCCGAGTACCGACAGTCCTGGGGTAGAAGGCAGGCATCTGACAACCCTTAACAGTAGTGAGCCTTTAATTTTCGGTTGATTTTCCAGAAGTAATCGTCCGCTTTTGACATGCGGCCGTTTTTCAACGGCCGCAGATATATTTTATTAAATCTAAATTTCGGTTTGCTCCGATATTTCAAGAGCATCGTCGACCTCGATACCAAGGTATCTGACAGTGCTTTCAAGTTTAGTATGACCCAGTAAAAGTTGAACAGCTCGTAAATTTTTCGTTCTCCGGTAGACAAGTGTAGCTTTTGTTCGTCGCATAGTATGTGTTCCATAAGCCGCTGGATCGAGGCCAATAGACATTACCCAGTGTTCGACAATACGAGCATATTGCCTAGTTGATAGATGAGGCGAACTATGAATCCGACTTGGGAAAAGATATTGATCAGATTTGAGCTTGGCTTGGTTAATCCACGCTTCAAGCGAATCTCTGGTTTGCTCTGTTATCTCGAACTGAACAGGGCGATGCGTTTTCTGCTGCATGATAATAGCCCGCGATGACACTCGGTTACTTTGGGCTACATCGCTTAGTCGAAGTGTGACCAGATCGCAGCCGCGCAACTTGCTATCAATGGCTAAGTTAAACAGCGCCAACTCACGAGTGTTCTTAGCCATCTGCAAACGAATGCGAATTGCCCAAATCTCTTTCAATTTGAGAGGTGATTTCTGACCAATCAATTTGCCTTTGTTCCAAGGGACTTGATGGTTATTTTGATCATTGGTATCTTGAGTACCTTGCTTCATGACAAACTCCTAAAATTAGGTTGAGGAGTCGTATTGTCATGCTGTTTCCAGTAAGCAGACATGAGAGAAAGTATCGTATGAGTATTGGTCACCGCATATTTGTTATAGAGGAAGATGCCATCTTTCCCATTTCACAAAAGACTTTCACTGCATTGTGTTCCGGTAAAGTCGGAGCCCTTGCGAAGTTCGCGGGTCATACCGTTCAAATTGCTGTTGTCGTTTACAGCGTGCATCAGCGAAAACCAGAAACAATTATTCAAATTGATTGTGAACGAATCAGAATTCTGGGTGACGGTTCAATCGATGAAAATTATGCACACCAAGGCCTGCATCTAGCCGCAAACCGTATGTGGCTATCAGAAACTAACCCAAAAGCATCCGGCAATGTAGTGGATGCGACCGCACGATTTGAAGAAAGGCAATGGGATCAACGCCATCCTAAACTATCAGGGCCATCTGTTGAGCGGATACTTAATGTACTGTTCAAATAACAACTTACAGGCTCAAAATGGACTATTTTCCACTTTGATAATACTTGCTTTAGTAGACAAGAGCATTTATGGGAAGTAACCACAAATCACAAGGTGATCAAAACGACGAGATAGTCGTGTTTTCAATCATTAACCCATCGGTTTGCTCGGAATGTGGAGTTGAATTGGCCAAGGGCAGATTTTTGAAAATGGAGAAGGAGAATCCACTTTGCTTGGAATGCGCTGATCTAGATCACTTGGTATACCTTCAACGGGGCGATGTAGCACTGACACGGCGTAGCAGAAAATATTCAAACCTATCGGCAGTTGTGGTGAGGTTTAGCCGCTCACGCCATAGGTACGAGCGTCAGGGATTGCTCGTAGAGTCTGAAGCTCTCATAAGAGCAGAGAAAGAATGCGAAGGCGATGCGGCAGATCGAAAGATTTCGCGAGAGCGCGCCGTTGTAATCCGTGAACATGCTGACAAAGAATACATTGCGCAGTTTTCAAAACAAATCCGTATGCAGTATCCTGGTTGTCCAGCTCAAAAGGCTGAAGCTATTGCTGATCATGCTTGCCAGAAATATAGTGGGCGAGTAGGTCGATCTTCTGCGGCGAAGGCGTTCGAAGCAGAGGCTATCGCACTGGCCGTGAAAGCGCATGTTCGCCACAAACATACACACTACGATCAGCTTCTTATGAAAGGATGGGGGCGAACCGAAGCAAGATCGGCCATCGCTGAGAAGTTGGACCAGATTGTGAGCGAATGGAGCAGAAAATTGCCTGACAAACTACCTAAGGTTTAACAAAAAAACTTTTAAGAATTATTGGCGAAGCCATTATGAACCGTGAGTCAAACAAAATTCCAAATCCGGTTTTATATCTTTCCTATAGAGGAGGCCATTTGCCCTTGCTGGGAGATAAAGGCATCAGAAACTGATCAATTTTTAACGAGAAGTTAGCGTTCAAAATAAACACCTGCTTTCAGATTTGATCGGATGCTGACGCGAGCGTTTCCCGATACCTGACGTTGATTTTGATGCAGTGTGACCGGCGTGTCTCGGCCAAGACCGGCCACTGAGGATACTGGCGAAATTTTCCATCCCTAAGTTCAGCGAATGGCAGCTTTTCGGCAAGCAACCTTGCGTCCTCTTTGGCTCGACCCGGCCACTTTAAGACATCCAACCAGTGAAAATATAACCTCTTTGAAAGGCCGGTCTTTGTTAGTTATCGGACATCCACTAAACTGATGTTACTTCTTTAAAGCACGCCATCGCGCCTTTAAATTGACTTATTTGTGTGCAACACCATCGAATAAAGTTAAAAACTCTTGCCACTTATTGTTCAATTCACGAATTAAGCGTTGCTGAGTATTTTCCTTAACCGATTGGTCAGAGGGCGGCATGGGCGTGGTTTGATCAAGTGGTAAAGTCTGTTTTATGCGTTGCGGATTCTCGCCAACGATAAAGGTCCCATGGATCATGCCCATCCAACAACTCCATGGCACCACAACCTCGCCGGACTCAGCAGGAGTGAAGGTAATAACCTGCACACCCGGTTGCAACTTGATTTCAAGGCCATACTGCGGCACGACGATGACCTTGTTGCACTCGGTTAATTCCTTGGCGTTAATGATCCATTTAACCGGGATGCCTTTATGCAAGGTGAATTGATTGGGCGAATAGCCTGTTTTCGAGACTTCCATGGTGATGGTTTGTTCGGCAGCAGGGGATAGAGAATCCGCAACCAGCGGAAATAGTTGCTGGGAAACCCGAACTACCACGGTATGAAAATCAACACCGATGCCGGTGAGCGCCACGCCGCGATTCAGCATGAGGACGCCCAGTATGATGATGAAAGCGCCGGAGACTTTCAGTAGTTTCGGCGTCAAATTATTGGACAGGAGACTAGTTAAAAAACCAAAGCCCAACAATAATGGCAGAGTACCAATGCCGAAAAAAACAAAATCTTTGCACCTTCCAACCAACTGCCGGTACCTGCCGCCATGACATACATGGCTTGCAGAGAGCCGCAAATAATCATCAAGCCATTCAGCAATCCGATCACAAAAGGGTTGCTGTGCTTGCGGTATTCCTTGCCGATAAAACGCATCACAAAGCCCGGCGTCCTGAACTGGAAATGACTCAATGCCGGAAATACTTCAAGCATGTGCATGCCAAACAGGATCAAAAAAACACCGGCCGCCATGCCCACTGCGCCTCGCGTGTAGGGTGTAAAGGCTACAATGGCACCAAAGGCACCCAACAAAGCGCCGATGGTGGTGTAGGAAACGGTTTTGCCGAAACCATAAAGCAAGTGGGCGATGTGGGATTGATAACCTGCGCGGGCATTTTTGGTGGCGTAACTCAAAATCAACGGCCCACACATGCCGACACAATGAAAACCGGTTAAAAAGCCGATCAGTACCAGCAAGCCAACACTTAAGTGTTCGTTGAAATTCGATAAATCGACATAAGTCGTGAACCAACTGTCCAGCCAAAGAATAAAGGCAATGCCCAATAACGCTAGCGTGACGACCAGGATTTTTCTGAGGATGATATGGAAGTTTGGTGGTACAGGAGGCTCATTCATAATCGTTCCCCGCAAGGTAAGAATCATCCTCACCCACCCAAATCACAATTAAGCGCTAAGGAATTGATCGGCTGAAGAAAGTCGTTGAAGATTATTGAATACTGGTGGACTGGTCAAGCGACATGCGACTAAAGCGTTGAGATTTTGATTACTGGGACTAGCGGGAGCATTTGCGCAGAAACATACGGTTTGAGTAAATAAGACAAAGTGATTTAATAAAAACAATGAGTTATGCTATCAATGAACAACAATAATTTGGTTATTTGCTGCGCGAGTGATAACGCATTATCTTATTGATAATGCTGGAATTTAAATTATAACCGTAATTTTCTACGCAAATGCCCCCACTAGTCCATTATGGGCGGGATTGTAACAAGGAATGTTGTTGCAAGACGACGCCTAGCGTCTGGGAGCTTCATTCCCAAGTGTAATGTGGGAATGATCAAAATGAATACCAGCGGTAGCGGTGTGAGTTGGACGCTTAGCTCAGGTGACGCTTCGATTGGAAAAGTTGCGGCATATGGCTTACGCAATGTGGCATATCACCTGTTTTCGATCATCCAAGAAAATACGATTGGCGCTTTCACCGTTGGTGTGTCCAGATGATACAAGCAATTCAACTGGCGAAATAATTTTGGTGCATAAATTGCTTAGTTACCGGTTCCTTTCCTATCAAAAACAAGAGGTATAACTTATGCTTTCTCGCGTTATCGTTATTTTCACTGCTGCGTTTTTTCTTTCGCTGGCTGCACAAGCCAAAGAAGGACAACATTTAACCTTTGAACAACTTATGGCAGTGGTTCCTGAACCAGACATCAGACCCACTTATGATGCCAGCTATAACTATCAATCAGGAGGCATCGGAATTCTTGTCTATGACGGTGTCAACGCCATGGATGCTTTGGGACCTTACCAGGTGTTTAGTACAGCAGGCCTTAGACCTATGTTTGTGTCTGCCAGTAAAGACGGTAACCAATATAAAACGACAATTACCACCAACAGCGGATTTCAGCTGACCGCTCAAAGAACCATAGCGAATACAAATAATCTAGAGGTATTAGTCGTGACTGGTGGCGCGCTGGAAACAGCAAACTTGGCCAAGAATGCAGAGGTATTACAGTGGATCAAGTCGATTGATGAGAACAGCGTCTGGACCACCAGCGTATGCACGGGTTCTTGGGTTCTTGGAGCTGCAGGGCTGCTAGATGGGAAAAAAGCTACGAGCAACTGGTATCGTGCCGATGAACTCTTAGCGCATTTTGGTGCTATTCCGAAATCAGGGAAACGCTACATATTCGACGGAAAAATTATTACCGCCGCCGGTGTTACCGCAGGTATCGATATGGCCCTCGCTATTGTGAAAACCGTGTATAAAAATGACCTCAATGACGGTAAAGATTTTACCCAGGCCGTAATGCTCGATCTTCAATACGACCCAAATCCTCCGGTTAAAGGTGGATCGGCTGATAATACACGGCCTTTCATTTATACAGGCATGGAGTGGATGTATGACCAGGCTGGTTATTGGTACAACTTAGGCAAGACTTTAGCTGAGTACGTGAAAGAGATTGTTCCTCTTCTGCCTTAATGCTTATTCAACGCTAGAAACCGTGGCTATCGCTGAAAATCGTGGAGTGTGCCACAGGCACACAAACTGACACTATACGGAAATAGAGATCAGATGTGTATAAGCTCATTGGAAGATGATGGTAGGCCCATCAAAGTCTGTTGTCGGAAACTGGCTTTAAACCGCCTCAAGCTGCTTGTATTAAGAGTGCAGGTAGTGAGCGTTGAGGAAAAGCTAATTTTGAATTAGCAGGTATGGTACAGAGCAAATCAATGGAGCAAATCAATGGGGTCAGACTCTGAGGTATCCCCACGAATTTACCCTCCCTCGAATGAGTCGAAGTAGTTTAATAAAAGAGCTTGCGCCTGTTCCAACATTGAGGCGGACAACTCAAAGGCAACATAGCGGCAGGCGATTCGGGCGAGAAATATAACCGAATACGGTGAGTGATTCTGGTTGCTGTTGACTTTGATATGTCGTTCGATTTCAGTACCTTTTAAACAAAGCCCAGTGAGCCAAAGCGCGAAAATGATGAGCGCGGCGATTAATAACAGGTTGGCGCGGCGTTCGGCTTCAATCCGGCTTTCGCTGGTAAAATCCAAGCCATAATGCGTACTTTTTGTGTCTCGCAGGCCTTCCTCAATTTGCATGCGGCTTCGATAATAATCCACGACCCGCGCCGCAGAAAACGCTTTTAGCGAGGGCGATACGACCAGAAGCCAAGGCTCTTTTTCGCGTTTGGCGTGTTTACGACTGGCACTGGATTGGCTTGGACGATGTTGGGCCGTCAGGTGTTTCCGGCCTTTGGCGGGCTGATAAAATGTCACCAACTCACCGTCTAGCGGGTGGCTACGCACCCAACGGGCCGGGCCCAAGCACTTGGGTTTTCGAGTGGCTTTGGCGTAGAGTGACTTTGCCGCCAGCCAATCGTTAGGCCGGTTGGCCCAGGCAATGAAATCCCTATTGCGAATTCGTCCGAGCCAATGCCAGCCCAAACTTTCAACTTCGCGAAAAAATGGCGTGCGAAATCCGGAATCGGCAACGATGATAGGCGTTACATTAGCGGGTAGCAATGCTTGCAAACTGCTGAGAAATCGCTGCTGTACCCGGCGGTTGCCCAGTTTTTTAATGGGATGAATTTCTTCGTACAAGGTAACGGAACGTCCTCCCGTAGGCAGCGCTGCTCGTAAGAGCTGCTGATGCTGATCTGCGGTCAGGGGCGACCAGTCGATAAGGATCAACGGCATGGGCAGGGACTGCAATAGCCATTGGGTCATAGCACCGTAGATCGCCATGCGTTCGGTGTTAAGATGGCGATTCCCGGCTAAACGATCCATGCGTTTGATTTTGTGTTTGATGCAGGCCGGTCCGGAAAGCGTCCGTCCGAGTTGCGTAATCGATACCGACGCTCCTTTCAACCCAGCCTCGACTGCAGCCATCAGCGCTGTGAATCGAGTAGCATGAATGCTAGGAAGTTTTTCTTTTAACAAGTTATGCAGCAGAGCAATAATTGACATAAATTTATCCTTCCAGATTATTATTTTAGAATGAATTCTTATGCTCAGACCGACTTAAATCTTATCTTTATCCAAATCTTATCCAATAATGCATTGTTTTTTATTGATATTTTGTGGGGATACCTCAGGGTCAGACTCGATTGATTCTTGAAATATGTTTAATTAACGCGCAAAAAAAAAGCCGGACTTCCAAGTATGGCCATAACGATGGTCACTTTCGGTAGTCCGGCTTTCCGTTTGTATGGGATCCGCGACTTTCTGTCCCTACCTTACGATAGGTTTGGCATGGGTGAATTTATACATCTAATAAAAAAATATTACAACCAACTGATTTAGTAGGTTTTTTCTGTATATCTGTCATTGTTCTAACTTATTCCGCTGTTGACTACATCTTCATTTCAACCCTTCCAAACGATTAAATATATAAATCATAACGTTGCTTGTAGTTTCGTAGGTTTCGTAATAATAAATATCGGATCACATCAGCCGTATTTACCAGATAACACTCTGATTCAAACAAAGATCAACTAGTCAGAAATTCACTATGTTGCAAAACGTTAACAATAAAATTCTAATAATTACTCGGTTTGGTGATAAATAATATTCTTTTTTTACCGCCGACTAGCCGGTAGTGCCAGTTTGTTCGCTAAAATCGAATGTCAGCTTCATGTGTGAAACTTGCCATTCGGAAATCTGGCTCCAATGTCGCCTTGGGGTCGGTTGAACTCAGTGACGACTGGCTGCTTTCGGGTATCGGAATTTCATTGACCGCTTTCCGGTGACGAATCTGAAGAGAAGACAGTCACCTGGCGACCCAAAACTGCCGGTCGCGTTTCTCCAAACCGGTCAGTCAGCCAAATCCAGATTCTGCGAACTGGAGGGCTACAAAGCAGTCATTGGCGACCTCACCCTATCGGCCAGGAAGAGACAGCCGCCAATTTGCAGTTAATGGCTGGTTAACCTTGAAAAGCTGTCATTCAGAGAACGACAATAATCGGTAACCAACGTGCCCAAAGCTGACAATGGATGTTTGTTTTTGATATCTTTCCGAGGAAAACATATACCGCCTTATAAGCAGTGTATGGCTTTAGCCTGCTAACTTTGCAAATAGTTTCAGATTAAGGCCTTTGGATATTTGCGACGAACCCTCAGTAGTTTCCATTTCGCCGACTTAAATTTTTACAGTTTTTTTACACTCTTCCAGAGTAGACTGCATGCTAGTGTTTTAACAAAGATTCTGTAATTAGCGGTTAGTTTTGGTCGTTTTATGTGAGGTGTTTTATGGATAGTGATTATCTTCTATTGACGCTTGTTTTTTTTGCCGTCACCGTCGCACTGGTTTATGCCTATGAAAAATTAAGGAGGCAATCATGAGCTGGGTTTATCTGTTAAGTGGCGTGCTTGCGCTGGCGATCTTCATTTATCTGATTGCCGCGCTGTTTTATCCGGAGAAATTCTGATGACAAGTAACAGTTATTTTCAGATTACAATTTATGTGGTGACCCTACTGGTGCTTGCTAAGCCGCTGGGCTGGTATATGGCCAAAGTCTATGAAGGTGAACCGGTAGGTTTGAACCGGCTATTGGCGCCGGTCGAACGATTGTTTTATCGCCTAAGCGGCGTCAATCAGAACCAGGACATGCGCTGGACCGATTACGCCATCGGTTTGCTGGTATTTAATCTGCTAGGTATTTTTGCGGTTTTCGCGTTGCAACGCCTGCAAGCCCATCTACCTTTTAATCCACAGAATCTGCCCGGCGTCAGTCCGGACTCGGCGTTCAATACGGCGGTCAGCTTTGCCACAAACACCAACTGGCAGGGTTATGGCGGTGAAACAACGATGAGTTATCTGACCCAAATGCTGGGACTTACCGTGCAGAATTTTGTTTCCGCTGCAACCGGGATGGCGGTACTGGTCGCATTGATTCGCGGTTTCATACGGAGGAACACAAACAGCATAGGTAATTTCTGGGTCGATCTGACGCGTAGCGTGCTTTATATCCTGATGCCGCTTTCCCTAATATTGGCTTTGGCGCTGGTGGGACAAGGCGTAGTGCAGACTTTTAGTCCCTATCAAGCTGTACCGTTAGTCGAAACAGTGACTTATGATCTACCTAAACTGGGCGCAGACGGCCAGGCATTGCACGATGCCAGCGGCAATCCGGTCATGGAGCAGGTCAAAGTCAAGGAGCAAGTCGTGGCAGTAGGGCCTGCGGCTTCCCAAGTGGCAATCAAGCAACTCGGTACCAACGGCGGCGGCTTTTTCAATGTCAACTCGGCGCATCCGTTAGAAAATCCGACGCCATTAAGCAATTTTCTTGAAATGCTGTCGATACTGCTTATCCCAAGCGCGCTATGCTACACCTTCGGCATGATGGTGGGCGACACCCGGCAAGGCTGGACCATTTTGGCGGCGATGACACTGGTTTTCGTTGCTCTGATTTTTGTTACAGTACCAGCAGAGCAAAGCGGTAATCCTGCTCTGGCTGCATTGAATGTCGAACAATCTGCAACTGCCACCCAGTCAGGCGGCAACATGGAAGGCAAGGAAACCCGGTTCGGAATTACCAATTCCGCTCTGTGGGCGGTGGCCACCACGGCCGCATCAAACGGTTCGGTTAATTCCATGCACGATTCATTCACGCCTGTCGGCGGCATGGTGCCGATGTGGCTGATGCAACTGGGTGAAGTGATTTTCGGCGGCGTAGGTTCAGGGCTGTACGGCATGATCATGTTTGCGATTGTCGCGGTATTTGTGTCCGGTTTAATGATAGGCCGAACGCCAGAATATCTGGGTAAAAAAATCGAAGCCTACGAGATGAAAATGGCTGCGATCGTTATTCTGATTCCACCGCTGCTTGTATTGGGCGGTACTGCACTCTCAGTCATGATCGAGGTCGGCAAGGCATCCGTCTTCAATCCGGGCGCTCATGGATTCAGTGAAGTGCTGTATGCGTTCTCATCCGCAGGTAACAACAACGGCAGCGCTTTTGGCGGACTCTCTACGAATACGCCCTTTTATAACACTCTATTGGGCCTGACTATGCTGTTTTCACGTTTCTGGCTGATCGTACCAGTACTCGCTATCGCCGGTTCCCTGGCGGCGAAGAAGACGGTGCCTGTTGGTCCCGGTACTTTACCGACGCATACCCCGCTGTTCGTTGTGTTATTGATCGGTACAGTGCTCATGGTCGGCGCACTGACATTTGTTCCTGCCCTGGCCCTGGGGCCTGTGGTCGAACATCTTCAGATGACCGGAGCAAAATAAATATTGCCCACTGAATACCTGTGAGGAGAACTTCATGAGTAAAAAATCTATATCGATGTCTTTGTTCGATCGGCAAATCCTGGGTGTAGCTTTAGTGGATTCATTCCGAAAGTTAACTCCGCAGCAACAATGGAAAAATCCGGTGATGTTTGTCGTCTATATAGGCAGTATGCTGACTACCTTGCTTTGGGTGCAGGCCCTTAGCGGGAGCGGGAAAGATCCGGCGAATTTCATTTTAGCAATCACTCTATGGTTATGGGGTACGGTGGTGTTTGCCAACTTTGCCGAGGCGGTCGCCGAAGGGCGCAGCAAGGCTCAAGCAGCTTTTCTGCGCAGTGCCAAGCGTGATATTGCGGCGAAAAAACTGGATGATCCGCATTATGGTGCAACCACTTCCAAAGTGGCCGGCTCCAGTTTACGGCGCGGTGATGTCGTTTTGATAGAAGCCGGTGATTTTGTTCCCGGTGATGGCGAAGTCATTGAAGGCGTTGCATCAGTCGACGAAAGTGCAATCACCGGCGAAAGTGCACCGGTAATCCGCGAATCCGGCGGTGATTTCAGTTCGGTGACCGGTGGTACCCGCGTGTTATCGGACTGGCTGGTCGTGCGCATTACCGCCAATCCAGGCGAAGCCTTTCTGGACCGTATGATTTCCATGGTGGAAAGCGCCAAGCGGCAGAAAACACCCAACGAAGTTGCCCTGACCATTCTGCTGGTCGCGTTGACGCTGGTCTTCCTGATGGCTACCGTTACCTTGCTGCCGTTTTCTTTGTATGCGGTGGCAACCTCAGGCGCAGGACAACCAATCACGATTACCGTGCTGGTGGCGTTGCTGGTCTGCCTGATCCCGACGACTATCGGCGGATTGTTGTCTGCCATCGGCGTAGCGGGTATTGGACGGATGATGCAGAAAAACGTGATCGCCACATCCGGCAGGGCAGTGGAAGCGGCTGGTGACATCGACGTATTGCTGCTGGACAAGACCGGCACTATTACCTTGGGTAACCGGCAGGCATCCACTTTTATAGCCGTTAAAGGCATTTCTGATAAGGAATTTGCCGATGCCGCTCAATTGGCTTCGCTCGCGGACGAAACACCGGAAGGGCGCAGTATTGTGATTTTGGCAAAGCAGAAATTTGGACTCAGAGAACGGGATGTGCACTCGCTGGGAGCTACTTTCGTTCATTTCAGCGCCCAAACCCGCATGAGCGGCGTTAATATTGATGGACGGCAGATTCGCAAGGGTGCCGCTGATGCCATTGGTGCTTATGTTGAAGAACTGGGCAGCAAATTTCCGCCGGAGTTTCGGAAATTGGTCGACGATGTGGCACGTCGCGGCAGTACCCCGCTAGTGGTTGCCGAAGGCGCTCGCGTGTTGGGTGTGATTGAACTTAAAGATATCGTCAAAGGTGGTATCAAGGAGCGTTTTGCAGAATTGCGGCAAATGGGCATCAAGACTATCATGATTACTGGCGATAATCGTTTGACTGCCGCTGCGATTGCTGCCGAGGCCGGTGTCGATGATTTTCTAGCCGAAGCTACACCGGAAATGAAACTGAAATTAATCAGGCAATATCAAGCTGAGGGCCGTCTAGTTGCGATGACCGGTGACGGCACCAACGATGCGCCGGCGCTGGCCCAGGCCGATGTTGCGGTAGCGATGAACAGCGGTACCCAGGCGGCCAAGGAAGCAGGCAATATGGTGGATCTCGACTCGAACCCTACCAAGCTAATCGAGATTGTCGAGACCGGCAAACAGATGCTGATGACGCGCGGTGCGCTGACTACGTTCAGTATCGCCAATGACGTTGCAAAATATTTCGCAATTATTCCTGCCGCGTTCGCAACGACTTATCCGGTGCTTGGCGTATTGAATGTGATGGGCTTGGCAACCCCGGCGAGCGCCATTCTGTCGGCAGTAATTTTCAATGCGCTGATCATCGTAGCACTGATTCCGCTGGCATTAAAAGGTATCAAGTACAAGCCGGTCGGTGCCGCCACACTTCTGCAAAACAATTTGCTGGTTTACGGCGTCGGTGGGTTGATCGTTCCATTTATCGGCATCAAGGCGATTGACCTGTTCCTGGTCACGCTGGGTCTGGTTTAAAGGAGTTGGCAATGATTAAGCATTTGAAACCGGCGATTATTTTGTTTGTGCTATTGAGTGTGTTAACGGGCGTGATTTATCCGGCCGTGGTCACGGGTCTGGCACAGCTACTGTTTCCCTATCAGGCAAATGGTAGCCTGATGACAGGTAACGGCGGCAAGCCGACAGGTTCCAGTTTGATCGGACAGCCTTTCAGCAGTCCCGGTCATTTTTGGGGACGGCCTTCCGCGACAGGACCTTTCCCTTATAATGCCGGTGCCTCCAGCGGATCAAATCTGGGGCCGACTAACCCGGCTCTGGTAGATGCTGTTAAAGGTCGTATCCAGGCGTTAAAAGCAGCAGACCCTGACAATAAGGCACCGATTCCGGTTGATCTGATTACGGCATCGGGTAGCGGGCTGGATCCGCATATCAGTCCTGCGGCGGCGGATTATCAAATCAATCGCGTGGCTAAGGCTCGTAACATGAAACCGGAAAAGCTCCGCGCCCTAGTTGATGCTAACACTGAATCCCGTCAGTGGTTTTTTTTGGGAGAGCCGCGGGTCAACGTCCTGACATTAAATATGGCGTTGAGCGCCATTCCGGTCACCAGTGCGGATGCGAACGTTACCGACCTTATGTTGCCTTCCAACAAAGTGCATATCGTACTCTGCCAAAAAGAGGCGTTGCTTCTGCATCCAGGTGAGATTGAGAAAGAACGAATGCGGCATCGGCACGGAAATTTTTTGGTGGAATATCAGCTACAGGCTAGCGACGGCTTGGAGTGGATCGTGCTGTGCGACTTGAAAACCGGGAAAGTCATCCGTGAGCAGAAGCTGATCGATGATCCATCCTGATGGGTTTTCCAATAGGGGGGTTAGGGCGCGCCGAGCGCCCTGCTCATAATGTTCAAGTTAATAAGATCATTCCTTATAGACAGGTAGTAATTAGATGAAGCCGCAAACAGAAAGCAAACCATGAATGTTGAACGTCCTGATCCTGATGAATTGCTGGCTCGCGTCGAGCGGGATAAGGCCCGTGCCAGCCGAGGCCGACTGAAGATTTTTTTTGGTGCGGCGGCAGGTGTTGGTAAGACTTATGCCATGTTGCTGGCGGCAAGGGAAAAACGGGCCGAAAATATTGATATTATCGTAGGTCTGGTGGAAACGCATGGGCGCCAGGATACGGCATCCTTGCTGGAAGGTCTGGAAATTTTGCCGCTCAAACAGATTGAATATCGAGGTACGACCTTGCATGAGTTCGATCTGGACGCTGCCCTCAAGCGTAAACCCTCAATTATTCTGGTTGATGAACTGGCGCACTCTAATGCACAGGGCTGCAGGCATCTCAAACGTTGGCAGGACATCGAAGAATTACTCGATGCCGGCATCGATGTATATACGTCACTCAATGTGCAGCATCTGGAAAGTCTCAATGACGATATAGGCCAGATTTCCGGTATACGGGTTTGGGAAACCGTGCCGGATACAGTGTTTGAAGAGGCTCATGAAATCGAACTGGTGGATCTGCCGCCTGACGAGCTGCTCAATAGACTCAAAGACGGCAAAGTTTATGTACCGCAACAGGCTCAGGAAGCGATTAAGCATTTTTTTCGCAAAGGTAATCTGATTGCGTTACGGGAACTGGCACTGCGGCAAACTGCCACTCGTGTCGATGCGCAGATGCTGGATTACCGCGAGGATCATTTTATCCGTGAAGTCTGGCAGGTCAGTGAGCGTATTTTGGTTTGTATAGGTCCGAACGCCCTGGCCGAGCGACTGGTTCGCGCCGGTAAGCGCTTTGCTACCAGCCTGCGCGCCAATTGGATTGTATTGTATGTCGAAACGCCCGAGCTACAACGCTTGCCGGCGGAAAAACGTGATCGCGTGCTGCGCATTCTGCGTCTAGCGGAAAAGTTGGGTGCCGAAACCGTGACCTTGAACGCGACCGACATGAGCGCCGCGATCGTTAAATTTTCCAATGAAAGAAATGTTACCAAAATCGTCATTGGGAAACCGACCCGTCGGGGATTGAAGCGTTTTCTGCTGGGTTCAGTGGTGGATGTGCTGATTAGTGATGCGCACAATATCAATCTTTACCTATTGGGCAGTCCCAGACCTGAAAGAGGGGATGGTAAATGGGATAAATCCGAGATTTCCCTGTATCGGAAAAATCCGTTGCCGGGGCTTAGCGGAAAACTGCCATCGCGAAAAAAAAATATACAGGGCTATGTCTGGGCCGTGGCCGTGACAATTGCGAATACCGTGCTTGCGCATCTGATGTTTGGCAGGTTTGAGCTGGCCAATCTGATCATGGTCTTTTTGCTGGGCGTGGTTTTTATTGCTACGCGTTTCGGCCGCGGCCCTTCCATTTTTGCTTCTTTTCTCGGCGTTGCGATAATTGATCTTTTGTTCGTAAAACCTTATTTCAGTTTGTCGGTAGCCGATAGCCAATATCTGGTGACCCTCCTGGCAATGTTGACCGTGGCGATATTAATCAGCAATCTAATGGCTAATGTTCGCTCCCAGGCTAAAGTGGCCGGACACCGGGAGCGGCGCGCGACGGTTCTTTATGCTATGAGCCGTGATCTGACAGCTAGCCAGAGTGAGGATGAAATTGTACGTGCGGCGGTACATCATCTCTATTCGGAGTTCGGCAGCCGGAACGTCATTCTCTTTCCTGACGCTAACGGCCGTATTATTTGTCCTACAGGCCAGGCGATCCCTGAATCCTTGCACGCTGCCGACCTGAGTGTTGCGCAGTGGGTTATGGATCATAACGAGATCGCCGGACAGGGAACTGATACCTTGCCAGGTGCCGAGGCTGTTTATTTTCCCTTGAGTAACAAGGAAACCGTTCTGGGTGTTTTGGTTTTACTTCCTGTTAATTTGCGTAGGGTATTTCTGCCTGAACAACAAAAATTGCTGGAAACCTTTCTTGGGCAGATTGCCCAGGCGATTACCCGTGTGAGGTTGACCGAGCAAGCCAGAAAAGCTCAAGTGGAAATGGAAGCCGAACGCTTGCGCAACTCGCTGCTCAGTTCTATTTCCCATGATTTGCGTACACCGCTCGCGACTATCGTAGGTTCAGCCAGTGCTTTAGTGGAGGAAGACAACACGCTCAAGGCAGAAAACAAGCTTGAACTGAGCCGCGCCATTTACGATGAAGCGCAACGGATGTCGAGTCTGGTCAATAATATCCTGGATATGGCGCGGCTTGATGCGGGTGCCGTCGAGCTGAACAAACAGTGGGTGCCGCTTGAGGAAATTATTGGAGCCGTGTTGACACTCTTGCAAAAACGTCTCGCAGGTCGTCTCGTAACCGTTAAATTGCCGCCCGGCATTCCCATGATTTATGTCGATGCGGTTATGATCGAACAGGTTTTGATCAATTTGCTGGAAAATGTCCTGCGTTATACACCGGAGGGAAGTCCTGTGGAGATCACGGCAGAAGCCTCTTCTCTTGCAGTGGAAATATCGGTAGCTGATCGGGGGCCGGGTATTCCTGAGGGCAGCGAAAACAAATTGTTTGAAAAATTTTACCGGGTTCGCCACGAGGCGGCGCAAAGTGGAGTAGGGCTGGGGTTGACAATTTGCCGGGCTATTATTGAGGCGCATGGAGGGAGCATTCAGGCGCAAAACCGGCTAACGGGGGGTGCTGTATTTTCGTTCATGATTCCCCTGGATCACCTGCCGCCGGTGATAGGAGAAGAAGAATGAGCTGCTGTATTGATGAATAGCCATGGCTCAAGCAAGCCCTGTTATTGTTGTTATCGAGGATGATCCTGCGATACGCCTGTTTTTGCGAACCGGCCTTGGAGCTCATGGCTTCAAAGTGTTCGAAGCAGACAGAGGCAAGCAAGGCATTATTGAAGCAGGCGTACGCAAACCTGACCTCATCATCCTTGATCTGGGATTGCCAGACATGGATGGGGTTGATGTTATCAAAATAATACGGGAATGGTCGGTCATGCCTATTATTATTTTGTCAGCACGCAGCAATGAACAGCATAAAATCGATGCGCTGGATGCGGGTGCCGACGATTACCTGACCAAGCCGTTTGGTTTGGGTGAATTGCTCGCCCGGATCCGGGTAGCCATGCGCCATTCGGTGAGCAGTCCGGAGCAGGATCAAAGTGGTGTTTTTATCTGCGGTGAGCTGAAAGTCGATTTACTGAAGCGCCAGGTCGTTGTTGGCGATAGGGAAGTTCATCTTACGCCGATTCAGTACCGGCTATTGTCCGTGCTGATTAAAAATGCCGGCAAGGTGTTGACGCATCAATACCTGCTCAAGGAAGTCTGGGGGCCATCCTATAGAGATAATTCGCATTATCTGCGGATTTATATGAGCCAGATCAGACAAAAGCTGGAAATCGATCCAGCTCAACCGCAGTATTTATTGACGGAATCGGGTATAGGCTACCGGCTTAAAGGCTAACGCCTGGCGGTTTTAAAATCGGACGCCCCAATCCAGATCGGTTCCTAATATAGTTAATTATCTTCTAACCGGCTTAGGAAATCGACTCATTCACAGAACTGAACTCTCGGCTTTGGCCGCTAGTGCAAGTTGGTTCGCTAGACTGTCTGCTTTCTGTAAGTATGCTGTCATTCAAAAATATGGGGCGAGTGTCTGCAATGGGTCGACTGCCGACGACCAGAAAACAAAAATTTGCTCATTGCCAGTGGCTGCTTTTGAGAATTCGATCCGCGCAAAAGCATTATTCGCTAGAATTAACTGGCCGATGACAGCTTTGGGTCGGTGACTGTCGATCAATGGCGGTCGCTGAAGGATCGCTTCAAGGTTGACTATCCGTTCAGTGAAAACTGGCGGCGATCGGCTTTTCCTTAGCGACATTTTTTTTCAGAAACTCTATCAACGACCTCAAAAACATCTAACAGATACTATCCGCTATTCATAACCCAACCCCTGCCCCCCCGGCAAATGTAGATAAAGTGTGGACGCAGCGACTTTCAATCTGGCTGCCACTTCCTCGACGGTTATGTTCTGATCGGCGAGCATGGCTTTAGCGGCCTGAATGTCTTTGTCCGTTAGAGACGGTGGCCGCCCTCCCCGCTTTCCTCTGGCTCGGGCCGCATCCAGTCCAGCCTTGGTTCGCTCTTTAAGGATTGAACGTTCAAATTCGGCCAGTGAGGCAAAATATGAAAGATCAGTTTGCCGCTAGACGTGGTGGTGTCGATATTCTCTGTCAGGGACTTAAATCCGATCCCCCTCTTCTCAAGGCCTTCAACCGTTTCGATACGCTGTTTGAAACCGATCCAGCTTCCAGACAACAAGCGTATCCCCTACCCTAATGTATTGAAGTGTGGCTTTTAGTTCTGGTCGATCCCGTTAAGCGCCAGAGTTACAATAAAAATCCAATTTTTCATTTGCCCATTTTAGTCACTAACGTTACATATCCTGAATTCATAACAGTAACGCTGTTAAGCGATCATTCCGTGATGTGGCATTGGTCTCGCGCTGCATTCACGCGATCCCTCATGGCCTGTCGGGTAGCCGGACGCGGTTGCCCGCGCCCAACCCCCTCAGAACCGTGCATGGGTCTTTCGATCCACACGGCTCAAGCCTCTACTAAGGCATCTTTCGACACCCGGTACCACAACTATATTTTCCGGCATACTAATAACTCCTACGGCAATTGAGATGGTACATTCGGAGATTGCTTGCTGCATCCGTACCGCCTTCAGTTCTTTTCACAATATGACGAGTCTCCCAAGGGGTACCCTTTGCGATTGGTTCTTGACAGGCTGAACACAGGCCATCTTGTTTTAGCCAGACCCAGTAAAGCTTCCGGCGACCTCTCGACGAGCGCTGCATTTTCATGCCCCATCTGGATTCGAAGTACGGCTCCCATTTGGGGTCATGCGGATTGGCATCAGCTTTAATCTTGACATGCCGTTGTATTGGCGTATCAGATTCTTTCAGCAAGATGATCTCCTTTTGTGTGCCATCCTCAATTTTCTCTGTTGCGGCAAATACCCAGTTTCGGGCGCCCCTGGATTTAAAGTATTTTCCCTTAACCCATGGGGTTCTTTTATTTGGATGCCTTCTTGCCGCCCATCGCCATAGCATTGACCAGACATCGCTATCAACCCGAACAAAGGTTTCCTTTGCGACTACATGGCTATGGTAATTCGCCCATCCCCGTAAAATAGGATTGAGCAACCTTATCAGATTTGCCTGTTTAGCCGACTTGTTGCCATTGATGATTTCGCGGATTTTATCAAGATGCGCTTTGACATTCGCTTTCGACGGCTTCATCAGTAACGTGCCGCTATACTTTCGAATATTCCATCCGAGGAAATCAAACCCTTCCTTGATATGCGTTATTTTGGTTTTTTCCGGCGAGAGGACTAGCCCGCGTTCTGCCAGGAATTCTACCACTGCGGGTTTGACCTCATGTTCCAGCCACTCTTTCGAGTTGCCGGTGATGATGAGTCGAGTCACCCGAGGGAACCGCCCCCTCAGGTGCTCACAGATCCGGACTTGAACGTCTCCGCTCATCCGGCTCCTATCGTCCAGCCGTTGCATACAGCACTTTCCAATGAGCAAACAAATTCGGCTGTTTCCGCGCAATGCGATTCAGCCACTGTGCCGCTCGTCTTTTATGATGCCGTAGGCGTTTGTATTTTCGCGTCGCCCAAATAACCAAGCGTCGCTCAAGACATTTCAGGATCGGATAGAGTGCTGACTTATAATAACGACTGAAGTAGTTGATCCACCCTTGAATAATCGGATTGAACATTCGGGCTAAATCTTCCAAGCTCTTGTCGCTACGCTTTGGCCAGCTCCACCCTCTGGATGTGCGCCGAATAGCTTTAGCTGCTTTATTGCTGATCGCCGGACTGAAGTTGATAAAGTATTTCCCCCAACGGTTCTTTGAGCGTCTGGGGCGAAACGTATAGCCCAGAAAATCAAATACCGTGTTCGGATACTCGCCTTGCCGGTCGTCATCCTGACAGTAGACAATCTTCGTCTTCTCAGGATGAAGTTCCAAACCGACGTCCTTCATTCGTACGTTCAGCGCTTGCTTCAGTTGTTCCGCCTGGGCTTCGCTCTTGCAGTGGCACACACTATCATCTGCATAACGTTCGAAGGGAATGTCGGGATATTCCCGCTTCATCCATTCGTCGAATGCATAGTGCAAAAAGAGATTCGCCAGCAAAGGACTGGCAACACCACCTTGTGGCGTTCCTTTCTGCGGCTTTTTACAGATCCCATCCGGCATTTCAATCGGGGCTTTAAGCCACCGTTCAATGTATAGAAGGACCCATTTCTCTTTCGCATGTGCGCGCACTGCCCGCATCATGAGTTCATGATCGATATTATCGAAGAAACCTTTGATATCGAGATCGAGGACCCAGTCGTTTTTCCAACAGCGCTGTCGCGCCATCCCCACCGCATCCAATGCCGATTTACCCGGTCGATAGCCATAGGAATCAGGATGGAAATGTTTTTCCAATTCCGGCTCCAGATGTGTCTTGACTACCATTTGAGCAACTCGGTCAGCTACTGTGGGGATGCCCAGAGGCCTTATTCCACCGTCACTTTTGGGTATTTCTACCCGTAGCACCGGTTGTGGAAAGTAGCTGCCTGAGGCCAGACGATTCCACAGCTTGTAGAGATTATCTTGCAAATCCTCTTCAAACTTTTCGAGCGTCTGACCATCCACTCCGGCAGCTCCCTTATTAGCCTTGACCCTGAGGTATCCCCACAAAATATCAATAAAAAACAATGCATTATTGGATAAGATTTGGATAAAGATAAGATTTAAGTCGGTCTGAGCATAAGAATTCATTCTAAAATAATAATCTGGAAGGATAAATTTATGTCAATTATTGCTCTGCTGCATAACTTGTTAAAAGAAAAACTTCCTAGCATTCATGCTACTCGATTCACAGCGCTGATGGCTGCAGTCGAGGCTGGGTTGAAAGGAGCGTCGGTATCGATTACGCAACTCGGACGGACGCTTTCCGGACCGGCCTGCATCAAACACAAAATCAAACGCATGGATCGTTTAGCCGGGAATCGCCATCTTAACACCGAACGCATGGCGATCTACGGTGCTATGACCCAATGGCTATTGCAGTCCCTGCCCATGCCGTTGATCCTTATCGACTGGTCGCCCCTGACCGCAGATCAGCATCAGCAGCTCTTACGAGCAGCGCTGCCTACGGGAGGACGTTCCGTTACCTTGTACGAAGAAATTCATCCCATTAAAAAACTGGGCAACCGCCGGGTACAGCAGCGATTTCTCAGCAGTTTGCAAGCATTGCTACCCGCTAATGTAACGCCTATCATCGTTGCCGATTCCGGATTTCGCACGCCATTTTTTCGCGAAGTTGAAAGTTTGGG
The DNA here is from genome assembly GCA_963848675.1 of uncultured Gammaproteobacteria bacterium. Classification (GTDB taxonomy): domain Bacteria; phylum Pseudomonadota; class Gammaproteobacteria; order Methylococcales; family Methylomonadaceae; genus CAWKEY01. Next base: position 31,028 of record CAWKEY010000042.1, read on the forward strand.
CTGGCATTGGCTCGGACGAATTCGCAATAGGGATTTCATTGCCTGGGCCAACCGGCCTAACGATTGGCTGGCGGCAAAGTCACTCTACGCCAAAGCCACTCGAAAACCCAAGTGCTTGGGCCCGGCCCGTTGGGTGCGTAGCCACCCGCTAGACGGTGAGTTGGTGACATTTTATCAGCCCGCCAAAGGCCGGAAACACCTGACGGCCCAACATCGTCCAAGCCAATCCAGTGCCAGTCGTAAACACGCCAAACGCGAAAAAGAGCCTTGGCTTCTGGTCGTATCGCCCTCGCTAAAAGCGTTTTCTGCGGCGCGGGTCGTGGATTATTATCGAAGCCGCATGCAAATTGAGGAAGGCCTGCGAGACACAAAAAGTACGCATTATGGCTTGGATTTTACCAGCGAAAGCCGGATTGAAGCCGAACGCCGCGCCAACCTGTTATTAATCGCCGCGCTCATCATTTTCGCGCTTTGGCTCACTGGGCTTTGTTTAAAAGGTACTGAAATCGAACGACATATCAAAGTCAACAGCAACCAGAATCACTCACCGTATTCGGTTATATTTCTCGCCCGAATCGCCTGCCGCTATGTTGCCTTTGAGTTGTCCGCCTCAATGTTGGAACAGGCGCAAGCTCTTTTATTAAACTACTTCGACTCATTCGAGGGAGGGTAAATTCGTGGGGATACCTCAGGCCTTGACCCTTTTATACGCCTCCCAAACTTGGCGTTTAGTAATACAAAATGGCTTTGCTTGTTTCAATCCAATCCTCCCGTTTCCGGTTGTTTTCTTTAGTTCAAGCTGAACAATGCTTCCCCTTCGCTCCAATCCCATTACAGAATCTTCATCACTGTCGGGTCGGAGGAGGCGCGCCGAAACGCTAGCCTCCGTCCGCCGCTCAAACTGGACATGCAGTTTTCCCGCATCCAGCTTTCACAAGGCGGCCCTTGGCGGATTTAAAGAAGGTATTAAATGAATTAAGCTTACCAGCCCCAACTCACCGTACAAACGGGTGCCAGGTAATTGCATCCAGCCACAATTTCGCCATCGTTTATGACGTTGTGACCAGAGTCGCCTGATAATCCAACGGTCAAGTTGGTTGAACAACTTTCTGACGTGGGCTTTCTTGTAGTAGTTGCCCCAGCCGCGGATGACCGGATTAATTTCGTCAATCAGCTCTTGGGTACTCAAAGGTGCTTTTCGTCGGGTTCGCTTTCTGATTTGTTCTTTAAAGTGGTCAATCGACTTCTGCCGCGGATAGACATACAGCGAACCCTGTCGGATACCGCTTTTGATCTTGTACGCAGGCAACTTTAGTGGCTGCTTTCCACGCTTGATCTTGTAGCCTAAAAACTCAAACCCATGTCGAACATGGACAATCCGAGTCTTCTCCTTATGCAAAACAACGCCCAACTTTTCCAGAACTTTTGACGCAAAGATCAGTACCGCCTGAGCTTGTGCTCTGGTTTGGCACGTCACCAGCCAATCATCAGCAAACCGGGTTAATCGATACCCCTTGCGGCGCATCTCTCGGTCAAACGGAGTCAAAAGAATATTGCTGATCAGCGGTGAAATCACTCCACCCTGGGGAACGCCCATAACGGTAGGATGAATCCTGTTATCCTGTAAATAGCCAACTTTCATCATCGATTCTAAAAGTCTCAATACACCTCCGTCCGCTATCCGCTGATTGAGCATTTCCATGAGTTTGTCATGGTCAGCCGATCCGAAAAAATCTTTCAAATCTGCATCCACAACCCATTCATTTCCTTGCTCTAGTTCGCTCCAGATCTTTCTCATCGCATCTTTTGCTGATCTTCCTCGCCGATATCCAAAACTGGCTTCATCGAATACAGGCTCGAAGATAGGCTCTAGTCGGTTAAGTAGCGCCTGTTGACACACTCTATCGTAAATAGTCGGTATGCCAAGCGGACGATACTTGCCCGGCTGTCCACTCTTGGGTATTAAGTGGCGTTTAACGGGTTGCGGTTGGTACGTCTGCTTGATCAGTTCATTATGAAGTCTGTCGAGATTCCCTTGCAGGTTTTCCCCAAACTCTGCGGTGGTGATGAGCCACGACTGGTCGTGCAACAATTAACCGCTGACCGGTTCAATTTCAAGTTTATGCTCTGCCCATCAATACCGCCTGCTCCCCGGTTCCGTTTTACTTTCTCCCAAGCTAACTCCAAGTTCTTCAGCTTATAAACTTTGTCCACTAATGAGTGAACCTTCTTTTCTCCTGTTGGATTCAGCCAATGCACTAATCTCCTCGGTTCATCGCCTAGGGGTTTTTCACTTAAGGAACTGTTCCTTGCCATAAACTTTACTCTTTAGATTACTTGTCTTTGTCCAACCACCTTGCCGACCGCCTTCCCCAGCACACTCTGCTGCCATTTTCATGGTCACCTTATTTTCATAACGCTTCAGGTACTATTCAGTCGTCCGACTACTCATAGAACATCGTTCACCATTTCGTGTTTGCTTATAGGTTCACTTATCTCAGCGCCACCTGAAAATTCTATGAGTTCTCCTGGGGTCACGTATTAATCTTCCACACCGTGCCATCCGCACACACCTTGGTTCGATGGGTGGATAAGAACGCCTTCGCCTCCATAGTGCAGGCTCGACCTTGCCCCATCTTTGGCCGACCGGTTCATCTATAGAGTCGCCTCTTCGATTACGGCCCGGTGTTTCTCCTCAAACCCTTCGGATTCCACCTCGCGGTGGACACCCTGTCCTCCGGTTGTCTTTCAACAGTACACCCGACTTAGGCTCAACCTTGGCTATGTCCACCGTTTCCAGCTTCGTGCCCGTTTAGGCTTCTCCTTATCTGTATACCCCGGCTAGCAAGGCATTACCCCCGCTTTTGGATATAGCACTCCTTATCAGAATGCCAGAGGGACTTTAACCCTCCTGATTAATGCGCTGCCCAGCGCACACTACGGGTTGCTCCGCCCCTGTGCTCCGCATCGGTACTCTGACACTTATGGGGCTTCCACTTGTGTTTCTCCCTTGGCATCGGAGCGACAGGTTCCCACGTTCCACATAAGAGCCTGAATTTAGTTCATGCCACCTTCATGCCGGATGCCATCTAGCCAGTAAACAGGTATCCGCTAGACTGTTCCCGAAGTAACGACTACCCCTCGGTTTTGACATCATCCCTACGCTTTCGACACTTCAGCAGTGGTTCACTTGCGTTCATCTCCTAAATTCCTACCTGACAAAGTCTTGCTCTGCCTTTTCCGTAACGCTCACCACAACAGCTCTTAACTGTTGCAGCTTACGGTGGTTTGAAACCTCCCCCTGTAGAGCGGTTTCGAGGGGCCCTCCCTCATCTCTTATGCAGCATAGCTGCACGGAGGACTTCGTCCTCCTGTGCGCCTTCGTGGCACACAGTCATCCGCATAACGCACCATGTTCATTTTCAGACGTCTCCACTTCGCTCCCGGAAATTTCTCCGCCAGCATTGCTTCGAGGCCATCCAAGCGTCATGTTTGCCAGCACCGGACTGAAATGATACCGCCTTGCGGGGTGCCTGCCTCTGTGGGGAAGAGTTCGTTTTGATACACGAATCCCGCCTTAAGCCACTTCCTTAGAATCACCTTGTCCGTTGGGATATTGGAGATCATCCAGTCATGACTAATTTTGTCGAAACAGCCTTGGATATCGGCCTCCAGCACCCACTCCGCTGCTACCTTTTTCGAGAGGCAATTGAAGCATTGCGCCCCTGCATCGGCAGTTGAACGTTCCGGCCTGAACCCATAGGAATTCAAATCGGCGGTGGTTTCCGCGACGGGTTCCAACGCCAGCAGATGTAACGCTTGCATGGCGCGGCACTTCATTACGGGTATGCCGAGCGGCCTTGTCTTGCCATTCTTCTTCGGAATTAATACCCTCCGAAGCGGAAGCGGCGAATAACCCCGCCTCTTCATCGACGCTATCGCGTTGATCTTTGCCACCGATGTTTTCCATATGACCTTGTCCACACCCGGTAAATGTCAAAATACTTGTCGCCTTTGATGAAAATTAATGCACACTCATGCTCGTACAATTTGCAGGCGGCGTGCTCGGTTTATCGGGATTTAAGAACACCTCAGCTTGCCATTCCCAGTTTCTGATGTCCTTGCTCCAGCGGGCAGGATTCGCCTCTTTAGCGGCACTATAGGTGGCTTTTCTTGTGTTGAGAATGGCTTGATCTTCGCCGTTATGGCGTTGTTCCGGGGTGACAAAATGGATGCTGCTGTGCCGATGTTCAAGGTTGTACCAGGCCACAAAGTCCGTCACCCATGTTCTGGCTTCTGCTAATGTCGCGAACGGTTGCAACGGATATTCAGGGCGATATTTCAAGGTTTTGAACAAGGCTTCTGAATAGGGGTTGTCATTGCTGACCGACGGGCGACTCAAGGAGGGCATGACGCCCAGTTGCTGCAGCGTTGCCAGCATGGTGGCGCCTTTCATCGGACTGCCATTGTCGGAATGCAAGATCACTTGCCCCTCGGCAATGCCTTCACGTCGACAGATATCACGGATGACATCGGCCGCATAGACACTGTTTTCTTCCACATAAACCTGCCAGCCGACTATTTTCCGGCTGAAGATATCCATAAAAAGATACAGATAGAAGAATTGACCTTTGACGGCGGTCGCCAGATAGGTAATGTCCCAGCTGTACAGTTGATTGGGCGCGGTCGCCGATAAGGCCTTGGGTTTTGAGACCTGCCGGGGCGCCTGACTGGCATGCCGATGGGCCAGTTGGTTCTCGGCTTTTAGAATACGGTAAAAGGTGGATTCCGAGGCGAGGTATTCTCCCCGCTCTGCCAAGCGCGGTACGATCTGGTGCGGTGTTAGCTGTTTAAACTCCTCGCCATTGGCGGTGGCGATGACCTGCGCGCGTTCGGCTTCGGACAGCTTATTGGCCGGCGTGAAGGCGCGGGTAATCCGGCCGTCTGCCTGGAGTTCTTCGGGTTGCCGCCAGCGCTGGAGCGTGCGCGTGCTTAAACCGATAATGCCGCAGGCCTTGTTAAGTCTTGCACCTCCGCTTACAGCGAGGTCGATCCATTCAATCAGTTGTCTGCGTTCTGCGAGTGCAATCATGACGCCTTTTCCTCCCAGAACGCTTGGAACTTTTTTTGCAGCACCAGTAAAGCCGCGGCTTCCGCCAAGGCTTTCTCCTTGCGTTGTAAGTCCTTTTTCAGTTGCTTGTTTTCATCACGCACGCTTTTATCAGACGGCGCCTGCGCTGACGTGTGCGAGCCGCTGATAAAATCCTGCTGCCAGGCCTCCAGGTGATGAGGAAACACGCCCTGCGCTCGGCAGAAAGCATTTAAACGCTCCGCTTCCAGGCCATGGCTGGCCATTAAGGCCTGAAAGCGTTCCTCGGGTGTCCAGTCGACAGGACGTTTAGTCGTTTTATTTTCTGACATTGTTTGCGGACGATAGTGTCTTAACCAGTGTTTTAACGTGAAGACGTTGATGTTTAATTCCTCGGCAATACACTGTATCGTTTTATCGCCTCTTTGTAACAGTTTTTGAATCGCTTGCTCTCTAAACGCTTGGCTATATTTTGATTTCATGTCGAACCTCTTTTTTAAAATTTAGAGGCGACAGATATCCTGACATGGGGGGGTGTTGAAGCGTTCATTTGCTCTCCCTCCGTTTAGATGGTTCTACCAACTCTCTTGTGAGGAGAGACCATGAGGAAGTCTGCCCGCTTTCGCGTGGGGTAATATTTCAATCCCTATCCGTCCCATTACAGAACGGCATTATGCTTTTTCCTCGTTCCTATGCCCGCACCGCCATAGGCAGACTTTACAGTCCGCTTTCCCCGGAGGGAGCGATGCGAGGTTTCCACGTTCCGCTTACAGAAGTACGTCGGGTTAGGTGTCTGCTATCGACCGGGAGGCGAATGGGTCACGAAAGCGTACAGGCAAAGACGCTGTTCCCACCTCCATACCGTTTTGGTCCAAGCGTATTAGCCATTTCCGCTTGCTTTCAATCACGATCTTTATCGCAGATTCAAATGTTTTCACCATACCGACTATCTAGCACTTTTCAGGCTTATGGCTGCCAGAAGGGTACGCCTCTCGCGATTGATACCCCGTGCCTTACGGCACATCGTTACATTGTCAGGGTCGCTCTTTATTCAGACCCCTAGATTCATCCGGTGACACGGATGGTTTCTTCCTTTGAAGTAGAAACAACTTCTGTACGCGACTTCGTGTCGCACTGCCTGGTTTGAAGTGAATCGCGGCTTTAGCCGGTAAATGAACGGTTGCCCCCGTTTTAGGATTACGCGCAAGCCGGGGCGACCGAAACCGACAATCAAAACTGCCAAAGCCTCGGATTTCTACGCGCTCGCCCTGGGCCAAGGCTTCTGTCAACTGCTCCAACAGGCAATTCAGCGCTAACTCGACATCGCTTCCCTGAAGCTCAGGTAATTGTTCGTTGAGTTTACGCAATAGCTCGGATTTGACCACGGGTTAACTCCCTTAAGTCTTAAAGGGTTTATTTTAGCAGGTTAGCAAACCGCTGTTAGCTATCCTCTACAATAATCGGTTGTTGCTTGCCTTGGTGGGGGTGCCGGTTATTTGGCCTCCCTTATGCTGCTCAGCTTACTGGAAACTAGCCTTAAACCGGCCAATGATCTAATTGGGCGTGATAACCCTTTTGAACTTGGCCTCACGCACCTTTTGTCCAGCGATGAGGGCCTCTGCCTGGGTAGGAAACTCCCCTCTTTTCTGACTATCTCCGGTGAACCTGCCCTGCCCATGCCTTAACCAAGGACCCGCGTCATCGAGCCAACCAGCTGTCGCTAACAGTTGATAAAAGCGATGCCTGTTGTTTTCGGCGCCAACACCTGTTTTCAACTTTGCGAAGAACCCTTAGCCGACAATTTCACCCTCAGCATAGAAACTTATTCCTTTAGGGTTAGGGTCTCAACCCGGTCAACGACATTAAGTGTTATTTTGCCTTCCTGCGCTAACCAGCCGATGCTGCGTTGGATGATTTTTTCTTCTTCCGTAAGCTCCCGAACCAATTTTGTAACAGAGGTAGCGCCATTTTCAGCCAAGTAATGCCAAATGCTGCCTGCGGTCAAACCGATGCGTTCCTTTACCGTCATTTCTGGCGTCGCCGCAACCGGTTGGGTAGCCACGGCTTCAGCCTTTTTCGGGGTTTTCTGATCCGAGCTTGGTTTTTTAGGCGTTGCTTTGGTGACTTCGGGCACGATGGGTTGTTCAACTTGAGCTTTGGGCTCTTCGGCTTGAGCCTTTTTAGAGGGTTGCTGATCTGGGCTAGGTTTTTTAGGTGTTGCTTTAGTGGCTACAGGCGCAATGGGTTGTTCAGCTTTAGCTGAAGGCACTGGCTTTTCGGTGGTGGTTTTTGGTTTTTTCATAATGAAATAAATAATATAAAGGACAAAAAATAGTATCAACCATTCAGACATCAAGGCACTCCCTTCAGCTAGTGGGATTTTACGCGAGTTTCGGAAGAAAAGTAAAAGCAGATAAAAGATGATCCACGGAACTGATAAGGGTAAATGGGTTTACTTGTATCGCGCTGTTGATAAATTTGGCGACACGATTGATTTTATGCTTTCCGAGCACCGTGATGAAGTGGCGGCCACCGCCTTCTTCAAACAAGCCATCGACGCTAACGGATTTCCTGACAAAGTCGTCATGGATAAAAGCGGTGCCAACTATGCCGGATTGGAGAACATTAATATGTTGCTGTTGCTGGCAGGTTTGTTGAGTTTTATTGAAATATGCCAAGTCAAATATTTGAATAATGTGGTGGAACAGGATCACCGTTTCATCAAGAAAATCACGAATCCCATGATGGGATTCAAAGCCTTTCATTCAGCGCAGGCAACCATCGATGGCATTGAAACCGCACACATGATTCGAAAGGGACAACTGTCTGATGAAAATATTCCGCTTATAAGCAGTTTATGGCTTTAGCAGGATAACTGTGCCCGCAGATAAGTGGGCTTGCACTTTACGAATATTTGCGACAGAACCAATAGAGCGGATTGAAACATCGCCCTCCCCTATTCCCATAAGGTTGAATATTCTCCGTCTTGTGGTCGATTTTGCATATCGTTAGTCGGGGTATTTATATGATGGGGATTTTGATGCTGCTTCGGGAGAGCTACCAATTGATCAATGCTGTGGACCACAGGTTGTAAAAAAGCTATAAATTCGCTTTCAGCGAGATATCCAGTAACCCGAAGCCACCTTAATGTGCAAGCACAATCAAAGCCCAACATTTCCCCAGGAATGCTTATGAACCCTAACGACTTTTTTACTTCCGCTTATGGCTTGCGGATACCCCGAATTCTTTACGGCACCGCCTGGAAGAAAGACCGCACGGCGGCATTAGTAGAACAGGCTATCGGACTGGGTTTTCGTGGCATCGATACCGCCTGCCAGCCCAAGCATTACAACGAAGCGGGGGTCGGCGACGGCGTGGTCGCCTGCCTGCATCGAGGGCTAGATCGTGCTGAACTTTATCTGCAAAGCAAATTCGCATCGTTGAGCAGCCCAGGTCGATGCGCCTACCCTATGATCCCAAGGCAAGTCTTAGCGAGCAAGTAGCGCAATCATTCCAGACCTCGCTGAAAAACCTGCAAACCCCTTATTTGGATTGTCTGGTGCTACATTCACCGCTGCCAAACCATCAGCAAACCCTGGAAGCATAGGCGGGCAATGGAACAGATCTTTCACAGCGGCGGCGCCAAGCAGCTAGGAATCGGCAATTGCTACGATCCCCAACAGTTTGAGCTTTTATATCAAAATGCCATTATCAAACCGGCTGTTATCCAGAACCGTTTTTATGCACAGACCCAGTACGACCGCGCCATCCGCGGTTTTTGCCGGAAACATCAAATCATTTACCAAAGCTTCTGGACACTGACCGCCAATCCCCATGTTTTGGCGCATGCCACGCTGCAAACGCTGGCAGCGAAATACCGGCGCAGCGTTGCCCAACTATTTTTCCGCTACTTGAGCCAAATCGACATTATTCCCTTAACGGGCACCACATCGGAAAGCCACATGCGCGAAGACCTGGCGATTTTCGATTTTGAACTGACTGCCGATGAATGCGAGGCTATAGGGATGTTTCTTTGATCATGACCTTGGTACTTTGGAGTGTCCATGGCTGGAAAACCGGATGCCGGGCGGATTGTAAGCTGTTGACTTAGATCTGTTGATGATATTGCCAAAGCCCTTATGCACTATAGCTTTGCGGATGTTTTTTGGGCAGCAATTTTTTCTAGCCAAGGAAAATCTATGGAGACCCGAGAGTCCATGAGGGTTTCAGACGAAGGAAGATCGTGTTATCAACAGATTAAGTCAACGGCTAGGGGCGGATTGCCGCTCTGGTTAACTCGGCCTATCGTGGCGAATCCAGTAAACAAGGTTGGACCACTGAAGCTGATTTACTGACTGGACGCAGGACCGACACTGAGGAAATCCTACGATTGAGTCATAAGCGACGATTCCATGTTTTTGCTGTGCGAAGCTGAAGTGGAACTGATCGGGTCGGTGCATTTGCAGAAACAGGCGGAGCGAGGTTTGCCTTCAGCATGCTGTCAGTGAGCCCACTATTACAGGGAAGAGGCATAGGCAAGCAGTTGCTGCTTTCGGCAGAGCAAGCCGCACAGGAAACCTGGGCTGTCAATAAATTGCTTATGGCCGTCATCTCATGTAGGAACGAACTGATCGCCTTTTACGAACGGCGCGGTTACGGACACACCGGATTAAGCCAAGAGTTTCCGGTGAATCCAGCGCTATGGACACCTAAAGTTGCAAATTTGCGATTGGCGATATTAGAAAAAGTGCTGTAGGTTTAAAACTTAGCGCATTACCGCTACATTTGTGGGGAGTGATGCCTGCTATCGGGTCACCCTTTAGAAATAGTTCATGGTTATTTTTCAATAACGCACAATAGAAGACTTGTCCTAGTATTCTGAATTCGCTAAACCTGATGAAACTTTTGACAAGGCTCTTGAACGAAGCTAACGAGGCTGAAGTAAGAATGTCAGTTAAGTAATCTTGAAGTCATCATTTTTGTACCTATCATTAAGCGTTAATTCTTCATTGGACACGTATGATTTATCGCTATGCAGCTGACGCAGTTTTGCTTTTACACCTCGCATTCATCGTATTTGCAGTGTTTGGTGGTCTACTGACAATTTGCAGGAGGGGAGTTATTTTTCTTCATCTTCCCGCCTTGGTGTGGGGTATATTCGTTGAACTTACCGGTCGAATATGTCCCTTAACAAGCCTAGAGAATACGCTTCGAATAAAAGCCGGGACTGCTGGGTACAGTGAAAGCTTTGTGGAGCACTATCTGCTTGGAGTTATCTATCCGGACGGTCTCACACGGGAAATACAATACGGCCTTGGTGCTCTCGTTGCCGCCTATAGTGGACCCCGAAATCCGGACAATAGTTTAAGCTATGCCCTGTCGTGAAAAAAGAGGCAGACAATGAGCGAAAGCAAACGGAAGATTTTTACAGGTGCGCAAAAAGCCAAGGTTGCACTGGAAGCGGTCAAGGGGACTAAAACCGTCAATGAGATTGCACAGGAGTATGGAGTCCATCCGACTCAAGTGGCGCAATGGAAAAAGGACTTGCTTGCCAATGCAGGCAGTCTATTTGAAGGCAAGCGTGGTCCAAAACCGGTCAATGCCCAGAGTGATCCAGATCGGTTGTACGCCAAAATCGGACAACTCAACATGGAATTGGATTGGCTTAAAAAAAAGTCTGGACTCAGCCTGTAGTAGAACGACAGAAGTGGATAGAGCCAGGGCATGCGCTTGCGGTATCTACGCAATGCCAACTTCTCGCGGTGACGCGCTCGGTTGTGTATGACCAGAAAAAGCGTTCACAGAAAGCAGTAAACGAGCTTGAGTGCATGCTGTTGACCAAACTCGATGAAGAGTACACGCGGCACCCGTTTTATGGGTCACGTCGCATGACGAAATATTTATGTGGCTGTGGGTACGCCGTCAATCGCAAGCGGGTGCAACGTTTGCTGCAAAAGTTGGGACTGGCCGGCATGGCTCCCGGCCCCAACACCAGCAAGCCGCATCCGCAGCACAAGCTTTATCCGTACCTGTTGAGGGGCTTGGATATCATTCGTCCCAATCAGGTGTGGAGTACCGACATCACCTATATCCGGTTGCGGCACGGCTTTGTATACCTGGTTGCGATCATCGACTGGTACAGTCGCAAGGTACTGGCGTGGCGGTTGTCGAACACGCTGGATGCGGGGTTCTGTGTGGACTGTCTGGAGGAAGCTATCAAGAACTTCGGCGTACCCGAAATCTTCAATACCGACCAGGGCTCGCAGTTTACCAGCGAAGGTTTCACTGGCGTATTGATCCAGAACGGCATCACGATCAGTATGGATGGACGCGGTCGCGCACTGGACAATATTTTTGTTGAGCGGCTATGGCGGACGGTGAAATATGAAGATGTGTATTTGAAGGGGTACGAAAGCATGCCGAATTTGCTGCTGGGGCTGACGCACTACTTCCTGTTTTACAACGAGGAACGGCGGCATCAAGCGTTGGGCTATACAACGCCGGATGTGGTGTATCAGACGGGAACTGGTGGTGGTGCAATGATTGTTGATAAATTTAACAAGCCGACAGAAACAGGTGTTGTTGAACTATCGAACGTCAGTGAAAGTTTATGTTAAAAAGAGCGGCATTCATTGAAAGTGCTATAGGCGGACTCCATGTGGACAAAGCGTGAATTTCCTTCGGAACGTGTGGATAAGCTGATGGAAAACTGCTTAGGCAGTTTACCACGAGCTTACCCACACTAATTCACCCTTTGACCACATTCCGCCGCAGCAACCATTAGGGAATATTAAAATGCCTGCGGCGCAATAATAACAATTTATTAAAATGAAAACTTCGTATAGAAAAATTGGGACAGCGCTATTCAGCTGTAATGAGTACAGGACTCTATCTTAAACTCAATGAATATTTGTCTGGACAGAGGGGTCCACTTTAAT
>CAWKEY010000043.1:0-11623 GCA_963848675.1 uncultured Gammaproteobacteria bacterium
GACGCGAAAATACAAACGCCTACGGCATCATAAAAGACGAGCGGCACAGTGGCTGAATCGCATTGCGCGGAAACAGCCGAATTTGTTTGCTCATTGGAAAGTGCTGTATGCAACGGCTGGACGATAGGAGCCGGATGAGCGGAGACGTTCAAGTCCGGATCTGTGAGCACCTGAGGGGGCGGTTCCCTCGGGTGACTCGACTCTTCTTCTGGCACATCTTGCAGTGAAAACCGGAAAAAGGCTTGCTTCGCCTTAAAGTAACCAATCTGTAACAAGCAATAGAGCTGTGAGCGAAGGCTATTCCGTTGGAATACGATGCCATGTTCTTTCTCCGTCATCGCGAAAAACTCGGCACGCTGAAAATCATCGAAATCAGGTAAATCGTATAGCGCCTGTTTCTCAGCTTCTGATAGAACAGTTAACCGTTTATTCTTATTGGTACGCATGGATGAGCGGAAAATCCTTTTATAAGTTGTTCTTGAAAACGGAGGTTTTTGAGAAGCCTTGTTGCGTTATCTCTGCGGCACACAGAATCAAGGCGCTTCTATTCTCACAAATAGTTCTTGAAACTATATTCTCACTCTACTACTATGACAATGAGTTTCGATAAGGAGTAGAGCATGGGACAACTGAATCGCATCACCCAAGAACCCGATGTGATGGGTGGCAAAGCCTGTATCCGTGGAATGCGCGTCACGGTCGGCATGATTGTGGGACAAATCGGTGCGGGACACAGCGTTGATGAAATTCTCGCCGATTACCCCTACCTTGAGCGCGAAGACATCATGCAGGCGCTTCGTTACGCTGCCTGGCTAGCCGAAGAACGCGAGGTCGTACTAGCCTCCGCATGAAGCTGCTCGTCGATATGAACCTGTCCCCGCGCTGGATCGGATTGTTAGTCAATGCTGGCATTGAGGCTGAGCATTGGTCAACGCTGGGTGAAAAAAATGCTCCGGATTCGAAAATCATGGCTTACGCCAACGCGAACGACTATGTGGTCCTCACACACGATTTGGACTTCAGCGCGATCCTTGCCGCCACGCATGGCAAGAAGCCCAGCGTCGTGCAAATTCGTGCCGAGGATGTCAGCCCGGACGTGATCGGATTGCAGGTCATCGCTGCCTTGCGGCAAATGGCATCCGAATTGGAAAACGGCGCATTGCTTACCGTTGATCCAAATCGCACCCGAATGCGACTACTACCTTTTCAATTGAGGACAGGGGATGAAGCTTAATATCGCCAGTCACAAGAAAATCTTTTCCTTTATAAGGGAACACATCCCCTGTGTGCTTTGTGTCCATGATGATTCACCCGCTGGGTTTCAAGGTAAAGTTATGCCTCGGTCTCAAGAGTAGCCAGATGCTTATTGGCTATGCGCGTGTCTCGACGCAAGATCAAAACCTTGATCTTCAAGTCGACGCCTTGACCAAGGCGGGTTGCAAGAAAATTTTCGACGACAAAATCAGCGGTAGCCGCGCTGAGCGACCGGGATTGACCAAGGCACTGGAAATATTGCGTGAAGACGATACCCTCGTTGTTTGGAAACTGGATAGACTGGGTCGCAGTGTCAAAAACCTGGTTAATCTGGTTGGCGAATTGCAAAAACAAGGCGTCCAATTCAAGAGCCTCACAGATGCAATCGATACGGGTACCCCATCCGGTAGGTTTTTTTTCCATGTCATGGCCAGTCTGGCGGAAATGGAGAGGGAACTGACAGTTGAGCGAACCCGAGCTGGACTTGAAGTCGCGCGTCAACTTGGCCGAAAAGGAGGTCGCAAGCGGCAGATGACTGATAGTAAGATTGAGTCAGCTAAGAAATTGCTGGCCAACGGTGTACCGCCCCGGGACGTGGCAAAAAATCTTGGAGTTTCGGTACCGACCCTATATCGATGGATTCCGGCATCAGCAAACTCACAGTATGATTAATTTTAAATTCTTTGCGTTTAATTGGGGTTTAATTTTTAGCTAAGACATTGATTTAGATTGATTTAAAAAATTCCGAGGGTTTGGGCTTAGAACCCCGTGCGACAAGCGAAGCTTGTCATTTCTTGCAAGGTGAAAGTCCTTGCCTGGAATTCAAAGGAATGAGTTCATAAGGCCTAACCAGCCAGCAGTATCGAGTGTTGCGCCTCCGGCGGAACGTTGTCAACGGTTACGACTGTAGCATACGTGAACAAAGGTCAGGTGAAGCGTACACAGAGAACTATGTAGGTCACAGGGGATTTGCACATCCCTGAAGCTGTTTAGCATCGTTATAAGCTCAACGCAAATGGCGACGTTATGGGGTTAACGGAAGCCTATACAAAAGAATCATTATGGTGAGATTCTGGAGGATTTGCCGGTGTTATAAGGCGTGACATGTATAGAGAGAAATGACAGGAACTTGTGAGACCCATTCTGTTCCTGGTAACGAGATATGGTATGCGGACATTAGCCACAAAGAGGAAACTCGGAAACAGAAGTAACCGAAACCTAAGTTTTGTTATTACCAGGTAAGCCTACCCAACCAAAAGAAGGATGGCTGAAGATGGAGTGGGAGTCAGATTCGCTCATACTACTCGGAGCGTGGGAAAGCCACGTACATGGGGAAGGGGCGGACAAAACTGCGTAGCCTGCAAAGGACACTTTTACCAGGCATGAAGGACTGGACACATGAAGCAAACCTCCCTGCAGGGGATAGCAAACAAAGCGGCACAAGATAAAACTTTCCGGTTTCGGAACCTATTTGGCGTGCTGACGGCCGGATTCTTGTTTTGGTGTTGGGATTTTATCAACCGAAGAGCAAGTGCTGGTGTAGATAAACTTGATGCAATTGCGTATGAAGATAATCTGATCGGCAACATTCAGCAATTAGCGGAACAAGTCAAAGAGGGGACGTATCGGGCAAAGTTGGTTCTTAGAAAATATATTCCGAAAGCGGGCGGCAAGTTGCGCCCATTAGGGATACCGGCCATTGCCGACAAGCTACTGCAAATTGCAGTAGCGAAGATATTAGAAGCCATCTATGAGCAAGACTTTTTGTCCTGTAGTTATGGATACCGACCTAGAACAGGCGCTCATAAAGCCATTAAAGACTTAACGGGCGAACTGAAATCAGGAAAGTATCATGTCGTGGTTGAAGCTGATATTAAAGGCTTCTTCAATGCCATAAACCATGATTTGTTAATGGACATGTTGGCCAAGCGAATAGATGACAAACCTTTTTTAAATCTTATTCGGAAATGGTTGAAAGCAGGCGTATTGGAAACAGATGGTCAGGTGTTACATCCCTTGATGGGAACTCCACAAGGGGGAAGTGTTTCACCAATTTTGGCTAATATCTATCTTCATAATGTCTTGGATGTATGGTTTGATGAAATAGTGCGGACGCATTCCGTAGGGCGTATTTATTTATGCCGATTTGCGGATGATTGTGTGCCACGAAGGCGCACAGGAGGACGAAGTCCTCCGTGCAGCTATGCTGCATAAGAGATGAGGGAGGGCCCCTCGAAACCGTTCTACAGGGGGAGGTTTCAAACCACCGTAAGCTGCAACAGTTAAGAGCTGTTGTGGTGAGCGTTACGGAAAAGGCAGAGCAAGACTTTGTCAGGTAGGAATTTAGGAGATGAACGCAAGTGAACCACTGCTGAAGTGTCGAAAGCGTAGGGATGATGTCAAAACCGAGGGGTAGTCGTTACTTCGGGAACAGTCTAGCGGATACCTGTTTACTGGCTAGATGGCATCCGGCATGAAGGTGGCATGAACTAAATTCAGGCTCTTATGTGGAACGTGGGAACCTGTCGCTCCGATGCCAAGGGAGAAACACAAGTGGAAGCCCCATAAGTGTCAGAGTACCGATGCGGAGCACAGGGGCGGAGCAACCCGTAGTAGTGATGAAGATTCTGTAATGGGATTGGAGCGAAGGGGAAGCATTGTTCAGCTTGAACTAAAGAAAACAACCGGAAACGGGAGGATTGGATTGAAACAAGCAAAGCCATTTTGTATTACTAAACGCCAAGTTTGGGAGGCGTATAAAAGGGTCAAGGCTAATAAGGGAGCTGCCGGAGTGGATGGTCAGACGCTCGAAAAGTTTGAAGAGGATTTGCAAGATAATCTCTACAAGCTGTGGAATCGTCTGGCCTCAGGCAGCTACTTTCCACAACCGGTGCTACGGGTAGAAATACCCAAAAGTGACGGTGGAATAAGGCCTCTGGGCATCCCCACAGTAGCTGACCGAGTTGCTCAAATGGTAGTCAAGACACATCTGGAGCCGGAATTGGAAAAACATTTCCATCCTGATTCCTATGGCTATCGACCGGGTAAATCGGCATTGGATGCGGTGGGGATGGCGCGACAGCGCTGTTGGAAAAACGACTGGGTCCTCGATCTCGATATCAAAGGTTTCTTCGATAATATCGATCATGAACTCATGATGCGGGCAGTGCGCGCACATACGAAAGAGAAATGGGTCCTTCTATACATTGAACGGTGGCTTAAAGCCCCGATTGAAATGCCGGATGGGATCTGTAAAAAGCCGCAGAAAGGAACGCCACAAGGTGGTGTTGCCAGTCCTTTGCTGGCGAATCTCTTTTTGCACTATGCATTCGACGAATGGATGAAGCGGGAATATCCCGACATTCCCTTCGAACGTTATGCAGATGATAGTGTGTGCCACTGCAAGAGCGAAGCCCAGGCGGAACAACTGAAGCAAGCGCTGAACGTACGAATGAAGGACGTCGGTTTGGAACTTCATCCTGAGAAGACGAAGATTGTCTACTGTCAGGATGACGACCGGCAAGGCGAGTATCCGAACACGGTATTTGATTTTCTGGGCTATACGTTTCGCCCCAGACGCTCAAAGAACCGTTGGGGGAAATACTTTATCAACTTCAGTCCGGCGATCAGCAATAAAGCAGCTAAAGCTATTCGGCGCACATCCAGAGGGTGGAGCTGGCCAAAGCGTAGCGACAAGAGCTTGGAAGATTTAGCCCGAATGTTCAATCCGATTATTCAAGGGTGGATCAACTACTTCAGTCGTTATTATAAGTCAGCACTCTATCCGATCCTGAAATGTCTTGAGCGACGCTTGGTTATTTGGGCGACGCGAAAATACAAACGCCTACGGCATCATAAAAGACGAGCGGCACAGTGGCTGAATCGCATTGCGCGGAAACAGCCGAATTTGTTTGCTCATTGGAAAGTGCTGTATGCAACGGCTGGACGATAGGAGCCGGATGAGCGGAGACGTTCAAGTCCGGATCTGTGAGCACCTGAGGGGGCGGTTCCCTCGGGTGACTCGACTTGTCTGTGCATTTCAATATGAAAAAAGATGCGCAACGCTTTTACAAAGCGTTAATTCAGAGATTAGCTCGTTTTGGCCTCGAAGTTGCCGAGGACAAGACTCAGATTATTGAGTTTAGTCAACGCAAGACGTGGGTGAAAACGAAATTTGATTTCCTGGGGTTTGAATTTCGCTGGTGTGTTAATCGGTGGAGCTATCCGGTTTTAAAACGACGCACATCACGAAATAAACTTAGAGCTTATCCATAAATAACTTGATAAATTTCAGATTATTGGAAAATAATTGCACATTTGGGTTTTATAAGAGGTTGCAATTTCTTGAAAAGGTTACAAAGCTGGAAAGTATCGGATGATTTTTGGGCAAGAGTGGAACAATTGATTCCAGAGCGGAAAAGGCATTCAACAAAGGACTATAAACGCAAGCCAGGTGGAGGCAAAAAAGCCCAAAACCCGCGAAAAGTATTTGAGGGGATTCTTTATGTTTTGCGCACAGGTTGTCAATGGAAAGCCCTGCCTAAAAGTGACTATGGTAGTGCCAGTGCTGTTCACAGGTATTTCCTGGAATGGCAGGCATCAGGCATGTTTGAAAAGTTATGGCGTGCCAGCTTATTGGAATATGACGAACTGGAAGGCATTGCCTGGGAATGGCAAAGCCTTGATGGGGCAATGGTTAAGGCGCCGTTAGCACTGGAATCGGTGGGCAGAAACCCTACCGACCGAGGTAAAAACGGTAGTAAAAGAAGCCTGTTAACCGATGAAAAGGGATTGCCCTTAGCCCTCGTGATCAGTGGTGCGAACACCCATGATGTCAAGTTACTGGCTGATACCCTGGATGGGATTATTATCGAGCGTCCTGACCCGGACACTCTCAAACAAAACCTTTGCCTGGATGCTGGCTATGTGGGCGAGCCGGCTCGGCGCGAGATTGAGGAAAGAAGCTATATCCCTCATGTCAGGCCACGAGGTGAGGAAATTGCAGAAAAAGACAAAAACCCTGATTTCAAGGCTAGACGGTGGGTGGTTGAAGTTTGTCATTCGTGGTTTAACCGGTTCAGAAAACTCTTGGTGCGCTATGAAAAAATGGACCGTAGCTACCTCGGCTTACTTATGCTGGCTGCTTCTATTATCGCCTTACGTAAAATACGGCCAAAAAATCAAGTAAATATTATTTATGGATAAGCTCTTAGGACTTCAATAGCAAATTACAAAGTATGGTTTCAGAAGAATTGTAGTCTGCCAAAGAAAATACTCTTTGAGAAGCTGAATAGGAAACTAATTGGCTACTATAACTACTATGGAGTGACTGGGAATTTTCAAAGTCTCAATGATTTCGTGTTTCGAGTTATAGGACTACTTTTCAAATGGCTTAACCGACGTAGTCAGCGAAAGAGCTACAACTGGACAGGCTTTGGAGCGCTGATTAAGCATTTTAGAATAGCCAAACCACGCATACTTCATGCTTTATAAGAATTATAAGGAAGCCGTGTGCAAAGTGAGCAGTTTTGAAGAGCCCTGTGCGGTAATTCCGCACGCAGGGATCTGTGAGGGGGCAAGATCGTTCGTTATTTATCCGACGAAGAAAAACCACGTTTACTTAAAGCGGCTAAAGATATTGGTGGGAAGTTTTACCTAACGGTCATGAAAAAAAAGCTGCATCACCCCGGAAAATGAAAGATGCTGTGCGGGAGGCGGCGGGCAGAGGTCGATCAAATTTTTAGAGATTTAATCCTGAAACCTAACGTGACCCGTCGGACTGACTCGTACCCCGGCATAAATCGTAAGAGATCGCACAGTAATAAGGGATATAGAAATTATAAAAGCACCGTTTTAGGGCGAATGGTTATATCCCACCAATTCAACTCTGCGGATCGTTCCAGTCGGTGCTCAAGGTTTCTTTTATCGTTGCCGCAAAGTTTGACACCCTTCTCGTAAATGGCATCGACCAGGCATGCCATGGTGCGCATGCCTTTCCAGCAAAAATTGCCCTGCCCGCACGATTGATGACCGCATCGACCGTGCTGAGCAAGTAGCCGTTCCATGATTTTTCCAGTCCCGCCCAGTAGCGCTCAATGGCGTTGTATTTGCTGTGATAGGGCGGATAGTAAACCAGTCGCACACACAAACCTGTCAGATCCGCAAACTCTGTCATGCGCAGCAGGAACTGACTGCGCCGTCCATTGCATTCTGGTCCATTGTCCAAATTGATGACAAGCTGCTTGAGTCCTTGTAGTTCTGGTTTCCTGTGCTGCCACCACAGAAGTAATCCATCAACCATAAAGTCGCTAGTTTTGTAGTTCGTGCCGAAGAATAGAAATGGTTTGCCTGCAACTGGCTCCAGTATGCCGCCCGGCACCAACTTCTCCTTCATGCACAGGTCATGATCCAAGGCCTTGACGGCCTCGATTCCACGAGAACGCCCCCCTCGGGAGTAGTCGCCGACATGAACCGTCGCCTTGGTGTCTATACTGATTCTCAAGCTGTGCTCATCCGCATCGGCCCTTGCGTTCACGCCTCTGACGTTTGCAAAGATGGCATCGGTTTCGTCTGTTTTTTTTGAACCTTGGACTTGGTCACTGTACGCAGTCGGTAATCCTGGCGATTCAAGAGATTTGAGAGGGTGCGTACGCTGGGCAAGTCTGCGTCAGACCAGCCCTTTTGCACGAGCGCCTCGCGCACCGTCTTGGCAGTCATGTGGGTGTACAGCAAGGTGGTGCGCAAGCTCGATTCGGATTCGCTATGAGGCTCCATGATGGCTTGTATTTCAGCCAATAGCTTGGGGTGCTTGTCTTCGGTTTTTGGCTTGCCTCGGGCACTGAGGTCATTGATGCAAACGATGCCTGTTTGATATTCATGAATGCCCAATTCAACGGATCTTCGATTCCAACCGAACACATCCTCCGCCACACGGGGCTTGCCATTGAGCAACGCAATCGTTACATCACCCATCGCGCGCCGCCGCTCTGGCCATGCAATCAAATCAATCAGACGCCCAATCAAGTTCACCATCTCCGTAGAGACACCGTTGCGCGCCAAGGTGGATGGCTTCATAAGTAATAACTCCATTTGTGCGAAATGGAGTTATTATAAACGGTGCTTTAATAATTGCCTTATCCCTAAGACCTCGGGCTGTTCAAGCCTGAAGGTGAATTCAGTCTGACATCCGCCGCCTCCCTGAGCATCAAGTTTACACCCTGGGAGGTCATGATGGAATTAACCGCAGTCTATCGTTGTGTGGCGGCGCTGGATGTACACCAAGCCAAGCTGACCGTCTGTGTCTTGTCTGAAAACGACCTGGGCGAGGTCGTCACCGAAGTGCGCGAGTTTGGTGGCTTTAAACGGGATCGGCGTGAAATGGCGGCGTGGGTAGCGTCCTTTCATCCGGAACTGGTGGTGATGGAAAGTACGGGCATTTATTGGAAGAGTCCCTATGCGGCATTAGAGTGGTATGGTTTGAATTTGGCCGTGGTCAATGCTCGCCATGTCAAACAAGTCCCTGGACGCAAGACGGATATCAACGACGCCCAGTGGCTGGCCATTCTGGCCCGAAGCGGTTTGTTGCGAGGGGGGCTTCGTGCCGCCTCGACAGTTTCGGGAATATCGCCTGATCGCCCGGCAACTGCAAAAGTTGACCGGTATCGCCTCTGGCGAGAAAAACCGCTTGCATAAACTGTTGACCGACGCCGGCATCCGTCTGTCCGTCGTGGTCAGCGATTTGTATGGCAAATCGGCCAAAGCCATGATTACGGGATTGCTGGACGGCGAAACGCCCGAGCAATTGCTGACCCATGCCGATCCGCGTCTCAAAGCCACGCCCGACGAATTACGCGAGGCCTTGGAGGGCGATTTGTCGGACAGTCACCGTTTCGTCATCCGCGAACTAATGATACATATCGACGAATTGGAAGCGCGCATCCTGCGGTTCCGTCAAACCCTGCTGAATCATTTGAGTGACTATCAAGTGATCCTGCAAAATTTACAAACGATACCGGGTATCGACGAATTTAGCGCGGCGATGCTATTGGTCGAAATCGGCGACGACATGAGTGCCTTTGGCTCACCCGATAAACTGGCCTCCTGGGCCGGCGTCTGTCCCGGCCAAAACGAATCGGCCGGCAAACGCCAATCGGCCAGGGCGCGCAAAGGCAATCCTTATGTGCGACGCATCTTGTGCGAAGCCGCCAATGCCGCTAGTCGAACCCGATGTGGATTGCAGGAAAAGTTCAAGGGGTTGCTGATAAGACGCGGACGAAAACGCGCTATTTTTGCCATCGCCCACAAATTACTGAAAACCGTGTTTTTGTTAATCCAGCGCGGCGATTATTACCGGGATGCCGATACGGACTACGAAGCACTGACTGTCCAGCGCAATGCGCCGCGCTGGATCAAGAAGCTCATTCAATACGGCTATATCACACCTTAACGGGCGTGTTGGTCAAACATCATTTTTTTTAGGCCTGTTTAGGTCAGGCTCGCGCTCGCCTCCCGCACAGGGCATCTTTCACAGTAAGTCTTGATGGCACTTACTACAGGGATGCGTAAAGGTGAACTTGACCGGTTACGCTGGAATGACATTGATTTTGATAAGGGACTGGCAATGTTATCCGACACCAAAAACGGAACGCCACGTCACACACCCATTCCAAGCGTTATTATCGACGAACTCAAAAAACACCGGGAAGTTGGCAATGGTCTACTATTTCCATCCAGCTTAGACCCAAACCAAGCATTCGATTATAGAAAGCAATGGCTTAAATGCCTAAGAGCGGCCAAAATTGAAAACTTCCGGTGGCATGACTTACGCCATGACACCGCCTCAACATTGGCGCGGGACGGTCGGACATTAAAAGAAATAGCCGAAATCCTTGGTCACAAGAGCCTTGCCAGTACCGATCGTTATACGCATTTATCGACTGCACATAAATCTCAAGTGCTGAATGATACGATGGCGAAGTCTATTAGTTTATAATCCGATTTAGCCAGTCTATCCCGACGGGGGAGAATCGCGGAGTCATAGCCCGCTTGACTGGCTTACCGAGCATTTTAATTCAGCTTTGACGTATTGATATGAGTCAAAAGCTAACTATCTCTACTGGCAGCTCACGACCCTTATGCAGAGCTATGCATAATGAAGAGGGTTTTTAGTCTAGCGGTCGCGGCGCAAACAAGTATTAAAAACCTGTCGGACTGTCACCGCGACTGGTTGACTAAAAATCCTGTTGGACTGAACCGCCGCTCAGGCTTTGAAATTATGGGGATTGAATGAGAGCGGCATCATCGAGTCAGGGTGCTAAACAGAGACAAAGACATAATGCCGGAACCAGGTATTAATTTCTGACTGGTTTTCAGGGTATTGAATGGCTGCAATATACTAATTGATGGGTAAACAAGCCGCAATATGAGCGTATTACCGCAAACCTTGCCCACGCGGACCAAAGGAAGGTTGTCATTCCGTTTGGGTATTCCGGAAATGTTTAGCTGCATTTTCATGTGGTCAGGCATAAACTTTCTCCAGGTGGCCCGCGAGGCAGCGTGCCGGGCAGGAAGGTTTCGATGCAAATCATGTGGCCCTGATGACACTTCGGACAATCCCGTAGCGATTTGCCGGTGAGTTGTTCGTAGCGGTCACGATAGTCTAACGAGGTATCGTTGATTTTGACGGCGGGAGTTGGGGCGTTGAGTAACGCCCGGCAGCGAGCCAGCTTAACCGCGCGATAGCGATTGGTAAGAAGGCCGTAATGCCGGATCCGTTGAAACCCGCTGGGTAGGACGTGCAATAGAAATCGACGAATGAACTCATCAGCCTCCAGGCACATCACTTTCTGGCGTGAATCGTGGCGGTAATCCTTCCAGTGAAAACGGACCTTACCATCCACGAAGTCGATTAAGCGATGATTGGCAATGGCCACCCGATGCGTATAGCGCCCCAGATACTCAAGGACATGCTGAGGACCGCCGAAAGGTGGTTTGGCGTAAACCACCCACTCGACCTTTCGTACTGGAGCCAGATACTGGGCAAAAGCATCGGGATTCAGAAGCGCTTCAAGTCCGTTAAAAAAATGCAGTTGCCCACTATCAAAGGCAGCCTGCAATTGTTCCAGAAATAACCGGCGAAACAACCGCGAAAGCACACGCACTGGCAGAAAAAAGCCTGGCCGACAGGAGATCCAGCGCTCGCCATCAGCACTCAAACCACCGCCGGGCACGACACAATGCAAATGTGGGTGGTGCTGCAAGTTTTGCCCCCAGGTATGGAGAATAGCGATGAAGCCGATCTCGGCGCCCAAGTGCTTAGGAGTGGCAGCGATCGTGCGCAAGGTTTCGGCGGTGGCGTGAAACAAGAGGT
>CAWKEY010000044.1:0-404552 GCA_963848675.1 uncultured Gammaproteobacteria bacterium
AAGTGTAGCCATTAAGCTTGACATAGTTTTGCCGGAGTCCTGAAGTGAGAACTCACTCACTTTGGAGGTTCTAATGAATTCTGCCCACCACCACACGACCAGTTGGCTACTTGAGAGCGAACTAGCACCCTACGTTGATGCTTTCATGCTGCATTTGTTTGACTGCCGCTATGCATCAAACACGATCAATAATTACCTTGCTGGACTGACCCACTTTGCTCACTGGACAACCCTATGCAATATTGATGTTAAAAGCATCGATGAAAAGCTGATACAACAATTTCTTAACGATCACCTGCCTCGCTGTAACTGCGAAGTACCTGTATTTCTCACTCGTAAAGATTCGCGTGCAGCGCTTGGGCATCTTCTTGTTTTGCTGCGTGCCAATGCAGTCATCGCCGATCCTGCAATAGGGCTAACACCAGTGGATGAGGAGTTGCAACGATTCGATGACCATATGAACCATGTCCGAGGGCTAGCGCCTTCAACACGCAAAACCAATCTTTGCTTCATTCGTCGCCTGCTTTTTGGGCAGTTTGGTGATCAAGCCGTGGTGATTTCCGCCATCCTACCTGATCATATTCGCCAATTTGTCGCCAGCCAGAGCAAGCTTTGCAAAGTTACAACCAGTATCAGTGCGCCTATCTCGGCATTACGTGGCTATTTTCGTTATCGTGCCACCCTGGGTGATCGAGTTCACCAGCTGATTGGAGTTGCCAACTTTCCCGCCAACTGGCAACAAGCGTCACTACCGAAGACACTCAGTAATAGCGAAGTTGAATGCTTATTGGACGCTCTTGTGTATGACGGCACAGCGGCACTCAGAACGGCAGCCATCGTGCATTGCGCGCTGGATCTCGGCTTACGCAGCTGCGAGGTGGCTCATCTTGGGCTTGATGATATTGACTGGTCGGCCGCGACTATCACGCTACGAGGAACCAAAGGGCGACGTGAAGATGTTATGCCGTTACCTGCGGCAACGGGTCAAGCTATTGCTGATTACCTAAAGTATGAACGGCCGCCCACCAGTAATCGGGCCGTGTTTGTCCGTAACATCGCTCCACGCGATCAGCCTGTCGGCCCCGATCTCATCCGTAAATCGATACGCCAAGCTTATGCTCGTGCCGGTTTGCCGTACACGCGTTCACACCTTCTAAGGCACACTATGGCCAGCCGCTTATTGGCGGGCGGGAGTTCACTGAAAGAGGTAGCCGATGTCTTGCGGCACCGCTCGCTGAATACCACGCTAATTTATGCCAAACTCGACAGTAAAAATCTTGCTGAAGTGGCCTTGCCTTGGCCTGGGAGTGTGTCATGAATGCGTATATTACCATGCAAACTCATGCCGAAAACCACCTGAGCGAGCGGCGTCGATTGGGCTTTGGTTTGCGTACATCAGGCTATTCGATTCTGAGTTTTGCTCGATACGTTGATGCCCTAAATAGCCAAGAGCCAATTACTGTGGAAATTATGGCGGACTGGGCCATACAAGATAAGGGTAACACCGGTAATCCATCCACTTGGGCGCGGAGACTAAAAAATTTGCGCTCGTTTTGCCGTTACCTACAACAATTTGAACCCCGTACCGAGGTGCCGGACGACACTATTTTTGGTCGAATCGGTCAGCGCTTGGCACCGCACATTTATAGCGAACAGGAGATCACTGATTTACTGGCAGCAGCCCATAAATTGGATTCATTTATTCCGGGATTACGCGGCGCCACCTACGAGACGCTGTTCGGTTTAATCGCTTCCACCGGCCTTCGAATTTCCGAAGCCTTGCATTTGCTGGACACGGACGTCAATCTAAAGTTGGGCATGTTGACCATACGGCAAACCAAATTTGCCAAATCACGTCATGTGCTGCTCCACCCCAGCACTATAGATGCACTGCAACGCTATCGAGCTCTACGAAACTCCCATATCGAAGTGACGGATGAATCGCCGTTTTTTGTTGGTGCTCGTGGACGACGATTAGGGCAGCCACTCAGTATGGAGCAAGTCCATCGCGTCTTCATTAGCTTGCGTAAGCAATTAGGTTGGATCAATCGTGGCGCGCACCAGGGACCACGTATCCATGATTTGAGGCACACTTTTGTCGTTCGCCGCGTGCTACTTTGGCAGGCTCAAGGACTGGATGTCGATCAGCATATGTTGACCTTATCCACGTATGTGGGGCATACCAATGTAACTAACACGTATTGGTATCTCACCGGCATCCCTCAACTCATGGCGGTGGCGGCAGAGAGGTTTGAAAGTTTTACGCAAATGCCGGAGGTGAACAATGACTGAAATAACGGCACCTCGACCCGTATCATTTGCATCACTGGTACAGCAATTTTTTACCGAGTATTTGGTAGCCCAGCGTTCGTTGAGCCCTTGCACGATTGCCTCTTACCGGGACACTATGCTGTTGTTTCTGGATTTTGCGCGGCATCGCTTGGGCAAAATGCCGACAGCACTGAGCTTGAACGACATTACGCCGGATTTGATCCTGGCATTTCTGGATCATTTAGAACAAGAGCGGCAAAATTCGGTGCGCAGCCGCAACCTGAGATTGACGGCCTTGCGTGCGTTTCTGAAGTTCGCAGCACGGCGCGACGTAACGTCTTTCTTCATCATCGAACAGGCATTGGGTGTGCCCATGAAGCGTTTCGAACGCCCAATGCTGGGCTTCTTGAGTCGTGAGGAAATGTTGGCTGTAATTGGGCAACCCGGAGATACTTGGACTTCGCAACGTGACCATCTATTGTTGGCCATGCTTTATAACACGGGTGCGCGCGTCTCAGAAATCATTGGCGTCAAGGTAGGCGATATTGTGTTGGGTGAATCCGCCTGCGTGCATCTGCGAGGCAAGGGCCGCAAACAGCGATCGACACCTTTATGGAAAAGTACAGTCCAGGAAATTGGCGTCTGGCTGCAACGCAATCCTATGTTAAGTGCCGATGCCGCGTTACTACCTAATCGGGATGGCTTTGCTATGACGCGGTGCAACGTTACCCAGCGATTAAACATCGCAGTTGCTAGTGCAGCCCAGACACATATCAGTCTCACCAAACGAAGCATCTCACCGCACACCATAAGACATACGACCGCCATGCATCTGTTAAAGTCGGGCGTTGCTTTTAGTGTGATTGCTTTGTGGTTGGGTCATGAGAGCACAATCACTACACATCGATATGTTGAAGCCGATTTAGCGATGAAGGAAAAGGCTTTAGCTAGACTTCAAGAGCCAGATACCATTCCGTGTCGTTACCATCCAGCTGATGATGAATTGATGCGCTTTCTTCAATCAATATAACTATGCTTAGCGCTCTACCAGTAATCGCTGGTAGCGCGCGGGGTGCAAGTCGAAATGAAGATCTTCTATGCATAGTTTGGTTCTATGCATAGTGGCCGTAAGCGCGCATTCATTAATTGAGGTTTAAGCCCAAACCCTGCCAGCAGGCTTACCCTACGACCACGAGGCTCGTGGCATAATCTTCCGGCGGCTCGAAGCCCAACAGCGTGATACATGTCGCCGCCAGATTTGCAATGCCCGCCTCCGGCACATCAGCCAAACGGGCGTTGGCCGCTCCCGACGGATCGTATACAATTCCAGGTACCGGATTCAACGAATGAGCCGTCTTCGGCTTACACCTGTCCTGCTCATCCAGCTTCAGCGCTCCGGTCTTATTATCCAGTTCGCACATGTCGTCCGCATTGCCATGATCGGCCGAGCAAACCATAATTCCATTGGTCTTCTTCAGCGCGTCCATAATCCTGCCCACGCCTTCATCCACGGCTTCGACAGCCAATTTTACCGCACTCACCACGCCCGTATGGCCCACCATGTCGCCATTCGGGAAATTCAGGCGGATAAATTTATATTCCCCGCTCTCAATTGCCTGCACCACAGCATCGGTAATTTCATCCGCTTTCATTCGCGGCGCATCTTCGAACGGGCATACATCCGATGGAATCTCTTTCCAGGTCTCTGTCGGAAACTTACCCGAATTATTGCCGTTGAAGAAATAGGTGACGTGGCCATATTTCTGCGTTTCCGAAATAGCCAGTTGTTTGACACCCGCATTCGAGAGATATTCGCTCATGGTTCGATCGATCGCCGGTGGCGTCACCAGATACCGCGCCGGAACCCCAAGGTCGCCGTCATACTGCATCATGCCCGCATACAACACATCCGGTTTCGGGCCGCGGTCAAACTCCTTTAATTCATCTGCTTCAAATGCTTTGGTAATTTCTAACGATCGATCGCCGCGGAAGTTAAAGAAAATTACGCTGTCACCATCCACAATCGGGCCCACAGGTGCCCCCGCACGTTCAATAACAAACGCGGGTAGATCCTGATCCAAAATACCCGGCTTTTCACTGCGGAAGGTTTCCACCGCTTCTTTCATCGAAGCAACCATCCGGCCTTCTGCTTTCACATGCGTCTCCCAACCACGCTTCACCATATCCCAATTGGCATCATAACGATCCATAGTAATATTCATGCGTCCGCCACCCGATGCCACGCAATAATCGACCGTGCCATCCGCGTTGATTTCTTTCAAGAAGGCATCAAAGCGCTCAACATACTCAAGCGCCGACGTCGGCGGCACATCGCGCCCGTCAATCAAGGCATGAATCCGCGCCTTCTTCACACCCTGCTCCTTCGCCTTACGCAACATCGATTCCAGATGATTCACGTTGGAGTGCACATTGCCATCCGATAACAGTCCGATAAAGTGCAACGTCGACGATCTGTCAGTCACATTTTCAATGAGCTCCTGCCAAACCGAACCGGGGGCATACATGGCGCCCGAGGCAATCGCCTTTCCAACCAAAGATGCGCCCTGCGCAAAAACGCGACCGCATCCAATGGCATTATGGCCCACCTCTGAATTGCCCATGTCCCCGTCGTCCGGCAACCCCACCGAAACCCCATGCGCCCGTAATTCCGTATACAAGGCGTTCTCACGCAACCAGTTCAGATTCGGAGTCGTTGCCTGCTTCACATAATCGCTTTCCGGATTTTTACCAATCCCGACCCCATCCATAATCACCAACACCACCGGGCCTTCCGGACCGGTAAAATTCTTACTCTTTTTCAGCTGAATCATTTCAAATTCCTACTTACAGGTTATAAGGGTTCTAACCACAAACCCTCGATATTTTTTTAAATGTTTAAAAACAACAATACATAAATATTCATAACTCATTTTCCATCCAATTGATTTTTAATGAAATGGAAAAATTCCGCGGTTTAGGGCGTACACCCTCAAAAAGGAAAAATTGTACGTTAGCGTTTATATTAAGGCGTATTTCAATGAATCGTAAAATTGGTGACCGTAAGCAATCCTACCCGGAAATTCGATTAACGCGTCAAGTTTGGAAATTCTCGGGCCACTACTTTTCCGCTCGTTTAAGACTTTGCAATAGGCTCATAATCTTCGCCTCAGTTTCTAATCTTGTACCCCGTCTTAAACACCCACCATACAAAAGTCAGGCAGATGATAAGAAAGCCAAACGTCATGCCGATACTCAGGGCGAGATGCACATCGGCAACGCCGTAGAAGCTCCAGCGAAAGCCGCTGATCAAATACACCACCGGATTGAACAGGGTGATCTTCTGCCACAATGGGGGCAACATATTGATCGAATAGAACGCGCCGCCAAGGAATGTGAGCGGGGTGACGATCAACATCGGAACTACCTGTAGTTTCTGAAAATTATCGGCCCACAAACCGATAATGAAGCCAAATAGACTGAAAGTAACAGCAGTGAGCAATAGAAAGACAATCATCCACCAGGGATGAGCTATCTCGTAGGGCACGAAAATGTGGGCGGTGCCAAGAATGAGTAGACCCAGCATCACCGACTTGGTCGCCGCCGCACCCACATAACCAATCAGCACTTCGACCCACGAAACCGGTGCTGATAGCAGTTCATAAATAGTGCCCGCCCACCTGGGCATGTAAATTCCGAAAGAGGCATTGGAGATGCTTTCGTTCAGTAAATTCAGCATGACCAGACCCGGGATGATGAAGGCGCCGTAACTGACGCTGTCAATGTCGCCCATACGTGAACCAATGGCTTTGCCAAATACGATGAAGTACAGCGAGGTGGTAAGCACCGGTGCGGCGACACTTTCCCATAGAGTACGAAAGGTACGCGCCATTTCAAAGTGGTAAATGGCGCGAATGCCATAAATGTTCATTCCAGTGACTCCTTGGGCTGATGTACCAGGCTGACGAAAATGTCCTCCAGTGAACTCTCGCTGGAGCGTAAGTCTTTGAATTCGATGCTGTGATCACTTAACGTGTGCAATAGCTCGGCAATGCCGGTTTCATCTTCCTGGGTGTCGAAGCTATAAACCAAGGCGTTTCCGTCGTCGGTGAGCTCCAACGACCAAGCGCTTAGTCCGGCCGGAATGCTGGTCATGGGCTGTCGTAAAGTCAGTGTGAGCTGCTTTTTGCCGAGCTTGCGCATCAATACATTTTTATCTTCAACAACGATCAGTTCGCCTTTGTTGATGACGCCGATGCGGTCTGCCATGTCTTCGGCTTCCTCAATGTAATGGGTGGTCAGAATGATCGTGGTGCCCTGTGCGCGAAGCTTACGCACCATGCGCCACATGTCGTGTCGTAACTCCACATCCACGCCGGCACTCGGCTCATCAAGGAATAATATTGTTGGCTCATGCGCAAGGGCCTTGGCAATCAGCACTCGGCGTTTCATGCCGCCTGATAGCGCCATGATTTTAACGTTACGCTTGTCCCACAGGGACAGATCGCGCAGCACTTTTTCCAGGTATGCTGG
The DNA here is from genome assembly GCA_963848675.1 of uncultured Gammaproteobacteria bacterium. Taxonomy (GTDB): domain Bacteria; phylum Pseudomonadota; class Gammaproteobacteria; order Methylococcales; family Methylomonadaceae; genus CAWKEY01. The sequence continues at coordinate 6,802 of CAWKEY010000044.1, forward strand.
GTTGGGCGCCTTACCGAACAGCCCCCGACTGAATTTAATCGTGGCCCATACCGATTCAAACGAATCGGTATGTAGTTCCTGCGGCACCAAGCCGATGGTTGCCCGCGCCGCGCGGTAGTCTCGCACGGTGTCGTGACCGTCGGCGACGATGGTGCCAGAAGTGGCGTTGACGATGCCGCAGATGATACTAATCAGTGTCGTCTTGCCCGCACCATTCGGTCCGAGCAAGGCGAATATCTCGCCGCGTTTTATGTCCAGGTTAATGCTTTTGAGCGCTTGGAAACCGCCGGCATAGGTTTTGTTAACGCCGCGTACGAAGATGATGGGGACGGAATTATCGGGGGTCATAGTCGTAGTTGTGGGCATTTTTTTCATGGATGAATGTAAATTCCAGAGTCTATTGCTTAGAGTTTACAAAATCAGGAGGCCATTTAAGTGAAAATCATTGTTCATTGAACAATTAGGTATACACAATTCATGTGTCAATAGTTTTCCTGGGACAACGTTATCCTGAAAAGCTTTAGATGACAATACGCTGCCTGATCCAGCGGTCAGTTGTTAGATGGGAGCGCTTACGATTTTTGATTATGATGTGCTGACTCCGGGTGTGTAAATGAGATTTGAGCTTGAGTGCCGACGGCAGTATAAATAATGAATGTGTACAGAAAGCCGGTTTAAATAGGCTTCCTAGCCGGCAAAATTTCGGTATAGTGTTCGTTTTTGTCATTAATCCGGTTTGCGCACAGCTTTTTGAAAATGCAGAACAAATATTTACGTGGGCTGATTATTCTCCTGATAGCGTTTTTGATCCCGCTGGCGGTCTGGCTAAGGCCGGGAGCGATGCAGGAGGGCGGGCTTAAGCCGCCCGATACCAGTCATCAAGTGATGTCAAAACAGGCGGGTTTTGAAATACCCTGCAAAAACGAGCACCCGGAATGGCGCCAGGCACAGGTCATTGATGGCGTTGAAATCGCCGAGTCGCTGGCATGTAATCCTGACAATCCCTATGACGTCGCGGCATTTGTGAAAGGTATGAATAATATTTCCATGCATACCTGGATGAATACGCAATTGTCCGGGGATGCCTTGACGATGTCGGATGATCTGGATCATGACGGCGACCCCGACATCATTCGCATCAAGCTGGAAGTGGTTGAGTTGAATGGCTCAAGCCCCGATGGCGATTTTCTCTTTCCTGGCTACGCTATTGCGCCGGGTATTCAGCCGGGGCTTTGGGTTTTTGCGCCCAAAACCAGCGATATGGCGGTTAAAAATTATGGCTCCCGGCAGGCCAATGATTATCTGCGTGCGCCGTCGCCAGTTATTCGTGTTGAACAGGGCGATCAGGTCTATATCACACTGGAAAACACGCATTATTTTCCGCACACGATTCATTTTCACGGCGTTGACCACCCCTGGCAAACAGCGTCTGGCAACGATAACGATGGCGACGCGCACGGCGGCTCTGGCGCCATGGGTGTTTTCCCGGGCGACAGCCACATTTATGAGATGAAGCCCCGGACGGCCGGTACTATGCTTTATCACTGCCATGTACAGACTGACAAGCACGTCATGATGGGCATGGCTGGTATGTTCATCGTAGAAGAAAATCGCCCGAACAACTGGGTGCAGACCTTCAATATTGGTGGAGGCCATGTGCGGCATCCGTCCGCTGGAGTCAAAGAGGAGTACACCCAGGAATATGACCTGCATTATCAGTCCGTCGACAAGCATCTGGCGAAAATCATCCAGGAAGCCAACGATCCGCGTCTGATCGAGAAAAAAATGAACCGCGAATACAACATGACCGAATCGCATGAAAACTATTTCCTGCTGAACGGCCATGCCTTCCCGTATACGTTGCGCGATGACCTGATCGTCACGGGGCCCAATGAAAAGATCAAACTGCGCGTCGCCAATGCTCAGAATTCGGCTATGGCGCTGCATTTCCATGGCCATAAGGCCACGGTCACGCATTACGACGGCATCAAGCAGTCCGAGGCCATGCAAGTCATTCGCGATGTGGTCGATATTGCATCGGCGCAACGCGTCGATATCAAGCTGGATACGACCAATGACGGCCTCCATAACGACGGCGAAGGTGTCTGGATGTTTCATGATCATGTCGAGACCGGCGCGACAAATGATGGTGTGAGCCCGGGGGGTAATATCTCCATGGTCGTGTACCGCGATTTTATCGATGAGCAGGGTATGCCGAAACTGCACGAAGGGATGTTTGATCAGTTCTTCACCAGCGCTTATTACGCGCGCGAAACCCCAATGTGGGCTACGGGCGAATTTGAGCAACTACTCGGCGAAGCCGGAAGTCTGCCCCCGAATTATCTAAAAATCATCGCCTTCGGCCTGACAATCGGATTGCTGTTCGCGCTTGTGTTTTACCTCTTGCGCAGCCTCAGGATGGGGCAGCAACCATGAAGCGCATTAAGTGTTTTTTGGTTTTGTTGTGGCTGGCCGCCTGGTCTTTGAACGTTCTGGCGGGCATGGAGGGCATGGTCATGGATGAAACCGGCATGATCATGAATTACAACAACGATAAAATTCCGCGTGACTGTCCGAAGATTGCCGGCGACGTTGACATTACGGTGCGCGGCGGTCATGAATACGCCAAAAAATTCAACGGCAGCATGTTTGCCTTTGATCAGCAGCAATGGGAAGTGGCGCCGTGTTCCAGGATTAACGTCACCTTTATCAATGATGACAAGATCCGGCACCAGTTCATGATCCACGATTTACCCGGTTATATTTATCCCAAGGGCATGTTTACCATTGAAGTCAATGGGCCAGGGCAAAAGACAGCCTCTTTTATTTTGCCCAGTCAGCGCAAGACTTATCTGGTGCATTGCGAAGTCCCGCAGCACATGGAAAAGGGTATGAAGGCGCAAATCAAGGTAGGCGGCGGTGATGGCGATTTGCCCAGCATTCCCGGTATCTCCGCGCCGGCCAATCCCGATATTTACCCGGTAGACTGGAATAAAAACGCTTGGCTGGCCTTGCTCGTGGCATTTTTGGCAGGGGCGGCGATAGTGCTGTTACTCAACAAGTTAATCCGCTACAGCAAACAGCATTGGAGAAACCCTGGATGATTGAAGTGATTAAACCGGAAATGCCGGATTACCAGCGTCATGTGCTGGTATGTGTCGGCCCACGCTGCACCGAGCATGGCGAAGGGCAGGCGCTTTATGACGAGCTCAAAATGAAGTTGAAGGCAGCGGGCCTCGATAAAGGCGCGTTATGCATAAAAAAGACGCGGGCCGCCTGTTTGGGCCCCTGTCAATCCGGGCCGCTGTTGTGTGTGCAACCCGATGGCATTTGGTATTACGCCATCAACAGCGAAAAACTGGACCGCATCATCAAGGAGCATTTGGTGGCCGGGCAGCCGATAATGGAATGGGTGTTTCATCAGGGGCCGGGCGTTATTTAGCCCTATCGGCCAAGGGCCATGCTCAGGAGCCGGCAAGTCGCGGCTCCTGAGCAAACGTGGTTAATGGCCGTGAATTTCGGTATGCAGGGCGCGGAATTCATCAGTCAGCTTATGATGCGGGGCATAATGCACCAGCGGTTGCGCTTCCGAGTGTGACTCTCTGACCTTGACAGAAGGCGAGATCATTGCAGAAAGTACCGGATGGCCTTGTGCAATCAGCTCATCGACCAACTGGCGAGGCAGTTTTGCCTGTCTTTGGAATTGATTGACGACGATGCCTTCGATTTCCAGGTTGGGATTATGATCCGCCTTAACTTCGGTCAGGGCCTGCATCAGGGTATACAGGGCTTCTCTGGAGAAGGCATCGCAATCAAAAGGAATCAGACATTTATCGGCAGCGATGAGGGCTGATTGACTGTAGAAATTCAGGACAGGCGGCGTATCCATGTAGATGCAGTCAAAACCGTCGAGTTGTTCCAGTGCTTCTTTTAATTTGAAGATTTTATAGCGGGATTCCAGCCGGCCTTGCAAGGGTTCAAGTTCAGGATGGGACGGAATAAGAAACAGATTGGGGAAAGGCGTCTCATGAATTACGTTTTCAAGCCCGGAATGATGGCCGCCAAACAGTGTAAGGCTTAAGCAGTCTTTAAAAAAATGGGCAATGGTTTTGTCGCTGTCAGTGATTTTATTGCCGAGCAGGTACTGGGTTGAATTGCCCTGAATATCAAGGTCAATCACTAGAGTTCGTTTGCCTTCAACGGCACTGATTGCAGCCAAATTACAGGTAATCGTTGATTTGCCGACACCGCCTTTCTGATTGAAAATGACCCTGCGCATATTATTCCCCGTAAAATCAGACAGATAAAAATACCATTATAAAGCTTGGGTCATTAATATCAAATTCTAACAAAAGTTTTGCCGTGGCATTGCGGGCATTCCGGAATTTCACTGGTCGATTTAAAGGCAATTTCTTTACCGCAGTCGTCACAAACAAAGGTTCCGGGCACGGTAATGTCGCCGCTATGGTACGTGTTTTGTTCAGCCAGGCGTTCAAGTTTTGCCAGTTCCACACGGGTTTTGTCGGCAACACTTAAAAAAGCATCCAGCGCGAAGTTTTCAATCAGCTCGATGTCAAACTTAAACCATTCGGACAGAGACTCGCTGTCTTCTTTGTCGGACAGGCCGTGCGCTGCATGTTCAATATCGCGCTTGACATAAGAAGAAACCTTGTCCATTTCGTCTTTAGACAAGTCGCTGGTTTTGCTGGTTTTTTCCTTGGAGATTTCCAGTGCCTCGGCCAAGGAGTGGAGGGTTTCATCCATGGTCTCATGTAGTTGGTTCATGAGTTCGTTGTAGGCGGTGATCAGTTTATTTTTTTGCATGTTTCAACTCCTGAAAATGGCACTTTAGATTTAAGCAACTGTACGGTATTCTAACGCTTTTGACCGGTAAATGACGAGAAGCATGCAAGAAAATTATAAGCCGTTGGCTATTGAGCAAGAAGTACAGCAAGCCTGGGAAGTATCAGGTGTATTTAATGTGACGGAGTCTGCCTCGCAGGAAAAGTATTATTGCTTGTCGATGTTCCCCTATCCCAGCGGCAAATTGCACATGGGGCATGTCCGTAACTATACCATCGGTGATGTGATCAGCCGTTACCAGCGCATGCTGGGGAAGAATGTATTGCAACCCATGGGCTGGGACGCATTTGGCTTGCCCGCAGAAAATGCCGCCATGCAAAACGGTGTTCACCCGGCTGATTGGACCTATGAAAACATTGCCTACATGCGCGACCAGCTCAAGCGGCTGGGCTTTGGCTATGACTGGAAACGCGAATTAGCGACGTGCGACCCTGATTATTATAAGTGGGAGCAATGGTTTTTTTTGAAATTGCTGGAAAAAGGGCTGGTTTATAAAAAAACTGCACCTGTCAACTGGTGTCCGCATGACATGACCGTTCTGGCTAATGAGCAGGTTATCGACGGTTGCTGCTGGCGCTGCGATACGCCCGTGGAACGCAAGGAAATCGCCCAGTGGTTTTTAAAAATTACTGCCTATGCCGATGAACTGCTGGCATCATTGGAAACGCTGGACGGCTGGCCGGAGCAGGTCAAAACCATGCAGGCTAACTGGATTGGCCGCTCTGAAGGCGTGGAAATGGATTTTCCGGTGCTGGGCATGGACGAACCGGTCCGGATTTATACCACCCGCCCCGATACCTTGATGGGCGTGACCTATCTTGCTGTTGCGGCCGAACATCCCTTGGCGCAAAAAGCGGCAGAAAAAAATCCCGCTATTCGCACCTTTATTGATGAGTGCAAGGTCATGGAGACCTCGGAAGCGGCCATGGAAACCATGGAAAAACGCGGCGTGGATTCCGGCCTTAAAGCCATTCACCCGATCACCGGCGAGCAGGTGCCGGTGTGGATCGCCAATTTCGTGTTGATGGGTTATGGTACTGGCGCAGTGATGTCCGTTCCAGCGCATGACCAGCGCGATTTTGAGTTTGCGAAAAAATACGACATTGCCATCAAGCAGGTGATTTTTGCCGCCGATGGCGCCAACGATGATTGCTCTGAAAAGGCTTATACGCTTAAAGGCGTGTTGCGCAATTCCGGCCAATTTGACGGCTTAAGCTCGGAACAGGCTTTTGCCGCCATCGCCGAAGCGCTGGAAAAGGCAAACAAGGGCCAGCGCAAAATTGTCTTCCGCTTGCGCGACTGGGGCGTTTCCCGGCAGCGTTACTGGGGTGCGCCGATACCGGTGATTTATTGTGATGATTGCGGGACGGTGCCGGTGCCTGAACAGGATTTGCCCGTGCAATTGCCTCGGGACGTCGTTCTTGACGGCTCACAGTCGCCTTTGGTTGCGCACCCGACCTTCTCGCATGTGGATTGCCCTCAATGCGGCAAGGCTGCGCGCCGGGAGACCGATACCTTTGACACCTTTATGGAGTCATCCTGGTATTTTGCACGATTTGCCTGCATGGATGCAGGTAATGAGCGTGAGCAGGGAGCGGCAAGCGTTGCCGGCAGCATGCTGTCTGCAGCTGCCCAATACTGGTTGCCTGTCGACCATTATATTGGCGGTATTGAGCACGCTATCTTGCATTTATTGTATGCGCGGTTTTATACCAAATTGCTGCGCGATGAAGGCTTGCTGGCATGTGATGAACCGTTTAAAAAGCTGCTGACCCAGGGCATGGTGCTCAAAGACGGTAGCAAAATGTCCAAATCCAAGGGCAACACGGTCGACCCGCAAGGACTCATTGATCAATACGGCGCCGATACCGTGCGTTTGTTTATCATGTTTGCAGCGCCCCCCGAGCAATCGCTGGAATGGTCGGACAGCGGCGTTGAGGGCGCCTTCAGGTTTCTTAAAAGACTCTGGCGTCAGGCCTATCTGCATGTTGAAGGTGGCGGGCCGGCAGTTAAGGCCGATGTATCAACACTGACATTGACTGAAGAGCAACAGGCGATCCGCCGCCAGCTGCATTTAACGATCCAGAAAGTCACCGATGATTTCGGCAGACGCTACACCTTTAATACGGTGATCGCCGCGAATATGGAGTTGAGCAACACCTTGTCCAGATTTGTTGATGACTCCAACAACGGTAGGGTGGTACGGCAGGAAGCCCTGGAAGCCATAGTGTTGATGTTAGCGCCGATAGTACCGCATATTTGCCAACGATTATGGCTGGAACTAGGTCATACCCAGCCTATCGTGGCTGCCGCATGGCCGAGCGTCGATAGCGCCGCCCTGGCGCAGGACACCATTGAGCTGGTGCTCCAGGTCAACGGCAAGCTGCGCAGTAAAATTGCGGTCTCCAGCACTGCCGCTCAGGATGAGATCGAAACTCTGGCCTTGAATGATGAACATGTGCAGCGCTTTATTGAGGGCCGGCCGGTTAAAAAGCTGATTGTGGTGCCGAAAAAACTGGTCAACATCGTTGTGTAATGAGCTGTATTGTCCGGAGGAAGCGCAGTGCTGATTAAAAAATTTGTTATCTTGGCGGTCGCCGTATGGCTGACTGCCTGCGGCTATCATTTACGGGGCGCGGTTGATTTGCCGACAGGCCTGAAAAATATTTATCTGGATGGCGGATCGGCTCAGCTGCACGAGCAGTTCAGGAAGGCATTACAGTCTTCTTCAGCCCAACTGGTCAGCTCTCCGGTAGGTGCGCTGATGGTCAAAATATACGATGAAAATAGCCAAAGACGAGCCTTGTCCTTGAGTTCCTCTGGCAAGAGTAACGAATTTGAGCTGATTTTGCAGCTGGATTATGAATTGATCGGGGCGGGCGATAAGCCGTTGCTGGAGCGCCAACCGATTGAAATCAGGCGCAGCTACTATTACGACCAGCAAGTTGTGATGGCCAAGGATAGTGAGGAAGGCGTGATTCGTGGAGAAATGTATCAACAGGCTGTGGTTGCCATTATCAACCGCGCCCGGGTTGCGCTAGCGGCCAACCCTAAATAACATGCGCCTGAAGCCCGAGCAATTGAATGCCGCTTTGCTTAAAGGGTTGGCGCCGGTGTATTTCATCAGTGGCGATGAACCGTTACAACTGGGCGAGCTGGCCGATGCGGTCAGAAAAGCGGCAAGAAGCGCCGGTTACTTGACTCGCGAGGTTTTCTCCGAGGATACCGGCTTTGCATGGCAGGAGCTAATGGTGGCGGCTGATTCCTACTCGATTTTTGCCGACAAAAAAATTATCGATCTCAGACTGCCGTCCGCGAGTCCCGGCGCAGAAGGCTCAAAAGCGTTGACAGCCTATTGTGAACGCCTGCCGGAAGATACGGTGTTGCTGATCACTGGCGGCAAACTGTCTAAGGATGGACTGAAGACGCGCTGGTGTCAGGCTCTCGATAAAGCGGGGGTTGTTGTTCAGGTTTGGCCATTGGAAGGGCAGGATTTGAACCACTGGCTACAGCAAAGAATGCAGCGGCGAGGCCTACAGGCTGACACAGCCGGCTTGCAACTGCTGGCATCCAGAATCGAAGGCAATCTGCTGGCCGCGGCGCAGGAAATAGAAAAACTCTATGTGTTATACGGAGCCGGTCAGCTGAGTCATCAGCAGATTAGCGACGTTGTGGCCGACAGCTCAAGGTACGATGTGTTCAAGCTGACCGACAGCGTACTGGCGGCCGATGTGAACCGCATGTTCAGGGTATTGTCCGGCTTGCAGGCCGAAGGCATGGCTGCGCCGGTGGTGTTATGGGCGTTAACGCGAGAAGCTCGAACCCTTATTAAGATCAGGCAGGCACTGGCTCAAGGGCAGAATAGAGAGTTGGTATTTAAAAACAACCAGGTCTGGGACAAGCGCAAGCAGCTCATGAATAATGCCCTGAGCCGATTGAGTGAGCATGATCTGAACAGCATTCTGGTGTTGAGTGCCAAGGCGGACCGGCAAATCAAGGGGCAGCAGCGCGGTGATGCCTGGGAGACCTTGCGGGAGATATGTCTGTTGCTGGCATCAGCAGCCATTATGGCAAATACAGGCTGAATCTGGCGCCGCCCAAACGGCTGTTATTATCGATTTCTATATAGCCGCGCTGTTCACCGTTAGTGTGCATCTGGGCAAGCGTGGCAGCAAAAAACAAACCCAGTCCGGTACTGCCGGTGCCCGGATCAAAGGACATATTGTTGCCGGGTTCCGTAACAAAGCCATCCGGATAGCCGGCGCCATCATCTTCAACACGCAACACAACATAATGACCTTCCTGGGCGGCGGAAAGTAGAATTTTACTCCGGCAATAGCGTTGTGCATTATTGACGATCGTGCCGATGACATTGCCGATCAGCGTGTTGTCACAATAGCAGATCAAGTCCTCAGGACATTCACTAACTAGCCGGATAGGCGTCAGTGACTGCAAGGCCGTTTGCTGAGCCATCACGTCTTGGATGATGTCCAGTGCCGGGTAGGCATCGATAGACAGGCTAAAGCGGGAAGACTCGATTTTATACAGAATCAATAACTGCAAAAGGCCGCTATTCATGCGGTTGGCTTCAAATTGCAGTTGCTCAAACTCCGGTGGTCTGTCCCCTGGATACATTTTTTCCAGACGGCCAATCAGCGCCATGAGCGTACTCAGCGAATTCTTCATGTCATGCACCGAAGACGCCAGAATGGCCGGAAAATTAATGGCGCATGGATTTGTGTCTTGCATATTTAGATGGATTTAGAGGAGGGCGAGTGAGCAGTCGCGCCATTGTGGGGCTCAAAAATTAGCCTGTTCCGACTACAATGAGGGCTGGCGGCTTTTTTGTTCGGTGACAATTTTGACCAGTTCCCGTTGTAGCGGATCAATCTTATTGTAAGGCACGCCTAGCTGGATGGCTTTTTTTATAACGTTTTTGGCGTTAAGGATTTTTTCTTCGCTGCCGCCGGACGTTTTCATATCGTAGACAATAATTTTTGCCATGTTCATGATAATGGTCTTGTTGGTGGGCATTTTGGCGATGGCATTCTCGAAAACGCCGAGTGCTTCAATAAATTTACCCTGTTTAAACAGGCTGACGCCCTGGTTGTTGATGGTAATTACGTCCTGCCGGGTGCGCTGAATTAAGCTTTCCACATAAGCGTTATGGTTGAAGTCTGTGCACATTTTTTTGATGTCATCCATAAAATTATTATCATCAATATTGCGCATGACTAAATCGTCGATAATTTTTTCGGAAGCTTCTGGATTGCCGTGCAGAAAACAGGTTTTGGCTAGTTCCATGCGTAAATCCGGAGACGTGTGCTTGCCAAATTGCACGTTTAAATCAAGCGCTTTTTCAAAAGCTTGCTCGGCCAGGGTGTCGTCACCCAGCTTTTTATAGACTTCGGTCTCGATAATGGCCGCCCGGAGTTCGGCATCGGGGTCATTGATAAACTGTTGGTGCAGATCATCAAGTGTTTGCAGTGCTTGATTGGTTGCGTTGGTTTTTAAAAAGACCTTGGCCAGGCCGGAATAATCGCTGGAGGATTTATGCACAGAATTTTTGCCCAATTTAACGGCGGCTTTATAGGCTTTTTCGGCAAGTTCAAGGTTTTCGGTTTTGTCGGCCAGAGTGGCCAGTTTTTTTTGTCTTAGGATGGCCGAGGGCGAGAGATCAACCGCCAAGTTGACGGTATCCAGTGCCTCCAGCGGCTCACCGGCAGCTTCATAGGCTTTTGCCAGCCAGTCGTAAGCTTCCAGCATCATCGGATAAAGCCCGATCATATCCTGGAAAGTGCTTATGGCGAGCTGGTAATTATTTTGCTGAAAAGCAATGATGCCTAAGCCCAGCCGGGCCCAGGGCAAATCCCTTTGTTGCAGGACGTCCTGGTAAATAGTTTGTGCGCTAGTGAAGTCGCCGGTATTCAGCGCCAGTTCGCCGCGCAATCTTAATAAAGGCAAACGCATGCGGGGGTCATTTTGCCTTAGCAGTTTTTCACAGTTGTGTGTGGCCAGGCTTAGATTGCCTTTATCGATTTCCCTTTCAATGCTGGCCAGGTAGTGTTTGCGGGCAAAATTTCTTTGCAATCGGCTGAACAATTGTTGTGCGTTAAACGGCTTGGTCAGATATTCATCGGGTTTGTTGTCCATGGCGCCGAGCACCATGCCCTGATTCTGTTCCGCCGTGATCATGATAAAGATGGCATTAAACGGTAGCAGCTTATGATATTTGGCTTCTTCCAACACTTGCTGGCCATTTTTGCCGGTGCCCAGATTGTAATCGCACAGGACAATGTCAAATTTGCATTTTTTCATCTCGTTGATGGCGCCAAGGCCGGTTTCCGTCGTCACAATGTGCTGTGCATTGAGCGTATAGAGCATCTGCTCGATGGCCTTGCGCATGACGGGATAATCCTCAACGACCAGGATTTTTTTGGATTTAAGGTTTAATTTCATAATTCATAAAGTGTAACCCGACATTGTCCGCTGTCCAGTTTGGGCTTGAAAAAAACCAAGCCATCCCCACATCGGCGTTATCCACATTAATAATCAGGAAAAGTAAAAATGACCGTTGAAGCAAAAAAAGAAACCCTAGGCTTTGAAACTGAAGTTAAACATCTTCTGCATTTGATGATCCATTCCTTGTACAGCAACAAGGAAATCTTTTTGCGGGAGCTGATTTCCAACGGCTCTGATGCGGCCGACAAGCTGCGTTTTCAGGCGCTGTCCAATGATGGCCTGTATGAAGGCGATAGCGAACTGAAAATTCGCCTGGAATACGATAAAGAAAAACGCACCATTACCATCATCGATAACGGCATAGGCATGACTCGTGAGGAAGTGCAGGAGCATATCGGCACCATCGCCAAATCCGGCACCAAACAGTTTTTTGAAGCCCTCACAGGCGATCAGGCCAAAGACAGCGAACTTATCGGCCAGTTCGGCGTCGGCTTTTATTCGGCGTTTATTGTCGCTGATAAAGTCACCTTAACCACGCGCAAAGCCGGCGCCGACAAGAGCGAAGGCGTGCGCTGGGAATCGGCCGGGGAGGGCGATTACACGCTGGAATCGGTTGAAAAAGCAAAACGCGGCACCGAAATCGTCCTGCATCTGAAAGAATCAGAAAGCGAATTTCTGGACGGCTACCGCATCCGCGGCATCGTCAGAAAATTCTCCGATCATATTTCCCTGCCTATCGTCATGGACAAGGAAGTCATGCCATCCATGGCTGAAGAAGGCGAGGAAGAAAAACCCGCTGAAATCGTTGAAGAGACCATCAACAGCGCTTCGGCTTTATGGACCAAAGCCCGTCAGGATATTTCAGAGCACGACTACCACGAGTTCTACAAACACGTCGCGCACGATTTTCAGGATCCGCTGACGCATGTGCATAGCAAGGTGGAAGGCGCCAACGAATATACCTTGTTGCTTTACGTGCCTTCGCGCGCGCCCTTTGATCTGTGGGATCGCGATGCCAAACACGGCGTAAAACTGTACATCCGCAAAGTATTTATTACCGATGATGCCGAACAACTCATGCCGCGTTATCTGCGCTTTATCCGCGGCATTATCGACGCCAGCTCACTGCCGCTGAATGTATCTCGCGAAATTCTGCAACAAAGCAAGCAAATCAGCACCATCAAATCCGGCGCCGTTAAAAAAGTGCTGGGTATGCTGGAAGCGCTGGCCAAAAATGAGCCGGAAAAATATGAAACCTTCTGGTCCCAGTTTGGACCCGTCATCAAAGAAGGCCCGATCGAAGATCACGGCAACAAGGAACGCGTGGCCAAACTGCTGCGCTTTGCCTCCACCCATAACGACAGCGCCAAACAGGATGTCACCCTGGAAGACTATGTCAGCCGCATGAAAGAAGGCCAGGACAAAATCTACTACGTCACCGCGGACAGCTACTCGGCGGCCAAAAACAGCCCGCACCTGGAAATCTTCCGTAAAAAAGACATCGAAGTGCTGCTGTTGTCTGACCGTATTGACGAATGGCTGGTTGGCAGTCTGGACGAATTCGACGGCAAGCACTTGCAGTCAGTCGCCAAGGGTCAGTTGGATCTGGGCGCTCTGGATAGCGAAGAAGACAAACAACAGCAGGAAGAAATCAACAAGGATTTCGAAGCCGTGCTGAAACAAATCAAGGACGTACTGGCCGATAAAGTCAGCGAAGTGCGCCTGAGTCATCGTCTGACCGAATCGCCTGCGTGTCTGGTTTCCGATGTATACGGCATGAGCCTGCACATGGAACGCATCATGAAGGAAGCGGGCCAGCCGATGGGTTTTGGCAAAAAACCCATTTTTGAAATCAACCCGAACCATGCGCTGGTGACACGCATGAAAGCCGAACAGGACGATGCGCGCTTTGCCGACCTGACTCATATCCTGTTTGATCAGGCCATTCTCGCAGAAGGCGGCCAGCTCGAAGATCCCGCCGCGTTCGTGCATAAGCTGAATGGCTTGCTGCAGGGCTTGCTGCACTAAACGGAAGTTGAAAAAGGCCGGAGCTGATCCGGCCTTTTTTTTGCCAGGGAATAAGGTTTCTGTGATCAATCTCAGAAGTAGGGTACGCACCGCGTACCATTTTCAAAGCGTTCGAGTGAGATAAAGCTCAAAAAAGGTACGCGGTGCGGACCCTACCAGGCTCAGTTGTTGAGTAACCCTGGAAAGGATTTTCACCGGAGAAGAGATTACTTTGGCTTTTGATGCAGCTCGTCCTGTGAACAAATCGGCAAGAGGCCATCTTTTGCAATTGCAAAAATCCAATTTTGGCTAAACGTTGTAGGATGAACGTTGTAGGATGATGATATGGACTCCTCTTTTCTCCGTTATAAAAATTGTTGGTGCATTTTTATGACACGTGGAAGGGAGAGGAGTCCATATCATCATCCTACGGCCCTGGAAGCGCCTAACGTTTGAGTTAAGGGGTGCGGAGCGAGCGGACAAAGCCCGCTTGCGGAGCGTCCATTTGGGGAACGATGCGTTATGCGTTTCCGTCAGATTATTTATTGATCTCGACGCTTCCAGATACATCCGAATCAATGTGCCCACCTTGAACCCGCACCAATGGAATTTGTACCATCTCGACTTTCTTGCTGCGAACATTCTCGATCGTAAATGGAACAGGCGTCTTCAAATAGAGGCCGACCAGAACGATTGCAATTACCGTGAGAACCGCGCATTTGTAAAACTCCAAGATGCGTGCCAATGGTGTCATAGCTACCCCCTTCATTTCAGAAAAAAACGTCGCCTGTATATTGAATTTCTAATAACTCTCCGAGACCTGTCTTTACTTCAACCCGTTCGCCATCTTCTCCACGCTCATCTGAAGTGTTTATGGCTTGAACCTTCGCCACCACAGCTACGCCATTGTTGAAACCGGAATCGGTGAACAGCTTAGGGTGCTTTGCAAGGAATGGGGCAATGAGCGCCTTTGGTGCATGAAGAGAAAGCCTCAACTCAGTGGCAAACATGGGGGCTGAAGTAAACAGGCCTCTCTCCATTTGCATCAGATAGTCGCCTCCAACTCCCGATGATATGTCCTTGATTGAGCCTATAAACAGAATGGGCCGATCACCTTGCCAGAGTTGTTCTAGCTCAATGGTGAGAACAGGTGACATGCGATAGTTCTCATCTTTGCTCAGACGCTTGTCCCAATTTGTAACCGCGTTGCTGTCCGCCGCCATTTTCGACACGACTGTTTTGGTTTCCTGTTCCACACGGTGTGTCTCTGCTCTCTGTGCGTCGCGTTTCGCTCTGTCGTCAAGAAGCTTGTTCACGAAAAATACGCCGATTGCGACGGCAACGACAATCCATATGAACTTGGTTATTTTCATCGATCAAAACGCATAACGTTTAAATTATGCCTCATTCCGCAGGGTACAACCAGTCGATGACTTGCAGGCGAAACTTTTCTAGTGCGTCGCTAGCTATGGCGAGGCGCTGAAGATCGTCGTCAAATGCCTCCGGCTGGAGTTCCTCATCCGTTTCCTCACGTTCGCCCTTTTTGCTGCGAAGCTTTGAGTTGGTACGTATCAGACCTTCTTTTCCGTGAACGTTTAGCCAGGAGTTGTACCTTGAGTGAACCAGATCGTTGCGGCGTTCCCCGAGTTTGCCAAGCTCCACCATGAGATTGTGAAACTCAGCTTTCGCTTCAGCCCGTGTGTTTTTTCGAAGATCGACGAAGCTTGCGAATAGGACGTCTGCGGTATTGAGCCTCTTGCTGTATTCAAGGTCGTTTGCGATGATTCGTATGACGCCATCGTCCGTGTCGGCCATCAGTACGAGCAAGTTGTTTACCGCACCTTCCAGATGCTGGAAGGTGACAATGAATCGACCAAGTTGATGGTAAGCGGTAGTGCTCATTGATGAGGCCTAACGTAAAGTAGACACCTTTTTAGGTAAATATTAATTCTAAACCGCCGGTGCATAACGCCATACCAGCAATCAGTCAGTCTGAATACTATAGTATCCAATTATTGATAGCAATCTTCTTATGCAAAATACAAATACACCTCCAAAGCTCCTGGATGAAGTCCGCGACCGTATCCGCGTCAAGCGCGTAGGATGTGCTGAACGCAGTGAAGCGGATCAATATCCTTCATGAGTTGTGAAGCTTGTGTTAGCAGCTTTATCCTTTTTCGGGAAAATTTAATATATGACCGATTTTCTCAGCATCGACGGTTCCTACGGCGAAGGCGGCGGGCAAATTCTGCGCAGCACGCTGAGCCTGGCAGTCATCACCGGGCGTCCGGTGCGCATCGAGAACCTGCGTGCGAACAGGAAAAAGCCGGGGCTGGCGGCGCAGCATCTCACTTCGGTGCGGGCGGCGGCGATGCTCTGCGATGCCGAACTGAAGGGTGCGGAACTTGGCTCGCAAACGCTGCAATTCATCCCCCGCAAGCCGGTTCGGGCCGGCGATTACTTCCTGGACGTGGCCGAGGCACGGGAAGGCGGCAGCGCCGGCTCGGTCATGCTGGTGCTGCAAACTCTGCTATTGCCGCTGGCGCTGGCCGCGGGCGGCTCCAGCGTCATTTTGCGCGGCGGCACGCACGTTGCCATGAGCCCTTCCTACGATTACGTGCACGATGTCTGGCTGCCCATGCTCGCCCGCATGAGCGTGCGCGCCGAGCTTTCCCTCACGCGATCCGGCTGGTTTCCGGTGGGGCAAGGAGAAGTGAGGCTGCGCATTGCGGGATCGGCGAAATTGCGGACTCTGCGCCTGAAACAGCGCGGTCCGCTGCGTGCGAGTTACCGGACGCGCGCTAGCCGCCAATCTGCCCGCTCATATTAGCGAACGCATGGCTGCCCGCGCGCGTGATCTGCTGGAGCAGGCAGGACTGGCGGCGGATATCGAGACGGCTGTTTTGAAAGCATCCTGCCCCGGCGCCGGTTTGTATCTGACCGCGCATTATGAAAACAGCCTGGCTGGCTACGGTGCCCAAGGACAACGCGGAAAGCCCGCCGAGCAAGTCGCCGAGGAAGCCTGTTCCGCGCTGTTGCAACACTATCGATCAGGCGCGGCCCTGGAACAGCATCTCGCCGATCAGTTGATCCTGCCGGCCGCCTTATGCCGGGGCGAATCCGTGTTCAGCGTCGAGCGCATCAGTCCGCATCTGGTCACCAACGCCTGGGTGGTTGAGCGCTTTCGGACTGGCGCGGATAGATATCGCCCCGGCCGCCGACGGAACCGGTTTCGTCAAAATCCTTGCCAGCCGTTAACGCACTCATGATTCCCATTCAAGAGCTCCTGCATCGCATCCTCTGGGATCCGGAATTCGGCCGAAGCGAATTCGTCATCGGTTATTACGATCGCATCGAGCGCGAAATCATCCGCGTGCCGTTTCGCGAAATCAGATTTCCAAAGGACGGCCCGGGCCTTTTCGAGCTGTTCGATCACGAGGGACAGCGGCATACCATTCCCTTGCACCGGGTCAAGTCGGTTTACAAGAACGGCGAGTTGATTTGGCATCGGGACTGAAGCGAGGCGGCGCCTAAATCGCTACGCCGCCTCCCTGAATTTACAATTGATCTGCTAGGGTGGTTATAATAAGCTGCTAATTTATATCCGTAACTGGCCCTGTTTTCATAAAGCACAAAAAAATTGTCATGAATTTATTACTCAAATACCTTGGACTTTGTTGGTTCAGAAATAATCCGGCAGATCTCGTTCCGCCCAAATCGTTCATGTGGAAAGTGGTGGCCTTCTACCTGGTTTCAGGCATCATTGTTGAAAGCCTGATCGCCGATCCTGCCGATGGCACGCTCGAAGTCTTGCTGAGGACATTCATGGCTTTTTCGTCCATCGCTGTGTTTTTGCTGGTCGTCAGAAAATGGGGGTATTTCAATCAGTTATTCACTGCCATTTTTGTCTGCGAAAACTTTATTATGACGCTGGCAATTGCCGCCGAGGCGCTCGATTTTACGATGGTGATTAACCATGTGGAAAACCGGGAAGAGATATCCATCGCTTTAGGGACGTTATTAGTCGGATGGTATATATCGATTGTAAGTTACGTTTTTCGACAATTTTTTTCCTACAAAATGACTGTCAGTATTATTTTTGCGGTTAGCTATTTTGTTTTAACTTACGGCCTTCCGATGATGTTTATGGACATCTAAAACCCGCTGGGTGAACACAAGGATTCGTGTAATCTTAAAGCGAAACTTCACCGATGCCAGAAACGAAAAAGCCGGATAATATCCGGCTTTTTTCTGCTTGTTAGGTTTTCATGGCATTCAATCTGATTTTCCGAAATATGCTCATAAGCTTGCCAGCAGGGTTGAAACCATTTCGAAATAGCCGTTAAGCAGGCTGGACAGTAATTCCATATAAGCCGACTCCAGGGTTTGCAGAGGCTGCTCCAGCAGCAGGGTTCGCATACAAGAGCAGGAGTTAGTGTAGTAATGACGGAGTAAAATAGAAATGTGGCATATTGCCGCGCGTCAATATGTCGCCAAAAATGACTGGCTTATCGCGTGAGGGGAGGGTTAAAACTGCAATACAGTGGAAGTTGGATTTAAAACCGGTACTTATTTGAATTTTAATTTATTCTGCGTTTTGACCAAATAATCACCCAGTTCGTTATAGGGGAGGTCAAATTTTATCCCGTACTCATAGTCTGATGTAGTCGACTTCCTGACTACTTGGGCTTTGATCCTGAATGTTTGTTCAGATTTGAATTTAAGCCCCAAAATTATTTTGGTATCGATTTTAAGTTTTTTGTCAGTGGAGATTAATGCGCCTTTACTGCTGATATCGAGCAATTCTACTGAAACCAGACGGCGAAAAAAATTAAATCCGAAACTGGTAAAAATGTCGATTTTATAAAAAATCGCTTTGATGTCGTTCCTTATGAAACGGGTTGCAAGGCGTTGATTAATAAAGGTGCTTTCAGACGCATCGGGATCAAAGCTCAATATCTCGGGATCAAAGCGCAATATCTCATCTAAAATATCGTAAATATCTTTAAAATCACTCATGGACCGGAACTGGAAATTAATAGGCTAGCTAAGTATTGACTGTTGACCAATAAATTACAAATATCGGTTGAGCAAAGCATAGCTTAAAATTGGCTGCTCACCAGCTAAAAGTTCTGGCCTCGACTGGGCGGGCGTGGAGCAATGAGCGATAATCCTGGACTATACTTTACTTCGATCTGGCACTTGACGCTTTTGTTGCCTAGCAATTTTGCAGAATTTTAGTGGTAAATTTATGGCTTTTAAAGATTGGTTTTTCTTTTGGCGGAGTGAAAAAAAGAAACCGGCTGATGACAGATTTTCTGTTCCGGAAAGAGTCTATACGCCCGTTGGTATGCTCAGAATCGGCATGTATGTCATTGAGCTGGATCGGCCTTGGCTCGAAACTCATTTTTTGTTTCAAGGCTTTGAAATAAGAACGCCGGCAGAAATACAAGAACTCAAAGAAACTTGCAATTATGTTTATATCGACACGACCAAGTTAAGAAAACGCAAACCCGTTACTATCGATGGATCAAAAGGAGCTATTAAAAGTTCGGTTTCCTATCCGGCGCCACCGAAAAAATTAGGTATTTTTGAGGATGAAATCCACCGGGCCAAGGTAACTTACCGTTCAACAGGCGCTCTGGTGTTTGATTTTATGGACCGCATTGCCCGCGGAGAGGGCATAGACACCAAGCTGGCCAAACAAGCCGTAGCCGAGTGTGTTAACAGCATTTTGCATTCTCCCGATGCCGCTTTGTGGCTGACACAATTGAAAAACAAGGATGAATACACTGCCCAGCACAGTCTTAATGTTTGTATTTTATCGATTGTGTTAGGCCGGCATATCAGTTTGTCAGAAGCCAGTTTAAATAATGTTGGGCTATGCGGTTTGATGCACGATGTCGGTAAAATGCTGGTTCCACTTAATATACTCAATAAACCCGGCAGGCTGGATGAGGATGAGATGAGAATTATGCAGTCCCATACCAGTTTGGGACACGAGCTATTAAAATCCAGCCCCGACATGTATGCCGGTGCCATTGAAGTGGCGCATTCGCATCATGAACGCCTGGATGGCAGGGGCTATCCCCGGCAACTTCGCAATATTGACCTGACCACGTTTACCAAAATAGTCACCATTGCCGACCTATACGATGCAATGACCAGTGACAGAGTCTACCAAAACGGCCGTACCCATCTTGAAGCGACCAAGGTGATGTTTGATTTGATGGGTCAGCATTTGGACGAAACATTGGTTATCAAGTTTGTGGAAAGTCTGGGGGTTTATCCGCCCGGCTGTTTTGTGGGGATGACCAACGGCGCTGTTGCCTTGGTGATTGAGGGCAATGACCAGCTCAGGCTGCGTCCCAAGGTTATGTTGCTTCTGGATGAAGACAAAAATCCTGTGCCGGAAAAAATCATTGATCTTTCCTTGTTGCCTGAAGACGTCTTGGGCAATGTCTATACCATCAGAGGTATTGTCAAGGCTCACGATTACAATATTGATTCAGCCAAATATTACCAGGATGGCATATTGCAAAGAGGCTTTGTCATGGGAAAACGTTGAAGAGTGCCCCTGTTTGTAGGTTGTCAGGGGTATTTTAGATTTTTATTCAGGCAGTCAGTCCTATAAACTAACGCTGTTTAACACTTCATGAGATTGCAATGACTGCTCCACAGATTGGCTTTATTAGTTTGGGCTGTCCAAAGGCCCTGGTCGATAGCGAAAGGATATTAACCAAGCTCCGCGCCGAGGGCTATACCATTTCAGCGAGTTATCAGGAGGCTGATCTGGTTGTGGTGAATACCTGCGGTTTTATTGATGCGGCGGTAGAGGAGTCGCTGGACAGCATCGGCGAGGCGCTGGCGCAAAACGGCAAAGTCATCGTTACCGGTTGTCTGGGCGCTCGGGAAGATGAAATCCGGGCGCGGCATCCACAGGTGTTAAAAGTGACCGGCGCGCACGCGCTGGAAGAAGTCATCGCTTCGGTACACGAGCATGCGCCGCCGCCGCATGATCCTTTCACCAGCCTGGTGCCTCCACAAGGCATAAAGCTGACGCCGCGGCATTATGCCTACTTAAAAATTTCCGAAGGCTGCAATCATCGCTGCACCTTCTGCATCATCCCTTCCATGCGCGGTGATCTGGTTAGCCGGCCGGTTGATGAAGTCATGCTTGAAGCCGAGCGCCTGGCCAATGCCGGCGTTAAAGAACTATTAGTGGTTTCGCAGGATACCAGCGCCTATGGTTTGGACTTGAAATATCAGAGCTACAACTGGAAAGGGCGCGCAGTCAAAACCCGCTTTTACGAATTAGCCGAGGCATTAGGTGATTTGGGAATCTGGGTAAGAATGCATTATGTGTACCCTTATCCGCATGTCGATGAAGTGATTCCGTTAATGGCCGAGGGTAAAATTCTGCCTTATCTGGATATTCCTTTTCAGCATGCCAACAGCCGCATTTTAAAATTAATGAAGCGTCCGGCGGCCAGTGAAAATAATCTGGAACGCATCAAGACATGGCGGAAAATCTGCCCGGATATAACCCTGCGCAGCACGTTTATTGTCGGTTTTCCCGGTGAAACCGAGCGGGAATTTGAAGAATTACTGGGTTTTATGAGCGAGGCCCAACTCGATCGAGTCGGCTGTTTTGCCTATTCTCCGGTCAAAGGCGCAGCTGCCAATGACTTGCCCGGCGCCATTCCCGAAGAACTCAAACAGGAACGTCTGGCGCGCTTTATGGAACATCAGGCGGAAATCAGCGCTGCACGTTTGCAGCAACGCATAGGCCGGATTGAGACGGTGCTGATCGATGAAGTAGTTGAGGAAGGCGCTGTTGCCAGAAGCAAAGCCGATGCCCCGGAAATAGATGGCCAGGTGTTTATCGATGGCGCAAGCCATCTTCAAGCCGGTGATTTTGTCGATGTCGAACTGGAAGAAGCCGATGAACATGATATGTGGGGCCGTCTGGTTTAACGGTTTTGAACAGGCTTAGGAAGGGCTATAGCCGCGGCTTCTCTTCTTCTACAAATTCCGAAATTTCCTGGGCAAGAAGTCCTTTCAGTGATGACTGCGCGTTTGCAAAAGCCGAGCTGTTTAATGAAAGATTCCAGGCGGCATACCGGCTTTTGCTTCGGCCGGTTTATCCGGTGAATAACTCATGCTACAAGCCGGAATTAAGCTTGACGGATAATGAAAATATTATAGAATGCGCGCTCTTAAATGGAGCGGTAGTTCAGTTGGTTAGAATACCGGCCTGTCACGCCGGTGGTCGCGGGTTCGAGCCCCGTCCGCTCCGCCATCCCATACAAATTCAAGCGCTTTTGCAAGCGTCCAATAAATCCCCTTCAGGGCATAAAAAAACCGCTGGGTCTTATCGATTAAGATAAAACCTAGCGGTTATAATTTGCTGCAATGCGATATAACTATTTATCAATTTGGCAGGTGCTTAAATACCCATTCTTCCTTTCCTACAGTCGAGTAGGTGTGGGGGGAACACAGAATCTGCTTCACATCGCCCCTGTTTATTACCGGAAACCTGGAAAGATAACAACGGCGCATGTATGAATTAAGCAGTCTGCTGAAAGTCCATGAATAGGCATAGACTAACCAGCCATTTTGTTAAATGAAAATATATCTCATTGATTACTATCTCCGGGTTCTATTGTAATTACTAAAGCAGTGTTTTAAATAGGTGAAAAGATTTATAGAATGTAAACTTTAGGTTTATAAAGAGACTGCCATGGATAAATTAAATAACATGCAGGTGTTTTGCCGTATCGTTGAGCTGGGGACGTTTGCAGCGGTTGCTCGCGAAATGAGCCTTTCGGCAATGATGATCAGCAAGTATTTATCCCAGCTGGAAGAATCGCTAGGTGTGACTTTATTAAACAGAACCACCCGACAGCTGAATCTGACGGAGGCGGGGGAGGTTTATTATTACCGTAGTAAACAGTTGTTGGATGATTTTCTCGAGCTGGACGAATACACCGCGCAGTTAGGCAGAAATGTAAAAGGCACCTTGAAAATAAGTGCGCCTATCGATTTTGGCGGGCTTTATATGGTGCCGGCCATTGACGCCTATCAACAGGAAAATCCGGATGTCAAAATTTTAATGACGCTCCACAACAGCCGGGCTAATTTAATGGAGGGTAATTTTGATTTGTCTATTTTGGTGACGGACAGTCTTGATCTAGGTGTGGTTGCCCGGAAAATTGCCGAAACCCGATTGTGTACCTATGCTTCACCCGGCTACTTGGCCAAAAACGGCGAACCTCGGCATATTGATGATTTAAGCGGTCATCGTTGTCTCCATTACATGGATACGCCGCATAGGGATTACTGGGTGTTCAAGGTGAATGGCGAGGAAACCAAAATCAAAACGAACTGGCATTTTGCCTCCAATAACGGCAGAGCCCTTTGTCAGGCGGCCGCCTTGGGTATGGGCATTACCCAGGCGCCGGCCTTGTCTGTGGCAAACCATCTGGAGCAAGGCAAATTGGTAGAAATTTTGCAAGATTACAGAATTCCATCATTGGCCATTTATGCTACCTATTTGCAAAGACGATTTTTACCTGCGAAATTAACCACCTTTGTGAATTTTCTGCTGCACTATTTTGCAGAAAAACCAATGCCGGGCGAAACAAAACTTTCATAACAACAGCGTAAATATGGCAAGACGAAGCGAACACAGTCTGGAACAAATCAGGGATATGGTGCTGAATGCGGCAGAAAGCATCGTTGTCGCACAGGGTTTTTCTTCGTTAACGGTACGCAAGATAGCAACTGAGATTGGCTATACCGTAGGCAGCATCTATATGGTATTTGCCAACATGGCGGATTTGATCATGCACCTTAATGCCAGAACACTCGATGATATTGCCGGGCAATTGGAGCAGGTAAAAGCATCGAACCCGCAGCAAGCTATTGAGGCGCTAGCTAAAACCTATTTAAGCTATGCCAGCGCCAATTTTAATCGCTGGCATCTGGTTTTTGAGCACCGTTTACCGGAAGGGGCCAAGATGCCGGTCTGGTATCAGTACAAAGTCGATCATGTGTTCAGCCCGCTTGAAACCCAGTTTGCCGAACTTGCGCCGCTGCGTGCGGAAATTGACAGAAAACGCGCCGCACGAGCCTTATGGGCTGGCATACACGGCATCTGTGTGCTGTTTTTAAGCGGAACGCTCGATAGAGTCGGCGTGCATGATGTGGAGGAGAGTGTGGTGTTATTGGTCAGGCATTTTATCCGCGGCTGGGTGGCTTCGGCAGACCATTAAAACGCGCACACAAATCGGATCGCCGCAATGAATGCCTCACCAAAATTACCGGCAAAAGCTGAAGCCACGCGTAAACCGGATTATGCCGACCGTAAGGAATTACTGGCATGGGCGCTATACGACTTTGCCAACTCTGGCTATACCACGGTGGTGCAGACGACGATTTTCAGCACCTTCTTTGTTGGCGTAGTAGCTGGCAGTGTAGCCGGAATCTCGCCGGGTCTGGCAACCCTGCTATGGTCGCTGTGCCTAGGCATTGCTAATCTCACCGTCATGATCAGTGCGCCGGTTGTTGGCGCCATTGCCGATTACCGGGCCTGCAAGAAGCGCTTTCTATTGATTTCATCAGCGGGTTGCATCCTGTCCACTGCCTTGTTGGCGCTGGTAGGACCCGGCGATATAGTCCTGGGTATGGTGCTGGTCACCCTTTCTGCGATCATGTTTTCGAGTGGTGAAAATCTGATTGCTGCCTTTTTGCCGGAGCTGGTTCCCGAGCAGAATAGGGGGCGCATATCCGGTTATGGCTGGGGCCTGGGTTATGTTGGCGGACTGCTAACCTTGGCCATTTGTCTGGCCTATATCAACTGGGCTGGTCAACAAGGCTGGCCTGAATCGGAATCGGTGCCGGTAACCTTATTAATCACCGCTGGCATCTTTGCCTTGACAGCGGCACCGACTTTTCTTTGGCTGCGCGAGCGTGCGCAGCCTGTGAGGCAAGGCTTGAAGCTGCTGCCGGTGTTGGCCGTCAGCTTTGCCCGGCTGGGGCATACCTTTAACGAAGCCAGGCGGTTTCGTGATCTGTTCTGGTTTTTGATAACGCTGGCCGTGTATCAGTCCGGTGTGAGTACCGTCATCGTGCTGGCCGCCATCTATGCGCAGCAAGTGATGGGCTTTGATACTCAGGACCTGATTAAGCTGATCATGGTTATTAATGTCACAGCCGCCATCGGCGCCCTGGTGTGCGGGCAACTGCAAGATCGAATGGGTTCGGTGCCGACCCTGGCCATTACCCTGTTAATCTGGATAGCCGCTTTGATAACAGCCTTGTTGGCCAGCCAGCCGATACATCTGTGGATGGCCGGCAACATGATCGGTTTGGCGATGGGCGCCAGTCAGTCGGTCGGGCGCGCCTTGGTCAGTAAATTTTCGCCGGTTGCGCGGGCTGGCGAGTTCCTGGGCCTGTGGGGTCTGGCAAACCGGCTTTCGGTGATAGCCGGGCCGCTGAGTTATGGTTTGATCAATTACTGGAGCCAGGGCAATCACCGGCTGTCATTGTTGTCGACGCTCGTGTTTTTTGTTAGCGGCCTGCTTTTGTTGTTTAAAGTCAATGAAGCACGCGGCAGAGCTGCCGCCAGTATGCCTGAAAAAAATGACTTTTCAGCATCATGTCATTCCGAGCAGAGCGAGGAGTCTTGAATTCTGTACACATTTGCCAGCGCTTAAGATTTCTCCCGTGGGTCGAAATGACAGACCAATCAAGCACCTTGTAAAAAAAACGCTGAATAGTTACGAAAAAAGGAATAAAAAAGACTGCTCGCTTCTGAACGGATTTTATACATTAGTGCCGATCCTCGGCGTCGATTTTCACTACCTGCAATTGACTATCTGGAAGGTGCAGCGACACCAAAAAGGTGGCGACAAAAACGAGAGCCCCCAGGGTCAGCATGGAAAAAACCGGATCGGCATGTTGCGATGCCGCATAGGTGTAGGCGCCCACCGCAGTCAGCATGGTGAGATTCTGAAAAAAGCCCTGCAAGGCGACCGCACTGCCGCTGCCGATGCTTTGTTGTCCCAGTTCCTGCAAGGCGGCGTTGACAGGAACGATAAACATGCCGCCCATGATGCCGATGAAAAACAGCGTAAAGCGGGCGGGCCAGATGCTCTCGGTCAGGCTCAGCGTGAAAATGAATACCGCCATCAAATAGGCGGGCGCTCGGGCGCGGCGTAAATGCTCCAGGGGAATCATGCGCGGTACCAGTGCCGAGCCCGCGATAATGCCGACGGCCAGAAATAAGGTCAGTTCGGCAATTTCCGTGGCATTTTTTGACAACAAAACCGGCGGTGCCCAGGCCACAATAATTACGCGCAAGGTGGCCGCTGCCGCCCAGAATAAAGAGGCGCCGAGAATAGCGAAGCGGGAACGCGGCGTAGTGAAAAAATGACCTATTTGTCTGCCGAATGCCATGATTTTGGAGCCGGTGTCAGCGGGCCTGGCAACCTGCACCGGTAAAGATAGCGTGACCAGCGCGGAGACGATAAACAGGCCGATGGCGCCCGCGAGCGCCCAGCTGATTGAATAGTCGGCCACTTTGGCGCCAATCATCATGCCCAGTAAAATCGCCAGGATGGTTGATCCCTCAATCCAGCTGTTGGCTTTCACCAGAAATTCATGGCCCGCCAGCTCAGGCAGAATGCCGTATTTTGCCGGACTGTAAATGGCAGCACCGGCGCCAACCAGGCAATAAGCGAGCAGAGGCTCCACGTTCAGCAACAATAATCCGGCGCCTGCGGCTTTAATCAGGTTGGCGATAATTAACACCCTGGATTTGGGATGATGGTCGGCAAAACCACCCACCCACGGCGCCAGCAGCACAAACGCAATTAAAAAAGCGCTCTGCAAGGCGGGGACATACCAGCTAGGGAGCTGCGTTGATTGCATCACCATGGCAATGACAGCGAACAAAATCGCATTATCGGCAAAGGCGGACAGAAACTGTGCAATCAGCAAGGGGTAGATTTGTTTGTTCATGGCTTTACTTCATGGAAGTGATGTCAGTCTTGATCATGATGGCCTGTCAGCAGGGCAGCCGCAAGCTCGGTCACGGCAGGATAATTAGTCTTGCCTGTTGCCATGACCGGAATGGCATCAACGACCAGGATTTTTTTCGGTAAAAGGATGTGGGCAACGCCAGGCGATGCCGCCGCCAGAGCGGTGGGGAGTGCATTTTTGTGTGTGGTCAGCAAAATAACCTGTTCGCCTTTTTTGGCATCGGGAAGGCTGATGGCGGCATGGTGCGCATCAGGCCAGGCTTGGGCAGCCAATTGTTCGACTGCGGTTAATGAAACCATTTCACCGCTGACTTTGGCAAAGCGTTTGCTCCGGCCGCGGATACTGATGAAGCCGTCCTCGTCGACATGAACAATGTCGCCGGTATCGTACCAGCCTTTGCCGTACAGGGATTCTGGCGGTACCAGTTTGCCGGGATTCGCCGCCAGTAAATAGCCGAGCATGATATTGGGGCCGCGCACATGCAGTTTGCCCGCATCCTCAATGCCAGGTACCGGTTCCAGACGGTATTCCATATCCGGCATAATTCGGCCTACCGTGCCGGCTTTATAATCCATGAGCGTATTCACCGAGGTGACCGGAGCGGTTTCGGTGGCGCCATAACCTTCCAGAATGCGTATGCCGAATTTGTCCGCCCATGTTTGGCGGGTGCTTTCTTGCAGTTTTTCGGCACCGGCTACCACATAGCGCATATTGAAAAAGTCATAGGCATGGGCCTTTTTGGCATAAGCAGCAAAAAAGGTATTGGTGCCGAACATGATGGTGGCGTTGATTTCATAGGCGATTTCAGGAATGACACTAAAGTGCAGGGGGGTTGGATAAAAAAAGGTGGTCATGCCGTTAAGTATCGGCAGTATCGTGCCGATCGTGAAGCCAAAGGAATGAAACATGGGCAGAAAATTCAGCACCACATCCTGGGCATTAAAATTGATGCGGGCTCCGACTTGTTTAAGGTTGGCCAGGATGTTGGCATGGGATAGCACCACGCCTTTAGGCGTGCCTTCTGATCCGGAGGTAAACAGAACAACGGCGGGGCTGTCGCAGCTGTAACGATTGTGCTTGTACCAGATGTGTGCGGTTTTGCTTTGTATGAGCGCTTTAATTTTGTCGGTCCTTGAAATTTGCGCCGCCAGATCTTCCAGATAGACCAGTTTAAACCGCTGGCCTATTTGTTCGGCGTCTGTGTGCAGTTTGCCCATTTCGATAAAGCGGCGCGAGGTCAGCACTGTTTCTATCTGCGCGGTATGGCAGGCGGAAATCATGCCTGTTGATCCGGTTGAATAGTTGAGCATGGCGGGTACCCGGCCATGGAGTTGCAAGCCCAGCACCACGCAGAGGGTTTTTGTCGAATTAGGCAAAAATACGCCGACATTTTCTCCGGCGACGGTCAGCTTGGTTAAGACATTGCCAATGCCGATGGTGCGGGCGATGAGCGTGTCATAGGATAAGGGTTTGCGCTCCATATCTTCGGCAACGAAATGTTTGCCGCCGTGTATCTTGCGCGCTTCCAGCAGACCGGCGAAGATGGTTTGCTGGTAATGACTGGTGGCAAACATCATTTCGGTCATGATATCCGACAACACATGGCCGCTGTATTTGCGGCGCGATTTACCGTGCAAATCCAGGCGTGCGGCAATTTTGGTCGGCGGCAGAATCTGAATGGTAATTTTAGGAAATAAACGCAAACGGACTATATTGCGCAAATAGGAAAAATGGGTGTATTCGGCGCCGTCAATGCGGATGGGCAGAATGGTCGCGCCGGATTTATCGGCGACCATGCCGGTGCCGTCATAAATTTTCATCAATGAGCCGGTCACGGTAATGCGGCCTTCAGGAAAAATAACCGTGCGGGTTTCGTGTTGCAGATGATGAATCAGGTTTTTTAAGGAGATAGGATGCGTAGGGTCCATCGGGAAAACGCGCGATAACCGTAAAAAAGGTTTTAACCACCAGCGCTGCGAAATTTGGGTATTGATGGCAAAGGTAATGTCATCCGGTAAAAATACCCCCAACAGCAAGGGATCGAGAAAAGACGTATGGTTTGATACGATCAAGACGCGATTGCCGGCCTGTTTGTAGTTGTCCAGGCCTCTGATTTCAACCTTGTAGATCAAGGTCAGCAGCCAGTGTAAAATTTTTTTCAGCATAAAATTCCTCCCCGCATCATCTTAGCAGACTATGAAAAATGTCTTGAGGCCAAACTATAAATAAAAATTAAACATTGTTCAATTACATTCTTTAGGACCTTATAGATGGCTGCCCGGCCGGTAAATGGCGGTGTATTTTTCTAGCCCTCTAGACACTGCAGACCCGTGTATAATGCAGCATCAATTTATGTAGATATTTTCGGCAAAACCACGAAAGAGGAGAGATACAGTCTATGGCTAATAATATTACCCTGACCCGGTTCATCATGGAGCAGCAGCGCGGGCTGCCGGGCACATCAGGAACCTTCACCTTGTTGTTAAATGATATCGTCAAGGCCTGTAAGCAGATATCACATCTGGTCAATCGGGGCGATCTGATTGGCGTGCTGGGCAGTGCGGGTTCCGAAAATGTCCAGGGCGAGGTGCAAAAGAAGCTGGACATTATTACCAACGAAATCATGGTCGATGCGCTGAACTGGACTGGCCATCTAGCCGGCATGGCATCGGAGGAAGTCGACGGCGTTATTGCCATTCCAGGGCAGTATCCCAAGGGTAAATATCTGGCTTTGTTCGATCCTCTGGACGGCTCTTCCAACATTGACGTCAACCTGACCGTGGGCACCATTTTTTCTATTCTGCGTTGCCGCGAAGGTGTTGAGCCCGCACTGGAGGATTTTCTGCAGAAAGGTCACGAGCAGGTGTGCGCCGGCTTCGTGCTCTATGGCCCTTCAACGATGATGGTTTTGACCACCGGCCATGGCGTCAACGGCTTTACCCTGGATCAGGATATCGGCGAGTTTATTCTGACCCATCCGGGTATGCGGATTCCTGAAGAGGCCAGCGAGTTTGCCATCAATATGTCCAACCAGCGCTACTGGGAAGCGCCGGTACAACGCTATATCGACGAGTGCGTGCAAGGCAAGGAAGGCCCGCGCGGGAAAAACTTTAATATGCGCTGGATTGCTTCTCTGGTTGCAGAAGTTTTTCGCATCCTCACCCGCGGCGGTGTATTTTTATATCCCTATGATTTACGCGATCCGGCCAAGCCCGGTAAACTGCGACTGATGTATGAAGCCAACCCGATGGCTTTTATTATCGAACAGGCGGGCGGCGCCTGCTCAACCGGCCGCGAGCGCATACTCGATATTAAGCCTCAAGGCCTGCATCAGCGGGTGCCCCTGGTTTTGGGCTCAAAAGGCGAAGTTGAACGCATTGTCAGTTATCATCAGCAAGGCTAATCAGACAGGGTTAAATAGCCGCAGCCAAAAGATATGCAGTCGCGCGCAATTTTCCGGTATGCCGGGGCATGGCGGATAACAGACCTGTCCCTTACACCAAAAAAAAGCCGGAACTCTACTTATGATATTTACGCCCGACATTATCGGCTATGTGGCCGCCACCTTGACGACGGCTTCTTTTTTGCCGCAGGCCATCCTGACCATCAAAACCAGAGACACCGAATCGCTGTCCTTAGGCATGTACAGCTTGTTTACCCTGGGAGTGTTTTGCTGGCTGATTTACGGGATCGTTATTGCTGATAAGGCCATCATTTATGCAAATTCCGTTACCTTTATCCTGGCCGCCTCAATACTGTCCTTCAAGATTTACAATACGATTTTCAAGAACTAAAGTTTCGGGGTTGATTTCAATTCCAGAGCGCTATAGAGGCCCTGACAGTGCTGGTGTCATAACTTCACATTCGAAAAGCGCCCCATAATGGGGCGTTTTTCATTTACATGCCCATTCATAACGCCTATGATTGCGCGCACAACATCAGCGCATCGCTACAGTATTTTCCCTCAAGCCCGGCCACTAGCCTACATTTCCGCCCGAATACGCACGCTCCGGGTCAAAAAATAAATTTGGCCTGCTACTTGCTTGACGTTGTTAACCGCTATTCAGCCTGATGAAGCAAGGCGTTTGCCGGCATTGCCATTTCGGCCGTGGTGACGACGAACTGCTGTCTTCTATCAAGAACGCTGAATAGTTCCCGGATTTTTACAGGATTTTATTTCAAAAATAACCGTGCATAAACGCATCTTAGATCATCTTAATGAAGCCATCCTGCTCTTTGACCGGGATTTGACCCTGCTCTATATCAATACGGCCGGGGAAGTTTTGCTGGCTGACAGCGCACGGCATTTGGTCGGCCTCAGCGCTTATGAGCTATTCAAGTCGTCCGACTCGGCCCTGCTGATGAATTTGCTGCAATGCTTAACCATGGAAGAGCCGCTGGTTGATCGTGAGTTGACGCTGGATCTGACGAAACAAAGCATTACCATCAACTTCAGTGCAACACCGTTGTTAAAAAATATGCAACTGGCGGAAATTCTCGTGGAACTGCAGCAGGTAGACAATCACCTGCGCATATCCAAGGAAGAACAGTTGTTAACGCAACAAAACACGGCGAGATTGCTGGTCAGAGGCCTCGCGCACGAAATCAAAAACCCCTTGGGCGGTTTACGCGGAGCGGCACAATTATTGGATCTGGAACTGAACGACCCCGAGCTGAAGGAATACACCCAAATTATTATTGCCGAATCAGACCGTCTGCAAGGCCTGATGGATAAAATGCTCGGACCCAACAAGCTGCCCAACAAAAAGACTTTAAATATCCATGAAGTATTGGAACGGGTCAGACAACTGGTGCAGGCGGAAGCCAGCGGCGGTTTGATCATTAAATCCGACTATGACCCGAGCATTCCTGACATCCAGGGTGACAAAGACCAGCTCATACAGGCCATACTCAATATCGTCAAAAATGCTGTACAGGCGGTCGAGAGTAAAGGCGAAATCCTCATCAAGACCCGCATACACCGGCAAATGACCATAGGCCGTAAACGCCACAAACTGACGGCGCAGATTGACATTATTGATAACGGCCCTGGCATCAATGCTGACATGATGGGGCAGATTTTTTACCCGATGATTACCGGTCGCGCAGACGGTACCGGCCTGGGTTTGTCGATTGCCCAATCCCTGATTAATCAGCACAGCGGTTTAATTGAATGCCACAGCGAGCCGGGCCATACCGAATTCACCATTTTCTTGCCTCTGGAGGCCGGCCATGACTAAGCCTGAAACAGTCTGGATTGTAGATGACGATAATTCCATACGCTGGGTGCTTGAAAAAGCCCTGCAGAAAGCCGCCATTAACACCCGCACGTTTGCCAGCGCAAGCGGCCTGCTTGAAGCCTTGGAGGGAGACCAGCCCGATGCCTTGTTAACCGATATACGCATGCCCGGCATGGACGGTCTGGCGCTACTGGACAATATTCAACACCATCATTCTGACCTGCCGGTTATCATTATGACTGCGCATTCTGATCTGGAAAGCGCCGTTTCGGCATTCCACGGCGGCGCCTTCGAGTACCTGCCCAAGCCTTTTGACATCAAGGAAGTGGTCGATCTGGCGCGCCGCGCCTGTCTGCATGGTCGTCAGCAGAAAGGCCGTGCCGATGCCGAACAGGGGAACGAAGAGACGGCTCTTATAGAGCCGACGCCAGAAATTATTGGCGAGGCCCCTGCCATGCAGGAGGTGTTTCGCGCCATTGGCCGTCTGGCTCGCTCCCACATTACCGTGCTGATCAATGGCGAATCGGGAACCGGCAAGGAACTGGTCGCCAAAGCCCTGCACCGGCACAGCCCCCGGGCCAATAAGCCCTTTATCGCCCTGAATATGGCCGCCATTCCCAAAGATTTGATGGAATCGGAGCTGTTCGGTCATGAAAAAGGCGCCTTTACCGGGGCCGCTACCCGGCGCGCCGGCCGCTTTGAACAAGCCAACGGTGGCACCCTGTTTCTGGATGAAATCGGCGACATGCCGGCAGAACTGCAAACCCGGTTATTGAGAGTGCTGGCCGACGGTGAATTTTATCCGGTCGGCGCCCATGGCGCCGTGAAAGTCGACGTGCGCATTATTGCCGCCACCCACCAAAACCTTGAAGTGCTAGTCAATCAGGGCCGCTTTCGTGAAGATTTATTCCACCGTTTAAACGTCATTCGCATACACATCCCGCCGCTGCGCGACCGTAAGCAGGACATTCCATTGCTGCTGCGCCATTTTCTCAATCAGGCGGCTGTGGAACTGAACACCGAAATTAAAATCTTGAAACCGGATGCGCAGGCCTTTTTAAGCACGCTGGATTGGCCGGGTAATGTGCGACAGCTGGAAAATAGCTGTCGCTGGCTGACGGTGATGGCATCGGGCCGTGAAATTCATATCGATGACCTGCCACCGGAGTTGCTGAACACGCAAACGGAAAAAGAAGCCACCCCTAACGACTGGGAAGCATCACTCAGGCACTGGGTAGATCAACAGCTGTTAACCAATGCCGCAGAAGTAGCCAAGCACACGATTCCAACGGTGGAAACCATTCTCATTGAAGCGGCCTTGAATTTTACCCACGGCAAACGCCATGAAGCCGCTATTTTACTGGGCTACGGCCGCAACACCCTGACCCGCAAGATTAAAGAGCTGGGCATAGATAATCACTGATGAAGCCGTCATTGCGAGCAAAGTAACGATTTTCCAAGCACCCCAACTCTAAATCCCAATAATTCATTTTAAGCGGCATTTTTTAAAAGTATTATTGCTGTAATGTTGTAGACTTATGCTTTTTTATAGTGACTCTCATGGCTGCTAATCAATCCCTACTGCGTATTGCATTAACACCTGGCGAACCTGCGGGCATCGGCCCCGATCTTTGCATCCAGCTGGCACAGCAGGACTTGCCCTGCGAAATCATCGCCATAGCCAGCCCCGAATTACTCACTCAACGCGCTAGACAGTTAGGGCTATCCATCCTGCTGAACGAATTTGACAGCTCAAAACCGCCAAGCCCGCAGCAAGCCGGCAGCATGACCGTATTGCCGGTTGAACTGACAGAACCGGCGCAATGCGGACAGTTAAACCCGGCCAACAGCCGCTATGTCTTAAGGACCATCACCAAAGCCACCAGAGGCTGTCTGGAGGGTCTGTTTGATGCCATGGTCACCGGCCCTGTTCATAAAGGCATCATCAACGATGCCGGTTTCAGCTTTAGCGGTCATACCGAATACATTGCCGAAATCACCGGCGGACATCCGGTGATGCTGCTGGCATGCCCCGGATTACGCGTGGCCCTGGTCACTACCCATCTGCCGCTAGCCGAAGTCAGCCAGGCCATCACACATACGCGCTTAAGAACGGTCATTCGCATACTGGATCAGGAACTGCGTACCCATTTTGGCCTTGCCAATCCGAAAATACTGGTGTGCGGGCTGAATCCTCATGCTGGAGAAAACGGCCATCTGGGCCGCGAAGAAATTGAAGTGATCGAGCCGGTGCTGGATGGCCTGCGCAAGCAAGGTTTGGATATTCAGGGGCCTTTAGCGGCCGATACCTTATTCACGCCACAATACCTGCAATCAGCCGATGCTGTATTGGCCATGTATCACGATCAGGGGCTCCCGGTACTGAAACACATGGGCTTTGGTCAGGCCGTTAATATTACCTTGGGCCTGCCGATTATTCGCACATCGGTTGATCACGGCACCGCTTTAGACCTGGCCGGGAGTGGTAAGGCTGAAATCGGCAGCCTGCTTTATGCCATTCAAACCGCCCTAACCATGGCTACTCACAAAACCCGCTAACATGGCACATTTTCCGCGCAAGCGCTTTGGTCAGAATTTTCTGCATGACTACTCTATCATTTACCACATCCTCTCCAGCCTGCAGATTAAAACGGATCAACACTGGGTTGAAATCGGCCCCGGGCAGGGTGCATTGACCGCGCCTTTGTTAAATGAAGGCATACGGCTTGATGTCATTGAACTGGATCGGGATCTGGTGGCCTTGCTCAAACAAAAATTCCAAGAGCAGCCGCGCCTGCACATTCACAGCGCCGATGCCTTGCGATTTGATTTCTCCAGGCTGGTTGAAGAGGGCGAAAAACTGCGCGTCATCGGCAACCTGCCCTATAACATCTCAACGCCGCTAATGTTTCATTTGCTGAACAATGCCAATTGCATTGAAGACATGCATTTCATGTTGCAAAAGGAAGTGGTTGACCGGATTTGCGCCGGACCCGGCAGCAAAAAATATGGCCGTCTCAGCGTCATGATGCAGTATTACTGTGCCACCGAACTGTTATTTGAGGTGCCGCCGGAAAGCTTTGAACCGGCCCCGAAAGTCATGTCGGCGATAGTCAGGCTGGTTCCGCATCAACAGCCGCCTGTTGAAGTCCGTGATGTTGCCAAGCTCAATCGCGTCGTCACCGAGGCATTTTCGCAGCGCCGCAAGACCCTGCGCAACTCGTTGAAAAAACTGATCACCGAAGCAGACATTGTGGCCTTGAACATAGACCCGGCATTGCGCGCTGAAAGCATTTCCCTTAACGATTTTGCCAGACTCAGCAATTTATTAGCGGATAGCGCGGACTGCCCTGCGACAATCTGACACGCGACAATCTGCCACATTCCCCGGTTTGGGTATTGCCGGTACTATACTACCAACTCTTGAGATGCAAACTTCCTCCTAGGAATTCAGAGTTTTTATATCCTTCTCTTAATGCGGCCTAATCAGCCGCATTTTTTTTGCCTACTGTTCAGGCAGGCCAATCCTGAGCGGACTCTGGCTGGCTTGCATAAAACCGACTCAATCAGGCTCTTTCGTAACACGCCATCAATACCGGAACCTCCACTCATCTCAAGAGCAGCCCGGAAATTTAAAGTGGTTATTGCCTCGGCATGGCCTTATTGATCACATCGCCCCTTCTGCCAAATAAATCGATGGGGATAAATTGGTAATGCGCTAAAGGTTTGATGTACAGAATATCGGCGCGTGCTGTATTGAGCAGTTTTCGACTTAATGCCTCAGCCATTTTATCGAGACTATCAATATCTCCCGGCGTTACGGTTTGACCGGCAGCTCGCAAAGAGCGAATCTTTTTCTCAAGATTATCCTGCTCTGCAGGGAAAATACCCGGCTTTAAATGCACTTCATAAGCTTCTCCTGTCGATATTTTTTGAATGATATAACCATCGCCAATGCTGTTATCGGTGCTCTCGTTACCGGCTTGTACAGGCGCGATGTTGATCATCAGCCCGATAATACCCAGCATAATCAGTGTTTTGAAGAGATTATTTCTTCTGGTTTTCATTGGCGGAGTCAATTGGTATAGCTTTAAACTGGAAATCACGGTGAGTGAACTGAATCCACAACGATCAGATCGATATAGCCTGCGCTTCTGATGTTATCGATATCTACAGGACAAATTGTTGCGACCGCGAGATGATGGTGTTTTGCATTTTTTATTACCGGCGTTTAGCTACCCGGTTGCCCTTTTTTCCAGGCCGCCCAACCACCAGTCGAACAAGGTTTCGGCGACCGCGTGTAAATGCTCGAGCCGTTCGGCTAAGCCTTCCTGCATTTTGTCGGCATTCTGAACGCAAGCAGAGCTATTGTTTAAGCTATTAGTATCGTGGGCCAAACAATCTTGTATCTTGCCTTCAGTGATTTCGAAATGAAACTGCAGGGCCAGACAATGGCCATGCACTAACCCCTGATTTTTTTCGCACTCGTCATAAAACAGCGGGATACCACCTGGAGGAATGGAAAACGCATCCTCATGCCATTCAAACACTTCAAAGCTTGAAGGCAGCATCGCACCGGTTTATGCTGTCGCCTCCGGTGTCACTTTAATTCGATACCAGCCAATCTGCATCGTGGGCGCCGGGCTAATGGTGCCTCCCAGCGCCTTGCTGATCAATTGCCCGCCGAAACAAATGTCCAGAACCGGTACATCAGCTTCTGCGGCCCGCCGGATCAAGGCGATTTCATCCTCAATCCAGGCATGACCGGCATTGACGCTATGGTTGCTGCCCAGAAAAATGAGTCCGGAAACATCCTCTATGTCCTTAGGTGCCGAGTCCCCTCGGTTGATATAAACCATTTCATAGGGAACATTGCGTTGCTCCAGATAGGTTCCCAGATAGCCCATGCCACCGCAGGCATCATGTTGAAAAATTCGGAGGGGTTTCATATTTTTACTTGTCTTCATCTTGAGGTCAGCAGTGCTTGTAAGCGTTTAACACCGACGGGTTCCTGCATTTGCACGGGCACGATGGCCAGACGGTGCGCATACAGTTGCCGGACATTTTCGATCTGTTGCTGTTCCTGATGCGCGCGTTGCCTCAGCAATGCAGACGTGGGTTGGGCAGCCGCCAGGCTGTTGTTGACGATCCAGGCCCAGGGTTCGATACCTGCCCGGCGCAAATCGTCCTGCAGACTGGCCGCCTCCAGAACCGGGGTTGTTTCGGCCAGCGAGACGATCAGCACTTTGGTCTGTTCGGGATCCTGAAGGCGCATCATCGGCGTCGTAAAATGCATGGATTTGCCTTCCATGTGCCGGGCAATTTCACGGTGATAAGAACCCGTCGCATCCAGGTTTTTACCCTTGCTTTCCAATACATGCTGGCGATAATGCTTCGTTTCCACTTGCGGATCGATACGGCTGACCGTCAGATTTTTCAGCTCTCCGGCCAATGTTTCGGTCAGATGCGCCGCCGGATCGGTCGTGGTCAGATGCACCTGATAACCGCGCTCGGCCAGCGCCACGGCAATTGCAGCGGATAGCGTCGTTTTACCCACGCCGCCTTTGCCCATCAGCATGATCAGGCCGTGCCCCGGCTTGGCGATGTCATCAACCATGTCTTGCATGGAAGGCAGCACGGGCAGCTGATAGTCCCCAATGGACGCCATAACAGGTTGCTTCTCGTCACTCAGCAAGGAACGTAATGCCTTTAGACCGGCCAGATTGCAGGGCAACAAGCGGGTATGATCGCTAGTCAGCGCTAACAGCGACTCAGGTAGGGCTTGCAGCGCTTGCTGTTCGCGCTGAAAGATCGCCGTGGCCAGCGGATCGCCGATCTCGCTCTCGGGCATGCAGCCATTGATCACCAGATACTGATTGCTCAGTCCGATGTCGGCCAACTCGCCGCTGGTTCGCGCCACTTCCTGCAAGGTCGAAGACTGGGCGCGGGCAACCAGCACCAAACGCGTGCGCGCCGGGTCCGACAAGGCCGCAACGGCCTGATGATAGCGCTGCTGCTGTTTTTCAAGACCCGCCAAAGGCCCCAGACAGGAAGCGCCTTCGGGATTGCTTTCAATAAAGCTGTCCCAAGCGCCGGGTAATTGCAGCAGACGGATGGTGTGTCCGGTGGGTGCGGTATCGAAAAGGATATGATCGTATTGGCGGGTCAGTTCGGCATCGTTCAGCAGCGCGGTGAATTCATCAAAGGCGGCGATTTCCTTGGTGCAGGCACCGGACAGTTGCTCTTCAATGCTGTTGACGGCGGATTCCGGCAACTTACCGCGTATCGGCCCGACGATGCGCTCCCGATAGAGGGCGGCCGCCTGCGCCGAATCAATTTCCAGTGCCGCAAGATTTGCCACCTCGGAAATCGGCGTTATCTGATGACCTATTTCGGCAGCAAAAACCTGGCCGACATTGGACGCGGGATCGGTACTGACCAGTAAAACCTTCTTGCCGGCATCGACCAGATGCACCGCGGTCGCACAAGCCAGAGAGGTCTTGCCGACGCCGCCCTTGCCGGTGAAGAATAAAAAAGCGGGCAGTTGCAGTAGAAAGTTCATGACCGGCCTTCAACAACAACCCGGTTTGCAGCAACTACTGGCGCTAGGCGCAGATTCGACAGAAACCGGACGGGTATTGCACCAACGCCCCAGTTCATCCCTGGAGGGATAACGGCCGGCCAGGGCAATTTCGCCATCGACCAGTACCAGCCGGCAGCCCTTTCTCGCCGGAACGCTCCAGGAATGCATGCACGACTTTGTTTTCCGCAAAAGCCATCGGCTGCTGGGAAAGGTTGTAGCGAGTAATTGCTCCGCCTTGTTGTTTCAGCCAGTCCACATCGGCAGAAAATGTGATCAATGCCTGGTCGACTTCCGTGCCGCACACACCAGAGCTGCAACACAGGGCCGGATCAAATATTTCGATTTTTTTCATAGGAGATTACCTTTTTAAATAATTTAATGCTTACGATGAGATGCTTTATCGGATGGCCGGCACTAGCAACACCGGTAGCAGCGTCACTTTCGAGCAGCCGCTTTCGACCAGTTTCTCGACATAGGTAAAGGCTCTTTCGGCATTATCGGAGAAATCGGTCGGATGAACGATGTGTGTCAGAATTTCCTCGCAGACCAGATCGCACTGGCCATTGGAGGTTTTCGCCTTCATGACCA
The DNA here is from genome assembly GCA_963848675.1 of uncultured Gammaproteobacteria bacterium. Taxonomy (GTDB): domain Bacteria; phylum Pseudomonadota; class Gammaproteobacteria; order Methylococcales; family Methylomonadaceae; genus CAWKEY01. The sequence goes on from CAWKEY010000044.1 coordinate 45,592, forward strand.
GCACCGGTTTTTCGGCGTGCTGGATCACTTCATAGGCGACACGGCCGACAAAAGTATCATCGAATAAAGACTCGGTGGTCATATGCACGGCAATCAGCGAGGCATTCTTTTCACGAGCGAGGCGATTGATTTCATAGTCTGGAAAGCCCAGCAGCACCTCGATCTCTACCGAAAATTCCATCGCTTCAAGGATTTTCTTTTGTTCTTCGAGCATGGGTTCGGCAAGCTTGCGCAACTGGCTGTACAGGCTGCCCCACGGCGAAACCGTTCTAAACTTCTTGACTTTGGCATCGCAATACAACTTTTCTAGATTTATCTGTCATACGCAGGTAGTCGAATCCCCGTCTTACATTACGAGCCAGCTTTTCGATAGTGACTGCAACACTGTCTTTACTAATGGATTTAATCAACCCAGTAGCAAATCTTCGTCGACAGGTTATGTTTTCAGGTCCATGGCCTTTGCGTATCGTGCAACGATCTTCATTCCAATTCCAATCGAGTAGGTAATGATGACTCTCAACACCCCTATGGTTTCGATTGAACTTAAGTACTTGTTCAGCGTTGGCGATCATCGGCGAGTGACTGGTCAGTGTCAATGGCCAACAGAATTGAGCCATTTTCGGCCATTAATTTTGAGCCACTTTTTTTGTCGATCGAGTGGCTTTGTATGGCAAATATTTGCCCGACAAAAGGAAAATCAAGGTAGTCGTTCAGTAGCGTAGACGTCCAAATCGAGCGTGACTCAATGCGGCCATGCGCCAAGGTGTAGGGTTCGCTGAAGTCGGCAGCGTTGTGATTTTCAAAGGCCAGGCGAATAGCCTGGGCTAGTGAGAGTTGGTTGTCTTTGGCCGTGAATACATGAACCTAAAAACCGCAGTTGAATAAAAATATAAAATCTGAAAGGCTCGTGCTTTTTGAGCCGAGCCATGATTTTACCTCCCAAAGTTATTCACCCAACGGGTGAACCAGAATTTACGCCTAAAAAGTCAGAAATAAGCGCACTGATTGCCGACACCTTTAATGGAAAAATACATATTGAATGGGATCCACAGTCCCCAGTGACCACCTTGTGGCAACTTGCGTTTTTCATACACTATTTAAAAACGGGGCATCGCTTTATGCCTTGGGTTGAAGAATGTCCCTTGCGCTATACTAGTCCTAACGCCCCTAAAAAGATAAATGTCTTGGGTTCTTTTGTGCTGTCCATTTTGGCTGGATATACCCGTTACGCCCATATTACGCGAATACAAGGGGATTGCGTCAATGCCCCCTTATTGGGCATGACTAAAGTGGTCTGAGAAGACAGTGCGCGTAATGCGTTGAAAGCCATTCCATAAAATGCAGGCGTTTCCTGGCTGCAAAAGCATTTATATCAATCCTATAATCCATTGCTGGAACTGCCGTGGATATTGGATGCGGATGTCACCGTTAAAACGTTATATGGCCACCAAGAAGGGGCCACGGTCGGCTACAACCCACACAAACCCGGCCGACCATTGCACACCTATCACACCTACATGTTTTGACGAGTTGAAAGCAACTGCGCCGCAGTTGACCCCTTTGCAATGCTGGTATCGAATTTTAAGTGAAGCAATGAAAAAATATCTGAAGGGGGCAGTCTTAAAACCGCCAGATTTAATAAATTACATGAGCTAAACGCTCTACATAACTCGATTTTACTTGTCAAGTTTATGCTGATTTTTATTAGCAGGGATATATTCAATTGCGGTTTTTAGGTTGAATGATGGTCGCGGCTAAAGCCCCTCCTACACATGAATTAATTTGATAGCAGCTCAATATGACCAGCACTACGCTTACTTTCGAACAACGTTTCAAGCTCAGCCGATTTTTTGAAGCCGAGGCGCCGGTCAGCGGTCCGGTGCAATTAAGCCATCGCCGGGTGTTTATCGTGCCCACGTATCGCGGCATGGGCATGGTGCTGACGATTCTGCTGTTGCTGTTGATTGCCTTTATCTACAACAACAATCTGGTGTACCTGTTGGCTTTCCTGCTCAGCAGTATCTTCTTCGTGACGCTGTTGCACACCTTTACCGCGTTGTCTGGTCTTGTTGCGCAGGCTGGCTCTTTGCAGCCGGTGTTTGCCGGTGAAGCAGCCGGGTTTGTGCTGACGGTAAACAATCCAGGCCCTCAGCCGCGGATGGGATTACGCGCAACCCTGGAGGCCGCCGGGCACGACTTTAGTCTGGATGCTCATGCCAGCAAGACGCTAAGGCTGTCTGCAAGCGCGCGCAAAAGGGGCTGGCAGATCATGCCTACCGTAACCTTGGACAGCACTTACCCTCTAGGCTTTTTTAGTGCCTGGTCGCCGCTCAGGTTTACCAGCAAGGTGCTGGTTTACCCCAAACCCAGCGCTGTGTCATTGCCCTTGCCCTTGCCGGAGGGGCGGGGGCAGCAACAAACCGGGCAGCGCCGCAGCGACCGGCCGGGCCGCGATGATTTCAACGGCGTTCGTGCCTATCAAGACGGCGATTCCCTACGGCAGATTCACTGGAAGGCCTATGCCAAAGGCCAGGGCCTGCTCAGCAAGCAGTACGCCGGCGAAGCGGCTGGCACGGATTTATGGCTGGATTACGATAACAGTCCTGGCAATGCTGAAGAACGTATCAGCCAGCTTTGCCGTTGGGTTATTGATGCCGAACAGGCGGGCTTGCGCTATGGCATGCTGTTGCCGGGATGCAAGCTGGGGCCTGACCGCGGCCGTCAGTATTATTTAACGTGCCTGGAAGCCCTGGCCCTGGTGTAAACGTATGCAAACTGTTCTGGATCCACGCGCTGTGTTGTGGCTGCTGGCCGCCATGGGCTTGATTACTCTGCCGCATGTCGGGCATCTGCCTGTGCCGCTATCGGCATTTTTTTACGCTTTGCTGTGCTGGCGATGGCTTGCCATTTGGCGGCCACGTTTCCAGCCGAATGGCATGGTCATCTCCTTGCTCACGCTGTTTGCCATCGCTCTGCTCTATGCCCAGCATCAGGGCATTTGGGGCAGAGATGCCGGAACCTCGGTGTTTGTTGTCGCCTCTGGCCTTAAATTGATGGAGCTGCACAGGCAGCGCGATGTGTATCTGGTTTGTTATCTGGCATTTATTTTGGCTGCGTCGCAGTTTCTGTATCAGCAGAGCATTGTCATAGCCGCTTACAGTTTGCTGGTTTGCTGTATTTTATTGGCGGCATTGGTGACGGTCAGCAACGCACAGGTGAAAAACACAACAGCCTTGCGCACCGCCGCGGCGATTATCATGCAGGCGCTGCCCCTGGCTGCCATTCTCTTTGTCCTGTTTCCAAGAGTGCAGGCGCCGGTATGGATGGTAATGACTAACAAGAACCAGGCACAGTCCGGATTAGGCGATACGCTGCAGCCGGGCTCGATTAATGAGCTGGCCCTGTCTCCGCAATTGGCGTTCCGGGTTAAATTTAACGGCCAGCTGCCGCCCAGGAATCAGCGTTACTGGCGCGGCCCGGTTTTTTCGTATACCGATGGCAAGGTCTGGAGGCTGTCGCGCAATGATTATGTGGTGGATTATCAAGACACAGTAAAGTTTTCAGGCAAAGCCTATCACTACACGCTGTTGCAGGAGCCGCAGAGCCGTAACTGGGTTTATGCCCTCGATATGCCCGCTCGCTTCGATGCCTCGCTGCAACGCAATGGCAACTATCAGCTCATTAGTCAAACCAAGCCGGGCGAGGCGGCGGAATATGCGTTGACCTCCTACCTGCAATACAACACCGGCTACCTTACCAAAACCGAATACCGCGACAACCGGCAGCTGCCTGGGCAGCCCTCCGCGCGAATTGTCGATCTGGTTAAACAGTTGCAGGGCTTTGAGGCTAAGCCCGAGCGGTTTATTGAGCAGCTGCTGGCTTATTTCCGCCAGCAACAGTTTATCTACACTTTGCAGCCGCCTTTGATGCAGCAAAATCCCATTGAAACCTTCTTGTTTGAAGCCCGCAGCGGATTTTGCAATCATTATGCGACGGCCTTTGTTTATCTGATGCGGGTTGCCGATATTCCGGCGCGCGTGGTCACTGGCTATCAGGGCGGGGAGTTGAATACGGTGGGCCGGTTTCTGGAAATCAGGCAGGCCAACGCCCATGCCTGGGCTGAAGTCTGGCTGGAGGGCAGGGGCTGGGTCAGGGTGGACCCAACTACGGCCATTATGCCTGAGCGGATTGAGCTTGATATTAATGTTCAACGACAGATCGAGACCGGCGCCCTCAGTTTGACGCCAGGCGAGGTGGATCAACAGGACAATTCATTCGGATTTAAACAGTCTATCCAACTGTGGAACAGTCTGGATTATCACTGGCAACGCTGGATTGTCAGTTATGGCGGTGAAAATCAACTATCGCTGCTATCGGCCTTGGGTATTGACAGCCTGATTGAGAGTATATTTTGGCTGCCCGCATCAATCGGGCTGGCGCTAATGTTATTGGCCGTTTATTTATTTAGATACCGGCAACAGCCTGAAGACCCTGCTGTTCTATTGTACCGGCAGTTTTGCAAAAAAATGGCCAAAGCCGGTGTGGCTATCCGCTTGGGAGAGGGGGCCAATGATTTTGCAATCCGGGCCAAAGCGCAAAAGCCTGAGATTGCCGGTGCTATTGACGAGATTACCCGGATTTTCGTGCAGCTGCGCTATCAGCGGTCCAATTCCAGGGACGATTTGATGCGCCTAAAAAAGCACATTAAGGGCTTGGATTAGAAAAATCAGCCGCGCACCTTGCTGGACCGGGTGGCAGCGGGGCTGAAGTCCCATGCTACATGGCGCAAAAGCCCTCGATGCTCGTGACAATGCCTTGTGTATCCAGTCCGCACAGGGCCAGCAGTTCTTCGCGCGTGCCTTGTTCGACAAAGCGGTCAGGGAGGCCCAGGCTGAGCACCGGCATGAGGATTTTTTGCGCCTGCAGGAAACCCGTGACGGCACTGCCGGCGCCGCCGGCGAGCACGTTTTCTTCCACGGTCACGAAGATGTCATGGGTTTTCGCCAGTTCCAGCACCAGGCTTTCGTCAATCGGTTTGACAAAACGCATGTTGACGACGGTCGCGCCCAGTTGTTTGCCGGCTGCCAGAGACGGCGTCACCATGCTGCCGAAGGCGAGAATGGCGATGCGGCTGCCGTGATGACGCACTTCGGCTTTGCCCAGCGGCAGGGCAGTCATGGCTTGCTCGACCGCGACGCCGGGGCCTTTGCCGCGCGGATAGCGCACCGAGGCCGGGCCCTCATGAAGATAACCGGTGGTCAGCATCTGCCGGCATTCATTCTCGTCGGCGGGCGCCATGATCAGCATGTTCGGGATGCAGCGCAGGTAACTGTAATCAAAACTGCCGGCATGAGTCGGCCCATCCGGGCCCACCAGACCGGCCCGGTCGAGGGCAAACAGCACATCCAGATTCTGCAGGGCGACATCATGAATCAGCTGATCATAGGCGCGCTGCAGGAAGGTCGAATAAATCGCCACCACCGGTTTGGCGCCCTGACAGGCTTGCCCTGCGGCCAGGGTTACGGCATGCTGTTCGGCAATGGCGACATCAAAATAACGCTGCGGATAACACTCGGAAAACCGCACCAGCCCGGAACCTTCACGCATGGCCGGGGTAATGCCGAGCAGGCGCTCGTCCTGCGCGGCCATATCGCACAACCAGTTGCCGAATACCTCGGTATAAGTCGGATGCGGTGAGGGCGCCGATTTGGGTAAACACTCCTGGCTCGGATCAAACGCAGGCACGCCGTGATAGGCGAGCGGGTCTTTTTCGGCCGGGGGATAGCCCTTGCCTTTCTTGGTGACAATATGCAAAAAGCGCGGGCCGCTGATGTGCTTTAAATTCTCCAGCGTCGGCACCAGCATATCCAGATCATGACCGTCGATCGGGCCGATATAATTGAAGCCCAGCTCCTCAAACAAGGTGCCCGGCACAATCATGCCCTTCATGTGCTCTTCGGTCTTGCGCGCCAGTTCCCAGACGCTGGGCATGTTGCTCAGCACCTTGCGGCTTTCTTCGCGCATCGACGCATACAGCTTGCTAGACAAAATCTTGGTCAGATAATTATTCAAGGCGCCGACCGGTGGCGAAATCGACATGTCATTATCATTCAGAATTACCAGCAGATTGGCATCAATGGCACCGGCATGATTCATCGCCTCGAAGGCCATGCCGCCGGTAATGCTGCCGTCGCCGATAATCGCCACCATCTGCTTGTGTTCGCCCTTTAGCTCCGAGGCAATCGCCATGCCCAGGGCGGCGCTGATCGAGGTGCTGGAATGACCGACGCCAAAGGCATCATACTCGCTCTCGGCGCGGCACGGAAAAGCCGACACCCCGCCCCGGGAACGAATGCTGGTCATGCGCTCCTTGCGACCGGTCAGAATCTTGTGCGGGTAAGCCTGATGACCGACATCCCAGACCAGCTGATCGGAGGGCGTGTCAAACACATAATGCAGCGCCACGGTCAGCTCCACCGTGCCCAGGCCGGCGGCAAAGTGGCCGCCGGACAGGCTCACCGTGTGCGTTAAATACTCACGCAGTTCTTTCGCCAGGGGCTTTAACTGATCCCTGGAGAGTTTGCGCACATCGGCAGGCGTGTGGATGTCTTTAAGCAGGGGATAGTTGGGTAATGTATGCATATTAATAAAGGGGTTCGCGATAGAACATCAGGATGAGTCCTATCTGAAACAGGGCAGCCACCGAAATAAAGCCGGCAATGTCCTTGCCGGGTCTGTCCAGTTTTAGTTCCAGCCAGCGGCCACAGGCCAGAATCAGCGCAAAGACACCCATCAAGGTGTGGCCAACCTGGATGAGAAAAGCGCTTTTTGCCTGAAAACCGACGTGCGAATGGGTCAGCAGCATAAGCCCGCCAAAAGCCGCCAGTATGGGAAACATCAAGGGCAGCTTGCTGTTGCGGTCGAGGGTCATGCGCGCGCGCAATTCCATAACGCCGAGCACAAAGACCAATAAGGTGGCAATTCGATGCTGCAGTATTTCACCGTTATTAAAGGTGCTTTCCCAGAAGCCTAGCGGGCCCAAAGGCCAGCTTTCGGCATCGCTGCGGAAAAACAGGAAAATACCCAGGCCGACAAACCCCAAAGGCCAATATTTGGTTAAATATAAGAATCGATCAAGCACAGCGAATGCGGAGGGTAACTGCTTGACATAGGAAAGCATGGCCAGAAAACTCATTACCGTCAGGAAGATGCCGGCGATATTGTGGTTGTAATCTGACCAGGCGGTTGCCGCTTCGGAGGGCGTCTGGCCAATAATGGCAACACGGCCGGCTTCGCCCGCCAGCAGGGCATCATGCGTTGGCGACTGTGTTCTGGGAATGCGCGGAGTAAAGGCGTTGACCACTTCCTGCCAGCTTGCAGTCAGGTCGGGAATATCGATGGCCGGCGGCTGCGATGCCAGGCTGGCGGCGGTAAAAAGCAAGGCGATCAGGATAAAGGTTTCGGCTTCAATAAAGTAGGGTACACGGTTGTGCAGGGGATAGCCGTTGCCGGTTAGGCCGTATTGCATGACCGCGCCGCGATTGATCCAGGCAAAACCCAGGGCCAGTGCCAGCAGAATGATTTTGACCATTAATAAATTGCCGTAGCCGGTACCCAGGAATCCGTTCAGGCTGTCGATATATTGCAAAGCCATGGGCAGACCCGATACCAGGATCACGGCGACGGAGGCGATGCCAAAAACAGAGAAGCGCTTAAGCAGTTGCGGCCATAATTCACTTGGAATTTGTTTGGATTCGCGTAACAGCCAGACATTAACCAGCTGAAAAACGCCACCAACCCAAGCCGCCGCAGCCAGTTGATGGATGACCGTCAATGACATTAACACCTCCGGGTTTTCAAAGCGCCCTGCGGCATGTACCAGCCAGGCGCCGGAGATAATCATCGGCAAGGCGACGATGCCAGCGCTGAGCCAGTGGCGCCTGGAAAACGGATGGGTACGCAGAAATTGGTAGCAATAACCGGCCAGAACCAGTGTCAACAGCATGCGCACGATGCCGCCAGTGAATTGCACGGTATCGGCAAATTCTGGAAATGGCCATCTGTTTAAAATCGCAGTCATCAACCAGATTTTAATGATGATTTTAAATAGCTGGATGAATGCGAGTATGAATGCGCCTTTATAAAGAAGGCGGATGGTTCTTCCCAGCAGCACGGCGTTGTAGTTGTCCGGGTTGCGCCAGGGACGAAGCACAAAAATACCCCAGAACAGACTGCCGATGGCCATTGAGTAGCAAATCAGGTCTGCCCCGCCTATCAGTGAATCGAGAAAATCAGCTATGCCTTCCATTGTCAAATCCTACGGGGCAACGACAAAATAAATAACGTCTTCTGTTAAATGGCCGTCAGCGGCGAAGACTTTGAATTTCAGGGCATAATCACCGGGCGTCAGCGCCGGGATGTCCACGATCATTTGGCCCTGCTTGCTGCCTTTGCGGATGGTTAATAATTCGTGGATGTCGCCCTTGCGCACCAGGAAAACTTGTGACAAGCCCAGTTCAATTTTGGAATTAAAGGTCAGTTCTACCTTGTCGGCACGATTCGCCTGAATGGGGACGTTTTTCAGGGAATAGTCAGTGGCCACCGCATGGGCCGGGGCCAGCGGTGTTTGCAATAAGGCCAGTAGAGACACACTTAGAAGTAATAAACTTTTCATGACAATATGTTTTCAGACTATTTTTTCTTGTTTTTCATGGCATGGCTGGCCAGATTCTTACCCAAATCCCAGATCGAGCCGGGAATTTGATGGGTGTCGGCAATTGCCTTATCGAAGGCGCTGACAATATGGTCGCGGTCTTTTTGCGTCAGGTTGAGCGGCGGCAGCAATTTGACCACGTTCATGCCGTGGCCGGCGACCTGCGTGAGCATGTGGTGTTCCTTGAATAAAGGAATGGTGATCATCTGGCAGAACAAGCCTTTGTTGGCCGCTTCCAGCATCGCCCAGGCCGCTTTTAAGGACAGGCTTTTCGGCGATTTGAATTCAATTGCAATCATCATGCCTTTGCCGCGGGCTTCTTTTAAGAATTCATACTTGCCGCTCATGGCGTTCAGGCTGCTGATAATATCATTGCCAATGGTGGCGCTGTTTTCTACCAGGTTTTCTGCGTGCATCACATGCAGCGTCGCCAGGCCCGCCGCCATGGCCATATTGTTTTTGGAAAAGGTGGAGCCATGTACGACTGCTCTATCCATGCGGTTAAACACGGTATCCATGATTTTATGAGTCATGGCGACCCCGCCGACCGGCACGAAACCGCCGGACAGGGCTTTGGCCATGCAGATCATGTCCGGTTTGACATTCCAATGCTCGATCGCCCAGAATTTGCCGGTCCGCCCCAGCCCTGTCTGCACTTCATCGGCGACAAACAGGGTGCCGTACTTCTTGCACAAGCGCTCCACTTCAGGCAGATAATTGTCATCGGGCAGATTAACGCCTTTGCCCTGAATCGGTTCGACAATAAAGGCGGCGACATCTTTATTGCTTAACGCTTTTTCCAGTGCTTCAAGATCATTGAACGGTACCGAACTGCAGCCGGGCAGCAGGGGGCCAAAGCCTTCACGGAAAATATCATCCCCCACCAATGATAACGAGCCCATGGTCAGACCATGATAGCCGTGTTCACAATACACGATTTTTTCGCGCTTGGTGGTGTAGCGTGCAAACTTGATGGCAGCTTCTACCGCTTCGGTGCCCGAATTGCAGAAGAACATCTTGTCGATATTGTCCGGCGTGGTTTTCAGGATTTCCTGGGCCAGCAAGCCACTGAGCACCGAGACATCCAGCTGGACCAGATTAGGCAATTCCAGGGTCAAGGTTTCGTGCAAGGCACTGATCACGGTAGGATGGTTGCGGCCGATGGCAAATACGCCGAAGCCGCTCAGTAAATCCAGATACTCGGTGCCATTCTCGTCGTAAAGATATTGTCCGACCGCTTTTTTATAATGACGGTCATAGCCTATAGTTTTAAGCACTCTGACCATTTGATAATTCAGATACTGTTCGTGCAGATCGAATTTATCAGTGCTGTGCTGGGAAAAAAGTTCGGCGATGCTGAAAGACATTAGGTACCTCAGAAAGTTAAATGCGTTTGCCGCTGGCGCGCCATAGGGTGCTAAAAGCAGGCAGGACTATTAAAGAGCAAAGTAATGTAAACGTAATGCCAATGGCCAGTAACAGGCCCATACTGGCGAGATGTAAGGGATTCAGATTGACCGGCAGCATCTCTGGGTATCGATACCCAGCGTATTCATTGTGCATTGCAAACTCAACCCGCACAGCAAAAAAAGACATCAATAACAGTGTCCATGGAAAGCGGAGAACATGTTGTTCCCACCAGCTCATGACAGTGTCGAAAATAGATGATTTTTGTTGAGTCATGAAGATTCTTTGCTGGTACTGGCGAGGCCAAAACTTACTATTATATCGAGTTGTTGGGCAACTATTTTCAATTTACTTTTTGCCTTGTTGAAATACATTCCGAGCTTGATCAATCCGGGTAACTCAAGCGGATGGGTCAACAGGAATAACACGAGTTTTGTTAACACTACATCGCCCTGGCCGTTCAGGGAGTGCGTCACCGCGTTGGGCAAATTCATTGTGGCCGGGTCGACGATGGCCCTGATGGCAAGAAAGGGCAGGTTTTTTTGCTGGGCCACTTTGGCTATCGCGACACTTTCCATGTCCAGTGCAATTGCGCCTGTTGTCGCATGCAGCTGTTTTTTGGTTTGGCTGGACGACACGAGGGTGCTGCTTTCAGCCAGGCTGCCGGTATGAACGCTGACTGATGACAATAAATGTGCAGCGGTGAAGCTATGCCAGGGAGAATCCAGATTAAGCCGGACATGGTTGCAATCTATCAATGAATCTGCCAGGGTCAGGTCGCCCGGTTTTAACGACTCACTAAGCGCTGCAGCGCAGCCCCAGCTGATCAAATGAGTAGTTCCTTTCGAGACTAATTTTTCGGCGGCTGCCTTGGCATTCTCAATCCCCGCGCCTGAATAGGCAACCAGCACTTTATCAGATATAAAAGCACAGCACCCTTTGTCGATTTTTTTCGATGTCAGGGTGTCGAGTTCTTGCGGGAGAGCAACAACAATGCCGGTGATCAATTTTTATCGCCAGGGATGGTGTGTATGCCATTAGCCAGTTGGGAGCTGGCATGGCGATCGCCAGGGATGGTGTGTATGCCATTAGCCAGTTGGGAACTGGCATGGCGATCGCCAGGGATGGTGTGTATGCCATTAGCCAGTTGGGAACTGGCATGGCGATCGCCAGGGATGGTGTGTATGCCATTAGCCAGTTGGGAACTGGCATGGCGATCGCCGGGGATGCCGTAAGCCGGCTGGGAGCTGGCGCGGCGGTTGAGCTCGTTGCGGTATCTGGCAAGCGCCCACAACGGGAAGAACTTGTCGTAGCCGTGATACTTCAGATAGAAAACCCGCGGGAAGCCGGGGGCGGTGAAACACTTGTCATTCCAGACGCCATTGGCCTGCTGATTGCGCAAGATGAAATCAATGCCGGCTTTTACTTCGGGGCTGCGCGCTTCACCTGCCGCCATCAGGCCCAAGACAGCCCAAGCGGTTTGAAAGGCAGTGCTGAAACGGTATCTGCCGCTATAGCTGGTATCGTGATAGCTGTAATTATCTTCGCCCCACCCGCCATCTTCGCGTTGTACGCTTTTTAACCAGGTGGCAGCCTTGGTGTACATCGGGTCATTTTTGGGCACATTGGTTTGTTCCAGACCCAGCAATGCAGACCAGGTGCCATAAATGTAATTGGTGCCCCAACGGCCAAACCAGGAGCCGTCGGCTTCCTGTTCGCTGCGAATATAGTCAATCGTGCGTTCCAAAGCAGGCAGGTATTCATCATGATCCTTGGCTACTCTCGCCATGAGCATGGCACAACGCGCGCTGACATCGGTCGTGGGCGGGTCCAATAGAGCGCCATGATCGGCAAAGGGGATCTCATTCAGGTAGTAATAGGTATTGTCGACATCAAAAGCGCCGTAGCCGCCATTTTTAGACTGCATACCGACGACCCAGCGGGTGGCTCTATGGATGGATTCATCCAGGTTAGGCAGGTTTGATTCCGCCATGGCAAAGGCAACAACGGCGGTGTCATCGACATCGGGATAATACGGATTTTCAAACTGGAACGCCCAGCCGCCGCCGGCCAAATCGGGCTTGGAGATGCGCCAGTCGCCGGGTTCATCCGACAGCTGTTTGGATTTTAGCCAGTCGTAGGCGCGTGTCAAACTGGCACTGTTGCCGGCTTTATCTGCTTCCTGCAAGGCCAGCGCGGCGAGTCCGGTATCCCAGACCGGTGACAAGCAAGGCTGGCAGTAAGCATCGTGCTCATTTATGACCAATAACTTGTCTATGGCTTTGCGCGCGGTCACGACGAGTTCGTGATCTTTTGGCATGCCCAACAACAGCATGGCTTTATAAGCTGCCATCATGGCCGGGGAAATTCCGCCTAGGCCATCTTCGCCATTCAAGCGCTCAATAAACCAGTTTTTAGCTAGCTCGATAGCCTTTTGGTTCATTTTTTCCGGGATCAACGGGCGGGTGACGCGCCCGAGCTTGTCTAGTCCCAGAAAAAATTTATTGAGCAGGGTCCTTTCTGGAAAGTAATGTTTTTCTTCGTCAGGATGCGTGACGAAAAGCTCCAGGATGCTGACTCTATTGGGGTTCTTGGCGGTCGCTTGTAAGGTGCACAGGATAAACAAAGGCACCATTACGGTTCTTGACCAGTATGAGACTTTGTCCAGATGGAAAGGAAACCATTTGGGCAGCAACATGATTTCAACCGGAATATACGGCACGCCCCGCCAGGGCAGCTGTTGAAATATGGCCAAAGCGATGCGCGTGAAAACATTGGCTTTTGCCGCGCCGCCCTGGCCGAGAATCCAGTTTCTCAGGCGTACCATGTGCGGCGCATCAATGCTGTCACCGGCCATTTTTAAGGCGTAATAAACCTTAACGCTGCAGCTGAGGTCGCCGATGCCGCCGGTAAACAACGGGTAACTGCCGTCTTCAGACTGACGAGGTCTAAGGTAGTTGGCTATTTTTGCTTGCAGCGGTTCATCAATTTCATCCAGATAATGCATCATCAGGATGTATTCGGCGGGAATGGTGCAGTCGGCTTCTAACTCGAATACCCAATAACCCTCTTTGTCTTGCAGGCTTAATAAATGATCCTGTGCCTTGCTGATGGCTTTATTGAGGTCAAAGGCATTGGTCTGAATAGCAGTCGATGAGCTTGGCGCATCGTGGGTATTTAGTGTAGTCGTGGCATCAGTAAACATGGCTTGTCCTTAAAGGTCTGAGTTGGCTTTTGAGGATGATGTTGAATAGGTCCAGTCGGGCGTTTTCAGTCCTCGGCTGGTAAAATTAAACAGTAGGGACAGCAGCGTGTTGCTGCGACCGGCTAATTGGGTGGCAAAAATAGTGGCCTTGACGCTGCGGCGGCTAATCTTGACCTGGTTAGAGCTGTTGAAATCCAGATTTTGTTTGATCTTTTTTAGCGTTAAAACCGCCATGCCCAAAGCCCACAGGCAAAAATTGCGGATGCCGGTTTCATGAGTGGGAATCAACTGCGTGTACAGCAGGGCATTGTGCAAGTGGCCGTGAGCAACGCTGATCAGGTGTTCCAGGCCTTTTCGAAAGTTGGCGTCGTTAGTGTCCGGCGTCAATTTTTTAAGATCAAAACCGGTCTCGGTAAAAATATCCTGAGGTAACCAGCAAACGCCACGCTCGGCATCGTCCCAGATATCTTTCAGGATGTTAGTCATTTGCAGGCCCTGGCCAAAGGAAACCGACAGTGTCAGCAACTGCTCGCGATGCTGAGCGATTTCCGGCGAATAATGGCAAAACAGTTTGGCCAGCATTTCACCCACGCAACCGGCGACGTAATAACAGTATTTATCCAGGTCGGCGAGCGCGGCCAAGCCGTCATGCAGGTTGGTTGCCTGAAAAACCGGCATGCCTTCGGCCATGGTTTCCACGCAACTTGCCAGCGCCTCAACTTGTTCAGAATCAAATTTATGCGTGATTTCTATGACACGCGGTAATACATGAATTAAGGTGTGCTCAGCTGGAATAGTTTGCTTTGACAGCAAGGGCGCGAGTTCAACGGCAAAAGGCTCAGAATTTTGTCCGGTTTTGACGACCTGGATAAATTCCGAACAAAAATATTTTTTTTGCTCGGGCGACAGAGACACTTCGTCCTCTATGGTGTCGACGATGCGGCAGAGCAAATAAGCGTTGGCAACTGCGCCGAACAGCGTTGGCGGCAACTGCGGAATAGTGAGCGCAAATGTTCTGGAGACGCCTTCAAGCAGGATGGCCTGAAAATCATCATCGGATAATTGGCTCAGTGATTTTGGGTTGTCCAGTGATATTTGAGATCCGTTCATGATATTGCAGGTGTAGACCCGTGGGTTTGTTAAAAATTGTAGCGGTTGGGGCAATGATAGACTGTTTGTTGGTATTTTGCAAAGCAATGTTGTTTTGTTGATAATATAGCCAATTCTCGTGGCTTTAAGGGTATTTTATAGGAATAGAAACAGGGGTTTAAGAGTGGTCTGTTGTGTTTTAGCAAATCTTGCTTTCTGCGCATGTGCTGCCGGCGTTTTAATTTTATTTGGCGCAAAAACTGGAGTCCTCAGGTAAAAGGTAGTATTCTACTCAACAATATATAAGCGCTTGTATTATATGGCTGGCTTGTAAAAGTCTAGGGTGATTGAAGCCAAAAGGCGGAATACAGTTGTGTTTTTGTGAAGCCCATTTGTTTGTTGTTTTATTGCAACGCACTTATTGTTTCGCATAAACTATGCGTTGTCAGGGTAGTTGTAATGACTAGACTAGCCTTCCTTGTTTTGTAATATTTTTTTGGAGGATTTGTTTGTGGGTGTGCCTTTACGTCAACAGTTAACTGTAGGCAGTTATCTGATCAAGCAAAAATTGAAAGGGGTCAAACGATATCCTTTGGTGCTCATGCTGGAGCCTTTGTTCCGTTGTAATTTGGCCTGTGCAGGCTGTGGCAAAATTGATTATCCGGACGAGATTCTCGACAAGCGCCTGTCGTTTGAAGAGTGTATGCAGGCCGTCGATGAATGCGGTGCGCCCATGGTGTCAATTCCAGGAGGAGAGCCGCTCATACATAAGGAAATGCCGCAAATCGTGGAAGGTCTGATTGCCCGCAAAAAATTCGTTTATCTGTGTACTAACGCATTGCTGTTGAAAAAACGGATTGACGATTATAAACCCTCGCCCTATTTGACTTTTTCGATCCACCTGGATGGTATGCGTGACCGGCATGATGCTTCGGTGTGCCAGGAAGGCGTGTTTGATCGTGCCGTTGAAGCCATCAAGCTGGCGTTGGGCAAGGGCTTTCGAGTGACCGTCAATTGCACATTGTTTCAGGGTGAAAACGCTGAAGAAGTGGCCGAATTTTTGGATTACGCGATGGAACTGGGTGTTGAAGGTGTGACTATCGCTCCAGGATTTAGCTATGAGCGCGCTCCGCAGCAGGATGTCTTCATCAAAGGCAAGGATGTGAAGGACTTATTCCGTGGCATTTTCAGAATCGGCAAAAATCGCAAATGGAAATTGAACCATTCTTCGCTGTATCTGGATTTTCTGGCCGGCAATCAGAGTTATGAATGTACCCCGTGGGGCAATCCAACGCGTAACGTCTTTGGCTGGCAAAAACCCTGCTATTTATTGGCAGATGAGGGTAATGCCGCCAGTTTCCAGGAATTACTGGATACCACGCCTTGGGATAAATACGGTAACAGCAATAATCCCAAATGTGCAAGCTGCATGGCCCATTGCGGATATGAAGCGACAGCTGTAGAGGATATGATGAAAAATCCCTTAAAAGGTCTGATTACCGCCATCAGAGGCCCAAGAACTGAAGGTGCGATGGTGCCCGAGCCGGCGCTTCAGTACGAAGATGCGCAACCGTTGTCAAGCATTTCAGGGATTCCGATCAGGGTAGAGGTTGGCAAATAAGCAGGGCGGCGCTTGATGGAACTGCCGGCATTTCCCCCGGTCGTAGTTGCCGTTTGTTCTAGTGTTATTATTTGCCTGTATGATCCTCATGCTGCGGATACTGGAACGGCGAGCGTTCAAGATGGAAAGTCCGAGTTTATCAAAGCGATTTGAAGACGCTTTAGTTACTATTGAGGTTTTATAATGGTTGTAAAAAGTTTAAGGATGTTTGTTGTATTTTGGATCGCTGTATTGGGTTCAATGGCCGCTTATGCAGAAGAAGACAGCGCGGCAACGGCAAGGCAGATCGTGGAAAAATTTCAGGCGGAACTAATCGATGTCATGAAGAATGGCAAGCAATTGGGCTATGCCGGCCGATATGATAGACTTAGCGGTCCCGTCGCCAATAGCCACGATCTGAACAAGATTGCGCGTATCGTAGTGGGTAAGGAATGGGAAAAGCTATCCGAAGATCAACAACAAAACCTGGTCGACGTGTTTAGCCGTCTGAGTATCGCATCGTATGCGCATAACTTTAAAGACTACGACGGTGAAAGCTTTGTATTCGATTCGGAAGAAGAGACCGCCAGGGGAGGTTTTGTTATTCATTCGCGCTTGAAAGTGCCTGATGACAAAGATGTCAAGTTTGATTACATGCTCAAGGAAAAAGGCAAGAGCTGGCGCATCATTAACATTATTGCTAATGGCGTGAGTGATCTGGCCTTAAAAAGGTCGGAATACACGGCCATTTTACAGCGCGAAGGTTTTGATGCGCTAATTACAAAAATTAACGAAAAAATAGATAATTACTCTAAACAATAGGTTTGATGCCAATGAATACACGCAAAGGCAAACGGAGCAGTAAAATTCAGCAAGTGATCACCCTGATGCTTGTCGGTGCAGTTGTTGCGATCAGCGGGTGTGCCAGCAACACCGTTAAAGAAGAGCAGCAGACAACACACAAGGATGATCCCTATGAGAACATCAACAGAAAGATATTCACCTTCAACGATCAGGTGGATAACTATGTTGCTGAGCCTGTTTCTGATGCGTATAAATTTATAACACCCCAGTTTGTGCAAACCGGCATATTTAATTTTTTCAATAACTTGAAAAATATCAATGTGGTTATAAATGATGTTTTACAAGCTAAATTCCAGCAAAGTGCGGAGGACGCCGGGCGTCTTGCACTCAATACCACAGTGGGGCTTGGAGGTTTGTTTGATGTCGCCAAAAATGTGGGTCTGGAACAGAATGACGAAGATTTCGAACAGACCCTGGCCGTTTGGGGTGTGCCGCAGGGCTCGTACCTGGTGCTGCCGATACTAGGGCCAATAACAGCGCGCGGTATACCCGGCACGGTGTTTGATACGGCGGCAAATCCAGTGACTTATGTGGGAATGCCAGTGCAGCTGGTGGCCATGCTGAATGCACGAGCCAGTGCCGAAGGTGCCTTAAAATTCATCGATGAAGCGGCTCTGGATCCTTATGTTTTTACGCGTGAATCTTTTTTGCAGTGGCGTAAGCATTTGGCTACTGACGGCAAGGCTGAAGCATCGGCAGACCTGATGGGCATGGATGACGCGTTGCTGGCAGATGATTCAGATGGTGCTGGTGGAGAGTCAGAGCCGGCAGCCAACAAGCTGGAGCTCAGTGCGGAAAATAACGCCTATGCACAGGTTTCTGATTCTTTTACCAGCACTGCTCAATCCTTCGAGGGAACGGCCAAATCGTTTGAAGAAGCCA
Source organism: uncultured Gammaproteobacteria bacterium (assembly GCA_963848675.1). GTDB lineage: Bacteria > Pseudomonadota > Gammaproteobacteria > Methylococcales > Methylomonadaceae > CAWKEY01. The sequence goes on from CAWKEY010000044.1 coordinate 63,352, forward strand.
GCAGTAAAATAGATCGACTGAAAGCCAGAAAACTAAAAGCAAGAAGATAGGTATTTTTAGCGCTACAGGGATGTAGCGCTAAAAATGTAGTAAAGAATGCACTTGGTATTGCTTGAGTTTTTCCCTTCCCGCCAAAAAGTCCAGTTCAACCACAAAGGCACAGGCCTCAACGGTCGCCCCCAGCATTTCAATCAACTCACAGCTGGCCTTGGCGGTTCCGCCGGTAGCTAACAAATCATCAATCAATAAAACCCTATCGTTTGTGTCAAAGGCATCGATATGCGCTTCCAGTGTCGCGGAGCCATATTCCAGATCATACGATACGCTCTGTACATCGTAAGGGAGTTTGCCCGGTTTTCTCAAAGGCACAAAGGGGATGCCCAATTCCCAAGCGACCAGAGAGCCGAAAATAAAGCCACGCGCCTCCATGCCTGCAACGGCAGTGATATTTCTGCCGAGAAACGGATGTAAGAGCTGATGAACGGCCAGCCGCAAACAGGCTGGGTCTTTCACCAGCGGCGTAATATCCTTAAAGATTATGCCCGGTTTTGGGAAGTCAGGAATATCGCGGATTTTGTTTCTTAATCTGTCCATTGTTTTATCTTCATATCGAATAACCGCGAAGGAGGCGAGGGAAAAGCTTCGTGTTTGCCGTGGTGAATATAGTTAGTTTAAAAGGCGACCGTTCGGCCGCCTTTTTAGCCTAAGCGCAAAAGCCCTCGATGCTCGTGACAATGCCTTGTGTATCCAGTCCGCACAGGGCCAGCAGTTCTTCGCGCGTGCCTTGTTCGACAAAGCGGTCAGGGAGGCCCAGGCTGAGCACCGGCATGAGGATTTTTTGCGACTGCAGGAAGCTGGTGACGGCACTGCCGGCGCCGCCGGCAAGCACGTTTTCTTCCACGGTCACGAAGATGTCATGGGTTTTGGCCAGCTCCAGCACCAGGCTTTCGTCAATCGGTTTGACAAAGCGCATGTTGACGACGGTCGCGCCCAGTTGTTTGCCGGCTGCCAGGGCGGGCGTCACCATGCTGCCGAAGGCCAGAATGGCGATGCGGCTGCCGTGATGACGTACTTCGGCTTTGCCCAGCGGCAGGGCAGTCATGGCTTGCTCGACCGCGACGCCGGGGCCTTTGCCGCGCGGATAGCGCACCGAGGCCGGGCCCTCATGAAGATAACCGGTGGTCAGCATCTGCCGGCATTCATTCTCATCGGCGGGCGCCATGATCAGCATGTTCGGGATGCAGCGCAGGTAACTGTAATCAAAACTGCCGGCATGGGTCGGCCCATCCGGGCCCACCAGACCGGCCCGGTCGAGGGCAAACAGCACATCCAGATTCTGCAGGGCGACATCATGAATCAGCTGATCATAGGCGCGCTGCAGGAAGGTCGAATAAATCGCCACCACCGGTTTGGCGCCCTGACAGGCTTGCCCTGCGGCCAGGGTTACGGCATGCTGTTCGGCAATGGCGACATCAAAATAACGCTGCGGATAACACTCGGAAAACCGCACCAGCCCGGAACCTTCACGCATGGCCGGGGTAATGCCGAGCAGGCGCTCGTCCTGCGCGGCCATATCGCACAACCAGTTGCCGAATACCTCGGTATAAGTCGGATGCGGTGAGGGCGCCGATTTGGGTAAACACTCCTGGCTCGGATCAAACGCCGGCACGCCGTGATAGGCGAGCGGGTCTTTTTCGGCCGGGGGATAGCCCTTGCCTTTCTTGGTGACAATATGCAAAAAGCGCGGGCCGCTGATGTGCTTTAAATTCTCCAGCGTCGGCACCAGCATATCCAGATCATGACCGTCGATCGGGCCGATATAATTGAAGCCCAGCTCCTCAAACAAGGTGCCCGGCACAATCATGCCCTTCATGTGCTCTTCGGTCTTGCGCGCCAGTTCCCAGACGCTGGGCATGTTGCTCAGCACCTTGCGGCTTTCTTCGCGCATCGACGCATACAGCTTGCTGGACAAAATCTTGGTCAGATAATTATTCAAGGCGCCGACCGGCGGCGAAATCGACATGTCATTATCATTCAGAATTACCAGCAGATTGGCATCAATGGCACCGGCATGATTCATCGCCTCGAAGGCCATGCCGCCGGTAATGCTGCCGTCGCCGATAATCGCCACCATCTGCTTGTGTTCGCCCTTTAGCTCCGAGGCAATCGCCATGCCCAGGGCGGCGCTGATCGAGGTGCTGGAATGACCGACGCCAAAGGCATCATACTCGCTCTCGGCGCGGCACGGAAAAGCCGACACCCCGCCCCGGGAACGAATGCTGGTCATGCGCTCCTTGCGACCGGTCAGAATCTTGTGCGGGTAAGCCTGATGACCGACATCCCAGACCAGCTGATCGGAGGGCGTGTCAAACACATAATGCAGCGCCACGGTCAGCTCCACCGTGCCCAGGCCGGCGGCAAAGTGGCCGCCGGACAGGCTCACCGTGTGCGTTAAATACTCACGCAGTTCTTTCGCCAGGGGCTTTAACTGATCCCTGGAGAGTTTGCGCACATCGGCAGGCGTGTGGATGGTATTTAGAATAGGATAATTACCTGGGTTGGTCATGTATGAATCGGTTCCTTTGGTCGTCACGCTCGTAGCAGGCGCATGATTATGCAGATTAATATCTGAGTAATCAAGTTGGTAATTAGTGATCCCGTTGAATGATATAAAGTGACAGGGCGCGCAAAAGATCGGCTTCTTGACCAAAAATGCTCAGATTGTCCAGGGCTTGCTCGTGCAATTGCTGGGCTTTTTGTTTGGCGCCGGCCATGCCTAACAATGCCGGGTAAGTCGGCTTGTCGTTATCCTTGTCCTTGCCTTGCGTTTTACCCAGCGTGGCGGTGTCGCTTTCTTCATCGAGAATGTCGTCCTTAACCTGGAATGACAGGCCGATACATTTGGCATAGTGGTCCAGTTTGGTCGCTGCAAGCGGATCAATATCGGCTTTGGCCAAGGTCGCCATGTTGACGCTGGCGCGGATCAAGGCACCGGTTTTATGGATATGCATGTTTTCGAGTTCAGGCAGGGTCAATCGGGTGCCGACCGATTCCAGATCGATAGCCTGGCCGCCAACCATGCCTTGGGAGCCGCTGGCTCGGGCTAAAGTCGTGATCATTTTCAGGCGGCCTTCGGTGGTCGCTGTGATGCTAGGATCATGCGCCAGAATTTCAAAAGCCAAGGCTTGTAAGGCATCGCCGGTTAAAATGGCGGTGGCTTCATCAAAAGCGACATGACAGGTTGCTTTGCCGCGGCGCAAATCATCATCATCCATGGCCGGAAGATCGTCGTGGATTAACGAATACACATGGATAAATTCAACGGCGCAGGCTGGGCCGTCCAGGACTTCGGGGACAATACCCAAGGTTTTTCCGGTACAATAAGTCAACATCGGACGCATGCGTTTGCCGCCATCCAGCACTGTGTAGCGCATGGCTTGGTGCAGTTTTTTCGGCAGGATGTTGTCACTGGGAAGGCGTGCTTCCAGAGCTCTTTCTACACGGTTTTGGCAAAAACTAAGATATTCTTTTAACGCATTACTCATCGGTAAAGGGCTCCAGGGTTTGAGTGCCGTTGTTTTCGATTAGAATCTGAACTTTCTGTTCAGCCTCCTGCAAGGCTTTTTGACAGGTGCGGGTAAGAATAACGCCGCGTTCAAAAGACTTTAATGATTCTTCCAGCGAAATATCGCCTTGTTCCAATTGGCTTACTAACGCTTCAAGTTCAGCGAGGGAGTCTTCAAATAAAGTCGAGCTTTTCTTTTTCGGCATATAGATGAAAATATTTTAATGATACGATGTATTTGAAAAACAGAAGATTATATATGAAATTGGAATGTGAGTGATTAGGAAGTATGACTAACGAATATAACGCGGCGGCAATAGAAGTTTTAAGCGGTCTTGAGCCGGTCAGAAAACGCCCAGGGATGTACACGGATACCACCCGGCCCAACCATCTGGTACAGGAAGTGGTGGATAACAGTGTCGATGAAGCCATGGCCGGCCATGCGGATTGTATTGATGTCGTCTTATACAAAGACGGCTCTGCACAGGTTAGCGATAACGGCCGCGGTATGCCGGTGGACATTCATCCTGAACAAGGCATACCCGGTGTTGAGGTAATTTTGACTCAGCTCCACGCGGGCGGAAAATTTTCCAACAAAAACTACCAGTTTTCCGGTGGTTTGCATGGGGTGGGTGTATCGGTGGTGAACGCCTTATCGGCAAAACTGGAAGTGGAAGTTAAAAGAGGCGGCAAGCTTTATCATATGGCGTTTGCCGATGGCGAGAAACAGTCCGAGTTGGCAGAGACCGGTACCGTAGGGCGCAATAATACCGGGACCACCGTTACATTTTGGCCGAACGATAAATATTTTGACTCCAATAAGATATCGGTTTTAAAGCTAAAACACGTTTTACGCGCCAAAGCGGTATTATGCCCCGGCTTAAAAATAACGTTAAAAGTTGAGCAACCGGAAGAAGACTATGTCTGGTGTTATCAGGATGGTCTTAAGGAATATTTGCTCGACCGTATAGGTGATATTGAATTTTGCCCGGCGCAACCTTTTATGGGCAACATGGCGGCCAATCATGAGGCGGTTGAATGGGGCATCGTCTGGGCGGTGGAAAATCCGCCGGAAGTGCTGGCCGAAAGCTATGTCAATCTGGTACCGACCGCGCAAGGTGGAACCCATGTCAATGGTTTGCGCGCAGGACTCACAGAAGCAATGCGAGAGTTTTGCGATTATAGAAATATTCTGCCGCGCGGTGTTAAAGTGGCGCCGGAAGATGTCTGGGAAAACTGTCATTTTGTACTCTCGGTTAAACTCGAAGATCCGCAGTTTTCAGGACAAACCAAGGAGCGACTCAGTTCACGCGAGTGCGTAGCGTTTGTTTCTGGCGTCGCCAAAGACGGCTTCAGTCTGTGGTTAAATCAGAACCCGGCAGAAGGCGAGAAAATCGCCGAAATCATTATTTCCAGCGCGCAAAAACGGCTGCGCTCCAATAAAAAAATCATCCGCAAAAAAATCACCACAGGGCCCGCCTTGCCGGGCAAATTAGCCGATTGTTCGGCGCAGGATATCGCGCGCACCGAACTGTTTCTGGTTGAAGGCGATTCGGCCGGCGGTTCGGCCAAACAGGCTCGCGAGCGCGATTTCCAGGCGATCATGCCGCTGCGCGGGAAGATTCTTAACACCTGGGAAGTCGATTCCAGTCAGGTGATGGCGTCCCAGGAAGTCCATGATATTGCCGTTGCGCTGGGTATAGAGCCGGGATCAGCGGATTTGCAGAACCTGCGCTACGGCAAGGTGTGCATACTGGCCGATGCCGATTCCGACGGCAACCATATCGCCACCTTGATCTGCGCCCTGTTTTATCAGCATTTCAATGCCCTGGTCAGAGCCGGGCATGTGTTTGTCGCCATGCCGCCCTTATATCGAATTGATGTCGGTAAAAAAGTGTTTTATGCCCTGGATGAAGCCGAGCGCCAGGGCGTTGTTGATCGCATCAAAGCCGAAAAGCTCAAGGGCCAAATCAACGTCCAGCGCTTTAAAGGCTTGGGGGAAATGAATCCCTCCCAGCTTCGGGAAACTACCATGAATCCCGATACCCGCAGACTGGTCCAATTGACTGTTGAAGAAAATGACGATACCCGTTTGCAGCTGGATTTATTGCTGGCAAAAAAACGTTCACAAGACCGGAAAACCTGGCTAGAAACAAAAGGTAATCTGGCCGATATAAAGTGATGAACGCTACGCCATGAAAACCAATAAGCTTTTAACCGCAGTCTTGTCGCTGGTCTTGCTGTCAGCTTGCGCGCCTGTTATTTACAGGCCCGGGCCTTTCGTCACCACGGGTCGAATACTGGACAATCGCTATATCACGCCCGATGGCGCTGAATTGCCGCTCAGACAATGGCTGCCCAAAAAGCAGAAAACCCATGCCGTGCTGATTGCCTTGCATGGCTTTAACGATTACAGCCATTTTTTACAACAGCCCGGCGACTTTTTCAGTCAACAGGGCATCGCCTGTTACGCTTACGATCAGCGTGGCTTTGGCGGCAGCCCAAGGCGTGGATTGTGGAGCGGCATCGAGGCGTATGTTCAGGATCTGGAATTGTTTGTCCACCTTATTGAGCACAAACATCCGGGGCTTCCAGTTTATGTCTTGGGCGAAAGCATGGGCGGGGCCGTGGTGATTGCGGCCATGCGCGAAACCGTTAAAATCCCGGTGGCCGGAATTATTCTGGTAGCCCCGGCGGTATGGGCGAGGGAAACCATGCCCTGGTATCAAAGAAGCTTGTTATGGGTGCTGTCGCATACGGTGCCCTCGCTGACCTTAACTGGCAAACAGGTAAAAGTAATGCCTTCCGACAATATTGAAATGTTAAAGGCATTGGGAAAAGATCCTTGGGTTATTAAAGCCACACGAGTTGAAACCATTTACGGTCTGACCAACTTAATGGACAAAGCCTTGCATAACGCGAAATTCCTCGATGCCAACACGCTAATTCTTTATGGTGAGAAAGATGAAATCATCCCCAAGCAGCCCACGTATCGATTTTTAAAGGACGTTTTGCAAACCCGCCAACAGGAAAAAAAGATCGCCCTGTATGAAAACGGGTATCACATGCTGTTGCGCGACCTTCAGGCGCCGGTCTTGTGGAAAGACATAACTGCCTGGATCAACTCATCTTCAGCACCACTGCCTTCAGGCGCCGATAAACGGGCCGAATCATTGCTGCGATTATAAGCTCACGGGCCGGCTTGATTCAGCAAATCAAAGCGTCTAATCATGGCCGCTCTGAGGTTACTGGCGCCAGTATCCGTCCCTCTTCTGTAAATACCGAGCTTTGATTATTCGAAAGGCTTTCTGTATTTGAAATTCGCTTCTGTAATAATTCTAATTTTTGTAGTTGAGCATTAAGCATAATAACCAAGCTCTTTACACAAAATTTAATTAGGACTAGAATGGTACTGAATGAAGGAGAGCTTATGTTAAGGTTAAGTAAATTGACTGATTATGCAACCGTCATCTTAAGCTTTATGGCCAGAGATGAGGAGCGTGCGCATGCGGCTATGGAAATTGCGGCAACAACGGGTATTGCCTTGCCAACGGTCAGTAAAATTTTGAAATTACTGGTTAAAGCCAGGGTGCTGATGTCGACGCGCGGCGCAAAGGGCGGCTACGCTCTGGCCAGGAAGCCTGAAAAAATTTCGGTTGCAACGGTCATCAGTGCTCTGGAAGGGCCGATTGCGCTGACGGAATGCAGTATTTCCCATCAGGGCTGCGAACAAGCTTCGGGCTGCGATATTCGCGGTAACTGGAGTTTGATTAATCAGGCCATTCAAGAAGCATTAGAGTCAGTGACTTTGGCAGATATGATTAGACCTGCCGCCATGCCGGAAGAAATTCTGATTCCGGTCGCCAGTTTATATCGATAGACAGAAAAATGCTCCTCGGTAATTGCTCCTGCATTACCCTACTACAGGCCATCCATGGCCTTATGCATTTTCTGCATACATTACATCCCTGTAATTAAGAGAATTCTTATGTCAGCAAGCGCACACGAAATTGACAACCTGATCAGACAGGAATACAAACAAGGCTTTGTCACTATTTTGGAAACAGATACGTTTCCTCCGGGCCTCAATGAAGAAGTGATTCATAAGCTGTCCAAGGTGAAAAATGAACCCGACTTTATGCTGGAATACCGGTTGAAAGCCTTTCGGCATTGGCAAACCATGAAGTCGCCTGATTGGGCATTCGTTAAGTTTGAGCCCATTGATTACCAAGCCATTAGCTACTATTCCGCGCCTAAACGCAAAGAAGACGGCCCGAAAAGTCTGGATGAGATCGATCCGCAAGTCCTGGAAGCCTACAAAAAGCTGGGTATTCCGCTGGATGAACAGGAGCGTTTGGCCGGTGTTGCCGTGGATGCGGTGTTTGACAGTGTATCGGTGGCCACCACGTTTAAAGGCAAACTCAAGGATGCGGGGGTTATTTTTTGCCCGATTTCAGAAGCCTTGCGTGATCATCCTGAGTTGATTAAGCAATACCTGGGCTCGGTGGTGCCGCACACGGATAATTTCTTTGCGGCTTTAAATGCGGCAGTGTTTACAGACGGCTCATTTGTCTACATACCTAAAGGCGTGCGCTGCCCCATGGAATTGTCCACGTATTTTAGAATCAATGCGGCCAATACCGGGCAATTTGAACGGACTCTGATTATTGCCGATGAAGGCAGTCATGTGTCCTATCTGGAAGGCTGCACGGCGCCGATGCGCGATGAAAACCAGTTGCATGCGGCGGTGGTTGAACTGATCGCGCTGAAAGATGCCACTATTAAATACTCTACCGTGCAAAACTGGTACCCGGGTGATAAAGAGGGCAAGGGCGGTATCTATAACTTTGTTACCAAACGCGCCGACTGCCGTGGTGAAAACGCCAAAGTATCGTGGACGCAAGTGGAAACCGGTTCGGCCATCACCTGGAAGTATCCAAGCTGCATTCTGACGGGTGACAATTCCATTGGCGAGTTTTATTCGGTAGCACTGACCAACAATTATCAGCAGGCCGATACCGGCACCAAGATGATACATATCGGCAAAAATACCCGCAGCACGATTGTGTCCAAAGGTATTTCCGCCGGCAAGGCCCAGAACACCTATCGCGGTTTGGTTAAGGTTTTAAAAAGTGCAGAAAACGCACGTAACTATACCCAGTGCGACTCTTTATTAGTAGGCGATAAATGTGGCGCGCACACCTTCCCTTATGTGGAAGTCAAGCAGCCATCAGCGCAGGTTGAGCATGAGGCGACCACCTCAAAAATCAGTGAAGATCAATTGTTCTTTTGTCAGCAGCGCGGTTTGTCAGCGGAAGACGCCGTGTCGATGATTGTTAATGGCTTTTGCAAGGAAGTATTTAAAGAGCTGCCGATGGAATTTGCGGTGGAGGCTCAGGCGTTGTTGGGGTTGAGTTTGGAAGGTTCGGTGGGTTAAAAAGATGCGATTAACGAGCCACTACAACACCATTGCTATTACTATAACAACCGGAACTGTTTAATCGAGAAATCCTATGCACTATAAACAACTCACCGCCATTATTCACAAAGAAGATGATGTTTATGTGTCTTTGTGTCCTGAATTAGATATTGCCAGCCAGGGTTCTAATATTGAAGAAGCAAAGGATAATCTAAAAGAAGCAGTGGAATTGTTTTTTGAATGCGCTTCAGCGGAAGAAATTAACCAACGCTATTATGGTGAAACCTATATTTCTTCAATGGAGGTTGCCTTTGGGTAATCTGAAGGTTTTATCGGGTAAAGAAGTTTGTTTAATTTTATTAGCTCATGGCTTTGAGCAGGTACGGCAAAAAGGCAGTCATGCCATTAAGCAGAAACAAATCGATTCATCAACAATTACCGTGCCTGTTCCGCAACATAAAGAACTTAAAGCAGTAACATTAACATCGATTATCAGGCAAACGCAGTTACCACGTTCAATTTTTGAAAACTAACTTTAATTATTCGCTATCAAGTAGGGATAAATAACTGATGCCTAAATATGAAATGATTATTTACTGGAGCGAAGAAGTCCGTAGGGTACGCATCGCGTACCTTCTGAGGCTAATACTTAATAAGGGTACGCAATGCGTACCCTACGATTTAAATTGTAAATTCAGGTAAAAGCATGCTCAGCATAAAAAATCTTCATGTCAGCATTGGCGACAAGCCCATTCTTAAAGGCATTAATCTTGAGATTAAAGCCGGTGAAATTCACGCGATCATGGGGCCGAACGGTTCCGGTAAAAGCACCTTGTCGCATGTGTTGTCGGGGAAGGGCGGTTATACGGTAACGGAAGGTTCGGTGACTTATCAGGGTAAGGATTTGACTGAAATGGCGCCTGAAATCAGGGCGCGCGATGGCGTGTTTCTGGCCTTTCAATATCCGGTGGAAATTCCCGGCGTCAGTAATATCTATTTGTTGAAGGCAGCGTTGAATTCTATCCGTAAGCATCATGGGCAAGCAGAAGTGGATGCGATGGATTTTCTAACCCTGGTTAAAGACAAAGTGCGCTTGCTGGAAATGGATGAGAAGTTTCTTTACCGGGCGGTAAACGAGGGCTTCTCGGGCGGAGAAAAGAAACGCAACGAAATCCTGCAAATGGCGATACTTGAGCCCAAGCTTTGCATACTGGATGAAACCGATTCCGGTCTGGACATAGACGCTTTAAAAGTGGTTGCCGAAGGCGTTAATTCCCTGCGTTCTCCCGAGCGTTCATTTGTCATGGTCACGCATTACCAAAGGCTGCTGGATTACATTAAGCCCGATTTTGTGCATGTGTTGGCGCATGGCCAAATTGTTAAATCCGGCGGTGCCGAGCTGGCATTGGAGCTGGAAGAAAAAGGTTACAGTTGGGTTGAAAACGAACAGGTAGCAGCATAATGGCGACAGCAACGGCAAGCCGTTATGCGGCTGAATATCAAAACTTGGCGGCGGCATTGCCAGGCCAAACTTTGCCCTGGTTGCAGGCGTTAAGACAGGACGCCTTGGCAAAATTTTCCGCGCAGGGCTTTCCATCGCCGCGTGAAGAAGAATGGCGCTACACCAATGTGTCGGCGATTGAGAAGAAACTGTTTTCACCGTCTGTAACTTTAACTGCCGGTGATGTTAATGCGGAATGGCTGCAAGCGTATCAATTGCAAGATGTCTGGTCTGTGGTATTGGTGAATGGACATTTTTCAGCAGAGCTTTCGGTCTTGACTGATTTGCCTGAAACGGTATCCGTAATGAGCATGGCGGATGCCTTGGTAAAACACCCGGGCACGCTGGAAAAATATATAAACAGAGCCGTTAATAACGATGAGCATAGCTTTATCGCCTTCAATACCGCCTGGTTTACCGATGGTTTGTTTGTGCATGTGCCGGCGAGGCAGGTTCTGGCAAAGCCGATACAATTGCTGCATGTGGTTACCGGCACCGATGCCATGGCCACGACCCGCAATCTCATCATTGTCGAGGAAATGGCCGAGGCTCAAGTGATAGAGACTTTTATCGCCAGGGATGGTGTGTATGCCGCAAGCCAGTCGGGAACTGGCGCGGCGAATGCCTATTTAACAGCCGTCGTCACCGAAGTTTTTGTGGGTTCCAATGCTCATCTAACCCTGTATAAAATGCAAAGCGAGTCTGAAAAAGCCTATCATTTTGGCGGTATTTACGTTAAACAGGCAAGAGATGCGCGCTTTGCCCATCATAACTTTGCCTTTGGCGGCTTGCTGGCGCGCTGCGATATCCATGTCGATTTGGACCATGGCGCAGAGTGTGACTTGAATGGCTTGTACCTGGGCGTCAAACGCCAGCACATCGACAACCATACCCGCATTATTCACTTGAAACCACATGGCATCAGCCGCGAACTTTATAAAGGCGTACTGGACGACAGGGCGCGCGGTGTTTTTCAGGGGCGGGTCATCGTCGCTGAAGATGCCCAGAAAACCGACTCGCAAATGAATAACCGCAATCTGCTGTTATCGGATGATGCCGAAGCCGACACCAAGCCACAGCTGGAAATTTATGCCGATGACGTCAAGTGCGGACACGGTGTGACGGTGGGTCAGCTGGATGAAAAATCTATTTTTTACCTGCAGTCGCGGTGTGTTGATGAAGAAACCGCGCGCAACATGCTGACCTTTGCCTTTGCCAACGAAATGGTTGATAAGGTCAAGATTAAAGGCCTGCACGATATGATTTTGGAACAAGTGTTAACGCGTTTCCCGCAGGAAGGCGTTAATAAGGAATGGTTATAGAATATCGGCAATGTTGATGGTGATTTGGTTTAACTGAGACAAGGTGACACTATCGCCGCTGTGCAAAGTTGTTTTTTCGCCATAACAATCACCATGCGGTTGGCGGTAGATTTCAAGGCAAGAGTCGTTGAGGTTCATCAGCCAGTATTCAGGGATGTTATGGCTGGCGTATAAGTGCAGCTTCTGATTTTGGTCGAAACTGAGCGAGCTTTCGGCAACTTCGATTAGCAGCAAAACATCATCGGCATTAGGGTGACGGGAGCAATAGAAATCATCATTCGGCTTTAGCAGCATAAAGTCGGGTTCGGGTTCTGAAAGGTCGCCGAGTTGAAGTGGATTCTGTACACTGGGAATAACATCGTCAGATATTAGTTTGGTCAGTAACTTAACTAGACGATTGATATGACCTGAATGATTAAATCCAATAGGGGCCATTTCTAAAATTTCTCCTTCAATGAGTTCAAGACGGCTGCCAGGCGCGAAAATATTGGCTTCACCTAGTTTTTGCCATTCTTTAATGTCAGTCAGATGTTTTCGTACAGTTGCAGTGGTTATGGCCATATTCTTAAGCAGAGTCAGGTAAGAACGATTGGAATATAATACGTAATAATCGAAGAATCAATGTTTTAGGAAATAACACTTTACAAATATGACAAACTTTCCCGTAGAAAAAATCCGCGCCGATTTCCCCATCCTGGCGGAAAAAATTCGCAACAACCCCCTGGTGTATCTGGATAACGCCGCCACCTGCCAGAAGCCGCAATCTGTTATCGACAGCATCGTGCATTTATACAGCCATGATTATGCCAACGTGCATCGCGGTGTGCATACCTTAAGCGTGCGTTCTACCGATAAATTTGAAGGTGCGCGTACCAAGGTTAAAGACTTTATCAATGCCGCCAGCGAGAAAGAAATCATTTTTGTCAGAGGCGCTACCGAAGCCATCAATCTGGTCGCACAGACCTATGGCAAAGCCAATATTAAAGCCGGCGATGAGATTTTAATTACCGCCATGGAGCATCATTCCAATATCGTGCCTTGGCAAATGCTCTGCCAGCAGACCGGCGCGATCTTGAAAGTGGCGCCGATTAATCTGCAGGGCGAATTAATTTATTCCGAGTTTGAAAAACTACTCGGCGATAAAACCAAGCTGGTATCCGTCGTGCACATGTCCAATGCCTTGGGTACGATTAACCCGGTTGAGAAGATTGTCGCCGCGGCGCACGCTAAAAACATTCCGGTGTTGCTGGATGGCGCGCAGGCCATTCCGCACATGACCGTGGATGTGCAGGCTCTGGATTGCGATTTTTATGTCTTCTCGGGCCATAAGCTTTATGGTCCGGCCGGCATAGGCGTTTTATACGGCAAACAGGCTTTACTGGAAGCCATGCCGCCGTATCAGGGCGGCGGCGACATGATCCGCAAAGTCACCTTCGAAGAAACCGAATATAATGTGCTTCCGTACAAGTTTGAAGCGGGTACGCCCAGTATTGCCGATGTGGTGGGTCTGGGTGCCGCTATCGATTATCTGAACGCAATCGGTATGGACAATATTGCCGCGTATGAGGCAGAGCTGCTCGCTTACGCGACTGAGAAAGCCAGGCAAATTAAAGGCCTTCGGATTATCGGTGAAGCGGAACATAAAGGCGCGATTCTGTCTTTTGTGCTGGATAAAATACACCCGCATGATATTGGCACCATGCTCGACAGCCTGGGCATTGCCATCAGGGCAGGGCATCATTGCGCCATGCCGGTGATGGATTTCTTTAAAGTGCCTGCAACCGCCAGGGCATCATTGGCTATGTATAACACCAAGGAAGAGTGTGATGTATTAATGAAAGGTATAGAGTCTCTGATTGAGGTATTTGGCTAATGTTTGATGAATTGAGAGATCTCTATCAAGAGGTCATTTTTGACCACAACCGCAACCCCCGCAATTTTCGCGTCATGGAAAATGCAGACAGGCAGGTCGAGGGCTTTAATCCCTTATGCGGGGATCGCCTGACCCTGTTTTTAAAAATGGACGGCGATGTCATTACCGATGCCAGTTTTCAGGGTTCCGGCTGCGCCATTTCAACAGCCTCCGTTTCCTTGATGACCGAGATTGTAAAAGGCAAAACCGAAGCCGAAGCCGAAGCCTTGTTTAAAAAATTCCATGAAATGACGACCGGCAAAGATGAAAATTTTAATCTGGAAGCCGTTGGCAAACTGGCTGTTCTGGCAGGCGTGCGCGAATATCCGGCGCGCGTTAAATGTGCCACTTTAGCCTGGCATACGCTGGATGCGGCGCTGAAAAACGAGCAAAAATCGATTTCTACAGAGTAATGATTACTACGAAGTTATGTAGGTTGGGTTTAGCTTTAGCGTAACCCAACGATGGAGGTCGCATCGGTTCCCTACCGATTGCGACACATTCCACCATCCATGGCAGTCGTAAATGTCGGGTTACGCTAACGCTAATCCGACCTACACGATTCAATACACGGGGACAAAACTTGCCGTGCTTTTCGAAGGACAGGGTGATTGACAGGTGTTTCAACAGCTTGCAGAAAGACTGCGTGTTCCCTTGTATCCAACGCTTGATGACATCGGACAGGAAGACTTCTTTTTAACTTGGCGCGAAGGCTGTTTAAAACTGCTCGACCGCCGCGCCTGCTCCCGACAGGCTCGCGGCATACACACCATCCATGGCGATAAGGGATTGCTTAAAAAAGGCGGATTAACCGTCGATATAACCCCTCGAAATGGCGAGCAGCGCTCATGGCCCGCGCCCAAAGACGGTGCTTTAGCCCAGGCGCTGGGGCGGAAAACCAGAACCGTGGTCGATGCCACGACAGGCTGGGGACAGGATAGTCTGCATATTTTCCGGATGGGCTACGAGCTGATTTGCATTGAGCGTTCTCCCGTTATGTCGGAATTATTAACAGACGGCTTTAAGCGGTTGGCGCAACAGGACTGGATGCGGCGGCTGCAATTACAGACGCCCAAGTTACTGCAGGGGAACGCCATTGACCTGTTGGTTGACATGGAAACCCCTCCGGATTGTATTTATCTTGATCCCATGTTCCCGCCCAAACGTAAAAAATCCGCACTGGCCAAAAAAGCTATGATCATCTTGCGCGATCTGCTCGGTGACGACCTGGATAAAGAACAGCTGTTTGCTTCGGCATTAAAAGCGGCCGGCAAACGCGTGGTCGTCAAAAGCCCTGATTACGCCGAACCCCTGGGCGGCAAGCCCAGTGACAGCTTTCAGGGCAAGTTGCTGCGTTATGATGTTTATTTGAAAGGCTAAAGGTTAGAAAATGTCTGAATGGGTTGATGTAATTGATATGGGCGCTATGGCGAACGGCGAGAATGTGGTCGTCGATGTCGACGGCACCGATGTGGCCGTGTTTAAAATAGACGGTGATTTTTATGCCATTGAGGATGTCTGCAGCCACGATGGCGCCGAAATAGCCAGCGGCGAACTGGAAGGCGATGAGATTATCTGCCCCCGTCATGGCGCGCGCTTTTGCGTCAAAACCGGCGCGGTAAAATCCGCTCCCGCTTATGAAGATATCGCCTGTTTTCCAGTGCGCATTGAACAGGGCAAAGTGCAGGTCAGGGACAATCGCTGGGATTAACGGCTTACCTTGAGTTCTGGATGAACGCGCTTGCCTAATAGTTTATAATTGCCCTCTTTTTTAAGTTTTCATCTGCTGGAGTCATAACGTACACCGGTATCGATTTATGGTAAAAACATCCCATGCAAGAAATAAATCCGATCAAAAATAAAATAGCCGACCTGAAAAGCCGTGGTAATGCGCTTAGGGGGTATCTTTGACTTTGACTTCAAAAGCGAGCGTCTGGTCGAAGTATTAAGGGAGCTGGAAAGTCCAAAAATCTGGGATAGTCCTGAACAGGCCCTGGCCTTGGGTAAGGAACGCGGCCAGCTTGAGACTGTAGTCAACACCATTAATGAATTGGAACACGGTCTTGCCGATGCCGAAGAATTGCTGGCCATGGCCGTAGATGAAGGCGATGAAGAAACCGTTGCTACTGTGGTAGACGATTTGGCGCACTTGGAAAACAAGGTCGCCGATCTTGAGTTCCGGCGTATGTTTTCTGGCGAAATGGATGCCAATAATGCATTTCTGGATATTCAGTCCGGTTCCGGCGGGACCGAAGCCCAGGATTGGGCCTCCATGATCGAACGCATGTATTTGCGTTGGGGCGAAGCCAGGGGGTTCAAGACCGAGTTGATCGAAGAATCGCCCGGCGATGTGGCCGGCATTAAAAGCGCCACCATTCGTTTTGAAGGCGAATATGCGTTCGGCTGGCTGCGCACCGAAACCGGCGTGCATCGTCTGGTCAGAAAGTCGCCTTTTGATTCCGGAAATCGCCGTCATACCTCGTTTGCCTCGGTATTTGTCTCCCCGGAAATTGATGACGATATTGATATAGACATCAACCCCGCCGATATTCGTGTGGATGTTTATCGCGCCAGCGGCGCGGGCG
The DNA here is from genome assembly GCA_963848675.1 of uncultured Gammaproteobacteria bacterium. Taxonomy (GTDB): domain Bacteria; phylum Pseudomonadota; class Gammaproteobacteria; order Methylococcales; family Methylomonadaceae; genus CAWKEY01. Next base: position 79,656 of record CAWKEY010000044.1, read on the forward strand.
GTCAGCACGTCAATAAAACCGAATCCGCCGTGCGTATGACCCATAATCCGACCGGCATCGTCGTGCAATGCCAAAGCGACCGCTCGCAACATAAAAACCGCGATACCGCGATGAAGCAATTGAAAGCGAAATTGTATGAACTGGAAATGCGTAAGCGTAGCGAAACTGCACAAGCCCTGGAAGATACCAAGTCGGATATAGGCTGGGGCAGCCAGATTCGTTCCTATGTGCTGGATCAATCGCGTATTAAGGATTTACGCACCGGCGTAGAAACCGGCAACACCCAGGCCGTGCTGGACGGCGATCTGGATCAGTTTATTGAGGCGAGTTTGAAGAGTGGGTTGTAAAGAATATAAAACCACCAAGAACAGAAGGTCACGTAGATTTTATATTTTCCTACGCTTCGTGTTCTTTGTGCCAATAACGATTTTAAAGAGTCAAAATTCACATGTCAGAAATTGAACACGACGAGCAGGAACAGATTAAACAGCGACGCAGCAAATTGAATGAATTGCGCGAAAACGGCATTGCCTTTCCCACCGATTTCCGCCGCAATGTCGTAGCCGCTGAAGTGCTGGCCGAATATGGCGAAAAATCCAAGGAAGCACTTGAGGAAGAACCGGTTCGCGTCAAAATAGCGGGCCGCATCATGACCCGCCGCGTGATGGGTAAAGCCAGTTTCTGCCATATCCAGGACATGTCCGGAAAGATGCAGCTGTACGTAACCCGCGATGCGCTGCCTGAAAATTTTTATAACGAGCAGTTCAAGAAGTGGGACATCGGCGACATTATCGGCGCGGAGGGTGTGTTGTTTATCACCCAGACAGGTGAGCTCAGCGTCAAGGTCGATGACATCCGTCTGCTGACCAAAGCCTTGCGACCCTTGCCGGAGAAATTTCACGGTATTGCCGATCAGGAAATCAAATACCGGCAGCGTTATCTGGATTTGATCATGAGTGAAGCGACACGCAGCACTTTTTTAATGCGTTCCAAAATAGTCGCTTATATTCGCCAGTTTCTGGTGGATCGCCAGTTTCTGGAAGTTGAAACCCCGATGATGCAGGCCATTCCCGGCGGAGCGACCGCGCGCCCGTTTACCACACATCATAATGCCCTGGATATGGGCCTGTATTTGCGCATTGCTCCGGAACTGTACTTGAAACGGCTGGTGGTCGGCGGCTTTGAACGGGTTTTTGAAATCAACCGCAATTTCCGTAATGAAGGCCTGTCAACCCGGCATAATCCGGAATTCACCATGCTGGAGTTTTATCAGGCGTATGCCGAGTACCATGACTTAATGGACTTGACCGAAGCCATGCTGCGCGGTTTGGCCGAAGAAGTGGTCGGCCAAACCCTGCTCACCTATCAAGGCGAGGAATACGATTTCGGCAAGCCATTTGACAGAATGACCGTGGTTGAGTCGATTTTGCACTTTAACCCCAATTTAACGCCGGCCGACATCGATAACCGCGAGTCTGCGGCTAAAGTCGCGCAAGGCTTGGGGCTTCCCGTTAAAGACAGCTACGGGCTGGGCAAGATGCAGATCGAAATCTTTGAAAAAACTGTCGAGCATCGCTTGATGAATCCGACCTTCATTACCGCTTATCCGGTCGAAGTGTCGCCCTTGGCCAGACGTAATGATGATGACCCACATGTGACCGATCGTTTTGAATTCTTTGTTGGCGGCAGGGAAATCGCCAACGGTTTCACCGAGTTGAACGACGCCGAAGACCAAGCGGCGCGCTTCCAGAAACAGGTCGAAGACAAAGAGGCTGGCGATGATGAAGCCATGCATTTTGATGCCGATTACATCGTCGCGCTTGAACACGGCATGCCGCCGACGGCGGGCGAGGGTATCGGTATCGACCGCCTGGTGATGCTGTTTACTGATGCCCCATCGATTCGTGATGTGTTGTTGTTCCCCCACATGCGCCCTAAAAACTGATGGCGTCATCGGGGCTGTATATCGCATTTATATTGGCGGCATTCTTCGCAGCTAATATACCCTGGCTGAGTGAGCGCTTTCTGTTTGTTGTGGCAATGCGCAAAAGTGCCTGGCTGCGCTGGCTGGAATGGCTGTTGCTGTATGTGTTGATCGGGCTTTTGTCTGTGGGTCTGGAATACAAGGTGACCGGTGTAAGGCAGTCGCAGGACTGGGAATTTTATGTCGTTACCCTGTCATTATTCATGGTGTTTGCATTACCCGGTTTTATCTACCATTATGATCTGAAAAAGCTGTTGCAACCCGCCAAGCAAGAATAAGCCCGTACCTGACATACACCGGAGATTGACGTCATGACACGAGCCGCTCACCGCCTTGCTACTTACGAAGACCTGTTCGATTTGCCCGATAACGTCATTGGCGAGGTTATTCATGGACAACTGATAACTCAGCCAAGGCCGGCACCCAGGCATGCCCGCGCTACATCGGTTATTGGCGGTGATCTTATGTCGCCTTATGATCATGGCCGTGGCGGTCCCGGCGGCTGGTGGATACTTTTTGAGCCTGAATTGCATTTGAACCAGCACATTCTGGCGCCTGATCTGGCGGGCTGGCGGCGTGAGCGCTTGCCGGCTTTGCCTGACGACGCTTATTTCAGTCTCGCTCCCGATTGGGTGTGCGAAGTCATATCGCAGGACACGGCGCGCATCGATCGAGCGGTAAAGATGCCGATTTATGCCGAACAGGGGGTCAACTGGCTATGGATGGTTGATCCCGATTGCATAACGCTGGAAGTGTATCGCTTGCATGAACAGCATTGGCTGCTTGAACACACCTGGCAACAAGACGACGAAGTGCAAGCGCCGCCGTTCGCAGGAATTACCCTGGTTTTGGCGGATTTATGGGCGACTACGGGCTGATTGGCCGTTCTTGGCAGCCCGTCATCAAAACATATCCTTACGTTTTCTTACTTCAGTAAAAACCGCTAATGCCGCTTGAACCGTGCAATTCAGCGCGGCATTGAAAGCGGGGACATCCGCTCTAAAAAACGGATTCGTGGCCTGTTCCTGTGCAATGGTAGAAGGCACGGTAGGCTTGTTATCAGCCCGAAGCTGCTGAACTTCCAGCATGCGCGCCTGTAGTGCCGGATTATTCGGCTCCAGGGTTAAGGCAAAACGGCCGTTCGTCAGCGTGTATTCATGTGCACAATAAATACGCGTTTCAGGCGGCAGCGCTCTCAGTGCCTGCAGCGAGTGCCACAGCTGCGCAGCCGACCCCTCAAACAGCCTGCCGCAACCCATCACAAACAAGGTATCGCCGCAGAAAAGTACCTGCTCTTCGGCTGCATAATAAACGATATGCCCGCTGGTATGGCCCGGTGTGGCCATGACTTTAAAGCCTACTTGGCCGAGCATAACTGTTTCACCCTCCGACACAGCCACATCAATCCCCGGAATACGCTGCCGGTCTGCCAAAGCTCCCACAATCTTGCAGCCGGTTTTTTGCTTCAACTCCAGATTGCCGCCTACATGATCGCCATGGTGGTGAGTATTGAGAATGTAGGTGAGGCGCCAGCCTTTTTTATCAAGCACCTCCAGAACCGGCCCGGCTACAGCCGGATCGACAACGGCGGTCTCTCCTGAAATAGGCTCGTGAAGCAGATAAATGTAATTATCGTTGAGGACGGGGAGCTGGATTATTTCTAGCATGGTTATTTAAGGCTTGAAGGCTTAAGCAAGTACGCTGATACACCGATGTTTCTAGCATACAGACGGCTCCATGTGAATAGAAATTGTCGCTATTCTGAAATAGCGGCTCAAGTTTTAACTGTCCTGACTCGAATTATAGTGACCGCGCAATAATGTCAAAGCCAGATCATGATCCAAGGGTTTAATGATAACCTCGCTGACGCCTTTAATGCCAAGCTTTTTAGCGGCTGCATAAGATAAGTCCATGCCTCTTTTACCGTAATAAGGTCCCCGGTCATTAATGCGAACGATAATACTATGATGATTCTTTGGATTAGTGACCTTGGCGTAAGATAAAAGCGGCAGGGTTTTGTGGGCGGCGGTCATTGCGTACATGTTGAATGGTTGCCCGCTGGCCGTTTTTTTGCCGTGAAACTGTGCGCCATACCAGGAAGCAGTTGTGCGGTTAACAGTTTTTGCCCTGCTGACTAGCCTATTGGCATTGTGTTTTTTGCTTGTAGAGTGCTTGGATATCTTATGAAGGGCGGCGTGTCCGGCTGCGGCAACGGTTTCGATGGGAGTGATAAAATAACTGAATATTACAAAGACAGGAATTGCCAGTATGATTTTATTCATAAGGTAGCGCCTTTATTGGTGGGGACAGGTAGACTTTACTGTGCAAGTCTTAAAGAAAACTTAACCGATCGTCGATTCCGAACTCGCCAAGTAATTGACTTTTTTGTTCGAGGCGGTTTTTGTCCAAAAAAGCCATTTTAAATGGGGCTTGAGGTGCTGTGGAATGGTTATGCCGGGCTTTACATGATCGTTCGCATGAAAAGCATGTTGGTATGGAAAGCGGGCGAGCTCGGTAGGTTGGATTGGCGACTGCATGGACAGATAGTTGCCCCCTGCAATATCAGCATTCTCCACATCCATGTGAGTTATGCAGGAGATAGGGCAATGCCGGGAGCAATCGCCGAATTCGATGACGCTTAACAAATCGACGCATTGAATGTTGGGCTTTGCTATTGCTCTGCCCAATCTACCAGGCTGCCTGACCTTGCTAAATTTAACCAAAAGTGGAGCCGTTCCAGCCCCAGAACTCAGCCGGACAATTGCTGAATTCGATAAATCCGTTCGGCAGTCAGCGGCAAAGTAGCCGTTAACAGATTGCTTATCAATGCGGACAGAGCCTTTGCTTGTGTAGCGCTTAATCCGATGCTCTTACATTCCAGATAAGCCAGCGGCTGATTACCGCCGCCGAATAGCATGGCTTTGCCGCCAGCTAATTCGACCATCACATAACGCTCCGGCTTACCGGTTTCTTTGGCGAGTAGCTGTGAAAGTTCGCTGAGCAGTTGTTCGGATTGGCTTTGATCGATAGTAACGTTAGTGCTGAGTTTTAAGAAAGGTATGTTGTGTTCCTCAAAATAAAGTGAAGATTAAGCAGGAAAAATTCAGTAATCTCAAGTTAGTAGGATGACGCTACTCTACCTACCACCTTGATGAATCCATACTTTTGGTTATAAACAATGGGCAAAAAACCTGTCCACTCTATCTGGCTTCAAGAGCCTTATGAAGTCGATTTGGGTTACGTCTGCAATCAAGAATGCGGAAGACAATAGCCTTGCCATCTGTGATCTTATAATAGATCGCATAAGGAAATCGTTTTGCTAGCAGTCGATGAAATCCGAAATGAACTGAATGAATGCCCGCATAGAGGGCCAATGAATCTATGTCAGCAAAAAGACTGTCGAAAAAATAGTCGCCAACACCGGCTTCCTGGCGATCATAGAATCTCCGACTGGCAGCGAGGTCTTCCATGGCTGATCGGAGAACTTGGACTTTCATTCGAACTGCGAACGCAATTCTTTCTTGGCTTGTTGCCAATCCAAAACTTCGATACTACCAGCCTGAAATTTTTCCTCGGTTTCTTTGAGTTCTGTTTCATGCCAAGAAAGGCTTGGAAGGCTGCTTTCGTCACCTACCAAATCACTCCAAAGCGCCTCAATAATCTTAAGTTTTTCGACGGCGGACAAGTTATGAAGTTCGGTTATGTTCATAATAAGGAAGTACCTGTTGTCGTGATTGATTGTTTAGAAATGTTGGGCAAAGATAAAGCTGTTGCCCAACCTGGCTAGAACTCACTGTGGTGCTGGTTCCGCCATGAGATTCCACCCGAAGGCCTTCGGTTCTCGCCGCGTCAGCAAGCTCTCTGTCTGCGGTTACGAGAATCGTCGAGGATTCGTTTACTAAGACAGAGAAGTAGCCTTTCTTGACACTCAGGATTTGAAAAGCATCGGAGAGATCGAGTTGGCTCCGTTGGGCGATCTCCTTTGCCTGCGCAAAGGTGGTCAATTCTGTGAAGTTCAGATCTTTGACCCTAGAAGAAGACGCTCCGTACCAGGCGGTTAGTTGGAATGCGGCATCAAGGTATTCGTCGATTGTTAGTTGACTCTTGTGTTTCCACTTTCCTTTGAGTACGTTCATTGCTTCGTAGAAGCAGAATGGAGTCGTGTATTTAGTAGCGCGACTTCTGAAGTACTCGCGAGCGACATCGGAGCATGGCTCATCGCTGTAAATCTTAGCGAGCGCTGATGCATCGAAAAAGTCGGCCCGTGCGGCGCGGCTGTTCATTGGTTAGCGGTAACTGGCCTGCTGGAGGCAGTTCCGGTTGACCGAAAGGTTAGATTGCATCATTTGATTCATTGTGTTTGTAGTATTTTCCTGTGCCAGTCAATCGCTCGTAAGCATCGTTCGCAGCGTCATATTCTTTTTCGTACCATCGCGTGACAAGAAAAAAAAGATGATGATGCCTACGACTATAGCCAAAACCCATGTGTCATATTTCAGATAGAGAAGAAATGCAAACGGGCCAGCTACGGCCCACCGTAGCTCTTCAGCGACACTTAATTTAGCTGTCGCGATATCGCAGCGTCTTTCGACTTCTAACTTAGTGTCCATAGTTTTCCTCGATGTGGCCTAACGTAATATATACGATATTAATTGTCTTATAAAAAACCTATTTTGTCTTATATTTCTCATAAACCCATCCAAGTAATTGTTTTTATTGAAACAAGTACAAAGCAATAGGACTTGGCGTCCAAGCAAATACGATGCTATCACCTCCCTAAAAAAGAATCGTTAAATCGTGTGCAAGACGGCAATTAACAATAGCCCATGACCAGAATGAGTAAGGTTGAGCAGCCTCATTCAAGCATGTGTTTTTTTTGAACTTTATCACTAGAACTAACTATGACATGGCCTTATCACGTCAGTATATGCTTGATAATGAATCCACCAATACCCACACGCTGGAACTACGGATTGTCAGCCATTAATGCCCTGAGGAGATCAATTTGTTGGCGGCTGTTTACACCCACTGGTTATCACGGGTTTCGCGCATCAGGTATACAGCAAGCAGACTGATAGCCGCAGCCAATGAGATATAGCCGCCGACCCAGGCCAGTCCGCCCTCGGTGACCAGCCTTTGTGCGATATAGGGTGCAAACGAAGCGCCTAGTATGCCGCCCAGATTATAGGCAGTTCCGGCGCCGGTATAGCGTAACTCGGAGGGAAACAGCTCCGGCAGCAAGGCGCCCATGGGCTCGAAGGTGGCGCCCATTAGCAACAGCTCCAAGGACAGGAAAGCGGTAATCATCAACGACGATCCGCTTTCCAGCATCGGCTTTAATAGAAAGCCAGACAGCAATTCGGCGCTATCGGCGACAAGAAAAACAGGTCGTCGTCCGAAACGATCACCCGCCCAGGCGGACAGCGGCGTGGCGGCAGCCATAAACAGAACCGCCACACACAACATGCCAAGAAACTGTTGGCTGAAGCGTGACGGGGTTTGCAACCCGTGCGACAAGCGAAGCTTGTCATTTCTTGCAAGGTGAAAGGCCTTTCCTGGAATTCAAAGGAATGAGTTCATAAGGCCTAACCAGCCAGCAGTATCGAGTGTTGCGTCTCCGGCGGAACGTTGCTAACGGTTACGACTGTGGCAAATGTGAACAAAGGTCAGGCGAAGCGTACACAGATAACTATGTAGGTCACAGGGGAGCTGCACATCCCTGAAGCTGTAATTAGCATCGTTAAAACGAGAACGCAAATGGCGACGTTATGGGTTGAACGGAAGCCTATACAAAAGAATCGGTTTGGTGAGATTCTGGAGGATTTGCCGGTGTTGTAAGGCGTGACATGTTTTTGAATGATGTGACAGGTTGTGTGAGCCCCATTCCGTTCCTGGTAACAAGATAAGGTATGCGGATATTGAGCCACAAAAGGGGAAACCTGGAAACAGAAGTAACCGAAACCTAAGTTTTGTTGTCGTCAGGTAAGCCTGCCCAACCAAAAGAAGGAGGGCTGGATGGATTGGGAGTCAGATTCGCTCATAGTGTGCGCTGGGCAGCGCATTAATCAGGAGGGTTAAAGTCCCTCTGGCATTCTGATAAGGAGTGCTATATCCAAAAGCGGGGGTAATGCCTTGCTAGCCGGGGTATACAGATAAGGAGAAGCCTAAACGGGCACGAAGCTGGAAACGGTGGACATAGCCAAGGTTGAGCCTAAGTCGGGTGTACTGTTGAAAGACAACCGGAGGACAGGGTGTCCACCGCGAGGTGGAATCCGAAGGGTTTGAGGAGAAACACCGGGCCGTAATCGAAGAGGCGACTCTATAGATGAACCGGTCGGCCAAAGATGGGGCAAGGTCGAGCCTGCACTATGGAGGCGAAGGCGTTCTTATCCACCCATCGAACCAAGGTGTGTGCGGATGGCACGGTGTGGAAGATTAATACGTGACCCCAGGAGAACTCATAGAATTTTCAGGTGGCGCTGAGATAAGTGAACCTATAAGCAAACACGAAATGGTGAACGATGTTCTATGAGTAGTCGGACGACTGAATAGTACCTGAAGCGTTATGAAAATAAGGTGACCATGAAAATGGCAGCAGAGTGTGCTGGGGAAGGCGGTCGGCAAGGTGGTTGGACAAAGACAAGTAATCTAAAGAGTAAAGTTTATGGCAAGGAACAGTTCCTTAAGTGAAAAACCCCTAGGCGATGAACCGAGGAGATTAGTGCATTGGCTGAATCCAACAGGAGAAAAGAAGGTTCACTCATTAGCAATACCTTCGCCAAACGGTAAGCATGATTCTTTGCTAATGGGACAAAACATAGATGCCCAGAAAAGGTAGAATACAGGAACCTTAAATCACAGTATCACTCACCCAATCTGATCATGGACGAAATCATAACAACACTTGGTATCCTGAGCCCAACGCTGGCGCCTCGTACATTCAAGCAGCTAACCCTGATCGTTGAAGCCGTGTTGGCGATGACCGGGCGAGTCACCATGCTGGGCATATCCCGCTGGACTGAAAAAGGCGGCAGTTATCGGACGGTACAACGTTTTTTTAAAGAAAAAATAGACTGGCCACTGTTGCGTTGGCAACTGGTAAAACCGCACACACTGGAAACAAAAGGAACATGGTTGCTCATCGGTGACGAGGTCATGGTGACCAAATCAGGGAAACAAACGCATGGGCTGGGAATTTTTTTTCATCCATCTACAACAAGGCGCTCCCTGGCCTGTGCTTTTTAAACCTGTCATTGCTACACGTTGAAACGCGTGCCGCTTATCCTTTAATCACCGAGCAGCTGGTGCTGATGGACGCTCAAAAAAGTGCGCCCAAAGCCGTCAAGGCGAAAGGACAGGCCGTCGGCAGGCCCAAAGGCAGCCTTAACAAAAACAGAAAGGAGGTGGCACTGTCGCCTTTCCAGACGCAGTTGCAGAGCTGCATCCGTTCAGCCTTGACCCTGATAGGCCTGGACGTGGGCATCGTCTATTTTGTGTATGATGGTGCCTTGGGGAATAATGCCAGCCTACAAGCGGTTAAACAAGCAGGACTGCATCTGATTTGTAAGCTGCGCCATGACTCAAAGCTGTATTTCCCTTATGCCGAGGCGTATTCGGGCAAGGGTAAGCCCCGCAAGTATGGCGAAAAACTAACCGTGGAAACGCTGACGGCTGATCATCTAAAAATAGAAACTGTGGAAAAAAACATCCGAACCCGCGTCTACCAGGCGAAGGTTTGGCACAAAAACTTTCCCGAATTGCTGAATGTTGTGATCATCGTAAAAACCAATCTGAAAACAGGGCGAACCGCGAAGGTGTTGTTGTTTAGTGATGACCTGAACTTGGCCAGTGAAACGTTGATTGATTATTACGCCTTGCGTTTTCAAATCGAGTTTAACTTTCGTGACGCCAAACAATACTGGGGGCTAGAAGATTTTATGAATGTCAAAGCAACCCAAGTCAACAATGCCGCTAACTTTGCCCTCTTTATGGTGACCTTTTCGCAGTTATTGTCAGCCAAAATCGAGGGCGTAAACAGGGGCAGCATGCTGGACTTAAAAACCATCTTCAGAGCGCGAAAATACACGCGTCGGATTATTAATTCGCTCGGCAAAAATGCAGAGGCGTTTTATATTGATGATAGGATTTTCAAAGCCGCAGAAATCGGTCGAATTCATGCGAAAGCAGCATGATTTTTGGCGAAGGTATTGTCATTAGTGGACAAAGTTTATAAGCTGAAGAACTTGGAGTTAGCTTGGGAGAAAGTAAAACGGAACCGGGGAGCAGGCGGTATTGATGGGCAGAGCATAAAAGAGTTTGGGGAAAACCTGCAAGGGAATCTCGACAGACTTCATAATGAACTGATCAAGCAGACGTACCAACCGCAACCCGTTAAACGCCACTTAATACCCAAGAGTGGACAGCCGGGCAAGTATCGTCCGCTTGGCATACCGACTATTTACGATAGAGTGTGTCAACAGGCGCTACTTAACCGACTAGAGCCTATCTTCGAGCCTGTATTCGATGAAGCCAGTTTTGGATATCGGCGAGGAAGATCAGCAAAAGATGCGATGAGAAAGATCTGGAGCGAACTAGAGCAAGGAAATGAATGGGTTGTGGATGCAGATTTGAAAGATTTTTTCGGATCGGCTGACCATGACAAACTCATGGAAATGCTCAATCAGCGGATAGCGGACGGACGTGTATTGAGACTTTTAGAATCGATGATGAAAGTTGGCTATTTACAGGATAACAGGATTCATCCTACCGTTATGGGCGTTCCCCAGGGTGGAGTGATTTCACCGCTGATCAGCAATATTCTTTTGACTCCGTTTGACCGAGAGATGCGCCGCAAGGGGTATCGATTAACCCGGTTTGCTGATGATTGGCTGGTGACGTGCCAAACCAGAGCACAAGCTCAGGCGGTACTGATCTTTGCGTCAAAAGTTCTGGAAAAGTTGGGCGTTGTTTTGCATAAGGAGAAGACTCGGATTGTCCATGTTCGACATGGGTTTGAGTTTTTAGGCTACAAGATCAAGCGTGGAAAGCAGCCACTAAAGTTGCCTGCGTACAAGATCAAAAGCGGTATCCGACAGGGTTCGCTGTATGTCTATCCGCGGCAGAAGTCGATTGACCACTTTAAAGAACAAATCAGAAAGCGAACCCGACGAAAAGCACCTTTGAGTACCCAAGAGCTGATTGACGAAATTAATCCGGTCATCCGCGGCTGGGGCAACTACTACAAGAAAGCCCACGTCAGAAAGTTGTTCAACCAACTTGACCGTTGGATTATCAGGCGACTCTGGTCACAACGTCATAAACGATGGCGAAATTGTGGCTGGATGCAATTACCTGGCACCCGTTTGTACGGTGAGTTGGGGCTGGTAAGCTTAATTCATTTAATACCTTCTTTAAATCCGCCAAGGGCCGCCTTGTGAAAGCTGGATGCGGGAAAACTGCATGTCCAGTTTGAGCGGCGGACGGAGGCTAGCGTTTCGGCGCGCCTCCTCCGACCCGACACTCGGAGCGTGGGAGAGCCACGTACAGGAGGAAGGGGCGAACAAAACTGCGTAGCCTGCAAAGGACACTTTTACCGAGCATGAAGGATTGGACACATGAAGCCAACCTCCCTGTAGGGGATAGCAAACAAAGCGGCACAAGATAAAACTTAACGGTTTAGGAACCAGTTTGGCATGCTGACGGCTGGATTCTTGTTTTGGTGTTGGGATTTTATCAATCGAAGAGCAAGTGCTGGTGTAGATAGACTTGACGCTATCACGTATGAAGAGGGTCTGATCGGCAATATTCAGCAATTGGCGCAACAAGTCAAAGAGGGGACGTATCGGGCGAAGCTGGTTGTTTTCCGATACCCCCAAAGGTGCGCAGGCCAGTGCGATTCATTACAGCTTAATCGAAACGGCAAAAGCCAATGACTGGGAACCTTACGACTATCTAAACCAAGTGCTCCACGCACTGCCTTATGCCGACACGGTAGAAAAACTTGAAGCCTTGTTGCCGTGGAATATTAAAAAAACAAATTCTATCGAATAGCGCAAGTACGTGCTTTATTAAGCGCTTACGTTATTGAGTTCCGTCCTAAAGGCAGAGCCGCCAACAACCAGTTAATCCTATTTCTTCGTTTGATGAGGCTGCGGCAATGACTGGCATTTCTGCCGCTCTTAATGGTGTTCTTATCACGACTGCAAGTAACGGCAATACGCAATGGGCAGGAATAGTTGCGATCACGCTATGGTCTGACGTAATCTGACCTTATCCAAAGTTACTGGCCGTTAGATCAATCATGCTGTAATTTTAACCGCTTTAGCAGTGCATCCTGCTTGCGCCGACGTACAATGAAACGAATCAATTGCAGAAACAGCAAAATCAATGCATAAACCAACGGAGTGGTGATATCTGCTTTTTCGCTCAACAGAAAATGCAGAATGCTCAATAATGCCGCAATGTGTACCATATTGTGCAAGCGTTTCCAGCGTTTACCCAATTTGCGCATCATATTGTCGGTTGAGGTGAAGGCCAGCGGCACCAGGATGAGATATACCAGCAGGCCGATATCAGCCGCCGGACTGGTATAAATAGCCTCAACTATAAATCCCCACACCAAGTCATGCTCAAGACCCACGAATACCAATAAATGCACCGTGGCGTAAAAAAAACAAAAAAGAGACAACATACGCCGGTATTTCATCACCGGCGTATGTTTAGCTATTAAGACGCAACGGGCTGATAGACAGGGTAATCAACAAAAATCGTAAAGCCCACAATCCGCTACGGCTTAATAAAGTTTCGACCGGATTAGCACCCAGATTGTCGATAACAATGTCCCTCACCATCGACAAAAACGGCAGCAGTGCACAAATAAACAGAAGGTGTTTAAAGGTAAGGAATGAGGGTATTTTTGTTCTCATCAGGTACATGATTCATCAGGCCAATGTTAAGTCACATATCATATCGATTAAAACTGACAGTGTAAAAAATTGCTTGATGCGGCCTGATGGGGCGGCATTATCAGATTTTCTACTCTTGTTATTGCTGCTCCCGTTCGCATTGAATTCAGGTTACAGCGAACAGCTTTGTGCATCGTTGCAGGCTGAAGGTATTCTATAAGTGCCGTTTGAAGAATTACGTGCTATGCAGGGTAGCAGCTTTTGGATTGGTTTGCCCGGCAGATGAAAGGGGTTGTCCCAGCAGGGCGCTATGTTCTTCTCGTGAAGGCAGCCCCTGGCGCGCGCCTGTCTTTGTGCAGCACAGCGCGCCGGCGGCACTGGCGTGGCGGAGTATGTCGGGCCAGTCCATGCCATCGGCAACGGCGGCGGCAAATGCGCCATGAAAGGCATCACCTGCTCCGGTGGTATCGATGGCGCTAACCGGGAAGGCGGGCAGGGCGGCACGTTCACGGCCGCGCTGCCAGATCAGGCCGCGTTCGCCCAGCGTTATCACGACGGCTGGCGAGATTTTCGCAAGGTGAATAAGAGCTCTTTCCTCATCCCCGGCAAGTTGGCAGGCGAATTTTTCTGAACAGACCAGATAATCGACAAGCTCCATCAATGCCAAAGTGCCCTCATGTACAGAGCCTGCATCCAGTACTGTCGAAATGTCTTCCCGCCGGGCGCGCTGTGCCAGTAATAAGGATACCTGTGGTTCGTGACCGTCGAACAAGACTACTTTGGGCTGAATGCTGGAAAAATTCAAAGCCTCAGCAGGCAGGACTTTGGTTTCGCCCTTATAATTGATCAGGGCTCTTTTCCCGTCCGGTTTGACCAGTATCGTCGTTAGCGGTGTAGGCGATTGGCCGCGAACAATGAGATGGGTATCGATGCCTTGCTCGACCAGTTCCTGGTAATGTTTTTCGCCATACAGGTCATGGCCCAAATAACCCGCGAAGGACGATGTAAATCCCAAACGTCTTACCATAACCGCGGCATTGGCCGCAGGCCCTCCGCCGCAAGCGAGAAAAGCATCGGCAAAAATTTTTTCATCTTCAGCAGGATGGTGGTTGATCGAGAACACGAGGTCATAAGAGGCATGGCCGACGCAAAGTACGTCCACATTAGCGATGGGTTTTTCCACGTTTGAAGTCACAGTCGTTCCTGGCGATTGTTAATATTAGGATTTGTAGGCTAGCATTCACTTATAGGCACTGGCAAGGGCATTGGCTGAACTGGACAGAACCATGGCTTGCGCGCTATGCTCAGGCCGGAATAGTGATAACCCCCATGGAGGTGTAGCATGAAATTTAGTCCCTGTATTTCCGGAAAATGCACTGAAGAAGGTACTCATTGCGAAGGCTGCGGCCGGACGCATGAAGAAATCGCCGAAACCAAAAGGCTGGTAAAACAGGTCGTGAGTTTTGTGCAAGCCCAAGGCTATGAAAACGTAGAAGATTTCGCGGACTTTATAGGGAAAAGCGTGCTGAAGAAATTACAAAACCCTTAAGTGGAAGCCGGCCAGTACATTCTTCCGTATAATTAACACAGTTTCAACAACTATCTGAATTGGAAAGCGTTATGCAAATTACTCCCGCCATACTGCCCAGGCTTATTCAAGCCATAGATGATGCCATCGAAACCAATGCCGAAGCAGTGACGGCTCTGGATCAGGCTATCGGCGATGGCGATCATGTCATTAATCTACAGCGCGGGCTTCATGCGCTGAAGGCGCAAGCCGATGAATTTGGCCAGCTAGAAGACTGGCCTACGGTCTGGCAGAAAGTGGGCATGAGCTTAATGTCGACAGTGGGCGGCGCCTCCGGCTCTCTGTACGGCACTTTATTTATTGCCATGAGCAAGGCAGCGCGCGAACATGCTCTGGACCAGGCCGGTTTTGCCGAGATTTTTAGCCTGGGTGTGGAGTCGGTCAAGCAGCGGGGCAAGGCCGATGCCGGAGAGAAAACCATGCTGGATGTTTTTATTCCCGTGGCGGAGAGCTTGAAGCAATCGGCGGCGGAAGCCATGCCGCTACCCAAAGTGCTGGATAATATCAGTGGCGTGGCAGTCGCAGGCGTTGAGGCTACTCGCGACATGCTGGCCACCAAAGGCCGGGCGTCTTTTCTGGGGGAGCGCAGCAAAGGCCATATCGATGCCGGCGCCAAAACCGCGCAGTTAATGATTTGCGCCTTGGCTGCCGTGCTCGCGGATTCAACACCCCCAGCGTAAGGCGGCGGTATTCACAGGCGCATCCCACAGCCGTAGCAGCTCCTCGTCAAGCAAAGTCAGGGTAATCGAGCAACCCGCCATGTCGAGCGAAGTGGTGTAATTGCCGACCAGCGAACGACAGATAGTGACGCCGCGTTTTTCCCAGTATTGGGCGGCCAGATTGTACATTAAATGCAGCTCCAGCAAAGGAGTTGCGCCAAAGCCGTTGATATGCAACAAGACCGATTGACCTTGTTGCGGGTGCAACTCTTCATCAATGGCGCCGGCTATGTGCTCCACTATCTCGGTTGCACTCACTAAGGGCAGGGTTTCGCGGCCGCGCTCACCATGAATTCCGACTCCCATTTCGATTTCATTGTCACTGATGTTGAATGTGGGTTTGCCTAATGCCGGCACCGTACAGCTACTCATCGCCACGCCCATGGAGGCCGTGGCCTGGTTGACGCGATCGCCCAGCGCCTTGCAAGTTGCCAGATCCGCGCCTTGTTCTGCGGCTGCGCCGACGATTTTTTCGACAATGAGTGTGCCGGCCACCCCGCGCCGACCGATACTATGGGTTTTCGGCAGGGATACATCATCGTTCACCAATACCGTTGCGTTGGGGCAATCGAGCATTTCGGCGGCTATTTCAAAATTCATCACATCGCCGGCATAATTTTTAACGATGAATAATACGCCGCCGCCATTTTCTACCGCCTGCGCCGCGGCCAGCATTTGGTCCGGAGTCGGAGAGGTGAAAATTTGCCCGGGGCAGGCTGCATGAAGCATGCCCTTGCCGACAAAGCCGGTGTGTAAAGGCTCATGGCCCGAACCGCCGCCGGAAATCAGCGCAACCTTGCCTGATGGCGTGGGTTTTATGCGTTTGACGAAATGCGGCTGGGGGTTGAACTCGACGATGTCGGCATGGGCTTTGGCAAAGCCGAGCAGGCTTTCTTCGAGCAGAGTATCAATGCTGTTGATGAATTTTTTCATTGCGGCGGCTCCGGTAATTTTTGAGGGTATTTCAGTTACAGACGCTTGTTTCTCAATGCTTGCGTTATGGCGCGAATATCCGGCATGATCCAGGTTGGCCGGTAATCAATGCTATTTAAATCTGCTTCGGTAGACACGCCGGTCAAAACCATCAGGCTGCGGATGCCGGCGCGCACCGCGCCGAGAATATCGGTATCCAGGCGGTCACCAATGGCTATGGTATCTGCTGGATCGACGCCCAGCAGCGCGATGGCCTGTTGATACATGATGGGTTCGGGTTTGCCGATAATGGTCGGAGCTACTCCGGTGGCTGCCTGCAAGGCTGCCAAAATGGCGCCGTTACCGGGGGCGAAGCCGTGTTCCGTCGGCAGTGTGGCATCGCCATTGGTGCCAATGAATTGAGCCCCTGCGCGAATGCAGGAAGTGGCCACCGCCAACTTGTCCCAGGTAAGGGTTTTATCCAGGCCGCAGACGACAATATCCGCCGCTTTTTTCTCACCGTCATTAACTTCATAAGAATCCGTCAAGATAAAGCCGCACTCCTGTAGAGGCTCCGTAGCGCCACTTTCGCCAATAACAAACACCCGGGTTTGTGCCGGATTGTTACGCTCTGCCAGATACAGTGCCGTTGCCATGGCCGAGGTTAATACTTCTTTAGGTTCGATCGTCACGCCCATGCTTGCAAGTTTATTGACATATTGTTTCTGCGTCTGCCGGGCGTTGTTGGTCGCTGCAATAAAAGGCAGTTGCAGATCGCGCAGGGTTTGGAAAAATTCGATCAAGCCTGGTAAAGGTTGCTCACCATGCCATAAAACCCCGTCCATATCGATGATGAGGGCGCGAATGTGACTGAAAGGTGCCATGGATTGTCGCTCTTAATAGTTGGGTTTTTTGGCGCAATATCTTGAATTTACAGACCCGGGCACCTTGGCTGCTTGCGCCTGAACTAACGCTTGCCGGGGTATCTTGAAAGGCGGTTAAAGGTATTTTAAAGAATCGCACAGAATGATTTGTTCTGTCCAGCCTGTCTTGCCTTGATTGTCGATGAAATAAAAGTGCCGGACCTTGCGGCAATGTCTAGCTTGCCATCTGCTGGCATGAACGGGGCAATAAATTGACATCTGCTCGCTTTCTGTTTAGAGTTTCGCGTAATTTAAGACCTTTTAGCAAAACCTGTAACTACAACAAATGAGGAGCACGTAACATGGCAAGACCACTAATTCAAATGGCATTAGATTCATTGGATTTCAACCAAACAGTTGCACTTGCAGACCAAGTGGCGCCGTACGTTGATATTTTTGAAATCGGAACCCCTTGCATCAAATTCAATGGCGTCAATTTGGTCAAAGAATTGAGACAACGGTTTCCAGACAAATTGCTGTTGGTCGATCTTAAAACTATGGACGCTGGCGAATACGAAGCAGCACCTTTCTACGCAGCAGGTGCAGATATTTGTACTGTACTGGGCGTGTCAGGTCTTGCCACCATTGGTGGTGTTATCAAGGCAGCGAAAGCGCACAATGCTGAAGTCCAAATTGACTTGATCAACGTGCCTAACAAGACAGAATGCGCTAGAGAAGCGGCCAAATTGGGCGCGCAAATTGTCGGCGTGCATACCGGTCTTGATGCGCAAGCAGCGGGTCATACACCCTTTGGCGATTTGCAAGAAATTGCTGACCTGGGTTTAAACGTCCGGATATCAGTTGCCGGTGGCATTAAGCAATCCACTGTTCAACAAGTGGTTGAAGCAGGTGCAAGCATTATCGTTGTCGGTGCGGCTATTTATGGTGCGCCATCTCCTGCAGAAGCAGCACGCGAGATCCGTGAGCTGGTTGAAGCAGCCGCTATATAAATTTTTAAAGCAGCCAAGGCATATGCCTGGAACGAGTAATGCGAATTACTCGTTCCTGATGTTGAGACCCGAATATTAAAGAAGTGGCAAGGCGCGTTGAAGCGGCTGCGAGCCACCCTCATAACAACAAACAAGAACACAGGAGAAGAATATGCCTTCGCGCCGAGAATTAGCGAACGCCATACGCGCATTAAGCATGGACGCCGTACAGAAAGCCAACTCTGGACACCCAGGCGCACCGATGGGAATGGCGGACATAGCCGAAGTATTGTGGAACGATCACCTGCACCACAATCCGGCTAATCCGAAATGGTCAAACCGTGACCGTTTCGTATTATCGAATGGACACGGCTCCATGCTGATCTATTCGCTGCTGCACCTGAGCGGTTACGACCTGCCGATAGAAGAACTGAAAAACTTCCGCCAACTGCACTCCAGAACACCGGGCCACCCTGAATACGGCTATGCGCCGGGTGTTGAGACCACGACCGGGCCCTCTGGGTCAAGGCATCACCAATGCCGTCGGCATGGCGATCGCAGAGAAAGCCCTGGCGGGTCAGTTCAACAGAGACGGCCATAAAATTGTCGACCACAAAACCTACGTATTCCTGGGTGATGGCTGCTTGATGGAAGGCATCTCACACGAAGCGTGTTCACTGGCGGGTACACTGGGACTCGGCAACCTGATCGCATTCTGGGACGACAACGGCATCTCCATTGACGGCCATGTAGAAGGCTGGTTTACCGATAACACCCCGATGCGTTTTGAAGCCTATGGCTGGCATGTCATCCCCCATGTTGACGGTCATGACCCCAAAGCCCTGAACGACGCTATCGCCATGGCGAAAGCCATGACCGACAAACCTACCCTGATCTGCTGCAAAACCACCATTGGTTTTGGCTCGCCCAACAAAGCGGGCAGCCATGCGTGCCACGGTGCGGCCCTGGGTCAAGATGAAATCAACCTGACCAAAGCCGCGCTGGGCTGGGATCACGACGCCTTTGTTATACCGGCTGACGTTTACGCCGGCTGGGACGCCAAAGCCAAAGGTGCCAAAGCCGAGCAAGCCTGGAACGAAAAGTTCGCGGCCTACAAAGCCGCTCACCCGGAACTGGCTGCCGAATTCGAACGCCGTATGGCCGGCGAACTGCCCAAAACCTGGAAGGCCGATGCTGACAGCTTTATCAGCGCCGTTAATGCCGAAGCCAAGACCACCGCCACGCGGATGTCGTCACTGGCCTCCATCGAAGGCTACGCCAAACTGCTGCCGGAAATTCTCGGTGGATCAGCCGACCTGGGCTGCTCCAACATGACCGAATGGAAGGGCCACCGGCCCATGCGCGCCGACAAAGCCGACGCCAACTACATCAACTACGGTGTACGCGAATTCGGCATGTCAGCGATCATGAACGGCCTGGCCCTGCATGGTGGCGTGATTCCGTTTGGCGCGACCTTCCTGATGTTCTCGGAATATGCCAGAAACGCACTGCGGATGGCCGCGCTGATGAAAATCCGCTCCATCTTCGTGTATACCCACGACTCCATTGGTCTGGGTGAAGACGGTCCTACCCATCAGCCGATCGAACAGATTGCCACCCTGCGCCTGATCCCCAGCATGCACGTCTGGCGTGCCTGTGATGCGGTGGAAACCGCCGTTTCCTGGAGAGCCGCGCTGGAGCGCCAAGACGGCCCCTCGACACTGATTTTCTCCCGTCAAAACCTGCCGCATGTACCGCGCACACAAGCCCAGATCGATGCCATCTACCGCGGCGGTTACGTCCTGGTAGACAGCGACGGACAGCCTGACGCGATCATCATTGCGACGGGCTCGGAAGTGGAACTGGCGCTGAAGGCGGCTGAAGAGTTGAAAACGAAAGGCAAAAAAATCCGCGTGGTTTCGATGCCATCGACCAACGTGTTTGATGCCCAGGATGCGGACTATCGTGAATCCGTGCTGCCGGCAGCCGTGACCAAGCGGGTTGCGGTAGAAGCGGGCGTGACCGACGGCTGGTGGAAATACGTTGGCTCCAACGGCAAAATCGTGGGTCTTGACCGTTTCGGCGAATCGGCACCTGCAGGACTGCTTTTCAAAGAGTTCGGCTTCACCGTTGAAAACGTAGTCAAACACGTAGAAGCAGTGCTTTAATTCTAAACAACGTACAGCAGGGGATAATCACAGGTGATGAATAATAATTTGATGAATGGTTTGTTAAAGGCGCTGCCTAGCTTCATTTTCAATAGTCCGTCTGAATCTAACGTTCTTGAAATGGAGAGCGATTTGCCTGTGGATTCCAGCGGAAGCACTGCGGTTGCCAGATACTTGGATAATTTGCCTCGAGTGACGGGTGTTGCAAAATATCTGAAGAAACGCCAGGACGATCCGGCAACCGGCGTTGCCAGATATATGGCAAAACAGTTCTTGGTAAATAAGGAAAAGCCTTTAGTTACCGGTGTGGCCAAGTACATGGCAAAACAAACGATCACTGAAAAGGCTAGACCGAGCGCGACCGGTGTCTCCAAGTACATGGCAAAACAGATTGTATCGGCACAAGAGAAACCGGTACTAACAGGCGTTGCCAAGTACGTTGCACAAGAGCTGGCAAGCGCAAAGGAAAAAGCACCGGCAACCGGTGTTGCAAAGTATTTGGAAGGCCAGGCTGTGATTGCAAGAAAACAAGCCGCCGCTGCACTGGTTGCCAGATTTATTGAAGCGGAAGCTGCAGCTGCAAAGACCAGGGCTGCCGCCGCCATTGAGTTGGAAAACTCGGTGGAAGCCCAGGTTGAAGTGCAGGTAGACGCGGCCGAAGTTACGGGCGTGACCAAGTACCTGAAGCAGCAGCATACGGAGCAAGCAAGTAGCGTCGCAAAGTATCTGGCAAAACAGGCTGTGGCTGAAAGAGAAAAGCCAGCCGCAACCGGTGTTGCCAAGTATCTGACCAAACAGGTCTTGTCAGACAGAGAAAAACCGTTGGCAACCAGTGTTGCCAGATATGTTTCAAAACAGAAATTAGTGACCAAAGAAAAGCCGTCTGTATCGGGTGTGGCGAAGTACATGGCGAAACATGCCGCGTCTGGAAGCCGAATCCAGTCTGCCTCAAGTGTCGCCAGATATCTGGCAAAACAGTCTGCTGAGGTAAAGGAAAAGCCAGTTGCAACAGTTGCGCGTAAAAGCCGTGTAGAAGAGCAGTCTGAGTTTGAGGCAGACATAACGCCTGCATTAACCGGCGTTGCAAAGTATCTGGCGGAGCAGGCGGTGTTTGTAAAGCCGACTGTGGACGAAAAAGAAATAACGGGCGTCGAAAAATACTTGCGCAATAGACGCTAACGGGTTTTTGCCTTCTAGCGTTTTGATCTATCACGAGTTCAAAGGTGTTATCAGAATTTTGCCTTTGAACTCTTTTCACTAGTGTTTTTTGCTTAGCGCATGAGTTGGTTTACTTGGGTGCATGTTTTTAGCGAGCCTCATGGCAGCCAGCGGCAAGTCTCAAGCAAATGTTCTCTTTGGGATGCCAATTATTGGCAGTTATGTTTTTCTGTTCACTAAGAGCTGATAAATAGCATGTTAATGCAAACTTACACTGAACAGTAAGGTTGTACTAGTCCTCTGCAATCCAGTACCGATATGCCTGCATAAGCTGATTTTGATGGTTTTTCTAGGTTGAGCTTCCAACTATCTAAGATATTTCTATTTCTTTGTGAGATGTTGATCTGATTGCTCCTGATGGCTTTGCTAGCTTGCCAGGAAATACATATGTATAGGCTATTTTGCATTGACATCTATCCCCATTATAATTTACAGTTAGGGTCGCATCACAAGTATGTGACAAACCAACCAAGTTTGTAACAAACAACAAAAACATGTTGCAAACTAAAGAACTATAAACTTTCGGAGCATATAACATGGCAAGACCACTAATTCAAATGGCATTAGATTCATTAGATTTCAACCAAACAGTTGCACTTGCAGACCAAGTGGCGCCGTACGTTGATATTTTTGAAATCGGAACCCCTTGCATCAAATTCAATGGCGTCAATTTGGTCAAAGAATTGAGACAACGGTTTCCAGACAAATTGCTGTTGGTCGATCTTAAAACTATGGACGCTGGCGAATACGAAGCAGCACCTTTCTACGCAGCCGGTGCCGATATTTGTACCGTATTGGGTGTGTCAGGTCTTGCCACCATTGGCGGTGTTATCAAAGCAGCGAAAGCGCACAATGCTGAAGTACAAATTGACTTGATCAACGTGCCAAACAAAGCAGAGATTGCTAGAGAATCTGTTAAATTAGGCGCGCAAATTGTCGGCGTGCATACCGGTCTTGATGCGCAAGCGGCGGGTCATACGCCATTTGGCGACTTGCAAGACATCGCTGACCTGGGTTTAAATGTCCGGGTATCGGTTGCCGGCGGTATTAAACAATCCACCGTTCAACAAGTGGTTGAAGCAGGTGCGAGCATTATCGTTGTCGGTGCGGCCATCTATGGTGCGCCATCTCCTGCAGAAGCAGCACGCGAAATCCGTGAGCTGGTTGACGCTGCTGCATAGAGGCAAAAATATGTATCAGCAGCAAAATCAACAGCTTGTCTTGAGCAAGATTACCGAAATACTTGATAATACTGATCAAACATATGCTGATAAAATGACCGTAATGCTGGATGGCGCCAAGCGTATATTTATCGCAGGTGCTGGTCGCTCGAAGCTCGTTGGCAATTTTTTTGCGATGAGACTGGTGCATGGTGGTTACGACGTCAGTGTGGTCGGTGAAATTGTGACGCCGAGCATTAAGAATGGTGACTTGTTGATCATTATTTCCGGGTCAGGAGAGACTGAGCAATTGATTGCGTTCACTAAAAATGCTAAAAAAATTGGTGCAAAAATTGTTTTGATCTCTGCGAAAGCCAGTTCAACCATTGGTGATCTTGCAGACGGTGTGTTCCAAGTTGGTAAGGCCGAGCTGTATGGCAAGGTTGTCGGCATGCCCATGGGGACTGTATTTGAGCTGTCCACATTATGCTTTTTGGAAGCAATCGTATCGCATATCATATGGGAAAAAGGGATTCCTGAAGAAGTAATGAGAGAAAGACACGCTAATTTGGAATAGCGACAAAAACTAGAACGAGTAATGCGAATTACTCGTTCCAGGTATTGAGACACGAATAGTAAAGAAGTGGCAAGGCGCGTTGAAGCGGCTGCGAGCCACCCTCATAACAACAAACAAGAACACAGGAGAAGAATATGCCTTCGCGCCGACAATTAGCGAACGCCATACGCGCATTAAGCATGGACGCCGTACAGAAAGCCAACTCTGGACACCCAGGCGCACCGATGGGAATGGCGGACATAGCCGAAGTATTGTGGAACGATCACCTGCACCACAATCCGGCTAATCCGAAATGGTCAAACCGTGACCGTTTCGTATTATCGAATGGACACGGCTCCATGCTGATCTATTCGCTGCTGCACCTGAGCGGTTACGACCTGCCGATAGAAGAACTGAAAAACTTCCGCCAACTGCATTCGAGAACACCGGGCCACCCTGAGTACGGCTATGCGCCGGGTATTGAGACCACCACCGGCCCTCTGGGTCAAGGCATCACCAATGCCGTCGGCATGGCGATCGCAGAGAAAGCCCTGGCGGGTCAGTTCAACCGAGACGGCCATAAAATTGTCGACCACAAAACCTACGTATTCTTGGGTGATGGCTGCTTGATGGAAGGCATCTCGCACGAAGCGTGTTCACTGGCGGGCACGCTCGGACTCGGCAACCTGATCGCATTCTGGGACGACAACGGCATCTCCATTGACGGCCATGTAGAAGGCTGGTTCACCGACAACACCCCGCAGCGTTTTGAAGCCTACGGCTGGCACGTCATACCCGATGTTGACGGCCATGATCCCAAAGCCCTGAACGACGCTATTGCCATGGCTAAAGCCATGACCGACAAACCTACCCTGATCTGCTGCAAAACCACCATTGGTTTTGGTTCGCCCAACAAAGCGGGCAGCCATGCGTGCCACGGTGCGGCCCTGGGTCAAGATGAAATCAACCTGACCAAAGCCGCGCTGGGCTGGGATCACGACGCCTTTGTTATACCTGCTGACGTTTACGCCGGCTGGGACGCCAAAGGCAAAGGTGCCAAAACCGAACAAGCCTGGAACGAAAAGTTCGCGTCCTATAAAGCCGCCCACCCGGAACTGGCTGCCGAATTCGAACGCCGTATGGCCGGCGAACTGCCCAAAACCTGGAAGGCCGATGCCGACAGCTTTATCAGCGCCGTCAATGCCGAAGCCAAAACGACCGCCACGCGAATGTCGTCACTGGCCTCCATCGAAGGCTACGCCAAACTGCTGCCGGAAATTCTGGGTGGATCAGCCGACCTGGGCTGCTCCAACATGACCGAATGGAAGGGCCACCGGCCCATGCGCGCCGACAAAGCCGACGCCAACTACATCAACTACGGCGTACGCGAATTCGGCATGTCAGCGATCATGAACGGTCTGGCCCTGCATGGCGGCGTGATTCCGTTTGGCGCGACCTTCCTGATGTTCTCGGAATATGCCAGAAACGCACTGCGGATGGCCGCGCTGATGAAAATCCGCTCCATCTTCGTGTATACCCACGACTCCATTGGTCTGGGTGAAGACGGTCCTACCCATCAGCCGATCGAACAGATTGCCACCCTGCGCCTGATCCCCAGCATGCACGTCTGGCGTGCCTGTGATGCGGTGGAAACCGCCGTTTCCTGGAGAGCCGCGCTGGAGCGCCAAGACGGCCCCTCGACACTGATTTTCTCCCGTCAAAACCTGCCGCATGTACCGCGCACACAAGCCCAGATCGATGCCATCTACCGCGGCGGCTACGTCCTGGTAGACAGCGACGGACAGCCTGACGCGATCATCATTGCGACGGGCTCGGAAGTGGAACTGGCGCTGAAGGCGGCTGAAGAGTTGAAAACGAAAGGCAAAAAAATCCGCGTGGTTTCGATGCCATCGACCAACGTGTTTGATGCCCAGGATGCGGACTATCGTGAATCCGTGCTGCCGGCAGCCGTGACCAAGCGGGTTGCGGTAGAAGCGGGCGTGACCGACGGCTGGTGGAAATACGTTGGCTCCAACGGCAAAATCGTGGGTCTTGACCGTTTCGGCGAATCGGCACCTGCAGGACTGCTTTTCAAAGAGTTCGGCTTCACCGTTGAAAACGTAGTCAAACACGTAGAAGCAGTGCTTTAATTCTAAACAACGTACAATGGAATAGTTTCTATTCCATTTGGCGATGAGCTCCCTTACAATTGGAAATCGAAGTCCTCTTGATCAGGGGGCTCATTTCGCTTCTTACGACACATAGGTGAATAACGTGAAAAAAACAAATTTGATGAAAGGTGTTTTTGCTGTGCTTTTGTTAGCGAGCCTGACTGCTGCTGCTGCAGAAACACAATATCCGGCAGCAGATTTTCAACCTAAAGTTCTGTACAAGGATCCTGATTATAAACACACCGAATCGACTAGCTCCAAGCCATCTGCAACCGCTAAAACGGCTGTTGAAGAAGCAAAACCCACTGCCAAAGTAGCTGACCCCAATTTCCCGGCTGCAGACTACCAGCCTAAGGTTCTGTATAAAGATGAAAGCTACAAACCCGGAAAATCTGCCCCGGTTGCAGTAGCTGACGATTCAGATAGTAGCGAAGTTGCTGAAGCCAATGAAGCAGTAGCGCCAGCAGTAAGCAAAAAAGAGGAATCGAATTTGACAGCCGTGATTGGCTTGGGAATTTTAGCATTGGGCGGCTTTTTCTTCTTTAATAAACGTTCGAAAGCTAAATGCCATGGAAAACCAAGCAAAAGCTCTGCGTACGCCAATGCTAGTGCCGGCTCTACTGGAGTTGAAAAATATTTAGCCAGCCTGCCGCAAGCCTCCAAGGCAACGGGAGTTGAGAAGTATCTGGAAAATCAGGCTAAGCAACAACCTATCAGTGGTGTTGCCAAGTATGTCGCTAAACAAGTGATAAGAGATAGAGAAGCTGCAGCTGCGAAAGTAACTGGAGTCGAGAAGTATCTGCGCAGTAAAGGTTAATTAAAATTTTTTGGGTTATTGTGTGTTGGTAGATTCAAGAGCGCAAACATTTGTTTGCGCTCTGTCCATTTAAGGCATTTGGTATTAAGAATAATTAGACTACGACGCACTGATGGCGATTGGAGCTATCAACATTGTCTTGGGTTCTAGCTAAATACCGCCGAATTAACAACCAAAATGGGCGCTTAAGTTCCGTTTTCAGTAGTTCGATCAGTTTTTCCTGGCTTAGATTTAGACTGCTGAGTCTAGTCGTTTTTTGCGAAAAATTCCGCTTCCGGTCATGGAGTTAAAGCCGCTATTTAAATTTTATTATTTGGCTGATGGTGTGAAAAACATCATTACGACACGTTTCTTTTTTTTAATTTTACAACGATAAGGTACCCTAGTTATGGCAAAAAATTTACTTGAACAACTGCGTGAAATGACTGTGGTTGTTGCCGACACCGGTGATATCCAGGCCATCGAAACTTTTAAACCACGGGATGCAACCACCAATCCATCTTTGATAACTGCAGCAGCACAAATGCCGCAATACCAAAGCATTGTTGACGACACCCTGAAAGGTGCCAGAGACACTTTAGGTAAAGCTGCATCGGCAGCCGAAGTTGTGACTTTGGCGTTCGATCGTTTGGCCGTTTCTTTCGGTCTCAAAATTCTTGAAATCATTCCTGGAAGAGTCTCGACAGAGGTTGATGCGCGTCTGTCATATGACACAGAAGCAACTATCGCCAAGGGGCGCGAGCTGATTCAGCAATATGAAGCACAAGGGGTTTCCAAAGATCGCGTGCTGATTAAAATTGCCTCGACTTGGGAAGGTATTAAGGCGGCCGAGGTTCTTGAGAAAGAAGGCATACATTGCAACTTGACCCTGTTGTTCGGTCTGCATCAGGCGATAGCTTGCGCCGAGGGCGGCATTCAACTGATTTCACCATTCGTAGGCCGCATTCTCGACTGGTACAAGAAAGATACTGGCCGTGATTCTTATGCACCTGCAGAAGATCCTGGTGTCCTTTCAGTGACTGAGATTTATAACTATTACAAAAAGTTTGGTTATAAAACCGAAGTCATGGGTGCAAGTTTCCGTAACATTGGCGAAATTACCGAATTGGCAGGTTCCGATCTGTTGACGATTGCGCCTTCCTTGTTAGGTGAGTTGCAGTCTACCGAAGCTGAATTGCCACGCAAATTGGATCCCAAAAAAGCGGCCAGTGCTTCTATCGAAAAAATTAGCATAGATAAAGCGACATTCGAGCGCATGCACAGCGAAAATCGGATGGCTTCAGAAAAGCTTGCTGAAGGTATCGATGGCTTCACCAAAGCACTAGAGTCTTTGGAGAAATTATTAGCTGATAGACTGGCCAGTCTGGAAGGTTAAGAACCAAGCGCCATTCGGTTGCTCACAGCTGAATGGCGATTCTTAAATCAACCGCGAGATCCAAATTTTCAGGCTTTACCCTGGAAAAGATTTGGCTTGCCCAATCAGGATTCATTAATGTCACAAAAAATTCTAGATATTGTTAAACCCGGCGTTGTAACCGGTGAAGATGTGCAAAAAGTATTTGCCATCTGCAAAGAGAAAAAATTTGCTTTGCCTGCAGTTAACGTTATCAGCACAGATACCATTAACGCGGTCTTGGAAGCCGCTGCGAAAGTAAAAGCACCTGTATTTATTCAGTTTTCTAATGGCGGTGCGCAGTTTTTCGCCGGAAAAGGTCTTAAGGTGGAAGGTCAGCAGGCTGCCATTCTAGGTGCTATTTCCGGAGCACATCACGTCCATACCCTGGCCGAGCATTATGGCGTACCTGTTATTCTGCATACTGATCATGCCGCGAAAAAACTGTTACCGTGGATTGACGGTTTGCTGGATGCGGGTGAAGCGCATTTTGCGAAAACAGGTAAACCATTATTCAGTTCCCACATGCTTGATCTTTCCGAAGAAAGCCTGGAAGAGAATATCGAAATCTGTTCAAAGTACCTCGAGCGCATGTCCAAAATGGGCATGACCCTGGAAATTGAATTAGGCGTTACCGGCGGCGAAGAAGATGGCGTCGATAACACCGACATGGATCATTCGTTGTTGTACACCCAGCCGGAAGATGTGGCTTATGCCTACGAAAATCTGAGCAAAGTCAGTGATCGTTTTACGATTGCGGCATCATTTGGTAATGTTCATGGTGTCTACAAGCCAGGCAACGTTAAATTAACACCTTCAATTTTGGCCAATTCTCAGAAATATGTCTCTGAAAAATATAGCCTGCCGCATAACACCTTGAATTTTGTATTCCACGGTGGATCGGGTTCTACTCCCGAAGAGATTAAGGAATCCATTAGTTACGGCGTGGTCAAAATGAATATCGATACCGATACTCAATGGGCTACCTGGGCGGGTGTTATGGATTTCTATAAGAAAAATGAAGGCTATTTGCAAGGTCAGATCGGTAACCCTGAGGGTGACGACAAGCCAAACAAAAAATACTATGATCCACGGGTTTGGCAGCGTGCCGGCCAAGTGGGCATGGTTGCACGTTTAGAGCAGGCTTTTCAGGAATTGAACGCAGTCAATACCTTGTAAGCTTTATTTACGCAAAATAGAAAAGGCCCATGCAACTTCCATTGCATGGGCCTTTTTTTGTCTGAAAGTACCGGTCTGTCAGTACATTCAGTTTGGCCGCACTATTCACCCACCATAGCGGTGTAGCGTATTGATCATTAGAGAGCAATAACCTATACCTTTTTAGAAAGCGAGTGCCTTGGCCTCAGTGCAACTGTTGATAATACAGAGCAAGCTCCTGAATTTCAGCTTCACTCAGTTGCTGGCTTAATAGGCGCATACGGCTGTATACATCATTATGACGAGCACCGCTTTTATAAGCGCTGAGCGTTTCAACAAAATACTCTGCTTGTTGCCCCGCTAAAGCCGGTATATCCATCTTTTCGCCTCGGCCGTTTGAGCCATGGCAGACAAAACAGGGGGGTAGTGTGCGTTTACCGTCCCCTTTGGTCACCAGCTGTTCAGCGATATTCAAATCCTGCTTTGTAGACGTCTTCAGCGCAGCCGGCAAAGAGCCAAACCAGGCTGCGATATCGGCCATGTCCTGGTCACTTAGGCCGGTTGCGGCCGCAGTCATGATGCTGTGCGCGCGGCTGCCATCTTTGTAATCCTGCAATTGTTTGTAAGTGTAGGTGGGCAGTTGCCCTGCGAGCGA
This sequence comes from uncultured Gammaproteobacteria bacterium, assembly GCA_963848675.1. Taxonomy (GTDB): domain Bacteria; phylum Pseudomonadota; class Gammaproteobacteria; order Methylococcales; family Methylomonadaceae; genus CAWKEY01. The sequence continues at coordinate 108,911 of CAWKEY010000044.1, forward strand.
TGGGAAATTGGGCATTTGACTGACGCCTTGTTCACCATGGCAGGCAGCGCAACTGGCAGCCAGTTCCTTGCCATGAGCGCTATTGCCTTTTTTGACAAAATTCAGCTGTTCAGGCGTCCACGCCACTTTTGATGCCGGTTCGGCATGGGCAAGGCCTGTTGATAACAGGCCAAACAATGCCAGTTGAATCATTCTATTCATGATCAATATCCCCATCCGCTTGAACCGAAAGTTTTTATAAAAAAGAACTGCAAAATTGGATAACCGAAACTGATCGCCATAAGGCCGGCAATGACCTTGTTCCAGAGACTAAATCCATTCAGAAACTCGGGCACAGTTTCTACCGGATGAATCGGTTCGGCATACTCGACCTCACCGGTATAGACGGTGTCATCCTGAGCTAATTGGGTCTTGACCAGGTTGTAGATGAACAGGCAGGCTGAAGCCAGCATGATCATGCCGCCAAAAATCATTGCCAGTTCATAGGGGTCCCATGCCAAGGTCAGGACACTGTTATATTCAACACCGGAAATGCGTCTGGGCTGTCCCAGCAAGCCCAGGATATGCCAGGGTGTTGTCAGTATGGTCATGCCGATAAACCATAACCAGAGTTGCAGCTGCGCCATTTTTTGTGAAAATAATGGTCTGCTGGTGAGTATGGGCCAAAAGTAATAGGCAATCGCAAAATACATGATGACGACGGTGCCGGCAAAAATCAGATGAAAATGTCCGGGAACCCAGGCGGTATTGTGGATCATGGCATTCATCGCGTAACTGGCGTTAACCAGACCGCCGAAGCCGCCCAGTATCAACATCAATAAAGCCAGAATAATGGATAGAACCATGGTGTTTTGCCAGGGCAGGGTGCCAATCCAGCCGAACAAGCCTTTGCCGCCGCGCAATCTGCCGGCAATTTCCAGCGAGGCAATCACCGTAAAGCCGGTGATAAATGTCGGCAGGGTCACCACGAAAGTGCCGAAGCCATGCAATAATTTCCAGCCATGGTTTTGTTCGGGATCCATGTACAGATGATGAAATCCGATCGGCAAACCGAATACGATAATAACAATGAAAGCCGCTCTGGCCATTTCATCGCTGAAAAGATAGCCGCCGGCTTGCTTGGGCACAAATACATAAAATGCGATATAGGCAGGTATCAGCCAGAAGTAAACAATCGGATGTAATGTCCAGGCAAACAGTGTGCGCGCCAAACCAGGGTCGATGGTGTCCATCCAGCCCAATGCCAGAGGGATCAGTTGAAACAGAACTTCGATGGCAACGCCGGCGCTGGTCCACAGCCACAAGATGGCATTACCCGTGGTTGCAAACATGGCCAGCGGCACGGGTTTGCCCGGGTTGGCCTGTTTCCATTGCCGCATCATCACGATCATGATCACGCACCACAGCCATGAGCCGACGATTAACAAGGTCGCGCCCACATAGAATAGCCAATGGGCCTGTAATGGCGGGTAAAAGGTGTAAAGCACCGAGGCATTGCCAGTCAGCAAGGGTAATGCCGCGAGCACGGTGCCGAACAGGGATGTGCCAAATCCGGCCCAAGCCAGAGGCAAATTCCATACCGGTTGTTTCAGGCTGGTGGTGGCGATGTAATAACCAAAACCCATGATAAAAAAGGTGGTCAAGACAAAAGCCATCAAGACGCCGTGGGTACTGACCGAGGCAAAATACACCGCTGGTGATTCCAGTGCCGGTAAAAAGCCGCTGCGTTCCAGAACCTGGTATTCACCCATAAAGCAGGCGAGGATGAATGCGCCAAAAGCCACCCAAAGATGGTAAAGAGTCAGTTTTTTTTCTGCCGCATCATTCATGAGTAGCGTCTCCTTTAGCAGTGTTTGTTTCGGGTGCAAGCCAGTGTTCTTTGGCAACGACGCTGATATTGCTCCACATGTGATCATGCCCCATGCCGCAGTATTCATTACACAACAACGGGTATTCGCCCGGTTTGGGCAAGGTGGTAGTCAGTTGCGAGACGTAACCGGGTACAATCATGGTGCTCAAGTTGGTCATTGGCATGTGGACTCCGTGCAGAACATCCATGCTGACCCAGCGGAAAGTTAAAGGGGTATCGGCGGGTACGGTGATCTTTTTGGGGAAAAAACCATAGCGCCCGGCTACCATTCTGACAGTCACTTTGCCGTTGCCGTCGACCTGAACGCCCAGCTTGTCTTCGGCAAATTCCTCGCTCAGATGCAGGCTCGCAGAATCAATGGTTTCGACATTGCTGGGCGCGTGAATGCCGTGAAATACTGCATTGATCATGATAATGCCGACAAACAGACCGGCTATGCCTATGGCTACATAGGCCCATTTCTTTTCTAGGGGATCGATATGCATGATTTTCTCCCTAGCCTATGGCGCCGCGAGGCAGAAACACCCCGTAATAGATGAACAGCCAGGCTGCAACCATGCTTAATCCTACAATGAGGGTCAGTGCCCAAGTGCCGATGGGAGGGCTGTGGATGATTTTTTGACGTTCTTCTTCGCTTAGTTCATTCATATCTTCCTCTTGTTTTTCGTATGGTTTTTTAAAATTATTATTAATGAGCTGTGCAAGAACAAACATTGGAGTGCCAATCTTAGTCAGCCACGCTGGATGTTATGCGCATCATTATGATTTATAAGAATAATATCTGCTGCTGTGGCAAGTGAGTCCAGACATTGAAAAAATACTCAGGCAATCGAAGTTCAGGTTTTTTTGAGCATCAAATGGCGGCTAATTTACCTACAAAGTGCAGGGTAAGTCAATGCATTTAGGTTATTGATAAATCAACAATTATCGAATGAGATTGCAAACTGTAAAAGCCGGTGAATTCAATTTATAATGACCGGTCAATTTAACAGACCAGGCGAGAGAACATTTTGGACATCACGGAATACATGAATAGTCTAGGCCTCAAGGCCAGGGCGGCCGGGAGAGCAATCAGCCGGGCCGACACGGGTAAAAAAAATCTGGCCTTGCTGAAAATTGCTGAAGCACTTGCTGACAATCAAGACCAGCTGGTTTCGGAAAACCGCAAGGATTTGGAGGCAGGCAGAAAAAATGGTCTGGATCCGGCCTTGCTGGATCGCCTGGAATTAAAGCCGGCCGGCATTCAGGCGATGATTGAAGGCTTGCAACAGGTTGCAGCCTTGCCGGATCCGGTCGGCGAGATCACTGACTTGAATTATCGGCCCAGCGGCATCCAGGTAGGGCAGATGCGCGTGCCTTTGGGGGTAATCGGTATTATTTACGAATCCCGCCCCAATGTAACGGTTGATGCGGCGGCCTTATGTCTTAAATCCGGCAATGCCTGTATTTTACGCGGCGGCTCAGAAGCCATTCATTCCAATCAGGCGATTGCCGCGTGCATTGCTACAGGCCTGGAAGCAGCCGGTTTGCCGGTGGAGGCCGTGCAGATTGTCGCTACAACCGATCGCGCGGCAGTGGGGGCGTTGATTACCCTGGATCAATACGTTGATGTCATCGTGCCGCGCGGCGGCAAAGGCCTGATTGCGCGGATTTCCAAAGAGGCGACGATTCCGGTGATCAAGCATCTGGACGGCATCTGCCACGTTTACATCGATGACAAAGCCGACATCGACAAGGCCGTTGCCATTGCCGTCAATGCCAAAACACATCGTTATGGCGTATGCAATGCCATGGAAACCCTGCTGGTTGCTGAAGGCATCGCTGCCCGTGTATTACCGGCGCTGGCCGAAAAATACCTTGAAAAGGGCGTTGAGCTGCGCGGCTGTGCAAAAACCTGCTCTTTGATTCCACAATGCAATAGAGCCACCGAAGCAGATTGGGGCACGGAATATCTGGCGCCGATTTTATCGATTAAAATCGTTGCCGGGCTGGAGGAAGCGATGGAGCACATCAATCAGTACAGTTCCGCCCATACTGAAGCAATTGTCACTGAAGATTACACCCGGGCCAGACGCTTTTTGCGGGAAGTGGATTCCAGTTCGGTCATGGTGAATGCCTCGACCCGTTTTGCCGATGGTTTTGAATACGGTTTGGGCGCTGAAATCGGTATTAGTACCGACAAACTTCATGCGCGCGGCCCGGTCGGTTTAAAAGGGCTGACGTCCTTAAAATATATCGTTTTGGGTGACGGGCATATCCGGCAATAGATGATAGGCATTTTCGGCGGTACGTTTAACCCGGTTCATTACGGGCATTTACGCTCAGCGCTTGAAGTCAAGGATGTTTTCGGGCTGGATGAAGTCCGCTTGATGCCTTGCTTTCAGCCGCCCCATCGAGAACAACCCTCGGTAACGGCTTCAATGCGTCTACAGATGCTGGAGCTGGCCATAAAAAACCGGCCTGGGCTGAAAATTGATACCCGGGAACTGGACAGGCAAGGTCCCTCCTATATGGTGGATACGCTGGAATCCTTGCGCCGGGAATTTCCTGATCAACCTTTGCTGTTGTTTATCGGCGCCGATGCCTTCGAGCATTTAACGGCCTGGCACCAATGGCAGCAGTTATTCAATTACGCACACATTGTGGTCATGACGCGTCCAGGCTATCAAGCCCAAGATCTTGATGATTTTTTTAAGCCCCGGCTAACGGCTGATAAACAGGATTTGGCAGAGCAGCCGGCAGGAAAGTTATTCTTTCAAGCCGTTACCCAGCTTGATATTTCAGCCACGGCAATCAGAAAACTCATAGCCGAACATCAAAATCCGGGTTTTTTATTGCCCGATGCCGTTATCGATTACATAAAGCAACATTCGCTTTACCAGAAACATTAATTTCAAACACAATAGGAACTTGAATGCAAACAGATGAGTTATTGAAAATTGTCCAGACCGTTTTGGACGATCGCAAAGGCCAATACATCACCACACTTGATGTGCGTGGCAAAACCAGTTTTACCGATTATATGGTGGTAGCGACCGGCACGTCTGATCGTCATATTAAATCGTTATGCGACTATGTCGCGGAAAAAGCCAAGGAAAGCGGTTTCACGCCTTTGGGTATAGAAGGTGATCTGGGCTCGGACTGGGTGTTGCTGGATCTGGGTGATGTTATTGTGCATGTGATGACGGCACAAGCGCGTGAGTTTTATCAGCTGGAAAAATTATGGTCGGTTGATCACGCCAAAGAAGTTACTCAGCAAGCGGGTTAAGCGCAAGACACAAGGTGCAAGCTTAAAAAACCTGAACCTTGTGATTTTTAAATCAGATTTCTTTATGGCTGGAGCTTAAAGCAGGCATTGAACGGGCAATCTTGACAATCGCCAAACCCATAAGCGCATAGATCAAAGCCGCAGTGGCGTAAACAGGATAATATTGAATGACCCCCGAGGCATATTGAGTCCACGATACGTCCGTATAACGGCCAGACAACAGGTAGAAACTGCCGTTTGAAATAGCAAACGCCACTGTGGTAGCCAGTGCCGCCAGGCCAAAAGTCTTGAGCAGTTCGGAGGCGTTCAGGGTTTTGAATCTTTTGCAGTAGCGCCCTGCAAACCACATTGCCGCATAGGTCGGAATCAGGAAGACATACGCGGCGGATATGCAAAAATCGCTGACGTTAAACTGGGTAATCGCTACATAATCAATAACACCCGCCTCAAGCAATAAAAAAGCAAAAAACCAAAGGCTGCTAATACCCATGCCCGCTAGAAAAAATACCGCCAGTGATGCATCCGGCAATGACAAGGCATCGCCAAAATGATGCAGGCGCGTGAGCGCCATGACTGCGACCAAGGCAGTAATGAGTAATTGGTTGGCTGACAACCATTGCTTGATGTTGATCATACGTGCTCCAAAGATAAATGAGTGGCTTAACAGTGCAGCCATCCCTGGCTATTGTATTCAATTATTGTAATGGATTGAAACAAAGAAGTTTCTATCCGCGGTATTGTAGGTATTGACGGTTTGATACTGTTTATCCAGCAAGTTGTTCAGCCTGGCGCTCAGCATCCAGTTCTTGTTGATATGATAGGCCGAGCGTAAATCAACAGTTGTATAGCCTGCAACCCTGATTTTATTCTGCGTATCATCAAAACGATCGCCTTGAGCCAGTACATTAGCGCCCAAATCAAACTGACCGAGTGATTTTGACACATCAAACGCCAAGGTTTTTTCTGCACGGCGTGGCAGTCGTGCATTAGTTTCCCTGTTTTCAGGACTCAACAGATTCATGCTCAGCTGGGTATTCCAGCCTAGCCAGTTCTTGCTCATTTCAATTTCAATGCCGTCAATCTGAGATTTACCAACGTTTTCAGCACTGAACTCAAAAGTTGCCGGATTCATGGTTGGTACAATCAAATTGTCAATATTGGTATGGTATGCCCGGACTTCCCATTGCAACCAATGATCCCCGGCCAGACCTACTTCAAAAGTGGTCGATTCTTCAGGCTGCAGCGTAGCGTTGCCGTAATTTGGAAAATAAAGTTCATTAAACGTCGGCGCTTTAAACGCATTGCCAAAACTTGCAAAAGGACTGATGCCGATAGGCGAGTTATAACGCCAGCCAAAATTGCCCGTGACATAGTCACCGAAGGCTTCATTATGATCCCAACGCAGCGAGGCGTTTATAAAATGATCATCCAGAATACGGCTGTGCAGTTCACCAAAAACGCCGACATCATAACGGGAGCGCTTGTCGTAATCTGTCGAACTGTCCACTTCATCAACGCGATAATCCGTGCCGGCAATGAGTTGATGCGCGTCAGAGAGGTCAAACTGATTGAGCCAGGTGGTATTCCAGCGCGTGGTGTTGAATTTACTTGAGAACGAGCCGTCCGGCGCAAAGTTGTCGCCGTCGTCACGGCTCTGACCAAAACGCAGCGTCGAGCGCCAGTTATCAACGATATCCATGCTGGCAGAGGTGCCGACCAGCTGATTAACGAATTCGGTTTTATTCTGAAAGCTGCCGTCATATTCATTTTTGCCTTCAGCGCGCATATAAAACGCTTCAATTTCGGCGTTGTTGTCAAAACGGTGACCGATCCGGGCATTCAGTCCAGTGTTGTAATATCCGTCTTTATCGGGTTGATCAACACCGAAAAAACCGGGGGTTGCCTGCCTGGCATCAAAGCCCTGGGTATTGATATGGGATGCACCCAAGCTGTACCAGCTGTTTTTCCATTTGCCGCTGACGGTACCGGAGGCCTTGGCGGTATTGTAAGAGCCGCCGCCGGTATCCAGGGTAAAGCTGGGCTTGTCCTCCTGAGTGCCTTTACGGGTAAAAATCTGAATGACCCCGCCGATGGCTTCCGAACCATACAGGCTGGATTGCGGGCCGCGGATGATTTCCACGCGCTCGATCTGATCGATGGGAATACTTTCAAAAGGCGTCGTGCCCAGGGTGGCCGAGCCTACTTTAATACCGTCAATCAATACCAGGACATGATCGGAATTGGTGCCGCGCATGAATACGCTGGTGGTTTTCCCCATCCCCCCTTGTTGGGTCATGTCGATACCCGGCGTGTTTCTTAACAGATCAGGCAGGGTATTGACCTGCAAACGTTCAATATCCTTGCGGGTATACACCGTGGTAGCCGCCGTCAACTGGTTTTTGGGCGTTGCCACGCGGGTCGCGGTGACGACCAGTGCAGGCAGGTTTAATGAATTGTCAGCCGCGCTTTCCTGTGCCTCTAAGGGCAAGTGAACACCGGCCAACAATAATGAACTGGCTATAAATTTTTGCATGGATATCCTCTGCGCCGCCCGCGCAATAGGTTGAGTAAATCACGGCAGAGGGATGCAAAAAACGCTAAGAGACAACAAAGGTGGGCCAGCGCTTCGTCGACAGCTCGCCGCTGTACCGAATGATACTTTCGGGCCGGTCTCCGGGCTTATAAGTGGCGCGAACCTGAATCGTCACCTTCCCATGCAAAAAACACAGTGGCGTTTTGACGATTTTTTACTTACATACCGTTGCGGGGGCAGCGTCGGATTTGGTGTGAGCCTTACCGACTTCCCGTTTAACCATTAGATGTGAAAATCTAACGGAACCTGAAAGCAGGCGGCAATTATAAGGAGTTGGGTTGATAAAGCAAATTTAGTAACTAGTGCCTGACCGAAAAAGCCAAAAATAACCGCCCTCACAGCAAAAGGTGCCAAAATTCACGCGGAAGCTGGAAGGCTAACGGCTTTCTTGTGGTGCTTATCGACTAAAAAGCTTGCAACCCATCCGGCAGGGGCAAGCTCTCGGGATTCCGGATGCAGCTTGCCTGTCTTGTCGCAATACAGCCGTTAAAAAACTTAGGCGGCGAGCTTTTGCTGGCGCTGTCGTAGCCGCCTCCCGCTCCTGAGTCAGACGCTCGCGTTCGGTGTCGCGCTTGATCGGGCCGATCTTTTGGAGGTTGCGCGACAGCACGGCCAGGGCGACATAGCGCTTGAAGCCGCCGATGCCGTGGTCTGGGCACTTGTCCAGGCCGTGCACCGCCAGCGCGTTGATGCCGGACTCAACGGCCGAGTGCGCCTTCCGGGCGGCAACAAAGGCGCCATCGCTCTCACGCGCCTCATCGCTGGCAGACCACTTGCCTTTCTTGGGCAGGGTGACTTGGTCAAGCATCGCCTTAAGCCCGGTTTGGTTGGCGGGGCTGTGGAAGCCCTTGTCAAAGCTACAGGCCTTGATCGAGGGGAAGTGCTGTTGCGTTTCCTTGACGATGCTTACCGCGATCTGGTCGTCTGTTTGTTTTTCCATGACCTGATGGTGCAAGATGAAGCCCTCCTTGCTTTCCACCACTGCCACGCGCAGGCCTAACTCCACCGGCACCCCGGCCTTACCCTTGACGATCTATTCGGTGTGCGGTTGGAACAGGGAGAAGACTTTCTCCTCGTGCGGGATGACCTCGCCCTTGAGCACGCGGCGCTCGATTTGGTCGATTTGGCGCTGGGCGTGGGCGATGAATTGCCGGGGCTTGGCTAGTTGAATTTCGCAGACGGCGTACTGGCTGGCCAGTTGCGCGACGGTCTCTTCGACGCGCTTTAGGTAAGCGGCCGACAGGCTAATGAAGGTCTGCTGAGCCTTGGCGATCTGCTCGTCCTTGGAGGTGGAGTGTTTGAGCTTCTGGATGGCGCGCATGGCTTTTCTGAGTTTCTTCAGGCAGTTCTTAAACTGCCGCCAGCCCTTCGCGCTGAATTGCGCGCAAAGCTGGAGCAGCACCCGCATGGCGTCGTACAGCAGGTTGACGTCGGTTGGAAAGTGTACGTCAGTCTCCACCACGAACGAGTCACAGCGGCCTGCGGCGGGCGCGGGGCTGTTTTTTTTACCGAGCAGGGCGTAGCCGGCCTCCACCACCGCCTGGTTGATGCGGGCCAGGATCTCCGGCGTGAACAAGGCGAGATTGTCCTTGAGCGTCTGTAGGGAGAAGATTTTTCGTCCCATTCGGCAATGCCAAGGATGAGCCGCAGGGTGCGGTGCTGATTGGCCAACTCGTGGATGCGGTCAAAGTGGGCGTTCAGGCACAGGCGCAAGCAGCCCAGCACCAGGATGGTCCATTGGTTCATGCCGGGGCAACCCAACTCGGCGGAGATCACTTTGGCCTGGCCATCGACGACTTGCGTCGGCAGGATGTCCTTGATGATCTCGAAGACCTTGTCCCGCAAGCCATCGCTGCAATAGATGTGCTGGAGGCCGAGCAGGATCAGGGGGATGTCGTCCCGCGAGCGCACGTCGATCTGGATGTCGGCGATGTCGACTTGGCCGATGGTCTGTTGGCTTGGGAAGGTGTCTCTCATGAGTTTTCCCTGAGTTTTGGGTGGTTTGGCAGGGCCTGCCCTGTTGGTTTTGGCGGGACGTTTTCTATTGTTATTGTTTTTCAATGGCTTGAAGGTTTTGGCCCGGTGCCGCTGGTTGGGTGCGGTCATCATCTTCATTATTGATATTATACTGCAAGCTGTTGTTATATAATAGCTATTTTACTTATCGGTCAGGCACTAACTATTCACAACGACACAGAGCATACGCACTGTGATTTACTTGCTGGAACAAGAACTGTGACGGCACATATTAAATTGTAGAGTGCCATGGCAGCGCCTAATAGTGATACCTTGCATTAATATGGTGGTGGTCATAGAATTGATCTGTATTTGAAAATCCAAGATAAATGCTTCCTAACCTTCTTTCCAACATCAACCAAACCCAGCGGGAGCGCCGATTTCACATATACTTCAGGCTCTATTTTTTGGGGACCGTCAATCGGAATGATCTTGTATCACGGTTCGGAATCAAAGAAGCCGCCGCAACACAGGACATCACGCTCTGCAAAGAGCTAGCCCCAAAAAATCTGGAATACGATACCAAAGCCAAAACCTACATCCAGCGCGAAGGTTTTAATCCCCTTTTTACTTACACGAGCAATCAGGTGCTGGCTGCATTGCTGTATGGCTTTGGCGATGACTATGTCTATGTTAAGACCAACCATGCTTTTAATGCAGCTGAGGCTCCCGCGCAACTCAATTTGCCTTCGTGTGACATTCTGGCTTTTGTCGCACGGGCAATTCAAAACCAACAGGCTATACAGATTCACTATCGTTCACTCTTCAGCGGGCTTACCTAGCGGGAAATAGTTCCTCATACCTTAATCCTCGATGTTCAAGTTTTTAATTTTTTTGCATACGGATACTTGGAGAATCATCCAGCAGCACGGTACCCTAGGAAAACCGTTGGCTCCAAGCAGCCTAAATCTCTGCCAACCATACGCTTGGCAGGAGGAGGCAATGGTTAAACAACAGACTCAGGATCAGGCCACGGCTTGACCCCTCTTCATCCAATTGTTTGGCCTCGCGCGCCCAGCCTTCATAAAGCTTCCAGTCCTCAAAGAACACCTCTACAAGCCATCTCAACGTGTAGGCTTGAATAATATCCATGGTGCTCCACGTCATATCGGTGGCCACCAAATAACGGTAATCGCTTTCGCTTTCATATTTCAAGGCAACGACCAAGCGTTTTTTGCCCTGTGCCATCACTTTTATTCGTGCACTGCTCACCGTCGCTTTAACGTCTTCACCGCCACGCACCCGCAAATTCACTTTTACGCCTGGGTAATATCAAATATCCGCGCGGCTTCATCCATAAACACCGTTTCACCATACAAGGCATCGGCTAAAACGGCTTTGATTTTAATGACGCCGTGGGCATCCTTGAATGCTTGCAGCAGCCGTACAGCAAGCCGCGTTATTGTGGGATAAGCGGAATTCCACGCAGGCATAACAGGCCGGTCCTTTTTGGTCATCCCCTGCTTTTTCAAACGCTTGTCTTCTTTAGTCCACGCGGTCAACACAGGGTCTGGCATGTAAAAAGCAAACCCCACCGGGATAGTTACCGACGGCGTGACCAATCATAATAAAACGACGGTTTGTCCGTTGACGTAACCGCCCGATGCCTTGTGTTTTTGCTTATGCGCCTTATGAATGCGTTTGGTTCGCTTTGAGCGTGCCCGGTCGGACTCATCAAGAACCAGTGCGCCTTCTGTAATCCCGTGCTGCTCCAAAACCAATGTCACACTGGCCAACAGTAAATAATCCCAAGCTTCTTTTGCTTCTCGAAACATCCACGAAAGTGCGGCAATCTTATAGCCGCCCAAACACGCTCGCTTAAACTTCGCCCAGCATACCGAATTGGTCAGCAACATCCCTGTCAAACAAAATCCCAGCCAAATACTTTGTAGTTGCGTCAGCTTGGCATTAGGCTTCTTCTAACACTGATTAGCTTACCCGTTTCCCTCCTGTTTTTCTAAGCTTAAAAACTTGAACATCGAGTTTTAGGCAATTGTTCTGCGTAGCGCCCACGCGCTGAATGCCGAAAAATCATCATGCTGATTTATGGTATGCTAAGCAACCTGATTTTTTGAATAAATTCTCATATCACTTTATGCGAACTCGCGTTAAAATTTGCGGTTTTACCCGTGTTGAAGACGCCGTTTGTGCGGCGCACTTGGGCGTCGATGCGATCGGTCTGGTTTTTTATCCGCCCAGTTTTAGAAATGTCGAGATAGATCAGGCTATTGCGATTGTTAAGGCCTTGCCAGCTTTTACCACGGTTGTAGCCTTGTTTGTTGATGAGCAGGAGGCGCGGGTACGCGAGGTGCTGGCGCAGGTGCCGGTTGATTGTCTGCAGTTTCATGGCGATGAACCCGCTGAAGATTGCCGGATTTATGGCAAGCGTTACATGAAAGCAATCAGAATGCAGGAGCGCACTGATGTTTCAAGGCTGGCGCAGCGCTATCACGATGCGGCCGGGTTGTTGCTGGATGCCTATCATCCGGGGGCAAAAGGCGGGACGGGTAGCCGCTTTGACTGGGATTTGATTCCAAAACAGTGTGACTTGCCGATTGTGCTGGCGGGCGGTTTAACGGTGGAAAATGCCAGGCAGGCGATGCAGGCAGTAAGGCCTTATGCGCTGGATGTCAGCAGCGGTGTGGAAACGGAAAAAGGTATTAAGGATGCGCTCAAGATGGCGGCATTCATACGTGAAGCTAATGAGGGTGACAGAATAAGATGACAGAAAAATATAATATGCCCGATATACGGGGACACTTTGGCCCTTACGGCGGAATGTTTGTCGCAGAAACATTGATTCCGCCTATTCAGGAACTGAATGCCGCCTACCATCAGTATTTAAACGATCCGGATTTCATTGCCGAACTCGATGCTGATTTGAAATATTATGTCGGCCGGCCTTCGCCTTTGTATCATGCGGAACGCTGGAGTCGTGAACTGGGTGGTGCGCAGATTTATTTAAAACGCGAAGACCTTAATCATACCGGCGCGCACAAGATAAACAATACGGTTGGTCAGGCGTTATTGGCCAAGCGGATGGGTAAAACGCGCATTATTGCTGAAACCGGAGCTGGTCAGCATGGCGTTGCAACGGCAACCGTGGCGGCACGGCTGGGATTGGAGTGCGTGGTCTATATGGGGGCAGTGGATGTCGCCCGGCAGTCATTAAATGTGTACCGGATGAAGTTGCTGGGCGCAAAAGTGGTGGCCGTGGAATCCGGTTCAAAAACCTTGAAAGATGCGCTGAATGAAGCGCTCAGAGACTGGGTGACCAATGTCGACAATACTTTTTATATTATTGGTACAGTGGCAGGGCCGCATCCTTATCCGGCCATGGTCAGGGATTTTCAGGCCATTATCGGCCGGGAATCCAAACAGCAATGCCAGGAAATGACCGGGCGCCTGCCGGATGCCCTGGTTGCTTGTGTGGGCGGTGGTTCCAATGCCATCGGCTTGTTCTATCCGTTTATCGATGACGCCTCGGTCAAAATGGTCGGTGTCGAGGCGGCCGGTGATGGTATTGAGACCGGCCGGCATTCTGCGCCGTTGTGCGCGGGCCGTCCGGGTGTGCTGCACGGCAACCGGACGTATCTGATGGAAGATGACGACGGTGAGATTGTCGAGACACACTCCATTTCGGCTGGTCTTGATTATCCGGGCGTTGGCCCTGAGCATGCCTGGCTGAAAGATATCGGCAGAGCAGAATATGTCGCTATTACCGACACGGAGGCGCTGGAAGGTTTCTATGCTTTGACGCGCATGGAGGGCATTATTCCGGCGCTGGAGTCCAGCCATGCCATGGCCTATACCATGAAGCTGGCGCCCACCATGAAGAAAGACGAAATCATCATCGTCAATTTGTCAGGCCGTGGCGATAAAGATATGCAAACGATGGCCCAACGTGAGGGGATAACACTGTGAGTCGATTAGCTGCCAAATTTGAAGCATTGTCCAAAGCCGGGCGCAAAGCGCTGATTCCTTTCATAACCGCAGGCGACCCCAAACCAGATTTTACCGTGCCGATGATGCATGCCATGGTCAAGGCCGGTGCCGATGTTATCGAGCTGGGCGTGCCGTTTTCCGATCCCATGGCGGATGGGCCGGTTATTCAGCGCGCCAGCGAACGGGCGCTGGCCCATAAAATGAGTCTGCGGAAAGTGTTGGCCTTGGTCATCGAATTCCGAAAGACCGATCAGCAAACGCCTGTCGTGCTCATGGGTTATGTCAATCCTATCGAAGCCATGGGCTATGAAGATTTTGCCAATGCTGCCCAACGCGCAGACATCGACGGTGTGTTAACGGTTGATTTGCCGCCGGAAGAGGCCGAAGAAAATGTTTTGCTGCTCAAGGCGCGCGGCATTGATCCGATCTTTCTGCTGGCCCCTAACAGCAGCGACGAGCGCATTCAAAAGATGGGCGCTGCAGGCAGCGGCTATCTTTATTATGTTTCGCTCAAGGGTGTTACCGGCGCCGGCAATTTGAATACAGCCGATGTCGAAACCAAACTCAAACAAATTAAAGCCAATACTCGTTTGCCGGTGGGCATCGGTTTTGGCGTTAAAGATGCTGAAACAGCAAAAACAGTGGCTGCGCTAGGCGACGGTGTTGTCATCGGTAGTGCTTTGATCAGCAAGATTGAAGCCAACCTGGATAATCTGGAGCAGGCCAAACGTGAAATAGTTGAGTTATTAGCTGCCATGCGCCAGGCCATAGACAGTTAATACGCCGCGGAGTATAGAATGAGTTGGTTCGAAAAATTAGTGCCTTCAACAATCAGAACGGAAGGCTCGAATAAAAAAAACACGGTGCCGGAGGGCTTGTGGAACAAGTGCCCCAGCTGTAATGCGATACTTTACAATACGGAGCTGGAACGGAATTTCAGTGTCTGTCCAAAATGCGATCATCATCTGCGAATTCCGGCCAGAGTCCGCTTGAATCTGTTTCTGGACGAGGAAGGGCGCGAAGAAATCGGCAAAGGCGTCAAACCGACAGATCCTTTAAAATTCAAGGACAGCAAAAAATACAAAGATCGGCTTGTTCAAGCGCAAAAACAGACCAAAGAACATGATGCCCTGGTGGTCATGAAAGGCAAGCTAAAAGGCCACGCTATTGTAGCCGCGGCCTTTGATTTCAGCTTCATGGGCGGATCCATGGGCTCTGTGGTGGGCGAGCGTTTTGTTCGCGGCGTCAACAAGAGTTTGGAACTGGGCGTGCCGTTTATTGTGTTCACCGCCAGTGGTGGTGCGCGCATGCAGGAATCCTTGTTTTCATTGTTCCAGATGGCGAAAACCAGTGCAGCATTGACCAAGCTTTCAGAAGCAGGCTTGCCGTATATTTCCTTCATGACCGACCCCACCATGGGCGGCGTTTCCGCCAGTCTGGCCATGCTGGGAGATATCAATGTTGCCGAGCCCAAGGCTTTGATTGGTTTTGCCGGCCCGCGCGTGATAGAGCAGACCGTCCGTGAAAAATTACCGGAAGGCTTTCAGCGCAGTGAGTTTTTACAGGAACATGGCGCTATCGACATGATTATCGACCGGCGAGAAATGCGCGATAAAATCGCCAGCATTCTGGCGATGCTGATGGCCGGCAAGGCAATTGCGCCGGTCGCAGCGGAACATGTTGTCGAACATTCTGCCGTACAGGACGACTAGCTCGTCCGGCATTATCTGTTCATGATGCGTTTTGATTGCTTACAAGGCTGGCTGGAGTGGCAGGAAAGTTTGCATCCGCTGGCGATAGATTTGGGGCTGGAGCGCGCAGCGCAGGTATTTCGAGCACTGCATCCCGATGGCGTGAAACCGCCCACCATTACCGTGGCCGGGACTAATGGCAAAGGCTCGTGCATTGCTTATCTGGAAGCCATCTATCGCGCGCAGGGCTATCGAACCGGGGCTTACACGTCGCCGCATATCCTGAAATACAACGAAAGAATCAAAATAGACGGCAAACCGGTAGCGGATGAACTGATTTGTGAGGCCTTTGCCAGAATAGAGGCAGTGCGCGGCGGCACCACCTTAAGCTATTTTGAATTCGGTACCCTGGCCGCTCTGGATATTTTCCGCCGCGCAGGCCTGGACGTGCAATTGCTTGAAGTGGGGCTCGGCGGCCGTCTGGATGCCGTCAATATTGTTGATCCCGATGTTGCGGTGATCACCAGCATCGGCATTGATCATGTCGACTGGCTTGGTAAAACGCGGGAATCCATCGGCAGGGAAAAAGCGGGTATCTTCCGTGCGGCAACGCCCGCTATTGTCGGTGATCCCGATCCGCCAGCCACCTTGTTGCAGACTGCCAGGGATAAAAATGCGCTGCTATCCTGTATCGGTAAAGATTACGGCTATCAAAAGCAGGCATCAGGTTGGGAATGGTTTGCGAAGGATCTGCACATGGCGCAATTGCCCGAGCCGGGTTTGAAAGGCGAACATCAGTTTCGAAATGCCTCAGCGGCTATTTTGGCGGTGCAGAAGCTGAACGAAACTTTGCCGGTCAGTGAGTCATCGATTCGTCAGGGATTGGCCAATGTCCAATTGAATGGCCGCTTTCAATTAATAGCCGGCGAAATTCAAGTGCTGTTGGATGTCGGTCATAATCCCCAGGCCGTCAAGACCCTGGTTGATTATCTGACCGAGGCTTTCCCGGGCCGGCGCATACATGCGGTTTTTTCGATGATGAAAGATAAGGATATTGCCGGTGTTCTTGATATGATGAATCCGCTGGTTTATGACTGGTTTTTCGCCCCTCTGGTCAATCCCAGAGCCGCAACGGAATCTATTATGCGCGAGATTTTTGGGCAAAGCCCGGTGGACAAGGTTTATTTTGGGTTTAAAGGTTTTGCCGATGCATTTGACGCGGCAAAAAACCAGTCGCAACAAGGCGATCTGCTGCTGGTTTTTGGTTCCTTCTTTTTGGTATCTGATTGTCTTGCTGAATTTGAGAAAAAGGTGAGTTGACGTAATGGATCAAGAATTAAAACAACGTTTAATTGGTGCAGCCGTCGTGACTGCGTTAGCTGCTATTTTTATCCCCATGCTCTTTGATGATCCTGTCGATCAGAGCGGACAGGTTGTCAGTGAGCTGGTTGTTCCCGAAGCGCCGGTGAAAGCCTCTGAAGACGCGGCCAGTAAATTACCGGCCAATGCCGAAGCCGTGCTGGCGCAGCCCGATCAGGGGCTTACTCAGGAAGAGGCCGAGGCAACCGCTACGGTCAGTGAAGCGGAATTCATGGATAGCGGAGCCGCCCTAGGCGCCGATGAAGCGATTGATGAATCGGTAGAGGAGCCTGTGGCTGCCGAGCCTGTCGTTACGCTGCCGAAATTAACACCCAAACAGAAGCCCGCTGCCAAACCCGCGCCTGCCGAAGTGGTCGCGCAGGCGGCAAAACCAGCAACTGTTGAACGGGCAGCTAAACCCCCGCAACCCAAGGCAGCGGCGGTTGCAAAACCGGTGGCTAAAGCGCTTGAACCGGCAAAATCCGCGGCAAGTACGGCCAAGGCGGCACCTGCGGCCAAGCCGGCTGCTGGCCTGTCGCGCTGGTATATACAGGTGGGCAGTTATGGCCAGGAAGCCAATGCCATGGCCATGTGGAATACTTTGCGTAAACAGGGTTTCCCGGTATTGATGGAAACCATCCATAATTCGGAAAAAGGCACTTTATACCGGCTTAAGGTTGGTCCCGAGCTTGATCAGAAACGGGCGGCCGCCATGAAGGAAAAACTGGATAAACAAAACAACCTGAAAACCATGCTGCGTGCTGAATGAATTTTAGCGCGCCATTAATACAGAGCGGGCGTTAATTTGGGGGATACTATGATCTGGATAGATTTCGCCATCATCGGCCTAGTTTTTGTTTCACTCATCATCGGCTTGGTGCGCGGGTTTATTAAGGAAGCGTTTTCACTGGTGACATGGATACTGGGCATTTGGGTAGGGTTGAGTTTTAGCCGTGAATTTTCAGGCTTCCTAGAACAGTCGATCAGTTATCCCTCTGCCCGGATTGCCGCAGCGTTTGCCATATTGTTTGTGATGACCCTGGTGCTGGGCGGCCTGATCAGTTATTTATTGGGCGTGTTGGTGAACAAAACCGGCCTGACCGGAACCGATCGTTTTGCGGGCATGATTTTTGGCATTGTTAGAGGCATGGTGGTGGTTAGCATCCTTGTCATGTTGGCGGGTTTAACTCCGCTGCCTGAAGATTCATGGTGGAAAGAGTCCAAATTGATCCCGCCTTTTCAATCCCTCGCTGTCTGGTTGCGGGATCATGTTCCGTCCGGTATGGCGGGATACATTAATTATCACTAAGTATTTTTTACAATCAGGTTATTAAAGAATGTGTGGTATCGCTGCTATCGTTTCCCATCAGGCTGTTAATCAGGAGCTCTATGATGCACTGACAGTTTTGCAACATCGAGGCCAGGATGCCGCGGGCATTGTTACCTGTGAACGCGGGCGCCTGCATTTGCGCAAGGATAACGGCTTGACGCGTGATGTTTTTACCAATGCCCAGATGATGAAACTGCGCGGCAATATGGGTATTGCCCATGTGCGTTATCCGACTGCGGGTTGTACCAGTTCGGCAGAGGCGCAGCCTTTTTATGTTAATTCACCCTTTGGTTTGACGCTGGCGCATAACGGCAATCTGACCAATACCGAAGAGCTCAAGACAGCCTTGTTCGTGGAAGATTTGCGGCACATCAATACCGACTCTGATTCAGAAGTCCTGCTCAATGTGTTTGCCCATGAATTACAGGCGGTCGGCAAATTGCATTTGAATGTTGACGATGTGTTTCAGGCGGTGTCTGGTGTGCATCGGCGCTGTCGCGGCGCGTATGCGGTTGTCGTTATGATCGCCGGTTTTGGCATCCTGGGTTTTAGAGATCCGCACGGTATCCGGCCTCTGGTCTACGGCGAAAGAAAAACCGACGAAGGCTCCGAATTCATGATTGCTTCTGAAAGTGTGGCGCTGGATGTGCTGGGTTTTGATCTGATCCGCGATGTCGAGCCGGGCGAAGCGGTGTTTATTGAAGAAGCCGGGATATTGCACAGCAAACAGTGCGCGGATGAAATTGATCATTGCCCGTGTATTTTCGAGTATGTCTATTTTGCCCGCCCCGATTCGATTATTGACGATATTTCGGTCTATAAAGCGCGTTTGCGCATGGGCGAAAAGCTCGCCGCCAAGGTGCTGCGGGAATGGCCGGATCATGATATTGATGTGGTCATTCCGATTCCCGACACCAGCCGGACTGCGGCTTTGCAAATGGCCAATATGCTGGGCGTGAAATTTCGCGAAGGCTTTATGAAGAATCGTTACATAGGCCGGACCTTTATCATGCCGGGTCAGAAAATGCGCAAGAAATCGGTACGCCAAAAGCTAAATGCCATTGGTTTGGAGTTTGAAGGCAAGAATGTCCTGCTGGTCGATGACTCTGTGGTGCGCGGCACCACCTCCGAGCAGATTATCCAGATGGCCCGCGATGCCGGCGCCAAAAAAGTATACTTTGCTTCGGCCGCGCCGCCGGTGCGCTATCCGAACGTCTACGGTATTGATATGCCGGCGGCCAATGAGCTGATTGCCCATGACCGCTCGGAACAGGAAGTTTGCGTTGCCATCGGTGCGGACCGCCTGATCTACCAGGATCTGGATGATTTGATTGACGCCGTCCGCAAAGGCAACCCCGAGATCAAGCATTTCGACACCTCCTGCTTTAGCAACGAATATATTACCGGCGATATCGATGATGCCTATCTGGAACGTATTGGTGCTATGCGTAACGATACTGCCCAGACCGGACGCAACAGTGAAAACTTTATTATAGAAATGCAGAATTCGGATTAAACGCTATTCTAAAGTAAATCCTATCCTGCGGATGAGGCTCAACCTCTCCTGCAAGTCTCAAAACTCATACGGTAGTTAAATACTCCAATGAACGATATTAACTGGAACGACTATTCTCTGGAAACTCAGGCGATCAGAGCCGGGCACAGGCGTACGCATGAGGATGAGCACAGCATCCCGATCTTTGCGACGTCCAGTTATGTGTTTAAAAGTGCCCAAGAAGCCGCCTTGCGCTTTACCGGGCAGCAAGCCGGCAATATTTATTCCCGTTTTACCAATCCAACGGTCAACGCGTTTCAGGAACGTCTGGCGTTTATGGAAAAAGGCGAGCGCTGTCTGGCGTTTTCATCCGGCATGGCGGCGATTATGGCCGTAGGCATGGGTCTGTTAAAAGCCGGTGATCATGTGGTCTGTTCGCGCAGCGTGTTTGGCAATACCGTATTGATGTTCCAGAATTATTTCGGCAAATTCGGAGTTGAAACCGATTTTGTGGATTTGATTGACGCTGCGGCCTGGGACGCCGCCATTAAACCGAACACACGCTTTCTGTTTCTGGAAACGCCGTCCAATCCTCTCATTGAAATTGCCGATATTCCGGTGCTTGCCGATATTGCGCATAAACACAACTGCTTACTGGTAGTTGACAATTGTTTTTGTACGCCCGTGTTGCAAAAACCTATAGAGCTGGGCGCAGATATTGTCGTGCATTCGGCAACCAAATACATAGACGGGCACGGGCGTTGTGTCGGCGGCGCGGTCGTTGCCAGTGAAGAAGTCATAGAAAAGCAGATTTATCCTTACCTGCGCACCGGCGGCGCCACGATGAGCCCGTTTAATGCCTGGGTATTTTTGTCCGGTCTGGAAACCCTGGCGCTCAGGATGAAGGCGCACTGCGACAGCGCCTTTGAATTGGCGAAATGGCTGGAGCAACAAGCTGGTGTAGCCAAGGTGCACTATCCCGGCCTGTCATCGCATGGCCAGCATGATTTGGCCAAGCGCCAGCAAAGCCACTTTGGCGGTGTGCTGAGCTTTGAGCTGGCAGGCGGCAAGGAGCATGCCTGGAAATTGATCGACGCCACCGAAATGCTGTCCATTACAGCCAATCTGGGTGATGTTAAAACCACCATCACGCACCCTTCAACCACCACGCACGGGCGATTGGCGCCGGAAGTGCGCGCAGCGGCCGGCATTAAAGACGGCCTGGTCAGAATTTCAGTGGGACTGGAAAATCTGGAAGACATCAAAAGAGACCTCTTAAAAGGCTTATAACTTAATGCAAGGGACGTTATGCTCTTAACAGTGGCCAGTAATTTACTCAGTGATAATGTCAGGATACTTAAAGCTGAGGTTTCCAAAACGGCTTACCAGGGCGTTCTGATTGCCATAGGCAGTATTATTATCGCTACCTGTATGGTCAGTTTTTATGAAACGGGAGAGGTATCGCTACAAGGTATTGTCAATGCGCAAAAAAGTAACTTCGCACTTTGGATTCTGGATAGCATTCCTTTTGTTTTCAGCGTCTGGGGCCAGTATGCCAGTTCGATAATTGCCAATCAGGCCGGGGTGATGGTATTTGATCAGACTCAGGAGCTGCGCAATAAAACCGAGCACCTGGAAAAACAGACGCGTTATGTCATCACGCATGACCCGCTCACCGATCTACCCAACAGGGCGCTATTTTACGATCGGGTGGAACGGGCTATTTTCTCGGCGAATAATCAAAACCGGCTGCTGTCCATATTGCTGATTGAAATTGAAAACTTCAAAGAAGTCTGCGATACCTTGGGCAGAAACAGCAGTGACATTATCCTCAAGCAGATTTCCACGCGTCTCCAGGGCGTCAGTAGTGACAGGGATGGCGTGGCCAAGATCGACGGCAATGTATTTGGTATTCTTCTGGCTGATATTTCCGATTTTGCCGAAACCGAGCAGCTGGCGCAGTATATTCAAAAAACCATGGAGCTGCCCTTTGTCGTTGACCGGCTCAAATTTGCTGTGCATTCAAATATAGGCATTGTGCGTTTTCCGGAGCACGGAGAAGATGTCGACACCTTGGTTCAGAGAGCCGGTGTGGCTCTGGATATGGCTCGAATGTCAAACAAGGGTTATGCTCTCTATGAACCTTCATTTGATAAACACAGCCCCCGGCGTCTGACCTTGATGTCTGAGCTGCGCCATGCAATTGAGCGGGGCGAACTGGAGTTGTTTTATCAGGCCAAGGCCTCCATTAACAATGGCATGCTCTATGGCGCCGAGGCGCTAGTACGCTGGCGTCATCCTATACATGGCTTTATTTCGCCAGATGATTTCATTCCCATGGCGGAACGAACGCGGATGATTAAGCAGCTGACACGGTGGGTGCTAAAGGAGGCTTTCCGGCATTGCGCGGACTGGCACAAACAAGGCATCGATTTAAAAATATCGGTGAATTTATCGGCCAAGGATTTGCATGATCCTGAATTGCCGGACCTTATCGCCGGTATCGCCGCCGCTGCCGGGATTAAACCGGAGTGGATCATGCTGGAAATTACCGAGAGTTCAGTGATGAGCGACCCTGAAAGTGCGCTGGAAATTATTGAACGCCTGCATGGCATGGGCTACCAGTTTTCAATCGACGATTATGGCACCGGCTATTCCTCACTGGCGTATTTGAAAAAAATGCCCTTGACCGAGCTGAAAATCGACAAATCCTTTGTTAAGGATATTTTGATTAGTGACAATGATGCGGTGATCGTCAGAGCCACGATCAATCTGGCGCATAATCTCGGCTTGCAGGTGACCGCCGAAGGCGTGGAAAGTCAAGAAATCATGGACAGACTCAAGGACTATGGCTGTGATATCGCGCAAGGATATTTTATGAACAACCCCTTATCTGTTGTTGATTTTGATCAATGGATGCGTGATTCGCAATGGCGGGGTATTTCACTAGAGCCATCTGGCAAGTCCTGATCACGCGGCTGCGCAGAATCATCGTAGCTGTACTCGAGGGTGGGTGGCCGCTTCGTTTAAATCAACTCCAGCAGCGGATCGAGTTTTTTCTCACGATCCAGGGCATACAGATTATCAAAGCCCCCGACATGAAAATCACCAATATAGATTTGCGGCACGGTGCGGCGCTGGGTTTTCAGCATCATTTCTTCCCGTAAACCGGGTTTGTCATCGACATTGATCTCGGCATATGCGACGCCCTTTTTGTCGAGCAGGCGCTTGGCCATGGTGCAGTAAGGGCAAAGGTTGGCGGTATAGATCAGTATTTCAGGCATGATGCATTAATGGTTGCTAATATGTGGGGCTATTCTATCGGTTTATGTGTTGCTGTTCAATGCCGATGGCCAGCGCCAAGTGCCTTATCAGCAGCCAGGCAGCCTCCTGCAGGTTTTTGCCGAAACTGATGACGCCATCCTCATGCCCGAGCATGGTAAATAGTGAACACTGTTTTAGGCGGCCGGATTGAAACAGCTGTTCGACAGCCGCGGCCATGGCCACTGTGCCGTAAGCAATATCGGCGGCCGTATGAGGTAAATCAAGCGCAGCCGTATGACGCCAGATTTCCGGGCAGTGTACATGAATGACGGCTTGTATTTCAGATTCTTGCGCGTACACGCTGGCATGTGTCAATGATTCTGAAGAAGGATGGCACAGACCGCAGGAATGTATCCGGTTTGCTCCAGGTTCTGCCTTAACGACCTGACAATACTGTTCAGCCCTTAACTGCTCAAGATGTCCGGTTTGAGTGCCGCTGATGATGAATTGATCGCTGTGCGTAGCGAGCCTTTGGCTGATATTGCCAAAGCCGCAGTTGTCGTATTTGCCGGGAATTTGGCCGATAAGACCGAGGCGAAAAATAACAGTACGCCAGGCGTTTATTTCGGTTAATGAGAATTTGTCCGCGATGGTTTTTTGGCTATGCTTGAGCTGATATTTGATGACGCCTTCTTGTGAATTCATGGGCTGTTTTTACAGGCTAATGCCAAAAGATGCCAGCATAAGGCATGTGTTCATGAGTAACAATATTAGCGCTGTGTTCTGCATGAGTAAGACTTATTCTGCTGCGATGCCGGAAAATAAAAACCGGCCAACATTGGTAAATTGATATAAAATTCCGGATTTTCAATTTGCAGGCCGAATTTTCGGCAGACAATACACGGTGGCTTTGTTATGCGATGTCCGTTTTGTGCGGCACAGGATACCCGCGTTATTGATTCCAGGTTGGCTCATGAAGGCGACCAGGTTCGCCGCCGTCGTGAATGTACAGTCTGTAAAGAACGCTTTACTACACATGAAGTAGCTGAATTAACCTTGCCACGTATTATCAAGCGTGGCGGTCTGCGTGAAGCATTTGATGAAAACAAGCTGCGTTCCGGCATGTCGCGAGCCCTGGAAAAGCGGCCGGTGGGAAGCGATGATATTGAAGCGGCAATCAATCGAATCAAAAAAGAGTTGATGGAGAGCGGCGAGCGCGAAATTCCGGCGCAGGAACTGGGTGAAAAGGTCATGAAAGAACTGAATGTGCTCGATCATGTGGCGTTTGTACGTTTTGCATCGGTGTATCGCAGTTTTCAGGATGTCAGTGAATTCACCGAAATGATTGAGCATCTGCAAAAAAAATAACATGACAGAAGCCGCTCAACAGGATGCCGTGTACATGGCGCGCGCCATTCATCTGGCCAAAAAAGGCCGCTACACCACCGACCCGAATCCGCGCGTGGGTTGTGTCTTGGTCAGGAATGGCGTAGTCATAGCCGAAGGCTGGCATGTGAGAGCCGGTGCAGGTCATGCCGAGGTTGAGGCCTTAAAGAAGCTGGAAGATGCTAAAGGCGCAACGGCTTATGTCAGTTTGGAGCCCTGTAGTCATCATGGCCGTACGCCGCCGTGTTGCGATGCGCTGATAAAAGCCGGCATCAGGCGGGTGGTTGCGGCCATGCAGGACCCCAATCCAGAAGTCGCAGGCCGTGGTCTGGAGCGGCTTAAAGCGGCGGGCATTGAAGTAAGCTGCGGCCTGCTCCAGGAGGATGCTTACGCGCTGAATCGTGGCTTCATAACAAGAATGACGCAACAGCGCCCGTTTGTGCGCAGCAAACTGGCGATGAGTCTGGATGGCCGTACCGCCATGGCCTCGGGTGAAAGTAAGTGGATTACTTCAAGCCAGGCTAGGGCCGATGTGCAGACATTAAGAGCGCAGAGTTCAGCGGTGTTAACGGGCATCAATACCGTTTTGGCTGATGACCCGTCGCTGAATGCGCGCATTGATGGGCTCGCATCGGTTCCTTACCGATTGCGGCACTTCCGACCTCCATGGATGGAGGGAGTGCCGACGACCGCTGGGAGCAGTCGAGGCCACCATCCCTGGCAGTCGCATGTCCAGCAACCGCTAAGAGTCGTTCTGGACACGCAGCTGCAAATGCCGGTTAGCGCGCGGATGGTCAAGTTGCCCGGCCGCAGCCTGATTTTAACGGCCTCGGCAGACGAGCATAAGAAACATCAATTACAACAAAGCGGTTTTGAAGTCTACAGGCTTGCCGAGCGCCGGGGGCGTCTTGATTTGAGTGCAGTCATGGCTTTTTTGGCGGGGCAGCACATCAATGAACTGCTGGTTGAAGCGGGTTCCATTCTAAACGGTGCATTGCTGGCTGAGAATCTGGTTGATGAATGGATCATCTACATGGCGCCCTGTATTCTCGGCGATCAGGGCCGCGGTTTATTTTCAATACCCGGAATGCACAGCATGGCGGATAAAAAGACCTTAAAGCTGGCGGATGTCAGACAAATCGGCCCGGATTTAAAATTAACGTATACACCAGTGCAGGAGCGGCTTTAGCCGCTCCTAGAACCAATAGAGGTCATCCATGTTTACAGGCATCATCTTGGCGGTGGGAAAAATAGCGTCCATCGAGCACAGGGCTGGTGATTGCCGGTTAAAAATAGCAACCGGCAAATTGCCGCTGGCGGATGCGGCGCTCGGCGACAGCATTGCTGTCAACGGCGTATGCTTAACCGCCGTTGAGCTGGGTAGTCATTATTTTTGCGCCGATGTCTCCAATGAAACGCTGTCCAGAACGACTTTGAATGGAGCAAGCATCGGCACGCCCGTGAATCTTGAACTGGCATTGACGCCGTCAACCCGGATGGGCGGGCATATTGTCAGTGGCCATGTCGACGGCATAGCGACAGTGATGGAAAAAAAACCGGACGGCCGCTCGTTCCGGTTCAAATTTAAAGTGCCGGATCAGCTGGCTAAATACATTGCCGAAAAAGGCTCGATTTGCATTAATGGCATCAGTCTGACCGTCAATGAAGTCGATGGCGCTTTTTTCAGTGTCAATATTGTGCCCCATACACTCCAGGAAACCACGCTGGGTGACATGGCGGCCGGAAGTAAAGTCAATCTGGAAGTCGATTTGCTGGCGCGTTATATGGAGCGGTTAATGAAAGGCGAATCTGCAGCCACATGTCACGACGGCGGCGTGACCGAAGCATTATTGCAAAACGCCGGTTTTTTGAAGTAGTACCTTTAAGGGCAACAGTGAATACGATTGAAGAAATCATAGAGGATTTGCGCCAGGGCAAAATGGTTATCATCATGGATGATGAAGACCGCGAGAACGAAGGCGATCTGGTCATGGCTGCCGCCTTTACGCGTCCTGAAGATATCAATTTTATGGCGCGCTACGGCCGCGGCCTGATTTGCCTGACACTGACCAGTGAACGCTGCCAGCAATTGCGGTTGCCGTTGATGGTCAATGAAAACAGGACGCCGCACTCGACCAATTTCACCGTTTCCATCGAGGCGGCTACCGGCGTGACTACCGGCATTTCAGCGGCCGACCGCGCTCGTACCGTTCAATGTGCGGTTGCACACGATGCCAAGGCCGAGGATCTGGTGCAGCCGGGACATATTTTTCCGCTTATGGCCAAGTCCGGCGGCGTATTAAATCGTGCCGGGCATACGGAAGCCGGCTGCGATCTGGCGCGGCTCGCTGGCGCCGAACCGGCGGCCGTGATTGTAGAAATTCTCAATGACGATGGCTCCATGGCCAGACGGCCCGAGCTGGAGGTGTTTGCAGAGCAGCATAAGCTTAAAATCGGCACCATTGCCGATCTGATCCACTACCGCATCCAGCATGAAAATACTCTGGAACGCATCAGCGAGTGCGCTTATCCTACCGAGTTTGGCGATTTCAGGCTTTATGCCTATCAGGATCGCAACGACGACAATCTGCATCTGGCCCTGGTCATGGGACAGGTCTCCGGGGATGAACCGGTACTGGTGCGGGTGCATGCCCGCAACTGGCTGGACGAAGTGCTGGGGTCCAAACGCAGTGACTCGAATGTGCCCATTCGTGTGGCCCTGGAAAAAATTGCCGCCGCAGGACAAGGCGTGCTGGTGCTGATCCGGCTCAGTGAAGACAACAAATCGCTGGCTGAACTCATCCATCGTTACCAATTGGAGGATAATGGTTGTTTCATTCCGCAGCCGTCGGATGTGGACTGGCGCACCACCGGCACCGGGGCAAGAATCTTGTCCGATTTGGGGGTGCGTAAATTAATTGTCCTGGGCGCCCAGAAAAAATACATTGGGCTGTCGGGATTCGATCTGGAAATCGCCGGGCATGTTGGTGCGGAAAAATAGCATTCAGTTAAATTAAGAGAAATAGAGAAATGTCGACTATAAAAACGTTTGAAGGAAATTTATCAGCCCAGGGCGGCAGGTTTTGTATTGTGGCCTCCCGCTTTAACAGCTTTATTGTCGAGCAACTGGAAGCTGGCGCGATTGACGCCCTGGTGCGGCATGGCGCAGAAAGAGCCAATATCCATTTGGTCAAAGCGCCGGGGGCCTTTGAATTGCCGATGGTCGTGCAGCGCATTGCCGCAGTCAAAAAATATGACGCCATCATCGCTTTAGGGGCGGTGATTCGAGGCGGTACGCCGCATTTCGAATATGTCGCCGGCGAGTGCGTCAAGGGCCTGGCACATGTGTCCTTGCAATACGATGTGCCGGTCAGCTTTGGTGTGTTGACGGTAGACAGCATTGAGCAGGCGATAGAGCGTGCCGGCACCAAAGCCGGCAATAAAGGCGCGGAAGCGGCGCTGTCGGCCATTGAGATGGTCAGTCTGTTCAATAATCTGGGAATCTGATGAGTGAAGCGCGTACCAATGCCCGCAAAACGGCTGTGCAGGCATTGTATCAATGGCAAATGACCGGGCAGAATCTCAGCGAGATAGAACGCCAGTTCCTGGAAGAAGAGCGCCTGAAAAACGCCCAAAAAAGCTACTTTACCGAGCTGTTCTACGGCGTCCCCAAAAATCTTGCCGACATTGATCAGGCCTTGGAGCAATTTGTCGACCGGCCGGTCGAGAAAATCGATCCGGTCGAAAGAGCCATCCTGAGAATAGGCGTTTACGAGCTGTTGCATCGGCTGGATATGCCTTACAAAGTCATTCTGAATGAAGGCATTAATCTGGCCAAGTGTTTTGGTGCCGATGGCAGTCATAAATACGTCAACGGCATCCTCGATAAAGTGGCCCAGCAAAAAAGAGCGCTGGAAATTAAAGCGAAAGAAAAAAGATGAAAGATAAAAGTTGAAAGGGGAAAACGGTTGCAATTTAAAAAAATGGGGCAATAATTTTCGCCTTTCGCCTTTCGCCTTTCGCCTTTCGCCTTTCGCCTTTTATCTAAAATCATGCCAATTTCTGAGTTTGCTCTGATTCAACGATTTTTTGCCAACCAGCCGCCAACAAATCCGTCAACGCGCCTGGGCATTGGCGATGACTGCGCGTTATTGGCCATTCCTGAGGGCTATGAACTGGCGTTGACCACCGATACCATGGTCGAAAACGTGCATTTTTTTGCCGGCGCCGATCCAGAGCAATTGGGCCATAAATTGTTGGCCGTCAATTTAAGCGATTTGGCCAGCATGGGTGCCAAGCCTGTTGCGGTGACGCTGGCATTAACCTTGCCACGCGTTGATGAGCAGTGGCTGACCGCTTTCGCCAAAGGTTTTCTGGCCTTGGCAGAACGTTACTCGGTCGACCTGATTGGCGGCGATACCACCTCCGGCCCGCTGACTTTGACCGTGCAAGCCATGGGCCTGGTTCCCAAAGGGCAGGCATTAAGGCGTTCAGCGGCGAAACCGGGTGATTTCATTTGTCTGACCGGAGCATTGGGCGATGCAGGTCTGGGCCTGAAAATTGCCCAGGACTATCAGTGTTCCGACGCTACGCTGGCATTGAAGCGCTTTAATAGCCCCGATCCGCAAGTGCAGGCGGGGCTGGCCTTAACCGGCATTGCCAATGCCTGCATCGATCTGTCCGATGGCTTGGCCGGTGATTTGGGGCACATCCTGCAGCAAAGCCAGGTCGGTGCCTGTATTGAGTGGGAACAATTGCCGTTGTCAGACGCGGTGAGAGAGTACATAAATGATACCGGCGACTGGCAGATGCCGCTGTGCGCGGGCGACGATTATGAGTTGTGCTTTACCGTCAGCCCCGGCAAGGCGCCGCTGTTGACGGTGGCTTACACAAAGATAGGCGTGATCGAGGCGCAAGCGGGTTTGCGGATCAGCAAATCGGGACAGGTACAGGCATTAGAGGTGAAAGGGTTTGAGCATTTTTCTTAATACGCAAGTGGGTAAAAACAAACTGACACCCCGGCAGATCGTGTCTGACCCCGTGTTGTTTCTGGCCTTCGGTTTTGGTTCCGGGCTGGCAAAAAAAGCCCCTGGCACTCTGGGAACGCTGGCCGCCGTTCCGTTGTGCTGGCTGTTTGCACAAGCGGGCACAGTGCTGTACAGCGCATTGACCCTGGCTGTGATTGTTTCCGGGGTGTGGATTTGTGGCCAGGCCGCCGAAAAATTGGGCGAACATGATTTTGGCGGTATCGTCTGGGATGAAATTGCCGGCTTGCTGATCACCATGGCGCTGGTGCCGTTCAGCTGGCAGACGCTCGCGGCGGGCTTTGTGTTGTTCAGAGTGTTTGATATTGTCAAGCCATGGCCTATCCGCTGGGCGGACCGGCATGTGCAAGGCGGCTTTGGTATCATGCTCGATGATGTGCTGGCGGGGGCGATTGCCGGTATCTTGTTGCTGTTACTGGTCGAGTGGGGCTGGCTCCAATAGAGCTGGCCGGGCGATAAAGAAAGGGCTTGCTATATATAAAAAGGTTAGTATAATATCCTAAATCAATCGCGGGGTGGAGCAGCTTGGTAGCTCGTCGGGCTCATAACCCGAAGGTCGTAGGTTCAAATCCTGCCCCCGCTACCACATTAATAGGAACCCCATTTTGGGGTTTTTTATTTTCTGGGCTTCGGTAATGCTGAAGCTGAAATTTTTGATTGTTAATGGAAGAGCCTTTGGCTCTTTTTTTATGTGTGCAAGATAAGTGAGGCAAAAATGAAGCAGGCTCCTGAGCACTTGGTTAATTTGATCGAGCCAATTGTTGAAGGTTTAGGTTATGAATGCGTCGGCATTGAATATAATCCGCATCCTAAACATGGTCTGTTAAGAATTTATATTGATAGTGAACACGGAATTTTGGTTGATGACTGCTCTAAAGTCAGTCATCAGCTCAGTGGTGTCCTGGATGTGGAAGATCCGATACAAGGCAACTATCAATTGGAAATTTCATCGCCGGGCGCAGACCGGCCGTTTTTTAAAACCAGCCAGTTCGAACGCTACATCGGCAGCACTGTATTGGTCAATTTATTTAAGCCCATCGCTGGCCGGAGAAAAGTTACCGGCCGGATTGAAAAAGTTGAGGGCGATATCATTACGCTTAAAGAAGGCGAACAGGTTTTTGAGGTGCCATATAACGCCATGAGCAAAGCGCGTTTGGTGCCTGACTATTTACTCGAAAAAGGAGGACGCAGTGGCAAATAAAGAAATTTTGTTAGTAGTCGATGTTTTTTCTAATGAAAAAGACATTGAAAAAGAGGTGGTATTTCAGGCCATCGAATCAGCATTGGAAGCAGCCACGATCAAGCGTCATGCCAATCAAATCAAAGCCCGCGTTGCCATTGACCGGAAAACCGGCGATTACGCCACTTACCGGCGCTGGGAAGTGGTTGATGCCAATCCTTCGTGCGCTGGTGATGTGGAGTTTCCGGAAACCCAGATCTTGCTGGAAGTGGCCAGACTGGACAATCCCGATGTCCAGGTGGGCGACATCATAGAAGAAGAAATTGAATCGGTTGATTTCGGACGGATTGCTGCGCAAACGGCCAAGCAGGTTATTATTCACAAAGTCAGGGAAGCCGAACGCAGAAAAATTGTTGAAGCTTACCAGGGCCGCGTTGGCGAGCTGATAACCGGTATTGTCAAACGCATTGAAAAGGGCAGTGTCTATCTGGATTTGGGAGGGCATGTCGAAGCCTATATTGCCAGAGAGGATATGATTCCCCGTGAACCCGTCCGTATTGGCGACCGCATCAGAGGCTATTTGAAAGACGTGCGCTCAGAACCGCGCGGCCCGCAATTATTTGTTAGCCGTACCGCACCGGAATTGTTAATGGCCTTGTTCCGGCTGGAAGTGCCCGAAGTGGGCGAAGGCTTGATTGAGGTGCTGGGCGCTGCGCGCGATCCGGGTTCCAGGGCTAAGGTGGCCGTTAAAAGCAATGATCCCAGGCTGGATCCGGTAGGCGCATGCGTGGGCATGCGCGGCTCCCGAGTTCAGTCGGTGACCAACGAGCTGGCCGGCGAGCGCATCGACATTATTTTGTGGAATCCCAGTGAAGCGCAATTTGTGATTAACGCGATGTCGCCGGCCGAAATTCAATCCATCGTCATCGATGAAGACAAACACAGCATGGACTTGGCCGTAAACTCGGATAATTTGTCCCAGGCCATTGGCCGCGGCGGGCAAAACGTCAGGCTGGCTACGCAGCTGACCGGTTGGGAATTGAATGTCATCGACGCCTCCAAGGCCGAAGAAAACAGCGAAGCCGAAGCCGATGCCATCATCAAATTGTTTGTTGAGCAACTTGATGTCGATGAAGAGATCGCTTCGATTCTGGTAGAAGTCGGTTTTAACACCGTTGAAGAAATCGCTTATGTTCCGGTCAGTGAAATGCTGGAAATTGAAGGTTTTGACGAAGATCTGGTGCATGAACTGAGAAGCCGGGCCAAAGATGCCTTGTTGATTAAGGCCATTGCTTCGGAAGAAAAAATCGAAACTGCAGAGCCCGCGCAAGACTTGCTGGACATGGAAGGCATGACCAAGGAGCTGGCTTATGAAATGGCAAGCCGCGGCATTATTACAATCGATGATTTGGCCGAGCAGGCGGTAGACGACCTGCTGGATTTTTCAGGCATGAACGAAGAACGGGCGGCAAAATTGATTATGAAAGCACGCGAGCCTTGGTTTGCTGAGTAGGTAAGGGGTAGGAAATGAGCGATAAAACAGTACGACAATTAGCCGAGGTTGTAAAAATTCCTCTGGACAAGTTATTAGAGCAGCTGAAAGAAGCAGGATTATCTGCAAGCGCCCCTGATGATGTTATCAATGAAGACGAAAAGATGCAGTTACTGGCGCATCTGCGCAAGCGCCATGGTAAAGCTGAAGGTGCCGATGACAGTACCCCTACACGCGTCACCTTGAAACGCCGAAAAGTCAGTGAGCTGAAACAGGCAAGCGGGCCCGGCAGTGCGACTAAAACCATTAGTGTTGAGGTGCGAAAAAAGAAAACCTACATCAAGCGTACCGAGGTTGCCGAGACTGAGCAACAAAGAGAGCTGGAACTGACCAAAAAGGCCTTGGAAGAGCAGCGCAAGCAAATCGAGCGCGAAGCTGAACTGCGACGCAAACAGCCCGCGCAGCCAGAAGCAGCGACGGGTGCCGAGGCGGAGCAGATAGCGGCCGAAACGGCCAAGCCGGAAAAAACTGCTGCGCCGAAAGTGACAATCACCGAGCCCGAGTTTACCCTGGAGACCGAAGTCGAGCCGCAAGCGGTTGTCGTGGCAGAGGTCGAGCCGGAGGCCGAATTTGAAATTGAGTTTGAAACGTTAAAAGTCAAAGAAGACAAAAAAACCAAGCTTGAAAAATCCAGCAAGGTCAAGGAAGCCGAAGAAGTCAAGAAAAAGCAGGATGAAAAAGAGCGCCGGCTTGAAGAGTCCATTAAACGCAATGCAGA
Organism: uncultured Gammaproteobacteria bacterium; assembly: GCA_963848675.1. Lineage (GTDB taxonomy): Bacteria > Pseudomonadota > Gammaproteobacteria > Methylococcales > Methylomonadaceae > CAWKEY01. Next base: position 141,623 of record CAWKEY010000044.1, read on the forward strand.
TAAAGTCAGGCAGCAGGCGGCGACGAAACAAGAGACTCTGCACAGGAAAAAACAGGATGAAGGCGCCCGCGCCGGCGGCAAGGATGCCAGAAAGGGCAAGAAAAAAGGCAAGCAAGCCGAGCGCGGCAACGCGCAGGCTGACAGCCGTCATCAGTTTGAGATGCCGGTTACCCCCATCGTCAAGGAAGTTGCGATTCCCGAGCACATTATTGTTTCAGATCTGGCGCAGAAAATGAGCGTCAAGGCGGCGGAGGTCATCAAGCAATTGATGAAGCTCGGCATCATGGCCACCATCAACCAAAGCATTGACCAGGAAACCGCGGTTATTCTGGTTGAAGAAATGGGGCATAAAGTCATCATGCAGAGCGATGACGACCTTGAACAGGAAATGCTTGCCGAAGTGCAGGCGGAAGATCATCGCGTGGCCGTCACGCGCGCGCCGATTGTCACCATCATGGGCCACGTCGATCATGGCAAGACCTCGCTGCTGGATTACATTCGTAAAACCCGTGTTGCCGCCGGGGAAGCGGGTGGTATTACCCAGCATATTGGCGCCTATCAGGTGAAAACCGATCACGGCGCGGTTACCTTTTTGGATACACCGGGCCATGCTGCCTTCACCGCCATGCGTGCCCGGGGCGCCGATGTGACCGATGTTGTTATCGTAGTGGTGGCAGCGGATGACGGCGTTATGCCGCAAACCAAAGAAGCCATCGAACATGCCAGAGCGGCTAATGTGCCGATTATTGTGGCGATGAACAAGATCGACAAGCCCGATGCCAACCCCGATAAAGTCATGCAGGAGCTGTCAACCCTTAATGTGCTGCCGGAAGAATGGGGCGGCGATGTGCAGTTCCTTAAAGTTTCCGCCAAAACCGGTGAGGGTATCGATGATTTAATCGAAGCCTTGATTTTGCAATCGGAAATACTGGAATTGAAGGCTCCAATTGAAGGGGCTGCCTCGGGTATTGTCATTGAGTCGCGATTGGATAAAGGCCGCGGCGCGGTGGCGACCGTGTTGATTCAAAAAGGCACTTTGGAAAAAGGCCAGATGGTATTGTGCGGTCATGAATTTGGCCGTGTCCGGGCGATGTTTAACGAAAACGGCAAATCGATCAAGGAAGCGGGGCCTTCGACGCCGGTTGAAATTCTGGGCTTGTCGGGCACACCGAATGCCGGCGATGAATTTCTGGTTGTCCAAAACGAGCGCGTTGCCAGAGAATTGGCCGAGCATCGTGAAGACCGCAGCAGAAGCAGCCGCCATGCCGCACAGCAGGCATCAAAACTGGATGAAGTCTTTTCCAGAATGGCCACCGGTGAGCTTGCCTGCGTCAATCTGGTGCTGAAAACCGATGTGCAGGGTAGTTTGGAAGCCCTGCGCAGCTCCCTGGTTGGGCTATCGAATGAAGAAGTGGAAGTAAAGGTCGTCTATGGCGGCGTCGGTGGTATCAATGAAGGTGACGCCAACCTTGCCCTGGCTTCCGGGGCCATTTTGATGGGCTTTAACGTGCGCGCGGATGCAACAGCCCGCAAGCTGATTGAAGAAAAAGGCATTGATCTGCATTACTACAGCGTGATTTATGATGCCATTGATGAGGTCAAAAAATCCATCAGCGGCATGCTGGCTCCAGAAATCAAAGAACATATTGTCGGCCTGGCCGAGGTTCGTGATGTATTCCGCTCGCCCAAGTTTGGCGCTGTAGCCGGTTGTATGGTAGTGGATGGCTTTGTCAAGAGAAACCTGCCGATACGGGTTCTGCGTGAAAACGTGGTGGTTTATGAAGGTCAGCTGGAATCGTTGCGCCGCTTCAAGGACGATGTCGCCGAGGTCAAGATGGGTATGGAGTGCGGTATCGGTGTGAAAAACTACAACGATGTTAAGCCCGGAGACCAGATTGAGGTTTTTGAACGCATAGAAGTTAAACGGGAACTGTAATCCTATGGCTAGAGAATTTGGCCGTAGCGCCCGCGTTTCATCACAAATGCAGAAAGAACTGGCCTTGATCCTGCAACGCGACATCAATGATCCGAGACTGGGCTTTATCACCATCAACGAGGTCGAAGTCTCCAAGGACCTGGCGGTGGCCAAAATTTATGTCACGGTCCTGAATGTTGATGAGCAGGGTAAAAAAAACAACGTCAAGTTGCTGAACGAGCTGGCACCGGTTATCCGCCATGAACTGGCCAGAAGGATGCGTTTGCGGCATATCTCGGAATTACGTTTTTATTACGATGAGTCATTTGAAACCGGTATGCGCGTGGCCGAGCTCCTGAGCAATCTGGACAAAAAAGGCCAGGACTAGGCGGCTATGAGCAAGCGCAAGTCCGGGCGCGATATACACGGCATCCTGTTGCTGGATAAACGTCTGGGGGTATCGTCCAACAAAGCCTTGCAGGAAGTCCGGCGTTTGTTCAATGCCAACAAGGCCGGGCATACCGGCAGCCTGGATCCTTTGGCGACCGGCTTGCTGCCGCTTTGTTTTGGCGAGGCGACCAAGGTATCGGCCTTGATGCTGGATGATAATAAGCGCTATCAGGTGCTTGTTCAGCTGGGTGTGATAACCGATACCGGCGATGCCGAGGGGCAAATTATTCAGACCCGGCCGGTGCCGGAACTGTCGCTGGACGATGTGCAGACCTGCCTGAAAAAATTTACCGGTGAAATTGATCAGGTTCCGCCCATGTACTCGGCGTTAAAGCATAATGGCAAAAAGCTCTATGAACTGGCCCGGGAAGGCAAAAACATCGAGCGCAAAGCCCGGCGCATAACGATAATTGAATTGAAATTGCTGGATTTTTCCAGGGATCAGCTGAGGCTGGAGGTGTTCTGCTCCAAAGGCACTTATATCCGCTCGCTGGCGGAAGATATTGGCCACGATCTGGGCTGTGGCGCGACGGTAAAAGAGCTGCGCCGCTTGCAGGCCGGGCGGTTCGACCTTGGCAATGCCAAAACCATTGAGCAATTGACGGCCATGGACGAGCACAGTCTGATGCAATGCCTCATGGCTGTTGACGAACCCCTGCAGGCGATGCCGGCGGTGCAATTGTCCAGTGAGCAGGCCGCTGCTATCCAGCAGGGTCAAGCTCTGGACTGGCCGGAGTCATGGCCAGGCAGGGTGCGCCTGTATCACCAGAGCGTTTTTTTAGGCTTGGGAGAAAGTCTATTGGATGGTAAACTAGCGCCGAAAAAATTGTTCAATATGAGCAATCAGCCGAATGGCGTTTAGCCTTTCGGCTTACCCCCTATTTCTACACCCTATCGTGGAAATAGGATATTTACCCGCCCTGAGTAAGGGCTCTACTTTTAATAATCTAAATAGGGATTAGCAATGCCATTTACTGCCGCACAAAAAAAAGCAGTCTTAGAAGAATACCGCCTGTCTGAAACAGATACCGGCTCACCCGAAGTGCAAATTGCGCTGTTGACCGCGCACATCACGCATTTAACACCCCATTTTGCCGAACACAAAAAAGACAATCATTCACGCCGTGGTCTGCTGCGCATGGTTAACCAGCGCCGTAAGCTGCTGGACTATCTGAAAAACAAAGACGGTGACCGCTATCGTTCATTGATTGAGCGGCTGGGTTTACGCAAGTAGAAAGTTTCCAAAAACGCTACAGATGTAGGCCGGGTTAGCGAGAGCGTAACCCGGCAACAACCCTTTAAATAACCTTTACGCAAAGGAACCTTATAGTGAATCCTATTAGGAAAGAATTTCAGTACGGTGATCGATTGGTCACGCTAGAAACTGGTGAAATTGCACGCCAGGCTGACGGCGCGGTGATGATCGATGTCGATGGTACAACGCTGTTAGTAACAGTCGTTGCCAAAAAAGAATCGAATGGTGGCGATTTTTTCCCACTGACCGTTAATTATCAGGAAAAAACTTACGCCGCGGGCAAAATACCCGGCGGTTTTTTCAAGCGGGAAGGGCGCCCGAATGAAAATGAGACGCTAACCTCGCGTCTGATTGACAGGCCCATCCGGCCGCTTTTTCCGGACGGCTACACCAATGAAGTTCAGATTATTGCCACCGTGGTGTCTCTGAACCCCGAAGTTGATCCTGAAATTCCTGCCCTGATAGGCTCCTCTGCCGCCCTGGCGATTTCCGGCCTGCCTTTTAACGGCCCAATCGCTGCGGCCTGTGTCGGTTATAAAGACGGTGCTTACCTGTTAAATCCGTCACCTGCGGCGTTAAAAGAATCACAGCTGCAATTGGTGGTGGCGGGTACTGCACACGCAGTATTAATGGTTGAGTCAGAAGCCAAATGTTTGTCTGAAGAAGTCATGCTCGGCGCAGTATTGTTTGGCCATGAACAAATGCAGACCGCTATTACTGCGATCAATGAGTTTGCCAATGCCGCCGGCGCCGGTGTCGTTGAATGGGTTGCGCCTCATGTCAATGCCGAACTCGAACGCCAGGTCATTGCCGAAGTGGAAGAGGGCATCAAAGCCGCTTATCAGGTTGCCGAAAAACTGGTCAGACAGGAACAGTTAAAAGCGATTAGAAATGCAGTGGTTGAGAAACTCGTGGCCAATGGCGAATATGCCGAAAGTGATATACGCGGCATAATCGAACATCTGGAATACCGCATTGTTCGCAACGCAATTCTAAACGAAAGCAAACGGATTGATGGCCGCGAATTAGACAAAATCAGACCGATTACTGTCAGAACCGGCGTATTGCCAAGAACCCACGGTTCGGCCTTGTTCACGCGCGGCGAAACCCAGGCTTTGGTGGTGGCAACGCTCGGCACCCAGCGTGACGCACAAATCATTGATGCCTTGGCCGGCGAGTACAAAGAACCGTTCATGCTGCATTACAACTTCCCTCCTTACAGCGTGGGTGAAACCGGCTTTGTCGGCTCGCCCAAGCGCCGTGAGATCGGTCATGGCCGTTTGGCAAAGCGCGGCGTTGCTGCGGTATTGCCCAATATGGAAGAGTTCCCTTACGTCATCCGTGTTGTGTCTGAAGTCACCGAATCCAATGGCTCTAGCTCGATGGCTTCAGTCTGCGGCAGCAGCCTGGCACTCATGGATGCCGGTGTGCCCATACAGTCACCGGTGGCCGGTATTGCCATGGGCCTGATTAAAGAAGGCGACCGCTTTGCGGTGTTGTCCGACATCATGGGTGATGAAGATCATCTGGGCGATATGGACTTTAAAGTTGCCGGTTCAGTAGACGGAATTACCGCGCTGCAAATGGACATCAAGATTGATGGCATTACCGCGGAAATCATGAAGACCGCGCTGGAACAGGCAAAGCAAGGCCGTTTGCATATCCTCGGCGAGATGAACAAGGCATTGTCCAGCGCGCGTGAACAGATGTCCGACTACGCTCCGCGCATCATTACTTTTAAAATTGACCCCAGCAAAATTCGTGAGGTTATCGGCAAAGGCGGCGCTACCATACGCGGCATTACCGAGCAAACCGGCGCCAGCGTTGATCTGACTGACGACGGCATCGTAAAAGTTGCTTCCGTTGACAAGGCCGCGGGTGAAGAAGCGCGTCGTCTGATCGAAGAAATTACCGCGGAAGTTGAAGTGGGTAAAATCTACGAAGGTAAAGTGGTCCGGTTAATGGACTTCGGTGCTTTCGTTACGATTCTTCCAGGCAAGGATGGCTTGGTGCATATCTCGCAAATTTCCGATGAGCATGTCGACAAAGTCAGTGACAAATTGAGTGAAGGCGATATCGTGCGCGTGAAAGTGCTGGAAATTGACCGTCAAGGCAGGGTCAGACTGAGCATTAAAGAAGCCGATAAAGATTAAGCGCTGCTTCATGAAAAAATAAGAAAAGGGCCGTCAAGGCCCTTTTTTGTGAGTGACCGATGGTAGGTAAGCTAAAAAAATACCACGAAGAGACGAAGGACACGAAGGTAGAAAAAATTCATGAGGTGCAAATTCTCGCCTACATGCGCTGTACAAATCCAAATGCCAATTTTAATGCAGGAATGCTAAGCGTTCGACAGCGCATTTTATTTCTTTAAACCGTCGTGCTCTTCGTGGCCTTCGTGGTAAAAATGCTTTTGTCATTGCCCAACCTCAATTAGCAAGAAACTAAGAACTAGAACTTTGAACCCAAAAAAAAACTTCGATCAGCAGTGCCGGCAGTGTCCTCGGCTGGATGATTTCCTGCTGGACGTTAAACAAAAATATCCGCATTATCATGCGCGTCCCGTAGCGCCGTTTGGTGACCCTGATGCCAAGTTGCTCGTAGTCGGTTTGGCGCCGGGCATGCATGGCGCCAATGCCACGGGCCGGCCGTTTACCGGCGATTATGCCGGCTTGCTGCTGTATGAAGCGCTTTATGAATTTGGCTACAGCAACCAGCCGACATCGGAGTCCTTGTCGGATGGTCTGACGCTTAACAACTGCCGGATTACCAATGCGGTCAAATGCTTGCCGCCGCAAAACAAGCCGACAGGTTCTGAAATCAATCAGTGCAATGGGTTTTTGTCGGCCGAATTGGCGGCTCTGCCGGAGCGGGCAGTCATTCTGGCCCTGGGTACCGTCGCCCATCAGGCCGTCTTGAAAGCCTATGGGTTAAAACAAAATGGCGCTATATTTGCCCATAACGCCCGGCATGGCTTGCCGGCTGGGCGGACGCTGGTTGATTCTTATCATACCAGCCGTTATAACGTACAAACAAAACGGCTGACCAAAGCCATGTTTGCGGATGTGTTTCAGAGTATCGGGCAATTATTGAGTTGACTGTGAGTGCAGAAATTTCAGCGCCTACGTTTGATGCAAAAGCGTTTTTAAAAACCCTGACCACGCGCCCGGGCATTTACAAGATGCTTAATGTCCAGGGCGAAATCATCTATATCGGCAAGGCCAAAAACCTTAAAAATCGCGTTTCCAGTTATTTCAAAAGCCAGACCGCCTCGCCCAAGCAACAGGCCATGGTGGCCAAGGTTGCGGCTATCGAAGTGACCGTCACCCATACCGAAGGTGAAGCGCTGTTGCTGGAATGTCAGCAGATCAAGCGCTATAAACCCCGCTACAATATTTGCTTGCGGGATGACAAATCCTATCCCTATCTGTTCCTGTCCAGCGAGCAGGATTTCCCGCAGCTTACCTTTCACCGCGGCGCCAAGCGTAAAAAAGGCAAGTATTTCGGCCCGTATCCCAGCGTTGGCGCGGTCAAGGAAACCCTGAAACTGCTGCAAAAAATCTTTCCGGTCCGGCAGTGCGAGGACTCCTACTATAACAATCGAACGCGGCCCTGTTTGCAGCATCAGATAGAGCGCTGTACCGCGCCCTGCGTGGGATTAATCGACAAGGCCAGTTATGCACAGGATGTTGAAAGCACCGTGATGTTTCTGGAAGGCAAGGGCGGCCTGCTGATTGATCGTCTGATCCTGAAAATGGAGCAGGCGGCGGCACACCTGGACTTTGAGCAAGCAGCCTATTTCAGGGATCAGATCGCCCAGTTGCGTTCGGTGCTGGAAAAACATTTTGTGCACGGCGAGCGCGGCGATGTCGACATTATCGCCTGTGCGACCAAAGCCGGCGTGGCCTGTATCCAGGTGTTCTTTATACGCAACGGGCAAAATCTGGGCAACAAGCTGTTTTTCCCTAAAATGAGCGATGAGCATGAGCCGGCTCCTGTGCTGCAGGCCTTCATTGCCCAATATTATCTGGATAAACAAATTCCTTACGAACTGATCGTCAGTCATGAACTGGAAGAAGCCGAGCTGTTAATGGAGGTGCTGTCCCGGCAGGCCAAACATGCGGTGACGATTTCTGCCAGAGTCCGCGGCGAGCGTTTGAAATGGCTGCAGATGGCCTGTACCAACGCCGAAAATTCCTTAATGAGCAAGTTATCCGACAAACAGGGGCTCTATGCGCGCTTTCTCAGTTTGCAGCAAGAACTGGGTTGCCAGGAACTCCCCAAACGCCTGGAATGCTTTGATATCAGTCATACGCAAGGCGAACACACAGTGGCTTCCTGCGTTGTCTTTGATAGAGAAGGGCCTGTCAAATCGGCTTATCGCCGTTTTAATATAGAAGGCATTACCGGCGGAGATGATTATGCCGCCATTCATCAGGCCGTGTTCCGGCGTTTCAAGCGCTTGCAGCAGGGCGAGCATGAAGCGCCGGATATCCTGTTTATTGACGGCGGCAAGGGCCAGGTGCATCAGGCGCAAAAGGCACTAGCGGAATTGGACGTAAATAATGTTATGATAGTTGGCGTTTCCAAAGGCCCGGACAGGAAGCCCGGCATGGAAAAACTGATTCTGGTCGGACAGGAACAACCGCTTGATATAACGCCAGGCACCAGCGGCTTGTTGCTGATTCAGCATATACGGGACGAAGCGCACCGGTTTGCGATCACCGGACACCGTCAGCGGCGCGGCAAGGCCAAAAAACAATCGTTGCTGGAATCGATAGACGGACTGGGGGCCAAGCGCAGGCAGCTGTTATTGAAGCAGTTTGGCGGCTTGCAAGGCATTTCCGGGGCGGGTGTGGATGCCCTTTGCAGCATAGACGGTATTAGCCGGCAATTGGCGCAACGAATTTACGAACTATTCCATCATCAAGATGAAAATTCACTATAACTTACCAACCTACCTTACGCTATTAAGAATCGCCTTGATTCCTTTGCTAATGGTTATTTTTTATCTGCCTTGGCATTACGCCAATCTTGCCTGCACGCTGCTTTTTATTTTTGCTGGATTCACCGACTGGCTGGATGGTTATCTTGCCCGAAAACTGGCCCTGGAAACACAGTTTGGCGCTTTTCTGGATCCGGTTGCCGATAAATTGATGGTAGCCATCGTCCTGGTTTTAATTGTTCAGCAACAGGCTGATCCTTATTTGGCCATTCCCGCCGCTATAATCATCGGCAGGGAAATCACCATTGCCTCGCTGCGCGAATGGATGGCGGAAATTGGCCAGCGCGCCAAGGTCAAGGTTTCGCAATTAGGAAAATGGAAAACCACCGCACAAATGCTGGCCATCACGCTGTTGCTTTATCATGAAGATATAGCCGGCGTCCCCATCGCCCTGAGCGGCTATGTGCTGTTATATATAGCGGCCGCCCTGACGTTGTGGTCTATGGTCAATTACCTGAGGGCAGCGTTGACGGCTATGGCGGAAGATTAGCCAGAGCAGATGCCCGTATACCTACCGCACATCAAAATGGGGCGCATCTGTCCCCTCTCCAGCTGGAGAGGGTTAGGGTGGGGAGATTTAGAAAACCATTGTTGATGCGCAAATACTATAACAACAAAAATACAGCCTATTGAATTGGCTGTGACAGAAGACAATGGATCAGGAAAAAGAAACTATTCAGCTTAAATCTGAAACCCACGATGAAATATTGCTGGCGGCATTGAAGCTCTTTGCCGAAAAAGGTTATTTCAATACTTCACTCATTGATATCAAAGATGCGGTAGGTATCAAAACAACCAGCGGCCTTTATCAGCATTTTCAAAATAAACAGATGATTGCCTCGGCGCTGTACGCCAACATTATCGACAGCTTGAGTGTCTCCATCGATGATATTCGACGCAGAAACAAAAAAGCTTCCGAGCAGTTGCGGGAAATTGTCGATTTATTGTTCAGGCTCGCCACGGACGCGCCCGATGTTATGCGGTTTTTGCTAATCCTGCACCTCAATGAGTTTTTGCCGGAAGAAAAGCCGCTATTGCAATCAGCGCCTTACCAGAAAATCATCAAAATTATTCAATCGGGCATTCAGGCCGGCGAGATCCGCAATATTGATCCGCTGCTGGCGCATGCCTATTTTTTCGGCCTCATTGAGGCCACCTTGCGCATGGTTTTGAGCGGCGCGCTGGACAAAAAAGCCGATTATTATCAAGCCCAAGTGTGGCTGGCCGCCTGGAATTCAATCGCCAAGAAGTGAGCCTGCGCAACTTACAGATATGTGGGTAGGCTCTTTGCCCTCGATACACTGTTTACTCCAGGCACTCAAAACCTTAATCATCAACAACGAGGTGAGGCCATGTTGGAACAGCAAATGCTTAAAGAGGCCCTAACGCTCGGACCTAAAAATAGGGCGAGTTTGGTAGAAAAATTGTTAGCAAGTCTCGACCAGCCGGATAAAGCAATAGATGAACTGTGGACAAAGGAAGCAGAAAACCGGATCGATGCTTATGAAGCAGGCAACATAAAAGCGCTTGGCGCTGAACAAGTATTTGGCTAATATAAAAAGTGAACGTTAGCTTTTTACGCATATGGCATTATTTACCAAATTCGAGCCAATGAAATTTTGATTGTAGCTATTGCTCATTTGCATAGAAAGCCCGATTACTGGACAAATCGGCTATAGATCGCAGCTCGTCATGATGACAAATATCTGTCATTCCGAACACCGGGAGGAATCTTCCCAAGCTTCCGGGAGCAAGATATCTACTAGCGTCGAGATGACAACCGATTTGTCATTCCGACCACCGGGAGGAAACTTGCCAGGCTTCCGGTGACTAAGATCTCTCCTAGCGTCGAGATGACAACCGATTTGTCATTCCGACCATCGGGAGGAATCTTCCCAAGCTTCCGGGAGCAAGATCTCTCCTAGCGTCGAGATGACAAATACCTGTCATTCCGACCATCGGGAGGAAACTTGCCGGGCCTCCGAGAGCAAGATATCTCCTCACGTCGAGATGACAAAAGGGCATGATGAGAGGCCTATCAGGATAAATGGCCGGAGTAGAAGCGTCTCTTAACCTCCAGTAGAAACTTTATGTCGCAACAAAACTATTACGTCTATCTTTTAAGCAATTGGAACAATAAAGTGCTTTATATTGGCGTTACCAATAATTTGGAACGACGCATAGTTGAACATCGGCAAAAATTAATCCCCGGATTTACTGAAAAATATAACGTCAATAAACTGGTATATTTTGAACAAACCAATGATGTGATTTCAGCTCTCGGTAGAGAAAAACAGCTTAAGAAGTGGCGTAGAGAAAAGAAAAACGCCTTAGTCAATAGCGTAAATCCATCCTGGCAGGATTTAAGTGCAGGATGGTAAGCAGTTTGACCGGCGAAGCCTTATTATCCCGACTTTTCATTCCGGCCAGCGGGAGGAAACCTGCCAGGCTTCCGGTGACTAATATCTCTCCTGACGTCGAGATGACAACGGGGCTGTCATTCCGACCATCGGGAGGAATCTTGCGAGGCTTCCGGTGACTAAGATCTCTCCTGACGTCGAGATGACAAACAACTTGTCATTCCGACCATCGGGAGGAATCTTCCCAAGCCTCCGGTGAACAAGATCTCTCCTAACGTCGAGATGACAAGGCGCTCGAGTTGACAACGGAGCTGTCATTCCGACCATCGGGAGGAATCTTTCCACAGCCCCTGCTAAACCCAAGCCGCTTTAATGTGACAGGTCTCACAGAATAAAGGGCACTGCAAAATATCCGTTAAAGATTCAAATCCCCCCGTCGATAACCCAGACAAAGGTGGGGGAGTTATCAAAAAGGATAAGGAACCCGAAGTTAAAAGCCCGGAAAAAATAATACACCGGGATTCAATTAGGAGAGCAGTCATGGCACAATATATCAACACCAACGTATCATCATTAAACGCACAACGTAACCTGACAACATCACAAAATTCACTCGCAACATCCTTACAACGTTTATCTTCCGGCTTGCGTATTAACAGCGCCAAAGACGATGCCGCCGGTTTGGCTATCAGTGAGCGCTTTGCCACACAAATCCGTGGCAATGACCAGGCCGCCCGTAATGCCAACGATGGCATCTCGTTATCGCAAACGGCTGAAGGCGATCTGGAGCAAATCGGCAACAACCTGCAACGTATCCGTGAGCTGGCCGTACAATCCGCCAACTCCAGTAACAGCGCTAGTGACCGGGCCTCAATCAATAACGAAGCCACCCAGTTAATCGCCGAGATTGACCGTGTGGCGGGCAATTCATCCTTTAACGGTCACAAACTGCTGGATGGCACCTTTACCGCGCAATCCTTCCAGGTGGGCGCCAACAACACCAGTAATGACCGTATTACCATTGCATCGATTCACAGTGCTAGATCGAATGCACTGGGTGTAGGTTCGGGTTCAAGCTATTCGACAGCCATAAGCGGCTCGGCTGTGAGCGCAGGTGCACTAGCAGCGGGTGATTTGGTCATTAATGGTCATCAAGTAGGCGCAACCGTCAGTGATGGCGTTTCGTTTGCCGGAGGCAATGGTAGCGCCATTGCCAAGGCGGCCGCCATCAATGCTGTGTCCGGGCAAACCGCGGTGACTGCAACGGTGGCGGCGACTACTGTGGCAGGAACTGCAGTAACAGCTCCTTCTGCAGCGATAGCGGACGGTGACATCACTGTAAATGGGGTCAATATTGGTGCTCTCGCGGCAACCACTACGGCAGCGGAACGTGGGGCACAGGTTTCTGCCGCAATCAATGCAAAATCATCGCAAACCGGCGTGACAGCAACTTTTGATAGTACCGGTAAGGTTGCTTTGAATGCAGCAGATGGCAGAAATATCACGGTAACGGCTGCAGCAACTGCAGGAGCTGATGATGCAAATACTGGTTTGACTACCGGTGCAACCGGTGCTGGTGGCGCTACCAAAACGGTTACATCAACAATCTCTTTATCTTCAACAGGTTCCGCAGGTATTACCTTGGCAAGTGGCGGTACCGGGACTCTGGCAGGGGGGACAATATCTGCCTTTACTACCACCACAGACGATATTGCGGCAGGGGACCTCGTAATTAATGGTGTGGATATAGGTGCTATTACTGCCGTCACTGGCAGTGGTGCGGGTGCAGAGGTCTTAAGCGCGATTAATGCTAAAACGGCAGAAACGGGTGTTACTGCAACCAATAATGCAGGTAAAATCACTCTATCAGCTGCCAGCGGCGATGCGATTAAGGTGGAAACCAAGGGCTCCGCTACCCAAGCAAGAACTGGCTTTGCACTCGGCACAACAACTGGCACCGGCGCTGGCGCCACCTCTTCGGGTTTAACCGCTAAAGCATATACGGCTACTTCATCTGCTGGCGCTGGGGTATCCTCTTTGGATCTGACCACGGAAGCTGGCGCACTGGCCGCGTTAACCACACTGGATTCAGCCATCAACACCATAAACAGTACCCGAGGAGAATTGGGTGCGTATCAAAACCGGTTTGAATCGACCGTCGCCAGTTTGCAAACCACCAATGAAAACCTGTCAGCTTCACGCAGCCGTATCAGAGACGCTGATTTTGCCAAGGAAACCGCCAACCTGACTCGTGCGCAAATCCTGCAACAAGCTGGCACGGCAATGCTGTCCCAGGCCAATCAGATTCCACAAGGGGTCTTGAGCCTGTTACGGTAATCGCAAGCGGCAAAGCGCCCGGCACTGCCGGGCGTTTGTTCTTGCATTAAATCAGGAGAATGATCATGGACATTAATAACCCTATTCACACGCTAAAACCGGTGGCTTTAGAAAAGCCGGGCTTTAGCGTGCAACAGCGCCATGCTTCTGCTGCCAATACTGACAAGCAAAACGCCAAAGACCAAACTGTTCAGAAGCCGGCTAATGCTGAAATGGTTAGCGCAACACCGGTAAAAAATGACAAAAAAGCCAGTGAAGAGCTGAATGCTGCCGTGCAGCAAATGAACACGTATGTGCAGAACATTCAGCGTGATTTGCAGTTCAGTGTCGATGAAGAAAGCGGCAGGAACGTGGTAAAGGTGATCGACTCGAAAAGCAAGGAAGTCATCCGGCAAATTCCCAGTGAAGAAGTATTGGCGCTGGCCCGGCAATGGGCCGAGCAGCAGGCAGACGGAACAGGATTAAGTTTGTTGGACAAAAAAATGGCTTGATTGGGCTAAGTTGTGTAGCTGGGAATGGTAGATTTTTGTCATCTCGACGCGAGGAGATATCTTGGATGCTTGGGCATAGTAAGATTCCTTCCTGTGGTCGGAATGACAAAGTACTGTGCGGAATGACAAGGTGCTGTATGGAATGACAAGATGCGGGTGGCACAAAACTTTCCCCCACACTTCATATTTATGGTTAATTCACCCTAAACATCCGCAACGGCTAAGAAACGATAAAGGGGACGACAATGGCAGCAATTACATCGGCAGGTATAGGCTCCGGGCTTGATATAGAAAGCCTGGTGAAACAATTGGTTGCTGCCGAGGGGCAGCCGGCAAGTTTGCGGCTGACGCGTGCCGAGGCGGTATTACAGGCGGATTTATCAGCCTTTGGCTCGCTTAAAAGCGCGTTATCGTCTTTTCAGACCAGCGTAACAGGCCTGAAGGATTTGTCGGCGTTCCAGGCGCGTAAAGCGACATCGAGCAATGATGAATTGTTTACCGTCGCCGCGAACAGCACGGCTATTGCCGGCAGTTTTTCTATCGTAGTGGACCAGCTGGCACAGTCTGCCAAGCTGCGTTCCGGTGATTTTAGCAGCGAAACGGCTTTGGTCGGCGCCGGTTCGCTGACGATAGGCTTGGGCGCCAATAGCTTCGAGCTTAGCGTTGGCGCGGATACCACTCTGGCGGGTCTTCGTGATGCGATCAATCAGGCCTCCGGTAATCCGGGCATCAAGGCCACGATTATCAACGTTGATTCGGGTTCGCAGCTGGTGCTGACTTCGGACAAGGTGGGCGCGGCAAATGCCATTACGATTGCGGCAACGGACAGCGATGCCCTGGACAGTTCTGATTTAACCCGTTTCTCGACGGCTAATCTAACGCCTGTTCAGACGGCGCAGGATGCGATTATTCATGTGGATGGCCAGCAGGTGACACGGGGCAGCAATAACTTATCGGATGTTATTGCCGGGGTAACGCTATCCTTAAAGAAAGCTGATCCTGCAAAAACAGAAAAAGCGACGGTTGAGCTGGATAAAACTTCGGTCACGGCAAAAGTGAATGAGTTTATCAAGGCTTATAATTCGCTAGCCGGCACCATGAATAATCTTTCCAGTTATGACGCTGCCACCAAGAAGGGCGGGCCGTTATTGGGTGACCCCACGTTACGCGGAGTAAAAAATCAGATCCGGCAGGTGTTCTCGAATCCTGCACAGGGAGTAAGCGGTTTTGCAACCTTGTCGGAAATCGGTATTACCACCAATAAAAGCGGTGAGCTGGTGCTTGATGCCGGTAAGCTGGATAAGGCGATGGCCTCTGATTTTGAATCGGTTTCCAAGTTATTCGCCTCAGGCAATGGGGTTTCTGTGCGCCTGGATGGCATTTTAAAAAATTATCTGTCTGCTGATGGCGCCTTATCATCCCGTCTTGATGGCGTCAGAGGCCGCATTGATGATATTGGTGAACAACGGGTAAAGCTTAATGCCCGGCTTACGGCCATTGAGTCACGTTACCGTAAGCAGTTTACCGCCATGGATGCCTTGCTCGGGCAGTTGCAGTCAACCGGTGATTTCCTGACGCAGCAGTTGAAGAATTTGCCCGGCTTTACGAATTCAAATAATTAAGTCGCTAGTTATTGAGCAATTGTGTTCTAGTGAATGGATGGCCTGATAATCAATGAGGATAGTCAAATGAATGCTTTATCAGCAATGAAGCAATATCAACAAGTGAGTGTTCACAGCAACATTATGGATGCCTCGCCGCATCGCCTGGTGCAGATGCTGATGGAAGGGGTGTTGGAAAAAATTGCCCTGGCAAAAGGCAATCTAGTCCGCCATGAAATCGCCAGTAAGGGTGAAAATATCGGCAAGGCCATTTCGATTGTGGGCGGTTTGCAGGCTTCATTAAATAAAGAAGCAGGCGGCGAAATTTCCGAAAATCTGGACAGGCTTTATGACTACATGACGCAGCAGTTGTTGATGGCCAATAGCCGCAATGATGAAGCCATGCTGGATGAAGTGGCAGGTCTAATGCTGGACATTAAAATAAGCTGGGATGCGATTCCAGATGCTTATAAATATTAAGCGATGCTGCTATCACTTGAGTTTTCGCGATGACCAATAAAGCAAATGATCTGCAACAGCTCATCGCATTGAGCGACACGATGCTGGAAAAAGCCCGGGAACAGGCCTGGGATGAGCTGTTTGAGCTGGAACAGCAGCGCCGTAAGGCGATGCAATTGTTTTTTTTACAGGGGGTTGCAGCAGAGGATGCACGGGCTGTTACAGCCGGCATTGAGCTGATCATGGCAAGAGACCGCGATCTAATGGCGTTAGCGACGGCAACCCGGGATGAGTTGGCGCAAACCCTGCAAAAGATGGATCAGGGCAAAAAGGCGGTTAAGGCTTATACGAGTTGATGATTGCGCTACTAAAAATTTGGCGCGTAGGATAGGTGGTGTTGTGAGTAGGTGCGAATTTATTCGCACATGATCCTTCCAACGTGCGAATAAATTCGCACCTACAGCCAGATCGCATCCCAATGCGGATAATCACCAATATGCTCCACCAATCCGGCGCGTAAAGGATTCGCTACAATATAGCGGGCAATACCGCGAACATCCTCTTCTTCCCGCAACGCATGGTCATAGAAATTCTTTTGCCATAGCGGGCCGCTTTTGCCCAAATAAGCGTTGACTCGGTGAGCGATGCGCGCTTTGAAGGTTTTTACGACTTCTGATAATGCCGTTGTTGATCCCAATTGGAATAGCCAATGCACATGATCCGGCATAACAACCCAGGCCAGAGAATAAACAGCTTGATCTTCATGCAACAGCTTCATGTTCATAACGACCAGGCGGGCACACAAAAAATCATCGAAATAACGTTTTTCCCGGTCTGCGAGTACCGTGGTAATAAAATAAGCGCGCTCAACTTCGCTAAAACGTCCTTTGCGTATATCGTTATAAGGCATAAATTAAGGCCCCATTGTAGGTGCGAATTCATTCGCACAGTGCCGATAAATCCGCACCTACCGCTGCAAAATAATTTCCAGCACCAGTTTGCTGCCAAAATAAGCCAGCAGTAGCGAGACAAAGCCGATTAACGTCCACTGTATCGCAATTTGCCCCCGCCATCCGTAACGGCTACGACCAATCAGCAAGGCTGTAAAGATCAGCCATGCCAGTATCGATAAAACTGTCTTATGCGCCAGATGTTGCGCAAACAAATCTTCTATGAATATAAAGCCGCTGACCAGTGACAGGGTCAGGAAAAATAATCCTGTGCCGAGCATTTGGAACAGCAGAGATTCCATGGTTTGCAGAGGCGGCAAGGATTGGATGAGACGCTTGGGCGGGTGGCTTTTTAATTGCTGATCCTGAATGGCAAGCAATATGGCTTGCAGGGCGGCGATATTCAACAGGCTGAAGGCGATGATCGAGGTCAGAATATGGGCGCTCATTTGCCAATTATAGGTTTGCAAAAGATGCGGTTTATCCGGAAAGTACAGTTCCAGGGCCAGCATAAGGGCGGCAACCGGAAACACGGCGATGCCCAGTTTTTCTACCGGTTTGTTCAGGCTTGCGATCAGCAACAGCAGCGCAACGATCAATGAAACCAGGGAGGCGGTACTGATAAAGTTGAAGCTAAAGCCAGTTGGTTGCAGGAAGGTGCCGGCGGTGTAAAGGCTGTGTGAGCTTACGGCTATCCAGGCCAGATAAAGTGCACTGCGGCGCGGGTTGTGTTGGGTAATTTGGCTGGCTATCAGCAGGGCGCTTCCCAGGTAGGTGCAGATTGAAACAACGGCAAGTACGATGGTGTTCATGGCTTCGTGGTGTGGGCAGTCTTCACTGGGCGTTTTGTAGAAATTTCGACGAGTGCAAAGGCATTATTGGGTATGGTAGACTATTCATTTGAATAGTCCTAGCGCATTTGTTGCAAGCGCTTAGTTTCCCTGATCAACAATTAAAGACGTCGATATGTTTGATAATTTAACCGATAGATTAAGTAGCACTCTTAAGAAAGTTAAGGGTCAGGGCCGCCTGACTGAAAGTAATGTCAAGGATACCTTGCGTGAAGTGCGCATGGCCCTGCTTGAGGCCGATGTCGCGCTGCCGGTGGTCACGGACTTTATTGAACGCGTCAAAGAGGGCGCTTTAGGCCAGGAAGTTCAGACCAGTCTTTCACCTGGTCAGGCATTGATCAAGCTGGTTCAGGCTGAACTGGTAAGGGTGATGGGCGAGGCCAATGAAGGCCTGAATCTTAATGCTGTACCCCCCGCCATTATCCTGATGGCAGGCTTGCAGGGTGCAGGCAAGACTACGACAGTGGCCAAATTGGGCCGCTGGCTGAAGGAAAATCAAAAGAAAAAAGTCGGTGTGGTCAGTGCTGACGTTTACCGTCCAGCGGCTATCAAACAGTTGCAGATGCTGGCCAACGATCTTGAACTGGATTTTTTTGAGAGTGATATTTCCCAAAAACCAGTGGACATTGCCAGGAATGCGATTGAGGCGGCGAAGAAGAAGTTTCTCGATGTAGTAATTGTTGATACAGCCGGCCGTCTGCATATTGATGATGAGATGATGGCCGAGATCAAAGAGCTGCATGCGGCTATCAACCCGATCGAAACCTTGTTTGTGGTCGATAGCATGACCGGTCAGGATGC
The DNA here is from genome assembly GCA_963848675.1 of uncultured Gammaproteobacteria bacterium. Taxonomy (GTDB): domain Bacteria; phylum Pseudomonadota; class Gammaproteobacteria; order Methylococcales; family Methylomonadaceae; genus CAWKEY01. Next base: position 160,095 of record CAWKEY010000044.1, read on the forward strand.
CGCCAATACGGCCAAAGCTTTTCATGATGCCTTGCCTTTGACCGGCGTTATTCTGACCAAGGCAGACGGTGATGCGCGTGGCGGCGCCGCCTTGTCCATTCGTCATATTACCGGCAAGCCCATCAAGTTTATTGGGGTGGGCGAGAAAACCAACGCCCTGGAGCCGTTTTATCCCGATCGTGTCGCGTCCCGTATCCTGGGCATGGGCGATGTATTGGGCTTGATTGAAGAGATCGAGCAACGGGTTGACAAGGAAAAAGCGGCAAAACTGGCTCAAAAAATCCAGAAGGGCAAAGGCTTTGATCTGGAAGATTTTCGCGAGCAATTGCAGCAAATGCAGAGCATGGGCGGCGTCGGCTCCATGCTCGATAAATTGCCCGGCATGAGCAGTATTCCCCAGGAAATGAAGGATAAGGTCAATGATAAGGAGCTGGCCCGGCAAATCGCGGTGATTAATTCCATGACCATGAAAGAGCGCCGTTTTCCTGATCTGATCAAAGGTAATCGAAAAAAACGTATTGCCGATGGCTGCGGACAGCAATTGCATGATGTCAACCGGATTCTGAAGCAATTCAAGATGATGGAAAAAATGATGAAGCGTTTCAAGAAAGGTAATATGGCTAATATGATCCGCGGCATTAAAGGCAATATGCGCGGCATGAGAATGTAGTTTTACCGATGCTTAAGCGATGAGCCCAACAAATTTAGCGCTTTGTTAATTTGTACTTCACTTATATGGGAATTCGCGTAAAATAGGCAGATTAAATTTTTGACTAAACGTTTTTGAGGAACTTAGATGGTAACCATTCGTCTCGCTAGAAGCGGCGCAAAAAATCGTCCTTTTTACCATGTGATTGTGGCGGACAGCAGAAACAGCCGTGACGGTCGTTATATCGAGCGTCTGGGTTTTTTTAATCCTTTGGCCCGTGGCAATGAAGAAAAGCTGCGTTTGGACACCGAGCGCGTTGAATACTGGAAATCAAACGGCGCACAGCCTTCTGATCGCGTCGCCAAATTGATTAAAGACGCACTTAAAGCGGCTGCATAAACTGTTTGTCAGGGCAGCAAGAAATCAACGTCGGTGAGATATCCGGCGTTTTTGGCATTAAAGGCTGGGTCAAGATATTTTCCTTTACCGCTCCGCGAGAAAATATTCTTGGTTATTCGCCATGGTTGTTAAAGAAAGGCAGTGAAATCAGGCAGGTCGATGTCCTAACCGGCCAGCTTCAGGGTAAAAGCCTGGTGGCTCAACTTGATGGCGTTACCGATAGGGACCAGGCCGCAGCATTAATTGGCTGGAGCATTTTCATCTGCCAAAGCCAATTACCAAAAGCCGCTGCCGGCGAGTATTACTGGTCTGATCTGATTGGGCTGAAGGTTGAAACGGTTGAGGGCATTCAGTTGGGCGTGGTTGAGAGTCTCCTTGAAACCGGCGCCAATGATGTTGTTGTTATCCAGGGCGAACGCGAACGGGCGATACCGTTTTTGCAGGGACAGACCGTGATCAGTATCGATCTGGATGCTGGCAAAATGATCGTTGACTGGGATCCCGAGTTTTAATTGCCCATCATGCGCTTTGATGTGGTGACTTTATTCCCGGACATGGTATCAGCCGCCGCCAGTTACGGGGTAACAGGCAAGGCGATCGAGCGTGGAATAGTGAATCTGTCGGTATGGAATCCACGAGATTATACCCGCGACAGGCATAAAACAGTGGATGACCGGCCTTATGGCGGTGGCCCGGGCATGGTCATGAAATACCAGCCTTTGCACGATGCCGTCGTGGCAGCAAAACAGGCAGGGAGCGGCAGCAGTCAAGTGGTTTATTTAAGCCCGCAAGGCAAGCCGATGACGCAGGCCTTGCTGGCCGAAGCATGCCATGCTTCGCAATTGATTTTAGTGGCAGGCCGCTATGAAGGCATTGACGAGCGCTTTGTCGATCTAGTGTGTGATCAGGAATGGTCTATCGGCGACTATGTAATCAGTGGCGGCGAGCTCGCAGCGCTGATTGTCATTGATGCCATGACCCGGTTATTACCCGGTGTGCTCGGTGATGAAGATTCGGCACAGCAGGATTCACATAGCAATGGCTTACTGGATTGTCCGCATTTTACCCGGCCGGAACAGCTTGAAGGGCGTTCGGTACCGGACGTGTTACTAAGCGGCAATCATGCCGAAATACAGCGCTGGCGTATGAAGCAGGCGTTGGGAAGAACCTGGCAGAGACGGCCGGATTTGTTGAAAAAGAAGAATTTAACGGCGGAGCAGGAAAGTCTGCTGCAAGAATTTATTGTGGAATTGAGTTAATAAGGTGTGGTATGAGCAATATAATTGATGTATTGGAAGCAGAACAGCTGAAAGTAGTGCCGGAATTCGGCCCTGGTGATACAGTTGTTGTGCAAGTAAAAGTAAAAGAAGGCGACCGTGAACGGATTCAGGCTTTTGAAGGCATTGTGATTGCAAAACGTAATCGCGGCTTGAATTCTGCGTTCACAGTCAGAAAAATTTCTCACGGCACAGGTGTTGAGCGTGTTTTCCAGACACACAGCCCTATAATTAGCGAGATTACTGTTAAACGTCGCGGTGACGTCCGTCGTGCAAAACTGTATTACTTGCGTGACCTGACCGGTAAAGCAGCGCGTATTAAAGAAAAGCTGGGTTAGTTTTTCTTGATGCGAGCCAATTAAAGGCAGCCTTGAGCTGCCTTTTTTATGTCTGCAATATTTGCTTCAATTGTTTCGGGTTTTTAACATGCCATTTGTCATTCAATGGGTAGAGAGTTGTGCGGGTGATAAGGAAGTTGTGAAGATCAATACGCCTGCTGGCCGTCTTGCGCTAGTGGTCTACGGCGATGTGATAGCCGAAGCAGACTGGGAGCCTAATGCCGGGCCAGAGCCAACCCGTGGTATGCATCGCCTGCAGGCGCAATTAGATGCCTATTGGCTACATCCCGAAACAGCCATTCAGGTCAAACTGTTAAAGCAGGGCAGTGCATTTAGAAATAAAGTTTGGGCCGAGCTGTGTCAAATAGCCATTGGCGAGACCATAAGCTATTCAGCCTTAGCTAAAAAAATAGGCAGCGCAGCGCGGGCCGTTGGCGGTGCCTGCCGGGACAATCCTTACCCCCTGTTTATTCCTTGTCATCGGGTGGTTGCTGTGCAGGGCATGGGGGGCTATTCTGGAAACACCCAAGGTGATTTTATGGCCATCAAACAGCAATTACTGGCCTTTGAGGCAAATCATAAAAAATGAATGCGAGCGCTTTGATCGATCAGTTTCTCGATGCCGTCTGGGTGGAGCAGGGTTTGAGCGAGAATACGCTTGCCGCCTATGGCAGTGATTTGAGAATTTTTGCGCTGTGTCTGCAAGGGAAGTCTCTGCTGGAGGTTGATAGCGCGGACATCTCGAAGTTTCTGGCTATCCGTTATAAACAGGGCATCGGTAACCGCTCATCAGCACGTATTTTGTCGAGTTTGCGGCGTTTTTACGGCTATCAGATCCGCGAAAACAAGATGACGGTTGATCCGACTGCGCTGATAGAGTCGCCCCATATCGGCAGACCGTTGCCGACATCGCTTTCCGAACAGGATGTCGAGTTATTGCTGGCAGCCCCTGAAGTGACTAATACTTTGGGTTACCGGGATAAAACCATGCTGGAAATGCTCTACGCCACGGGTCTTCGAGTCTCGGAGCTGGTGGGGCTAAGGTTTGAACAGATCAGTTTCAGGCAGGGGGTGGTCAGAATTACCGGCAAGGGCAATAAAGAACGCCTGGTGCCTGTCGGCGAGGAAGCCATGAGCTGGCTGGAAGGTTATATGGATCAGGCCAGAAAAACTCTGCTGGGTGAGCGCCAGTGTGATTATTTGTTTGTGACCAGCCGGGCCCAGGGCATGACAAGGCAGGCCTTTTGGCATATCATCAAACGCCACGCCAAGAAGGCCGGCATCGGCAAGACTCTGTCACCGCACACGCTGAGACATGCGTTTGCTACGCACTTGCTAAATCATGGCGCCGATTTGCGCGTCGTGCAATTATTGCTGGGACATTCAGACCTATCGACCACGCAAATCTACACGCACATTGCCCGCGAAAGATTAAAAGATTTACATACCAAATATCATCCAAGAGGATAATTTAGATGGCACAACATATCCACCCCACTGCATGTATCGCACCGGATGTATCATTGGCGGATGACGTTACCATAGGCCCGTTTGCCGTGATTGAAAGCGATGTTGAGATGGGCCGGGGCTGCCAGGTCGGTGCACATGCCGTGGTGCAGCAGTACGTAAAAATGGGCGAAGGCAATATCCTGCATCCTCATGCCGTGTTGGGCGGCTTACCACAAGATCTCGGCTTTAAGGCTGGAACCGTGTCCTGGCTTAACATCGGCGACAATAATGTGTTTAGGGAAGGCTTTACCGCGCATCGTTCCTCCAAAGAAAATGCTGAAACCCGGATTGGTTCCAATTGCTTCTTTATGAATAACAGTCATGTCGCTCATGACTGCACGGTAGGCGATTACACCATATTTGCCAACAACGTCGCGATTGGCGGTTTTGTTGAAGTGGGCGATCGGGTTTTTATGGGGGGTGCCGTGGTGGTGCACCAGTTTTGCCGCATCGGCTCATTCGCTATCGTGCAGGGCACGACCGGGATCAATATGGATGTCATTCCTTTTATGCTGGTTGGCGGACGCCCCGCACGGCATTACAAGTTGAATACCGTCGGGTTAAGGCGGGCCGGCATTACCGGTGAGCGTTATAAAGTATTGTCTGATGCCTTCCGGCGCTTAAAAAACAAGCAAAGCCTGGATGACTTGGAAGAAACACACGAGTTAAGGCAATTGAAAGACTGGCTGGCGGTTAAAACCAAACGCGGTGTTCATGGTTTTATCGATGTTTCGGATTAGGCTAAGTTTTATACTGGGCCAGAGTTAAGGATAAGAGCAGCTTGTTGGATGTTTCCAATCAATATTTGGACAGTGACAGGTTAAGTCTGAACTATTACAGCTAATAGCAATCATCCTTATTTTCGACCTGCCTTTGTCGGCCGTCTTTGATACGGTTGTGATGTCATATGATCGGTATCGGATTTACACCCCGAAGCACTTCGGAGAAGCTCGAGAATTATCCTGATTACCCATAAACCTCAGCCAACTTCAGCAAGCGCATCGGCATAGGCGGTGTTCGGGCCGCGACGTAGCACAGGCGGGGCAGCATATCCTCCAGCACAAAACGCCGATTGAAGCGATAACAAAACTCGGCCAAATAGCGCGGCAGGTGTTTGTGCTGGATAGCGTGATAGCTGCCGTTAATCGACCTTTTGACATTGCCGATCATCGTATTAACCCACGTAAAAGTCTCCAGCGTTACACACGCCGGGCCGCCCCCGGTGACGATAGCCGTATGTTGACAGCCCGCTTCGGACACCGCCGCAAAGCAAGGCCAGCCCATCCGAAACCACGAGGCTACCGGCGCTCAGATGGCGCTTGGCCCACTTGGCGATCGCTTTGGAACGAAAGCCGTCGACGACATTCATAGCCATAGCCACTGGATGGCCCTTTTCGTTGACGGACACGGCCGCCACAAAGGGTGTTTTGTTGGGCGAGCCACGGCCACGTTTACCGCCCCGCTGCTCACCGCCCTAATACACGTCATCCAGTTGGATGATCCCGGCGAGCGGCTTAATATCATCGCGTTCCATCATCACTTGCATCAGCTTGTGTTTGATGCTCCAGGCGGTGTTGTAGGAAACTCCCAATTGGCGGCGCCGGGCCGTGGCAACCACCTCCGAGTCGGGCCGCGCGCCGGAGGGCGCGTTTCCAGTATCGGGTCAGAGGAGGCCGCAGCCTCCGTCTGCCCACAGAACCGTGCGTACGGGTCCGTACACGGCTCCTCATGCAAGGCGTATCCATTGAGAAACTTCAAACCAATGCGCCAGCTTCCGGTCGGATCGTATTTCTTGTCCTTTCAGGTTAATAAACCAACTGTTGGGGTAGGCTCTCGTCACCGCTCGGGCGTTTGATAGCACCCACCGTTTGTTGTTTGAAAAGACAGCTTTTGATGCTTGTTTTCGTGGTACTCCACGTTTGACCAGATTTCGGTAAAGATGCTGTTTTCTCTTTTGCTGACTCACCAGTCTTGATCGTAATCGCCGCCGGATATGGGCTTCGATTTTATTCAATTGGGATGGGTAGTTGGTCAAACTGTAATAGTTCGACCAGCCCACATACCATTGATTGATCTTGTCCAGAGCCGGTTCCAGAGCTTTATGGGTGCCTCGCGGTGTCAGTGCTTTGACTTTTTCCATGGCCGTCTGTAGGGCTTTATGCGCTATCGCAATCGTCCCGTTGACCACGGTAAAGCCTAAAAACTTGACCTTGTCGGAGAGAGCCACTTGGCTTTTCTCCTGATTCACCTTCAGTTTTAGCTTCTTTTCGATGAATTGGCTGACCTTTGCCATCACCCGCTCTGCCGCTTTTTGCGATTTCACGAAGATATTGCAATCATCGGCGAACCGGCAAAATTCCAGGCCCCGCCTTTCCAGTTCCTGATCCAGTTCGTCCAGAACGATGTTGCTGAGCAGCGGACTTAACGGGCCGCCCTGCATCGCGCCTTCCTCGCTGGGGATAACAACGCCGTTGATCATAATGCCGCTACGCAGCATTAAACCCACCAACCGGAGTATCCGTTTGTCGGTTACCTTTTCACTCATTCGGGCAATCAGCCGGTCATGATGGATACGGTCAAAAAATTTCGACAGGTCAATATCCACCACATAGGGTTTACCACTGTTAACAATCCGTTGTGCCGCTTCTACCGCCTGATGTTGGCTCCGTCCGGGACGGAAACCGTAACTATGCGGCGAAAAATGCGGCTCGAAAATCGGTTCCAGCAGTAGTTTTAGCGTTGCTTGTACCACACGATCCCGCACCGTCGGTATGCCTAGAAGTCGCATCCCCTTACCTCCCGGCTTGGGTATCTCGACTCGGCGTACCGGCGAAGGTTGATAAGTCCAGTTGCTCAATTCCTGTTGCAACTGGCTTAGCTCTTCGTCTAAATTGGCTTCAAAGTCCGCTATGCTCACGCCGTCTATGCCGGGTTTGCCTCGGTTCCTTTTCACCAAGATAAAGCCTATGCCCAAATACAAGGTTGAGCAAAGGTTTTCAAAGAGTCTGGGTTCTTCAATCAATTGGCTCATGTTCGTTTATTTCACTCTCTTTTGCAGAGAACTTTCGTCAATCTCGCACGGCTGATTCGTTCACTGTTTACGACGCAAATAGTCAACCGCTCCTGTCAGGCTGATCTCAGTCCTCCGGTCTCTAATCAACGGCCATAGCCGCTTACATGTTCCACCCTTCACCTCCAACGTCCTGTCATTGATTCGATGTTTTACCCTCCTCCATGTCACCATGAGTTCATCGGCACCGAACTTTACGATTACTACGGCTTCATCTGCAGACCCTCGGTTCATAACGTCAACATTACTGCTGCGCTTAGGGCTTAAAGTGTCGCAGTTACACCGACCCAAAGCCGACGGCCCTTCACTGGGTAAGATAGTCACCTCTGTCTCGGTCTACCTACCTTCAATACAACAACATGTTACGGTGAGAATATCGGGCGTCGGTGGTCGCGGGCACCTTACCCCCTTGTTGCCGCCTTACGAAGGTTCACTTGCGTTTAGGTGACCGATTTGGCTAGGGCTTCCTTCAGATTCCGCATTGGCTCAAAGTAACCGTGTTTCCCTGTTGGGTAGCTACTTAGAGTTTCTTTGGACACCCTTGCCTTCGCCTACATTTTCCCTTCTCACAGGGCAATGGCTGGACTTCCACCAGCTAGCTGACTACCATGCCAGTCGCACCGCCCTGGGGGCGTCTTCCAACGCGCCCTCCGGCGCAGTTAACTGTGATGATTCCATTGTCTCTGCTTTCGATTTGTTCATGATTCTGATCTACCTTTATACTCTAATTTCCGAGGGGTAGGTGTCTCAGGTCATATTGGCACAGGGGGGCCATAGTGTTTCATGAATTCACTCAGACTATAGCCTTTTTGGAATTGGACTTTGTTTTTCATGACCTTACCCTCATTGATGTGCCGGAATCGCTAATATAGACAGCTTTTAACAGTGGCTGTTCATTGTGGGTAATCAGGTTTTAGTTTCCTAATATCGTGGATTTTTTTAACGCCAAAATGAAGGTCAATGGATAAAGGAACGCTATGCTTCAGCTTCTTGGGATGAGATAAGTGAAGTTGGGGATCAGAACATTTCAGAATAACTGTGATGCGTAATGCAGCATTTGCATTGTTTCCGGATTTTAATAAGCCAGCATAAGCGCTCTGTTTTGCTGATATATTTCGTAAAAGGTCATGAGTTTATGAATAAAAACTTTGTTACCCGCATTAAATGCGCTTTAGTTTTGATTGGCTTGACGCTTTTGGGGCTGGGGCCTATGCCGGTGACCAGTGTAATTGGTCTGTATATCGTGGCTTTCCGGCCGCACTGGTTTAAGCAGCTGATCGAGCGGATTTACACCCAATAAACCGGAGTGGTGGCCTTGGTAAAATTTGCAAATTTAACCGGCAGAAACAAGGCGGCTGTGTTGGCCGCTCTTGCCTGTTCCGAAGCCGGTTTAAGCAGCGCCGAGGCTAATGTCAGGCTGCGGCGTTATGGCCATAACCAGATTGTTTTTCATCGTTCCCGATCGCCCTGGCTGATGTTGGCAGAGGAATTTATCGCGCTGTTTCCTCTGCTGCTGTTAGTTGCGGCTTTGCTGGCATTTTTTGCTGCTTATGTCAGTCCCGGCGCAGGCTATGATCTGATCGGGATGGCGCTGATTGCTGTGGTCATCATCAACGCGATGATGTCATTTTTCCAGAATTTCAAGGCCGAGAAACTGATGCAGTCTTTTCTCGACTATATCCCTAAAACCGTGGCATTGCTGCGTGATAACGAAAAAAAACTGCTGGATGCCGGCGAAGTTGTGCCCGGCGACATCCTGTTTTTACAGGAAGGCGACAAAATATCGGCGGATGGTATTGTGTTGGATTGTAGCCAGTTACTGGTTGATGAATCGGTGTTGACGGGAGAATCCGGGCCGGTGCAAAAATCAAGTCTGTCAGCCGCTGTCAATGATACTTGCAGGGTATTGTCCGGGGCCACGGTACTTAAAGGGAATGCCCAAGTGCTGGTGGTTAAAACCGGACGGGCAACCAATTTAGGCGGTATCTCTACGCTTTCGCAAGGGGTAGAACGTGATTTGACGCCGATGCAGAAGGATCTGAAAAGCTTTGTCAGAAAAATCACGCTGATCGCTTTAGCAGTGGGTGTGACTTTTTTTGCTATCGGTTCCTATCTGGGCGACCCGTTTTTGAACAACGTGATTTTTGCCATCGGCATTATCGTTGCCAATGTGCCTGAGGGCTTGCTACCCACGGTGACTTTGGCATTGACGCAGGCAACGGTCAGAATGGGGCGGCGTAACGCGGTGGTCAAGCAGATTCTTTCAGTGGAGACCCTGGGTGGTACCACGGTGATTTGTACCGATAAAACCGGCACTTTGACGCGCAACAAGCTTCATGTTGAGTCGATTTATCTTGACTTTACTGAAGTTGAATCCCATGAGCACGCGGCCTACCTAAAGCATAGGGCTGCTCACACTATGACTGAAATCATGGCCTTATGCCATGATGTTATCGTTTCTCATGAGGCTTCCGGTCACGTTGTTTGTAGGGGTGATCCGACCGAAGTGGCCATGGTTGAATTTGTTGAGCAAGTCGGTGGTTATGAGGAGTTGCGCAATAAATTCCAGCAGGTCGGGAGTCAGCCTTTTGATGCCGATACCAAATACATGTCAGCCACCAGTCTTACGCAGGGCGGTACGCTGTATATGACGGTCAAAGGTGCGCCCAATGTTATTATCGACCGTAGCACTGAGGTTTTCGCGGAAGGTTTGGTGAGAAAATTCCGGGCAAACGAGAAAAACAAACTGGAAAAACAAGCCGAAAAATATGCAGGCCACGGTATGCGCGTGTTGGGGCTCGCTTATCGCGTGCTTGATGATGTCGCTGAAGAAGCTGAAAATCTCGTATTTGTCGGCTTTGTAGCCATGGTCGATCCACCCCGGCCTGAAGTACCTGCGGCGGTTATTGCCTGCAAGAGCGCCGGCATCCGCATTATCGTGATCAGCGGTGATAAGGCAGAAACGGTCAGTTATATCGCCCACAAACTGGGTATCGTCAATCATCCCAGGATTATTAAAGGCGAAGAGCTTAATGCCATGAGCAAAGAAGAGCTAGCGCTGATCTTGCAGAACGAGGAAGTGCTGTTTGCGCAGACCGTGCCAGAACAGAAACTGACTATTGTCGAGGCGCTCAAACATAGCGGTGAAGTGGTGGCCATGACCGGTGACGGCGTCAATGATGCGCCGGCTTTAAAACGTGCTGATATCGGTATTTCCATGGGCTTGCGCGGCACCGATGTCGCCAAGGAAGCGTCCGATATTATTCTCCTTGATGATAATTTTGCCACGATTATCAAGGCGATCGAAGAAGGGCGGGCCGTATATGACAATATCAGGAAATTTATTACTTACATTCTGGCCAGTAATGTGCCGGAAATACTGCCGTTTATCGCCTATGTCCTGTTTCCAATTCCACTGCCTATCACCGTCGTGCAGATTCTGTCGATTGATTTGATTACCGATATGCTGCCCGCCATCGGCTTGGGCAATGAACCGCCGGAAAGTGATATTATGCGGCGTAAGCCCCGGGAGGGACAAAGCGGGCTGGTTAATCTGAATACGTTTTTGCGTAGTTATGGGCTGATAGGCCTGGCTGAAACGCTGCTGGCTTTTATGGTTTTTTTTCATGTGTTGAATAAAGGCGGCTGGCAGTGGGGTGCTGTTTTGCCAGCAAGCAACCTTTTGTACGGACAGGCTACCGGGGCTTTTTTGGCGACCGTCATTTTCTGCCAGATCGGTAATGTCATGGCCTGTAGAACCAACCGGCAGAGCGCTTTACCGTATTTGTTTAAATTTAATCCCTGGATAACGGCCGGAGTGGTTTTTGAAGTGGCCTTTATCGCTGCGGTTATTTATCTGCCTGTGCTGCACCCGTTTTTTACAACGCAGGCTTTGGAGTTAAATACCTGGTATTTGATTAGTCTAGCGCCGTTGTTTATATTCGGTGTTGAAGAAATCAGAAAATATGTGTATAGAAAACTGTTTTCTTACTGATTGCAAGGCTCACCCCGTTTCCTTTATGACAAGGCTTTAACTATGTTTCCTTTACGTGATGAAAATCCAACCCTACGCACACCGGTAGCAACCATCGGCATCATCGGCCTGAATATAGCCGTATGGTTTTTTGTCCAGGGTGCCGGAGCAATGCTGCCGCTGGTCAAGTCGCTGTGCCTTTATGGCCTGATTCCCGGCGATTTACTCGGGACGGTTTCGGTAGGTACAACCATTCCGTTGACTGAAGAGCTGGGCTGCGTGCTCGATGCTAAAGGCAGCATCCTGACCCTGATTAGTCATGCTTTTCTGCACGGCAGCTGGTTTCACATCATCGCCAATCTCTGGTTTTTATGGATTTTTGGTGATAATGTCGAAGACGCCATGGGCTCATTACGCTTTATCGCCTTTTATTTGCTCTGCATTGTCGCGGCGGCAAGTGCCCAAATCATGGCTGATCCGTCTACCATTTCGCCCATGGTCGGCGCATCCGGCGCCATCGGCGGGGTGATGGGTGCGTATGCACGCCTGTATCCGCGGGCTAGTGTCCACGTCCTGATACCGATAGGCTTCTTTATTACTACAGCAGCCATTCCTGCTGTATATATGCTCGGCTACTGGTTTTTGATCCAGTTGATTAGCGCCTTGCCCGCGTTAGGTGGTCTAAGTGGCGTGGCTTTTTGGGCGCATGCCGGCGGTTTTGTAGCCGGTTTGCTGCTGATAGGCCCCATGCATCGCCCGGATTATCTGGAGCAACATGAACGTCTTGAGTCCAAAAAAACCGCTAAATACAGGCTTTAAGATAAACCTGTGGGGGGAATTGCGGGGAGGGAGCTTAGTCCGCTTACTCGTGACTACCATCAGCCGGCGCTTTCGGTGAAGCCCTCTCCACAAGCTCGAAATCAAGCCATGATGTTGACAATTTTTCCGGTAGTCCTGTTACGAGCAATCAATGATCACCACGATTAATATTGTGTTGATGCTCAATACCTTCGGTTAAATTATAACCTTCGTCATTGAATAGATCGTCGGTAAAAAACAAACGCATATCTATAATCCAAGCAATTTTTTTTAGCTTATTGTTTTCTATAATAATGGTTGAAAGTTTCTGATTGTTATCAATAACCTGAGTCACAATGGTTTTGGGGTTAGTAGGGTCTTCTTTTAGCGCACCAGACACAATGCGCTGAGCAGATTCCATTGTCAGCACTGGATGCGCGCTAGGTAGCTCAGCGTTGTTATCATTAAGTGACTGCGCGTTAAAATAACCAATATCATAGACAAGCTTAAATAACAGACCAATCATCATCACGCCACCCCAAACAGAGAGGCCAATTTTTAATCGTCTTCTAACGCGAGGATTTGATAGTTTTTTTATAATAACGCGAATTTTCATGGCTACATTATCGCATTACCTACTAGGATTCACATAGTGCATCGAAAAATTTGCCGGGTCATGGTGAGCCAATTGCGCTGGTCTGTAGGCCACGATTTGCCTAGACTACAGCCTTCCAAAAAAATCGTTTACCCCAAATTTTAACGGTAGAATCAGAGTTTGAGAGATACGATCACGGTTTTTAGCCGTTTTTCACCCCAAGATTGATGTGGCAGATAAGTGTGGGGCATGTTATAATCAACCCATTGATAACTATAACAAATATAGGTATTTTGTGACTCAGATAGCCGCCGCATTATTTGATTGGGATGCCGTTGAAGCACATTCGGATCTGGAGCGTTTTTTTCTGGTTCGTGACCACCTGCCGGACAGCAACTTGATCGCAGCACTAGAAGCGAAACGTGGACTGGGTCGTGATGACTACCCGGTGATTCCTATGTGGAATGCAATAGTCGCTGGCGTGGTTTTTCAACATGAATCGATTGAATTGTTGCAGCGAGAGCTATCCCGAAATCCGTCCTTGTTACAGGCTTGTGGCTTTAATGTTTTACCCCTGCAAAAAAAGCCGGTGGCGCAACTGGTGAAGAATGAGCTCACCGGGCGGATGGATGTCGTTTGGCCGCAACCCGAAGTCCCCCATTATGCGGTGCCCAATAGCTGGAATTTTTCGCGCTTTCTCAGCAATCTCATTGCCATCGAAACGGAACAAGGGCTGGTTAGCCGATTGCTAATCGATTTGCGTGAACAGTTGATGGAAGTGCTACCGGATTTTGGTCAACACCTGGGCTACGATGGCAAAGCCATTGATAGCCACAGCACCGGACAAGTCGATAGCAAAAGCGGACACTGTTCAGACCCTGATGCCGATTGGGGTCATCACGAAACAGCCGGAGTGAATACCAAAACAGGCGCTCCCTGGAAGAAAGTGAAGAGCTGGTTTGGCTATGGTCTGCATCTGATTGCCGATACCCACTACGAAATTCCGGTGGCATTTCACCTGACCCCGCTTCTCATTCTGAGCAGGTTGAACTGCGGGCTATGCTTGATGAGCTGTTCGAGCAAACGCCCGAACTGGCCGAGCGTTGCGCGGATTTTAGTGCGGATCGAGGCTTGGATTGTGCCGAAACCAAGGCAAAGCTATGGGATGAGCATCACATCCGTCCACTTATCGACACCCGCGAATTGTGGCGATCAGAAAAACAGGAACCCCATTATGACCCTGGCCAAGCTATTACGCGTCCTCTCTACCCCGATCGGGCTGACACGATTGTGTATACCGAGAAAGGGACGGTTCATTGTGTTTGCTTAGTCACCGGAACACAACGCGATTTAGCTTTTCAGGGTTTCGAAGCCGATCGGGACACCTTGAAATATCGCTGTCCGGCGGCGGCTTATGGTCTGGACTGCCAAGGCCAAGCTCAATGCCACGCAGCTGGTCAAGTGAATCCGGGCGACTATGGGCGCATTGTTCGCATTGACATCACGGCGCAAAATCGGCGTATCTTCGTACCGACGCCTCACGGCAGTCCCTCTTGGCAACGAGGATATGCACGTCGCAGCGCCTTGGAACGCATCAACAATCGTATCGACAATAGCTTCTGTTTTGAAAAGCACTTTATACGGGGTCAGGCCAAAATGAAAACCCGCAGGGGGCTGGCGCTGGCGGTTATGATGGCCATGGCGTTAGGCCATGTAAAGGCGGGACGCATCGAGCAGATGCGCTCACTGGTTCAGCCGATTCGGCAAACGGGTTAAATTCGTACTGAGGCGTTTCCCTACAATGGCCGATGACACCGGCCAGGGGAAGCTATTGCCTAAAAACAGGCTCTGATGATTTTTTTCGATATTCGGCACTTAAAATCGTCAAATGCCGTGTTAGTGAGTCGTCCAAAAAAATATTTTGAGACGAAATATCCACCCCTTTTTCGACAGTGAATCTGGAAAGCGTTACAGCGCAAATGGCTCTAGCGTAGAGAACGCTTGCAACGGATATTCAGGGGGATATTTCAAGGTTTTGAACAAAGCTTCTGAATAGGGATTGTCATTTAACCTTCGGGCGACTCAAGGAGGGCATGACGCCCAGTTGCTGCAGCGTTGCCAGCATGGTGGCGCCTTTCATCGGACTGCCATTGTCGGAATGCAAGATCACTTGCCCCTCGGCAATGCCTTCACGTCGACAGATATCACGGATGACATCGGCCGCATAGACACTGTTTTCTTCCACATAAACCTGCCAGCCGACTATTTTCCGGCTGAAGATATCCATAAAAAGATACAGATAGAAGAATTGACCTTTGACGGCGGTCGCCAGATAGGTAATGTCCCAGCTGTACAGTTGATTGGGCGCGGTCGCCGATAAAGCCTTGGGTTTTGAGACCGGCCGAGGTGCCTGACTGGCATGCCGATGGGTCAATTGGTTCTCGGCTTTTAGAATACGGTAAAAGGTGGATTCCGAGGCGATCTATTCTCCCCGCTCTGCCAAGCGCGGTACGATCTGGTGCGGTGTTAGCTGTTTAAACTCCTCGCCATCAACCGGTCAAGATAGTTGTCGCCGACCGGACAAGGTAATTGTAGCCGAACACCTTGCCGGATGCGGTGTTCGAGCGCGGCGTAGACCATCAGGTTGCGCCAATGATTAGAAAATGTTTCACAAATAAAATCCCAGGCAAAAATGATGGCGGGCACATTCATTTCAGCCCTGATGTCTACTTGGCTGACACAAACAGAGCAAAGGCGAGATAACAGATTTGGCAGTTGGTACCGCAATCCGAATGTACCTAAAATAAGAAAGGTGTTGATCCGATGATTGAAGGCGGCTTTGTAAATCGGTGATCAGCATGGCAGACGGAGACGGGCATCATTGGTAATGACGCAAGTCTAATTTAGAACTTCCATTTCTATATGCAAGAAAAACGACCGATTGAGGTCTCTTTAGAAAAGAAAGATTGGGTGCCCGCTTTACCGCTTTTGAATATTTGCAACAGAACCATTCTTAGTTAGATATGGAAGCTTGTGCCAAAACTATAGTTATATTGTCTTGGGCTTCTCGCTCCAATGCTAATTCAATTAACTGAGTTAGACTTTCCTCAATGGATGTCTTTGTTAGTATGCTTTTTATTTCCGAATCAAATACTTCCTTATTTAAGCCATCGCTACAAAGAAGAAAGATATCTCCATTTCTTATTTCCTGAATTTGAGCATCTAGGTACAAATTTTCTTCTCCTCCAATTGCATGAGTAAGTGCTTGCGCTATGTGATGATTTTCGGCTTCATTAATGCTGAATCCTTCAGCAAGTAGTCTGGATACATTGTTATGGTCGCGGGATACTTGTTTCAGCTCTCCTTTTCGAAATAGATAAATTCGGCTGTCTCCAGACCATAAACATACGCAATATTGGTTACACGCCAATAAAATCACCACTGTACTGCCAATAACCTCGTTATCTCCATCTTCGGCTGCCAAATTGATTAAATTCTGATTAACTTTTAGCAATTCATAATATATTTTTTTAACTGTCGAGCCAATGCTTTGCTCAGGTATTATTCCTTTCAGGCTATCGATTATGGCGGAGCTTGCAACTTCACCTGCTCTATGTCCGCCCATTCCGTCGGCAACACCCCATAATCCTTTATTCGGCAGATTTAAAAAAGCATCTTGGTTGATCTTGCGCTTTTTACCAATATGGGTTAATCCATACGAATTCCATATATAATTAGTCATTCTCGATGTTATTTTTGTAGTTTCCTAATGGCGGAACTTAGTTTCCAAAAGGCGGAACTGGGTAGCGTTGACTCTCCCATCCCCATTTTTGCCAGTTTCCATCAAATAAGGCAGCCATGCCCTCAAAATGCGGAAGACCTTCGCAGATCAACAATGATGGAGAGACCTGCTCTGAACCTTGAGTCCACCACAAGCTATAGGCAAAACAATGTTCTTTTAGCGAATTATCCAGGATATACGGCAACAAATCAGGTAATGACTCAATGGATTTTAAGGGCTGTTGCCAGGCATAGTGAAATATTTTTTCCGATATTGGAATGCACAACTGTTCAGTTTCAGCGCTGTTGTTTTCAGCATCATCTCTCAAATGGCTTAAACTGCGGTTAAATTTTTCCAAGTTGAAATTATCTTCTAAACACGACAGGACAATTTTTTCTATGGAGACAAACCATTGGTTTCTTATTTGCAGAGCTATAAAAGGGTTTATATATTGCCTGTCCATAAGAGCAACTGTCATGGGATAATATCGCCCGATTTTATCAACACTGGGCATTAAAACGCCCTGCCACGCATGTTTGCCACATATACCAGGCGATAATACAAAACGGTAAAGTGGGCTATTCAAATAATACTTGAGCCAAGTATCACCCAATTGTTGACGGCTAGTAATGATGGCCTCTTGTAGCCAGGTATCCCAGGGTTCTATGAAACTTTTAGGTAGCCCTCTGCTTACAAAATCTCCATGAGTATGTACTTTGCCATAATAACCAGGTTCTATAAATTCTGTAGGCATTGGAACGATTGCAGATCAGTTAACTGAAAGGGATTGACAGCACTATTAGCTTGCAATTCAAATTTTGCTTCGCGTCCTTGAATTCTAAATGTCATTATAAAAAGGGTGGGATTAGAAGTGCGGGATATTTTCGCTTCATCAAAAAGGCGAAACAAGGCCCAAGGCCCCTCTTTAGAAATACCGGATAAGCCTTGTAAAGGTGGTAACAATTGTATTCTAACTTGTCCTGAGTCATTAGGCCCCGGCCATTTCATTGAAACTGGCCTGACTGGACCGTGCGCGTAGGTCAGTATTTGTCCATCCACATCCAGTATAAATTGGGTAATATCCGGGCTCATAGAAATCGGTTTAAGTTTAAAACTTACGGTTGGGGATTGTTTGCCCATACGGAAAAAGGTATTTTTTATCGTATCTGCTTTTTGAAATTGTTTTAGCGCTAAGGAAGAAATGCCGGCGCCTTCCTCTGCTTGAGTGCTCCAGCTCCAATTTTCTCCGCCCTTTTCAACCGATGAAATGAGGTATTTGTTAAAAAAATCATCCATTAAACCATTGGGCCCAAAAAAATAGGTGAAGTCTTCATAGGTAATTTCGCGGGAACTTTTTGATATGGGATACAGCCCTTGTATAGCCTTTTGGCAGAATGGCAGAACCGTTGATTGCCACATGGCATTATAGTGTTTTTTGACTCCTCCACTGACTAAATTTTGGCTGTCTTCTGCGATATTTTCCATCATGCTGTTAAGAGGAAAAGGAGTTCGTTTACCTTCTCTTTTTACTTTTTCGACCACTTGTGCAATCTGCTTTCTTTGTTCTAAAACAAGCTCATCACCACTGGCGTGTGATAAGGAGTTTAAATAAACATAAAGTTCGTTTAGAAGTGATAGAGAACGGCTAAATGCCGAGGGTGATTTATTTTCGCTCGTTACAAATTCATGCAGATGTTTGAAATGATTGGTTACCAGGTTTGTGGTAATTTCGGGAGTTATGACAGCCTTAGATTCGCTTGTGCTGCTTATGATGGTATTAAGTGTCGATTTTGCAGTTGTAAGTTTGTCGCCAGCCTTATCTAATAAAGATTTTTCCTTTTTTACGAGGCAAGTCATGCTGGTTTCCTGATCAACGGCTTCGAGAAAAAGCCGTAATGGAGAATTATCAGATGAAATGATATTCAAAATCTCAACCATTTGAGTTTGCCCTGAAAATGGTTTGATTTGTATATCATCCAACAAAGTGTCCCATATCTTTATATAGTATTCCAGGTAAAGCTTAAAAACATTTTCACGCAATATCTTAAGTTCTTCTTCAGATAATTTTTCTTGTTTTTTTGACCCAATTATCCAATTCTCTTCAGAATATTGATTTATTAAACGGTCAATATGTTTTAAAAAGACATCACGGTATCCCGCACAGGTAAATAAGCCGGGAATACCCTTTGTAAGAGGATTACCGCTTTTACTGGATAAAACCAAAGTAGCATCACGTCCCGCTTTTTCACTTACACGAAAATCCGGTGTTTCAATGTTGCTTAATTCCAAAGTCAACCGGGAATAAAGTCTTTTAGCCATTGGCGTATTTTCAAGTAAATCTCTCGATTCGGATATTAACTTTGTGTTTAACGGGCGGGGCAAGGGAGTCGGGCGAAAATCCAGTAAGGCATCCAAGTGATCGCTTAGCGCCTGCCTTTGTTCATTAGTCACTTCAATCGGTAAATTGTGTTTCCAGTCAAGTGTTATCCAGGCCCGGATTGCTTCGGGGTTATAATATTCAGGATAAACAAGCATCAGATACACTTTAAGAGCTTCGTAAAGATAGTCGGGATTGTTAGTATTATTCTTCAATTGTTGCTCAATTCGAAGCATCAAACCTGGTAAAAAAACCTCCTTAAGTAATTTTTGATAAAGGCTTAAGGCTGCATTACCCAGTTTATCGCCCTGATACAAGCCAAAATTTAAAGTCCACGGAGTCCCTCCCTCAATTTGATCTGCATAACCACCTGAAATTTGCCGTGCTTTGTCTAACACACTCAAGACTAATAATGGATCAGTTTGGTTGGGATCAACTTCTTTGAGGTATTGTTGAACTACTTTCGCTTGTTCCGCCACTTGTTGAATATAAATTTTATTTCTGGCAAAACTGGTTACCCAAATAGTTGCCATTAATAGAGTCAACGCAGCTACTGATAGAAATGCACCTCTTTGAAGCCATGCTTGCTTATCCTCCAGTTTGAGATTGGCACCCGCCAATCCTGATTCCGCAAAAATAACATCCTTCAATAAGCGGTTGATAAAGAAGCTTTTGCCCTGATTGGTTGTTGGCGTCAAATTTTGACGATCCAAGCCAAAATTGCTGGCTAGAAGGCCCATAATTCGATCTATGGGTGAACCCTCCTGAGTGCCACTAGTGAAATAAATGCCCCGAACCATGGCCGGGTATTCATATCGTGATATTTGGAAAACTTCATCAATAAAAGGCTTAACTAGCTCACTAAGAGAATTGAATTGATGAGGAAAGGTGTAAATTAGATTACGTCTTTCTGAGCCGCGCTCTCTTTCCAGTTTGTCAATAAGTTGATTTTGTAATTGTTTTTCAAGAAGTTCGAATTCAGCAGAAAATTGATCAAGGGTGTTTTCTTTTGTATTTTCATTTAACGGAAAGGTCATACCCCAGACTTGAGAGCGCTTATCCCGATCCAGATCATCAAAGTATTCCAGAAATCCGGCCAGCAAGTCGCATTTGGTAAACAATACATAAACAGGAAATCTTATGTTAAAGCGCTCGTGCAACTCCTGTATGCGTTTTCGAATCGATTGTGCCAATGCTTGCTGCTGAGCTTTGTTTTGCTCTAGTAAATCAGTAATACTAACGGCAATTACAGCTCCGTTGATTGGTCTTCTGCTGCGATGTTTTTTGAGTAGATCAAGAAAACCCAACCAAGCTGCCTGATCGATTTTTTCATGACTGTCCTGAGTGGTATAACGTCCCGCAGTATCGAGTAACACTGCTTCGTCAGCAAACCACCAATCGCAATTTCGAGTGCCTCCGACACCCCGAATGGCATCCTTTCCATAACGATCAGAAAGAGGAAATTTTAGATCGGAATTTTTGAGTAACGTTGTTTTGCCGGAACCAGGTGGTCCAATGATAATATACCAAGGTAATTGATATAGAAACTGCTGTCCCCTACGACCTCCTAAACGTGTTTTTTGTAAAATTTCAAGTGCTTCTTGCAAGCGATTTGTTAGGGTTTCTATTTCCTCTTTAGATGCTTGAAGTTCTGGGCTAAGGCTGGGTTCCGAGGGCGTTACCAGTGCTTCCAAAACTTGGTTATTTTGATTTCGTGCTTTAAAAAAATTCCAAATCCGAATGGTTAGCCACATCACAAAAAAGGCTGAAATTAAATAAAGACGGTTGGTTTCAGGCTCTAAAGGTTCATATTTAGCAAAGGCAAATAAAGGACCTACAAACCAGATAAACAATGCTATAGCTATGATGCCTAGTAAAGAAATAAACCAGCGTTGTTTAATAAAATTCAATAACTTAATCATTTCCTTATATCCTTAGTCGATCATTGCCTGGTTGCCCTCAGGTAGTCGCTTGAAGTGCTCGTTTAAGCAAATTAGAAATCTTGGTTTTCTAACAAATGCGATAAATAGCGGCTATTTATTTTAATAGGGTAATGACAACCCGCCTGTTCTTTGACCTTCCTTCAGGGGTCGCATTCGAAGCAACTGGCTCCAAATCCGATTTTCCTTCTATGGCTATTCTGCCCGAGGACAATAGCTTTTGTCTGATAACATCTGCTACTGTCTTGGCTCTGGCTTCGGATAAATGCCAGTTTGACGGGTAACGTGCACTTTGGATAGGCATGTTGTCCGAATGTCCGGTAATCACTATTTGGCCTTGTAATTGATTTAAAGATTCTGCAATTCGATTTAATAAAGGAATAATGTTTTGATTAACGGTACTACTGCCGGAACTGAATAAATTATCGCTTTGAAGGGTTATTGTGCCTTGCCGCGATGACTCAATGACTTTGACCAGGCTTTGACTTATTTCAGAAGCAAGAAGAATCGATAGGGTAAGTGTTGGTTCGGGCAAAGGCTCTGATTCAGTTTCTATAACTTCTGTTTTAGCCGGTTTTAATGAGAATATTTGCTTAAATACCGGGTCGGAATAATTGTTTAATTTAAACAAAAAAATACTAAACATGATTGCAAGCAGACTAGCCGCTATCGCCCCAAAAACCCATAAAGGTACCAGCCTCATCAAGGGGTTACGGCGATCAGTTACCCCTTCCCAATGGGGTGATAGGGTTGTATCGGCAATACCTCTCTCTTTTTGTAAAATTCTGTAAAGCCATTCCCGAATGCTTATGAGCTTATCTTTTCCGTTTTCGATGAGGCGGTAACGCCCTTCGAATCCTAAAGCCAGACATATATACATCAATTCCAGCAGATTTCGATTTTTTGTTGGATTTTGGGCCAATGATTTAAGCAAATCAAAAAAACGTTCTCCACCGGAAACTTCTTTATGAAATAAACTCAACAAGCTTTGTTGCGTCCATCCGCTGCTGTTGCCCCAGGGTGTGCTCAATACAGCTTCATCCAGGACGGTACAGAGTACATAACGACTGCTGGATATTGTGTCCGGATCTATTTCGCAGCCTTGCGCATTGAGTTGGAATTGCTGAATTTCCTTGATGATTTTATTTTTTAACCCGACCGTATCCGACTGGTTTTTGGATGTATTTAACCGCGTCAACAATGCCAGTAGACCAGAAGAAGCCTTTTCAAGTGGGTTCAAACGACCGAGTCTGGGCAGTGAAGATTTACCATTGTTTGGTTCGGTAGGAGTATGGGAGTAATGAAGATCCGAACGCTTGCCACCTGGTGTTGGGCGAATAATAGTTCTATCATCAGAATGCTGTGGTGAAAAAAAGGGGTCATCTGAAGCCATATTATTTATCCTCTTATTGCCCAAAACTCCAGTTCAAGTCCTGGATAGTCGCCAGAAAAATGCATGGCGATTGTGCCGCTTTTTTCAAGCTCTTTCCAAAGGGTATGGTTCTTGTCTAGCTCAAAATATGTCATACCTTTATGGAAAGGAATTTGTCTGGGTGCAACTGCTAAGGCATTTAATTTAATACCGGTAACTTGTGACATAACAAGATCGCGAAGCTTTTCAACGGTTGCTATAGTGGTTTGTCGAGGAAAGAGACTGCGTAACTTATCTGTAGGGATATCTGCTGTAACCGCAAGAATAAAATCAGCAGTATTCAGTAGTTGACGATCAGCAATAATAGCTGTTCTTATTTGGTGTGGATGTTCTTCAAGGGGAATGGCAATTGCCCGATAAGAAGGTTCCCAACTTAAAGCTTTTCGGAGTGTAGCTATGACAGGCTCAAAACTTTGAGTTAAATTTTCGTGTATATAAGTCGGTAATGCTAAGGGCCTGTGATTCGTTTCGGTGATAGTTGATAATTCTCCAAGCATTTGAATCAAGTAGCTGAAAAGTCGTTCAGGGTGTAACTGGGCAAGTGAGTTAAAATGGCTAAAAAGGGGTTCGTAGCGATTAATGATCTGCAGATACAGAAAATCTACTATTTCAGCGGATCCGCCTGCTCCTGGAGACCCTAGGCGTTGTCCAATTGCCTCTCCTCGATGATGTAGCATACCTTCAATTTCTGTAATATGGCTGACAAGCTGCGTTGATACGCTAACGTTTAAGCAAGTGGGTATAAAGGACTTATCCAGGATTACTTGTTTGTCTGTTTTTACTTCGATAATTTTAGCCACGGGGATAGTAACGTAGCCATCTTGATTTTGATTCGATAATCGCAAACGGGTCCAAAGCACACCGCTTTGAATGGTTACGCTGTCTTGATCGAATTGAGAATGCGCATCCTTGACCTCAATTTCATTGAGTCGATATCTGCTAAGTTCATCTATATTCTTATCCCATGTTAATTCTTTACCTGTGCTTCGACGAACGGGTAATGACAAATAGATAATGGAATTTTTTGTATCGAGTGGAATTTCTAAGGGTGTTAATAGAGAGCTTTGATCGGGTATGCTAAAAGGCGTTCCATCGGGGAGGACTCCTTGACAAGATGTTAATGCAATCTTTCCCAACGTAAGAATTTGTTGATCCAGTTCAAGTTTTGTTAAGCCCCAGCTATAAGTTTGCAATCCACGGCAACGGGTTTCGATCCAGCTCTGGAAGTTACGGTCTTGTTGTTGAAAATGTTGGGGTCGAAGGAACATTCCTTCTGTCCAGATTACTTTGTTATTCTGTGACATAATGATTTCCTTCAATCCAATTTACAAGGGTCATTTTTTCCAAACGCTTATATTCAAATTTTCTATGAAAACTAATAAATCAGTAGTCTTTTCATCAGTCAGCTCAAGTGTGTCTTTCCATATTGCTTGATTGATGTCACGAAATGCTGCTGATACACCTATGTACCGAGTCTCAGCTGATAGCGTCCGCTTAATTACATTAACATCGCCAGGTTTCAAATGATATTGCTCTGATACTATTAGCTCAGGCCCCAATTGAGAATCATAATTTTCAAATAATTTATAAAAATCTCCATCTTCGAATTTGCCTAGACTTTTAAGTTCGTAAATTCGAATTACAATCGGTGAAGGACGTCCATCTATGTCCGGATTAGCCTGTTCAGAAACAAGAATACGGACTTGAACAGTTATGGGTGCCACTTTTGGAGGGGGCTCAGCAACAGCCACTGGTTTTTCGGGATCTGAGCTGCATCCGAACATAACCAGTGTAACGATAAAGAAAATTACTGATGTAGCCCTCATAACTAAGCGCCTTAGATTGTAACAATGAGTAACTATTCAGCGTTTTTTGCAAGGTGCTTGATCCTCTCATTTCGACCAACGGGAGAAATTTTAAGCGTTGGGCTATGAGTACAGGCTTCAAGATTCCTCGCTCTGCTCGGAATGATACCTTACGCTGAATACAAAAATGTTTTATTTGAAAGTAATTTCTTTTTTTGAAGATTTTAATTTTTGCATTTGTTGTTCATAGGTTTCCGCAAATGCTTGTCCAAATAGATGGTAAAAGTTATCTTCAGCCTCTTGTTGAATTTCTTCATAAAGTTGTTCAAACAAATTCCATAATTTCGCTTGTTTATGAATTGGAATGCTTGCACTTATTGGGCTCAGTCTTTGTAAGCGTTCTTCCAGCTTTTGCGGGTCAAACCGTTTAAGCACAGTAAGCAAAGCTGTTTGCATACCGGCTATAACCGAATATTGGTGAGCTCGTATGTCATCAAAAACTTCTTCAACAGCTTCTTTCGGAGGCATGTAACCGGGGTCTTCAAGCAATAGCAATTTGGAGAGTGCCTCATCAGTACTCACTGAAAATTTGATCGGGTTGTTGTGTTTGGATCTGATTATCGTCACATCCAAATGCATTTCGTTTTTGATTTTGGCTCTACCGATTAAAACATCCATTGTCCCTTGAATGGCAGCCCTCAGAATTGAACCGATTATAAAAAATGTCTCAGGGTTGATTGATTCTCTAAACTTGCTATGTTCAAGTTGAGCGCCCCGGAGGAAGTTTTTTATGAATTCCTCTTCAAATGCATGTGGGGTAAATTTTTTTTCTCGAGCAGGTATTTCAATTTTTGTGCCCTCAGATTCAACGTGGAGTGGCTCTTGGTTTGCGGACATGGTTTCTGATTGAAATCCAGGTTTGATATCCTTAGTTGCCGTGGTTTCAGGTTCGTATTTTTTATTGGCATTGTCCGATTGATACCAATCTTCAGCGAAAATATCAGTGGGAATACTAGAGTCTGGTTCACCATCATTTAACCCTTTTGTTTCCCTTTTAAAACTGGGGAAAGCCTCTTTGTAAGGTGGAATATGGTTATAATCTCCTCGAGAAGAACCAATTTTCTCATCTGGAATTTTTTCAGAAATTAGGCTATCCGGAAAGTCAAATGGGTCATTCGATTTTTCTCTAGGATTTTTCCAGCTTGAGGGGATTAAGTCGTTTTTATCTATCATCTCCTGAACAGAATCAGAGTCCAGATCGGAGAATGGATCATTCAAATTATTGAATTGATCATCAGGCAAAGGAGGAATCGGTTGAGGAGTCGACTCAAAGAAATCATCTTCAAGCTTTACTTCTATAATGTAATCACCCATTGTTAGGTGATCTCCATCCTTAAGTTTTATACTGTTGCCGTTTCCTAGCGGGGTTTGACTGTTATTGATTAAGACACCATTGGCACTGGTATCTATTAAAAAATAATCAGGAGATCGATATTCGATTGAAGCATGGTGCCCAGACACGTATTTATTAGGGTCAGGTAAAACAAGCGCATTATCTTCTTTTCGCCCAATTGAAGCACCTTGTCCATTGAGCGTAATTTTTTTTGAGCCTTTAACATCAGCTCCTGCAAAAGATATGACACTTAAAATAAGTTTCATATGTATATGTTTTGCCTCACGATAAGTTGGTTCTAGTCTGTGATTAAATATAAATACTAAGCGATAACAAAACGCTACAGAACTAACGGGATCACTATAGCTTAATAGGCACCTTGTTATCAATTAAAGTGTAAAGTCGACCCCATTGTCCAGACAAATTATTGCTTAGTTTAAGATAGAGCCCTGTTCACACCCCAGATGAATGGCGGTCTTAGTCTTTCTTTACAGGGGCTGATGTGTCCTGCGTACCGTTAAATTTATCCACAATCGTGGTACCGCGCACCCAGCAGTCGCAATAATAGGCGCTCGCTCTCATCAACGTCTTTCTGTAGACGCTATTTTTGCCTATACACGAGTGAGCGCTATTTATAAAACTGAAGAGAAAAAATTTATTTAAACAGCTTTTAAGCATTAGAACTTCGGTGTTAGTATTGGTTTTTGTTGGATTTACAAAAAAGGTGAAATCATTGTCTGACTTAGCTTTGGAAAATTACCTTAAAGAAATTGCTCCTGGCTCTCCATGCGGCGAAAATCTGGAGACAGATTCAGTTTTTATCAGCCTTGAACAAGAGGCTAAAGGGACTCCCGAACGTCAAATAGGAGACTCAATTGTTTCCGCAAAGGATCCTGACTGGAAAAAAGTTCGTGATTTAGCCTTTTCATTATTGGAGCGTAGCCGGGATATTCAGGTTGCTATGCACCTGACCTGTGCACTAGTTCATACTGATGGCTTTAGTGGTCTGGACAATGGTCTAACGCTTATTCAGGAATATTTGCAGAAATATTGGGATGATGTCTACCCACGCCAGGATCCTGAAGATGACTATCCTGTGCTACGTATGAATACGCTATCCACACTCAATGATTACAACAGAATTCTGGATCCCCTTATCAATATTCCTCTTACTATCTCAACTTTGGGCAATTTTTCCTGGAATCAAATAGAAACTTCGAAAAATAAAGTCGATGCCTTAAGTCACATGACTCAAGAAGCATATTCAAAGAGGGATTTTGATAAGGATTCTCCGGTTACTTTGGAAGAAGCGAAAAAAATGGCTTCTGATGAACTGACTTCTATTGAAGCAGCATTCAACTCCACCAACATTGAAACTCTGAAAAGTCAGGAAAAAACTATAAAGCATGCCCTGGAACAGGCTGAAGGAATTGTAGCCATTACTTCTGATAAGGTTGGTTCCGAAAATGCGCCAGACGTTTCCCGTTTGATAACTTTATTAAAGAGCCTCCAAAAATTATTAGGCGAAAAAATTAAACTAATAGAGGCTATTGCACTTGAGCAGCGCGTTTCTGAAGCTGAAATAATGGATCAGGTGGGTACTGGTGTTGGTTTAACAAAAGGCGGTGTTGCTAAAGTTAAAACTGCTGGTATACAAACTCGTCAAGAAGTCATTTCAGAGATTGATGAAATTTGTAAATATTTTGAACATTACGAACCTACTAGCCCCGTTCCGTTTCTTATGCAACGGGCAAAAAAGCTACTATCCATGAACTTCATGGAGATTTTACAGGATCTTACTCCTGATGCGGTCAGTCAGGCAGAAAAAATTTGTGGTGTGCAAAAACAGGATCAAACTTAAAAAATGAAACGTTTTAAAGAACTAATTCTTTAGTTATTAATAAGGTAAAAAAAATGGCAAAAGCAAGTAGTCAAAAATTCATTGCCCGCAACCGAGCACCAAGAGTGCAGATTGAATATGATGTCGAACTTTACGGTGCGGAGAAAAAAATTCAATTACCTTTTGTAATGGGGGTGATGGCCGATTTGTCCGGAAAGCCGGCAGAAGAATTACCACCGGTAGCTGATCGGGGGTTTCTGGAAATTGATGTTGATAATTTCGATGACCGTTTAAAAGCAATGAAACCGAGAGTAGCGTTTCAAGTACCGAATGTTCTGACTGGCGAAGGCAATTTAAGTGTCGATATCACCTTTGAAAGTATGGATGATTTCTCTCCAGGCGCCGTAGCAAGTAAAGTTGAAGGTCTCAATCAGTTACTCAAGGCACGCACCCAGCTATCCAATCTTCTTACCTATATGGACGGCAAAGGCGGTGCTGAAGAACTGATTGCAAAGGCGCTAAATGATTCTGCGTTGCTGCAGTCGCTGGCATCAGCGCCCAAACCGGCGGCTGAAACAGGTACAACTGATGAAGCCGGTGAGTCCGGCAAGACAGAGGAGAGTTAACGATGGCCGAAACCGAAACTCAGGCAATCGGCGCGACTGCTGAAGCGCCAACCGAAACATTGGAAACCGGCGATTTCGCCACATTGCTGCAAAAAGAATTCAAACCTAAGTCGGAGCGGGCAAAGGAAGCCGTACAAGATGCGGTCAAAACTCTGGCGGAACAGGCGCTGGCGAAAACCAACTTGATTTCCGATGATGCCGTCAAATCGATCGAAGCTATCATTGCGGAAATCGATAAGCGTTTAAGCGACCAGGTGAACCGGATTATGCACCACCCGGATTTTCAAAAACTGGAAGGGAGCTGGCGTGGCATGCACTATTTGATCAATAACACTGAAACGGACGAAATGTTAAAGATTAAAGTTCTAAATATCTCCAAAAAGGATGTGCACAAAACCTTGAAGAAATTTAAAGGAACTGCCTGGGACCAAAGTCCGCTTTTTAAAAAGATCTACGAACACGAATACGGCTTGTTTGGAGGCGAGCCTTTCGGATGCTTGTTAGGCGATTATGAATTCGATCACCGCCCAACCGATGTTGATTTTTTAAATGGTATTGCCGAAATTTCGGCGGCTGCTCATGTGCCCTTTATCGCCGCTGCGGCGCCAACTTTGATGAATATGGAATCATGGCAGGAATTGTCCGCCCCCCGTGATCTGACCAAAATTTTTCAAACCCCTGAATATGCCTCATGGCGTTCATTGCGGGAAGCAGAAGATTCGCGTTACATAGGCTTGGCGATGCCGCGCTTCTTATCGCGTTTGCCTTACGGCGCAAAAACAGCTCCGGTAGAAGAGTTCGCTTTCGAGGAAGATGTCGAACATGCTGACCATAACAAATACACCTGGTCCAATTCCGCTTATGCAATGGCCGTGAATATAAACCGGGCGTTCAAACTTTACGGCTGGTGTTCACGTATCCGGGGCATTGAGTCCGGTGGGGCGGTAGAGGGCTTACCGACGCACACTTTCCCTACCGACGATGGCGGTGTAGACATGAAATGTCCGACCGAAATTGCCATTAGCGATCGTCGAGAGGCCGAACTCGCTAAAAACGGCTTTATGCCTTTGCTGCACAAAAAAAACTCGGATTTTGCCGCCTTTATCGGTGCCCAGTCTTTACAAAAGCCGTTCGAATACGACGATCCAGATGCGACTGCCAACGCCAATCTTTCGGCACGTCTACCTTATCTGTTTGCAGTTTGCCGTTTCGCTCACTATTTAAAATGTATCGTCAGGGATAAAATTGGCTCTTTTAAAGAGCGCGACGATATGGAGAAATGGCTAAATAAATGGATCAGTAATTATGTTGAGTCGAATCCAGCTACCGCTTCCGAGGAGGATAAAGCGAGAAAGCCGCTAGCGGCCGCAGAAGTGGTGGTGGAAGAAGTTAAGGGAAATCCAGGATATTACACATCGAAGTTCTTTTTACGGCCACATTACCAGTTGGAAGGACTGACTGTTTCGTTACGTTTGGTTTCCAAGCTGCCGTCGCAAAAAGGCGCTTGATTGCGTAACGGATGTATATTGTTGTTATTAGGAATCTGAGTCGGCTAGTGCAAATTTTATTGATTACGGGATTGCCGATAAAGATAACAGGGATAAGTTATTTTTTCATTCACTTAAAGAGGAATTATCATGGCTACCAATTGTTATTTAAAAGCTGACCCTATCAAAGGGGAATCTACCGACGATAAACATAAAGACTGGATTGAAGTCGAAAGCTTCAGCCATGGTTTATCGCAGCCGACATCCGGCGCTAGCGGAACCGGGGGACGTGCAGCCGCGCGTGCGGATTTCGGAAGTTTCAATATTTTTAAAGCCGTCGATAAGGCGTCTTGCGATTTAAATCTGTTTTGTGCCCAAGGCAAACACATTGCCAAACTGGAACTTGAAGTGTGCCAGGAAACCGGCGAAAAAGTCTGTTATCTAAAATATGAATTGGAGAATGCCATGGTGCAATCCGTTCAGATCAATGGTGGCGGTTCGCAAAGGGCAACGGAATCCGTTGCCTTCAGTTATGACAAAATAGCCTGGACCTATACAGCGGTTAAAGACGATGGTAGCGCCGGGGACAAAGTTGGGCCGAAAAAATGGAATCTGGAGCTCAATAAAGCGGAATAAGCTTTCCATTGTTCCGAAAATGGTAGGCAGGCGGATGGGTTGTCCCATCCGCTCTGTACTCAGATTAAATAAATCCGGTGCACGTAAGATGACGGCAGAAGAACGTTTGCAGCAAGGCGATTTACAAGGCGCTTTATATCAACTTCAGGAGCAGGTACGAGCACAGCCTGCAAAAGCTGAATACCGCGTTTTTCTGTTTCAGCTTTTATCGGTGATGGGCCAATGGGATCGGGCTTTAACCCAGTTAAGTGTTGCTGGTGAACTGGATGACGCAACCCTGGCGATGGTTGCCATGTACAAACAAGTAATTGCCTGCGAACGATTTCGGGAAGAGGTTTTTCTTGGACGGAGGGATCCAGTGGTGTTCGGCCGGCCTGAGGAATGGCTGGCTCTATCGCTTCAGGCGCTAAAACTGACTGCAGAAGCCCAATACTTGAAATCTCAAGACCTTCGTGAACGCGCATTCGACATGGCCCCTGTGGTTTCCGGAAACATCGACGGGACAGCCTTTGATTGGCTTGCCGACAGTGATCCTCGCTTAGGTCCTATTTTAGAGGCGGTGATTGAAGGACGATATTTTTGGATTCCATTGCAACGCATTCGCTCCGTAAACATCGAAAAGCCTGTTGACCTTAGGGATGTTGTTTGGCTACCGGCACATTTCACCTGGACTAATGGCGGCGATAGCTATGGCGTAATACCTGCGCGTTATCCTGAATCTTATAAAAACGACGACCCGTTGTTTGCGCTTTCCCGCAAAACCGCTTGGCAAGATTACGGAAACGGCTTATTTCTGGGCATAGGTCAAAAAACCTTGACGACCGAATCATCTGATTATGCACTTATGGATGTGCGGTCCATTCAATTTAATACGGCGGACGAACAACCAGAAAAGGAGCATTCAGGTGGCTAGAACGCTGCCCAAAAATCGTTTTTTGCCATCATTGCTCGATCGTCTGACCGATGATGACCCGATTAACAATTCGATTCGCATACAAAAAGAAAAAATTCAAAGTATTGAAAAAACGCTTGCCGAACTGCTGCTAAAGCCATCGGCTCCTGAATCGAAGTCAGAGGAGAATCGTTCGCATCGGCATCAATTGCAAAAGCAACTTGATCAAGTGCGTGCAGAATTTAGCGCTTTGACCATGTCGGTAAGTTCCTTGAAGGAAATTCGCGCCTGCGTTAAGCGGGATTTGGACTGGCTGCTAAACGCCAGCCAGTATTCGCCCCAAAAGGATTTGGAAGGCTATCCCGAGGTCGCCGCCTCGGTTTTAAATTATGGTACCCCGGATCTGACCGGCAAAACTGTATCGGGTTTTGACGTGCGGACTATGGAACAATTCCTTAAGCAAGTGCTTATTAATTTCGAACCGCGCATTATTCGTCGCACTTTAATGGTGCGAGTTACCGCGGATAAAACCCTGTTCGACCATAATGCCTTGGCATTCGAAATTGAAGGCGAATTGTGGGCGGAGCCCCAACCGCTCTATTTGCATTTACGTACTGAGTTCGAATTGGAAAGTGGTAACGTCTCGGTTTTAGATTATCGTCCTAAGGGCCCGCAGACATGATTCCCCGGATGATTGAACACTACCAGAGAGAGTTACAGTTTATTCGCGAAATGGGCGCGGAATTTGCCAAGAGTCACCCAAAAATCGCCGCAGGACTCGATTTAGGAGGTACCGAATGTGCCGATCCGTATGTCGAACGACTTTTGGAAAGCTTCGCTTTCCTGACCGCGCGCATCCAATTGAAAATGGAAGCCGAGTTTCCCCGTTTCACCCAGCATTTGCTGGAAATGGTTTACCCTCACTATTTGGCGCCGCTACCTTCGATGGCGGTGGTGCAATTTAAACCTGATCTTAAAGGGGGCGTCACAGAAGATGGGTTTGTATTGCCCAAGCATACCAGATTAAGAAGTAATTCCAGCGTCCAAGGTCGAACAAAATGTGAATTTCAGACGGCGCATGAATTAAAACTATGGCCTCTGCAATTGACTGAAGCTAATTACTTGCCTGTAGGAGAAGCAGTTCGCTATGCCGGTTTGGAAATTAAGGGTGTTAAAGCAGGCCTTCGTTTACGTTTGGAAACGGTATTAGATATTCCCTTGCAAAAGCTTAGCATAGATCGGCTACCCGTTTATTTGCACGGCAGCGGTAAAGTTCCATTGCAACTGTATGAGTTGATCATGGGCCACCCTTTGGCTATTGTAATTCAGCCGCCAGGGCAAGATCCTGCATGGAAGCAGCAATTAAATAAATCGGCTATTAAACCAATGGGGTTTGAAGCTGAACAGGCTTTGTTGCCCTATGCCGCTCCATCATTTCAAGGTTATCGTTTATTACAAGAATATTTTGCTCTTCCGCAACGGTTCTTATTTATTGAAATTGGAAATCTTCAAGCCGCTTTTCAACGGTGCGATCAAACAGCTTTAGAAATGGTGATTTTATTAGATAAGTCGATACCGGAAATGGAGGAATTAACAAGCGTTAATAATTTTGCACTCTATTGCACGCCAGCGATTAATTTGTTTCCCAAAAAAACGGATAGAGTTCATTTGAGTCACCTGAGTACAGAACACCACCTTGTTATCGATAAAACCAGACAATATGACTACGAAGTGCATTCCGTTTTGGAGGTGGCGGGCTACGGCGCTGCAGATATGGCAGAGGAAACTTTTCGACCTTTTTATTCAAACCAGCAAGACTTGGGGCTTCAAGGTGATTTTGCATACTACACGCTGAGACGCCAGCCTGCCTTGGTTCCTGTCAGCATGAGTAACAAGAGAATAAAATCAGATTATCTAGGCAGTGAGGTTTTTATTTCACTAGTGGATGCCAGCGAGACTCCTTACCGGAGTGACTTAAAGCAGTTAGGTGTCAATACTTTATGTACAAATCGTGATCTGCCAAAGTTGATGCTGATAGGCGAGGGAGCGACTGATTTTACCCTAGAAATTAGTGCGCCTGTAGAAGCTGTCTGTTGCTTGGTTAGGCCGACAGACCCTAAGCCTAGTCATGCTGAAGGACAACATGCTTGGCGATTGATTAGCCACTTGGCGTTGAATTATCTGACCCTGATTAATAATGATGAGATCCAAGGCGCAACTGCACTACAGGATTTATTAAGGCTTTATGGGGATTACGCCAATGCCTCTGTAGCTAAACAAATAGAAGGTCTTTTGGAGGTCAGTAGTCGTTCAGTGGTGCTTCGTGTCCCGATTTCGGGTCCAATGTGTTTTGGTCGAGGAGTAGAAATAACAGTTACTTTTGACGATATGGCTTTTGAAGGGGCAAGTAGCTTTCTGTTAGGTGCTGTTTTGGATAAGTTTTTCTGTAAATATGTATCTATTAACAGTTTTACGCAGGCAGTTATAAAAACAAAAAAACTTGGGGAGATTATGCGATGGCCGGTCAGGACGGGGACTCGAACACTGGTTTAGATTTATTAGTTGAATTAGCAAATGATCCTTATAAATTTGGTTTTTATGAGTTATTGCGGCAGTTCGAATGCTTATATAAAAATAATCCTCGATTTGGCTATTCAGCTCTTCCTAAAAATGATGCGGTTAGGCTAGGGCAAACCCCAAGTCTTTTATTTGCAGCTTCCACGTTAGATTCATTTGCAAGAGACGACAATCAGTTAGCACGCCTTAAGGTCTTGTTTTTTGGAGTATTTGGCCCTAATGGCCCGTTGCCGCTCCATTTAACAGAGTATGCAAGAAATCGCATACGAAATGCCAAAGATACGACTTTATCCGACTTTGCGGATATGTTTCATCATCGCTTATTATGTTTATTTTATCGCGCGTGGGCAGATAAGGAGCCGACTGTTCAGCTAGACCGGCCCGAAAATGATAAATTCTTACTCTATGTTGGATCGTTGCTGGGGCTAGGAGATGAATCTCTTCGGCAGCGAGACGCTATTAGTGACCATACTAAGTTGCATTTTGCCGGGCATTTCGGTTGTCATACGCATCATAGTGAGGGATTGATATCTATCCTCAATGATTATTTTGGGGTTACAGTCAAAATACATGAATTTGTCGGTGAATGGCTAGATATTCCTGAAGATAGTTACTGTTATTTGAATAGAATAGAAGCAACAGGACAACTTGGAATTTCGGCGGTGATAGGTGTAAAAAGTTGGCAATGCCAACATAAATTCCGGATCGTTATGGGACCCTTAACGCTGAAAGAGTATGAAAATCTGTTACCTACAGGTAACAGATTGAAGAGTCTCCTCGACTTGGTAAGTAATTATATCGGATTCGAATTTAACTGGGACGTAAACCTGCTATTAAAAAAAGATCAAGTTTCCGCCACGCAATTAGGCCGATATGGTCAGCTGGGCTGGACAAGCTGGTTGCAAACTGCTAAAAGAGAATTCGATGCAAATGATTTGTATCTCAGAAGGGAGATGCTTGTATGACAGAAATCAGCCGCACAGCTTTGTTTGGCAAACTCAATAATTTGGCTTATAAAGGCATAGAAAGTGCAACCGTATTTTGTAAAATGCGAGGTAATCCTTATGTGGAACTGGTGCATTGGTTACACCAAATACTCCAGTTACAGGATTCAGATTTACTCCGCATAATCAAAAAATTTGAAATAAATCCTTCTCATTTAGCGCGTGATTTTACTGAGGCATTAGATCGCCTGCCGGCGGGTTCCACTTCGATTTCGGATCTTTCCGCCCACGTTGAACAGGCTGTTGAGCAAGGTTGGTTATATGCCAGTCTTAAATACGCAAGCAGCCAAGTTCGAACCGGTCACTTGATGGTCGGTATAGTCAAAACATCTGACTTAAGGAATGCTCTGCATGCCATTTCCAGTCAGTTCAAAAAAATCAATGCCGATACGTTATTGGAAGAATTTTCTTCAATCGTATCTGGTTCCCCTGAAGATGCATTACAAGCGCACGACGGTTCCAAACTGGCAGGTACGGCCGCACCTGGTGAATATTCGGGAGCTATGCCTCCTGCGCAGATGGGTAAGCAAAAGGCCTTACAGCAATTTTCTGTTGACCTGACTGAAGCTGCCCGCAAAGGCGAACTGGATCCCATCGTCGGGCGGGATGAAGAGATCAGGATGATTATTGATATTCTTATGCGCCGTAGACAAAACAACCCAATATTGACAGGCGAGGCCGGCGTTGGAAAAACGGCTGTGGTCGAAGGTTTTGCCTTACGCATCGCCGCAGGAGAAGTACCACCACCGCTATTGAATGTTACTATTCGCACCCTCGATCTGGGCTTGTTGCAGGCGGGCGCCAGTATGAAAGGTGAATTTGAAAATCGACTGCGCCAAGTTATTGAAGAAGTTCAAGCTTCAGAAAAGCCGATTATTTTATTTATTGATGAGGCTCACACTTTAATAGGTGCGGGTGGCGCTGCAGGAACAGGCGACGCCGCCAATCTGCTTAAACCCGCATTGGCTCGCGGAACATTGCGGACTGTCGCGGCAACAACCTGGGCGGAATACAAAAAATATTTCGAAAAAGACCCTGCTTTAACCAGACGTTTTCAGGTGGTGCAGATTGAAGAGCCTACCGAGGAAAAAGCGCTATTAATGATGCGGGGTGTCGCTTCCGTTATGGAAAAACATCACCAGGTATTATTACTGGATGAAGCGCTGGAAGATTCTGTCAAACTGGCTCATCGCTACATCCCTGACCGACAGTTACCGGATAAGTCAGTCAGCGTATTGGATACCGCTTGTGCTCGGGTTGCTATTAGCCAGTATGCGGTTCCTGCAGAGGTTGATGACTGTCGCCGAAGAATCGAGGCGCTCACCGTTGAATCTGCCATTATTGATCGCGAAACTGCCGTTGGCGTAGAAACCACCGTACGTAAAGAAAACGTACAAACAAAACTGGCCGAAGAGCAGGAACGATTAAACGAGCTGGAAAGATGCTGGCAGGATGAAAAAAGCCTGGTTAAAGATATTCTTGATTTACGCGCCAAGTTACGCGGTGTTGTTAATAAAGTGGAAGGCACCGAAAGTAAATTAGAAAAGAATGTCGAAGCTGTCAGTGAAAGCGTTAGCGTCGATGTAATCCAAAAACCAGACAATACCGAACCAGAAATCCTGGATGACAGTAAACGTATTGAATTATTGCAACAACTCAAAGACTTACAACGTCAGCTTAATGAGCTTCAGGGGGAACGGCCGTTAATATTCCCCACCGTTGATAGCCAGGCTATCGCTTCTGTCGTTGCCGACTGGACCGGCATTCCCGTTGGGAAGATGGTGAAAAATGAAATTGAAGCGATACTCAGGCTTGGCGATACCTTGAATCAACGGGTTATCGGTCAACGTCATGCCTTGGATATGATTGCCAGACGCGTACAAACTTCGCGAGCGAGTCTCGATAATCCTGGTAAACCCATTGGCGTTTTTATGCTGTGCGGACCTTCCGGCGTGGGCAAAACCGAAACGGGTCTTGCTCTGGCTGAAGCCCTCTACGGTGGCGAAGAAAATATCATCACCATTAACATGAGCGAGTATCAAGAGGCTCATACCGTATCGACACTTAAAGGCTCACCGCCAGGATATGTCGGTTATGGTGAAGGCGGAATTCTTACTGAGGCCGTACGTCGCCGGCCCTATAGCGTTATTTTATTGGATGAAGTGGAAAAAGCGCATCCCGACGTACACGAAATATTCTTTCAGGTTTTTGATAAAGGCTGGATGGAAGATGCCGAAGGGCGTTATATCAACTTTAAAAATACTATTATCCTGCTGACATCCAATGCAGGTACAGATTTGATCATGAACCTGTGTAAAGATCCTGAATTGATGCCTGATGCGGAAGGCATAACCAAGGCTTTGCGTGAACCTTTACTGAAAATATTTCCAGCTGCGCTGCTAGGGCGACTGGTGACGATACCTTATTACCCGTTAAGCGATGAGATGCTTAAAGCAATTATCAAATTGCAACTGAGCCGTATCGAAAAAAGGATCAAGGAAAACCATGGCATACCATTCACTTATGATGAGGCAGTCATTCAATTAATTGTCGATCGTTGTACCGAACTTGAAAGTGGAGCTAGGGTCGTTGATGCGATTTTAACCAATACTGTATTGCCGACAATTAGCCAAGAATTTTTAACGAAGATGATGGCGGGAGAACCTTTATCAGCTATTAGAATTTCGGTAAAAGATGGCGAATTTAATTATCAATTTGAATAATGCAACAGCAGGAAATCTAATTTGAGGCTGCATTGTCCTTGTTGCCGAAAATACAGCCCTATCTAACAACTATTTGATCAGGTTACTTTATGTCAGTAACTCAGCAACACCGTGAAATAGAAATCATTACTCCGCTGGGAGCGGATGTTCTATTGCTGCGTGATATGAATGTTACTGAGGAACTAGGACGCCTTTTTACCATTAACCTGGTGTTGAACAGCACGGAAAATATTCAATTTGAGGATTTGCTTGGTCAGAACGTGACCATTCGTGTTGACCGGTCAACAGGGAGACGTTTTTTTAACGGTTATGTTGGCAGTATTTCACAGACTGTTGATCAAGGCCGATATGCGGTATATCAGGCTACCGTCCATCCTTGGTTGTGGTTTTTGACAAGAACGGCAGATTGTCGAATTTTTCAGCAATTAACTGTCCCGGATATTATCAAGCAAGTGTTTAGGGATCTTGGTTTTACTGATTTTGAGGATAAGCTGTGCGGCAGCTATCGGACCTGGGACTATTGCGTTCAATACCGTGAGACAGATTTTAATTTTGTTAGCCGTCTGATGGAGCAGGAGGGAATTTATTACTACTTTACCCATGAAGAAGACAAACATACGCTCAATCTGGCTGACGCTTATGGCTGCCATGAAGTTATCGCCGGTTGTCAGGAAATCCCTTATTACCCGCCAGATGATGTAGCAGTTCGAGACGAAGAGTGCATCTCCAACTGGTATATTTCCAAACGATTACAGCCGGGCAGTTATGTCCTCAATGAATATAATTTTACTCGCCCCAAAGCAGACCTGAAAGTGGATTCCACTATTCCAAGGGAACACAGCCGGTCGGAATACGAGGTTTATGATTACCCTGGTGATTATATTGTCGCCGATGAGGGTAATAGTTATGCACGAACACGGATTGAAGAGCTACATGCTCAATATGAGCAGGTTCAAGGACAGAGTATTGTTCGAGGCTTGCTATGCGGCGGCTTGTTTACCCTAAGCAATTTTCCCAGATCCGATCAGAACCGCGAATACTTGGTTGTTTCTGTTAACCATAGTATTCACACTGAACCTTTTGAAGCAGGGGAAGGCGTCGGAGGCGCTAATTATACAAACAGTTTTAATGTCATTGAAGGCAATACGCCATTCCGCCCGGCGCGTATTACACCCAAGCCAATTGTCCAGGGTCCGCAGACTGCTTTAGTAGTGGGCCCAGCCAGCGAAGAAATCTATACGGACGAACATGGCCGTGTAAAACTCCAGTTCCATTGGGATCGATACGGCAAACGGGATGAAAACAGTTCATGCTGGATTAGAGTATCTCAAGTCCATGCGGGAAAAGGTTTCGGCGGTGTTGATATTCCCCGAATCGGAGAAGAAGTCATCGTCTCGTTTGAAGAGGGCGATCCAGATCGGCCCATTGTCACTGGCAGGGTATACAACGCGGACAACAAAGCCCCCAATGATTTACCATCACAAAAAATGGTGAGTGGATTGAAATCCAACAGTACGCCCGGGGGTGGTGGCGATAATACCATCATGTTGGACGATACTAAAGGCAAGGAACAAGTTGCCATTCATGGCCAATATAACATGGATACGACGGTCGATAACGACCAAACAACCACAGTTCACAATAATCGGACTGATACAATTGATGTGGATGATTCGGAAACCGTTGGCAGTAACCAAACAATCAGTATTGGCTCCAACCAAACAATTACCATAGGAGCCAGCCGAACCGAATCAGTCGGTGGAGCTGAAACAATTACGATTACCGGACACCGGACAGAAACCGTAAATGGTGGTGAAACTGTCACGGTTAATGGCGGCCGTTCCCATACGGTTAACGGTGTGCAAACAACGACGATATCTGTAGCAGAAATGCATTCGGTCGGTGCGGGTCGTATGCATAATGTAGGCGCAGGTGAAATGATTGATGTCGGTGGTGTACAGGCTATCAATGTGGGGGGGGCTCAGACCATTTCAGTTGGTGGAGCGCAGGTAATTAGCGTCGGAGCCCTTCAATCTTTCAATGTGGGTGGTCCTCACAAGTTATCGGCGGCGGTCATCAGTGAAACTTCGAAAGGACCTTTCAAGATGAAAGCAGGCGCTGTCTGTATGGTCGAGGCCCCCACCATTATCCTCAAAGCAGGCGGTAGTAAAATTATAATGAATTCGGGTGGTATTACCATTAAAGGTGCCAAAATCACCATCAAGGCTGATGGCAGCGCATCCTTCAAAGCGGGTGGATCAATCAAGATCAAAGGCTCAACTCTAGGGGAGGACTAAAACTATGGGCGAAGTCGAATTGCAGAGTGCAAATACTATCCTTCGTAAAGTGTCCGATTGGGCTAAACTTGCCGGTGAAGGGGTTTCTATTGCCACTTTCGCCGGTTTCAATAGCGACGGCCATTTCCTTGTTGCATTGAGTGACAATCTGGAGCCTATCAAGGCATTGTCCACTATTGGCTTAGCTGAGAACGAATCCGGTGCAAAGATCGTGGTGGCTTTCGAGAGAAATAATGTGCGGTCTCCAATCATTATTGGCCGCTTGCAGGAGAAGACTATACCCGTTGCATCGCCACACTTTAAAGTGGATGGCGAACGTGTGGTTTTGCACGCAGAACGTGAAATCGAATTGCGTTGTGGAGAGGCCAGCATTGTTTTGACTAAAGCCGGAAAGGTATTGATTAAAGGCAACTATGTCCTTACCCGTTCGCGCGGGGCGAATAAGATCAAAGGCGCGTATGTCGATATTAACTGATTGCATAGGCCATGTGGCAGCTTGATAACCGTACGCCGTTCGCCGCCGAGCGCACCTGGGTTCGGGATAAGGACGGCGCGGAAATCTGGCTGGTGACGGTCAAATGTACGTTTGATATCAAACCGGACGGCACGACAGAAATCGCCAGGGAGCAGCCGCCCGTCGTCATGGCTCCCGAGTACATCAATCCTGACGATCCAGCAAAATCCAGCCTTAAATTCGATAGCGATTTAGTCCGCACCAAAACTACCACTGATATTATTGTCAATGGTCATGCTTACGCACCTAATGGCCAGCCGGTTACGGCACTGGATGTCGGCTTTCGGATAGGTACACTTACCAAGCTATTAAAAGTTTTTGGTGACCGCGTTTGGCAAGACGGCTCGATAACCAAGCCAAAGCCTTTCGCCACAATGCCGATTATCTTTGAGCGTGCCTTTGGCGGTTTCGATCCACAAACCAAGGAATCGCTAAATCCACAATGGGATATGCGCAATCCCTTGGGAACCGGCTA
Organism: uncultured Gammaproteobacteria bacterium; assembly: GCA_963848675.1. Lineage (GTDB taxonomy): Bacteria > Pseudomonadota > Gammaproteobacteria > Methylococcales > Methylomonadaceae > CAWKEY01. The sequence continues at coordinate 200,502 of CAWKEY010000044.1, forward strand.
TGCCTTATCTTCCGATAAGCTTAACGGCTTACCCTTACCCAATATCGAATATCCAGACCAACTTATAAAAATCTGGAAAGACAAACCCAATCCAGCCGGATTCGGCCCGATCTGTTCGCACTGGCAGCCCCGCGTTAGTTTTACCGGAACTTACGATGAAAGATGGCAGCAGGAACGTCTGCCGTTGCTGCCGCTGGATTTTGATGACCGCCATTACCAATGCGTGCCAACAGATCAGCAAACGCCGCAATTTCTGCAAGGCCAAGAACCAGTAGCCTTGTTGAATTTAACCCCGCAGGGCAAACTGCATTTCAAGCTGCCGCGTGTGATATTGGGTTTTGAAACCTTCTTTTATACCGGTGAGCGCCAACTGCACGAACGGCCTAAGCTGCACACCGTCATCATCGAACCGGATTTCCCTCGTGTTTCGCTGGTTTGGCATAGCGCATTTCCTTGTCATTCCAAGGGACACAACCTTAAAGAAACTCGAATCATTCAAAAACGGCTGCTCAGCACCAACCCGGCTCAAGAAGTCGAAATGGAAGAGGAAGCCTAAGCATGGCTGCGCCGCGCGTACAAATTATCGGTCTGGGAGCATCTACGCCAATAGGTCGTACGGTTTGGACGAGCGCAGCAGCGGCTCGGGCAGGCATCTGCGGCTTTAATGAACACCCCTTTATGATCGATACCGCAGGCGAGCCGATGCGGGTGGCGCGTGCGCCCTGGTTGGATGTAAGTATTATGGGCATGGAGCGGTTTTCTGCCTTATTGTTTCCCGCCATTGATGAAGCGTTGGCAACTTTAACCAACATTTTAGCTGAGCAGCCTGTCAAAGTCGGTCTGGCTTTGGCACTGCCGCCGCCACGTCCTGGTCAGCCGAAAGAACTGCTTGATGCAATCCTGGCCGCTGTTAAAGCACGCTACGGTGGATTATTAATGCCTATCCAGCATTTTGCCGTGGGTCACGCCGCCGGGCATTTGGCCTTGGATGCGGCGATCAAACAATTTACCGCCCGCACTTTGGACGCTTGTCTGGTCGCGGGAGTCGATTCTTACATTGAGCCGGAAACCCTGGAATGGATTGAAGAATGCGACCAGCTTCACGGCGGCGGACCACTCAACAATGCGTGGGGTTTTATCCCCGGCGAAGCGGCCGGCGCGGTGCTGGTAGCGACCGATGAATTTACTAGACGAAACCGTCTGCCATCTTTGGGCGGAGTCATAAGCGTGGGTGTTGGCCGGGAAACCAAGCTGATCAAAACTGATGCCGTATGTATTGCTGAAGGCTTAACCCAGGCATTTCGCGTCGCCCTTAGTGCTTTAACGCCGGGTGAAAAAATTCAAAATGTATTTTGTGATTTGAATGGAGAAATTTATAGAGCAGACGAGTACGGCTTCACCACCTTGAGAACGAAAGATTATTTCATTTCAGCGTCTGATTATATTGCTTATGCCGATTGTTGGGGCGATGTTGGCGCAGCAGGAGTTCCCTTGCATGTCGCTACTGCGGTGATCAGCCATAAAAAACGTTACAGCAAAGGCTCGCTGTCTTTTGTTTGGGCCAGCTCCGAATCGGGTGAGCGTGGTGCTGCAGTGATTAGGGCAACAGAATTAGCTAAGGTAGCCTAAGATGCCGGTTACCATAAAAGTTAATGGCACTTGCTTATCACTTGTGCATAAATTTAGTAATGGCATAACCAATGCGACGATACCGGATGTATGCAAAACGCCCACGCCCGGCGGTCCGGTGCCGATTCCTTACCCGAATATTGCACAATCTATTACCTTGTCCAACGGAACAACCACCGTAAAGGGCGATAAAGCAATGGCGGCCAACAAAGGCTCAAAATTTTCGCTTTCTAATGGCGACAATGCGGGAACTATTGGTGGGGTTAAGTCGAATGTGTTCATGAAGGAAGCAACTTGGATTCTGTATTCCTTCGATGTGAAGATGGATGGTAAAAATACCGAACGTTTTACTGACAAGATGTTCCACAATGCCGAAAATGCGGCCAATATGCAGGGTGAAACACAACCTCCTGCTACAGGCGGTAGCGAAGAGAAAGATCCATGTGATGGAGCGGGCGGGGATGGGCCGCATAAAGGTGGTAAACATTCAAAAATGAAACCTGGTGGAGCCGAACGTGGTACGGAATCACATCATATACCCGCTAATTCAGTAACATCAAATACTACTGGTCAAGGCCCGAGTATACAAATGGATGTTGCTGATCATATACAAACACCGACTTGGGGGCGATCGGCAGCTGCAATAGCAGAGCGCGCTATACAAAAACAGCTAGTAAGCCAAGGCCCAAAGGGGTTTAGAGCAGCTATGATGAGGGATATAAGATTTATTAAAAAGAAATTCCCTGGAAAGTACGATAAAGCTATAGAGGAAATGTTGGCATATGCTGAATGTAAGGGGTTTATTTAAATGCAATTATCAATAAATTACTCAGATTGGCGTAAGAAGGTGCTTCAATTACAGCAATATCAAACTCGTAAAGATGCTCTGGAGTTTTGTCAATTGGTTGAGCAAGTTGCAGGCATTAATGAAATCAGCATTATTAAAACACTCTTTGAAACATTTGCTCCTGGGTGCGAAACTAGTGTACAACAAACTGTAGTCCGTATTCTTGGGACATTTGATATTCTCTTATACTATCAAGCTTTTTTAGAGTCACTGCCACGATTCGTAGCAGAGGGAAATGGGTGGGATATTGAGCTAGGAGCGTACCCCGAACGTAGTCCTACAGGTGTAGAAATAGCTGCTATCGCAAAGATAGTAAAAAACTCACTGGATCAAACAAAGTATCTATTCCTTAATGTGCTAAAAGACGATGATTTTCGCTCTGACCACGCTTGGGCGGAGTCATTAATAAGGGCAATTGAAGGGTAGAGTTGAATTTTTAAAAATTATTTTAGAAGGCTATTTCAAATGAAATCTGACATTCAAAAAAAAATTAATTTTAATGATTTAGATAAGTTACTTGCAGAAAGTGATGATCTACTTGATGAATTCCCATATGCTATCGCAGAACTTGGTGATGAAACTCCGCAAGGTATTAATCTTGAAGATTTAGGGGTTGAAATATCAATCTATTTGGGTTGGGCTATTGACAATAATTTAGTAAGTGAAAAATTGGAAGATGACAATAAAAAGTTATTAGAAAAATTCCGGAATCGTGAGATTAATAGCAGGGCTATACTTCGTGAATGCTGCTCGGATAAATTAGAGGTTCAGCATCTAAATGAAACAGGTAATGCTTTTACAAGATGCTATTATCGTCCGGGATGGGATCATTTTTATTATGAAGACCTTGGTGAACTTTTTCCCGAGTTAGAAAATTTCGCTTTTCTGAAAGATGATTGGAATACGTATGATGCTGTTACAGAGATGATAAACTCTAGATTTAAAGAATGGGCTTTAACTCATCACAGTAGTGATTGATTGAATAGAAACAAACAAAACTCAATTTATATAATAAGGTATTGATTTTGTCTTTTGTTGCTGAATATTTTGAGGAAGCATCTTTTTTGTGGCTTCAACGTGCTAATTCCATTTACGCACCAAACTACTCTCCACAACAATTTGCCGATCTCGACGAACGTCTGGAAGCCCACATTGACGGTTTACGAGTGGCTGGGGATGACGGTTGGCAGCTTGCCGAAGCCGCACTGGCAAACGAAGGGCCGGAAGATTTTTTTCCTGCCGCCGTGCTGGCGATTGAAGCCAATGACGACCGTTTCGATAAGTTAATCGAACAGGCAATAGCCATCCCCGAAGCGGTTCCCGGCCTGGTTTCCGCCCTGAATTGGGTATCGGCAGAGCATTTGGTCGGGCGGGTCAAAGCCATGCTGGACGATCCCATGCCACTCAGACAAATGCTCGGTATAGCCGCTTGCGCCTTGCATCGTAAAAATCCACCGAATCTTGTACAATATTTAACATCCACTGAACCCAAAGTACGAGCCCGCGCTTTACGCACAGCGGGGGAACTGGGTCGGATAGATTTTTTGCCCTTAATAAGAAATTGCCTTGCCGATCCCAAGGTAGAAGCACGTTTTTGGGCAACCTGGTCGGTGGTGCTGCTAGGCGAGCGGACACATGCGTTCGAAGCGCTGTCCGCTTATGCCATCAAAAACTGCACGCATCAAATGCGGGCGTTTCAATTGACTTTGTTGGCGATGCAACCGGAACAAGGCCAAGCCTTATTACAGCAATTGCCTAATTCCCCCGATGCAGAGCGCTTTCGCATCATCGGTGCGGGTTATGTCGGTTTGATACAAGCTGTGCCCTGGCTGCTTGAGCAGATGGCTTTGCCGCAATACGCCCGCATTGCCGCCGAAGCTTTTGTGAACATCACCGGCGCAGACTTCAATCTCGATCAATTGGAAGCCCTGCCGCCGGAAGATTACGAAGACGGCCCCACCGACGACCCCGATGACGAAAACGTCGAACTCCCCGAAGACATCGCCTTGCCCTGGCCTGACCTGAAAAAAATCAAGTTGTGGTGGACCAAAAACCAGCCACGTTTTCAACCGGGTGTTCGTTATTTTCTTGGTGGGCCGGTGACGAGAGAACATTGTATCCATGTATTGAAAGAAGGCTTTCAACGCCAACGGACAATGGCTACTTACCACCTGTGTGTGCTAAATCCCGGCTCTCAATTATTTCCCACCGCCGCCCCGGCTTGGCGACAAAAAGAAATGCTGGATAAGTTGTAATTCTGCAACAATAAGGTGAAAAAGTTTTACGGCCATACGACGAATTTTATGGAGCTTCCAAGATGTCATCAAGCAAGCCTGGAATATTAGGTGTGGAGCCAAATGAACAGATTATTGATAAAGGGACATTGGCACGAACCAATACACCTTTACCGGGTCCTATTCTGCAAAAAAACGCCGGACGTAAATGTCCCTGCTCTGGTATGGAAAATACCACTATCACCGGGTTAAGCCCGATCCCGGGTTATTCGGGGAATCTTTCCTCGCCATTTCCTGTGATGTGGTATGTTCCTGGAAAAGATGAGCCATTTCGATTGTCCGTTCAAGATAAGGAGATTAGACAATGGGTTCGTCAAGCTGTCGGCTATCATAAAATTCCTCATGTTCTGCTTGCGGTTATCTTGCAGCAAGAAAATGGGCCGAATGCAACAACCACGCAAAAGGTTTTACAGTTTACCGAACGGAGCCTGACGACTTTTGCAGCTATTTTGGATAATGCTTTATTCGATGTAGTGCCTGATAAAGTCGCTGGTGGATCAACCGGATTTGCCAATATGTCCCGTAGTGCGTTACAGAGCGCGGCATTATATTCAGAAAAAATGTATGGACGACCACCATTACCTGATTCTGTCAAGTTCAGGATATTGGGCTGGAACCAAGATACCAGGGTATCGGGTGATGATTGGAAAGCAGATTTGTATTACTGTGCTGCCCATTTGCGGCAGTTGATCGATTATGTTACCAACAGAATCTGCCATAACGGAACAATCAGCATTTCAGAATTGGAAAAAGTCATTGCCGCATATAATGGCAGCGGACCTTTGGCAAAGAAATATGCGAAAGATGCGATGAAACTACTTTCTGATGCCGCTTCAGGTAAGGCCGCGCTCTATTTTTATGAATAATAGGGTCCTGGTTGGGCTACTCATCGTTTTGTTGTTCGGGGTTTCCATGATTAGCGATATTTTTAGTAATGCTTGGTGTTTAATGACTGCCCGTGGTTTTGTAATTCCAAAGGAGTCTTCAATATTTTCTTTCAGGGCAACCTTAATGAATCAAGGTTCTGGAGAGTGGTGGGTGTACGGTGAAGATGTTAACTTTTTCTATTATTTCACCGGGGAAGGCGAAACATCTTATCAGAAAATTGCAAAGTCCGAAGCAGCAAAATGTAATGCTTTTGATCCTTTAAATTATGAAACATGGTGTTCAAGATAACCCCATAATTCGATATTAAAGTGGACCCCATTGTCCAGACAAATTATCGCTGAGCCATTTGCGCTGTAACGCTTTCCAGATTCACTGTCGAAAAAGGGGTGGATATTTCGTCTCAAAATATTTTTTTGGACGACTCACTAACACGGCATTTGACGATTTTAAGTGCCGAATATCGAAAAAAATCATCAGTACCTCAGGGTCAGACCCTGAGGTATCCCCACGAATTTACCCTCCCTCGAATGAGTCGAAGTAGTTTAATAAAAGAGCTTGCGCCTGTTCCAACATTGAGGCGGACAACTCAAAGGCAACATAGCGGCAGGCGATTCGGGCGAGAAATATAACCGAATACGGTGAGTGATTCTGGTTGCTGTTGACTTTGATATGTCGTTCGATTTCAGTACCTTTTAAACAAAGCCCAGTGAGCCAAAGCGCGAAAATGATGAGCGCGGCGATTAATAACAGGTTGGCGCGGCGTTCGGCTTCAATCCGGCTTTCGCTGGTAAAATCCAAGCCATAATGCGTACTTTTTGTGTCTCGCAGGCCTTCCTCAATTTGCATGCGGCTTCGATAATAATCCACGACCCGCGCCGCAGAAAACGCTTTTAGCGAGGGCGATACGACCAGAAGCCAAGGCTCTTTTTCGCGTTTGGCGTGTTTACGACTGGCACTGGATTGGCTTGGACGATGTTGGGCCGTCAGGTGTTTCCGGCCTTTGGCGGGCTGATAAAATGTCACCAACTCACCGTCTAGCGGGTGGCTACGCACCCAACGGGCCGGGCCCAAGCACTTGGGTTTTCGAGTGGCTTTGGCGTAGAGTGACTTTGCCGCCAGCCAATCGTTAGGCCGGTTGGCCCAGGCAATGAAATCCCTATTGCGAATTCGTCCGAGCCAATGCCAGCCCAAACTTTCAACTTCGCGAAAAAATGGCGTGCGAAATCCGGAATCGGCAACGATGATAGGCGTTACATTAGCGGGTAGCAATGCTTGCAAACTGCTGAGAAATCGCTGCTGTACCCGGCGGTTGCCCAGTTTTTTAATGGGATGAATTTCTTCGTACAAGGTAACGGAACGTCCTCCCGTAGGCAGCGCTGCTCGTAAGAGCTGCTGATGCTGATCTGCGGTCAGGGGCGACCAGTCGATAAGGATCAACGGCATGGGCAGGGACTGCAATAGCCATTGGGTCATAGCACCGTAGATCGCCATGCGTTCGGTGTTAAGATGGCGATTCCCGGCTAAACGATCCATGCGTTTGATTTTGTGTTTGATGCAGGCCGGTCCGGAAAGCGTCCGTCCGAGTTGCGTAATCGATACCGACGCTCCTTTCAACCCAGCCTCGACTGCAGCCATCAGCGCTGTGAATCGAGTAGCATGAATGCTAGGAAGTTTTTCTTTTAACAAGTTATGCAGCAGAGCAATAATTGACATAAATTTATCCTTCCAGATTATTATTTTAGAATGAATTCTTATGCTCAGACCGACTTAAATCTTATCTTTATCCAAATCTTATCCAATAATGCATTGTTTTTTATTGATATTTTGTGGGGATACCTCAGGGGCCAATCCCTTTCGACAGAAGACAAGGCCAATAATAAGGCACTATCAAAAAGCGTGTTGTCATCGAGCATGTCAACCGCCGATGCAAAATCTTCAGGATTGTTAAGGATGTTTATGGGGGCAAACACAAGCATTACTCCCTGACATGGAATTTAGTGGCTGCTATTGTCTTGCGCTATGGCTGTATTTAGGAAAGATGTCTAATGTACGATACCACATTGCCGTGTTAAAATGAGAGCCCGAGGTTCCTAATCTCCATGCGGTTGAGATCACTAGGCATTGTTGCGGTATGTGCGGCACGGTGTGCCTCCGCATCCGTCGCACTCGGCAAGGATGCTCCATACGCATCGCGTCGACCCAAGGTTCGGCACGGCATGATGACTCCCTGTGGGCCTCTCCCACTTCTTCGACCTTCCTGAGCAATCGCGCTATCCCAATGGTAGGCAATGTGATTCCACACACGCACGTAGATGTATGCTTGACAAGGCGCACCAGCATACTCAAGGAACCCTCGTTCCAGTGCAGGAAAGTGGTCCGTGTCCATCTGGCTCGGGTCTCGCCGGCGAGTGCCACTGGCAAACTGACCTGCTTGTCGAAGAACGGTTGTGCGCCAACTTGAACAGTATGAACTCCACCACGATCTCCACATTGTCTTCAGTTGATCTATGTTTCGCTCCACTGCGCTCTGGTTGTTCTGGTGGATAATCACACCGATCGGGACAGCAATAGCTGCGGCAACCGCGGTCACGGAGGCAGCTATTGCGGAACATAGAATTGCTGTTAACCCAGTAACTCCGGCTCCCTCCGCCCCAGCCAAGTTGAATCGATCGATAGCTCTTTCGCGCAAAACCGTGTGGAAGTCATCAATCGCAGAATTCCCGGCGTTCTGAAGATGGCCGGTGATGAAACTGTCGAGATGTAATACCAATTGCGAATCTGTGATTGCTGCCATGTGCCCCTCCTATTACGTAAGCAAGGTAAGGCGAGTTGAACTAAGTATTACTCGCCGATTGCCGGTTAAATTAAGTCGCTTAAATGTCATTATTCAAAAAAATCAATTACTATATATTTTTCTGCATAAAATCTTTTTTCTCACCATTTAGTATTCAGCATACTGATTCAAGTCAGGCTTAGGCTATTCCTTAAGCTTCCTTCGATGGATAGGAAGTTCAACGCCACTTTCGAACCTATTTTCTGATAAACGGTACTCCAAGCTGGCCTGTTTGGCAAGACTTTTTGATCCCAACAATTACAAAAGGGTGTGATTAAAAGTACGGTTTTTCAGTGTATTATAGAATCTTTATAATCTACTACAATAGAAAGTCCCTGTAATGTTTTTAACTAAATCTGATATAACCCTTGAACAACGCCTAAGCCAGTATCCCTCGCTTAAAAACCGAATTGAATTGTTAATTAATATCATTGAGGACAGTGCTGGGGATTGTCAAAAAGCCAATGAAGCAGAAATGCGAGTGATAGAAGAACTACGCCAAATGGGCAGCGAAGCCCTTCATTGCTGGTCGGAACACAAGATATCGCAAACTACAGAGGATTTTGACAAGGAACACCGCAGCGCTATAAAGAGTGGTAAAAAAAACTCTGGTGGCACACTACCTTCGGAGAGGTAGTCGTTTATGAGCAAGAGTTTAGAGTTTCGGAGCAACGATTTCGGCCTTTTAGCAGCTTAGCCGAAGTTCATTGTCGAGGCTGTTCAACTATCTTGCAACGGGTCATAACGGATTTTGGAGCGGATCATGCGTTTGATACCTCAGGGTCGGCTCCTTTTAATAATAGACATATTTATGCATAACATCCCCTGCTTTATGTTAAGATTTCATTTTCGGAGAATCAAGCCATGCGAACCACCATTAATATCGATGACCAGTTGTTGATGTATGCCAAGCTTCAGGCGGCCCAGCAAGGCTGCACTTTAAAAGAAGTCATTGAAAATTCTTTGCGGGAGTTTTTTTCACGCCACCACCTGGAACGTGATCCGGTAAAATTGACAACGGTTTCCGGGGCAGGTCTAAAACCGGGGGTTAATCTGGATGACGGCCGCAGCTTGGGCGAAATTATGGACGGCCGTTAATGTTTTTAATGGATGTCAATGTCCTGGTTTACGCGCATAGGGAAGATACCCCGGATCATTTGATGTATCGGGAATGGCTGGAATCCATCATTAACGGCAATGCCGCTTTTGCTTATTCGGAATTAGTTTTGAGTGGCTTTTTGCGGGTAGTTACCCATCCCAGGGTGTTTGAGATACCGTCGGCATTGTCCAGTGCTGTTCGTTTCGTTACTCAAATCAGAGAAGCTAATCAGGCAGTCTGTCTTGCGCCAGGACCCATGCACTGGAAGATTTTTTTAGAATGCTTAGAACAAATCGACGCTAAAGGCAATGATATTCCCGATGCTTATCATGCGGCCTTGGCGATGGAATGGGGCTGTGAGTGGGTGACGACTGATAAAGGCTTTAAACGTTTCAAAGGTTTAAAAAATCGTCATCCGTTAGCGTTATTGGATTCCTGATGCCCAGGAAACAACGCTTTTATCAGCCGGGTGTCCCAGTGCATGTCTATCAACGCGGGCATAATAGGGAGCCAGTATTTTTCGACGATCAGGATTATCTGGCCTACTTGCGTTTTTTGAAAGCATCGGCCGATGCGCTTGGCTGTTTTATTCATGCCTATGTGTTGATGACAAATCATGTGCATTTGTTGGTTACACCAACGGCTGCAAACGATATTAGTTTGTTGTTTCAGGATATCGGACGCCATTTTGTACCGTACATTAATAAAACCTATCGACGCCGAGGGAGTTTGTGGGAAGGTCGGCATAAGGGCCATATTTTAGAATCAGAGGACTATTTCTTGATCTGCATGCGTTATGTCGAGATGAATCCGGTGCGCGCAGAAATGGTTGAGCATCCTGCGCAGTATCGTTGGTCAAGTTATGCAGCGAATGCTCAGGGGATTGATAATGCCATTATTCAACCACATGAACTGTATTTGTCGTTAGATAAAACCCCTGAGGCACGGCAAGCGGCCTATCGTGGGTTATTTTCGACAGTAATCAATCCCGATGAACTTGACTTAATCCGTGCGAGTTTGCATTCAGGAACGCCGCTGGGAAATGACCTCTTCAAAAAAAAGATTGAATCCGTTGTGGGTGGTACTGTTGGCTTTAGTAAGCGCGGCAGGCCTTTATCCTTGAAAGCAACGTAGATCGTTCTAAAACAGATTCAATGAGCTCATTCATTATCCTCCAATTTTCCAATTTTTTTGGAAGATCGGCACGGTTCGCGCTCAACCCTAGTCACCAGCCAACTCCCGCTGGATCAATGGCATGCCAGCATAGGGGACTCCACACTGGCCGGCGCCAGTATGGATCGTTTGGTACACAACGCTTATAAAATCAATTTAAATGTAGAATCGCCACGCAAACGACAAGCAAAGTTGACGACAACGAATGAGATAGAGTAAAAACAAAATCTCCCGCTTCGCTACGCTCTGTTAGGGTGGCAGCTTCCACGGAATATGCAATTGGATGGAGGCTATTGTTCCAAGTTTCACTCAAGAATCTAAGGAGAAAAATATGAGCTATGTGTATCTTAAGTGGGGTGACAGGATCCCCGCAGTTGGCGTGCTTCAAAAGTTGATTAACCGTACCGGTGAACGGCTTGTAGCCGATGGAATCTATGGCAATAATACAAGAGTTGCTGTTCAAAGATTTCAGCGAAATAGGAGCCTTAGAGATGACGGAATTGTTGGTCAGAACACATGGCCCAGGGTGTCGGCGAGCGCTAATCTTCCAATCATAGATTGCATTGATGTGTTTGATGAGAGTTTGTTAAATATGGAAGTCAGGGATATAAGGCGAGTAGGAGGAAACCCCATACTTATAGGGGGTATGTCGAACGGTGTCGAGCAAGCAGTAAATGATATTGTTAGCGCCTCAGGTAACAATGTATTTTGCTGCGTTTTCATGGCCATGGGGTTTCCGGGATAGCCGGCATTTCGGACGGCCACGGTCTGAATGATGGTATAGATCACCGTAGTTCTATAGAAAGCACTAATATTGCAAGGCTGTTACCTATCTTGAGACGGCTTGCCCCAATATTCGGGCCTTACGGAAATATTCAATTCATGCATTGCAGTACTGGACGTGGGCCGAATGGCCGCCGTCTTCTGCAGCAAATTGCTGATGGTGTAGGTGTGCCGGTGACCGCGGCTCTTACAGATCAGCTGGGGGGTGGAGTTAATACTTTTAAGTTCGAAGGGCCTACCTTTACCGCATTCCCGGGCGGTGCAAATCTGCGCGGTTGGTGTGACAGTCGGCCAAATTTTCCTGAATTTACTCCAAGGTAAAAAATGGTTAAGCAGGATTTAGAGGGTCGTAATTGCGGCCGTTCGACGGATAAGGCCTTTATTCTTCGTGATAATCTCCCGGCACAGCCTTTGCCGCTTGATCAATTTGGGGAGCTGCCGAAATGATAAGTCTTGTATGTCAGGAAGCTCGGTAGTGTATCAACGCAGAGTAAATCAAAATCGTTGGTATACGATAGATGTAAATATGCAATTTTTAATAAATTTGTAAGCTCTCACCCATTTTGAGTAGACCATGCCAAGACAATATGAATTTATCTTTAAATTTGGAAAGGTATTGCCAGAATCATCCTTGAGATCAACGCCGGATAGAGCCATGCGGATTCTCATGCTGGGGGATTTCAGCGGCCGGAGTAATCAATGGAAAATTGGTAATGCGGAGAGGCTGAGCAGTCGTTCAATTATGCCTGTGGATGTTGATAATTTTACTGCCACGATGTCTCAGATTGCTCCGAATCTTGATTTGCAGCTCGTTGAGGATTCAGTAACAATAACCAACCTGACTTTCCGGCAAATTGATGATTTTCATCCTGATACATTGTTTAAACAACTCGATTTATTTCATGGTCTTGGGCAATTACGGGAACGGTTGCAAAATTCTGAGAGTTTTAGAGAAGCAGCGGCAGAATTGCGACAAAATATCAAAATGCCTGTTATTGAAGAAGGCAAATTGGCAAATGCGCTCGTGGAAGACGATACCGCAACTCTTGAAAGATTACTGGGTGAAAGCCCTCTCAATCGAGCACAAACGCCCCATGCTAAGGCAAAAACGGTTGTTTCTGAATATATCAAGAACATTGTCGCTGGATACATAGTTCCAGACGTTGCTCCCTATAAAGATGTATATCTTCAAGCGGTTGATGAAGCTATTGGCGCACCAATGCGCCAGCTTTTACATCATCCTGATTTTCAGGCGCTGGAGGCCGCTTGGCGTTCATTGAATATGCTGGTCACAAGTTTGGAAACAGGTGAAAATTTATCTTTGCATCTACTCGATATTACTAAAGACGAGTTATTGGCTGATCTGAGTTCGGCGGGTGAAGACATGGGGGCTTCTGAGCTGTATTCCATGCTGGTGGAGCAGGCTGTAGATACTTTTGGGGGGGAGCCATGGTCTTTATTGGTTGGTAATTATACTTTTAGCGCTAGTGCGGAAGATGTCGCTTTGCTGGCGGCACTTGGTGTGGTGGCATCTCATGCTGGCGGTCCCTTTCTTGCTGCGGCTGATCCCAATGTGTTGGGTTGCCGTTCACTTGTTGATATCCCGGCTGCTCACGACTGGTTAGAGATGGAGCAAAAAGTGGCACAACGTTGGCAGGCGCTACGCCACAGCTCTGTTGCACCGTGGCTGGGTCTTGCGTTGCCTCGGGTGTTAATACGTTTACCTTATGGGTCCGATACAGAGGCTGTGGATGGGTTCAAGTTTGAGGAAATGACAGCTGCACAGGGGCACGAGGATTTTTTGTGGGGCAACCCGGCGGTTTATTGCGCCTTGTTGATTGCACGTTCTTTCACCGAACGAGGATGGCCTAGGCAACTTGGTGATTATTTGCAAATCGACGAGCTTCCAGCGTATATTCATAAACGAAACGGTGAATCAAAACTACAGCCTTGTGCGGAAGTTTATTTGAGCGACAGAGCAATGGAAAAGATTTTGAATCTGGGCATTATGCCGTTTATCAGTCATCGCAGTAGTAACATTGTGCGCTTGGCAAGGTTTCAGTCTATTGCAGAACCGCTAAAAGCCTTAGCCGGGCCCTGGAGTTAGTGGAAACAAGTTTCCTCTAGCGGTAATAAAGCACGATTTATTTGCGTGGTGGTAATTTGCCGTGAGTGCAAAATCAGTCCTTAACTAACTTATTTTGTACCTATTGCGCGACCTTTGTCGTGATTATTTGAAACGCTCGCTATAGGCAAAAGACAGCAGAAATTGCTTTGATGAACGCAGGTCTGGTTGGGAGGTAGAGGGGATTTCATGCAAGACGATAAAACCGTCATCATGCCAAAAGGAGATCTCCAGAAGGAGTTTGATTCAGACCGTACCGTGTTATTTCAGGTTGGGTTGCACGTCAGCTTGGCAGATGTGTGTGGTAAGACAATAAAAGACTTCTTTTTCAGGCAAGGCTTTACAGCAGGGCGTTCACTGGATAACGACATTGTTATCCAGAACGGAGATATCAGCCGCCACCATCTTGAGGTTAAACAGGAAAATGGAGATTGGTGGATTTATGACTTGAACAGCGCCAATGGCATTTATATACAGGATAAGCTGGTTGAACAAAAGTCGAAACTAAATTTGCCGGCATCGGTTTTCTTAGGTCATTCGGGTGTTTCTTTGAAAATCCAGGTGGCTGGTCAAAAGGCTGAAATAGAGGGGGAGCTAGCAAAAGATGTCACACTGATTGCTTCAAAAATTGACGAGGCGGAAAAAATACCTCACAGAAATTTATCCAAAGAGGCAATGAAAGCCCGCTTGCTGTCGGAAGAAGAGGCAGGGGATTCCGGTGACTACACCCGTATGGTGCGTAAACTGATCCACGAAGACCGCACTAGCCGAGGCAAAAAATACAATAAAGTTATTTGGATATTGGGTATTTTGTTTCTTCTATCCCTTTCATTGGGGGTTTACCAACAGATTGCGCTTTCCAACGCACGTACCCTGGCGATTGATATGTTCTATGACATTAAAATGCTAGAGGTCAGTATGGCCAAGTCAGAAGTCATGATAGACGAAAGTGCACAAATACTGGAACAAACCTTGAAAGCAGCTGTGAACCAAAAGCTGGCTGTACAAGAACGGATTAAAGCCGAGCAGGAAAAAATTGCTGCAGAAAGGCAACGTGTGGCGCAGGAAAAGAAAAAACTGAAAAGTATGAAAGCCAAGTATCAGCAATATGTAAATGAAGCTACATCTTTTCGGATCAGGTTTCCAAGTGATGCGAGTTACGAAGAAGAATTGATAACCAAGGTTGCCAGGGAGTTTGGTGAGAGTGAGTTGGAGTTGCCTGATGGTTTTGTGGAGGAAGTCAGGCGCTATATCAAGTACTGGCAGGAGTCGTCAAGAATGCAGCTGGCAATGGATCGTTTAGAAAAAAACAACTACACACCTGAAGTCATTTCTGCATTGGAGAAAGAGGGTCTACCACTGTATTTCCTATATTTACCCCTTCAAGAGAGTAACTACGATACCCAGGCGATTGGCCCTGAAACGCGCTACGGAGTGGCAAAAGGTGCCTGGCAGTTTCTGGCAGTAACTGGCCAGGAATACGGGCTTCCATCAGGACCGTTGGCAGACGTCAGGGAATATGATGAGCAGGATGCGCGATTTGACTTCAAGAAAGCTACCCGTGCAGCGGCAAAGTACCTGAAACACATTTACAGCACTGAAGCTCAGGCTTCTGGTTTACTGGTAATGGCAAGTTATAATTACGGACATAACCGGGTGAAGAGCATGATCAAGAAAATGCCTGATAACCCACGCGACAAGAATTTCTGGAAATTCATCCAGCACTATGAAATACCTAAAGAGACCTATGATTATGTTTTTTATATATTCTCTGCGGCAGTCATAGGGGAAGACCCAAAACATTTTGGTTTTAAGTTTAATCCGCCACTATCACAATTCGCCATGGAGCAAAGCAGAAGCGGATAGCCCCGCGAGGTACGTTCACAGGATCAAAAAAATACCCCAGCATATAGGAAACACAAAGTGAGTAGAATCAACAAAATTTTGTATCAACTGCTCGTTTGAATGTTGTAAAAATTATCACCTTCAGTAGGGGCTATAATCAGAACGTAGTGTTTTTTTATTTACGAACGACTCTGGGTTATTGGTATACAGCTGAATGGTTTTCAGAACTGAAGGCCAGATTTTTTCCCAACAACAGATGTGATCAAATTCCGGTATTACAATCAGCTCAGCTGAATACTGAAGAAAAACTGTTGGCTGGATTAAATTTACTGGAACATTCTGATCTTTACCTCCAGCGAGATGTAATTGAAATAATTTTGGATCCAGGGGGTGCTGCTGCGCCGGATTCATCGATCCAAGGAGTGGGGCATAACTATGTAGACTCGACCACGTTTCGATATCCAGATTTCCAGCAATAGTCACAATGCCACCTAAATTCTGTATTTGCGGAGCCAGAAGCATGGCTAAAGTGCCTCCTCCACTATATCCAATCAGCACCACTGTCTTGGTGCGTACCAGCTTAAGAATTTGCTCTAAGGCAACAGCCATGGTTTTTACGACAATCGTGGAATAGCGTTTATCTGTCCAAAGGCTGGGTTCACAAGGCACTGTGTCGCTGAACCCGTGGTAGCACGGGCGTCCCAGATAGGCAGTCGGTGCAGGATCAAGCGACATTAATCTTAATAGCATAGGATTTTTTGGAGTAGGGTCTTCAGAAACCCAGCGATTATTTACCCATGGAGTACCATCGCCATCCAAATAGACATGTAGTACATCACCCTTACTCTGAGCATTATTTGTATAAACAACATGTTTAAAATCTGTGCCTTGGACAATAGTCTGGATAAAACCCAAGCGCTTTGCTTCCTGTTTAAAATGAACTGCAGGTGTGGCACAGCTAACAATCACTAAAATCAGACAATAAATGTTGATTAAGCGCATAACAAACTTCATGGGAGGTTCCAAAGCCATATTTCTGCCACACTAATTGTGAAGTTTTGGAATCAGATATAGCTGCTGTTTCTAGTGATCTTCGGTTGAAAGACTGGCTGTTAAGAGTTGAAAAATTCAATCATTTAATTCTGATTGGTTTCTGGTAGGGTCAATAATTTGTGGATGTTTCTTGTTGAATAACCTTTTTTTCAACTTTAAAAGTCCTTCATGCTTAGGAATGGCCGCCAATCCTTCTTCTATTTTTGCTAGACTTTCATTGTAACTGTTTTGTTCGTAAAGTTTTTCAGCTTCAAGCTCCACTATATCAACAATTTTTTCAAGGCCTTCCTTTGCAGTTTTGTTATAGGGGTCAATTTTTAAGACTTCTTGATAAGCCCACACTGCACTTCCGCCTGGAGGCGCTGTTAAATTACCGACTTCTTCTTGCATGATTGCGAGATCCAAACGATTACTGATGATATCCTTTTGCTCTACAGACAAATTATCTTCGAATTTTTTCGCATCTTGGTATTTACCTAGATCAACATAATAGGAATAGCCAAAAGAAAAAAGCAAAGTCATCGCTGTCAGCCCTGCAAATACAAAGGGGAGAGCTGAGCGAGGTTCCATTTCATTGATAAATTGCGAAACGGTGCTCGTTCTCTGCTCTCGTTTGAAAGCCAGTGCATGGTTTAGAGCATTCCATTGACGCCTGGGTAATCCCCCGATTGCTGGGGGCTTCAGCTTTCTTTCACTAGCGTCTAGCGAGGAAAGACCGCCAAAGGGGTGTTTGCCTGTGAGTAATTCATAGGTGACGCAAGCCAATGCATAAATGTCATCGCGCGGTTCCGGTTCCTGGTTACTGAACATTTCAAGACTGGCATAAGCCGGAGTTAGTGCTCCCAAATTACGGGCATTGAAATTATCATTGGAACGATTCTCTGACTTGGCAGCGGCGCAGGCTATACCGAAATCAAGCACTTTCACATCCGCGTTTTCTTTAATAAAAATATTACCGGGTTTAAAATCGGAATGGACGATGTCATGTTTATGGGCATACGCCAGTGCCAAGGCTAAACCTTTAATAATGGGCCAGGCTTTTTTAAAGGAAAGTCCATTGACAGCGGTCTTTTTTAAATAATCCTTAAGTGATTGTCCTTCAAGTATTTCCATAACCATAAAAATATTATCGTTATCAATATCAAAATTATGAACATTAATAATATTTGGATGGGCGAGTTGTTGTGTCTTTTTTGTTTCTCTTTGCAATGCGATAAAAAGCTCAGGGTCACCTTTATACTCGTCATTCAGAACTTTAATAGCAACGTCTGGCGATGGATCATTAAGCTTTTGTCGAAGTAAGTCGGTTGCCCTGTATACCCTACCCATTCCTCCGCTACCCAGTAATTCCCGAAGAATATAGCGCTCTTTGAGTATAGAGCCGACTTCCAGGCTCGCCGATGAATACCTAATATGGCCTTTCTCAATATTTTTTGTGACTATCGTAGTTGCTTCGTGGACATTTTGTTCGTTGAAGGAGTTAAGCGGAATCTTGATGGTCGCATCCGCCTCCTGGCCTATTATTTTTTTTGTAATTATTGTTTCCTTTAAAGCATTGATACGGGACGGAGCAATTCTTGTCGCATCATTATCATCATATTTTTCTGAGTTCATAATGTATACAAAGACATAGTTTGTTTTTAATAAATGCGACTACACGATCGAGTAAAAAATACGTTCATTAACTTTTGGGTACAAAAAAGAACGGACTGCCTTCATGACCTGCATGTTGCATAGCAGAATATTGTGGTATTTGCTTAAAGCCGATACTGGAAGCAGATTTTTTAACTTTGCTGGCTATCGCTCGGAACAGTTTGTAATCTTCCATCAGACCTGTATTTGATCTGAGCGCTTTCAGCAAAGCATTTGCAAATATCGAATGGTTGCCACTGCCTGTATCTACCACGGGTTCTACACCACCTGATGTCATGACTGTTCTGGCTTTTCGGTTAATCATGAAGTTCAACCATTTTTCGCGTTTATTTTCAGGCATGTCTTTAGGGATTCTAACAATAGAACTTGTCGTCATGGCGCCAGAGTAACAGGAATCAGCAATCACTAGGATGTGTTTGGCAGCAATAACATTTAAATATTGTGTGATGTTATGGCTAGATAACCAATTTGCGGGATTATTTGCTTCTGCATCTGTTGGTAACCAGTAGGCACTTTGATCACTTTTATCAATATCTCCGTGCCCCGCATAATAAATCACCAAATTATCATTTTCAGTTAATTTATTACGTAAGTTATTTAACGAGGTCATGATCTGATGTCTAGTTGCATTAATCAATAAAGTTGTTTTATATCCGTAACGAGTTCGCAAAATTTCATCAATTGCTTTGGCATCATTCACTGATGTTTTAAGAGTAGGCATATTCTCGTATTGATTATTGCCTATTATTAGCGCATAAAACCGGCCGAAATCAATCGATGGATAGGAACTGGAAATAGTACTTTCCGGTTCTTCCTCGGGAACCGGAATTGCATCTTCGCTTTGGGTAAGCAAATAAAAAGACATTATGCTGCTGTTTCCTTGCTTGTCTGTAGCTACGACTGTCACCTCAGTAGACGGTTGCACTACAGCTACTTCTGACCTAAAAAGACCATTTGGGTCAGTCTGAATAACTTGTTGATTTATTTCCAGGCTTTTTATGCCTGAAGTAGATATTACCTTTCCGGAGATTTCTTTTGTACTTGAGTTCGATCGTAATTGATAGCTTGGAGTACTTCGCGTTAACGCGATAGGAGGATCAATAATCTCTATGACAGGCCCTGCTTGAGCAGAAATGGTTGTAGCTTTGGGTACAGTCGTCTTGTCAGCTTTACTTTTCTTCTTAGAGACTGCCTGCTGAGTCTTTTTGCGAGGCTGCGAGATTTTTGCAGTTTTTGGTATTGATTCAGTATCTGATTTGGCGCTAATTTGTATCTGTTCTTTTTTGATTTTGTTTTCAATCTGAGCAACTTGTTGCTGTTGAGAATTTAAGCTCGCCTGCTTGATTTCCATATCTTTTTGAAGTGACTTAATTAGTTTTTCGTTGCGTGTGGATTTCCCTTGTTCTTGATTTAATTTGTTGAGGGTATCGTTGAGTTGCTTTTTTATGGTGAGCAATTTTTCCTTTTCTGAGGAAAGTTGTATTTCAGTTCTTTCTAGTTGCTTGCGTAAGTTTTCTGCCTCTGCCTTGTACACTTCGGATTGCTGACGTAATTTTTCCAATTCTTGCTGATTGCCGCTGGGTACAGCAGTATCAGTTACATCAGTTTTTTCTAGTTGCTTGCGTAAGTTTTCTGCCTCTGCCTTATACACTTGGGATTGCTGACGTAATTTTTCCAGCTCTTGCTGATTGCCGCTGGGTAGAGCAATATCAGTTACAGTGGCAAACTGTAAATCCGAACTTTCGAGCCCCGATGCTTTGCGGTACCAATTTAATGCAGTAACTTTATCTTGCTTGACTCCAAGCCCTTTTTCATAAAGATAACCTAAGTTGATTTGGGCCCTGGAATTACCCTGCTTAGCCGCTTTTAGATACCATTCAGCAGCTAGCGCGGGATCGGCAATACCACCTAAGCCTTTTTCATAAATTTCACCTAAAGTGACCTGCGCTTCAGTATCTCCTTGTTGCGCCTGGGGTAACCATACCTTAAGTGCACTAGCGTAATTGGCTCGATCATAGGCAACATATTCGCCACCACGAATTTCGCAATCACCTGCGGTTGTTTTAACCGGGCGTCGTGCGGAAAAATAGGTCATTTGGCTGCCAAGCTTGCGAACTTGACCGGGTAATAGACAATCAACAATAAATAGCTTGTCGGTTTCTTGTGGGCTAAAGCCTTCGGCTGCTTTAGTACTGTTCAGATCAGGAGCTGAACTGGATTGGCAACCTGTTAGCCCAGTTAAGAATGCGACCAGAAAAAAATAGCCGAATTTTCTTGGCCTAAAAAATGGAGCGCCAAAACAAGCTCGTTTACTTATTGATTTCATGTGTGATTCCACAAAATTAGGAATATACATTTTCTAGATTTATCGCAGCTAATATGCAGACTCTAAAGCTTATCAAATTGTATAGTAAATATGGTGAGCAACAAAACTAAGGTCTGCAAAGACGCAATAAAAATATAAATGACCTCTGAAGAATTTGAGCTTCATTTTGAGAGATAAATGGATAAAAGTAATCGCTGGATTAAGTTAAACATTTCGAGATATAAGGGAAATAATAGGAGATCCATGAAAATACCGACTGATCCTGAATCGGCCATCAGTGCCGATGCGCAAATCATGGTGGCTGAGCTCTACAGTCTCCTTCATATAAGGAAGCCCAGGGCAGAACAAGCGCCTAACAGTTCCTTTTTAGGGGATACTACTCCTATCTTACTTTGAAAGCGTACAGCTTTGGAATAACGAAAAGCACTGTAAATCAGAGGGTTGCATCTTGAGAAAGTATACGTTTTTTCACTCAGACGGGAGTAATAATGGGCAAACCTTCTAGCTTATCAATAATTGTGCTATTTCAGGTTGACCTTTAAGACCCTGTTTACGCGGTCCAGAGTCGAGAGTCAGCTTGCGCAGCAAGAGTCGGGAAATATCAACTGCTGCTCCATGCGCTTGGCTACTGGACAAGTGCCATGTAATTTTTGAGTTAAAGTTCGGTTTGAATGCGGAACATTAGAACGGAACTCTGACACCCACCTCGACAATGTGGTTCGAAATATCCTGCTGGCCGAGGCGGGTTTCGTAACGCAGAAACGCCGAACGTCCTTCAGCAAAAGTGGCCGAAACCGACCCCCCCAGGTTGAAATAATTGCGATCTGGCGAGGCGGTTGCGATAGAGAATGTACCTAGACCAGCCGGTGCCCCAAGAAATTGCGCATTAATCGCACGGGCGTTGTTCTTGTATTGATGATCCCATTCGAAACGGACGCCTGGCGTCAAAATGCCCCATGGCATACTGAACGACTTATTCATTTGTCCACCCAAGGACGTGATGAATGACTTCATTGATTGGTCGCCGTAATCGAGCGCCCAACCGTCGCCGCCATTTTCCCGAAAACCGTCGACCTGTAAATTGATATATTCGGCTCGAAGATATGGATTGAGCAACCAATTATAAATATTAAACTCTTTGCCAAGGTTTAAGGCAACATCGTACTGGTTTGCGACCGGATCGCTGGAGGCATGGGTGTTGAATCCGGTATAAGTGATTTGGCGGGTAAGGTCGTACTGGCTATCGCCATAACTGGCGAGCCAGTCGATGTAGAATTCCTTGGGCAGATAATAACTGCCATAGACTGCGCCCAGGAATGAATTGGTGTCCATACTGCCCCTGGATTGGTCATAGCTGGCCTGCGTATTGTTATACATGAAGGCAAGCCCGGACACTAGCTTATCAGTGAAGCGATAATCGGCGCCCAAGGTAACGCCATAGGTGTGTGAATCGAAGCCAACCTGATTGGGGTTGGTGTTAACGTCTCCGGCGCTGAATTTTGCCTGTGCAAACACCCCTAACGGGCTTTCCATCGGTTCATCGGATCCTGCAGCACCGCCCCTTGCGGCTCCGTTAGCGTATTGTCCGCTATTGCTTGCGAGTTTGATCGGTTGTTCAGCGGAGTTCAGCGAAACCGAAAAAGCGGGCCCCCCATGCCGCAACGCAGCCAGTCTTTGCAGCAGGTTATCCATTTTCAGGGCGCCCATGTTAATAGGGACGGTTCCCTGTGCCATCACCTGTTCAGGCGTTAATTGCACCAGGGCCCGTTGCCTGTCCGAAGGACTCAATGCATACAATTGCGTGCAGCGTTGCCCAAACGCAGTGCTTGGGTCGGCTTGCGGACAGGCCCGATCCAGCGCCTCGGCGATACTCTGGTTATTGGACGTAAGCTCCGGCGTTGTTGCTAGTTCATTGGTTACCACAAAACCATTATTCGTCTGCAGGACTACGAGGTTGTTGCCGTCGGCATCGGCGAAAGTGACGTTCCCAAAGCTTAGCGAACTGCTCGCCGGTGCGGTTGTGGTGAACTGCAGGTTGCCCAAGGCGAATGTCCCGGGCTGTATTTGATCCAAGAAACCGGCCGGCAGCAAGGAGACTTCGGCTAGATTGATCGTTCCGCTGGTCGGCTGGGAGGCTGACTGCACACTGTTGGCCGGACCGCCCAGCTGAGTACCGAAATTAAAGCTTTGATAGCTTAACACGTTGGCGTCGAAGTTGACGTTGATGTCATAAGCGCCCAAAGAAGGCGCCGTGCCATTACCCAGGCCGCTGACTTGAACGTCCGCGCTGACCGGAGAACCTACTGAAGCTCCCTGCGTCGGCGGGCTGATGCTCAACTCGAAGGCCTGCGCGCTACTTGCCAAAAATGCCGATAGTATCGCTCCACTCATCACTTTAGTCACAATTCTCATTGACTCACCTCTTCTTCCTATTCATTTTGTATAGCCTGGACTGCCAAAACCGACCTTATTGCATTCTCCATCCTTCAGATGTGCCCCGACCGTTGTAGGCATCTGCGCGCAATTCCATTTTGATTAAATCTACAAAGGCCCCTTAACATAAAGAATACTACTGTTGATGGCCATTGTGTCAGGATTGCTGTTTATTCCTACTGTATAATAAGATTTGACGGCGGAGATAAGGCGGTTATTACCATTGTGTTCGGTTCACTATCTACCGTGCCGTCATTGACAATGAGCTGCACGACATAGGTTCCGTATTGGTCCAAAATACAACTCGGATTGACCGCAGCAGGGTCGGATAACACGGCATTGCTGCCTGCCGGCCTCGTAGTCAGCGACCACCGGTAGGTGAGGGGGGGGCCATCGGCGCTCATGGACCCGCTGCCGTTGAGTTGGACAAAGACGCGTAAATTCGTCGGTGCACTTATGGTTTGTTCAATGATTTGATCGGGGCCGGCATTCGCAACCGGCCTGACAATGTTGGAGATGATCACCGTGTCGGGGGCACTATTTTCGCTGCCGTCGTTGACAATAAGCTGCACCACATAGGTGCCGGGCTGGTCGGCAACAAAGCTTGGATTGGCCGCTGTAGGGTCGGATAACACGGCATTGCTGCCGGCCGGTCGCGTAGTCAGCGACCACCGGTAGGTAAGGGGATCGCCATCGGCATCGCTGGACCGGCTGCCGTTGAGCCTGACTGGTGACCCGAATTGAACCCCGTAAAAACCGATGGTTTGATCGGGACCGGCATCCGCAACCGGCGCGATATTCTCGGTGGAGATGAGCACTGTGGATGCTTCACCGTCATCAATGCCGTCATTGCAGATGAGCTGCGCGATGGTGTCTCCCAGGCGATCGGCCCTGAAAGTTGGGTTGACGGCGGCGGGATTTGATAAAACGGCCTCGCTGTTAGGCGGAACAGAAATCAGCGACCACTGGTACGTGAGCGGATCGCCATCCAGGTCCGTGGAGCCGCTGCCATCCAGGGTGACCGTCTGGCCGCGCACTACTATCTTCTGATTGGCCCCCGCATTACAGTTCGGCGCTATATTCTCCCTGTTGATCGTCACTATCGCAATATTCTCGCTATCGCACTTGCCATCATTGACGACCAGCTGCGCCTGATAGTCGCCCTTTTTGTCGGCAAGGAAGCTGGGAGCAACTGCGAAGGGATCGGATAGGACGGCCTGACTGCCAAGCGGGACGGCAATCAGCGACCACCGGTAGGTCAGGGGGTCACCATCGACATCAGTTGATTGACTGCCATCCAGAGCAATGGCCTGTCCTTCGGGGACGTTTTTATTAGCTCCGGCATTGGCTGTCGGGCAGATGTTTGACGTGCGGATATTGACCTGGGCGAGGTTAAGACTATTCTGGTAGCCGTCGTTGACAACGAGCACTGCCTGGTAATCACCAAACTTATCCACTATGAAGGTAGGCCTCACCGCCGTTTGATCAGACAGGGTAGCTTGACTACCGGGTGGGATTTGGGTCAGTTGCCACTGGTAGGTCAAGCGATCGCCATCAGGGTCCGTCGAGCGGGAACCATCAAGGACCACAGCCGTACCCAAAGAGGGTGGCGGCTGATCAGAACCCGCATTAGCTATAGGCGGTCTATTGCAGGAGGGTGCCTGGCATTGCTGAGCTGCGCACTTACGCGCGTCCAAGATATCGACAAAGCCGTTTCCGTTCACATCAACATTCTGGGCTCGCGGGTCATCGCCAACAGGTGTACCTTTGTATCGAAGAATCAACTCAATATCTGTGCGATCGACCACCTCATCCAAGTTGGCGTCACATGTGAGTGCTTGTACCGACAAAGGATTGCCCAAGCACAGCAACACGCCGATAACCAATTTTATTTTGTTTATCATCTCTGAAAAGCCTCTCTGTTGAGGTGGCGACTCTGACTCGCTCTTAAAAAAACAGATTAACCGCAAACTCTTGTTAAGTAACAATGCTGGGGTGTGCTGGTTTTGTTTAGGAAAACATTTACGCCCATTTCCGGGCAATGTCAACCATCTGAAGGATAGGAACCAGGGCAATTACGCTTAAAATCACTTAAAATACATTCAGATAAGAGTTTAAACGTATCCTTTTGAATTTCTCGGATAAAAAATACGGCGTCTTCTATTATTCATCATTTTTCGAGTATTACAGACCCACGAGTCAACAGGCAAAAGAAGCATCAACTGCAAGATATTTTCTTTATCATATAAGTCCGTATATGGGCTGGCAGTCAGTATCGATGCCACGAAAACCCAGTCCGATAGCCTGTTCTACTAATGCCGACGTGCTATCTTTCTTACAGGAGGTACCATAAATAATCCGGGGTATCCGTACGCCATAAGTGGAAGTAAAAGAGTCGTTAGAGTTCATAAGGATTCTTGGGGAAATGTTGGGCTTTGATTATGCCTGCAACTTTAATCATCCTTTTTCCGATGCTGTTAACAATTTATTGCCAATCACGCATTTAATTTCGTTGAATCAAGTTTCGTCATAATTTGTCTATTTTCATCGTATTCAATACTTTAAGCTGTAAGTCATTGATTGAACAAACTATTTAATCGGACTTAAAATCCCTCGGTGGTAACACTGTGCCGGTTCGACTCCGGCCCGAGGCACCATAAAATTCAAGGGCTTAGGTTTTTAACCAAGTCCTTTTTTAGTGCTCGTAAATTTTATGGGGCATTAGCGGGACACGTAAAAATCAAAAACCACAATAAACCGCAACAGAACAGCCCCAGCTTCACCTTAACTCCCTTCCTATAATTCTACATTTTTGGCCAATAGTTGCTTTTGGGCAGCATTATTGGCGACATAGCCTTTATCTATGTGTCATTTGACACAAATTGTTGAAACAGTGAGTTTTCTTACGGGTAATGGTTTTTTAATAATGCGGTGGGGTCTGAGCGCTGTTGTCATCGAACTCTGCGCCATTAGCTAGGCTTTGAATGCGTTCATTCAATAACTTGCAGGTGATCTCTAAGCGGGCAATCTGTTGTTGCTGTTCGGCTACGATCTTATTTAAGGCCTGAACTAGGTCGTCCTGATAGGCCATTTTTATTTCGAGCTCAATTAATGGATTTGTATTCATCGGATTTAAATGGTGTGTTTGTGGACAGTTTGTCCATTGCCAGCTTGGGCTTTTCATTTTATGACATGAATTGGTTTCTCAATCAATAGTGGCAGGGCCATTGGCAGAATAATAAATTCTGTCGCATGAGCGCATGCTGCGGTTGCGGCTTTGATAGGAAAAAGGTAGTGTCATGCCGATGAATCGAATTCAGTTCCAACCGGGCTTGTCGATGTCTGAGTTTCTCAAACAGTTCGGTACCGAAGCACAATGTGAGGCCGCATTAGAACAAGCGCGATGGCCTCCATCGCCGGTGGACGCAAACCCAAAGACCTGCCAGAATTCTTTTGGGGTCAACATCATACTGGGCAATCCTAGCATGAGAGATTAAAAGCTCCTTATTGGGTAAAGACTTTTCAGCATATGCGCGGCAAAGGATCTTCCTCCAGTTCTTGTAGGATGCGCTCTCCGCCGATTTCTGTTTGCAAAATCACCTGAGCTCTTCCCGTTTCTATCGTGCCAATAATGGCCGCGTCCGCGTAACCCAATAGATGCAATTTATCAATTGCAGCACCTGCGCTGGATGGGTCCATAACCGCAACCACACGCCCCTCAGATGCTAAATACAACGGGTCGTATCCTAGTGTGTCGCAAACCATGCGCACGGGATCGAGAACCGGGATACGTGTTTCGATTAGGCGCACGCTGGTTTGAGTTTGATGGGCTATTTCATGCGCCACAGTGGCCAAACCGCCGCGGGTCGGGTCGCGCATAAATCGTAAGCCATTCACTTCTGTCAATGCCCGGGTAATAGGTAATACGCTGGCCGAATCCGAATTAAGCTCACCGGATAAACCAAACTGCTCTCTGGCCAGCAATACCGCAGTGCCGTGGTCGCCCACTGAGCCGCTTAACAAGACAGAATCACCGTGCCGAATGTGTTGTAGTCCCAGTTGCAGATGGGCTGAGCGCACACCGATTCCTGTCGTTGCAAAATAAATGCCCCCACCCTGGCCGCGGCGTAGCACCTTGGTGTCGCCTGCGACCACATGCACATTACTCTCACGACAGGCTTCAGCCATGCTTGCGAGCACTCTATCCAGTACGGCAATCTCAAGACCCTCTTCAATAAAAGCGTTGAGGGTCAGATAAAGCGGAGTGGCGCCCGAAACGGCCAAATCGTTGATGGTGCCGTGCACGGCAAGGCTGCCGATATTGCCGCCGGGAAACTCCAGCGGCTCCACGGTAAAACCATCCGTCGTCATCATGATATCCCCGGAGCCGGCTTCAATAGGCAAGTGTGCGGCGTCGACACAGGTATCCAATAGATCATTTTTCAGATGATAGGCAAATAGAGATTCGATGAGTTCGCGCATCAATCGGCCGCCATTACCGTGGGCCAGTGCAATATGGGATTCGGGGAAATGTCTTGAAATCTTCATCAGATTTTAATGTTAATTGAACTATTAATTACCCATGTCTGGGATATACTTACTATCAGTAAGCAATTGTCTTCAGCATAGTGTATGCCAAGGATAGCGAAGTAGTTTATTAGAAGATAGGCCTACTGAACAACCCCCAGGTAAAGTAAGTGGCTGTACACTGATGCGCATTGTTAGCATATAAAGCCACGAGATTTATACCAAGCAAGTATCAATCCTAAGAATTTCAGTTAGATTTAAGGTTGAAGTGTTATTTTCGAAATCGCCTAATTAATGATAAGAAAAAATGGACGGGCATGAGTAAATTAAAAGAAATACCAATTAAACTAGAAATAACAAACGAAAGCGCGAGTATGCTGTTACCAATTTTGCATGAAATGGTAACCATGCTTAAAACGCTGTTTTCATCAGGACAAGGCAATATCCTTGATTTACGCCATGAGCCGCTTAGTCTGGACGATATAGCGCAGTTAAAAAATATGTTGGGCCAAGGTGAAGTCGATGCAAATTTGAGCGCCTTAGGTACAACAAACATCAGGGAAACCAGTGTATCTGGCGTATGGTGGATCACGCATTACAATGGGGAAGGGAATATCATCAGTGAATTGATTGAAATTACCCTCTGCCCTGAAATTCTTAAAACCTCTCCAGAAGACCTCAATCCAGCACTTGTCAGATTGCAGGACAAGATATATCAATATGAACACCCCTCAACGCCCGATGAAGTTGCCAAGCGACTCAGCGAATTGGGATTTTCTTTAAGCAATAATGTAGCACCAAGCAATATTAACTAAAACTACTCAGTAAAGTGGGGTTATAGCAATGTCCGAACAAGACACTATTCTCGAACACCTTCAACGGCAGGGTATATCGCGTCGTTCGTTTCTCAAATTTTGCACGCTGGCCGCATCCAGTATGGCTCTGCCGCTCAGTTCCGTTTCGGCGATTGCAGCCGCTTTGGGCGCCTCAGCTAGGCCTAAGGTGATCTGGTTATCCGCCCAGGAATGTACTGGCTGCAGTGAATCACTGTTGCGAGCCTATGATGATTATCCGGTAGAAAGACTGATACTGGAAATGATCTCACTTGATTATCACAATACCTTGATGGCGCCTTCAGGATCAGCCGCCGAGATGTCGCGTCTTGATTCTATAGCAGGTGTTGGCCATGTTGTCGTTATCGATGGTTCCGTTCCGCTTAAGGAAGATGGCGCATGGTCAGTCGTTGGCGGAAGAACTATTCTTGAGGTCATTCAAGAATCAGTTGTGGGTGCGGGACTTGTCCTGGCGGTTGGTAATTGCGCCGCCTTTGGCGGTTTGCCTGGCGCCAAACCTAATCCTACCGATGCCCATGGCATAGACGATCTGATCACTATCCAAAAGAAATTATCAATCTTGGCGCCTCTTATCAATATCCCCGGCTGCCCACCCATACCGGAAGTGCTGACCGGAGTAATTGTCAACTTTATTCTCAGTGGCGGTCAGGCTCCCGCGCTGGATGGCTTAAAACGGCCATTAACCTACTATGGAAGTCTTGTTCACGATAACTGCTCACGCTTGCAGCACTATAAGAATAATGAGTTTGCTGCCAGTTTTGATGATGCGGGTGCGCGGCAAGGTTTTTGTTTATTACATGTCGGTTGCAAAGGCACCCTTACTCACAATGCCTGCACTACGACAAAATGGAATAAGGGCACCAGTTATCCTATGCATTCTGGCCACGGCTGCCTTGGCTGTTCCGAGCCGAATTTCTGGGATCGACAAGGCGGCTTTTACAAATCCTTGTAACCGGCAGGTAGTTAAATTTATGAATATTAACCTTAGTATTCAGTAATAATTGAGGAATAATTATGAGTACAGTTGTTGTTGATCCAGTCACACGCATTGAAGGGCATCTGCGCATTGAGGCAGAAACCGATGAAAATGGTGTCATTACTCGAGCCTCCAGCGCAGGAACAATGTTGCGCGGCATTGAGATTATTTTAAAGGATCGTGATCCCCGTGATGCGTGGGCATTCACACAGCGAATTTGTGGTGTGTGTACGTCATCACATGCCATCACTTCAGTGCGCGCAATTGAAGATGCTTTGCAATACAAGATTCCCGTGAATGCCCATATTATTCGCAACCTGATCGATGGCGCTCAATTCGTCCATGATCATGTCGTGCATTTTTACCATCTGCATGCCCTGGACTGGGTTGATGTGGTGTCTGCGTTGAGTGCGGATCCGGCAGTCACAGCAGGTGTGCAACAATGTATCAGTCCCACCCGTCAAGAAAATAATACCGCAGCTTATTTTACTGAGGTTAAAACCAAGCTGAAAAATTTCGTTGATTCCGGCCAACTGGGCATTTTCAAAAATGGTTATTGGGGACATCCTGAATATAGGCTCCCCCCCGAACTCAATTTATTGGCCTTTGCCCATTATCTTGAAGCATTAGCCTGGCAGCGCTATGTGGCACAGCTGCATGCGGTATTCGGCGGCAAGAATCCGCATCCCAGCTTTGCCGTGGGCGGCATGCCTTGTGCGGTGAGTCTTGACAGTACGGGTTTCCAAACCGAAGGGAATACCCGAATAGATGCTACGGGGCTTGACTTGGTCGGTAAAGTCATCCAGAAAATGCAAGAATTTGTTAATCAGGTTTATGTACCGGATACGCTCGCCATTGCCGGTTATTACAAGGACTGGTTTAGCAAAGGCGAAGGCGTAGGTAATTTTTTGACCTATGGTGATTTCCCGTTAACTGCTGGCCTAGCTCGCGGTAGCGATAGCCTTGTCGATCCCTCTCAATTATTTATTCCACGCGGCGTGATTCTTAACAGGGATCTATCAGTCGTGTATCCCTTGGACATGAATGATAGCGAACAAGTCCAGGAGTTAGTAAGCAGTTCCTGGTATGACTATAGTGCGGGCAAAGATACGCCTTTGCATCCCTACGCTGGAGAAACAACGCCAAATTACAGCGGACCAACACCGCCTTATGCACATTTGGATGTAGATCAGTCTTATTCCTGGGTCAAATCACCTCGCTGGCGAGGCAAGGCGATGGAGGTCGGGCCGCTCGCGCATGTTTTGATGCTTTACGCCAAAGGTCATGCCGGCACCAAAGACCTGGTTGATAAAACGTTAACCGATCTTAAATTACCCCTTAGCGCGCTCTATTCAACAATGGGACGTACTGCGGCGAGAACCTTGGAAGCCAAAATTCTTGCTGACGAAATGGCCGGCTGGTTCAAACAGCTTCAGGACAATATCGCTGCGGGCGATTTGCGCACGCACAATGCCCAATTTTTTGATCCTGCAACCTGGCCCGCACAGGCGAAAGGTGCTGGTTTCCTGGAGGCGCCCAGAGGGGCTCTTGGGCATTGGGTGGTCATCAATAATGGGAAAATAGCCAACTATCAAGCGGTCGTGCCCACTACCTGGAATGCCGGCCCCAGAACTTTTGTTAAAAGTACCACCGTTCCCGGAGCTCTTGAAGAAGTTTTGGGACCTTACGAAGCCGCGCTAAAAGGCCATAAATTATTTAACCCTGAGCAGCCTCTTGAAATCCTGCGCACTATTCACAGCTTCGACCCTTGCATGGGTTGTGCGGTGCACTTGATGGATGCCGATGGCAAAGAACTCATTCAAGTTAAGGTGTTGTAGCAGGAGTTTAATTGATCTGCTCAATAAGTATTTATTTTTGGAGAAAAGATAATGTCAAATAAATCGATTCTGGGTGTGCTGATGGCAACAGTTACTCTATTCATTACACCTGCCGTACAAGCCCATGCGCTCATGTCAGAAGCAACTTCCTGGTTTGCGGGGTTCGCTCATCCTTTGTTGGGCTCAGATCATCTGTTAGCCATGCTGGCTGTCGGCCTGTGGGCGGCGCAGCAGGGTGGCAGCCGCTTGTGGCAATTACCCATTGCCTTTTTGAGCATGATGCTGCTGGGCGCCATGCTTGGACAAGCGGGCTTGTCGTTGCCTTTGGTCGAAGCGGGTATCGCAAGTTCATTACTCGTGCTGGGCTTGATGCTGACGTTTGCGATACGACTGTCTATAGTGCCGAGCATGTTGATAGTGGGCCTGTTTGCCGTGTTTCATGGCTATGCGCATGGTGCGGAAATGCCTCTAACATTGGCCGTGATTGATTATGCTCTAGGTTTTATGCTTGCGACCGCCGTTTTACACGGATTGGGGATTGCATTGGGTCTACTTGCCCGAAACGTGCAGAACGAAAAGTTACTGCGTGTAGGCGGCATCGCAATCGGTTTAACGGGAGCCTGGTTATGGATTTGAGCGTGGAGATAAAACAATGCGATGTAAGTTCAATGAATCAATTGAATGGTGGCCAAAATGCGTAAACAAATAAAAATAATTTTACCGCAGATGCTGTTAACCCTAGGGGGGCTGATTGCTTATATGCCGGATGGTTTTGCTCAGGGTTCCTACGGAGCCACTGTTGATAGCAACTGTTTAGCGTTTAATGGTACACAACCCTATGCTGCCTATAAATTAACACCGGAAGGTATAGCTGATAAATGCACCTTTTGTCATCAACCCTCAACAACTTCAAAAGCGACGAGAAAAGACCCCCAATTCACATGGTGGCAGAATCAATTAGCGAATGATCCGGCAACTAATCTTCCCTATTTATACCACTTTTGTCCTGATCAAACCAATCAGGCACCGGATGGCGCTATTAACGCTCCCGCTAATAATACGACAATTAACGTCGGCGTCCCGGTTACTTTTACGGGATCAGGAAGTGATCCTGACAACAATACGCCTTTATCGTATGCGTGGTATTTTGGTAGCGGCGCTGCTAATTCAACTTTACAGAACCCATCGATAACGTTTACTACAGCAGGAACTTTCACAGTCACTTTGACTGTCACTGACAGTCTGAATCGTGCTGATCCAACCCCAGCGACTATTACGCTTATCGTCAAAGATCCGAATGCCAATCAGGCGCCGGATGGAACAATCAATGAGCCCGCGAGTAATTCCGCTATTAAAGTCGGCGGTTCTCTCAACTTTGCAGGCACAGGTAGTGATCCTGACAATAACACGCCTTTAAGTTATGCCTGGAATTTTGGGGGTGGCGCAGCGAATTCAACAGTGCAAACTCCTGGAAAAGTTATCTTCAATACCGCAGGTATTTATACAGTAACCTTAACGGTAACCGACAGCGTAGGCCTCAGTGATCCAACGCCGGCGACCAGAACCGTTACTGTCGATACGACGGCATCAGCCTGTACTGATAATGATGGTGATAAGTTCAGTCCTGAAGGTGGTGTCTGTGGACCGATAGATTGCAACGATTTTAATGCGGCTATCAATCCTGGAGCAATAGAGGCGTGTAGTGATGGCATCGACAATGATTGTAATGGCAACAGCGATGCTAATGATGCCCAGTGCAAGGGCACCAGTTGTGTCGGAGATTTGCTTAACCAAATTGAAATTACGTCAGCTACCTGGAAACAAGATGACAGCAAGCTTTCCGTCAAAGGCCCCTGGCCAACGGCAGGCGCAGCGGTTAAATTGACTGACGCACTCACGGGTTCAGTGCTGGGCACAACTACAACCAAAGCCAGCGATGACAGTACTAATTTGAGATGGTCATTTGAGTTAGAGCATCTAGCAATGGCTCCTTGCCGGGTTCGTGTCGAAATTAATGGGCGTTCGGGCGAGCGCGATGTGGCTTATGCGCCAGCAAATTGCAGTGGCAAACCACCGGCCACCAATAATCCACCTGTTGCAAACGCTGATGCTGCCACAACGAAACAAGATGTTCCGGTGAACATAACGGTACTTGCCAATGACACCGATGCCGATAAGGACACGTTAAGCATCATAGTATTTGTTCAGCCTGAACATGGCAAGGTGACCCAAAATGGCCAAATCCTGGTTTATACTCCAGCATCACGCTATAGCGGCAGTGACAGTTTTACCTATACCATCTCTGATGGACATGGCGGAACGGCAACTGCAAAGGTCAGTGTCACTGTAGAAAAAGTACTGTTAAATCCAATTAAAGTAGTAATTAATACAGCTGCATGGAATAGAAGCGACAGGAAGTTGTTAGTGAGTGGATCTGGTGGTGTAAAAGACGCTTCAGTGAAGATACTTAATGCAACTACTAAAGCCACTCTTGGAACTACTGAAGCAGAAGATAATGGCACATGGAAGAAAACCATCGAAAAACCATCCGTTGTCCCTTGTAAAGTCCGCGTGGAAATTACCAAAGACACGCAGACTGGCTTCGCCGAGAAACAGGTAAGCAATGCGCCCAGAACTTGCAAATAAGTAAGATAAGGCTCGTTTCTGAGTACTAAAAATACCGCAGGAAAAGTGTAATGCTTTACCTGCGGTTTTTCTTTTTTTGTAAAACATATTCGATATGTATATCGAGCAAAGGAATAGCAGTTAAATAATGAATACTTTGGTGTTAGGGCTTGGCAATACCTTATTAGGGGATGAAGGCATTGGGGTTCATGTTATTCGAAGCTTGCAAAACGAATACGCTGATCTGAACGGCGTCACTTTTTTGGATGGCGGCACCCTCAGTTTTACGTTGGCAAGTTATATTGAAGAAACAGACAATCTTATTATTATCGACGCTGCGCAGTTAAATAGTTCACCCGGAGAAATTTCTGTTTACGAAGGTGAAAGCATGGATCAATTTGTTACCGGCAATAGAAATAAAAGTGTTCACGAAGTCAATATCACTGATATCCTGGCATTAGCTCATCTTAGCGGGCACTTACCAGCGCGCAGGGCTTTAATAGGCATTCAACCTCAGTTAATCGACTGGTCAGATTCACTCAGCGAGTCTGTTGCGGATGCCATTCCTGAGGTCTGTAAAGTTACCCATGATCTAATCATGAGATGGCAGCAGGAGTCATTGGTAATTCAGATGCCTGAATCCATTTAATAACGAATATCACGCTGGAGAAGATTTAATGTGTCTTGCGATTCCTATGCAAATCAGCCATATCGACGGCTATAACGCGCGTTGTACAGCCAAGGGTGTGCAACGGGAAGTGAGTTTATTTTTGTTGCAGGACGATGATATGCAGGTAGGCGATTACGTACTGATCCATGTGGGTTATGCCATCCAGAAAATTTCTGAGGAAGACGCGCAAACGGCTTGGGAATTGTTTGACGAGATGTTTTTGCAGGAAGCGGACAGTGCATGAACTTTCGCTATGCCAGGATTTGCTGGATCAGGTAACCGCCATTGCCAAAACGCATCATGCCGAAAAAGTGGTGCGGATTATTGTCAGAATAGGGCCGTTGTCGGGCGTCGAAGCCAAATTGTTAGAATGCGCGTTCAGTATCAGTTGTGTCGGCACGCTGGCCGAAGCGGCCGAATTATTATTGGAAGCTCAGCCTGTCAGAGTTTCGTGTAATGTTTGCGCGCTGGAATCGGACGCTACAGTCAATAATCTGGTTTGCCGGCACTGTGGTGACAACGACACCCGTCTCCTCAGCGGTGACGAACTGATTCTGGCGCGCGTTGAATTAGAGGGTGTGGATTGAGTCCATGCCTCAAGACTATTTGTACGGAGTTTGATCATGTGTAATACCTGTGGCTGTAATGTGACTGCTGGCAATCGCCATTTACTCTTGACCCCATCCAAACCAAAATCGGTGACCGCCGTTTCTGTAATGGGGAACTTGCTCAAACATAATAATGAGCAGGCCGAGCGCAACCGGGCCAGTTTTGACGCCCAAGGCGTTTTGGTGATTAATTTGATGTCTTCCCCTGGGTCTGGGAAAACCGCCCTGCTGGAAACGACCATCCGCAAGCTTAAAGATACAGTCAACATGGCCGTTATTGAAGGCGATTTGGAAACAGAAAATGATGCCGATCGCATTCGGGCACAGGGCGTCCCTGCTTACCAAATCACCACCGGTACGGCTTGCCATCTGGATGCGCATTTGATCGAGGGGGCGCTGCCGCATCTTGATCTGGCTGCTATCGATGTATTGTTTATTGAAAATGTTGGCAATTTGGTTTGCCCCGCCAGTTTTGATTTGGGGCATCACCGCAATGTCACTTTGTTGTCGGTCACCGAAGGCGACGACAAACCGGCTAAATATCCGGTCATGTTTCGCGCGGCTGACCTGATGCTGATCACCAAGACCGACCTGTTACCATACCTGGACGATTTTTCCATCGAAAAAGCTGAACAGTGCCAGCGTGCCCTGGCCACTCAGGCACCCGTGTTGCCGCTTTCCAGTCGGTCGGGCGCAGGTTTGGATGCTTGGTTGCAATGGTTGCAACAGGAAGTTAGTGAGCACAAGCTTCGGCTAAAGCAACAACAAACCGTCAAGCCCCGGGTACAACAGGATGGTCTCAAACTGCATCTGCAAGCCCCGGAAGTGCATTTTCATCCGGTCGCCCAGGCCTGAAACGTCCGTCACAGGTATCCACGATGCACACCGCCCAAGAATGGCTGAAAAAAATTTGCGATTTACCATTGCCAAACAAAGTTCGCTTGATGAATGTGTGCGGTGGACACGAGCGTTCCATATCCATGGCCGGTTTGCGCAAGGCCCTGCCGAGTCAGATCGATCTGATTCCCGGCCCCGGTTGTCCGGTCTGTGTCTGCCCAGAGCAAGACATCTATCAGGCCATTCAAATGGCTTTGCACGAAGATATTGTGCTGGTCAGCTTTGGCGACATGCTGCGGGTGCCGGTTAATGTAGCTAAAAAGGACATTCGCTCGCTGGAACAGGCCAAAGCCGCCGGTGCAGACGTGCGCCCGGTTGCCTCGCCGCAGGAAGCAGTCAAAATAGCCAAAGCAGAGCCGCACAAAACCGTGGTGTTCTTTGCCGCCGGTTTCGAAACCACCATTGCCCCGGTGGCCGGCATGATCGCCGAAGGCATTCCGGAGAATTTGCTGCTGTTACTGAGCGGCCGGCTGACGTGGCCGGCGGTTGCCATGTTACTGGAATCGGAGCAACCCGGCTTTGATGCTTTGATCGCGCCGGGCCATGTTTCTACCGTGATGGGGCCTGAGGAATGGTCGTTTGTGGTCGATCGCCACCATATACCCGCTGCCATCGCTGGATTTACCCCGGAAAGCCTGTTGGCTGCGACCTATTCGGTATTGAGGCAGTTGATAGAGCAGCGGCCTTTTTTGGATAATTGTTACTCGCAGGTCGTCAAACTCAACGGTAATCCAGTGGCCAAGCGCTTAATCGAAACCACGCTGGACGTGGTCGATGCGCCCTGGCGGGGCATCGGTGTCATTCCGGCTTCAGGTTACGAGTTAAATGATCGTTATGCTGAACACAATGTTCGTTTACGTTTTCCAGATTTTGCCAAACAAGCACGCGAAAATGCCGGCGAAATGCCGCCGGGCTGTGATTGCGCCAGGGTGGTGTTAGGTAAAATCACACCATTGGAATGTCGTATCTATGGCTCACCCTGCACACCGCGCAATCCAGTCGGCCCTTGCATGGTGTCTGATGAAGGCGCTTGTCGCATCTGGTGGGCAAGCGGTCTGCGTAAAGAGCCGGCTGAAATTATTGACGTTTCTTGAGTTTGATCGCGCAGCGTGAATGATTTGCTGGCGCTTCGTATTGTCATCAGCGGCAGAGTGCAAGGGGTAGGTTTTCGGCCTTTTGTCAATCGGCTTGCCAATGAGTTGGGTTTGAACGGTTGGGTGCGCAATCGCAGTGGGCAAGTGGAAATACATGCCGAAGGTCGCGCTGAAGCACTAGAAGCATTCAAAACCAGCCTTATCCATCGTGCACCGCCGATGGCCCAGCCGGAATGTCTTGGATCTGTGTCGGTTGACCCTGAGGGGGTTAACGGATTTTTCATTCACAGCAGCGAAGCAGGAGTTCATTCTGATACGCATATTCCGCCGGATTATTTTGTCTGTGACGATTGTCTGGCCGAAATGCAAAATCCACAAGAAAAGCGTTATCGCTATCCCTTCATCAACTGTACCCAATGCGGCCCGCGTTACACTCTTATCGATTGCTTGCCTTACGACCGGCCCAATACCGCCATGGCCAACTTTCCTTTGTGTCCCGCCTGCCATGCTGAATACAGCAACCCGGCCGACCGCCGGTACCATGCCCAACCGCTGGCCTGCAGCCAGTGTGGTCCTCGCCTTACTTTTCGTCGCATAGGCTTTGCCGACATATCTACAAACGAGGCCGTGCTATCCGCTTGTCTGGAGAGCTTGCGCGCCGGATGGATCATCGCTGTGAAAGGCGTGGGCGGCTATCATTTATTATGCGACGCCACCAAATCCCTCCCGGTAAGTCGTTTGCGTCAGCGGAAATTACGCCCGGATAAACCCCTAGCTGTGCTAGTCCCTTGGCGTGGCGAGAATGGTCTGGAACTGGTTAATCAACTGGCCGATTTGCAAGACACGGAAAAACAACTGCTATGTTCACCGCTGCGGCCAATTGTACTGGTGAAAAAGCGCGCGGACTCCGTTTTGACAGACGCCATAGCCCCCGGTTTGGCCGAAGTCGGCTTGATGCTGCCTTATAGTCCTTTGCATCATCTGCTCGCGAATGAATATGGTTTGCCGTTGGTGGCTACCTCCGCCAATTTAAGTGGCGAGCCCGTGCTCATCGATCCGGATGAGGTGGAATGCCGGTTGCACTTAGTAGCCGATGCTTTTTTGCATCATGACCGCCCCATCCGCCGTCCGGCGGATGACTCGGTGTATCGCCGCATTGCCGGCAAAACCCGCCCGCTGCGGGTAGGCCGCGGTTGTGCGCCTATCGAGCGTAAATTGCCTTTTCATCTCAAACAGCCCTTGTTGGCGGTTGGTGCAGATCTGAAAAACACCATCGCCCTGGGGTTTCGCGACCGGGTGGTGATTTCGCCGTATATCGGTGACCTGGGCAGTCTAAGAAGCGCAAAGGTTTTTGAGCAAGTCATTGCCGATTTTCAACGCCTGTATGACGTTAGGCCCGAAACCATCGTTTGCG
Source organism: uncultured Gammaproteobacteria bacterium (assembly GCA_963848675.1). GTDB lineage: Bacteria > Pseudomonadota > Gammaproteobacteria > Methylococcales > Methylomonadaceae > CAWKEY01. Next base: position 238,986 of record CAWKEY010000044.1, read on the forward strand.
ACGCCCATCCGGGCTACCATTCCCATCAATGGGCCAAACAAACCAATCTGCCGGTGGTGCCGGTTTTTCATCATCATGCTCATGCCTCGGCGCTGGCAGGGGAGCATGGCCTGACAGAACCCAGTTTGGTGTTTACCTGGGACGGCTCCGGTTATGGTGAAGATGGCAGCATTTGGGGCGGCGAGACCTTATTCGGTAGTCCAGGAAACTGGCGTCGGGTGGGGTCACTCAAGTCCTTCTATCTGCCTGGCGGCGACAAAGCTAGCCGGCAACCCTGGCGTTGTGCGTTGTCGGTATGTTGGGAGATTAGGCAAGACTGGCGGGAATGCCCACAAGACAGCAAACTGTTGAGGGCAGCCTGGGAACGCAAGATCAATTGTCCGCTTTCCAGCTCAGCCGGGCGCTTATTTGACGCCGCCGCAGCACTGACCGGTATCGCGCAGCATTCCAGCTATGAAGGTCATGCGGCGATGCAATTGGAAGCCATTAGTTGTGAAACCCAAGCAGTTATTCGCTTACCCATTGCGAAAGATGCTTCTGAAATGCTCGTCACAGACTGGAGTCCGCTGATCGCTTTTTTAAAGAACGATAGAATCAGCCCATCAGAACGAGCATCGATATTTCATGCCAGCCTGGCGGCTGCCATTGTTGATCAAGCGGTCGCTTTTCGAAACAAATATGCTGTCAACGGCGTTGGTTTGTCAGGAGGCGTTTTTCAAAACCGGCTGTTGACGGAACAGGCGCTGGCAGGATTAGTCAAGCACGGGTTTGATGTCTATTTGCATGAACAGTTGCCTGCCGGTGATGGAGCAATTAGTTTTGGACAATTGATCGAAGCTAGCTATAGAAGCCTGTTAGACATTTAAAGCGTATGCATTGAGTTTTAACGCCAACATATAAAATTAAAATCTTGTAGCAGGTATAAATGCCAGGGAATGCAAATCAAGTGATCACATTCGAACTCACGGACATGCTCGGCAATAACCGTGCCCTCGGCGACTATGTGCCCCAGATTGGCCGCGATCCGGACCGATGCCGCGCATTGGCCCACGCAGTCGGCACGCTGTATCGATTACCCCATCTTTGTGCCCCCAATCTCGCTAAGTCATTGATTTTTCGTTCTAGGCGTTTTTCGACTAACTAAAAATCCTTTAAAATCAATGGTATTTTTTCAGAGGTTTATGTAGTGCCATTTTATTTTGATATTGCCTTGATTTTTCCCGAATTATCGCGCACGCTTAGCCCATATTTAACACCACGCCCCTCAATTTACTCAAAATCAAGCTGAGAGGCTTGTCTAAGTTATTGATTTTTACTATAGGCAGCTAATCTTTAGTGTTATTTGTGTTTTGTAGGGCCATAATAGTTATGTCTGCCTATTGCATATTTTTCCAGACTGCGCTATTTTTTTGCGTCATGTATATCCGTCGAACGCATACCAATAACTCGTCCACGGGCGAACGCTATTACACCTATCGCTTGGTGGCTAGCCAACGCGTGGATGGAAAACCGCGTCAGATAACCCTATTAAATTTGGGTAGGCATTTCGCTGTTGATCAAGATTTGTGGGCTTCGCTTTGTGTGCGGATTGAGCAATTGCTGAGCCACCAGACTGAGCTATTACCACTCGAATTGCCGGCTGCCGTTGACAAGGCGGCGCAACGCTTTGCCGCTCAGCTCATAGCGCAACGGGCGGTCGTCACCAACACACCGATAGCGGATGAGGGTCCTTCAACGCCTACTGAGTCGTCAGTCGCGCGTGTAGAATCCATAGTGAGTGCACCAACCGATCTGCAAACCGTCGATGTGTACTCCCTGGAATTGACCCGGCCCAGAACCGTCGGCGTGGAACAGTTAGGACTTTGGGCCATGCAACAATTGAATTTCCTCGACTTGCTGGCTCACCTGGGCATCAATGGCGCGCACATAGCCGCGATAGTGGGTGCCATTATCGGGCGTATGGCCGGTGTAAGTTCGGAGTTAGCCACCCACAACTGGCTGATGAAGCAAAGCGCGCTGGGCGAATTAATGGACGTTGACTATGAAAGCCTGCCCTTGATGACAATGTACCGGGCGGCAGACACCTTGTGGAAACACAGCACCCAAATCGAACAGACCTTATTCACGCGACTTACGGATTTGTTTGGTTTTTCCACCACCATCACCCTGTACGATCTCACCAATACCTATTTTGAAGGCGAAGTGCCCCACAATACCAAAGGCAGGCGTGGACGCTCAAAAGAAAAGCGCACGGATTGTCCGCTGGTGACACTGGGCTTAGTCCTGGACGGCAGCGGCTTTGTACGCCGTTCTCAGACCTTTGCCGGTAATGTCAGCGAAGCAAGTACGTTGGAAACCATGCTGCAAAATCTGGGTGCGCCACAGGGGGCCCTGGTGGTGATGGATGCCGGAATTGCTACAGAGGCCAATATTCAATGGCTGCGCACAAAAGGCTATGGTTATCTGGTCGTCAGTCGCGAACGCGCACGTCAATTTGATGCGGATGCCGCCATCTCGGTTGAAACTGCTGCCCAGGAAACGGTACGCTGCCAAAAAGTCGTCGCCGAAGACGGCCAAGAAGTGCGGCTTTATTGCCATTCATCCGGCCGCGAACAAAAGGAACGGGCCATGGCGGAACGCTTCGCCAGCCGTTTTGAAGCCGGACTTAACGCCTTAAACGCAGGGTTGCAACGCCCCCGCACCGAAAAACGCCCGGATAAATTATGGGAGCGTATCGGCCGCTTGAAAGAAAAGCATCATGGCATCGGTCAGCATTATCAAATCGACTTGCAAACCGATGACAGCGGTGAAAAAGCGCTAAGCATCACCTGGCAAAAACACAGTGTGCCGGGTTCTTATGTTGATCTCCCAGGTGTCTATTGCCTGCGCAGTAACCAATGCCAATGGCCGGAAGAACAGCTATGGCGCACTTATATGATGCTCACTGACCTTGAAGCCGTGTTTCGCTGTTTTAAAAGTGATCTGGGTTTTCGGCCTATCTTTCATAGTAAAGAAGAGCGGGCTGACAGTCACTTGTTCATCACCGTATTGGCCTATCAGTTTGTCCAACTTATTCGCCGCCGTCTACAAGAGAGCGCTATTGATGCCAACGGTAGTTGGCGCACATTACGGGAAATCATGCGCACTCAATGCCGGGTAACCGCCAGTTTCCGTCGTGCCGATGGTAAAGCCTTGCATGTGCGCAAAGCCACCCGTGCGGAACCGGAGCAAATGGCTATTTATCGTGCCTTAAAAGAGAACCCCGCGCCCGGAGGTATCAGCAAAACCATCGTCTAAAACACTGAGGCTAGGCGCTATTTTTCAAAGTGTAGTGCCACACGAAGATTTTTTATAACACAACATATTGTTTTTAAATGGATATTAATTGCAGGTGTTAAATATGGGTTAGCGCATGTATATTCGAAAAACCAAAACCCTGGACCAAGGCGAAGCCTACTTCACCTATCGGATCGTTGAGTCCGTTCGTGTCGGCAAGCAAGTCAAGCAACACACATTGCTCAATTTGGGCAAAGATTTTGCCATTGAATCCACGCATTGGCCGCTGCTGACAACCCGGATTGAACAGTTGCTGCAAACGACAGAGCCGCAGCAAGAGACGCTATTTGCGTTAACGGATGAATTAGGTCAATTGCTGGAGGCTGCCGCTCAGCACTACAGCAGCCTGATCTGCGCTAAACTGGCACAGCCCCTGGATAGCGCCAGCCCAGAGTCCGATTATCATCGCGTCGACATTGATCATGTCGAAGCCGTTCAAGCCCGCAGCATCGGCGTGGAAACCTTGGCGTGGCATGCGGTCACCCAATTGCAACTGGATCAGAAGCTCACGGCACTGGGCTTCAATACAGTGGATTCTGCGCCCGCCCTGGGTAGCATCATAGGTCGCATGGTCTCACCCGGCAGCGAATTACAGACCCATGAGTGGCTGCAGGCGCGCACCGGTCTGGGTGAACTGCTGGATCAAAGACTTAAGGCAGCTCAGTCTGACGCAGCTGTACACCGTCAGCGATAAACTGTTAAAACACCAGTCCGCATTGGAAACGTTTCTGGCGGATCAGGAGCAGAGCTTGTTTGATCTGAACCGAAGCATCGTGTTGTACGATTTGACTAACACCTACTTTGAAGGCCAGTGCGCCAAAAACCCCCAAGCCCAGTTTGGACGCTCCAAAGAAAAACGCCGTGATTGCCCCCTGGTCACGCTAGGCTTGGTGTTGGACGGCGACGGCTTTCCGCTCGGTAGCCAGGTCTTTCCCAGTAACGCCAGTGAACCGGCCACGTTGGAACTCATGCTGGACGGGCTCCAGGGCAAAAGCCCAGTAGCCGGTCATCAGCAACCGGTCATTATCATGGACGCCGGCATTGCCAGTGCTGAAAATATTGCTTGGTTAAGCAAGCGCGGCTATTTTTACTTGGTGGTCAGTCGGGAAGGCCAGGTCAAAGACCCCAGAGATGAGGACAATGCCGTGCTGGTTCGCGACACCGGAAAGAGCAAGGTGACCGTTTATCGCGACAGCGATGTAACAACCGGAGAAACCTGGCTCTATTGCCACTCCGAACAAAAAGCCCAAAAAGAACAAGGCATTCGCAACCGCTTCCATGGCCGCCTGGAAGCCGCGCTCGACAAGCTCCAGGCTGGTTTGAACAAAAAAGGCACTATCAAAAACTACGCAAAAATACTCGACCGCATCGGTCGACTGCGCGAAAAAAACAGCCGTGTTGCGCAAGACTACCGCATTGACGTCATCCCGGATGCCGACAAAAACAACGCCATCCGGCTGGAATGGCAACGTGAGCCCCAAAGCGCACAAAAAGACCGGCACTGCGGCGTCTATTGCCTGCGGACCAACATACCGGACTGGTCAGAAGAACAGTTATGGAACACTTATATGATGCTGACCGAGATTGAAGCCACCTTTAGAAGCTTAAAAACCGAGCTTGGTTTACAGTCGGTTTAACACCAGAAAGACGGTCGCGTCACCGGCCACTTGTTCATTACCTTACTGGCTTACCATCTGGTGCATAGCCTGTGTTTTCAACTCAAACAACAGGGCATCCAGTTAAGCTGGGACAGCATTCGTAAGCTCATGTCGACCCAGCAACGCACCACCATCACCTTGCCGACAGACGACCATAAAACCATTCACTTACGGACCACGACCCAAGCCGAAGCACGGCAGAAACAAATTTATGCGGCCTTGAATATCAAAGCTGACCCCATAGGAAAATGTAAGACGATTATTGAGCAGAAAAAATATGTAGTGCCAACCGAAGCAAATTAAAAAATATAACCTATTGAAATAACGTGAGATTGTCAATATAAGTCACGAAGATGGGTTACGCTCGAAACGAATTAGACACAGCGATGTGACTCGTCGCATCGATTCCATGTAACCATCGAAAACGGCTTTCAATTGAAGGGCTTAGTCTGCTTGAATACAGTTTGGTATGGAAGAAAAAGGTGCGCTATAAATACTGTCTGAAAAAATCAAAAACTAACAAAAAATTGATTTTTTAAATGGTTCCGTTATCATATTCAGCTGTTGGAGAGCTGGCTGAGCGGTCGAAAGCGGCGGTCTTGAAAACCGTTGAAGGTTTATCCCTTCCTGGGGTTCGAATCCCTAGCTCTCCGCCATTTTTATTAGTACGTAGTAGGGTTAAAACCACCGCCTTTTAGGCGGTCAGATTTATCTATGATTTTTTGACGTATGATATTGCTCTGAACTGAAAAGGAGAAGGGCTTATGGAATATCGTTATGGAAGTCATACTGTTTTTAAAATCCAATATCATTTTGTATTTGTCACGAAATATCGTTACAAAGTGTTGAAAGGTGACGTTGGTTTGAAAGTTCGTGAACTGATTAGGCAGACCTGTGAAGCCTTTGAGATAGAAATTCTGAAAGGAGTTGTCAGCCAGGATCATGTCCATATTTTGGCTTCTGCGCCACGGCGTTGTTGAATAAATCAAAATTTAGCAAAAACTCCCCATTTCTAGCGTTAGTTACATTTTTTTTGGACACAGGCATGCCCAAATTAGTCATTCTATTGAGGGCAACCGTACTGATCCATGCTTCCGTTTTTTGCTGGGGTAAAGCACGCGCTTTCATGGTGTTGCCGAAAATTCGCTTATAACGTTGCATGGCAAGTTCAACATGGTTGCGCGGGTTATAGCCTGTCTTTTGCTGCCATGCGATTCGCCCTTGCTGTGCAATAATTTGAATATGCTGGTCTCGTTGTGTATCGCCAGTGCTTGAAACAACGGCCGTCTTGTGTGGAGGAATGACTAGCTGAGCACCAGGTTGCTTGTCTAAAACAGCTTGGGAAACGGGTTCTCCATCGTAGGCGCCGTCACCCATGAAGGCATCGAAAGGACTGGTAATTTGGGCGAGCAAATCCGGAACTGCAGTGGGATCGCCCACTTCTGGCGTAGTAAGTTCGCACGCCAGAACTTGATGCTTTTCATCGATCGCAAGATGTAATTTGCGCCAAGTACGCCGGGCAGGAACATCGTACTTTTCCTGATGCCATTCGTCTTTTCCGTAGACTTTGAGTCCTGTGGAATCAACAATCACTAGACTACCTGGTTCTATGGCTTTGGTCAGAATGTGCTTGGGTAAAGTAATGCTGCTGAAGTCAGGAATGGTGATTTCAGCTTTCATGACACGAGCAAACGAATTCATTAAGCCTTCGGTTTGGCGTAACGGCAGATGAAAGACTTGGCGAATAAACATGGCAGTTTCTATTGCAGTATCAGAATACGCCTTCGGTCGCCCTCGGGCTCCGGTCTTTGCTGGGTGCCAGTCGGCTATTGCCTCTTCAGTAAACCAGATCGTAAAATCACCACGTTGCCGTAGTAACCCATTATTGTAATCATGCCAATTCGTCACTTTATAACCAGATTTTTTGATTTTATGGCGGAGGGACTCATTGTGCTTATACGGCATGGTGGGACATCGACTGGGGTAGTTAATTTAAAATCATGCCATATTACCGACTTGAATGCTGAAAAACCGATTTATTCAACAACGCCGCCTACGATGGAGAACCCGTTTCCCAAGCTGTTTTAGACAAGCAACCTGGTGCTCAGCTAGTCATTCCTCTACACAAGACGGCCGTTGTTTCAAGCACTGGCGATACACAACGAGACCAGCATATTCAAATTATTGCACAGCAAGGGCGAATCGCATGGCAGTAAAAGACAGGCTATAACCCGCGCAACCATGTTGAACTTGCCATGCAACGTTATAAGCGAATTTTCGGCAACACCATGAAAGCGCGTGCTTTACCCCAGCAAAAAACGGAAGCATGGATCAGTACGGTTGCCCTCAATAGAATGACTAATTTGGGCATGCCTGTGTCCAAAAAAACGTAACTAACGTTAGAAATGGGGAGTTTTTGCTAAATTTTGATTTATTCAACAACGCCCTGAATAGTTACGAAGCCACTGGCTTCCCACATCGACACCGTAGGCACCTTACCATGTTCAGACTCAGCCAGTACATGCGCGAACTGATCGACCCGACGCCCCTAAAACCCGCGCGCAAGCCGTCGGCGCCGGTGGTAATCTGGAATTTGATCCGGCGCTGTAATCTTACCTGCAAGCATTGCTACACCACGTCTGCCGACATTGATTTCCCGGGCGAATTAAGCACACCGGAAATCTATACTGTGATGGATGATTTAAAGGCGTTCAAGGTGCCGGTGCTGATTTTGTCCGGCGGCGAGCCATTGCTGCATCCGGATATTTTCAACATTTCCCGGCGTGCCAAGGACATGGGCTTTTATGTCGCGCTATCCAGCAACGGCACCAAGATTTCCAAAGACAATATCGACGAAATCGCCGAGATTAATTATCAGTATATCGGCGTCAGCCTGGATGGCATTAAGGATACCCATGATCAATTCCGGCGTGTCAAAGGCTCTTTTGATGAAGCGCTGCGCGGCGTGCATTTGTGCCTGGATAAAGGTATTAAGGTCGGCATCCGTTTTACTTTAACGCAGGATAACGCTAGAGATTTTCCGGCCTTGCTGCAGTTGATGGATGATAACGATATCGACAAATTCTATTTATCGCATTTGAACTATGGCGGGCGTGGCAATAAAAATCGCAAGGATGATGCGCATTTTGCCATGACCCGCGCAGCGATGGATTTGCTCTTTGAAACCAGCTATGAATGGCTGAAAGCGGGCAAGGACAGGGAGTTTGTCACCGGCAATAATGATGCCGATGCGGTTTATTTTCTGCACTGGGTCAACCAACATTTTCCGGATAAAACCGATTATATCAAGGCCAAACTGGAACAATGGGGCGGCAATGCTTCCGGTGTGAATGTCGCCAATATTGATAATCTCGGCAACGTGCATCCCGACACGTTCTGGTGGCATTACGATCTGGGCAACGTCAAAGATCGGCCGTTTTCGGAAATATGGATGGATGTGTCGGATCCGCTGATGGCCGGTCTGAAGCAAAATCCCAGACCGCTGCAAGGGCGCTGTGGTTTGTGCCATTATCAATCAATTTGTAATGGCAATACCCGGGTCAGAGCAGCGCAAACGACAGGCAACTACTGGGCTGAAGACCCTGGTTGTTATTTGACTGATACCGAGATTGCGGCGCAGTAATAGCGAACGACCCATGGCATTACCTGGTCTTTAACGACAAGCCGGCAACAATCTCCTTATTTTGCCGTTCAGGGCCAATCGCGACATCCAGAATATACACGCGATCATTCGAGACACCGCCTTGCTGCACGACGTATTTGGCTATGCTCTGCGCCCGATCTGCAGCCAAGTCTTTAAGACGCTTTTCTTCGGGCTTGATAATGCCTTCCAGCTGCTTTTTTGCCACGGCATAAAAATCACCGGCTTTCGGGTCCTTTAATCGTGGCGTACCCAGCAGGGATTTTTCTGCCAGTGCGGGAAATTTTTCAATAAACAGTTCCGCCAGCAAGCGCTTGTAGTCTGCATCGGAAAGCTCGACATATTCCCGCCTTATTTTTTTGCCGCCCTGCTTGTTGATTTCAGCCGCGCGTATTTTTTTCAGCTGATCATATAAGGCATCGTCGGTCAACGCCGGCCAGTCCTGTTCTTCAAAAGCAGCACCTTTAATTTCCAGCGTCAGCATCGGCCGTTCATTCAGCGCCTTGGACAACTGCCGCAGTTTAATTTTTTCCGGCTCAGCCAGATCGGCTCTACCGGCGGCAAAAGTGACGCTGCTCAAATCTTCTTTACTGCCGATTAATGAGGCGATGGCCCGGAACGGTGCGCTAACGACTTTGGTAAGGGCGTTCACCAAAGCATCGGCAATAATGGCGCGCAGGCTGAACTTAGGATCTTCCAGACTGCCGGTAATCGGCACATCAATTTTTATTTTGCCGTCGCCATCTTTCAGCAGCGCCACGGCGAGTTCTAGGGGCAATGATACCGCATTGGGGTTTTCAACTTTCTCACCCAGTTCAAACTGGTCGATCAAAATGTTATTTGCCGCCGTCAACTTACCGTTGGTCACGTTATAGATCAAGTCCAGCGACAGCTTGCCTTTTTCCACCTTATAGCCGGCAAATTGCACCATATACGGACTCACCAGCGGCATCGGCATGCCTTTAAAACTCATGATGACATGGTAATCGCCCCGGTACGGACTGACTTCGGCTTTTATATCAACGGGCGATAACTCATAGGCGTTACCTTTCAGCGATAGCTTAACTATCGATTGCGGCTCCGAGGAAATGCCGCTGGCGCCGCCATCAAGACTTTTTATATCTGCCTTAAAGGGCAAAATCAGGGACAAATCGGAAAAGTAGGACGAGCCGTCGATGACTTGCACGCTGCCTAATTTAAAATGCAGCTTTTTCCGCTCCGAGGACTCAGCAGTCTGTTTTTTAACTGTCGGCCTATGGTTTTTATCGACATCGGCATGCAGGATGTCAGAAAAATTGATCGTTTTATCTTTATTGATCACAACCCTCGCATAAGGCTGATGAATAACCAGCGCATCGGCGCTATAGCGGTTTGCCAGTACATCGGCATCGAGATTTTTTAAGCTTAACTTCTCCCATTTGATGAAGTCCTTGTTTTGCAGCTGATCGCGCGTTAAAAAACTGGCAATGCCGGTGTTGCCTTTAAATTTGACGTCGAACTGACCGGATGCGGACGTGGCAACAGTGGCATTACCCTCGACAGCCAGCTGGCCGTCGATAATATCGAGCCGGACAAATTTATCGGCATAAGGCTGGAATTTTTCCAGCTCTATATCCTTGACCGTTACCGCCAGCTTCGCCGACAAGGGCGCAAGAACCGTCTCGCCAACAAGCTTGATGGTGCCAGTCTTATTGACGCCTGCAGACAGCTCTACCGGCAATCGCGCTCCACTCTGATTTGTGAAATTTTTCAGTTTCAAATCAATGGGCGCTAAGGTCATCAGCAGCGGTTTTTTCAGTGTGCGATCTTCAAATGCCAGTTCCGAATTAGCCAGAGTAACGCTGTTGATCTTGATATCCCAGGGCGTGTTTTGAGCGGCAGGCGCATGATCGGCGGATTTGTTATCGGACGGCTCCGCATCGGTGCTCTCGCCGGCAAACAAGCTCAGGTAATTAAAACTGCCGTCGGCATTGAGCCAGGCCTGAAGTTTGGAATCGTTGGCGGCCACAGAATCTATGGTAACGGCTCGTTCTTTAAGATTAAAGCCGATGCCGCGGCCGGAAACGGCGGGTATTTTAACCAGTATGGTGTCCTGGCCGGCTTCTGAGAGCTGAAAACCCTGAATATCCAGCGTGCCCTGGGTAGCCGCCACATTCAAGCGCTGATCAATATGACTGACGGTTAGTCCGGTTTCGAGAGTAATGGCCGGGATCTTAATCGACTGCTTGGCTAAAAACTGGCTATCACGAAGCGCCAGTTTGCCCTGCGGAATATCAATATTCAGCTTATTGTCTGCATAACTAAGCTTATAACCGGCGTCGAGCGTAACCGATGGAATCTTTAACGACAGCTTGCCAGGCTCTTTTACGGAAAACTGGAAATCACGAAGACTCAGTTTGCTCTGCTGAATATCAATATTCAGTTTATTGTCCGCATAGGTGACTTTATAAGCGGCATCGAGCTCTGGTTCGCCCTTCACCTCAAAGGGCAATTTCGTCAGAGCGAGCTTTTGAATAGCCCCCAGCTTGAGCTTGGCCAGTTTTATATGCCCCTCTGAAGTCAATGGATTCATGCCTGTGCTTCCCTGCCAGTGCAACTCGCCCCCCGACTGCAGCGCCAGGGACAGGGCTAGGTTGAATGTGCTGCCCGCCTGGGTAGTGAAATTTTCCAGCTCAAGATTGACTGGCGTAATGGTCTCGGCAACTGGCTGCGGATTATGCGCATCAGCCCAGGCCAGCTTGCCCCCGGTTATCGACAGCTTGCCAATGTTGACCGGAATCATCTTGCCATCTTCCTGTTTGGCTGGATCTTTGGGCTTAATCAGGCCGGTAAAATTAAAGGTACCGTTTTTTTGCCTGGCGATCTTTACAAACGGCTTGCTCAGCACTACCTTATCCAGCACCAGCGCCTTTTGCTGTAGGGATTGCCACGCATTAGCGCTGACATAAAAGGTATCGAAACTGACAAAGGGGCTGCCGTCTTGCTCCTGCATTTGGAAACCCTGGAGCTTTAATCGCAGCGCGAAGGGATCGAACTCAAGCGTGTTTATGGCGGCCTTTCTACCGGTTTCTTGCTGGATCATGTCAGGCAGCTTGGACTTTAATAACACGGGCAGGATATAAAAACCCAACCCGGCATAAACAGCCGCTAGAAAAGTGGCCGCCAATACCATCTTGGCCGCTATTGATAATATGCTTCGAATGCTCATGCGTTTCCTTGTCGACCAATCAGCTTTATTAGGCAGGCATTTTAGCAAAAAAAAGGCGACCGAGAGGCCGCCTTTTTTCTGTCAAAGAGCTGATGCTCAATAGCCTTATAAATTCTGGTATCCGGTTTCTTCATGCATGACAACATCCAGACCCTGCTGCTCTTCATCGGCTGTGACACGAATACCAATCCATTTATCCAATACTTTTAAAATCAGATAACTGAATACAGCGCTCCAGATTATTGTAACCACTATAGCCAGCGCCTGAACAGTGACCTGATCGATGATGGACACACCTTTAGCCAAACCCTGGCCGCCCAGATTGCTGGCAGCAAAAACCCCCGTCAGCAAGGAACCGGTCACACCACCCACGCCATGAACAGGAAATACATCCAATGAATCATCGATTTTTAATGTCCGTTTGACATATTGGGTCGCGTAAAAACACACGGTACCGGCAGTAATGCCAATCACTAATGCGCCGGCAGGGCCAACAAAACCCGATGCCGGCGTGATAGTGCCCAAGCCCGCCACCATACCGGTCACAATGCCCAATACACTGGGCTTGCCAAAGCGTTTCCATTCAATAAACATCCAGGTCAAAGCGCCGGAAGCGGCGCCAATATGCGTCACCAGCATAGTCATGCCGGCATGGCCGTCAGCGGCCAAGGCGCTGCCGGCATTAAAACCAAACCAGCCCACCCACAACATGCCGGCACCGGTCACCACCATGGTCATATTGTGCGGCGGCATCGCCGTGCCAGGAAAACCTCTTCTGTTGCCTATAACCAAAGCCGCCACCAAAGACGCGACACCGGCATTCACATGAATAACAATACCGCCGGCAAAATCCATTGCACCCAGATCAGCCAGCCAGCCGCCGCCCCACATCCAATGACAGATTGGCATATAAACAATGATCAGCCACAAGCCGCTAAACCAGAGCATCGCGGAAAATTTCATGCGTTCGGCAAAAGCGCCCACGATCAAGGCCGGTGTAATAATGGCAAACGTCATTTGAAACATGAAATAAACGCTTTCTGGAATAGTACCAGTCAGCGACTCTGTCGCCATATCCGGTAAAAACACCTTGGACGCCCCCCCGATATACTTTTGCAAATCGCCGCCATTGTCAAAAATGAAACTGTAGACACCGGCCAGCCAAAGTATTGAAACCATACAGGTGATAGCAAAACACTGCATGAGCACCGACAGTACGTTCTTGCTTCTGACTAATCCCCCGTAAAACAAAGACAGCCCGGGAATGGTCATGAATAACACTAATGCCGTCGATGTCAGAATCCATGCGGTATTGGCCTGATTCAGTTCATCCGCCATAACAAGCCCCGGAAACAAGAACAAGGCCGCCAATACTTTATAATTTATTTTAAGAAACATCATTTTTTCCAGGCGGCACTAAATAGCATCTTCTCCGGTTTCTCCCGTTCTGATGCGGACAACCTGCTCAAGATTGGCAACAAATATTTTGCCGTCACCAATTTTTCCGGTGTTGGCGGCTTTAACTATCGTTTCAACGGCTGTATCGACTACGTTATCGGCCACCGCAATTTCCAGTTTAACCTTCGGTAAGAAATCAACCACATACTCGGCGCCTCGATACAATTCAGTATGGCCTTTCTGACGCCCAAAGCCCTTCACTTCAGTTGCAGTAACGCCTGCAACCCCAATCTCGGATAACGCTTCTCTCACATCATCCAGTTTAAATGGTTTGATAATCGCAGTTATTAATTTCATTTTTTTTCTCAATGGTTATAGCAAAAAAGTTATCAAGCAAGCATCCAATCATATTGAATTATGCCGCAACATACAATTATTAAGACCTTATCAAGACACCCTGGCGGAAGGATTTTATAATTTTTGAGGCAAAAAAAACGGGCGCTTCATGCGCCCATCTTTTCCGAAGGCTATCTGTTTAACCTTTACTTGAATCGGTAAATTCAGGATACGCTTCCATACCACACTCAGAATAATCTACCCCGTGATATTCATCTTCTTCGGAAACACGAATTCCTATCAGTAATTTGATGACATACCAGGTTATTAGGCTTGTGGTAAACACAAAACCGAAAATCACGATGACGCCAATCAACTGATTAACAAATGTCGATTCGGTATTTGAAAAGCACACGGCCAACAAGCCCCAGATGCCTGAAACCCCATGCACAGCCATGGCACCGACAGGGTCATCCAGCCTGATTTTGTCCATACCCACAATGGCCAAAACCACCAGCACACCCGCTATCACACCAATTACGGTAGCCAACAGGGGACCAGGACTGCCAGGATCAGCCGTAATCGCAACCAAGCCCGCCAAGCCACCGTTCAAAGTCATGGATAAATCGGCTTTTCCAAACAACACATGGGCAGTTAACAACGCAGCCACGACACCGCCCGCCGCAGCGGCGTTGGTATTAACAAACACTTTGGCAACTGTGTTGGCCTCGGTGATATTGGAAATAATTAACTCCGAACCACCATTAAATCCAAACCAACCCATCCATAAAATCAAGGTCCCTACGGTAGCCAGAGGCATGTTGCAACCCGGGATAGGGTAAACCGCGCCATTTTCACCATATTTACCTTTACGGGCGCCTAATAGAAGAACACCCGCCAAGGCAGCGCTGGCACCACATAAATGCACGACTCCCGAACCGGCAAAGTCATAAAAACCAAAGCCATCCAGAAACCCGTGGCCCCATTTCCAGTACCCCTGAATGGGATAGATGAAGCTCGTCATGACCACTGCAAATAACAGGAAAGCCCACAATTTCATGCGTTCGGCAACGGCACCCGAAACGATAGACATGGCTGTTGCAACAAAAACGACCTGAAAGAAAAAATCGGCCATTTTTGAATACACTTTGTTGTTATCGGGATCGGTATCAGTGTTGGCAGCAATAACATCGGCCGCCGTATGATCGGTGCCACCCAACAAGAAATCGATTCCCGGCCAGACACTGTTGACCGCCTCATCTGGGTACATAATATTATAACCGCACAGCATATACATGATGCAGGCAATGGCATATAAAACGATATTCTTGGTAAGAATCTCCGTGGTGTTTTTTGCTCTCACCAAGCCGGCTTCCAACATGGCGAAACCAGCCGCCATCCACATCACAAAAGCACCACTTATTAATAAATAAAAAGTGTCCAATGCATAGCTTAACTCTATTACTTTATCCATTAGCCTAACCTCATCTTAATCATTATTTGTAATTACAGTGCTTCTTCGCCAGATTCGCCCGTCCTGATGCGGACAACCTGCTCAAGATTGGCAACAAATATTTTGCCGTCACCAATTTTTCCGGTGTTGGCAGATTTAACTATGGTCTCGACGGCTAAATCGACCACGTTATCGGCCACCGCAATTTCCAGTTTAACCTTCGGTAAGAAATCAACCACATACTCGGCGCCTCGATACAATTCAGTATGGCCTTTCTGACGCCCAAAGCCCTTCACTTCAGTTGCAGTAACGCCTGCAACCCCAATCTCGGATAACGCTTCTCTCACATCATCCAGTTTAAATGGTTTGATAATCGCAGTTATTAATTTCATGCCGTCCCCAATATACAATGATTAAAAATTGATCTAAGCCGTTTTTATTTGCCCGGCAATGACAATTAATTCTAGTGAAACATATAATTTGAGCCGTCCTGAAGCAGCACAAACGCAAGTGCCCAGAGTTTCTGCGCAAGCAGAAAGTCCGGGCTATTTGCAAGGTTATGAAATTAAATGTGATATGCCGTTTCGCCGTGCTCGGAAATATCGAGGCCTTCACGTTCGGTTTCTTCACTAACCCGAAGACCAATCATGATATCCACGAACTTGAAGGCAATGAAAGACACCGTGCCTGACCAGACTATGCATAGTAAAACACCCCACAGTTGACTGATGAATTGGGTGGACATGCTGTATTCTGCCACCCCGTTGGCAACGTAATCCCACACGCCGGTTCCGCCTAGTGCTGGGCTCGCAACTATAGAGGTACCCAAAGCACCGATGATCCCACCAATACCGTGTACGCCGAAAGCGTCCAGAGAATCGTCGTAGCCGAGCGTACTTTTCAGGCTTGTCACCGCCCAGAAACATGCAGCGCCCGCGGCCAACCCCAGGCATATAGCGCCCATCGGCCCAGCCCAGCCACAGGCAGGCGTAATTGCAACCAGTCCAGCAATCGCGCCGGAAGCGCCGCCCAGCATACTGGGTTTACCACGTACTATCCATTCAGCCGCTGTCCAGGCCAGCGTAGCAGCTGCGCTGGCCAGTAAAGTGTTGACAAAAACCAAGGCAGCCAAGCCGTTTGCTTCCAGATTGGAGCCGACGTTAAAACCGAACCAGCCCACCCACAGCAAAGATGCGCCAATCATAGTCATGGTGACGCTATGCGGGGCAAGAGATTCCTTTTTATAACCGATACGTTTACCCACCATCAAGCAGCCTATCAATCCGGCAATACCTGCGTTGATATGCACAACAGTGCCTCCTGCAAAGTCCAAAGCCCCTTTCTGGAACAAGAATCCTGCCGTTGTCGCCGCAGTTTCTCCGGCCTTGGCATCGGTGTAGGCGTCTGGGCCCGCCCAATACCAAACCATGTGCGCCATTGGTAAATAGGCAAAAGTAAACCAAATGAACATAAATACTAATATGGCTGAAAATTTTACGCGTTCGGCAAATGCGCCAATGATCAGGGCGGGAGTGATGCCGGCAAAGGTAAGCTGGAATGCAACGTAAATATATTCAGGAACGTAAATACCCTTACTGAAAGTGGCAGCCATTGATTCAGGTGTTATGCCGCTAAGAAACAGCTTGCTGAACCCGCCGAAAAAGGCGCTGCCCTCGGTAAACGCAATGCTGTAACCATAAATCGCCCACAGCACGGCCATCATCGAGAAAATCACGAAGACCTGCATTAACACTGAAAGCATATTTTTAGCGCGCACCATGCCGCCATAAAACAATGCCAAACCAGGAATAACCATCAGGATAACCAGCACGGTCGCCACGATCATCCAGGCGGTATCGCCTTTGTCGATACTAGGCAAGACAGCTGCCGGCACAGCAGCGGGAGCTGCAAGTGCTGTCGTTTCGACAACGGTAGTCGTCAGCTCTTCGGCAAAGGACGTGCCTGCAAAACCCAAGAGTGCACATAGCAGGAAAGTAGTTAAAAACTGTTTCATCGTTATCACCTGAATGTTAAAGTGCTTCTTCGCCAGATTCGCCGGTTCTAATCCGCACGACCTGCTCTAAATTGGTTACAAAAATTTTCCCGTCGCCAATTTTGCCGGTATTGGCGGCTCGGGTAATCGCCTCGACAGCCTGATCAAGCATCGCATCCCCCACGGCGACTTCAATTTTGGCTTTGGGTAAAAAATCAACCACATACTCGGCGCCTCGATACAATTCAGTATGTCCCTTTTGGCGGCCAAATCCCTTTACCTCGGTTACGGTTACACCAGAAACCCCTATGTCTGAAAGTGCCTCACGCACATCATCCAGTTTAAAGGGCTTAACAATTGCGGTTATCAGTTTCATAGAGATCCTCTTGCTTAAGTAAACTAATCGGAATTAATCGATGCACGGAATGTGCCAAACCATCCTGGCAAGCCACATCGCCATGCCGGAAGCAAGCAAAATCAAGCTTATTCCTAAAGGCCTTTTTGGATTACGGCTTTTTCTCGGTAGCCAACAATCACTCTGTTCAAAGGTTTTAGGCTTTTATATCGCCCGATCGCAAGCGCTCAACACGCCAACAGGCCCAATCATTCTGTAAAAACCAACACCCCTGAAATACGCACCAAATTCGAACAAAATGGTCTTTTATGACTTATTTTGGTGCGTTTGTATCAATTTACAGGCTTCCTTCACCATTCAATGCACCCAGAATACCTGTCATGGCCATTGTCTAAAAGTATGGCCTGTATTTTGCTTTGTTAGATTCAGACTGTCCTAATAACGCAACGAGTTGTCTTACCTAAGCAAATAAACACGGCTTTCTGTACCACAATCTCAAGGCATGTATTTTTAACCACCCACAAAAAGGTCATCCTTATGTACATACATTCAAAAAATCACCACGGCTGGTCGCTAACCCTGTGCAGCGCACTTCTTTGCTCTTCTCTGGCGCAAGCCGATGACGATGTCGCTATAAAAGAGGTGCCCGACTTTAAAGCTGATAATGATGGAGCTATAGCAAGCCTGACCGGCTTCAACATTAACGAAACAGCGCCTTTAAAAAATTTGGGTATTAATGTCGGCGGCTGGGTTTCATCAGGTGTTGCCGGCAATCCCGACAGCCCTGAAAGCAGAACCAATGGCCCGGTCACCTTCAACAACCGCGCCAATGAATTCAATATGCATGAGCTGTACGGCTATATCGAAAGAGCCGTCGATACCGAAGCGAATAAATGGGATTTTGGCTTTCGCGCCGATGTTGTCTACGGCATAGATGCCCTTTACACCACCCAAGCCAACTTTGATGACAATCTCGTCACCGACAGCTCGTCTCGACTTTACAAGCTGGCATTTCCACAAGCCTATGCCACTGTTTTTGCACCCATTGGTAACGGCCTGACCACCAAAATCGGACATTTTTACACCATCATCGGCAACGAAGTGGTTACCGCACCGGATAACTTTTTCTTCTCGCACGCCTATACCATGCAATATGGCGAACCGTTCACGCACACCGGCATACTGTCTTCATACCCGGTTAACAAAAACATCAGCCTTACCGGCGGCGTTGTTTCAGGATGGGATTCTTTCTTCCAGGAACCGCCTAATTTCTTAGGCGGCGCTACCTTCACCACTGATGATGAAAAAACTGCCCTGGCATTTTCGATGATCACCGGCGATGTAGCAAAAGATGACGAGCATAACCGCACCATGTACAGCATCGTATTAAGCCATGACATTACCGATACCCTGCATTACAAACTGCAGCACGACTTGGGCATCGAAGAAAAATCGAACGCGGCGGATTCTGCCAAATGGTATGGCATCAACCAATACCTGACTTATGACATCAACGACAAACTCGGTGCCGGCATGCGTCTTGAATGGTTCCGCGACGAAGACGGCGTGCGGGTTAACGGCAACAGCGACCACTATTTGGCCGCCACTGTGGGTCTGAACTATTCGCCGATGTCCTGGCTGACCTTGCGTCCAGAAGTCAGATACGATCACTCGACCCAAAACAACGCCTATAACGATGGTTTAAGCAATGATCAGGTGTTGATTTCTGCGGACGCCATTGTGCGCTTCTAACCACTTTTACATTTAAACCGGAAAAATACCGCACAGGGATGTGCGCCAGAATGCAACACAGCCAACGCAGCACTTATTAAGCCCCGTTTTTTAGTGGCTAATGGTAAAAAAAATGGTATTTTATTGCGTTTGGCGTAAAACAATGACTCAATCCCAACACACCAGGAGACAACATAAATGTCCGTAGAAAACGTACTACAAATGATCAAAGACAACGACGTCAAATTCGTCGATTTTCGTTTTTGTGATACCCGCGGTAAAGAACAACACGTTACCTTCCCGGCTCATTCGATTGATGAAGACAGCTTTGAAGAAGGCAACATGTTTGACGGCTCATCCATTGCCGGCTGGAAACATATCAATGAATCAGACATGATTTTAATGCCGGATCCATCGACAGCCGTTATGGATCCCTTCTATGATGACAACACCTTAATCTTGCGTTGCGACATTATCGAACCCAAAAACATGCAAGGTTACGAACGCGACCCACGCTCGATTGCCAAGCGCGCTGAGGCCTATCTACAATCAACCGGCATTGCCGACACGGCTTTCTTCGGCCCTGAAAACGAATTCTTCGTATTTGATGATGTGCGCTGGGGCACCGACATGAGCGGCTCTTTCTACAAAATCGACTCAGAAGAAGCCGGCTGGAATTCAGAAAAAGTCTATGCCGATGGCAATATCGGTCACCGTCCAGGCATTAAAGGCGGCTACTTCCCTGTTCCGCCGGTTGATTCACTGCAGGACTTACGCTCTGCCATGTGCCAGGTTCTGGAAGAAATGGGGCAAACTGTTGAAGTACACCATCACGAAGTGGCCACCGCCGGCCAGTGTGAAATTGGTGTTAAATTCAACACCCTGGTTAAGAAAGCCGATGAAGTACTAACCTTGAAATATGTTGTAGCCAACATTGCCCATGCTTACGGTAAAACCGCGACTTTCATGCCCAAACCACTGGTCGGTGACAACGGCAGCGGCATGCATGTTCACCAGTCCTTGGCAAAAGGCGGCGTCAACCTGTTCTCGGGCGACCTCTACGGCGGCCTGTCTGAAACTGCGCTGTTTTACATCGGCGGCATCATTAAACATGCCAAAGCGCTGAACGCCTTCACCAATGCGTCAACCAACAGCTACAAACGTCTGGTTCCCGGTTTTGAGGCACCGGTTATGCTGGCCTACTCTGCACGTAACCGTTCGGCTTCTATCCGTATTCCTTTTATCAACAACCCCAGAGGCCGTCGTATTGAAGTACGCTTCCCGGATTCCACCGCCAACCCTTATCTGGCATTCTCGGCCATGCTGATGGCAGGTCTGGATGGCATTCAAAACAAAATCCATCCTGGCGATTCCATGGACAAAGATTTGTATGATCTGCCGCCCGAAGAAGAAAAAAACATCCCGCAAGTCTGTCATGCCTTTGACCAGGCCCTGGAAGCACTGGATAAAGACCGTGATTTCCTGACCAAGGGCGGTGTTTTCACTGATGACGTGATTGATGGTTACATCAAACTGAAAATGGAAGAAGTCACGCGCATCCGCATGAGCACACACCCAGTCGAATACGATATGTACTATAGCTTGTAACGGTTAAGCCTGTTTCACACAGGCCCACACTGCCCACGAACCCCGCAAGTTATCTGGCTTAGCGGGGTTTTTTATGCCCGGACGCCGCCAGTCGCGGCTAAAGCCCCTCCCACAACTACGCCATCAAACAACAACTTATTAGGCATAGGTTTGTTAATTCCGATGTTTGCTTGGTTTACTGCCCTGCAGTTCGTTGTTCAGACGCCGTTCCAGCCAGTCGTCGATTTTCTGGAGAATCTGGGCACGCAGCGCCGGCGTGGAAAAAAGTTGCTCATGGTGACTTTTTCCGGTTAATACCATCACTTCGTTATGTTCATGTTTCTCACGGGTTACCGCCGCGAAATCGATATTCCCCCAGGCCGGGGTAATGGGGTCATGTTCAGAATAAATGAGCAGATAAGGCATATCAAACCCGGCCATCGTGCGCCTGAAGCGGAGAATTTCCTGTTCAACTGCCAGCACATAACGCATGACACAGCGGCGCGTGATGTAATGATCATTGCGCTGGCGGATTCTTTCTTGTTCCGAGTCGCTCAGGTACTGTTCAACCCAGGCCGGACTAGCCGGCGAAAACAATTGGCGCAGACCGGGTAATGACACCAGTTCGATCATGCCGTCCTGAAGGGGGACGGCTATCAAGGCCAGCAACTGGTTGAACCATAATACCGGCAAGGATTCTTCGTGCGGATTGAGAAAGTGTTCGTGGGTATGGAAGCTAAAGCGGATAAACGGATTCTGAAACCAGCCGCGCCAGCCCGGCACTTCAGTAACGGAAAACGCCGGACCCGTAAAGATGATGCCGTGTATTCTTGCTTTTAAAGCCTCATTTTGGGTTTGCAGCAGATAGGATGCACTCACCAGTGAGCCGAGGCTGTGTGACAGAATAAAAATAGGCAGGGGTTTATTGCCGGAAAGCGTGTCGCAGCGCTTGATCAGAAAAGCCAGACCCTGTTCCAGATCATTACGCAGGGGCTGCAAATCCCGAAGTTGTGCCTGTTCCAAAAAAGCATCACTGGCATCGAAGGCCGATGCACCGGCCTGGATACTTTGATGCGCCTTCAAAAGCACGGGATTGCTAAGACCATGGGCAGTCATATCCATACCGGCAACGATAAACCGGTCGGAAAAGTGCCGGGCGACATCGCCATAACGGCCGATGTGTTCGTTCATGCCATGCACAATCAGTATACAGGCGCGGGCGGAATTGGGCTCGGCGGGTGAGAGTAGCTGTATATGCCGGGCTGCGCCCTTGCCATCGGTATTCAGATAGTGTTGTTCACCCCAAACCGGATAGGTTACCAACACCGTTTGCTGATACGTACAGCCGCTAGCAAACAACAATCCTATACAACAAAGCGGCAGTAGCCTCGGCAACATGCTGGGGATTAGCGGCGTTTATACGTGCCGATCAGTTCTGCCTGGCCAAGAATATGCTCTTGCATGGCCTGCTCCAGCTGGGTTTTATTGGGCTGGTGCAGATCGGGCAATGCAATATCCAGCGCATAGAGTTTATGAAAGTACCGATGCCGGCCAATAGGCGGGCAGGGGCCGCCGTAGCCGGTGCGTTTCCAGTCGTTTTGACCTTGTAGTGTGCCAGGAGGCAAATCACTGGCCGCGAGTGTTTTGGGCAGTCCCGTAACCGTCGGCGGAATGTTGTAAAGCAGCCAGTGTACCCAGGTCATCTTGGGTGCCGCAGGATCGGGCGCATCCGGATCATCAATAATCAGCACCAGACTTTCGGT
Organism: uncultured Gammaproteobacteria bacterium; assembly: GCA_963848675.1. Taxonomy (GTDB): domain Bacteria; phylum Pseudomonadota; class Gammaproteobacteria; order Methylococcales; family Methylomonadaceae; genus CAWKEY01. Next base: position 261,465 of record CAWKEY010000044.1, read on the forward strand.
ATTTTGCGGAAGTCCGCTCCAGCTTAACGCCGGCGAAGTGTCGTCGCCATCGCAGGTATACGCTTTTGGGATTTCTCCCTGGTGGGTAAAGTCGGGTGATGTCAGGATTAAGGCCATATTTCGTTCTCCTTCGCCGGAAATGCCAGCTGTCAAATAAAAGCTACTGAATACAAAACAAATTAGGCGGATACTAGCAGCCGGGATCATGGAATTCATAGATCACTCCTGGTCTGGAACGTTGATGATAAAAGTCTGATGAAACCAAATTCAGATGAGGCAAGTCTCAACAGTAAGCTTAACTTCAATGCTTGGCAAGTGTTAATAAACAACTAAAAACCAACAGCTTGCGGCATGGCTCGGCGCACATTCAATAGATTTTATGATGGCGTGCTGTTAGCTTGAGTAGCAACAGATCATGCTTTCGCAGTCACAGCAAGAGGTTATGAACATGAAAAGAATTAAGCATATTATTTTTTGGCTGGTGGTCATCGGCCTTGTTTTGCTGTTGTTTTCCACTCATGTGATCGCCGAAGACGCTTTTCAACGCCAACGCTATGCCTTGGTCGAACTCTTGAAAGCCGATTCGGCAACGATCCCTGATGTTCTGGATCAACAACTGCTGGATGAACAGGTGCTCGATGCCCTGCGCAAAGTGCCCCGGCATGAATTTGTGCCCGATACACAACGGCCCTATGCCTATGAAAACAGGCCACTGCCCATCGGTCATGGACAGACCATATCCCAGCCTTATATTGTTGCGATTATGACGCACTTGCTTAAGCCCCAAAAAACCGACCGGATTCTGGAAATCGGCACCGGTTCGGGCTATCAGGCCGCCATACTGGCCGAGCTGGTTGATAGCGTCTATAGCATCGAAATTATTGAAAAATTAGCCGAAAAGGCGGCAGCCGATCTTAAACGAAGCGGTTATAACAATATTCATACTCGCACCGGCGATGGTTATTATGGCTGGGAAACCGAGGCGCCATTTGACGGTATTATCGTTACGGCGGCGGCCAGCCACATACCGCCGCCGCTCATCAAACAGTTAAAACCCGGCGGGCGCATGATCATTCCGGTCGGCGGTCATTTTATGATGCAGTATCTGGTTTTAGTCAGTAAAGAGGCCGATGGAAAAGTCACCACACGGCAAATGCTGCCGGTCGCGTTTGTCCCGCTGACGGGCAGGCATTGAGAGACCATACTCATGAAACCAAAACGCTCATTGTTGCTTGCTGTCGCACTGATCTCGGCATCGGCGCTGGCTTACGAAGTGCTGTTGATGCGCCTGTTCTCGATTATTCAGTGGCATCATTTCGCCTATATGATCATCAGCCTGGCGCTGTTGGGTTATGGCGTCAGCGGGGTTTTTCTGGCACTGAACCGCGACCGCTTAACGCGCGTTTTTGCAGAGGCGATCATGGCCAACATGCTGCTGTTCAGTGTTTGCGCCCCCCTCTGTTTTCAGCTGGCCCAGCACATACCGTTTAACCCAGCAGAAATGCTTTGGGCACCTGTGCAATTTTTGTATTTATGCATCGATCTATCTGATTTTGACGCTGCCCTTCTTTTTTGCCGCCAACGTCATCGGCTTATGCTTTTATCGTTACAAGGAACACGTGTCCTCGATCTATGCCGCCGATCTGTTGGGCGCGGGCGCAGGCAGTGTAGGGATTATTGTGCTGCTGTTCTGGCTGTTCCCACAAAAAATATTAACCGTGCTCATGCTCACGGGGGTCGCCGCAACGCTGATAGTTTCAAATTACGCCTTCCGTGATCAAGCCGCCGCTATCAAAGAGCGGATCAGCACGCCCATTATTATTGGGGTGGCCATTGTTTTTATACTCACAGGCTCGATGACGCTGAATGTATCTCCCTATAAAAGCCAGAACCAATTGCTGCGGGTTCCCGGTACCAAAATCATAACGCAAGATTCCAGCCCGCTGGGTTTGATCAGTGTCGTAAAAAGCGCTGATACTCCCTTGCGTTATGCCCCCGGGCTGAGCCTTAATGCCGCGGCGGAACCGCCGGAACAGCTGGCCGTGTTTACCGACGCCGATAATATGGCGGCGATCACTCGTTACGATGGCAATCCTGAATCGCTCGGCACGCTGGACCAAACGACATCGGCATTGCCTTATCATTTAAAGCCACTGTCTGACATCCTCATTCTTGGCGCCGGCACCGGCAGTGACATTCTGCAGGCCGACTACCACGCCATTCAGCATATCGATGCGGTTGAACTCAATCCGCAAATCATCCATCTGGTTAAAGACAAGTATGCCGATTTCGCGGGCCATCTGTATGCCAGCGTGCATGTGAATCTGCATGCGGGCGAAGCCCGCGGATTTGTCGCCACCACGGACAAAACCTATGACCTGATCAATATCTCGTTGCTGGATGCCTTTGGCGCATCGGCTGCGGGGCTTTATTCCATGGCTGAAAGTTATCTGTATACCGAGCAGGCCATACAGGATTATCTTCAGCATGTGCATCCAGGCGGCTATCTGAGCATTACCCGCTGGGTTAAAATGCCGCCACGCGATGAAGTGAAATTGCTGGCCACGGCTATTAATGCGCTTAAGCTGACAAATATCGAGCAACCCGGCCGGCAATTGATCATGATCCGCAGCTGGCAAACCAGTACCCTGCTGATAAAAAATGGCGTTGTCACTGCTGAAGAAATTGAGCGGTTAAAACAGTTTTGCAACGATCGTAGCTTTGATCTGGTTTACTACCCTGGCATATCGGCTGAGGAAGCCAACCGCTTTAATATCCAGCCGCAGCCCTATCTCTATCAGGCGGCTACGGCATTGTTGGGTAATAAAAGCAAGGCGTTCATGCAGGATTACAAATTCAATATTGAACCTGCGACAGACAATCAACCCTACTTTTTCCATTTTTTTAAATGGCAATCCTTGCCCGAGATTTTGCCGTTATTGCACAGCGGCGGCATTTTTTTACTGGAAAGCGGCTACTTATTATTGATCGCCGCCTTGGTGCAGGCCCTACTCGCCAGTCTGTTGCTGATTGCCTTGCCGCTCTGGTTGTGGAAAAGCAAGCTCGGCATCCAGCCCGGATCAGGAAATTATAAAAGTATTCTGGTGTATTTTCTCTGTCTGGGTCTGGCATTTTTGTTTATTGAAATCGCCTTCATCCAGAAATTCATTCTGATTCTGCATCATCCGCTTTATGCGATCACCGTGGTGCTGAGCACTTTTCTATTAACGGCCGGCGCGGGCAGCCATTTCTCCACAAAATTAGCCGCCCATGGCCAAAGATCCATGATTCTGTTGCCGGTGACGGGTATTGCCGTGCTGAGTATCGGTTATAGCCTGGGCTTTGGAGCCATCAGCGGATTTTTGCTGCAAGCCGGCGATTTAAACCGCTATGTGCTTTCCATTGTTCTAATTGCGCCGCTTGGTTTTTGTATGGGCATGCCGTTTCCAATGGCCTTGGCCAGACTCGGCCAGACTTCGCCGGCATTGATTCCCTGGGCGTGGGGGATTAACGGCTGCGCCTCCGTGGTCAGCGCCATATTGGCTACCCTGATTGCGATGCAGTTTGGCTTTACTGTGTTAATTTTTCTGGCGATTGGCTTGTACGGGCTGGCCGCGTGGCATTTTCCTGATTCAACCCCGGCGCAGTAGCGGGCTACAATCCATGTTATGCAGGATGATGGCCCAAGGAATCTCTGATGAATGTCGCCCCGCAGCGTGTTTCCAGGCTGCAGGGCGGGAAGGTGATCCGGAGTTATTTCAGATTTGGACAATCAATATATTCCGGATGCGTAGTGATGATGGTTACGGTTCGATGCTGCTGATTCGGAACATTGTCAGGACCTTCAGCTTCGCCCACGGCTTTCATGCGAAGTTGTTCCGGTTTGGCGCCGTTAGCGATCAGCTTTTGACTGACGTGGGTAGCTCTCCTTTCGGCTAGGGCTTGGTTGCTTGCTGCACTGCCCACCGTGTCGGTGTAAGCGATGACATCGGCGGTCGCATCCGGATGTGTTTCCAGATATTTGGCTAAAACCAAAATCATATTATCGTTGGTATTATAGGGCACCGAACTGCCGGTTCTGAAATAAGCGGCAGCATGCTTGGCGGCTTCGCCCATGTGATGATTTTGACTATGCACCGATGTCAGCCACTCACATAATGCTTTTTCCGATTCAAGCCGGTGATGAGCCCCGGACGCAGCAGCATCCAGCGCTTTTTGGCGTTCATCGATATTCCAATAATGACCGTCTTGCCAATGTTTCAAGACAGTATTGGCGTTTTCCAAATCCTCTTCAGCCAGCTCTTCGTGATAGATCGACTGACCATAAGGGCCGGCTAAAGCGGCATCAATTCCCGAAGTGAGCCCCGGAATGTCTTTTGCCGGGGGTGTACAAGCGCTCAAAGACGTGAGTAGCACGGCAAAGGGCAAATAAATATACTTTCTGTTCATGGTTCTATCCTCTCAACACAATTCATTCCCTGATTAAGAGCTGAATGAATGTAATTCTGTTATCCCGTAGGGTTAAAAAACTATTTACCGTCGTCAAGCGGGCCATAGCTGGTCCAGAAACCTGGCAGATGAGTGCCAAAATAACGGGTATCTTCACTGAAACGATCCCAGACATAAGGTGGTGAGATATAGTCGTCGGTCGGAATCGGCGAGGTGATCAGTTCGGCGGCCCCAACTACAGTCCGGCCTACCGCATGAAAGACGCCGCGTAGCGTACCCCACGTTAGTCCAACAAAAATATTTTGATCATGGCTGATATTGACTATGTTTTTTGGTATTTCAATAAAACCGGTTGTAGTGTTCATGAATCCTTGCGTCACTTTGGCGCTGAAGCAAGATAAATAATTACACTCATGTTCGTCAGCATAGACCGGATTGGCTGCCAATAATGTTCCTGTAAGAACACAGGCAGTAAGGAGTTTTTTTTTGTTCATTGTTAATTCCTCCTGGAAGAATTGAAGGGATAGGGCTGTTGTTTACCTAAAAAGAGCTGAAGCGGTTGCTTCGATCTTCAGTTCCCAAAATACATCGATCGCTTAAGGGAGACTTAATCTTCGCCCTCAAATCGCAACGTACCTTATAAATACAGCAAAGTCAATTGCCAGTACGACACACTAAAAACTTACTGGTAGGTATGGCCTTGATGCTCGATCCAGCCAGCGCTATGTGAGCCATTCGGGTCATGATGGGTCCAGTGCATAAGCCCGCCTTTTTCATTCCATTCATATTCGCCATAAAAGCTGACGCTATCACCCTCGTGTAGCTGGGCAACTCTCGGCGCCAAATCGATATTATGGGCGACCAGAAGCGTCTGGCCTGACTGGAGACGGACGAGGAATCTCTGATGCCTGCTGCCTTTATTGTCGTCCGGTAACAGCTTCACAACCGATCCACGCCCCCGAAGTTGAAGCTGACTTGCCCGGTTTTGGTAAGCACTGGCGAATTCTGAATCGCTGTTGCTTGGCTGTTGTGATAAGACCCCAACCTGTGCAGGACTGGACGATGCAAGGTATTGATTAAATGCCGTGTATCCCGCAACAACAATAACTGCGATGAGCATCAGTTTTTTCATACTATCCCTGTAATGACAGTGACATTAAAAGACATCGAGGGCGACACCCTGTTTACGCAGGAAATTACGCCTGCTCTGGTTTGAGCAAGGTTTAGTTGATCAACCCTGCTACACCCACTCCAGGCGATACAGGTCATGCCGCCGGTTGGCAAGATTCTGCGCTGCACCGCGGGTGCGAACCTGTTTTAATAAATCCAGGTTAACATCGGCAATCAGCGTCATCTCGGTATTGGGCGTGGCTTCCGCCAATATGGCATCATGTGGAAAAGAAAAATCACTGGGACAAAAAATAGCCGCTTGCGCATATTGTATGTCCATATTCTCGGCATGCGGTAAATTTCCGACACTGCCGGTAATCGCCACAAAGCATTCATTTTCTATGGCACGCGCATGTGCACAATAACGCACCCGCTGGTAAGCATTTTTGGTGTCGGTCCAGAAGGGCACAAAAAGAATTTGCGCGCCTTGAATAGTCGCCAAACGCGCAAGTTCGGGGAATTCAGAATCGTAACAAATTAATACCGCAATCTTGCCGCAATCGGTATCGAACACTTTTAACGCATCGCCGCCCTGCACGCCCCAACAGCTGACTTCATCAATAGTGACGTGAATTTTGTACTGCGCCTCAAACGTACCGTCACGCCTGAGCAGCCAGGACACGTTATAGAGCTCGTGGGCACTGTATTCCGGTAAAGAACCGGCAATAATATTGATATTGTAGGACATGGCCATCTCCAACAAGCCATTCCGGATTTCACTACTAAATCCTGCCAAGGCACGAATCGCATCGGGCGGGTTTTTATCATTAAACAGCCCCATTAGCGGCGCGCTCATATACTCGGGAAAAAGTACAAAGTCGGCCTGGTATCCCGCCACCGCATCAATAAAAAATTCGGCGTGCTTGAGCAACTCCTCGACACTGGTCAAGGTTCGCATCTGCCACTGCACAACGCCCAAGCGGATTATACTCTTGGGTGCTCCAATGGAAGGTGCTTTGTCGACGTAATCAAGGTTTACCCATTCCAAAAGCGTCGCGTAACCCTGGGAATCGGCGTCTACCGGAAGATAGCCGGTTAACAGCTTCCGCACATGGAAACCGTTAGCCAGCTGAAATGACAGAACCGGATCAAAGATCTCGCGGTTTTTAACCTCTTCGATATAGCGCACGGGACTTAAACTATCGGCATATTCGGAATAGCCGGGAATCCGTCCACCGGCAATAAACCGGCGCAGATTCAGATTCCGGCACAGTTCCTTGCGCGCATCGTACAATCTTCTCCCCAGGCGCAAGCCCCGGTACTTGGGATGCACAAAAATATCAACCCCATACAATGTGTCACCGTGCGGGTCATGATGAGTCAAATAGCCATCACCGGTAATTTGAGCATAGGTGTGGTTATCACCAAAGCGGGCATAATCGACGATCATCGACAAGGCGGCGGCCACCAACTGGCCATTATCTTCAATGACTATCTGCCCTTGAGGAAAACGGGCAAGCTGTGCGGCATACTGGTCCTGCTTCCAGGCGCCGCCCAAATTACCGTAAACATGCTCCATTAAAATCGCAATATTATCGTAATCATCCAGCGTCAGATGCCGCAGTAGAAGCTTGTGTTTTTTAATTCTGGCTTTTTTCATAACCCAAAAGTATAACGCTGTATTTTGACAACTTTGTTACATTGCGAGAAAGGCGTTTACGCATTTAAGAATTGCCGGCACTTATTTCTGCAGATATTGAAGGTAACGGCATCTGTCCCGCTATTTTTTTGAAGTACTGGGGCGGCCTGTTTTGACTTTTTCTACTTCCTCAACCGCTTGCTTAAGTTCGTCCAGGTTTAATTTGCTCAGCACATGAAGTCCTGCGCGGAGAATTTCGCTTTTTTTGACATGAACGCCTGTGGCCAAGCAGGTTTTCTTGAGTTCCGAAATTTTCAGGTAGTCCTGCTCTGGAAATGAAAAGCTATCCCTGATCACTTTCACTTTGGCGATTTTTCCTCTTTTAGCAGAAGCCTTTAATTCCTCTGCAACCGCCTCGGTAGTTTCTTTATTATCGGCAATTGCACCTGCTTCCATTATCAATGGCTTTTTAGTGCTTTTTTGAATGCCTTTTTTTCTTGTTGAAGGCCCAACAAGCGCTTGATTTTCTTTTGATTCCGGTGCTTGTGTTGATGATTTTTGTTTTGCGGTATTCATAAGAACAGGACTTTTTTAACTAAAAGAACAGTATATACTGTTTTATAGTTTTCGCTATCTCTTTTAAAACAATATCTTGTGTAGATCCGGGCCCTGGATCAACAACCCGCGGCGAAAGCAACAGCCCAAATCATGTCCGCTAATTTGGTAGTTCCAGCCTGTTGTTAGCGCCTCTTCCTGAGCCTAAACAGGCAGAAATCATTTTCGTAAATGCAAGTGTTCAGGGGGGGCTCAACCGGTATTCAAATTGATGCCATTGCTTATTTTTCGCTTGGCCTTTTTGTGTTTTTTGCCCGATTCAGCTTGCTTTAGACGTTTGCTGGCGAGTTCGATCAGGGTTTCCTGAACACCTGTTTCATGCTGCCTGGTTTTTGGGCGGCGTTGAATATAACTGCCGTCTGCCTGCATTTCCCAAACGCTGCGCTGATTGTTTAACTGTTCGCTGAGAATTTCCCGGAGAATGGTCTGAAGTTCGGGTTTTTTTACCGGCGTCAGCACCTCTACCCGGCTTTCCAGGTTGCGCTTCATAAAGTCTGCCGAGCCGATAAAATATTCTTCTTCGCCACCGTTTTGGAAGTACACAATCCGGGCATGTTCCAGGAAGCGGCCGATAATACTGATGACTTGAACGGTTTCAGATAAGCCGGGAATGCCCGGACGCAAACGGCAGGTATCGCGAATAATCAGATCTACCTTGACGCCCGCTTGAGCAGCGCGGTATAGCGCTGCGGTTATATCGGCATCTTCCAGTGCATTCATTTTAAACTGGATCAGCCCCGGCATTTTTGCCGTATGTTTGACGATTTCGCGTTCAATTTTGTCCAGCAAGCTGGACTTTAAAACCTTGGGCGCTATCAGCAAATTCTGATAATTGCGTTTCGGAACCAGGCCGGTGGTCAGGAAATTGAATAATTCGGTCAGCTCTCCCCCTATAGCCGGATCGCAGGTCAGAATGCCGAGATCGGTATACAGCCGCGCGGTGCCGGCATGATAATTACCGGTGCCGATATGGGCATAGCGGCGCAGACCATTGAAATCCTGGCGCACGATATATATGACTTTGCTGTGAGTTTTTAAGCCGACCACCCCGTAGGTCACATGAATGCCGGCTTGCTCCATGCGATGCGCCCATTTGATATTGGCCGATTCATCGAAGCGCGCCTTCAGTTCCACCACAACCGTGACCTGTTTGCCGTTTAAGGCGGCATCGATCAGATACTGAATTATTTTGGTGCCTGCCGAAGTCCGGTAGAGAGTCATTTTGATCGCCTGTACATTCGGATCACGGCTGGCTTCTTTCACAAAACGCTCGACCGTGGTGACGAACGATTCGTAAGGATGCTGCAAGAGGATGGTGCCCTGCTCGCGTATGGCATGAAAAATATTGGTAGCGCTGGCCAGCTTGGGATGGTCGCAGGGATGATGCGGCGGGTCGAGTAAATCAGGCCGGTCTATGCCGGCAATCTGAAACAGATCGGACATTGCCAGGCGTTGATTGACCGCGAACACATCCTGCTCCTCGTTTAAACCCAATTCGGCGGCCAGCATGCCGCTTTGTAATTTGCCTATGGTCGCCGACACCTCAAGACGCACCACGGAAGCGAATTTGCGCTCGCGTAATTCGGATTCGATCATTTGCAGCAAGTCATCGGCCTGCTCCTCATTTTTTTCGGTAATCGCATTTCGGGTGACCCGGAATAGCTCACAAAAGGCGATATTCATGCCGGGAAACAACAGGTCCAGGTGATTGGCGATCAAATCGCCCAAGGCAATATAGAGATGCTCGTCGCCAACCTGTATAAAACGGGGAATACTCGGGCTGACCGGTACCTTAATACGCACCAGGGTCATTTCTTCAGGTTCTGCCGCATAGACGCCGGCCAGTAGATTCAGTGACAGGTTGGAGATAAACGGAAACGGGTGAGCGGGGTCAATGGCCTGCGGCGTTACCAGCGGAAAAATATTCTGAATGTAATATTCCCGCATTTTTTGCTGTTGGGCGGGCGACAGTTCCCGGAAAGGCACAATACGAATGTTTTGTTGTTCAAGTAATTCGGTCACTTGTACGAGTAAATCCTGCTTTTTCGCTTCGATTTCACGGACTACGGCATAGCATTCGCTGATTTGCTGCTTTGGGCTGCGGCCGTCGACGCTGAGTTCGCTGATGCCGGCACCCACCTGTTGTTTAAGGCCGCCAATCCGCTTCATAAAAAACTCATCCAGATTGGAACTGACGATGGCCAGAAATTTAACGCGTTCCAACAACGGGGTGCGTTCATCCTCTGCCTCGTGTAAGACCCGTTTATTGAACTCCAGCCAGGTCAACTCCCGATTGAGATACCATTGCGGATCAGCCAAGTCGAAATTGACAGTTACCGGCATTACGTTGTGGCTATTATCTGTTGCAGGAGTTTGGCTGATCATGACTTGTGAATTCATCTTTTTAGGTTGACTAGAGGGTTGAAAAAGTGTGCGGCAAGGATATTGGCATCAGAGGCCAGCTCAGGAAGTTCAATCCCTTGCCGACAATCGTGCCCATGTGTCATTAAGCTTAGCTTAAAAATGCTGCGTTTCGAAAGGCCGAGCCTATATTATCAGACGATATTTTTAACATTCAGCCTAGCGGGGGGCGTTGTTGAATAAATCAAAATTTAGCAAAAACTCCCCATTTCCAACGTTAGTTAGATTTTTATGGACACAGGCATGCCCAGATTAGTCATTCTATTGAGGGCAACCGAACTGATCCATGCTTCCGTTTTTTGCTGGGGTAAAGCACGCGCTTTCATGGTGTTGCCGAAAATTCGCTTATAACGTTGCATGGCAAGTTCAACATGGTTGCGCAGGTTATAGCCTGTCTTTTGCTGCCATGCGATTCGCCCTTGCTGTGCAATAATTTGAATATGTTGGTCTCGTTGTGTATCGCCAGTGCTTGAAACAACGGCCGTCTTATGTGGAGGAATGACTAGCTGAGCATCAGGTTGCTTGTCTAAAACAGCTTGGGAAACGGGTTCTCCATCGTAGGCGCGGTCACCCATGAAGGTATCGAAAGGACTGGTGATTTGGGCGAGCAAATCCGGAACTGCAGTGGGATCGCCCACTTCTGGCGTAGTCAGTTCGCACGCCAGAACTTGATGCTTTTCATCGATCGCAAGATGTAATTTGCGCCAAGTACGCCGGGCAGGAACATCGTGCTTTTCCTGATGCCATTCGTCTTTTCCGTAGACTTTGAGTCCTGTGGAATCAACAATCACTAGACTACCTGGTGGCGAGATTGTCCTTGAGCGTCTGCAGGGAGAATATCTTGTCGTCCCATTCGGCAATGCCAAGGACGAGCCGCAGGGTGCGGTGCTGGTTGGCCAACTCGGGGAGGCGGTCAAAGTCGGCGTTCAGGCACAGGCGCAAGCAGCCCAGCACCAGGATGGTCCATTGGTTCATGCCGGGGCAGCCCAACTCGGCGGAGACCACTTTGGCCTGGCCATCGACGACTTGCGTCGGCAGGATGTCCTTGATGATCTCGAAGACCTTGTCCCGCAAGCCATCGCTGCAATAAAGGTGCTGGAGGCCGAGCAGGATCAGGGGGATGTCGTCCCGCGAGCGCACGTCGATCTGGATGTCGGCGAAGTCGACTTGGGAAGGTGTCTCTCATGAGTTTTCCCTGAGTTTTGGGTGGTTTGGCAGGGCCTGCCCTGTTGGTTTTGGCGGGACGTTTTCTATTGTTATTGTTTTTCAATGGCTTGAAGGTTTTGGCCCGGCGCCGCTGGTTGGGTGCGGCCATCATCTCCACATTGATATTGTACTACAAGCTATTGTTATATAATAGCTATTTTACTTATCGGTCAGGCACTATCTATGATTTTTTGACGTATGATATTGCTCTGAACTGAAAAGGAGAAGGGCTTATGGAAGTCATACTGTTTTTAAAATTCAATATCATTTTGTATTTGTCACGAAATATCATTACAAAGTGTTGAAAGGTGACGTTGGTTTGAAAGTTCGTGAACTGATTAGGCAGACCTGTGAAGCCTTTGAGATAGAAATTCTGAAAGGAGTTGTGACCCAGGATCATGTCCATATTTTGGTTTCTGCGCTAGCCAATCTGGCGCCGAGCGAAATTATGAGGCGAATTAAAGGAAGAAGTTCGATGAAGCTGTTCGAGAGATTTCCTGATTTGAAAAAAAACGCTATTGGGGACGTCATTTCTGGGCACGAGGTTACTTTTGTGTAACTTCTGGTGAATTGACAGAAGAAATGATAAAAAATTATCTGGAACATCATTTTGAACCCAAAGACGATGATAATTTTAGGACAGAAACATGAGCCGGTCTTATGACCCGTATCCGGACTTTAGTCCATCATACGAACCCACCAGCTTTAGCTGGTGGTTGTTTAGTCAACAACGCCGCGTTAGGTCGCTTGCCAAAAAAATTCACGAGTCGATACGAGTTGATTAATGAGTTTCGCGCCAAGTTCAGATGGGCTGAGAGGCATGGCTTGAAAAGCACGTAGTCAATCCCATCGTTCGGAACAAATTAAGCTATGCTACAAATAACCAACAAACGCTTCATGACTTTGTTCAGTTCATATAGATTGCCCAAACGCGCGGCGTTAGAACATCTGCTATCAGTCCAGCCATTCAATAATATGATCCTCCAGATCCTCCACTTCAGATTCTTTCATCGCATAGCTGCTGATTGAAACGCCGGCTTCTTTAACGCTTTCCGGGCCGCCCGTTATCAGCGGGTGCCAGGAGGGCAGTTCATTGCCGTCAATCAATAGCCGGTAAGCGCAGGTAGAGGGCAGCCAGGTATATTCGGCGAAGTCGTGCTGCTTCAAGTCTATGCACTCGGGTACCAGTGTAGTGCGCTCAGCATAGCGGGTGCAGCGGCAAGTATTCAGATCGATGAGATTACAGACCACGCTGGTGAAAAAGATGTCACCGGTGTCTTCATCTTCGAGCTTGTTCAGGCAGCATTTGCCACAGTTATCACATAAGGACTCCCATTCTGCGGTGGTCATTTCGGCTAAAGTCTTGGTTTTCCAAAAGCTCATAAATGTATTCTTTCCATTAAGTAGCAAAGGCAATCCTGTCTGATGACACGCTCATCCAGTGTTAACATGGAGGGCATGGTGTGGCGGTTTATTTGCAGGTCACCGTTTTGAACGGTGAAAAAGTCATTAGTGACATCATTGCCGTATTCATCCTGGGCGATGAGCGGCATTTGCTGGCTGTTTTTTGACGTCCCTAGTACGGTTCCCGGGGGTATTTCGGTAAAGTTCATGCGCTCAAGGTCATGATTAAGCAGCAAATCAGTATCGGGCTGGGTGAAGCTGAAATTGACCTTTTCATCGATCTTGATCTGGGCGACGGTATGAAAAAGATCAATATCCTGAGGCAGAATTGGGTGCTGCGGCAGCTCGTTAAGGTGCAGGCAGCTGTTCAGGAATTCGAAGGCGTGTTCAACGCCATGTTGTTGCCCTGGGCGGCCGCATTCAAGGGTAACTGCCGGGCATATTTTAGAAAATGCGGCGGATTGAACGCCTTTAGGGCGGATGAAATAGACAATCAGCCGCCCAAATAAAGACGCCAATTGCAGGTTGTGGTTATCAAGCTGATTGATGCAGGCGTAATGCGGATTAAGTCCGGTATTGTTGTGGATGTCAACACTGGCAAAAACCTGGCGTTTTTTCATCACCGAAACAATTTCTTTGGCCATCTCCGTTTCAGGGCAATCTGCTACTTCGGTACCGGGCCAGATACGATTATAATCCGGCTGCTCGTCCAGTCTTCTTAAGCCTTGGCTGGCGGCTTTGATATTGCCCAAAAATACTGACAAGGAACGCGGCAACTCCCGGTTTTGAAATTTTTGCAGCAGCCGCTGGACGGCCATGAATCCGGTCGGTTCATTGCCATGCAACAATACCGAGACGAACAGCGGGTCTGCATGTTTGCCTTTTAAATGGATCAGGGCCGGTTGCGGCAAAATAGTGTGTAACGCTGTTGAGCTTGCTGTCAGCAGACCTTCAGGCAAGTAGTCCAATTGATTAAGCTGCATTGCGTTCACATCAACTTCCATTCACTAACCGGGTTGCCGATATTTTGGTTTTTTAGGTAGTTTTCCGTCATGCCTGTGAAATCATGATGATTCTTGATGGTTTGCCGCTGCCATTGACAGCCATTTTGTTTGTTGTCTATGCGTTGCCTGATGATGTCCAAATAGTCATCAATTTCAGTATCGTAAACACCCAGGGATTTTAAACCTGAAATTGCTCTGGGCAGCAGTTCCGACTTTAGTAAATGGTGCAGGCGTTGTTTGCTGCCGTCAAACCAAATGATATGAGCGTCCAGTCCATGACGGGCGGCTTGATAAAAATTGTCTTTGGCTTGAGCGAAGGGCAGCGGCAGGCCTTTATTGATAATTTCAGTACAAATAGCCTGGGCAAGGCCATAATAAAATGCAGCGTTCGCGATGGTGTCGATCACTGTCGGCCCGGCAGCGGGGACACGATGTTCTATTCTGATATGTGGCGTGCCGTCGGGATCAAAACCAATTAAAGGCCGGTTCCAGCGCCATATGGTGCCGTTGTGCAAACGCAAATGCTCAAAGTGTTCGGGAGCAGAGTTTTGCGTGACGGGCAATAATATCGGGAAATGAACGAGATTTTCCTCGAAGCATTCAATGATGGAGTGCCTTGCGTAGCCGGAACCAAAACTTACCCGTTTCAGTGGTCCGTGAGCTACGCCCCCATATCCTCCCGTTTCAATGGCCTGCTCGAATAGCGGGATCCGCGTCTCATGCCAGAGTTCTTTGCCGAACAAGAAGGGTGCGTTGGCGCACAATCCGGCCATAGGCGCCGAGGCAATGATGGCGGCATTATAAAAATGATGGGCAATGGTCAGCGGCAACTGGATGTGGGTTTGAAAGGAAGTGGTAGCCGCCTCAAGCATGACGTCTTCATGATCAAATTTCAGATGTTCCACGCCTTGAATGTCGATATGTATCGGCTTGCCGCGGGAATGGAGAATCTGTTCATTGAGTGCCCGATACCGGTGCAGATCTGACATATTGCCCAGATGCAAGTCGGTCTGTTGCAGGGTTGGCAGGATGCCAATCATGACGATTTTACTGTTCAGTCTTTCCGCGTGGAGGAGCGCCTTGTTCCAGATCGTCTGCAATTGCAGATGCAAACCACTAAACACACGGTCCGATAAGGGGGCCGGATAGCAGTTGAATTCTATATTGAATTTGGCAAGTTCAGCGGAGGCTAGCGGATCATCAAGCGTAGCCAGAAAATGCTCGTTAATGGGCAGCGGGCGCATGTTGTCATCAATGAGCCATGCCTCTATCTCAAAACCGGCCACGGGACTCCGGTTTGAGCAAACTTTTTGCTCAATCAACCGGTTCAGCAAGCGTGTCTCTTGCTTTAGTTTCTGATGAAAGCGCTCAAAGTCGCCCTCATCAAATTTTGATTGAGAGATTTCTTGTCCCATGACGTCACAGCAATGAATGCGGGGCTTTCATCATACGGCAGTTTTTGAAACGGGGTCAATGACGATGTGGCTGCCGGCCTGACCGCGTAGAGACTAATTGAACAGCTCCCAGACCGGTGTAATGATTTCAGGCATGGGCGCCAGCCTGCCTAATTCGACCCATTGGTTGGCCGGACTGTGAAAATCCGAACCCATGGATCCGGCCAGACCAAATTGCTTGGCATAGTTCGCCACCAACCTGATTTCATCGTTGCTGTTTCTGCCTGTCACCACTTCAATACCCTGGCCGCCCGCTGCTTTAAAGGCTGTCAATAAGCGTTTCATCCAGTTGGCGGTGAGCTTGTAACGCAAGGGATGCGCCAATACGGCGATACCGCCGGACTCGGTGATCCAGCTGATTGCCAGCGCCAGTTCCGCCCACTCGGTAGCCACATAAGCGGGTTTGCCCTGGCCAAGATAGCGATCAAAGGCTTCCTGCTGGCTGGACACATGATGTTGTGCCAGGAGAAAGTCGGCAAAATGGGTGCGTGTGATCATGCCGTCTCCGGCTGCCCGCATGACAGCCTGAAGCGCGCCGGGAATACGTTTTTGTTCCAGTTTGTAAGCAATTTTTTCCGCGCGTTGCAGGCGAGTGGCTTGGAGATTATGGCTGGCTTCGGCTAGAGGTGGATAAGCAGGATTAATGTCCAGACCTACAATGTGCAGGCATTTGCCCTGCCAGCTGGTTGAAAGCTCTATGCCGGGTATTAAGCGCATCCCTGTTGCCGCAGCGGTGATCTGCGCCTCATGGAGTCCGGCCGTGCAGTCATGATCAGTCAAGGCCAGTGCTGTCACCCCTTGCTCATGGGCACGCTGCACCAATTCCCTGGGCGTCAATACCCCATCAGAGGCTGTAGAGTGAGAGTGTAAGTCATAGAGCTCAGTCATGGTTACTGATACTCGCCATACAGTTTGGCATAGAGGCCTTTTTGATTGATTAAAGCTTCATGCTGGCCATGTTCGCAAATGCCGCCTTGTTCAAAGACATACACATGATCAGCTTGTTTAACGGCGCTCAGGCGATGGGCGATGATGATGGTTGTGCGGCCTTTCAAAAAATGCGAGAGCGCCTGGTGTAATTTATATTCCGTTGCACTATCCAGAGCCGAAGTCGCCTCATCCAGTATCACAACCTTGGGGTTGGCGACTATCATCCGGGCTATGGCCATGCGCTGACGCTGGCCGCCGGAAAGCCGCATGCCCAGGCGGCCGACGATAGTATCCAAACCTTGCTCCAGATATTTAACGGTGTCTTTTAACTGGGCGATAGTCAGTGCATTCCATAAGGCCGCATCGGTTGCCGGCCGGCCTAAGGTCAGATTGGCCCGGATAGTATCGTTAAAGAGGATAGGGTGCTGGAGTACAGTGACGACATTTTCTCTGACTACTTCAAGACCTATGCGTTCAATAGCCACACCGTCGAAATAGATATGTCCGTCATTTGGCGGATACAGCCCGATCAGGGTTTGTACCAGAGTCGATTTGCCGCCGCCGCTGGCGCCGACCAGGGCTACTTTCTCTCCCGCTTTGATTTTTAATTGGATGCCGTTGAGAATTTTTTCATCTTTATAGCTAAAGTGCAGGTTATCCACCTGGATGGAGACGGTTTTTTTGTGCAAAAAGGGATTTTCAAGATGAGGATAATGCGGCTCCTGTTTGAGCGCATTCAATTTGTTGATTCGAGTTAAGGCCGCTTTTGCCGCATAAAACGCGTATTGAATGTTCAAGACTTCCTGAACCGGCGCCATCATAAACCAGAGGTAGCCGAACACCGCGAGCATTTGACCGATGCTCAGATCAGAATAAAACACCATGAGCATGGCGCAGGCGCGGAAAATATCAAAACCGAATAGAAACACCAGGAAACTCAGGCGTGTGGCGGCATCGCTTTTCCAGGCAAAGGCGGTTGAATATTCCTTGACGGCACGGGCCGATTCAATTAACTGCCGGCAGTAATGCTGCTCGCGGTTACTGGCACGAATTTGATTGATAGCTTCCAGGGTTTCAGTCAAGGCTTGTTGAAATACTTCATAAGCGGAGTTTTCCTTGGCCTTAAGGTCTTTAACACGGGAGCCGACCACGCGGGTGAAATAAATCACCACCGGATTTAATAACAGGATAAACAGGCCCAATTGCCAGTGCATCCACAATAAAATGACAGCAGTGCCAATAATGGTCAGGCTTGCAACCAGCAGCTTGCTGACGGTATTGCCGATAAAGTTGTCGATGGTATCCAGATCCTTGACCAAATAGGTAACCACGGTGCCGGTGCCGAGGCTTTCGTATTCGGACATGGAAATGGTTTGTAAATGTCCAAGCAGGTTTTTTCGAATGCGGAAGATGATGTCTTTGGAAATGCAGGAAAACTGCCGGGCCTGAATGATATTAAAAATAATCGCAATGATCCGCAGCAGTAAGCTGGCCACTAGAACGGCAGAAATGTACAGGATGGGGGTATGCCATTGCGCCGGAAACAGCCCATTGAGCACCGCAATGGTGATGCCGGGCTTGTTAAGCAGCACCTCATCCACCAGAAGCGGCATGAGCAAAGGTACTGGAACGCTGGCAACGGTTGCCAGAATGGCAACAAGATGGGCATAAATGAGTTCTTTTTTATGCTCCAAAGCAATTTGATAGATATAATCCCAGCTATAAGCTTGACTGGCTTGTTGTGAGGGATTTTTAGCTTGCACGGATAAATATATCAGGGATGTTGTTTTTTTAAATTATAACTGTCAGAAACAGCTTTAGGAATCAATATAAAGTGTTGTTGGAACTATGAACATAAAATACTGGCCTGCAATAGGGGCGGTTTGTGGTTTGCTGATTGCACCTGGCACAGCATTCAGTAATAGCCTGGATCAGCAAAGAAATGATTTTTTGCTGGCTGAACAGCTGATTGAACAGGGCGATGACAGCGCTTTCTCAAATCTGAGTTTGTCTTTAAGAGATTATCCGCTGTATCCCTATTTGCACTACCTCTGGTTAAAAAACAATTTGCCGCAAACCGGCAAGGTGCTGGCTTTCTTGTCGGATCACAAAGACAGCCGCTACGCCGGCCTGTTAAGGCATAAATGGTTGGCTTATCTTGCAGAACAGCAGCGTTGGCAAGAATTCATGCAGCATTATCAAGCAAGCAATAATGCGGCACTTGAGTGTCAGTTTTATTGGGCAAAGTATAAGACAGGCCAGGCGCAAGAGGCATTGAATGCAGCCAAGCGCTTGTGGATAGTAGGCAATTCACTGCCGAAAGAATGCGATTCGCTGACATCTGCTTTAATCATGTCCCCGGTTTTTACTCAGGATCTGATTTGGCAGCGCTTTGAATTAGCGCTCAAGAAAGATAATCTGCCATTAGCCGAACATGTTAAACGCCTGCTGCCAGGCAGCGATCAGGCAATGGCCGAGCTGTGGTTGCGGGTTCATAAACAGCCTTCGTTAATACAAGAGCCGAGTCTTTGGTCAGGACATGACGGCCGATTGGGACGCATTTTTGCCCATGGTGTGGATCGGATGGCCAAGTCAGATCTGGAGTTGGCCCTGATGATCTGGGATGAACAAAAGCCTTTGTTTACCCTGGATAACCCGACCGAACAACAACTCGAGCGGCGACTGGCGCTGGCGCTGGCGGCCAAGAAAAATAAAAACGCCTACAGCCGTCTGATTCGCTTGCTTGATGTTGACGAGACAGTCAGAGAATGGAAAGTAAGAGCCGCCCTGCTGGAGCAAAACTGGCAGCATGTTTCGGAGGCATTAGCCGGTTTGACTGCGGAAGAAAAGCAGCAGCCCAGATGGCAATACTGGCAGGCTCGCGCCCTGGTTAAAACGGGCGATGCGGCGCAGGCGCAAACGGTTTACAACAGTCTTGCTCAGGACAGGAGTTTTTACGGATTCCTGGCTGCAGACAACATCAACAAGCCTTATCAATTGGCCGATAAACCGGTTTTTCTTGCCGGCAACCAACTTGAAGCATTGGCAGGGGAAGCCGATTTCAAAGTCATTCAGGAATTCAGATTCTTGGGCCGGGATGAAGAAGCGCAAAGGCAATGGTGGTTCGCGATCAATAAACTCGACAAAGACAAACTGATGACTGCCGCTAAACTGGCCCAGCAGTGGCAATGGCATCAGGTCGCCATTTTTACCCTGGCCAAGTCGGATTATTGGGACGATTTGGCGTTGCGTTTCCCCGTCCATTATACAAGCGAGGTTGAATATAACGCTTATCAGCATAACCTGGATCCCGCCCTTGTTTTTGGCCTTATTCGCCAGGAAAGCGTGTTTGACAGGACCGCCAAGTCACCGGTAGGCGCCAGAGGTTTAATGCAAATCATGCCGAAAACAGGTCAGCAAATCGCCCGGGAACTCAACGAACAATGGCAATCGGACAATAGCTTGTTTAACCCAGATGTGAATGTGAAATACGGAACGTACTATTACAAACAGTTGCTAAATCGTTTTAATGGTCATTTTGCTCTGGCAACGGCTGCTTACAATGCAGGGCCAGCGCGGGTTGCCGGTTGGTTGCCAAGTCTGGAAACCGTTCCTGCCGATATATGGATTGAGACCATTCCTTTTAAAGAAACCAGAAAATATGTGTCGTCTGTACTTTCGTATGCCATGATTTATCAGCAGCGTATAAACAAGAAGGCGTTCAGGATTAAAGATTTGATGCGTGATGTGCTGCCGGGTTAAAAATTGAGCTGATTTTTTTCGGGGTCTGTTAGATAATGCCCAGTTTATTATAATAATAATTAATTTAGGTACCGAAGATTATGGAGAAACAGCATAGTTTTACGCGCGAAGAATTGTTGAAGTCCGGCAGGGGTGAACTCTACGGGCCAAAAAATGCGCAATTGCCTTTACCCAACATGCTAATGATGGATCGTATTACCTATATCTCGGATGAAGGGGGCGCGTATGGGAAGGGCGAGATCGTTGCTGAGCTGGATATAACTCCTGATTTATGGTTTTTTGCCTGTCATTTTCAGGGCGACCCCGTTATGCCCGGGTGCCTGGGCCTCGATGCCATGTGGCAGCTGGTTGGTTTTTACTTGTGCTGGCTGGGTGGTCCCGGTAAGGGCCGGGCTTTGGGCGTAGGTGAGGTCAAATTTACCGGACAAGTCCTGCCAACCGCTAAGAAGGTAATTTACCGAATTAACTTAAAAAGAGTGATTATGCGTAAACTGGTTATGGGTATCGCTGATGCCACCATGGACGTCGATGGCAAAGTCATTTACGAGGCGCACGACTTACGGGTTGGTTTATTTACTTCCACAGCAGATTTTTGAGATATTAGCAATGAAAAGAGTTGTCGTAACCGGTTTGGGTATTGTTTCCAGTATAGGGAATAACCGGAATGAGGTGGTCGATTCCCTAAAACAAGGCCGTTCTGGAATCGTTTTTGCTGAAACTTATAAGGAACTGGGTTTTCGTAGTCATGTGCATGGGCCCATTAATATTGATCTGGACGCTTTCATCGATCGCAAAATAAAACGCTTCATGGGCGACGGGGCTGCGTTCAACTATATTGCCATGCAACAGGCCATTGATGATTCCGGTTTGGCTGCAGCAGAGGTATCAAATTTCCGGACCGGTCTGGTAATGGGTTCGGGTGGTCCTTCAACCGCAAACATTGTTGAAGCGGCGGATATTTTGCGTGAAAAAGGCGTTAAACATGTTGGGCCTTACCGGGTGCCCAGAAGCATGTCCAGCACCAATACCGCGTGCCTGGCGACACCTTTTAAAATCAAGGGCGTGAATTACACGATCAGCTCCGCCTGCGCCACCAGTGCGCACTGTATCGGCCATGCCATGGAACTTATCCAGATGGGCAAACAGGATATCGTGTTTGCCGGTGGTGGTGAAGAGGTGCACTGGACCATGTCCGTGTTATTTGATGCCATGGGCGCCTTATCAACCAAATACAATGCCACCCCAGCCACCGCATCACGGCCTTACGACGAGACTCGCGACGGTTTCGTTATTTCCGGTGGCGGCGGTGTATTGGTCGTTGAAGAACTGGAACATGCCAAAGCGCGCGGCGCCAAAATCTACGCCGAGCTGGTCGGATACGGTGCCACGTCTGACGGCTATGACATGGTACAGCCTTCGGGTGAAGGCGCTGTGCGTTGTATGCAGCAGGCCATGGTGACCGTCAACGGCAACATTGATTATATCAACGCGCACGGGACCAGTACGCCGGTCGGCGATACCAAAGAACTGGAAGCCTTGCGTACGGTGTTTGGCGCCGGCAATGTGCCCAAGGTCAGCTCCACCAAGTCGCTGACCGGCCATGCTTTGGGCGCTGCCGGCGTTAATGAGGCGATTTATTCACTGTTAATGATGGAAGAAAAATTTCTCAGTGCTTCGGCCAACATTACTCAGCTTGATCCAGGCGCAGCAGGCATTCCAATAGTGCGCGAGCGTGAGGATAATGTCACCTTGAACACGATCATGTCGAACAGTTTCGGTTTTGGCGGAACCAACGCCACCCTGATTTTTCAGCGTTATAACGGTTAACGGAATCTTTTATTCACTACGAAGACACGAAGAAATAACAACTTCGTGTCCTTCGGGGTGATAGTCTCCAACCGATTTCCAGTGAATTTCCTTTTTTTTCTTTCAAATATTTCATATCTCTGACCATGTCAGATCCAAGCAAAAAATCCAGAACCCAGTTTAACAAACTACAAAAACGTTTACGGCATTATGTCGGCGATGCGATTGCCGATTACAACATGATCGAAAACGGCGATAAGGTCATGGTGTGTTTATCCGGCGGCAAGGATTCCTTTACCATGCTGGATATCCTGCTCAATTTGCAAAAAACCGCACCGGTTGATTTTGAATTGATAGCCGTCAACCTGGATCAAAAGCAGCCTGGTTTTCCCAAGCACGTCTTGCCGGAATATCTTGAAGCGTTGGCTGTGCCTTATCATATTATCGAGAAAGATACCTACAGTGTCGTCAAGCGCATAATTCCCGAAGGCCAAACCACCTGTGGGCTGTGTTCAAGATTAAGACGCGGCACCTTGTATGGCTATGCGGAAGCCAACGGCGTAACCAAAATCGCCCTGGGCCATCATCGTGATGACATTCTGGAAACGTTTTTCCTGAACATTTTTTACGGGGGCAAGCTGAAAGCCATGCCGCCCAAGCTGCTGAGTGATGATAAGAAAAATATCGTCATCCGGCCGCTGGCCTATTGCCGTGAAAAAGATATTGAACGTTTCTCGCTGTTCAAGGATTTCCCCATCATTCCCTGCAATTTGTGCGGTTCCCAGCAAAATTTGCAAAGACAGGCCATGAAAGTCATGCTCAGAAACTGGGATAAACAGTTTCCGGGGCGCCTGGAAACCATTTTTACCAGTCTGCAGAATGTCGCGCCTTCACAATTGGCGGATACGCAATTATTTGATTTCACGGGGCTCAAACAAGGGCGGCAGGCGGAAGATGAGATGATGTCAATGAATGCCGGTCTGGAAGTGCTAGAACAATAATGGCCATTCCGGCCATTATCCTGTTTACCGATTTTGGTCCCGCGGGCCCTTACCTGGGGCAAATGGAATGCGTGTTAAGACAAATCGCGCCGGCCGCTCCAATCATTAATCTTGTCAGTGACGCACCTGTCGCCAATCCATGTGCCAGTGCCTATTTGCTGGCGGCGCTGCGCTCCAGTTTTGCCGAAAACAGTATTTTTCTCGCAGTGGTCGACCCAGGCGTCGGCAGTGAACGCAAAGCCGTGGTGTTGCGCGCCGATGGACACTATTTTGTAGGCCCTGATAACGATTTGTTGAATACGGTCGCCGTTCAATCCCGGCAGACGCAGTGGTTTGAGATTACCTGGCAACCTGAACACTGCTCAATGAGTTTTCACGGCCGTGATCTGTTCGCCCCCGTTGCCGCCAAACTGGCCACCAATGCGGCAGCGGACTTGCTGTTGCCAATGGGCGTGCCCGATTTAGGCGATTGGCCAGAAGATTTGTGGGAAGTGATCTATTTTGATCATTACGGCAATGCCATGACCGGTTTGCGTTTCTATACAGGTCTTGCCGGCAGATTGCTGACTGTCAACGGAACAAGGATTGCACCGGCCGATACCTTCAGTGCAGTGGCCGAGCGACAGGCCTTCTGGTATAAAAACTCCAGCGGCCTAGTCGAAATTGCCGTTAATAAAGGCAGTGCTCAACAGCAACTGAATCTTGAATTGGGCACCCCCATTTCTTTTTCAAATCATTAGCAGGCGGTCTGGCCGCTTGCTCAATTTCACGTATCAAAACAGGCAGTCCTGGTTAGGGAGAAATTTTGACCGGTAGTGTTCCTTGACAGGAGAAGCGTTTGTTTTTGATAAACATCTGTTGCATGATTATTGCTTACCCTGACTCCTTACAACCATGAATAACCCGGCTAAAATCACCCATCTCGAACAATTGACCTTCGATAATCGTTTTCTGCGCGAGCTGCCTGGCGATCTTGAAAGCGTCAACCGTCGCCGGCAGGTTACCGGGGCCTGTTATTCTCGTGTGCACCCCACCCGCATTGCACGGCCGGAAAGGGTGGCCTATTCCCAGGAAGTCGCTGAGCTATTGGATTTAACCCCTGAGGTCTGCGAATCAGACGACTTTACGCGCGTATTTTCCGGTAACGGCCTGTCTGAGGGTATGGAGCCTTATGCCACCTGTTACGGTGGCCACCAGTTTGGCGTGTGGGCAGGTCAATTGGGTGACGGCCGCGCCATTAATCTGGGTGAAGTCATCAATCGGCGCGGCGAACGCTGGGCGTTACAGCTCAAAGGTGCCGGCCCCACCCCTTATTCGCGCAATGCAGATGGTCTGGCGGTATTGCGTTCGTCAGTGCGCGAATTTTTGTGCAGCGAAGCCATGTTCCATTTAGGCGTGCCCACCACGCGGGCGCTGAGTCTGATTTTGACGGGTGAGCAGGTCATTAGGGATATGTTTTATGACGGCAACCCCAGGCCTGAGCCGGGTGCGGTTGTTTGCCGGGTGGCGCCGTCATTTACCCGCTTCGGAAATTTTCAGATTTGCACGGCGCGCGGCGATATCGATTTACTGCGCAAACTGGCCGATTACACCATTCGTACTGATTTTCCACACTTGGGTCAGCCGTCGGCCGCCGTATATCTGGCCTGGTTTGAAGAAATCTGCCGCAGAACGGCGCAAATGATCGTGCACTGGCAGCGGGTGGGTTTTGTGCATGGCGTCATGAATACCGATAATATGTCGATACTGGGACTGACCATCGACTACGGCCCCTACGGCTGGCTGGAAAATTACGATCCCAACTGGACACCGAACACCACCGATGCCTCGGAACGTCGCTACCGCTTCGGCAACCAGCCGCAGATTGCTTACTGGAATCTGGGCCAGCTGGCCAATGCCCTTTACCCTTTGATTGAGCAGGTCGAGCCGCTGCAGCAGGCGCTCAATACCTACGTGGACAGTTTTAAACAGGGCTGGCAAGCCATGATGGCCGATAAACTGGGTTTAAATGGCTATGATGCACAAACAGACGATGATCTGACTGCGGAATTGCTCCAGATATTGCCGCTGGCCGAAACGGATATGATGCTTTTTTACCGCAAGCTGGCTTTGATTGATACCTGTATTGATTTGGATACGAAAGGCGATGACGAACTGATGGCCGAGCTGTTGCCTGCCTACTATGTGCCGGAACAATTGACCAGCGCATACAAAAAGCGACTTTGCAACTGGCTCAGAAGCTACATACAGCGTGTCCGAGCAGACGGCACGTCCGATGACATCCGGCGCGCACGCATGAATGCAGTTAATCCCCGCTATGTGCTGCGCAACTATCTGGCGCAACTGGCTATCGATAAGGCCGGGCAGGGCGATTATTCTATGATCCACGAGTTGCTGGAGTTATTACGTCATCCTTATGATGAACAGCCCGGCATGGACACCTGGGCTGCTAAACGCCCGGATTGGGCACGGCAACGCGCCGGATGTTCGATGCTGTCGTGTAGTTCCTGATGACACTGTTATTTCCTAGCATGGGCACCTTAAGGCTTAATTAAATAAGTCACTAATTCTGCCTATTGGCCGGGTTATTTTGTGATCAAGATAACAAATCTGTACGACATGAACTACAATAAACGCGTTTGATTACTTTGGGAACTGAAGTCAAGTGATGACTTTTATCCATATTTCTGGCGCAGCTGTTTTTTTATATCGCAAGGACAGCCACCGTCTTGAGGGTGTCTCTACAAAACAAGCTCTGCATTCATTGTGGTCAACTATTGATGCCAGTCTGGCTTTAACGATCGCCAAGAAGCTGGGAGATGAGCTGGGCGGAACCATCAGTTCCAGAGCCGGGAAAGGCACAACATTTCAGATTTTTCTGCCGAGAGCGGTCATAAGTCATTAATGCGTGAGACAAAAAGTGTTCATTGATGCTGCTAAGTTTTTTGAGGGGCCTGATGTGCCCGGAAATACAGCTCTGGAAATGGCGGCAACCCTGCAAATATTGGTCGTTAATGATGAAGAAAAGGCATGCCAGGGCTTGTGCGATATTTTGCAAGGCGCCGGTTATCAGGCTGCAACAGCAGAGAGTGCTACGTCGGCGATAAGCATTTTAGAAAATCATCTTGTCCAGTTAATGTTATTAGACTTGAATATGCCTGACATAAGTGGTCATGGCGTTCTGGAATATATCGCCGAGAAAGGACTGGATACCCAGGTCATCATTATTGCTGGCGAGGCTAATGTCAACGAAGCAAAACGTAGCCTGCGTTATGATTTTGTCCATGAATTTGTAAAAAAACCATTTGTTGTCAATGACTTGATTCATTTAATTGCCAATACAAAGAAAATAATCAAACTCAAGCAGGCGCATAGCGCCATGCAGATTCAGCTTGAACAATCGGAGCAGATGCACCGTTTCTTTATTGAAAAGTCACCCGATGCCGTGTATCTGATCAACCCGGATGGCGAGTTTACCTTTTTGAACAATACCATGGCGACTCTGCTTGGCTATGATCCTGCAGACATTGAAGGAAAACATTATTCCTGTCTGGTGCATCAGGAAGATATGGACAAGGCGGCTATTGTTTTTGCTCCGCCTGGCCCAGGCCAGCGCGCCACCAGAACAAGCGAACTTAGGCTGCACTGTAAACACGGTGGCCAGCCGAAGTATGTAGAAATAACTGCGATCAGCGGTGATCTGCCGGCAATCGGCCTATCTAGGGCGAAAGCCAATAAAATTAACGATTTACCCGGTATTTACGGCTTCATTAGAGATATTAATGAACGAAAAATAGCAGAAAATCACCTGTGTAAATTAAATTTGGCGATTGACAGCAGCCCTAATCTTATTTTCATCACCGACACGCTAGGCATTATCGAATATGTCAATCATAAAATAACCGAAACAACCGGTTATACAGCCGACGAGGTAGTAGGCCATAATCCCAGAATTTTCGGTTCTGGCGAAACCGGTAATGAGGATTATAAAATGCTCTGGGATACCATTTCCTCCGGCAAGCCCTGGCAGGGTGTGTTCAAAAACAAAAAGAAAAACGGCGAGATTTACTGGGCTCAACAATCTATTGCGCCGTTGATTAATTCGGAAGGGGCTATTACCAGTTACGTTGCCATCCAGGAAGATGTCACGCAAGCTTTATTGCTCAGCGAGAAACTGTCTTACCAGGCGACTCATGATGCCTTGACCCAGCTTATTAATCGCCATGAATTTGACCGGCGGCTTGAGCGTGTGGTGATGACGACCTGCGACAATGATACCGAACATGCACTTTGCTATATCGATATTGATCAGTTCAAGCTTATTAATGATACTTGCAGCCACATAGCCGGTGATGAATTGCTGCGTCAGATCAGTGCACAATTGTCCGGGATCATTCGACGCAGTGATACCGTCGCGCGGCTGGGGGGCGACGAATTTGCCATTCTGATGGAATATTGCTCCCTGAAACAGGCTGAACGCACTACAAAAAAAATACACAAATTAATGGAAAAATTTCAATTCCATTGGGAAGATAAAAGCTTCCGTATTGGTGTCAGCATTGGCCTGGTCGTTATCAATACAGAAAATGGCGGCGCTGACATGCACATGAAACAAGCCGACATGGCCTGTTATATGGCAAAAGAGTCCGGACGCAACCGCACCCATATTTACCGGGAAGATGATCAAGCCCTGGCCCAACATCATGGCGAAATGAAATGGGTGGCCAAAATAAATCGGGCCCTGCAGGAAAATCTGTTTTGTCTTTATACACAAGCGATAGTGCCACTGGGTTTACCCGAAGGCGAACATTGTGAAGTGCTGATTC
Source organism: uncultured Gammaproteobacteria bacterium (assembly GCA_963848675.1). Lineage (GTDB taxonomy): Bacteria > Pseudomonadota > Gammaproteobacteria > Methylococcales > Methylomonadaceae > CAWKEY01. The sequence goes on from CAWKEY010000044.1 coordinate 289,092, forward strand.
GCATGAAGGACGGGCAGGGCAATATAGTGATGCCCGATGTGTTCCTGCCGGCCGCAGAACGCTATCAATTGTCACCTAAAATTGATCGTTGGGTGATACGCAGTGTGTTCAACTGGTTTACCAAACACCCGAAGCGTCTAAATGCCTTGTCAATGTGCGCCATCAATCTGTCCGGACTGAGTTTAAGCGACCCCAATCTGCTGGCATTTATCGAAGGTCAATTCAAGCTGACCAATATGCCTGCCGAGAAAATCTGTTTCGAAATCACCGAAACCGCCGCTATTGCCAATTTGTCGATAGCGATAGAATTTATTGCCCGCCTAAAAGCCTTAGGCTGTAAGTTTTCTTTGGATGATTTTGGCAGCGGCTTATCGTCTTTTGCGTATCTGAAAAATCTGCCGGTGGATTTTCTTAAAATAGACGGATTTTTTATCAAGGATATAGAGCATGATCCTGTCGATCTTGCGATGGTTAAATCAATCAATGATATTGGTCATGTCATGGGAAAAAAAACCATTGCCGAATTTGTAGAAAACCGGCAGATTTTGCAAACCTTGCATGAGATTAAAGTCGATTACGTCCAAGGATATTGTATGGGCACACCCAAGCCGATAACTCAATGGAGGACATAAACTTATCTTGCCTGAACTCTGTGCCCATACTGCTCAAACGGATCTGGCCAGACGATGCAAAGCTTCCCCGCCATGAATAAAAAGCGGCCAGCCGTCGCCGGTTAAAACCGCTTTAACGCCGGGCAAATCAGCCAGGCGCTTGACCGACAGAATGGCCTGATGGGGATCAGAAAGCTTGGCCGCCGGCAATAAACATAATTCGCCGCCCACATGACAGCGGATTAAATCGCCGGTTATGAGTGTCGTATGTTCCAACAGCAGAGCCAGTTCTCCCGGTGTTTTAGAACCATTGAGCGCATAGGCGATCAACCCGGGCACAATTTCTTCGTTATCATGAATCCAGCGCTCGCATACCAGGGGGAAAGTCTCTTCCTCGGCAGCAGGGCCATAAATCACCGCGCCGGTATCCTGGGCAATATGCTCGGCATCACGGCAATGATCGCTATTGGTGATGACGATAAAATTAACGCCGCCCAGGCTTTGCAAGTGACTGTGGTCATGCTCGGACAAGGGCAATGGATCGATCAACACGTTCCCCTCGTCACGCACCCAAAGCACACTGTGAAAATCCAGATTACGCTCTTCATTAAACTGCGACCAGCCAAATAAATCTTTTCTATGCAGTTGTTTCATTTTGAGTACCCCATGGTTGTGCTGAATTGGCGAGTGTTGTTACTGCTCTGAATTTGCATTGGTTAAAGTTTAGCTGCTCGCCGGTTAGTTGAATTCTGCTTATATGCCATGCTGCGTTGGCGGGCGTTATCAAGAAATTCTGCGCGCAAGGCAGCATTTGCCTGGGACCAGCCGGTAATTTCATCTATTGAACGAAAACAGCCCAGACAAACATCATTATTATCCAGGCAGCAATGCCGGATACAGGGCGATTCAACACGGTGTTCATTCGGGTTCATGTGTCTGCCTTATCTGAAGTGTTTAGGACCCGCCACAGAGAAGAAATGTTGGAGCGTTTTTCAGGCAATATCAGGGTAATGATGATTTCTTCAGTGGCTGCAACAGCACAAAGCAGGGCGGCAATTCTGAATGGCCAGACTATTCCGCTCAGAAACAACACATAGAGCGTCAACGCCATTGAGGCAGCCGCCAGTTTTACCATCCAGGTGTGATAACTGGTGAAAGAGCCAAATTTGGCTATACCGACAAGTGCAGGCAACACATTGCTGGCAATAATCAAGACCACATAAAACAGCTCCCGCTCAACCACAGCCGGCCATAGCCACCAGGCGCTGATTGCGATGGTTAAATAGACGATGACGTCGGCCCAACTGTCCAGAGTAGCGCCAAATTGCGTAACTTGTCCGGTCAAGCGAGCCGCCAGTCCATCGAGGGCGTCAGACAGGAAAGAAATCGCCAATAAAAGCAGGAATGCATTTTTATAACCACACCAAGCCAACCATAACAGCAGAGGCGCCGCGACAAATCTGAAACAGGTCAGCAGATTGGGCAGCGTCAATACTGATTGGAGCGTCGTTATCATAACTGGAAGGTTGCCGTTAAGGGTGCATGATCCGACAATGAACGCCAGGGAGTATGACCCAGCCGGTTACAGACAACAGGATCAAGTCCGCGATAATAGATTCTGTCCATAGGTAAAACCGGCATCCAGGCCGGAAACGTGCGGGCATGTTTGCCATGGGTAGTGTGGAAGACCTCCTTTAATTGCAGGTGGTCATGAAAGCGCCGCTCGATCAGTCCCATCCAATCATTAAAATCGCCCGCCACGATTAACGGCGCCTCATGCGGCACATGGCTGTCTATGCGCTTGCATAATATTTCTGCCTGGCGGCGGCGTTCAGCGCCCATCAGACCGAAATGGATGCAGACAACATGCACGCTTTTATCGATCGCCGGCATGCGGATCACAGCGTGCAACAGGCTGCGACTGGCCCAGGGAAAGGGCGAAACATTAATGTTCTCCCAGAACTCGAGAGGGTATTTGCTGAGAATAGCATTGCCATGATGTCCGGCGCTATACGTTGCATTCTTGCCGTAGGCGTAGTGAGGCCAGCCGCCATTGGCAAGGAATTCCGATTGTGAGTGATCGGGCCAGTCATGCACGTTTTTTTGGTGCTTGCTGTGTTCGCCCTGCATTTCCTGCAAAAACATCAAGTCGGCATCGGTATCGATTAATGCATCCCGAATCTGATGCAGCACGAAACGCCGGTTACTAATGTTAAAGCCCTTATGGATATTGTAAGTCAGCACACGCAATTGATTATGACTCATATTGGCCTGTTTAAAGTGATTACAGCAACTAGCATGTAGGCTATTTGAATTAAAAGGCAAGTCCATGGTTTTTTTCACTATAGGCTTAAAAACTGCTTGGAATTACCGGTACAGTGGAGTCTCTTTATTATTTTGGGCAGCCTTCCAGCTTATAAATGGCGTAACCTTGGGCGTCGATTTGTTTTCTCAGTGCGTCTGGCGCTTCAGTGCTGTGACAAAAACAGCAGTTTTCCAGAGTAACCGTTGCCTCTTCCTGGCCTATGCTGTGCAGCCATTGCCTGGCGTAATGCAGGGCTTTCTCCTGATCGTTTTCATCCAGCACCACATCAAAGTGCATGATTCTACCCTTGATTGTTTTTGCATAAGTATCAAATACATGAGAAATAGCCATGAATGCCTCCTGTGAAAAATTACGTTAAAATAGCCAAAGTGATAACTATACTGCAAATTGAGATATTATACTTTCTCAGTTGAATTGAAGTTCCCTAAGCAGTATTTGTGTGTTTTGGTCAGAATGTATGGGTTCTATGGAAAAAGTTGAAGTATTTGATCTGATTGAGCGGATGGCTGCGCTGATTCGTTCGGAGGAACGCAAGAAATGTACAGAATTAGGCTTGCAACCGGTTCACTTGCAGGTTCTGGATTATTTGTCGCGCTGTAATCGCTTTAGCGACACCCCGGCCGCCGTTACCAATTATCTGGGTATGACCCGGGGTACAGTTTCACAAACACTGCTGCTCCTGGAAAAAAATGGCTTCATAAAAAAAATCGCCGATGCCAACGACCGGCGCATGGTTCATCTTTCACTATTAGCCGCGGGCGACGCCATTTTGCGGCAGGCGCGGCCATCTGAATTATTTGAGCAGGCTGCTTCCATATTAAAACAGAGTGATTTTAATAATCATGAAGAGGTGTTCGTAAAAGCCTTGTCTGCGCTACAGAAAGCCAATAAATCGCAATCATTTGGACTGTGCAAAACTTGCCAATATTTCACATCAACTTCGGCCGGCTTTTTGTGCGGTTTGACGAAGGAACAACTCAGTGATAGTGATAGCGGAAAAATATGTCAAGAGCACAAGGTAGGAGGTGCTCAGTAACTGATCCTTAACCACCGGTTGCCGCTGAATCAAATCTGATAAGGCTGAAATGCAATGTATTACGCAAAGGAGAAAAAGCTCGGTTTTTCCTTCTGTTGCGGAAGCATTCACCAAGAAAATATAAAAATACAAAAAAAACATCGGGATCGTATCCATACTCCCAGCATTTTACAAATAGGCTAAACTTGGCAGAAAGAAATTAACTCCCCTGGCAAAACCGGGGGTTTATTGTTGGCGGCCTCTCTCAAAGGGGCATATTCATAAATCGCTTAAAAGCGATGGTTCGATTTCAGTGTTACCTGCGTCAACGCTCGCATAGAACGCATGTTAAAGTGTCAATTTTAATTACCTAAAGGGGTTTTTATGTCAGTTGTTGCAGTTATTGGCCTCGGTTACGTTGGCCTTCCGCTTGTGGTTGAGTTTGGCAAACATTCTCGCGCCATTGGTTTTGATGTTGTTGTATCAAAGGTGGAGTCTTGTCAGCGCGGAATTGATCCCTCCCGTGAACTGCCGGGTGAGGAGATGCAGGCGGCAAAATTTGCTGAATATTCGGCAGATCCTAAAATATTGGCTGAAGCCGACATTATTATTATTGCTGTGCCCACACCGGTCGATGAGGCGCATATCCCGGATTTTAAGCCGTTGATTGGTGCTAGCCGAAGTGCCGGTCAGAATATGAAAAAGGGCGTCACCGTGGTGTATGAATCCACGGTGTATCCAGGTGCGACCGAGGAAGTCTGTATCCCCGTACTGGAGCGCGAATCCGGCATGAAGTGGAAGGAAGATTTTTTTGTTGGCTATTCGCCTGAGCGTATTAACCCAGGTGATCGCGAGCGTACGTTAACAAAAATCATCAAGGTGGTTTCCGGAGATACGCCGGCAACACTCGAGAAAGTGGCGGCGCTCTACGAAACTATCGTGGAACCAGGTGTGCATCGGGCATCTTCAATCAAGACAGCGGAAGCATGCAAGGTTATTGAGAATACACAGCGCGATCTCAATATCGCCTTAATGAACGAGTTAGCCATCATTTTCGATAAATTGGATATTGATACGACCGAGGTGCTTAAGGCGGCTGGAACCAAGTGGAACTTTCTCAAGTTTAGCCCCGGTCTAGTGGGTGGGCACTGCATCGGCGTGGATCCCTACTACCTGACGCGCAAGGCCGAGATGGTGGGCTATAATCCGCAGGTGATTCTGGCCGGCCGCCGCATCAATGATGGCATGGGCAAGTTCATCGCCGAACAGACCGTGAAAAACATGATTGCCACAGGGAGCTACATCAAAGGTGCGAGGGTGAATGTGCTCGGCCTTACATTTAAGGAAAACTGTGCCGATCTACGCAACTCCAAAGTAGCGGACGTAATCAACGAGCTCAAGACTTATGGCATAGAGGTGCTTGTGCATGACCCTTATGCTGACCCAGAGGAAGCCTTGCATGAGTATGGTGTTCGTCTCTTTGACTGGGATGAGTTGCCACGCGCCGATGCGATTGTGGCGGCCGTGTCGCACCGGCAATTAACCTCTCTTGCGATTGAAGACCTCGAGAAAAAACTGGTTAGGGGTGGTTGCTTTATTGACGTCAAGGCATGTTTCGATGCAGTTAGTCTTCAGGCGGCAGGCATCAAAGTTTGGCGGCTTTGAACATTGGCGGCGTTCATGGGTTTTTAACCTGCGTCTCCGAGTTCGTCTATGTCGTCATCAAGGCTCAATCAATGAAGCTTCAAAGCCCCAGGCGTAAGGTTTGGGGCTATATATAAAGCAGACCTTGACTTCTACAGATACCTTTGAGTGGAGTAAAAAGATTTTTTCTGTAAAATGTTAAATGCGAATTCGGCACAAAGATTTTTTGGCGCTGCGGCAGCGGAGATGTTGAATAGCTTGTTAGTATTATCTCGGGAAAGTGCTAGGCTTATCCGGGTTTCAGGATTACTTAGAGAAAGAACTATGGAAGAAGACTTAAACACTGATTTGTTTGTGTTACAAAGCCATCTGGACAGCATGATAGGCCGAATCCAGCAAAACAGTGCCACGTTGCGGAAATTTCAGGCATTTGAAATGAGATTACTCAATCTCAATTCGCTGTCCGAGATGATTGAGCACATACTTGAAGATGCTAGAGTTTATTTTGATCTTGACGTGATCAGCTTGTGCCTAATTGATGAAAAAAATGAAGTCGCTCAGTTCCTTATTGAGGACGGTTACGAATGCCGGAACAAAAAAGGACTCATTCTGCTGGAAAACAAGGACCTGCTAAGAGCAGCGTTTGGTTTTGCTCTTCGTCCCTACATAGGTGCCTATAAAAGCAGCAAGTGTGCAGATTTTTTTCAGCACTTCGAAAACAAACCCGCCAGTGTTGCAATTACACCGTTAAAGCGTCATGATAATTATATGGGAACTTTAAATCTGGGCAGTTATAACGCCGATCGATTTGCCGATACTATGGCAACGGATTTTGTCGAACATCTAGTTTCGGTAGTCAGTGTTTGTCTGGAAAACAATCTTAATTCAGAAACCATCAAGCGTACCAGTTTTGTAGACACCTTGACCGGAGTCAATAACAGGCGTTTTCTGGAGCAGCGTATCGGCGAAGAACTGGATCGCTGTCAACGCAATGGCGACCCCCTATCTTGTCTGTTTCTGGATATTGATTTCTTTAAGTCGGTCAATGACAAACATGGCCATCAAGCAGGCGATCTGGTGTTGACGCTGGTGGCCAACGAAATAAAATCCCAGTTACGCAATAATGATGTCCTTGCACGATATGGTGGCGAGGAATTTGTTGCCTTACTGAGCAATATTAATGAATCGATGGCACTGGAAATCGCTGAGCGTATCCGTAAAACCATTAATGCGCTATCAATCGAATTTAGTTTTATTGCGATTCCAGTGACAATTTCCATTGGTTCAGCAACTTACCTGCCGAACAAGGTATCAGGCGTAAATAGTAGTGAAATTGCCGATCACTTGATTAAATTGGCGGATGCCGCTTTGTATGAGGCAAAACACAAAGGCCGCAATCGAGTAGAAAATGGCGGTCTTGTTTTCGGCAAACAAGTGTTGTTGGCGTCATGACCGGAGCAATCTTGTTTCATCAAAATCAGAGCAGGCTTATTGAGAATAATAAGCGCTTAATCAGTTAGAATGCAGATGACAAATAATTTTCTTGTTCTTTTGGGTTTCGTTACGATGACATTATTTACAAGCCAGGCCAATGCAGGTCTTGCCAAAAAATTACCGCTATGCCCAAACAGCCCGAATTGTGTTTCCAGTCAGGCGAGCGATGCGGGACATTACATCGCGCCGTTCAAAATCACCGGCAAAACGGAAGATGCCTGGGCGGCACTTAAACAAGTGTTAAGCAGGCAAAGCCGGACTGTGATTGTCGATGAAACTATAGATACACTGCATGCCGAGGCAAGCAGTCAGGTATTTCGTTTTGTCGATGACATTAACGTTATCCTCGATGCCGATGCCGGCTTGATTCATATCCGTTCCGCCTCGCGTGTCGGCTACGCTGATTTTGGCGTTAACCGCAAGCGGGTGGAAGCCTTGCGTTTGCAGTTGCAGAAAGCCCAGGTTATCGAATGAGTGCCTCATTTAGAGCCGCAGCAAGCTCTGTATATTGAAACTTAAAGTTTTGTGCTAACAGCCTTTCAGGCAGGACACGCTGGCTGCCCAATACCAGTTCCGACATTTCGCCCAGCAATACTTTTAACACGCACGCCGGAACCGGCAGCAGCGCGTGACGGTTCAGGCTTCGCGCTAGCGTTTGGGTAAATTCGCTATTGCGCACGGGATGTGGTGCGGTCGCGTTATAAACGCCCTGCATGGATTTATCGTTCATCATGGCTTCTGCAATGGCGATCCAGTCTTGCCGATGTATCCAGGACATCCATTGTTGGCCATCACCTAAACGTCCTCCCAGCCCAAGACGAAAAGGCAACAGCATGCGTTGCAACAGACCGCCATCGCCAGCAATGACCAGTCCGGTTCTGATCAGGCAGACTCGAACGCCAAACTGCTCTGCTGTTTTGGCTGCTGCTTCCCAATCTGCGCACAGTTGGTGTGAAAAATCCTGATGGGGAGGTGATTGTTCGGTTAACACCGTATCGCCCTGATTACCGTAATAGCCAATAGCTGAGCCGCTGATGAGCAGCTCGGGTTTTATGTTCATGCGTGCAATGCCGGCTACCAATTGTTCGGTCAGTGTGATGCGGCTGGCTCTGATGAGATTTTTTCTGGCTGCGCTCCAGCGGGAAGCAAAAATTGGCGCACCGGCAAGATTGATGATGACCTGAAACGAAGCGTCCGTCGTGAGTTGTTCAAGATCGGCCAGTGCAGCGATTCCGGGTCCACAGATGGCCGCCACCTTACTGGGGGTGCGGCTCAAAACCGTCACAGTATGGCCTTGTCTGGTTAAGCTGTGCGCCAGTGCGCTACCAATAAAACCGGTGCCGCCAGTGATCAGTACGTTCATGGTAATATCCTCATTCTTCATTTTCTAAGGGCTCTCAATTTTAATTGACATACCTAATGCTGCCAATTTGAGCGCGTTAGCATTAAAATAGGGTTCGTTTCCAAATCAGGATAATCCATTTTAATCACTATGAAAAAAATAAAAGTTCTCTTCGTCTGCATGGGTAATATTTGCCGCTCGCCGAGTGCAGAAGGCGTTTTTGCAAAACTCATCAAGGAACATGATTTGGAACAGTGTTTTGCCATAGATTCGGCCGGTACCCATGCTTATCATGTTGGCGAGCCCCCTGACTGGCGCGCGCAAAAGGCCGCCAGTGATCGCGGCGTCGAATTGAGTCATTTACGGGCTAGAAAAGTGATCATGGGCGATTTTGAAGATTTCGATTATCTGTTGGCCATGGATGACGAAAATTATTCAACGCTGGCCAATGCCTGCCCTGAGCAATACAAGGGCAAAATCCAGTATTTACTGGATTATGCGCCGCATTTGCAGACGCGTGAAGTACCAGATCCTTACTTCGGCGGCAAGTATGAATTTGAACGCGTGCTGGACATGATAGAAGATGCAGCACTCGGATTTTTGACTGCCTTGCGTAAAATAGAAAAAATCGAACTATAAGCAGATATATAAAAACCGGCAATCTCGCACAACAAACAGGACAAGATCATGGCAATCGTATCGAATACCGTAGCTTATATGGATGGAGATGTAGTACTGGAAGCATTTTTTGCTTTTGATGATACATGGGAGGGACAGCGTCCTGGTGTATTAATTAATCATGCCTGGGGCGGGCGCGACGAGTTTGTTGACGGCAAAGCCATAAAGCTCGCTCAATTAGGCTATGTGGGTTTTGCCGTTGACATGTATGGCAAAGGCATTTTGGGTTCCGGCCCGGAACAAAATGCAAAGCTCATGCAGCCTTTGATGGAAGATAGGGCCATGCTGCAAAAACGTATACAGGCTGGGCTGTCCGCCGTCAAATTAATGCCCTGGGTAGATGGCAGCAAGATTGCTGCTATCGGGTTTTGTTTTGGCGGTCTCTGTGTGCTGGATCTTGCCAGAACGGGGGCTGATGTTAAAGGCGTGGTCAGCTTTCATGGCTTGCTGGCGGCGCCAAATAATACCCTCGGCAATACCTTTCGGGCAAAAGTGCTGGCATTACACGGCCATGATGACCCCATGGTTTCTCCTGATCAGGTGCTGGCCTTTGAACAGGAAATGACAGCAGCCGGAGCCGATTGGCAACTGCATGTTTATGGTAACACCATGCACGCATTCACCAATCCGGTCGCTAATGATCCCGGCTTTGGCACGGTTTATCAGGCCAATGCTGATAAACGTTCATGGCAGGCCATGGAAAATTTTCTGGCTGAAATATTTTCCTAAAATTTAAAACAACACTTTCGACTCTATAACGACATTTTGCTATAATCCTCGGGCTATTTTCATGTAAGCACACAGGCTAAAAGGAATTTTAAACGCCGTGTGGTTATCTTAGAAGGAAATCATGCCGGTCTAGTTAGCCGGCATTTATTTGTATAAACGGACCCATGTCAGACTTCGCTAAAGAAATTATTCCTGTCAATCTCGAAGACGAGATGAGGCAGTCCTATCTTGATTACGCCATGAGTGTAATCGTCGGTCGAGCTCTTCCAGATGTCAGAGACGGTCTTAAACCGGTTCACCGTCGCGTTTTATATGCGATGAGCGAGTTAGGCAATGACTGGAACAAACCTTATAAAAAATCGGCGCGTGTAGTCGGTGACGTCATCGGTAAATATCACCCGCATGGTGATACGGCGGTTTATGACACGATGGTGCGGATGGCGCAGAATTTTTCCATGCGCTACATGTTGATCGACGGGCAGGGCAATTTCGGATCCGTTGACGGCGATTCCCCTGCGGCGATGCGATATACGGAAGTGCGCATGGCGAAAATAGCCCATGAATTGCTGGCCGATCTTGACAAGGAAACCGTCGATTTCGCACCGAATTATGACGAATCGGAATCTGAGCCGAAGGTTTTGCCAACCCGGGTGCCGACTTTATTGATTAACGGCTCTTCGGGTATTGCGGTGGGTATGGCCACCAATATCCCTCCGCATAATTTGTCGGAAGTCATCACTGCCTGTCTGGCTTTGATTGACCAACCTGATACCACGATTCATGAGTTGATGACTTACGTGCCGGGGCCCGATTTTCCCACTGCCGCCATTATCAATGGCGCCTCCGGCATTTATAGTGCATATACGACCGGGCGCGGCAAAATCTATTTACGCGCACGCTGCCATTTTGAAGACATCGGCGACAGCAGCCGGCAGGCGATTATCACTACTGAATTACCCTATCAGGTCAACAAGGCCAGATTGCTGGAAAAAATTGCCGAGCTGGTCAAGGAAGGCAAGCTAGAAGGCATTTCCGGTTTGCGTGATGAATCGGATAAAGACGGCATGCGCATGGTGATTGAACTGCGCCGCGGTGAAGTGCCGGAAGTGGTGCTCAACAATCTGTATAAACAGACGCAATTCCAGACGGTTTTCGGAATTAATATGGTCGCCTTGCTGGACGGGCGCCCGCATTGCATGAATCTGAAAGAGATTATCAGTGCTTTCATTGATCATCGGCGCGAGATTGTTACCCGCCGAACGATTTACAATCTGCGCAAGGCCAGGGAGAGAGCGCATATTTTGGAAGGGCTGGCCGTTGCTTTGGCCAATATTGACGAAATGATTGCGCTCATCAAAGCGGCAAGCAATCCGGCCGAAGCGAAAATCGGCTTGTTAGAAAAAAACTGGGATGCCGGACTGGTTGCAGCGCTGTTGGAGCGGGCCGATGCAGATCGTTCGAGGCCGGAAGACTTGCCGTTAGAGTTTGGTATTCATGCCGGAATTTACCGGCTATCCGAAGCCCAGGCTCAGGCCATCCTGGATTTGCGACTGCATCGCCTGACGGGGCTGGAGCAGGACAAGATCGTCAACGAATACAAGCAGCTGCTGGAGCAAATCGATGAATATCTGGCCATACTGGCTAGTGATATTCGTTTGATGGAGATTATCAGAGAAGAACTCGTGGCTATCAAGGAACAGTATGCCGATCCGCGCCGCACTGAAATTGTTCAGAACCATCTGGATTTATCCGACGAAGATCTGATTACCGAGGAAGACATGGTGGTGACCATGTCGCACGAAGGTTATGTCAAGTCTCAGCCTTTGAGTGATTACAGGGCTCAGCGGCGCGGAGGGCGCGGCAAGTCGGCAACGGCGACCAAAGAACTGGATTTTGTCGACAAGCTGATTGTCGCCAATACCCACGATACGATTCTGTGTTTCTCGTCACTGGGCAAGGTGTACTGGCTAAAAGTGTATCAGCTGCCGGTTGCTAGCCGGGCATCCAGAGGTAAGCCGTTTGTCAATCTGTTGCCGCTGGAAGAGAATGAAAACATCAATGCCATGTTGCCGATTCGTGAGTTTGCCGACAATAAATTCATATTCATGGCGACCTCGACAGGCACGGTAAAAAAGACCCCGTTAAAAGAATTTGAGCGTCAGCGCACTAACGGTAAAATCGCCATCGATTTGAAAGAAGGCGATACCCTGGTGGGTGTTGCCGTGACTGATGGTCACCAAAACGTGCTGTTATTCAGCAGTACTGGCAAGGCGGTCTGCTTTAATGAAGAAGACGTGCGCTCCATGGGCAGAACGGCTTCCGGCGTGCGCGGAATTCGTTTGCAGGAAGGGCAAAAAGTCATCTCATTAATTATCGCGACGGAAGGCACGGTGCTGAACATTACCGAAAACGGCTACGGCAAACGCACCAAACTGGAAGAGTTTACCTGCCATAAACGCGGCGGACAGGGCTTGATTGCCATACAAACTTCTGCGCGCAACGGCGCAGTGGTGGGTGCCGTGCTGGTCAATGATAATGATGAAATCATGCTGATTACCGATGGCGGCACCCTGGTGCGCACCCGGGTTGACGGCATTTCTGTGGTTGGCAGAAACACTCAGGGTGTGACGATTATTCGCCTGGATAAAAAAGAAAAAGTCATCGGCGTTGACCGTATTGAAGGCCTGATCGACGGGGAAGACGACGAAATTGAAGATAATCCTGTATCCGAGCTGGATACGGATGATGAACTTGAAACCGGAGAAGAGTGATTATGTCCAGAGTGTACAATTTTAGCGCAGGTCCGTCAGCGTTCCCCGAGCCGGTATTAGTCAAGGCTCAGCAAGAATTGCTGGAATGGCGGGATAGCGGCATGTCAGTGATGGAAATGAGCCATCGCGGCAAACATTTTTCGATTATTGCAGAAGAACTGGAAAGTGATCTGCGAACATTGCTTGAGATTCCTGACAATTTTAAAGTACTGTTTCTGCAAGGCGGAGCAACGGCTCAGTTTTCGTTCATACCGCAAAATATTCTGCATGATAACACCAAGGCCTGTTATGCAAAGACGGGTGCGTGGTCAGAAAAAGCCATTCAGGATGCGCAAAACTATTGCGAAGTTGTGGTGAGCGCCAGTTCTGAGGATACGCACTTTACCAGTATCCCTGATTTGTCAAGCTGGGAGATTGACGCGCAAGCGGCTTATCTGCACTACACCTCGAACGAAACCATTCATGGTGTCGAATTTTCTGAACTGCCCGACAGCAAGGGCTTGTTCCTGGTTTCGGATATGTCGTCCAATATTCTGTCGCGCAAGGTGGATTGGAGCCGGCATGGTTTGGTTTATGCGGGCACCCAGAAAAATATGGGCCCGGCCGGGGTAACGGTGGTGATTGTCAGGGACGATCTGATTGGCAAGGCCGATAAAAAAGTTCCTGCAGTGTTTAATTACGCGCAGCAGGTTAAAAATGCTTCGATGCTGAATACGCCGGCAACCTATAGCTGGTATTTGACCGGTTTGGTGCTTAAGTGGCTAAAAGAACAGGGCGGGGTGCCAGCAATCGAACAGCGCAATATAGCCAAGGCCGGTTTGTTGTATCAGGCCATTGATCAATCGTCCTTGTACCGCAACCCGGTTGCCGTGAATAGCCGTTCGAGAATGAACGTGCCGTTTATTTTGGCCGATGAAACCCTGGATAAACCTTTTCTTGCCGCTGCGGAGGCCAATGGCCTGTTCGAATTAAAAGGTCATCGTTCGGTAGGCGGTATGCGGGCGAGTATTTACAATGCCATGCCTGAATCGGGTGTGCGGGCCTTGATTGATTTTATGGCAGAGTTTGAAAGAACTCATTAAACAAGAGCCGCAGCCATGACAGCCGTCACGCCACTTTCTGAATTAAGAGACAAAATCGACGCTATCGATCAGCAGATTCTGCAATTGATAAACGAGCGGGCGATGTGTGCGATAGAGGTTGCCAGAACCAAAATGGCCGAAGGCGAGCAGGGCACTTTTTATCGGCCTGATCGTGAATCTCTGGTGTTAAGACGGATTGAGGCGCTGAACCGGGGGCCATTGTCGAATGAAACTGCCATGCGCTTTTTCAGAGAATTGATGTCGGCCTGCCTTGCACTTGAAAAGCCGCTGGAAGTGGCTTTTTTAGGACCGGAAGGGACTTTTACTCAGCAGGCGGTATTTAAGCATTTTGGCCATGCCGTTAAAGCTGTGCCGTCATCAACCATTAACGAGATTTTTAACGCCGTCGAGAGTGGAAGTTGTCAGTTCGGCGTGGTGCCCGTGGAAAACTCTACCGAGGGTGTCATCAGCCATACCCTGGACAGATTTTTATCCTCGCCACTGAAGATCTGCGGCGAGGTTGAAATTCGAGTGCATCATAATCTGATGGGGCTGGTCGAGCGTCTTGATGACATCACCGAAGTTTTTTCTCATCAGCAATCGCTGGCACAATGCCGGCAGTGGCTGGATAAGCATTTGCCCAGTGTTGTGCGGACGGCGGTTAGCAGTAATGGCGAAGCGGCCAGACTGGCTTCCCTTCATACAGACACGGCGGCCATTGCCGGCATCGTTGCCGCTGAGCTGTATGGGCTCAGCATTCTGGAAAAAAATATCGAGGATGAAGCCAACAATACCACGCGTTTTATTATTATTGGTCAACAAAGTTCCGCTTCCACGGGTAACGACAAAACCTCGGTGGTGCTATCAACAGGCAATCAGCCAGGCGCTTTGCACAAAATCCTCGAACCGTTTGCCAAACATGGCATAGGGATGGTGCACATTGAATCCAGGCCATCACGTCAGGGCTTATGGGATTATGTGTTTTTTATCGACATCGAAGGGCATAGTGAAGATAGAGCCGTGGCAGAGGCGCTGGACAGCCTGAAACACAACGTCAGCATGCTCAAGCTGTTGGGGTCCTATCCCAAAGCCGTTCTTTAGCCCGGCTATTCATTCCCGGCCTAGACCAGCCTGAAAGTGCGCCTCTAGCTTTCTTTGTACCCATTACAAACTTACAATATCCTACTAATTAATGTGATTTCAAATTGAATCAATGACTAATATTTACCATCTTGCCTTACCCGGCGTGCAGCAATTGATTCCCTACAAACCCGGCAAGCCGATTGAAGAGCTGGAACGTGAGCTGGGTCTTACCCAAATTATCAAGCTGGCATCCAATGAAAATCCCTTAGGCCCCGGCGAAAAAGCCTTGGCTGCGATACAGGCATGTTTGCCGCAACTCGGGCTTTATCCTGACGGCACTGGTTACAACCTAAAGCTGGCTTTGGCGGGTAAATACCGTGTCGATGTTAGTCAGATTACCCTGGGCAACGGTTCCAACGAAATTCTGGAATTGGTGGCGCGGGCTTTTCTAAGCCCTGGTCTTGAAGTCATATTTTCACAGCACGCCTTTGCCGTGTACCCCATCGTGACTCAGGCGGTCGGCGCAACTGCCGTGGTCGCACCCGCGTTAAATTATGGCCATGATCTGGATGCCATGCGCCAGCGTGTTTCTGATAAAACACGTGTGGTTTTTATTGCTAATCCCAATAATCCTACCGGCACACTTCTGGCTCAAGCTGAAGTGGAAGCGTTTCTTCAAAGCTTGCCAGAAAGCTGTATTTGTGTGCTCGACGAAGCTTATTTTGAATTTGTCATGAAGACAGAAGCGATCGATTCCATAGACTGGCTGAAAACATATCCCAATCTGATTATTACCCGGACTTTTTCCAAAGCTTACGGTCTCGCCGGTTTGCGCATCGGTTATAGCTTGTCCAGCCCTGAAATGGCCGATATTTTGAATCGGGTGCGCCAGCCTTTCAATATCAATATGCTGGCTTTAGTGGGCGCAGAAGCGGCTTTAATGGATGATGAGCATTTACAGCGTACCCTTGCCATCAATACCGAAGGCATGCAGCAATTGACCGAGGGTTTCAATACGCTGGGTTTGGAATGGATAGCTTCAGCGGGCAATTTTGTTGCCGTCGATTTAAAACAGCCAGGCCAGCCAATTTATGAAGCATTGCTGGGCAAAGGCGTTATTGTAAGGCCAGTGGCCAATTATGAAATGCCCAATCACCTGCGCATCAGTATCGGCACACAAGTAGAAAATCAGGTTTTTCTTGAAGCATTAACAGACATTCTTAACCATGTTTGACCGGCTTTGCATTATTGGAGTTGGTTTGATTGGCGGATCGATAGCGAGAGCAGTCCGGCAGCACGGCTTAAGCAAAAGTATTGTCGGATATGGCCGGCAACAGGATTTGTGTAATCTGGAAACAGCAAAACGCCTGAGTGTCATTGATGCTTATTATCTGGACATTGAGCAGGCGCTAACCGGTGCTGACTGCGTTATCATTGCCACGCCCGTAGGTGCAATTGAGGCAGTTTTTACGGTATTAAAACCATATTGGTCTGAAAGCTGTATTTATAGCGATGTTGGCAGCACCAAAGGTAATGTCGCCGCCGCTGCGCAGCGGATTTTGGGCTGGATCCCTGGTAACCTGGTGCCGGCTCATCCCATTGCTGGTGCCGAACAAAGTGGCGTAGAGGCGTCTGTCGATGATTTATTCGTCAATAAGCGCCTGATCATTACACCGCTTGACAATACCCAGCCTGACGCCTTACAAAAAATCCAGAGCTTATGGGAACGCATGGGATCTACCGTATCGTTCATGGATGTTGATCATCATGATGCCGTATTGGCAGCGACCAGCCACTTGCCGCATATTCTTGCCTTTGGTTTGGTGGATATGCTGGGACGCAAAGATGAACAGAGTGAGATTTTTAAGTACGCCGCCGGCGGTTTCAGGGATTTTACCCGGATTGCATCCAGCGATCCAATCATGTGGCTGGATATTTGCTCGGCCAATAAAAAGCACATTATCCCGTTACTTGAGCAGACAAAAGAGCAACTGGATAAAATACAACGCTTGCTGGAAAACAACGACAGCCGGCAAATTTTTGAAATCTTTTCGTATGCCCGCATTGCACGGCAACGTTTTCTTGATCAGTTTGAAGGTAATATGTCCAAATCAATCACATTCAAAGTTCAACCAGGTGGTAAATTACAGGGTGAAGCACGTGTGCCGGGTGACAAATCCATATCGCATCGTTCAATTATGCTGGGTTCACTTGCGGAAGGCGTTACTCATGTCAAAGGCTTTCTTCAAGCCGAAGATGCCCTGGCTACCTTGCAGGCCTTTCGTGACATGGGCGTTAAAATTGAAGGGCCGGTTAATGGTGAACTCACCATCCATGGCGTTGGTAAACATGGTTTAAAAGCGCCTAAAAATGAATTGTATCTGGGTAATTCGGGTACTTCCATGCGCCTGTTAAGCGGTTTATTGGCTGGACAGCCCTTTAATTCCGTATTGACCGGCGATAAATCATTGTCGGCACGGCCCATGAAACGAGTTACCGCGCCTTTAGTGGCAATGGGGGCTCAGATAGAGACAACGGAGCAGGGCACAGCGCCGTTGCGGATCACCGGCAAAGCTGGCCATTTAACAGGCATTGATTATGCCATGCCGATGGCCAGTGCCCAGGTCAAGTCGTGTTTGTTGCTGGCAGGCATGTACGCACAAGGCGAAACCAGCGTTACCGAGCCCGCGCCGACCCGCGACCACACGGAGCGTATGCTGGCCGGTTTTAACTATCCGGTAAAAAAACAGGGCAACAAAGTAACGATTGCCGCCGAAGGCCAATTAAAGGCGGCCAATATTGATGTCCCAAGTGATATTTCATCGGCGGCATTTTTTCTGGTAGGGGCCTCGATTGCGCCGGGTTCAGACCTGTTGCTTAAGCATGTAGGCATCAATCCCACCCGCACCGGGGTTATCGATATACTTAGATTAATGGGTGCCAACATTGAGGTACTTAACGAGCGCGTGGTCGGCGGTGAGCCAGTAGCCGATCTGCATGTGGTGTACAGTCCGCTAAAAGGTATCGACATACCCGAACATTTGGTGCCGCTGGCCATTGACGAATTCCCGGTATTGTTTGTGGCGGCATCATGTGCGCAAGGGCAAACCCGCTTAACTGGCGCGGAAGAGCTGAGAGTAAAAGAATCAGACCGGATTCAAGTTATGGCTGACGGTTTGCAAATACTGGGGGTCGATGCGCGACCCACCGCTGATGGCATGATAATTCAGGGCGGATCCATTGGCGGGGGTGAAGTCTTGTCGCATGGTGATCATAGAATCGCCATGTCATTTTCAATCGCAGGCTTGCGGGCAACTGCACCTATCACCATTCTCGACTGTGCCAATGTCAATACTTCGTTCCCGGAATTTAAAGACCTGGTGAAAACGCTGGGGCTGGATCTGGCTAGTGACGACTGCAAGGATGCCGGAGTTGGTGCAGTTAAGGAATCAGTTGCCGGAGAATTCTGATGACCATACCGGTTTTAACCATAGATGGCCCCAGTGGAGCGGGCAAGGGCACTGTCAGCCGGTGTGTTGCCAAAAAACTGGGTTGGCATTATCTGGATAGTGGCTCAATTTATCGATCTTTAGCCATTGCCCTCATGCAGCGCAATGCTGATTTAAGTAATGACGCCGCTATTGCTAAAGTCGCGCAAACCATGATGTTAGAGTTTGAATGTGATGATGAGCTGGTCGTTAAGCTTGATGGCAAGGATATTACTTCGCAATTGGGTTTGGAAAGTACTGGTAAGCTGGCGTCCATTGTGGCGGCGATTTCAGAAGTTCGCCATGTACTGCTACAAAAACAGAGGAATTTTAAGCGAATGCCCGGATTAGTGGCCGATGGCCGTGACATGGGTACCGTCGTTTTTCCAGATGCTCAATTCAAGGTGTTTTTAACCGCCAGTGCAGATGAAAGAGCGCAAAGACGATTTAAACAGTTGATAGAAAAAGGTATTGATGCTAATCTTTTGCAGATTACTAAAGAGATAGAAGAGCGTGATCGCCGGGATACAGAGCGGGTAACGGCCCCCTTAGCAATGGCGAGTGAAGCGCTTTATATCGATTCTTCTGCAATGCCGATCAATGCCGTCATTGAAGAAGTCCTGAATTTAATCCGTTAAGGATTATATTGTCGCCACACATTATGTGAGTGTGGTATTTTTTAACTTTGATAAAGAAAAGGCTTGTTCGTGTTTCGACAGGCTTGGGAAAGAAGAAAATGAGCGAAAGCTTTGCTGAATTATTTGAACAAAGTCTGGCCAAGACGGAAATGCGTCCTGGTGCCATGTTAACCGGCACAGTGATCGATATTGAAAACGATATGATCATCGTCAGTACACAATCGAAATCAGAGGGCGTCATTCCAAAATGGCAATTTCTGAATAACGATGGCGAGTTAGAAGTCGAGATTGGTGACGAAGTTGAAGTTGCCCTTGATTTATTTGAAGATGGTTTAGGTGCTACCCTTCTTTCCCGAGACAAAGCGAAGAAAAACAAAGCCTGGTCAGAACTTGAAAACGCTTTTGAAAAAGAAGCTACCATTATCGGCCGTATTACCGGAAAAGTTCGCGGCGGTTTTACGGTGTCGGTTGGCGCACTGCGTGCGTTCCTGCCTGGTTCACTGGTTGATGTCCGTCCAATCAGAGACACCACTTTCCTGGAAAATCGTGACCTGGAATTCAAGGTAATCAAAATTGACCAAAAACGTAACAATGTGGTGTTGTCGCGTCGCGCAGTAGTTGAAAAAGAATACAGTGCGGAAAGAGAAGAGTTGCTGAAAACCCTGGAAGAAGGCGCAGTTGTGACCGGCGTCGTTAAGAATCTGACGGATTACGGTGCGTTTATTGATCTGGGCGGTATCGATGGCTTGTTACACATTACCGATATGGCATGGCGCCGTGTCCGTCACCCTTCCGAGTGTGTTGAAATAGGCCAGGAAATTCAGGTTAAAGTCCTGAAGTATGACAAGGACAAAAACCGTGTTTCATTAGGCATGAAGCAGATGGGTGAAGATCCATGGCAAAACATTAATCGTCGTTACCCAGCAGGTACGCGCGTATTCGGTAAAGTCAATAATCTGACTGATTATGGTTGTTTTGTTGAAATTGAAGAAGGCGTTGAAGGTCTGGTGCATGTCTCTGAAATGGACTGGACTAACAAAAACGTCAATCCTTCGAAGATTGTCCAATTAGGCGATGAAGTTGAAGTGATGGTGCTGGAAATCGACGAAGAACGCCGTCGTATTTCGTTGGGTATGAAACAATGCAAAACCAATCCTTGGGACGAGTTTGCAGCGACGCATAACAAAGGCGATAAAATTTCAGGCAAAATCAAATCGATTACTGATTTTGGTATTTTCATTGGCCTGGACGGTGGCATCGATGGTCTGGTGCATATGTCCGACATTTCATGGGCTGATGAAGGCGAAGCCTCGGTTCGTGACTTCAAAAAAGGTGATGAACTGGAAACTGTTATCTTGGCAGTAGATTCCGAGCGCGAGCGTATTTCTCTAGGTATCAAGCAGTTGGAACAAGATCCATTCCAAAACTTCCTGGCTACACACGAAAAAGGCAGTCTGGTCAAAGGTACCATTAAAGAAATCGATGCTAAAGGTGCTGTAGTCACTTTGGCTGATAATGTTGAAGGTTACTTGCGTGCTTCAGAAATTCAACGTGATCGCGTTGAAGATGCCCGTACCCTGTTAAAGGAAGGTGATACACTCGAAGCCAAGTACATTGGCGTGGATAAGAAAAGCAAAACCATTTCGCTATCTATCAAAGCCAAAGAACTTGACGAAGAGACACATAGTATTAAAGATTATTCGCAGCAAGCCGCTGGCACACCTACGTTAGGTGATATCTTTAAACAGATGGAAAAATAACAACCAAAAGGGGGGCAGCATTTTGCGCCCCCTTTTGAATTTTGAGCTTTTTCGCAGGGCAGCATGTGACAAAATCCGAATTAATTGAAGCGTTAGTCAGACAGCAACCTCATTTGGCACACAAAGATGTTGAGTTAGCCGTCAAGTGCATCATTGAAAAAATGAACCAGGCATTATCTTCCGGTGAGCGTATCGAAATAAGAGGCTTCGGCAGCTTTTCTTTGCACTTGCGTCCCCCGCGTATGGGGCGGAATCCTAAAACAGGAGAATCTGTAGCCCTAGCCAAAAAATATGTGCCGCATTTTAAGCCAGGCAAAGAACTCCGTGACAGGGTTGATGCTTCACGCGATAAATATAAAATTATTGATTGATTACCGATCAACATAATTATTAGTCGATTGCAACAACATAAATGAAATTATTAGCGATTGGTATTTTTTCTGTTATTTTTTTCATTGCGTTGATTTTTTCTGTTCTAAATTTTCACCCGATTCAAATCAATTTATATTTCACCTCCTTCTCATTGCCACTTACAGTGGCTCTGCTCATTGAATTATTGGTAGGCATTGCTATCGGTTTTCTAATCGCCTTGGTTCATATCATTAAGCTCAAAGCTGATTATGCTCAATTGAGCAAAAAACTCGGTTATACCAAAGCCAAAAAATAACAACTGCTTTCTCCGTTCGGGATTTCTGCAAGACCTGTCAACAGACATTGTCGACATAGTCAGTAAGCGCCGCCTTAACTTTATTACGAGTTGTTTTCGAAATCTGCAAGATGTGATATAGTCAGTCTTAATGAGAATGATTATTGATTGCTTTGTGCCAGCTTTATGCTTGACCCCTTTCCCCATCCCAAAGGCTGCGTCATGTCTTTACGTTTAAAAAATCTTTCAGTCGGTGACTCAGGAAAAATAATCGGTTTTGATAGCGCCGGAAAAGCGTATCGCAAACGCCTGTTAGCCATGGGTTTAACTCCGGGCACTGAATTCAGCATTACACGATTTGCCCCGATGGGCGATCCTGTGGAAATTAAGTTGCGTGGGTTTTCGTTAACATTGCGTAAAGATGAGGCGACCATCTTGCTGATTGAGAAACTGTCATGAAACCAGATTTTACCGTCGGCGTTGTCGGCAATCCCAATTGTGGGAAAACAACACTATTTAATGCTTTGACGGGAGCACGTCAGCACGTCGGTAACTGGCCTGGTGTGACGGTCGAAAAAAAAACTGGCGAATATCATTTTGAAAAAAAACTGATCGAGTTAGTGGATTTGCCCGGAACTTATTCATTGGAGGCCGCTGATGATCAGGTTTCTCTGGATGAAAAAGTGGCTAGGGATTATGTCGCCTCCAAGCAGGCCCATTTAATTATCAACATTGTTGACGCCTCCAACATTGAACGTAATCTTTATCTAACGTCGCAGCTGATCGAAATGCGGGTGCCGATGATTTTGGTGCTCAACATGATGGATGCCGTTAAACAACGCGGTATTAAAATTGATGTTGATTATCTCGCGCGGGTTCTAGGGTGCCCGGTAATTGCCATTGCCGCCTCAATTGGATACGGTATTGATACATTAAAGGCGGCAATCAATAGTGCCGCTATCACCCAGCCCATACCTACGGTAAAAATTGGCTATGTTCCTGCGCTAGAGCAAGCCATCAATGATATTTCACCGTTGCTGGTTGAATCTGCACGAACACATCATTGTGATCTGCGTTGGCTGGCTGTTCGATTGCTGGAAGACGATACCCTGGCCAAACAGATTGCCGGCCCGAGTTTGCTGCCGGCAGCCGTAGCATTACAACGCCGTGTAGAGGCAGCAACAGATGATGAAATAGACATTCTCGCTGCGGATGCCCGCTATGGATTCGTCAATGAGTTGACCAATGGCGCGGTCTGCAAGCTCAACGAAGTGGGGCGTCATACCACAGACAAAATTGACAGCATCGTCCTGAATCGCTTTCTAGGCATCCCTGTTTTTTTGCTGGTGATGTATGCAATGTTCATGTTCACTATCAATATCGGCAGCGCATTTGTTGATTTTTTTGATCAATTTGTGGGCGCTTTATTGATCGATGGGCTGGGCCAGTTGCTCGGCACAATTAACTGGTCGCAATGGCTGATTGTTTTAATCACTAATGGCGTGGGCGGTGGCATTCAGGTAGTGGCCACTTTTATTCCCATCGTTGGCTTTTTATTTATGTTTCTTTCGGTGCTGGAAGACTCCGGTTACATGGCCAGGGCGGCTTTTGTCATGGACAGATTTATGCGTATGATCGGTTTGCCTGGCAAATCCTTCGTTCCGATGATAGTTGGTTTTGGCTGTAATGTGCCGGCCATTATGGCCACTCGGACGCTAGAAAATCAGCGCGACCGGATTTTGACCAACCTGATGAATCCGTTTATGTCCTGTGGTGCCAGGTTACCGGTTTATGCTTTATTTGCCGCCGCATTTTTTCCCGTCGGCGGTCAAAATCTGGTTTTTGGCTTGTATTTGTTGGGCATAGCTGTTGCCGTCATCACAGGTTTAATTATGCGCTATACCCTTTTTAAAGGGGAATCAGCGCCCTTTATTATGGAATTACCGGCCTACCATATGCCAACTGTGCGTGGTGTTTTCTTAAGAACTTGGGATCGGCTCAAGTCGTTTTTGTTCAATGCCGGCAAAGTCATCGTGCCGATGGTGTTGGTGTTGAATTTTCTTAATGCACTGGGAACAGATGGCACATTTGGCCAGGAAAACAGCAATAAATCGGTACTCAGTGAAATCGGTCGCGGCCTGACCCCCGCGTTTAAGCCCATGGGTATAGAGAAGGAAAACTGGCCTGCAACGGTGGGTATTTTTACCGGTGTTTTGGCAAAGGAGGCCGTTGTTGGCACACTGGATGCTTTATACAGCCAGCTTGCAGCGACTGCCCCAACTACCGCCGAGAAAAAGTCATTCGATCTTGGACAAGCCCTAATTGATGCCTGTTTAACAGTGCCTAAAAACCTGCAAGCCGTTGCAGACAATTTATTGGATCCATTGGGTTTGAATATCGGTACCGTCGGTGACACGGAGGCAGCAGCCAGTGAGCAGGAGGTCAACACCGGCACCTTTGCGGCCATGCAACAAAGCTTTGACGGCAAAGCCGGGGCGTTCGCCTACTTGTTATTTATTTTACTGTATGCGCCTTGTGTTGCGGCAACTGCGGCTATTTACCGGGAAACCAGTCGAAACTGGACTTTATTTGTGGTGTTTTGGACGACCGGAATTGCTTATATGACCGCAACTATATTTTATCAGTCGATGACTTATAGCCAGCACCCTGAATATTCTTTGGTTTGGATAATGGGATTAATCTTGGTGTTTTTATTAGTCTTGTTTGGGCTCTGGTTGCTCGGGAAAAATACTGACGCCATAAAACCACTCCAGGAGTCTTCAAGTGATTTTGTCTGATTTGAGAGGCTATTTAATTCAACAGCGCAGAGTTGCTCTAGCCGACTTGGTTGTCCATTTTAATACGGACGCGGATGCTTTGCGCGGCATGTTGGGAAAATGGATCAGCAAAGGTAAGGTGCGGCAATTACCGCTAGGATCAGCTTGTGGAAGCAGCTGTTGCAAATGTGATGCAACTTTAACCGAACTCTACGAATGGATAGATTAAAGGGGCCCTGCTCATGGCGAAAGGTATTCACTAAGGCTCTGTATATTGTGCTTTACCCCATGTTTTAACCAGTCGTTTGCCAACGCGTATTCAACGAATTTGCCCGAATCCGAATAATATAACTGCGCGGATCTTATCCTGCCCACCAAGCATGGCCTGAATTGCTGCAGTCTGGCTGGCTCCCCAATGATCAAGACTATCGGGCTTTGCATCCGTCTGTCTTGAGGCTTTCTAAATCTAGGCTAAGCTTGTTATACCTATTTTACAAATGAGTGTAACAATGTCCACGCAGCAAGCCAGCATCCTGATTGGTTATTTATCCGAAGTCCGTGGTGATGGCATGGATGCCAGAATGGCAGAAGAGCACTCCAACGATTCCCCCCTCATCAAAGTCGGCGAAGAAGAAATATTGGCCGGCCACATCGGCTCTTATGTGGTGATACGGCAAGCCCATATTGGGGTGCTGGCCCTCGTGTTTAAAATGTGGGAAAAAGATCATTTTAACAATGACGGTGAACGCCGGTCAGACCGCTTTATTTCCCTGATTCCGGTCGGTGAAATTCAGGGCAACGGCACTTTCGTTCGCGGCGTGCGTCATTATCCAACGCCTGGCGCGAAAGTCTATGCCGTCGGCCTGAATGAGATTAACGCCATTTTCTCAAAATTCAGGGATTACCAGTTCTTCATCGGCCAATTATCGACCCACAAAGACTACCATTTGAGCCTTGATCCGAGAGCGCTTTTTAGCCGCCATTTTGCCATTGTCGGACAATCCGGTTCAGGCAAGTCATGGACGGTGACCAGTCTGATTCAGCATACCATTAAAGCCATGCCCAAAAGCCATATCATTCTGCTGGATTTGCACGGCGAATATTGCTGGAAAGATGATGATGGCATAATTCAATCGGCATTTCCTGAAGATCTGGTCAGCTATATTGATGCCATGGAAATGGAGATGCCGTACTGGATGATGACTTACGCCGAGCTGGTTGATTTATTCATAGACCGCGACGATAAGGGCGCTACTCTGCAAATGTCGTTTATGCGTGAAATCCTGCAGCAACTCAAGCGCAAAGAAGCAAAGAGTATCGGCCTGGATAGCGTTTCAATTGACACGCCTATCTACTTCTCCTTGGCGGAAATGTATATGCAATTTAAAGCCGCCAATGAAGAAAGAAAGGACTTTGGCAAAGTACACGGGGCTTTATTCGGGCAGTTTGATGAGTTTTTGATTAGAATGCAAAGCCGGTTTAACGATGTTCGTTATGATTTTTTGCTGAAACCGAAGGTGCGCAACAATTCTGCCAGCATGGCTGACTTACTACGGCAATTGGTCGGACTAGGACACAAAAAGGCCAACATCACAGTGGTCGATTTAAGCTCGGTGCCCACCGATGTAAGGCCCGCAGTTTCTGCACAGGTGGGTCGGCTGGCCTATGAATTCAACTACTGGAATCCGCATCGGCGCGAATTTCCGATTACCTTGATTTGTGAAGAAGCCCATGCCTATATTCCCCGGGAAAAAGGCGGGCCCTTTGACGGCACCAAGAAAATGATGGAACGAATTGCCAAAGAGGGCCGGAAATATGGGGTGTCCATCGGTGTTGTCAGTCAGCGGCCCACTGAATTATCCGAAACCATGCTTGCACAATGCAGTTCTTTTATCTGTTTGCGCACGACGAACCCCGATGACCAGACCTACATTAAAGGTTTGGTGCCTGAAGCAGAGGGTGATTTAACCGATATTTTGACTTCGCTAGGACGGGGTGAAGCCCTGGTATTGGGCGAGGCGGCTCCCATCCCGACGCGGGTGCAGATTTACAGACCGAATCCCGAACCGAAAAGTAACGATGTTGATTACTTTACCAGCTGGCGGGAAGGGCCTGATGATCTGAATGTGGAAGAAATAGTAAATTTATGGCGAACTCAAGCCAGGAAGTAATTCATTAAAATGCAACTATGAATAGTGCTATTGGCGATTTGCATATTTCATTGCCAACATGTCCTCATTTCCGTGTTAAGGATACTTTTTCGAACGGCCAATGCACCAGTCAAAGTGGCGCACCTCACTATTTTTTAGTCAATTGAATCTATGATAGATGGACCTTTTGTTCTGCTTGTAGAGGACGATAAACCTTGTGCCGCCTTACTAAAGCACATGTTGTCCAGAAGCGGTTACCGGGTGACAGTTGCCGAGGACGGCTACGCCGCTCAAAACAGCATAGATTCTCTTGCCCAGCCACCCCATCTAGTACTGCTGGGATTGATGCTGCCTTTCGTCGACGGCTATCAGTTGCTTCGGCAGATCCGCCGGAAATCGGCATGGGCTGATACACCGGTCATCATTCTCAGTGCTAAAAGCCAGGAACAGGATATTGTCCGTGCCTTCGATCTGGGGGCATCGGATTATGTAACCAAGCCTTTTCAATTGGGTGAATTGCTGGCCCGGATACGCAGCCAAATTAACAAGGGACAGCGCCATGGCTAATTGCCGATGGCTTTGTTTATTGTGGCTCGCCGTTTCTCAACCGATGTTAGCCGACGACAAACAGCCGCAGATTGATAGCGCCATGCAGGCAGGACGCTATGTTGAGGCAGAAACATTATTGCGTCAGCAAATCGATGTCAACCCGGCAAACTGGGACGCCCATTTTCGACTGGCAAAAGTACTGTCATGGCAAAAAAAATTTGCGCAAGCCCAGTTGGAATATCAAGCGCTGTTAGCGCGCGAGGCCGGCAATGCCGATTATCTGTTGGGCTTGGCGCAGGTCGGCGTCTGGAGGGGCGATGCGCAGGCTGCTTTGCCCTTGATTGAGACAGCCAAATCATTGGCGCCTGGCGATCCTGATATCTGGCGCCTGCATATTCAAGCGCTGGCTGCAGTAAACAATGCTGCATCGTTCAGGCAAGCTTTCAACGTCCAGCAGCAGGCTGCACGCCGTTTTCCTGAACTGGACTGGGATATCATCAGAGACCCCTATCAAACCACTGCCGAACGCGCTCCCAGCTTCGGCCGTGTTCATTATAACCAGATCGAGCTGGGCGGGTCATACGAGCATCTTGATAAAAATAAGGGCTTTTGGCGTACCGAATATCTGAGCTTCGAACATCGTTTCGCGCCGAGGAAACTGGTGTACGCCACGTTTATACAGACAGAACGCTTTGGTTTTAACGATGAGCAGTTCTTGCTCGGTGGCTATTATCCGTTATCGAATAAATTAACTTTCAATCTTGAAGGCAATGTTAGTCCCTCGCCGCAGGTATTGGCCACCAACAGCATAATGGCGTCGCTGCAGGGCGATCTCGGACAGGGTTGGTTTTTAACCGGCGGCTTTAGGCACAGTGAATACGGGACGGGGCCGTTGCAGCAAGGCTTTGCAACTCTGGAAAACTATTTCGCCGATTTTCGCGCCGCGTACACGGTTAAAGTCACCGATTCGTTCAATAAAACCCAGTTTGGGCATCGTTTTGATATTTCCTATTATTATCAGGACACCAGCTTTATCACGCTAACCTACAACATGGGGGCGGAAACCGGCGGGTTTCAGGGAGTGGTGTACGACACGCAGTTTTTCGGCCTACATGGTAGACACTGGTTCAATCAAGATTGGGCTTTAACCTGGGAGCTGGGGCATATCAAACAGGGCGATGCCTATACTCGCCAAGGAGTGGGACTTGGGATTCGCCGCGCTTTCTGACAGCCGTGTTGTTGTCGCTTTCTGGATAGGGGCATTTTCAATGCTGATCGCTGTAGCGATGCTGTTGGGGGTATTGCAAATGCGCATAGCATTGATGTTCCGGGAACGGCGCAGCAGCCGCTTTCGAGAATTAGCGCAGGACTGGTTGATTCGGTTTATTGCGGGTGAAAATCCTGAACCGTCGAAAATCGCCACTCGTGATTTGCCGGACTTTCTTTATCAGTGGATACATTTTCAGGAAATTCTTCGCGGCGACAGTAGACTTCAGCTCAATCAGGCGTTACGCACCTTTGTTTTGGAAGCAAAAATCCACAAACTGCTGCGCAGGGGCCGTTTTGAAGAACAATTAATTGCGGCAACCACGCTGGGTCATTTGGGCGATATGCAGGCCTGGGATCAACTCCTGGTCTTACTGAAAAAACCTTCTCCTTTGCTATCGATGACGGCGGCACGGGCACTGGTTTTGATTAATCCCGACAAGGCCCGTGATATTGTCGTGCCGCTGATTGTCCAGCATCGGGACTGGATGCTGACCCGTATGTCGCTGATGTTGAAACAGGCCGACCCGCTGTTTCAAGAGGCTTTTTTAACCCATTTGGAACGCGAGGCAGAGCAATCTCCGCCCTATCTGTTGCGGCTGATGCGTTTGCTTGACGCGGAGCGGACCAATCAGCCGCTGTCCTTGGTGGCAAAAAACCTGACAGGCGGCAGCGACCCCAATCTGGTGGCAGGCTGTCTGCGCCTGGTTTGTCATCCATCGGAACTTGGATTAGTGCGCGCACGATTCGGCGACACGTATTGGCTAGTGCAAATGCAGATTGCTGGAGTATTGGGAAAGATGGGGATGCCTCAGGACGTCCATCATCTTTTGTCGCTACTCAATTCAGGGGAATGGTGGGTGCGCTACCGTGCCGCTCAGGCGCTGGTCGAGTTACCGTTTATTAATCGTCGAGCCGTCAAGCGACTGATTGACAGTCGTTCCGATGTCTTTGCTCGTGACATGTTGCTGCAGATCGTTGCAGAAAAGGTGCGCCGATGAGTGAGTTTGATATCAATTGGCATCAGTTTGTCATTTTTAGTGAATGGTTTTTTTTGACGTATTTCGTTGCGATCAATAGCTTTTATCTGACTCTAAATCTGCTTTCTATCTTTAATCTTAAAGTTTACATGCCCAACAAGGTGCTGGAGGGCTTGCCGCAAATTTATTCTGGCCTGGAACCGCCGGTCAGTATTTTGGTGCCAGCCTATAACGAGCAAGCGACTATAGTCGCGTCGATTCAATCGATGCTGCAGCTCAGCTACCCTTTGTTTGAAGTGATTATAATCAATGACGGCTCCAGGGACGATACGCTGGCGGTTCTAAAAAACACCTTCGGCCTGCTGCCGTTTCCGGAAGTTAATCGCGAACGCTTGAAAACTAAAACCGTACGCGGAATTTACCGTTCGACGCGGCATCCAAACCTGCGGGTAATCGACAAGGAAAACGGCGGCAAAGCCGATGCGCTGAATGCCGGGATCAATGCCTCCTATTATCCGCTGTTCTGCTGCGTTGATGCCGACAGTACCTTGCCGCGCAACAGTTTGCAGGGCATTATCTATCCTTTTATGGAGGATAGTCGAGTGGTGGCGGTTGGCGGTACGGTGCGGGTGGCAAACGGCTGCACGGTTACCGACGGATTTATCAAAAAAGTTGGTCTGCCGAGTAATTTGCTGGCTTTGTTTCAGGTCGTCGAATATCTGCGGGCTTTTTTGTTCGGCAGGCTGGGTTGGTCAACGGTGGATGGGTTGTTGATTATTTCCGGGGCCTACGGCGTTTTTCGTAAGGAAACGGTGCTGGATGTGGGCGGTTTCCGCACCGATACGGTTGGCGAGGACATGGAATTGGTGGTGCGCATGCATCGATTGTTGCGCAAACGGAAAATAGCCTACCGGATGGTGTTTGTGCCCGATCCCATTTCTTGGACTGAGGTGCCGGAAGACTTTAGCTCGTTGAAAAATCAACGGATTCGCTGGCAGCGAGGCTTGTGCGAGAGCTTGTTTGGAAATTTTGGCCTACTGTTTAGCCGTCATGGCGGAGTCCCCGGCTGGCTGGCTTTCCCATTTATGCTGTTGTTCGAATGCCTGGGGCCAATGATAGAGGTCACTGGCTATGTTTTAATGGCTGTTTTCTTTTGGTTGGATTTTATTTCCTGGCCGGTGTTCCTAATCTTTATTTTTGCGGCTATCGGTATGGGCCTGCTGCTATCGTTGTCCAGTCTTCTGCTAGAAGAAATGTCTTTCCATCTTTATGACAGACCCAGACAAATACTGGGATTGCTATTTGCGGCGGTTCTGGAAAACTTTGGTTTCCGTCAATTGAATTCGGTGTGGCGGCTGATGGGGCTGTTCCGCTGGCTATTCGGTAAAAAGCAGGGCTGGGGCGAGATGAAAAGAAATGGTTCATGGCAAAAGCAGCGGGAAGCACGGACATGATTGATGAATTATTTCGTCGGTTATTGACTAACTACAGTAGCTACAAGTTGATCTGCGGTCGTGTAAGACTCTGTTTTTTGGGAGTCCTGCTAGGTGCTTCCTGTCAAAGTAATGGCGCTTGGTTGTCGATGTGTGCAGGTCTGCCGTTGTCGGCACTGAAGAATCATGAGACAGGTTATCTCGCCCATATTTTCGATGCACACGAAAAAGTCGTCTTATTACGGCTAACGGCAATGCAGCCTGAGAACTCAGACTGTGAAATGCGAGAGTTACCGGTTAGCACCGACAAACTGGCCTGGGCTGGTTTTACGGAACCGGTGACCTCGAATGCCAAGCAAATAGGCTTGCAAGGCAAGGCAATCAACGGCCGCTTTAAGGTTAGTGAAATTATTGCAAGCGGCGGTTCCGAGGGACCGCCACCTTTGTCCTCAGTCAAACCACGACCTTCGGGTAAAGCTCCTCGCTTTTCGCCTTTGCGCGCTTCCTGGTTCTGGGTGCCTGCTTCCTGGCTGGATACGCCTTGGCGAATTTTCGATACTCAAACAAGCCTGGCGTTACAGCGCATCTATATCACCGTGCCGGTGAATGAAGGCCGGGTGCAACATAGCGAACAACTGCGGCAATTTTTGGACATCGCCCATCAACGTGGTTTGCAGGTATGGGCAGTGCTCGGTGATCCTCAGGCCTTGCTGGATCAGGGCAGGCAGCATTTTCTGGCACTGGCCAGTGCCTGTCAGATGTTTAATGCCAGCAGCAGCGCTCAACAACGGCTGGACGGTCTTCAGCTCGATATAGAGCCATATTTGCTGCCCGGTTATCAGTTGAACCCGGCGGTCTGGCTGCAAAAACAGGCGAAAACAGTCAACGCCGTTCATCAGATAGTGCCATCTCTGCCGCTTGATATGGTTTTGCCCTTTTGGCTAGACCCCCTGCATGGCGACGGCGCCGCGCTACTGGATGCTGTCGAAGCCAATATCGCCAGCATAACGCTAATGAATTACCGCACCGATCCCGAACAGATTCGCGAATTTGCGGACAAGATTCTGGCTTGGGGCGAGCTGCGGCAAAAAGCCGTTTATATTGCTCTCGAATCGCTGAGCATGGATGAAGAAGAACGGCGAATGTATACGAGGGCCCAAAGCGGGGAGCTGTGGCGCTTCGATTTCAAGGCTGCGCCAGTTTTTCTGTTATTGCAAGATCAAGCGCAGGATTTGCCGGGGGGGATGGCTTACCGTTTTGTGTACAGCCGAAAAATTGATGGTTCCAGCACCAGTTTTTTCCAACAACCCGGTGCGCTGATGGAGCTATTGCCTGCTCTGGAAAAACAATTCAGCGCCTGGTCCTCGTTTGCTGGTATGGCGCTGCACGGCCATGAACAGCAACGTAAAGATTTTCTACTTAAAAGTCCTAACAATTAGATGCACGACATTCTATTTTGCGAAGATGGCGGTTTTGGCAGCTATGTGGTAACTCTACCCCTATTATCCGAATTTAAAGCGACAAATTGCGTCGCTGAAGTTTCCGATACTTGATATGCGGGGAGGCAAAGGATGAGCGCTCAAATGACTCGACTGTTACAGATTCTTTTAATACTGCCGCGTTATCCAAGAAATTTAACCACAGATAGGATTCAAAGCAGCCTGGAGAATCAAAATATTTATAAGGACATACGCACGATTCAGAGGGACATGCTCGTACTGGAAAAGGCATTTCGACCACGAATATCAAACCAAAGATGCCTCGATAAAAGTGTCCGTTGGTTTTGGACGAAGGATGCGCCTGTCGTAAATCTTTCGGGCTTAACCATTAATCAGGCGCTTTCGTTGAGCCTGGTTAAAAAGTATTTAACACCCTTGTTTCCTAGCGTGACATTAAATGATCTTCAGCCTTTTTTCGATGAAGCTGCAACGACATTGCAAAATCTGAAAGACAATCCCTTGCTCGAATGGCCTAAGAAAGTCGCGATCGTTCAACCCACGCAGCCGCTGCTTCCGCCAAATATCGACCCCGATATTCAAACCACGGTAAGCGAAGCTTTATTGGCCGGCCGGCAACTGACTATCACTTATCAACGTTTAGATAACATCGAGCAAATCTACCATCTCAATCCCTTGGGCTTGATATTGCGCGGTGGTGTCAGCTATTTAATTGCGTCCAAGGTTGATACGAATGATAAACGTATATTTGCTTTGCATCGAATGAAATCTGCCACTCAAACCGAGGAGCAAGTTATTCGCCCTGAGGGATTTGACTTACAGCGCTTCATTGATGAAGGTCAAATGGGCTTTAATCTGACAGGCGGAGGTCAGTTTCATCCGATTCGACTAAAAGCGATTTTTGATAAGATTTCCATCAAACACCTCTATGAAACACGCTTGTCTGAGGATCAGGAGATTGAAAAGCTTAACGAGGAAGAATTTATGCTTACCGCCCATGTTCAGGAAACAGAGCAGTTGTTCTGGTGGTTGCAGAGTTTTGGATCCCGTGTGGAGGTTTTGGAGCCAGCGGCATTACGGAAAAAGATGATTGACTCAATCAAAATGTTAGCAAAAAGATATACCATCGATCAACCAAATGACTAGAAATTTAGCAATTGCGACAATCGCCGCGATTCCATCCCGCCTGATTTAAATCCTGGTGAGTGGTTGCCCCTATAGCCTGTATAATTTAAAGAATACCATGCACCCGGTTAGCCCCCTCTTTCCAAAAATTTCACCAGCTTCGATCTGACGGTGAATATCCAGCGAAAGCTGAGGTAGTCCGAAGAGATTGCCTGCATCAAACCTGAAGGAACGGGCGACTTCGCATCCGATATCGACCGTGAATATTTGCGCTAGATATCACTTCCGGCCGCACGTAGGAAGCCCTAAGCCAATGCGCCTCCTGAACGTCGAATAGCGTCAAACCATAGTCTCCAGCATCTGCAGAAGCAGTATCCATGGACAGGAAGGCACCGGTGTCTACACATAGGTGTGAAAGAACCTTGCGTGGATACCTCGCATAGGTGTGGCCGCAAAAAGTGGTTGAAAGCCCATTCTGGACGGAGTCACTATTCCGTGTTCCTGCTTCACCCAGCATCAGCGTTCGTCCCCAATAAAGCCGTTCCCGGGTGTTAGGAGGTATTGCTTCCCCATCAACCCAGCGATCAATGTCGCTATCCAGCCAGACGATCTGGCCTGAGCTTCGGTGATATGGCCTCGCCAGTTCGCCGTGAATGACATGAAAGCGACTCCAGCCTTCCCCCACCACCCAGATTAACGGCACATCCAACAGCAAGAAGCTCAGGCAGTGATTAAATTCCTTCGACATACGCTGATGATCGCATTGGTAATACTGTTCTATCCAAGAACCACCATTAGCCAGGAAATCCGATTCATAGATTTCGCCCAAGCTTTCCAGTTTGCCGGTCAGCAGGTACGGTGAAAAGAAATTGAGCATCATTATTTCGTGATTGCCCTGTACGGCATAAAACCACGGTTCAGCCAGTAGTTGGAGACAACGCATGGAATCTGGCCCACGGTCGATCAAATCACCGACAGAAAACAGCCGGTCACAGGATGTATCGAAACTCACTTGCTCCAATAACCGTTCGAGCAGATCGTAACAGCCATGCAAATCGCCCACCACATAGTCCTTGCCTACGGTATTCGATGGGAGGCGTCGCACGGAAGATGAATTGTTCATAATCGTTTCTATCAATGTACGTGGGGAAGCATAGTGCCTGGTTCCGGCCATTTAACCAGGAAATCTTCCCGCAGTGCTGACACTTTTGCGCAATAAACTTCGTAGTCTGTTTCCGACTCTCCCAAACAGTAAATCTTTACCTCCATGTCCAAACGGGCTTTGTGATATTCCGGGCTTTCTTTCCCAAAGGGAATAGTATCGAAATCGTATAGTCCTAATGCCTCATGAAATTCATCCGAGCGCTGTTTCCGTTTCACCAGATTCGACTCTGAGGCTTCGATATCTTCAATGAATCCATATACTGACCATAAGCAATTTTCATGTTTGATATACTTAGTCCGAAATGCCTGGACTTCTTCGGAGGAGAAACCAGCCCAAGCCATATCACAAAGGCAAATCGCAATAATTTCAGCCCGCTGGTATTGACTGAGTATTGATTCATCCACGCTCACCCCAAGCCACTTTTCCCAGGGCGAAAACTTCAGACTGAAACCCTTCGGATAGTCGCCATCAAATCCAAGGATATAAAAAGGGATAACTCCATGCGGATCATATCGACCAATAAACAGGCGGATATTCCCATCGTCTGGTTCTAGGCGCCTCAACTCATCGTAAGCCAATCGATAAGAATCCATGTACTCGACATAAGCTGGGAAGAGCCGTGTTAACTCAGTTTGAACATCGTGCCAGTGCGATTTGGAGAGCAATTCTTTGAAAGTCATCGGAGCTACTTCTGATTCAGTTACTGAAGGTCGCTATCATAAAATAGCTATACGACAAATTGTGTCGACTTGCCCTGAGCCGCATTTTTCAAGGCCTACAAGAGCAATGGCATGTTCCGCTGCGCGAAATACTTCATGACTTCTGACGACGCAATTTGTCGCCATTGGTAGATATGATGATTGCAGATGTTAAGCAGAACAGCACAAACAATATACGCCGAATGCTGTTTAGTTTATTTATCTGAAAACGAGGTTCAGCCAATTCAAAGTTGTTCTAGTCGATATTGCAACGGCTCAACTTATTGCAAACCACGTTTTACTTTAATCATTGATAGCCCTTTTGGAGACATACCATGGAATTCTTAAGAAATAAAAACAATACCCCCATTGCTCAATTACAAAATCGTGGAGATGGCAGCACTGGCTTACACACCGTTAGCGGTGCTTATCTTGGACGCTATGATCCTAGAAATAATAGAACCTTCGGCCCTAGTGGTGATTTGATTGGCATTGGCAATTTGTTAGGGACTTTGATCAAGCCGTGTTCATGATCTGATCCATTCTTTGGAAAGCCCATAGAGATTTTCCCTATGGGCAAGATCAAACCTACTGGGAAAATCCTTTGCACCGCAACTGCATGCTTGGCGTGCTGGAACATGAATGTGAAGCCAAGGTTGAGCAGTTTTCTAGGGTTGGGTATTGTGCATTAATTTCTTGACACACTGACTTTCAATAGCAAAGTCAGTGTGATTTCCTGTTTTTCATTAATAATTCTAAAATTATTGGTAGGTTAGTTATGCACACTGTTAGTAGTTTTAAAGAAGTGTTAAATAGTGCCTGACCGAAAAAGCCAAAAATAACCGCCCTCACAGCAAAAGGTGCCAAAATTCACGCGGAAGCTGGAAGGCTAACGGCTTTCTTGTGGTGCTTATCGACTAAAAAGCTTGCAATCCATCCGGCAGGGGCAAGCTCTCGGGATTCCGGACGCAGCTTGCCTGTCTTGCCGCAATACCGCGGTTAAAAAACTTAGGCGGCGAGCTTTTGCTGGCGCTGTCGTAGCCGCTCCCGCTCCCGCTCCTGAGCCAGACGCTCGCGTTCGGCGTCGCGCTTGATCTGACCGATCTTTTGGAGGTTGCGCGACAGCACGGCCAGGGCGACATAGCGCTTGAAGCCGCCGATGCCGTGGTCTGGGCACTTGTCCAGGCCGTGCACCTCCAGCGCGTTGATGCCGGACTCAACGGCCGAGTGCGCCTTCCGGGCGGCAACAAAGGCGCCATCGCGCTCACGCGCCTCATCGCTGGCAGAGCACTTGCCTTTCTTGGGCAGGGTGACTTGGTCAAGCATCGCCTTAAGCTCGGTTTGGTTGGCGGGGCTGTGGAAGCCCTTGTCAAAGCTACAGGCCTTGAACGAGGGGAAGTGCTGTTGCGTTTCCTTGACGATGCTTACCGCGATCTGGTCGTCTGTTTGTTTTTCCATGACCTGATGGTGCAAGATGAAGCCCTCCTTGCTTTCCACCACCGCCACGCGCAGGCCTAACTCCACCGGCACCCCGGCCTTGCCCTTGACGATCCATTCGGTGTGCGGCTGGAACAGGGAGAAGACTTTCTCATCGTGCGGGATGACCTCACCC
Source organism: uncultured Gammaproteobacteria bacterium (assembly GCA_963848675.1). Taxonomy (GTDB): domain Bacteria; phylum Pseudomonadota; class Gammaproteobacteria; order Methylococcales; family Methylomonadaceae; genus CAWKEY01. The sequence goes on from CAWKEY010000044.1 coordinate 325,611, forward strand.
TTGAGCACGCGGCGCTCGATTTGGCCGATTTGGCGCTGGGCGTGGGCGATGAATTGCCGGGGCTTGGCTAGTTGCATTGCGCAGACGGCGTACTGGCTGGCCAGTTGCGCGACGGTCGCTTCGACGCGCTTTAGGTGGGCGGCCGACAGGCTAATGAAGGTCTGGTGAGCCTTGGCGATCTGCTCGGCCTTGGCCTGCTGCTTGGCCGCGTCCTTGGAGGTGGAGTGTTTGAGCTTCTGGATGACGCGCATGGCTTTTCTGAGTTTCTTCAGGCAGTTCTTAAACTGCCGCCAGCCCTTCAGATCGTAGGTCTCGCTGAATTGCGCGCAAAGCTGGAGGAGCACCCGCATGGCATCGTACAGCAGGTTGACGTCGGTTGGAAAGTGCACGTCAGTCTCCACCACGAACGAGTCACAGCGGCCTGCGGCGGGCGCGGGGCTGTTTTTTTTACCGAGCAGGGCATAGCCGGTCTCCACCACCGCCTGGTTGATGCGGGCCAGGATCTCCGGCGTGAACAAGGCGAGATTGTCCTTGAGCGTCTGTAGGGAGAATATCTTTTCGTCCCATTCGGCAATGCCAAGGATGAGCCGCAGGGTGCGGTGCTGGTTGGCCAACTCGTGGATGCGGTCAAAGTCGGCGTTCAGGCACAGGCGCAAGCAACCCAGCACCAGGATGGTCCATTGGTTCATGCCAGGGCAGCCCAACTCGGCGGAGACCACTTTGGCCTGGCCGTCGACGACTTGCGTCGGCAGGATGTCCTTGATGATCTCGAAGACCTTGTCCCGCAAGCCATCGCTGCAATAGATGTGCTGGAGGCCGAGCAGGATCAGGGGGATGTCGTCCCGCGAGCGCACGTCGATCTGGATGTCGGCGATGTCGACTTGGCCGATGGTCTGTTGGCTTGGGAAGGTGTCTCTCATGAGTTTTCCCTGAGTTTTGGGTGGTTTGGCAGGGCCCGCCCTGTTGGTGTTGACGGGACGTTTTCTATTGTTATTGTTTTTCAATGGCTTGAAGGTTTTGGCCCGGCGCCGCTGGTTGGGTGCGGTCATCATCTTCATTATTGATATTATACTGCAAGCTGTTGTTATATAATAGCTATTTTACTTATCGGTCAGGCACTATATAAACCAGGTAAAGTAAAACCATGCGTTCCAGTTCACTCAAATGCAACAGCTCACCGAGCAAGGAAATATTTTTCCAAACGGAATCCTGGTTGCGTATGGCTAACCAATGTTGTTCCAGTTTAGTAATGGATTTTTCGAAATGCTCATTTAAACGCTCTGGTTGTTTTGAGTAAGCATGCGCAAAATTAGTAAATACCGAATCCCAGCAAACTGGACTTCCGTTTCTTTTGCGAGGTGAGCGCCGCGTTATTTTTTTCCCTTCTTCAGAACTAGCCCTGATAAATTCATCCAACAAATCCAGCGGCCATTCCACACAATCACCCACAAGTTTCAGCCAGTCTGTGTTTCCTGCATTAACATCCACAATATGTGATGGCCCATTTTCGTGATTTAAGGCAAAACGTAAGCCCCACAAGGCGCCTACTAGCTTGCAGGCGTCATTGGGAAGGGAGGTTTTTGGCAAGGACGAGACTAAATGAATAGTTGCAGACATATATGACCCCGTAAAGATAGATTTGATTTTTCTATTGTACGGATCACGGCGACAGAATAAGTCGAACAGGCTATATGGTTGTTTTTTGCTCGCTCTGGAAAGCAGTCGATCAAATTAACCGACCATATCCGATTCGAAAACTGCTTCCAAGCTTACCTTGGAAGAATAGCAGCTATCAAACTCCAAGACTGGCTACATAATTGAAGCTTTTGAAGCTAAAAAAGCCGCTTAGCTGAGTGTACGTGAAATTCTGGCAATATCAAAAACACCCCCCTCGATCCTGTTTTATTCCCGCAACAACCCTACTAAGCGCATTTCCAGATCAGGATCAGCGCCAAAAATACAATCCCTTAATACGCCTTGTTTATCCACCAGAATATGCGAAGGCGTGCCTTTTAAACCGAAGCGTTCAAAGGTTTCTGCATGATAGTCGAGGGCTTGCAAATAGCGCCAGACGTGTTCCTTTATGTTCTGTTGATAGGCGCTGGGTTGCCGGGCAAAGTCTGGAAAGCGGTCTTCGATAAAGGCCGAGACTAAAGTATCGGTCACCTCAGCCTGGCGCTTGTTTAAACGATCCATCGCCACGGGAAACGGGATGCGATAGGGCAGGAGATTGCCTGTCAATTTGCCGTGCTGGTCTAACAGGCGCAAGGTTTCACCGATGACTTCGCCGTTTTCAAGCAAGAGGGCTAAATTTTCCAGGTTGTTTTTGTCAAAATCTTCAAACGCCGTTGCCACGCCCAATACCGATAAGCCGTGGTCTGAGTAGCGCTGATAGCAGTCAATGGCCTGGGGCAGGGCATACAAAAAGCAACCGGGACAATTTACCTGAAACACTTCCACCAGCACGACGCGGCCTGATAACTGGTCAAAGTTGACAGCTGCGCCTTGCAGTCACGCAGATACGGCTAGTAACGGGGCCTTTTTGCCTATTTGCGCTTTCATGGCAGGCAGTGTGTTTGAGCTAAACCGTCATATTCGCAAGGGCAGGCTCATCCTGGTCAGCCTGTAGCGCTTGCCGGCGCAGCAGCTTGGCATTGCGTTTGCCGGTCAGCGCCCTGGCGGCATCGGTGCCGATATGGGCCTCACCGCGCTGCCTGGCCAGTTGCATCTGTTTTTCCCGTTCCATGAAACGGGCTTTCTGTTCCGGCGTGATTTTATCCCAGCAATGCGGGCAGCTCACGCCTGGTTCATAGTGAGCGCTGGCTTTATCGGCTTCGGTAATCGGCAGGCGGCAGGCGTTACATTGATCGTAACTGCCTTTTTCAAGCCGATGATTAACGGTTATGCGGTCGTCAAAGACAAAACACTCGCCTTGCCAAAGGGTTTCTTCGGCGGGTACATGTTCCAGGTATTTTAATATGCCGCCTTTCAGGTGATACACCTCATCAAAGCCCTGTTGTTTTAAAAAAGCGGTCGATTTTTCACAGCGTATGCCGCCGGTGCAGAACATGGCGACTTTTTTGTGTTTTCCGGGATCAAGATGGGCTTTGACGTAGTCCGGGAACTCACGAAAGCTGTCGGTTTTCGGATTGATGGCGTTCCTAAAAGTGCCAACCTTCACCTCGTAATCGTTGCGGGTATCTACCACCAATACTTCGGGATCGGAGATCAGCGCATTCCAGTCCTCTGGCTGGACATAAGTGCCGACCACCTGTTTAGGATCAATGCCTTCCACACCCAAGGTGACGATTTCTTTTTTCAGTTTGACTTTGCTGCGATTGAAGGGTGATATGTCGGTCAAGGATTCTTTGAAATCAATATCGCCCAGACGCGGGTCGCGGCGCAGCCAGTTCAACAGGCTATCGATAGCCTGGCGGGAGCCGGCCACAGTACCGTTGATGCCTTCATGAGCCAGCAATAGTGTGCCTCGCACCTGATTGCCGGTCATGACCGTCAGCAGGGGCTGGCGTAAATCCTGATAGTTTTCCAGGGTGACAAATTTGTACAGCGCACAAACGACGAGTTGAGACATCAGCGGTTCCTCGTTGCAAGCCGGAACGTAAATCCGGGGCAAAAAAGAGCGCTATTATACGAGAACAGGAGGTTTTTGGGGCTCACATTTGTGATTGCAAATAATTTTGCAGTCCAATTTTGTCGATTAATTCCAGCTGGGTTTCCAGCCAGTCGATATGGTCTTCTTCATTTTCAAGAATGTGCTCAAACAATTCTCTGGACACATAATCCTGAATACTCTCGCAATAGGCGATGGCAGTTTTCAGCAGAGGCACGGCGATTTGTTCCAGTTTTAAATCGCATTCCAGCATTTCCAGGGGATTCTCGCCGATCATTAACTTGTCGAGATTTTGTAGATTGGGCAAGCCTTCCAGGAACAGAATGCGCTCAATCAATTGATCGGCGTGCTTCATTTCATCAATCGATTCGTGATATTCCTTCTCGTTGAGTTTTGCAAAGCCCCAGTTTTTGTACATGCGCGCATGCAGAAAATACTGGTTAATGGCGGTCAATTCATTGGTCAGGGCTTTATTAAGAAATTCTATGACTTTTGTATCGCCTTTCATGCCACACCTCGGGTTTTAATATGCAATAAGAACAGGTTGGTTGGATGCTTCCGGCATTATAGGTTGTTGTTGCCGATTTTCGTCAAGCAATTCTTTAACCTGTTTATTGCATTTTCCGCAGTCGCCGCCGACGCCAAAGCATTGAAATAACTGACGGCGCGTGCAGGCGCCTTCGGCAATAGCGTTTTTTATCTGGCTGTCAGTGACTGCTTTGCAAACGCACACATACATCGAATAAATCTCCAGGAAGTGGTGTCATGTAAATAATAACAATTCGCATTAAAAATTGAAAGATGGTTTTTTGATTTTATTGAGGGCTAATAAACGAAGACAAAAATATTGATAGTGCTATGATTCGGAAAACAAATTCAACTAAACGGCTTGCTTGACAAGAAGAAACCTATGAATCTGAATCTGGAAAAAATCAATGGCTGTAGTGTGCTGTATATTCAGGAGGAGCGCATAGATGCGCATAATTCGGGCGAATTAAAAGAATATATTCTGCATCTGATAGAGCAGGGCGAGAGTACTATTATTGTTCAACTCGAACGCGTGCGCTTTATTGACAGCTCGGGTTTGGGGGCATTACTGTCAGGCTACAAGAATGCGGCGGCCAAGTCGGGAAAGCTGGCTTTATCGAACGTGCAGACACAGGTGCTATCCATGTTTGAGTTGACGCGTTTAAACAGGGTGTTTGAAATTTATGCCGATTTAAACGAGGTTTTCGACAATGAAACCTAAAACCTGCAATGCCGATTTTCAGGTGGATGTCATCATCCCGACACAAACTAAATATCTGGATCTGATTGGCAGCATTGGTGAACGCATCGGCAAAGAGCTGGATGATTTCTCCGGCGATCGTGAAGCCCTGGCTTACCATTTAAACCTGGTGCTGACCGAAGCAACCACGAATGCCATCAAACATGCCGACAACAAACCCAAAGACACGGTCAGGATCAGCATCCATATTCAGCAAAGCGAGCTGAATATTAAGGTCTATGACCACGGCCAGGGCTTTGATCTGGAAACCGTACCGCTGCCCGATTTTGATCATCCCAAAGAAGGCGGGATGGGCATCTTCTTCATCAAGACCCTGATGGATTCGGTCACCTACACCCGGCAGGGCGATTGCAATGTGCTTGAGATTATCAAATATTTGAAGTGAGGCGGGTGCTTTGAAAATAGTAGCGAAAGATCATGAAGCCGATACTGAATCGTGGCTGTCATCATTCAGGCAATTGGCAGAAAGGGCTTTGGGCAGGCAAGCCGGTAGCCAATTGTGGCAGAAATACGCAACCGCGTTTCCGGCTGAATATCAAGCCCTGGTTCCCCCGCGTTACGCGATAAAAGACAGTCTGCATCTTGAGCAGGTATTGGCATCCAGACCTGCAGGGCATCAGCCTTGTTAATCCCTGTCAGAGCGTCAATCATTACCGGCTGCATTTTCACAGCCGCCAACAGCGCTTTCTGGATGAATATATTCCGGTTTTGAAAAACATGCACTTGCGGGTCATGGATCAGGTGCAGTTTCGTGTTACCGTCGATGGCAGCACACTGTTTATCAAAAGTTTCACCATTAAAACAGTAAAAAGTCAGCCCGAGTCGTTCCGCAGATTAACCAGCTCCCTGCTCGAGGCTATCCAGGCCGTACTCGATGACAAGGTCGAGAATGATGCGCTCAACAGCCTGTTGGTGCTGGCGGGCTTGAGCTGGCAAGCAATTGATGTGCTTCGGGCGTATCGCAATTATTATTTGCAACTCGGACATCCGACCACCCGGGCCAGCTTTCATCATGCCCTGATCAACAATCCGCAAGTGGCGCTGTGTCTGTTTAATTACTTCGAAGCCCGTTTCAGACCCCATCCTGATTGGGATGATGCCATGGTTCGGGAAGAACAGGTGCTTTTGCCGTTACGCATGCAATTATTGGACAGCATGACTGCGGTGGACGATATTAATGATGACCGCATTTTACGCACCCTGTTTAATCTGATTGATGCCACCATGCGCAGTAACTTTCATCAGCGCCGTTCGCTGCCTGATTACTTTATTGCTTTTAAAATCAACAGTCTTGGCGTTATTGAGCTGCCCGCGCCGAAACCGCAAAACGAGATTTACGTGCATGCCGTCGATATGGAAGGCATTCATTTGCGCGCGGGCAAGATATCTCGCGGCGGCATACGCTGGTCAGATCGACCTGATGACTTCAGAACCGAGATTCTGGATTTGATGCAGACCCAGATCAGCAAAAATGCCCTGATTATCCCGACCGGTGCGAAGGGTGGTTTTGTAGTCAAGAAAAATGGAACCCAGCCTGATTTCAAAGTGGCCGGCAAAAAGGCCTACATCACCCTGATACGCGGACTGCTAGATTTAACCGACAATTATGTCGAGGATCAGGTCGTGCGGGCGTCCCATTTGGTGGCCTACGATGATGCGGATCCGTATTTGGTTGTGGCCGCCGATAAAGGCACGGCCCAGTTTTCAGATATAGCCAATTCGGTCGCGGCGGAGTATCGATTCTGGCTCGGAGACGCCTTTGCCAGCGGTGGCTCACGCGGCTATGACCATAAAGCCTTAGGTATTACCGCACGCGGTGCCTGGGAGTGTGTTAAACGGCATTTTCGAGAACTGGGCAAGGATATTCAAAGCGAAGCTTTTACCGTGGTTGGTATCGGAAGTATGGATGGCGATGTTTTTGGCAATGGCATGTTATTGTCGCCCTATACCCGGCTGCTGGCGGCTTTCAGTGGCCAGCATATTTTTATTGACCCTGATCCGATGGCCGGTGATAAGCCGTTCAATGAACGCAAACGCCTGTTTGAGCTGCCCGGATCGAGCTGGAACGATTATGACAGGACGCTTATTTCCGCAGGCGGTGGGGTTTATGCGCGCTCGGCCAAAGATATTCCGGTATCGCCGGAGCTGAAAAAATGGCTGGGTCTGCGCTACAAATCTCTGGATGGCGAATCCCTGATCCGTTACCTGCTGACCGCGCCGGTGGATTTATTATGGCTGGGCGGTATCGGTACTTATGTTAAAGCCAGCACCGAAAAGCATGAAGAAGTAGGGGATCACGCCAATGATAATGTACGTGTCGATGCCGCCGAGCTTCTTGCGCGCGTGGTGGGCGAAGGCGCCAATCTGGGCTTCACCCAGAAAGCGCGAATTGAATACAGCTTGCAGGGAGGCCGCATCAATACCGATGCGGTGGACAATTCGGCCGGAGTGGACACTTCCGACCATGAGGTCAACTTAAAAATTCTGTTGATGGGTCTGCATAAGAAACAACTGATCACGGACTACCAGCCCTTGTTTGTCAGCATGACTGGCGAAGTCAGCGAACTGGTGCTGGCCGATAATTATGCGCAGAGTCTTTGTGTATCATTGGAACAATTGCGTTGTGCAGAAACCCCGGAGATCTATCTGCAACTGGCGGAGCGTCTCGAAGCGCAAGGCTTTCTCGAGCGAGCCGTGGAATCATTTCCGCAAAGCAAGGCTGTTTTGGCAAGACCCGGCCAGACCCTAACCCGGCCCGAGCTGGCCGTATTGATGGCGGCCAGCAAAATGCAGTTGACCGAGGAGATACAGCAACAGGCCTCCCTGCTTCAGGAATCCTGCTGTGACTGTTATCTGGAGGCTTACTTTCCCAAACAGGTCAGAGCACGCTTTGGCCGGGATTTATCCGCGCATCCCTTGGCCGCTGCCATTAAAGCGACGGTAGTCAGCAATAAAATCATCAACCAGGCCGGGTGCCGTTTTTTAAGGTTGAATTCCGGTTCGGAAGATATGAATACCCTCGATAATGTCAGCTGTTATCTGACCTTTGACCGGGTTCTGGATGGCGATGAACTGCGCCAGACGATTCATGCGCTGGACACTAAAATCGCTGCCGATAGCCAATACCGGGTATTGCTCCAGCTTGAGAACATTCTCGCCGGATTTTGCCGCTGGGCGGCTTTACGAGGACAAAAAAATCCGCCCCAACGACCAGACAATTCTGTGCTACAAACGCTATTTGACGGAGTATGAAAGCTATTTCAAGCAGCACAGCGAGCCATTCAGCGAGCAGCTTGAAGACTACCGGCAAGAGGGCATTCCTGATGCCGATTGCCCAACGGTTGCTGCTTATTGGCAGCCTTCAGGATTTCCCCCTGATTGTTTCAATGACAGCTGAAACCAGCCGGGATTTCATCACTGTCCTGACCCTGTTTAATGAAACTACCCGTTACCTGGGTTTGGATGAAATTCACGAACAACTGGCAAACAGGCCGCTGCATGATTATTGGGAACGTAAAGTGGCCAACGACTTGCAGGAAGATTTGAAACGCATGACCGGACTTGTCATCAAGCAGATTCTCGCCAGTAAAACCGCTACCTGTGCCGAATTTTTCGGCACCCCCGCGCAAACACACACAATCAATCGCTACCGTCGCCTGTATCAGGACATCAGCAACAGCCTATCGGCAACTCTGTTGCCCGCCATCGTCTTGAGCAAGGAGCTGGAGCGGCTGCTTGCAAGCGATAGCTGATTGAGACTTTCAGCAACAACAGCTCTTTCCTCACATATCAAAACCCCGCAACTATGATTCCTCTTCCGGTGCGGCTGAGGAATTTGAATCCCCGTTTCCAGCAAATTTTTGCATGTCTAGGAAAGGCTATGGGCAAAGCCTTCCGGCAACTTCATAGCAAAGATAAAACCCAAAATGAACTGCGGAAACTATAAAAACCCAGCAATGTACAGTCTTGATATTCATTTATCAGATAACAAATTCTAATTATATCGTTTCACTTAACAAGTCAATTTAATTACCATTTACCCAACAGTTGTTGCAAATTGAACGCAGATTGATCTGAGCAACACACCATGAACAAGCAAAACCAAAACCAAAAGTAAGAGGGTTAAATGGCTACAGATATCTATGGTGCTTCTTTAAAGCAGGCGAACAGTCAAGAGATTGCTGCCTATATTGCTTCAATCGTGCAGGGCATTCGTTTCGGTTCTGTTGAGATTGTTGTCCATGATGGCCGGATCGTGCAAATCGACAAACGGGAAAGGTTTCGGGTAAACAACCAGCAGGTCAGCGATTGAATCCAGCCGCGCAAAGACAGAATTAAATTTTTCTACCGTACCGTCGGAGAGTAAAACCTTTGTAATTGCCATTAACCGACCGGATCGCCGGAAGTTAGCGCAGATCAGCAGGAAGCTGTTTAAAAACGTCGCGAGCCGGGGGCAACAAAAGGCGAGGGCGCTCGAAAGCCTGAGGTGTACACGCTGCACATGAGGACTTTGAGGAGTTTTTAAGCAGCTTCAAAAAAATCCTTTTATAAAAACATAGTAACCAAGGTAAATACAATGAAGCGCTCTTTCATTCACACAAAATCGGCACTCAGCGCCCTAGGCCTGCTGTTGGCCTTGCCCGGTCTGGCAAATGCCGAGGATTATTATCGTGCAACCAAAGGCTATCGCGTCGAGCCATACAGTGATCCTCCGGCCTATGTGCGCAATTTAAGCCGCACACAATTCGAGCAGTTCCGCGATGTGGAATGGCTGGATGTGGGGCTGGATTTCCGGACGCGTTATGAGTACCGGGAAAACGATTTGCGGCGCAGACAGGATCCCACCACTGGCGCCACGCTGAATAAATGGCGTAACGATCCCGATAATCTCTGGTTGTTAAGAACGCGTGCTTATGTCGGGATAAAGGATATTCTCGATCCGCTGCGTTTTGCCGTGGAGTTTGAGGATGCCCGCAGTTACAACGGCCTGTATGAAAGAACCGATGCCGATATCAACGAATTTGAATTAATTCAGGGCTACGCTGAACTTTATTTCGACGATCTGCTTGGCAACAACCGGCCCTTAAGTATCCGCGCCGGCCGCCAGGCTTTGGAGTTATTGGATCGGCGTTTGGTCGGCAACAACCAGTTCCGCAATACCACCAATAATTTTGAAGGCTTCCGGGTTCGCTTTGGCAAAAAGCAAAACAACTGGGATCTGGATACGTTCGCCTTTCAGCCCGTTCAACGCCTGAAATACGACTTCGACCGGCCCGATGAGGATACCTGGTTTTATGGCGGCGTACTGAGCATCAAGCAATGGTCGGATTTTATTACCATCCAGCCCTACTTCCTCGGCCGCAAGCAAAATGGCGATTTGACCAATCCGGTGGTCGCCAATCGCAAGCCGGATATGGATATCTATGCGCCAGGCCTCAGGGTTTACGGTCTGTTTGGAGGCAGCGGCTTTGATTTCGATGCCGACATCAACAAGCAGTTTGGCCGCTCCGGATCGATCGCAACCAATAGAGCCAATGTAACCACCCAGGCCTTGCGCCAGCATGATGCCCTGGCTTACTCGCTGGAGTTGGGCTACTCCATTGATCATGACTGGAAGCCACGGGTCAGTGGGTATTACGGTTACGGCACCGGCGACAAAAACCCCACTGATAATAGTAACCAGCGCTTCGATGCTTTTTACGGCTTTAACCAACCCTGGTCGCGCAACGATTATTTCTCCTGGGACAACATTCACGCCCCCAAGGCCCGCCTGGAATTCACGCCCTACAAGGATGTGCGCATCGATACCGGCTATAACGCCTACTGGCTGGAAAGCGAAACCGATGCCTTCAATAGAGCCAACTTGCGGGACAGGACGGGCAAAAGCGGCAACTTCCTCGGGCATGAATTTGACATCCGCATGCGTCACAAAATCAATCCGTATGTTGACTGGAGTTTGAGTTATGCCCGCTTCGAGCCGGGTGACTTTACCCGCTCATTCGATAAGGGCGACACGGCCAACGGCCCCTTTACGTCAGAAGCCAGCAACTTCTTCTACTTCGAAGTTTCGCTGAATGCCTTTGGGGACGGCAAGCTTTAAACGTGAGTTAGCAGCTGTAGCCTTAAATCGGCTTTGGCTGTGAATTTGGAATCTGCATGCAATGTGGGAGCGACGTCGCGATTTAAAAGATCGCTCCCACAGGTTTATCTGATTTATCGATAGCAAGTTCGAAATATATCGTTATTACCCATTACTTAAAGTGCTTATCATGGGCACAGTTTCAACAAACACTCATTTAAGGAAAAGACCATGAAATTGACCACCCCCTTAAAGTTCCTGTTCTTCAGTCTGGCTTTACTGCTGAGCGGTACGGCCCTGGCGGACAGAACCTTGCTAAATGTATCCTACGACCCGACCCGGGAGTTTTATCAGGACTACAACAAGGAATTTATCAAATACTGGAAAGAAAAAACCGGTGAAGACGTTGCTGTTCAGCAATCCCACGGCGGCGCGGGCAAACAGACCCGCGCGGTGATCGACGGTCTGGAAGCCGATGTGCTGACGCTGGCCTTGTCTTACGACATCGATCAGATTTCTAAAAAAGCCCGCCTGTTGCCTGCGGAATGGCAAAGCCGTCTGCCCAACAACAGCCTGCCTTACACCTCGACGATTGTGTTTTTAGTGCGCAAAGGCAACCCCAAAGCCATTAAAAACTGGGACGACCTGGCCAAAGAAGGCGTCTCGGTGATCACGCCCAACCCCAAGACCTCCGGCGGTGCACGTTACAACTACCTGGCCGCCTGGGCGTTCGGTGAAAAGACTTACGGCAGCAAGGAAGCCGCCAAGGACTTTGTTAAAAAGCTCTATAAAAACGTACCGGTGCTGGATTCCGGCGCGCGCGGCTCAACCACCACCTTTATTCAACGCGGTATCGGCGATGTGCTTATCACCTGGGAAAACGAAGCCTTTTTGGCGCTGAAGGAACAAACCCCCGGTGAGTTTGAGATCGTGGTGCCACCCGTCAGCATCAAGGCCGAAACGCCGGTTGCCGTAGTCGATAAAGTCGCCAAAAAGACCGGCAATCTGGATCTGGCCGAGGCGTATCTGCAATACCTGTATACCCCGATTGGCCAAAAACTGGCGGCGAAGCATTTTTATCGTCCTTCGAAACCCGAATTTGCCGATCCTGAAGACCTGAAACGCTTCCCCAGTCTGGAATTGTTTACGGTGAATGAAAAATTTGGCGGCTGGGCGCAAGCGCAAAAAGAGCATTTTGATGATGGCGGCACCTTCGACCAGATCTATGCGCCTTAGACGAATCTAAGGCAGGAGCGACGCCTTCGCGATGGGGCGGCGCTCCTACCTTAGGTCGCTTTTTATTTTTGAAGGTTATTGATATGCCACAAAGTAACATCATGCCGGGATTTCGCCCGGCCCTTGGTTTTACCCTGTTTTATCTGGGTTTGATCGTGCTGATACCGCTCAGCGCCATGGTGCTGAAAACCCTGCAACTGAGTTGGGATGAATACTGGGCTATTTTGACCAATCAGCGCGTGCAGGCTTCGTTCCGTGTCAGTTTTGGCGCGGCATTGATTGCCGCTGTGATAGCCGGGGTGTTCGGCTTTATCATCGCCTGGACACTGGTGCGTTATCCGTTTCCGGGTAAAAAGCTCTTTGATGCGCTGATCGACTTGCCTTTCGCATTGCCGACAGCGGTAGCCGGTATCGTGCTGGCGACGATCTACGAACCCAAAGGCTGGATCGGTAAGATCATTATGGATACCCTGGGCGTCCAAATCGCCTATAAACCCTTGGGGATTGTTGTTGCGTTGATCTTTATCGGCCTGCCATTTGTGGTGCGTACCATTGAACCAGTGCTGCAGGAATTCGACACGGCCATGGAAGAAGCCGCCGCCAGTCTGGGCGCCAACCGCCTGCAGGCGTTTTTGAAAGTCATTTTGCCCAATATTCTGCCCGCCACCATTACCGGGGTTGCGCTGGCTTTTGCCCGGGGCGTCGGCGAGTATGGCTCGGTGATTTTTATTGCCGGCAACATGCCGTATGTCTCGGAAATCGTACCACTGTTGATTATCACTAAACTGGAGCAATACGATTATAACGGCGCGGCGGCAGTCGGTTTGAGTATGTTGATTTTGTCGTTCCTGTTGCTGCTGTTGATTAACAGCCTGCAGTGGTGGGTACGCCGCCGCAGCGGACAACTTTAGGAGGTTCACTGATGAATACGATGGCTACTGGTTTTACATTTGAGGCCAAATCCTTGACGCTAAGCGATCCGGACTGGGTGCGGCATGGCTTGGTCGGGATAACGCTGGCCGTCATTGGCCTGTTTTTGGTGCTGCCGCTGGCGACGGTGTTGATCGAAGCCTTTGCCAAAGGCTGGATAGCCTATACCTTCAGTCTGAGTCAGCCCGATACGCTGTCGGCGATCAGCTTGACGCTGCTGGTTGCCCTGGTCACTGTGCCGGTAACGACTGTCTTTGGCGTTTCCGCGGCCTGGGCGATAGCACGCTTTGAGTTTCGCGGCAAAAGCCTGTTGATTACCCTGATCGATCTGCCGTTTTCAGTGTCGCCGGTCATCGCCGGTTTGATTTATGTGCTGATTTTCGGTGCTCAGGGCTGGATCGGGCCGTGGTTGTCCGAACATGACATCAAAATCATTTTTGCGGTGCCGGGCATCATTCTGGCGACCATGTTCGTGACTTTCCCGTTCGTCGCCCGTGAACTGATCCCGCTGATGCAGGAAATCGGCCACGAGGAAGAAGAGGCGGCATTATCGCTGGGCGCCAACGGCTGGCAAACTTTTTTCAAGGTCACCTTGCCCAACATCAAATGGGGCCTGCTGTACGGCGTACTGTTGTGCAACGCCCGGGCCATGGGCGAGTTCGGCGCCGTCTCGGTAGTATCGGGGCATATCCGCGGACTGACCAACACGCTGCCCTTGCATGTTGAAGTCAGTTACAACGAGTACGACTTTGTCGGTTCCTTCGCCAGCGCTTCGCTCCTGGCGGCTCTGGCCCTGGTGACCCTGGTAGTCAAAACTTTCCTGGATTGGAAGCTAAAACAGGATTTAAAAGCAGGATCTACAGGGATGTAGCGAATGCAGATATTGCAGGAGCAAATATCTGTCCCATCAGGCCGTTTCGGAATAGCCTTTTGCATGCAACGATTTGATTGAGAAACCCGTCATGAGCATTACTTTAAATAATATCAGCAAACATTTCGGCACTTTTACGGCGCTGGACAATATTAACCTGGAAATTCCCGAAGGCGAACTGGTGGCTTTACTGGGCCCTTCAGGTTGCGGTAAAACCACGTTGCTGCGCATCATTGCCGGACTCGAACAGGCCGACCAGGGCGACGTGTTTTTAAAAGGCGACAAGGTCACTGACCAACCGGTTAAAAACCGCCATATCGGTTTCGTTTTTCAACATTATGCGCTGTTCCGGCACATGACTGTGTTTGACAATATTGCCTTTGGCCTAAGAGTCAAGGCGCGCAAGGAACGCCCCAGCGAAGCGTTCATTAAGGACAAAGTTCATTCGCTGTTAAAACTGGTGCAGCTGGACTGGCTGCATGACCGTTTTCCAGATCAATTGTCCGGCGGTCAGCGTCAGCGTATTGCGCTGGCGCGGGCATTGGCCGTGGAGCCATCGGTGCTGTTGCTGGACGAGCCGTTTGGCGCGCTGGACGCCAGCGTCCGCAAGGATTTACGGCAGTGGCTGCGCAATTTGCATCATGAACTGCACGTCACCAGCATTTTTGTCACGCATGACCAGGAAGAAGCCATGGAAGTCGCCAGCCAGGTCGTGGTGTTGAATCAGGGCCACATCGAACAGAAGGGCGCGCCTGATGATATTTACGACAATCCGGCCAATGCCTTTGTGTCCAAATTCATCGGCCAGACCAACGTCTTGCATCTGCAACACAGCGATGCCGCCTGGCTGAAAACCGCCGGCATCATTCTCGATGAGCCCAAGGGAATTGTCGCGCATGTTCGTCCGCACAATATCGACATCGAAAAAGCCGCCAAGGGTTCTAATTCCCCGGTGACCTTAAAAGACTGGCAGCATTTGGGCGCAACCATCCGTGTCGAATTGTTCAATCCGCAAATCAACGACACCGCCGGTTCCATTCTGTACGCCGAAATGCCTAACGAGCGTTTCAAGCAGTTAAAGCTGAGCAAAGGCGACCGGGTTGCCCTGCATATCAAGCATGCGCACTGGTTCAACTGATTATAAAAATAATTTAGCTGCGTCATACCGGCATGGACTGCCGGTATCCAGATTACATGGATGTAGCTGTTGCTGTTGCTGTCGCAAGCCTTCCCTGGCGGCTGGGTTCCGGCACAAATCTGTCTGGAACATATTTGCATTAACCCAAAGGGCATCAGGCAGGATAGCCTGATGTGAATCCCTGCCGGAACGACGACATTGTTGTATCAGCTTTGCTAGTTCAACCACGAAGGACACGAAGAGCTTCAATAGGTAATATGGATTTCGGCACTTACCTTTTGCGTGAACTATGGTGCAATCGACGCCGGATGATTTGATTGAGTAACTGCATCATCACCGGGCCGATATTGCCATCTGCACAGAAAAGCAGGATCAAGGCGAGATTACCCTGGCCCGGCTGGCAGCATTTCCTATTTTGACCTATTCGACCGGTTTTACCGGCCGGTCCACCATCGAAAAGGCCTTTACAAATGACGGGCAAGAACTCGATATTACCTTGTCGGCCGCGGATTCTGACATCATCAAAACCTATGTCAGACTGGGGCTAGGGGTCGGCATTATCGCTGCTACCTCCTACGAACCGGGTGTCGACAACGATCTGCTGGCGCTGGATTTGTCGCATCTGATTCCGTCCTCGGTTACTAAATTCGCGTATTTAAAACAGCTCTATCTGCCTACCTATTTACGCTATTTTATCGGCGAGTTAACGGCCAGTACGGCGCATATACGATAATTCTGCTCGGCGTTATCCAACAGTGATCGCTATTTAAGCCAGCCGGTACGAGCGCAGAGGCAGCCGATATCCAAATGATCTCACGAATCGATAGCTTGTTTAAGCCAGTCAGCTAAAATCGAGCGATTGCAAGACTGTAAATCTAATTCATCTACCTACCGGAGACTGACTACCGTGAAAATTGGTCTGATCAAAGAAATCAAAAGCAAAGAAAACCGTGTCGGCCTGACCCCCGAGGGCGTTGCCGCATTAACCGCCAACGGCCAACAGGTCTTTGTCGAACAGGGCGCCGGACTCGGCTCCGGCTTTAGCGACGATGCCTACCGGCAAGCCGGCGCGGCCATCGTCAGCACGGCGGAAGCCTGGGACAAGGATTTGGTGGTCAAGGTTAAAGAACCAGTTGAGGCTGAATATGCCTATTTAAAACAGCAAATCGTGTTTACCTATTTCCATCTGGCCGGTGTGCCCTGGGCACTGACCGAAGCCTTGCTGGCCGGTAAAACCAGTGCGGTCGCCTACGAAACCGTGGAAGATAGCAACGGCCGGCTGCCGCTGCTGGCGCCGATGAGTGCAGTAGCCGGTAATATGGCGGTGCAAATGGGCTGTCATTATCTGGCGGCTTACAATGGCGGCAAGGGGGTCATGCTGGGTTCGGTGCTCGGCAGAAGGCATGGCAAGGTGCTGATACTCGGTGATGGCGTAGTCGGTTCGCATGCCGCCAGAACCGCAATCGGACTGGGTGCGAACGTGGTCGTCGCCGGACTCCTGCCGGAAAACGGCGGACGTCTGCGCCGCGGAATTTCAGAGGACATTGAGTTCATTATTTCCGAACCCGCGGCGATTGCCAGACAGTTGCTGGATACCGATCTGCTGGTCGGCGCGGTCTTGCTGCACGGTGCCCGCGCCGCACATCTGGTCAGTGCGGCGATGGTTAAAACCATGCAGCCGGGATCGGTGATCGTCGATGTCAGTATCGATCAGGGTGGCTGCATCGAAACCTCCCGCGCTACCACGCATGAGGCGCCGGTCTACGAGCAGTATGGCGTGATTCATTATTGCGTCAGCAACATGCCGGGCGCGTATCCGCGTACGGCAACGCTGGCTTTAACCGATGCCACGCTGCCTTATGTGCTGAAATTGGCGAACAAGGGCCTGGCGGCATTAGCAGAGGACCCGGGCTTCGGCAAAGCCTTGAATACCTATCAAGGCACTATTACCTGCAGGCCGGTAGCGGAGGCATTTGCCGTGCTGGAGCGCTACAAGCCGTTGCCAAAGCAATTTTAGAATCGCTCCCTGCGTTGAAGTGCTTAGTAATGCGCACGAAATAAGTTGAACAAGTGTAGGTGCGAATTTATTCGCACAGTGCGGATGAATCCGCACCTACACAGAAAATTGTTTCTCAGAGTTGCACAAGTTATTTGATACGCGTTCCTTAGCGTCCGCGATGCAGGGCATTAAACAGTATAAACCCCGCAAACATTGCCCCGGCAAAAACATAATTGCCGGGCAAGCCGCTCGTTAAACCGACAATCGCCGGTCCTGGGCAAAGGCCCGACAAGCCCCAGCCAATGCCGAATATCGCCTCGCCGGCAATCAGCCTGGCATCAATCCCGGCTTTGGCTGTATCGCAAGCCCGCAAGTCATGTTGTTCAGCCGGCTCGGAGGAGGGCCGAACTAAACGTCGCCAGGTGCCCAAAACCAGCAAGGCGCTGGCCATGACCAGCGCCAGGCTCGGATCCCATGCGCCAGCGACATCCAGAAATGCCAGCACTTTGGTGGGGTTGACCATCTGTGCGACGATAAGGCCCAAACCGAAAATCAGGCCGTAGATAAACGCGAAAATATTTTTACTCATTGCACCAGCACTCAAATGACGTGACGAAGCAGATAAACCGTCAATCCGGCGGTAGACATAAAAATCAGCGTCGCCACGATGGAGCGCACGGAAAGCCGCGCGATGCCGCAAACGCCGTGGCCGCTGGTGCAACCGCCGCCTAGTTGGGTGCCGTAGCCGACCAGCAATCCAGCGACGGCCAGCACCCCAAGCGGCGCGTCGATTTGTACCGGAACCGCACTTACGGTGAGCCTATACAGCGGCGCGCTGATGATGAGTCCGGCCAGAAACCACAACCGCCAGCTTGTTTCCTCTCCCCAAGGCGGCAAAATTCCAGCGGCAATACCGGAAATACCGGCGACCCGGTTATGAGTAAAAAGCAGCAACGCCGAAGCCAGTCCGATAAGCGCTCCGCCCGCCAATGCCGATAAAGGGGTAAAGTCTGTCATGTTTGATGATCTCGTTTAAAAAACGCCTATTGAATCAGAAACGCCGGGGCCATGCCAACTGCAATGAAAATTGCGTCATCGACAGTTCGATGGCTTGACCAGGGCTTAGTGAGTTGTCGCCGGTTATATGCCACTCCTGCACACCGGGTGCAAGGATATTGAATAAAACCTCTGAACTCTCGATCGGTTGTTTCCCAGCCAGCCCGGCAGGATTTATCGCGGCGGCTACCGCATCCTGGGAAAAGGCCACGCCGGTGCCGACCATCGCTTTGCTGCGCACGCCGTAACCATGGGCAAAATAACCATTAGTGGCTTTTGCTGCTGCTTGACAGGACACAAAGAATCGAAGTAACGTAATTAAAAGTCGCAAATAAGCTGACCGGACAACCGGAAGCCAGTGAGCTCGTGAGGGCCACTGGCTTTTTTTTGACCTGACATACACCTAGAAGGCAACACATGACACATTGGTATCCCGACAATTCACAATCCATAGGCAACACGCCGCTGGTGCGGCTTAATCGTATCGGCGAAGGAGCGCCGGTAACGCTGCTGGCAAAAATCGAAGGCCGCAATCCAGCATATTCGGTGAAATGCCGAATCGGCGCAGCCATGGTCAACGATGCCGAGCAACGCGGCTTGCTGGGCGCAGGCAAGGAGCTGATTGAACCAACCAGCGGCAACACCGGCATTGCGCTGGCCTTTGTTGCCGCCGCGCGCGGCATTCCGCTAACCTTGACCATGCCCGACACCATGAGTGTTGAACGCCGCAAATTATTGGTTGCTTTTGGCGCCAGGCTGGTGCTGACCGAAGGCGCCAAGGGCATGAAAGGCGCAATTGCCAAGGCCGAAGAAATCGTCGCCTCTGCGCCCGACCGCTACGTCCTCTTGCAACAGTTCAAAAACCCCTCCAATCCACTGATTCACGAACAGACCACGGGGCCAGAAATTTGGGCCGATACCGACGGCGCTATCGATATTCTGGTATCGGGCGTTGGTACCGGCGGCACCATTACCGGTGTCTCGCGCTACATCAAACAAATCCAGGGCAAATCCATCGTCTCAATAGCGGTCGAGCCCGAAGCCAGTCCGGTATTGACCCAGCAGCGGGCCGGTCTGGAATTACAGCCGGGACCGCACAAGATTCAAGGCATAGGCGCGGGTTTTGTGCCGGATGTGCTGGATCTGTCCCTGGTCGATGAGATTGAACAGGTCAGCAACGAAGAAGCGATAACCTATGCCCGGCGTCTGGCCCGCGAGGAAGGCATACTCGCCGGCATTTCTTGCGGTGCGGCAGTGGCTGTCGCTGTGCGGGTTGGCAAACGTCCGGAAAACGAAGGTAAAACCATCGTGGTGGTGCTGCCCGATTCCGGCGAGCGTTATTTGAGCACGGCCCTGTTCGAAGGACTCTTCGATGCTCAAGGTATCGGCGTATGAGTTTGAACAACAACGGTCAACATTGGGGGATCGAGGCGCTGGTTGCCGAACTGCGCGAGATTCGCTTGCGATCTCTGGAAAACCGCCAGCGCCGTGATCATCCGCCAAAACTGCCTTCGCGCAAGACTCTGGGTCATATCCTTGATAGTCTGGCTGGAGTGCTGTTTCCCAATCGCCTGGGTTTGCCTGGTCTCAACGATGAAGGAATCGATTATTTCGTCGGCCACACGCTGGATAGTTTGCTGCGAGAAATA
This sequence comes from uncultured Gammaproteobacteria bacterium, assembly GCA_963848675.1. Taxonomy (GTDB): domain Bacteria; phylum Pseudomonadota; class Gammaproteobacteria; order Methylococcales; family Methylomonadaceae; genus CAWKEY01. The sequence continues at coordinate 345,488 of CAWKEY010000044.1, forward strand.
AACAAGCAGATTGGCCTGGAATTGCAGTTTGTTGCCGAAGAACAAGGCCTCAAGATTGATAATACGCGCAGCCAGGCTATCGAGATTACCCGTGAGTTTGCCGCTCAGCTGCCTGCGGTCAGAACCTTGATCGACAGTGATATTCAGGCAGCTTACGAAGGCGATCCGGCGGCCAGAAGCGCGGACGAAGTACTGGCCTGTTATCCGGGCATTAACGCCATGATCCATCACCGCCTCGCACATCGCCTGTATCAATTGGGCGCCCCTTTGGTGGCGCGCATCATTACCGAACTCGCCCATTCCGCTACCGGCATTGATATTCATCCGGGCGCGCAAATTGCCGACAGCTTTTTTATCGATCACGGCACCGGCGTGGTGATTGGTGAAACCGCGGTCATTGGCCGCCACGTCAGGCTCTATCAGGCCGTGACGCTGGGTGCTAAACGCTTTGATAAGGACGATAGCGGCATGCTCGTGAAAGGTAATGCCCGCCATCCGATTGTCGAGGACGATGTGGTCATATATGCCGGCGCGACGATCTTAGGGCGCATCACCATTGGCCGGGGCTCCACCATTGGCGGCAACGTCTGGCTGACCCACAGCGTTCCGCCAGGCAGTCACATCAGCCAGGCGCAGGTACGCAGCGAGATGTTTGATGGCGGGGCAGGGATTTAAAAAGGCCATATTCAAGGCGCGCCCATGCTGTATTGCATCTTGAGCCTTGGATTCTGAATCCGGATAGATAAAGGAGACATTGAAAATCGAAAAATATCGTATGGCTAGCCATGAATACCGATGCTTCATGTTTGCTTTTTATAAAGCATAGAAAATCAATGGCTTAAAAAAGAATATCACTATCAGCTATCCGCCGACGTGTGTATAAATGATATTTTTGGATAAACCATTCTAATTTTGACATAAACCAGCAGGCAACCCGGTTTTTCCGGGCCTTGACAGAAACCAGCCAGACCAAGTATCGTTACCAATGTCACCAGCTGACCGGACAACCGGAAGCCAATGAGCCCGCAAAGGCCATTGGCTTTTTTTTGGCCTGAAGAAAACCAAAAAGAATAGGAATACGGCAGTTGGTATCCCGAAAATTTGTAAGCGGACTTGTCCAGCCAAGTAGCTGAGGCAAAGCAGATTCAACAACCCGATACAAAACTACAACCACTCACTTAATAACAGGAAAACTTACCATGTCAGACATTCATGAAGGCCAATCCCATACCGCATTAGGCGATGTCGCCGCGCGTACACTAGCGAATGCCACCAAAACCGTCCCCATGTTATCAACCATCACTCCACGGTGGTTGGTTCATCTGCTGCCCTGGACACCGCTTGAGGCTGGTATTTATCGAGTCAACAAAGTCAAGAATGAAAAAGAGCTCCATGTTGATTGCTCCAGTCTTGATGAAAAAGAACTGCCGCAAACATTTGCAGATTACGAAGAATGGGGCCGTGAGTACCGCTTGAATGCGGTTAATACCACACTCGACGTACATACACGTATTGCCGATTTATATAGCAGCCCGCATAACCAAATCCATGAACAGCTGCGTTTGACCATCGAAACCATTAAGGAACGCCAGGAAAGCGAGCTGATTAACAATGCCGAATATGGCTTGCTGAATAACGTAGCGCCAGCGCAGAAAATACAGCCGGTTAAGGGCGGCACCGGCGCGCCCACGCCCGATGATCTCGATGAACTGATTTCTCGCGTCTGGAAAGAACCCGCGTTTTTCCTCGCCCATCCGCAGACAATTGCAGCGTTCGGACGTGAATGCACCTACCGTGGCGTGCCACCTGCTATCGTTACTCTGTTCGGTTCGCAGTTTTTGACCTGGCGCGGACTGCCCTTGATCCCCTCTGACAAGGTCAGAGTTACCAATGGTAAAAGCAGCATTTTGCTGTTACGCACCGGCGAAGCTCGTCAAGGCGTGGTCGGTCTTTACCAGCCAAACCTGACCGGCGAACTGAGCATGGGCCTTTCAGTCCGTTTCATGGGCATCAATCACAAAGCGATCGCCTCTTATCTCATCTCGCTGTATTGCTCGCTGGCGGTGTTGACTGATGATGCGCTCGGGGTTCTCGAGAATGTCGAAGTGGGCAAATATCATGAATACAAGTGAACTCGATAAATCCAATTTAGCGCAACAAGGTTTTACGGAAACTTCAGCGATCGCATCGCTGCCTGATGTCGATCAACTGACTAAACTGGCCAATGAGCTGTTTTCAGCGCTGCCCTGCGATGGTTCCAGACTCGGTATTGCCGCTTCGGCAATACCGGGCGGCGTGGCTTCACCGTTGGCCGGCTTTGATAAAGCCGGAGTGACAGCTATTGCACCGCAAGCTTCGGGTCTACCGGGAGAAGCGGAGTTGCGACAGTTGTTTGCGCCGCACAGCAATCCGTCTTTCGAGCGTGTTCCTCACCACTTGGATACCGGGCCTGTTTTGGGTAATCCGTCTTCAGCGGCAACAGGCGGTTTGACGTCATCTGTGGCAGGTCTGGACAAGGCTGTGCTGGCGGGTATTTTCAGGCACGACTTTGGTCTGCCTGGAGAAGCCGAATTGCAAAAGCTGCTGGTTTCGCGCACGCCTTCCGGAAACCACATGCCTGGCGGTTTTGACGTCGGTTCATTTCCTGACAGTCCCACTTCGGTGACGGCACAGGAAGCGACGGCTGAAGCGTTGGCGGCTAGCGACAAAGCAGTGGTGGAAGCGGCTATTTCACCACAGGTCTTTGAGGCGGAGTTGCAAAAACTTTTCGCTGCCGATGCTGCGGCTACCGGAAGGATTCCGAAAAGCGCGGCGGGCGGTTCGATTTCGGGCATTCCCAGTTCGCCGCCAACGCCCGGTTTGACGGCCCCCCTGAGTGACGCGGAGGCTTCATTGCCGGCAGTTCCTTCAGTTCCTTCGTCCCAGACCTATGGTCTTCCGGGCGAAGCGGAGCTGCAAAAGTTACAGGCTATGCAGCCGACTTCCGGAAGCATCATTCCCGCAAGTGTTGATGCGGGGTCGATTCCTGCTTTTCCGTCATCCTTAACGGTTCAGGAATTGACGCCTGAATCATTGGCAGATAGCGGTAATTCATTGGAAGCAGTGATTTCACCGGAGGTTTTTGAAGCGGAATTGCAAAAACTTTTCGCTGCCAATACAACCGCTGCTGAGAGTATTCCGACAAGTCCGGCGGACATTTCAAGTCCCGTCCTGCCGTCTTCGACGGCAACGCCTGGTTTGAACGGCTCCCGGGCTGGTCTGGACCCTGCATTGATTGCTGGTCTATCGCCTGATGTCTATGGACTGCCGGGCGAAGCGGAGTTGCTTAAGTTTTTCGCGTCGTTTACGCCGCCTTCCGGAGATACACCAGAAAGTGTCGTGCCGGGTTCATCATTTTATTTTCTTGATGAAGTGAAAACCGGGGGCTTTAATGCGCATGCGCCATCCCTGGGTTCTGCGCATCCGCCTTTTGATGTCCATCTGCTGCGACGGGATTTTCCGATACTTAAAGAGCGCGTCAACGGTTACCCCTTAGCCTGGCTGGATAATGCGGCGACGACCCAAAAGCCACAGGTGGTGATTGATAGGCTTTCGTACTTCTACGAGCACGAGAATTCCAACGTTCATCGGGCCGCGCACGAACTGGCGGCGAGAGCTACCGATGCGTATGAAAAAGCCCGTGATACGGTGGCGAAGTTTTTAAATGCGCCTTCTGCGCAAGATATTATTTTTGTCCGTGGCACGACCGAGGGCATTAATCTGGTTGCGCAAAGCTGGGGACGGCAAAATCTCGTTGCGGGTGATGAGATCGTTATCACTTGGCTTGAACACCACGCCAATATCGTGCCGTGGCAACAACTGAGTGAAGTGACGGGGGCGAAGTTACGCGTTGTGCCGGTTGATGATAGCGGGCAGGTGTTACTCGGTGAATTTCAGAAATTGCTGAACTCACGCACTAAACTGGTATCGTTCACGCATGTGTCCAACGCACTCGGCACGGTAACGCCGGCGCAGGAAATCATCGCCATGGCTCATCGTGTCGGCGCTCGTGTGTTGCTGGATGCCGCTCAATCCGTTTCGCATTTACAGGTCGATGTACAGGCGCTGGATTGTGACTGGTGTGTATTTTCCGGGCACAAGATATTCGGACCAACGGGTATTGGCGCTGTGTATGGCAAAGCAGAGGTGCTTGAGTCCATGCCTCCTTGGCAGGGCGGCGGCAACATGATAGAAGATGTAACATTTGAAAAAACTGTCTATCAACACCCTCCTACACGCTTTGAAGCCGGTACCGGCAATATTGCGGATGCTGTGGGATTGGGTGCGGCGCTTGAGTACCTGACCAAAATCGGTATCCATAATGTCGCGCGTTATGAGCACGAGTTGCTGGTTTATGCGATGGAGGCGCTCAGGAGCATCCCCGGCTTGCGTTTGATCGGCACTGCCGCGGAAAAAACCAGCGTGTTATCGTTTGTGCTGGCAGGACATAGCAATCAGGATATTGGTGTTGCTTTGAACAAGGTGGGTATTGCCGTGCGTACCGGCCACCATTGCGCACAGCCTATCTTGCGCCGTTTTGGTCTGGAAAGCACGGTGCGTCCTTCGCTGGCGTTTTACAATACTTACGATGAAATCGATCGATTGGTCGGTGTGGTCAAGAAGCTGCACAGCAGCCAACGCAGTTTTTCCGTTTAACCCTTGCCCTGTTCCTTTCCGTATTTGTAAAGCGGGAAGGAACAGGGCAATTATTTGGCGCTAAACGCCGGCTATTCAGCGTGTCGAATACCAAGCAAGTAATGGTAATAAGGGCTTTAGCCGCGGCCTTCCTGGCCTACTTTTGCCGCCCTGGCAATTAACAATGGCATTAGTCAAGTAAGCCTTGTTCATCCTCCTCTCGCTTGGCGAGTCTTTGTAAGTATAATAACTGTACTGTTCGTACTCATCCTCCTGTTTTCGATTAAAACCAGTTTGCCGTGGCAAAGCTGCAGTTTTTGTCATTGATATGCCAGGGATCAATATCCAATTTACAAAAAGATTTTTTCATGGAACGTAGCTCACATGAACCCTGTCAACAGGGTTTATTCTATGCCTGTATCAGCTTCCGCATACGTAACATTAGTTACCAAGTAAAAATCATCTTTCTATGATGGATATAGATTTTAATCAGACGGCTTCTAACTTTAGCAACAAGGTGTCACAAACCAGGATAACTTAATGAATTACATTGCTTTGAAGATGCTCATGGGGGATCGGGGAAAATATTTGGGTATCGTCCTGGGCTTGACCTTTGCATCATTGATCATGACCCAGCAACCGGCTATTTTTGTCGGACTGATGGCGCGCTCGTTCAGTTTTATATCTGATGTCGGACAGCCGGACATCTGGGTCATGGATCCCAAGGTGCAATTCGTTGACGACGTCAAACCCTTGCAGGACACTCAACTTTACCGGGTACGAGGAGTTGAAGGCGTCGATTGGGCCATGCCACTCTATAAAGGTATGATCAAGGCCCGTCTTTATGACGGCACATTTCAGACCTGTAATGTCATCGGACTGGACGATACCACGCTGATTGGCGGGCCGCCGGTTATGCTTAAAGGCAAGCTTGAAGATTTGCGCCGCAGCGACGGTGTGATTGTCGATATTGACGGTGCCAGGGACAAACTGGCGAAGAAGCCGGCGGCTCCCGGCGGCAAACCGCTACCGTTGGATATTGGCGATACCCTGGAATTGAACGATCGTCGTGCGGTGGTCGTGGGAATCGCCAAAAACACCCGGACATTTCAATCGCAACCGGTGGTTTATACCACCTATTCCAGAGCCATGCTGTATGCCCCCAGAGAACGCAAATTACTGTCGTTTGTGCTGGTTAAAGCCAAACCGGGTGAAGATGTTGTCGGACTGGTGCAGCGCATCCGTAATACCACTGGGCTGGCTGCTTACACGCAGACTGAATTCAAAAACCTGACCGTCAATTATTTCCTAAAAAACACCGGCATTCCGATCAACTTCGGGATTTCGGTGCTGTTGGGCTTCATAGTCGGTGCGGCGATTGCCGGCCAGACTTTCTACAACTTTACCCTGGAAAATCTGCGCCAGTTCGGCGTATTAAAAGCCATGGGCACCAGCAACTGGGTCTTGTTACGCATGATTATGCTGCAGGCGGTGCTGGTCGGCAGCATTGGTTATGGCCTGGGCGTGGGACTAACAGCATTGTTCGGTTACGCGATGCGCAATACCATTCTGGCCTTCAAATTTCCCTGGCAGCTGTTAGTGTTCAGTGCCGCAGGTGTTACCTTGATTGTAATTTTTGCGGCTTTGATCAGCATTCGCAAAGTTATCAAGCTGGAACCGGCGGTGGTGTTCAAAGGCTAATCATGACAACTTCAGCATTAGCGGTTAAATGCCGGCAACTGGTTAAAAGCTATGACACCGGCAGCCAGAAAATTACCGCCCTGCAGGGCATTGATCTGGATATTCACATGGGCGAACTGATGATGCTGGTCGGGCCGTCGGGTTGCGGAAAAACGACGCTGATTTCGGTGATCGCGGGCATACTCGATCAGGACTCTGGGCAATGCGATGTCTTTGGTGTTAATTGGCTGCATTTAAATAGCAAAGACAAACTTCTGTTCCGTGCACAAAATATTGGTTTTGTGTTCCAGGCCTATAATCTTTTGCCATCGCTTAATGCTGCAGAAAATGTTGCTGTGCCGTTAATCATAAACGGTATGAAGCGCCTGCCTGCGGTTCGGAAGGCGGTTGAACTGCTGGAAAAAGTCGGCCTGGCCGCACGCGCCGACGCTCTGCCAAGCCAGCTTTCCGGCGGGCAGCAGCAGCGGGTCGCTATTGCCCGTTCGCTGGTGCACAATCCCAGACTGATCGTCTGCGATGAACCTACCAGCGCTCTTGATCATCAAACCGGCAGCCATGTCATTGAACTGCTCAAATCGGTAGCGGTGGATAGTGGCAGGGCATTGGTGATTGTGACCCATGACGCGCGCATCTTCGAATATGCTGACCGTATCGCACAGATGGATGATGGCCGCATTGAAAGCGTCGTTGCTACGCATGCAAAACTCTGAATTCAATAAGGAAGCCGATAATGCTACCCAAATACACCTTGCCTGTTCTTGCGCTTGTCGGCATCGCCGCAGCTGTCGCTACAGTAGTCAACAGCAATAAACCGACGCCAGTGGCGCCAGCGGTGGTGGAGCCGTCACGCTCGCCGTTCAAGTCTTTTATTGCCGGCGCGGGGATTGTTGAAGCCAAAAGCCAGAATATTGCCATCGGTTCGCCATTAAACGGCATTGTTGAAGCCGTGATGGTGACAGTGGGCGATCAGGTCAAGGCTGACACGCCCTTGTTCCGTTTGGACGACCGGGAAGCACTGGCAGATATGGCCTTGAAACGCGCCGATTTGCTTAAGGCCAAAGCCGCAGTCGGCGAGGCCCAGGCTGAGCTAACCAATGTAAAAACCCTGCAGCATCTGGCTGAAAATATTACCGATCCGCGCGCTATCAGTACGGAAGAACTGGATCGCCGCCGCAATGCCACTCTGATTGCGCAGAGCAAATTGCACAGCGCCCGTGCTCAGGTATTACAGGCGGAAGCCGCGGTTGCCGCTGTGCAAACCACGCTGGATCGCTTGGTGATCAGAGCTCCGGTCAGCGGCGAGGTATTGCAGGTCAACGTTCGCCCAGGTGAATTTTCAGCGGCCGGTGTCTTAAGCAGGCCACTGCTGATTCTGGGCAACCTTGATCAATTGCACGTCCGGGTCGACATCGATGAAAACGACGCCTGGCGCTTTCGTAAAGAAGGCAAGGCTATCGGCTATTTGCGAGGCAATCGCCAGTTCAGCACGGATTTACAACTGGCCTGGGTTGAACCCTTCGTCGTTCCCAAAAAATCGTTGACTGGCGACAGCACAGAACGTGTCGATACCCGGGTACTGCAAGCCTTGTATAGCTTTAACCGGGAAAAAATGCCTGCTTATGTCGGTCAGCAAATGGATGTATTTATTGAAGTGCCCGACGACATCACCGATCCTTCCGGCCCAGCGCGATGAAGCCTACGTTTCGGTATGGGATGTTAATTCCGGCAGTCTTGCTTGTTGGCTGCACGGTGGGGCCGGATTATGTCAAGCCCAGTCCGGCAGTACCCGAAAAATGGCATGAAGCGCACAGCGGCAAACCCGCTATCGCCGGTCAATACCAGGATTGGTGGAAGAGTTTTAACGATCCGGTGTTGAATACCCTGATCAATCAGGCTATTAGCGCCAACCTCGATTACCAGTCGGCTTTGACCCGTATCCGCGATGCCCGGAGCCAGCGTACCGTGGCAGTTGCAGCGGGTTTGCCGACGCTGTCGGTTCACAGCACCGCCAGTAGGCGCTTGAACAGCATCAGCTCATCCGGAGGCACCGGTGCGTCGACAGTAGGCGGCGGTGCATTCGGCGTCGGCGACCAGATCATCAATATTTTCCAGTCGGGGCTGGATGCACAATGGGAAATCGATGTGTTTGGCGGCATCCGCCGCTCTGTTGAAGCCGCAGACGCCAATATCGAGGTGGCCGTTGAGAACAGCCGCGTGCTACTGGTGTCCTTGCTGGGGGAAGTGGCCTTCAATTATCTCCAACTGCGAGCCAATCAGCAATTGCTGGCGGTGACCCAGGAAAATATTCGTAATCAGGAAGACACCTTGTATCTGACGAAAGTGCGCCAGCAAGCCGGGTTAACATCGCATTTGGAAATTGCCCAAGCACAAGCATTGCTTTCCGCAACTCAAGCGCAATTACCTGGCTATGAAGAAGGCAGCAAACTAGCCATCCATGCCATTGCCGTATTGCTGGGACATGAGCCCGGTAAACTGGCTTTCCTTCTGGAAAATGAGGCGCCCATTCCGGCATCCCCGAATCTTGCCGAAGCTGATTTACCTTCGGAACTGCTGTTGCGCCGCCCCGATATTCGCCGCGCCGAACGGCAGTTGGCCGCAGCAAACGCGCAGATTGGCGTGGCGACGGCTGCGCAATATCCACGCTTTAATCTCACGGCGTTGATAGGCTTGCAAAACACCAAAATCACCGATTTCACTCCGGTGGGCAAATCCTGGTCGATGGCGTCGACCCTGAGCATGCCGCTGTTTAACTGGGGCAGCATCCAGGCCACTATTACCAGCAAAAAAGCCCAGCATGACGAAGCCTTGCTGGCGTATCGATCCAGCGTGCTAACTGCGTTTAAAGAAGTCGAGGATGCGTTGGTTTCCTATACCGAACAGCAAAACAAACACCGGTCATTACAGCAAGCGGTGACTTCCAGCCAGCTTGCGGTAACCCTGTCGAAAGAAGTGTACGGCAAGGGTTTGACCAGCTTTCTGGATGTTCTGGTTGCCGAACGGGCGTTGTTTCAAGCGCAACGCGAACTGGTTGACAGCGATGCCGCAATTTCTTCGCAGCTGGTCGCTCTGTATAAAGCACTTGGGGGTGGCTGGCAAACGGCTGGGCAACAGTCTGTCAGCCATTTCGCTGAATAAAACCTTGCTTGGATTGCATTAGATTTCTGTTAACCAATAAAATTGATAAGCCTGCAAAACGATCCGCCGGTCATACTGGGTTGGGCTTTTACCGCTGTATAAATCTATGAAGCGGGAGTAAAGGTTAATGCCTCGGCCACTGATGACATCCAGATCGAGATACTGCGGATTGGCGTCGAAATTGGCAACCACTAGAACGCGTTCCGACGGGCGCTGATGATTGAAGCGGATAAAGCAGAACAAATGCTCGTTACTGGCATCCAGCAATTCGCGGTTGTTATAATCGGCAAACGCCGACGTTTCCTTGCGGATGGTGATCATCTTTTTCATCGCGTTAAACAAACTGCATTCCACCGTACCTTGTTTTTTCCTGAGTTCAGCCCTTTCCCAGTTGATTTTTGGCCGGTGAATCCAGCGGTTGTCGTTGCTTTTGCTGGGATCCTCGCGATAGCTGTAATCATTGACGACGCCGAGCGCATCGCCATTATAGAGCAGCGGAAGGCCGCCGAAAGACAGAATGAGACTGTGCAGTAACAGGATTTTATTGATGGCCGCCGAAGTCAGAGACTGATCATTCATATCCAATGCCGCTTCCAGTCCCGCCAAGGACGCCAGCGAGCCGCAAATACGCGCGTCTCCGGTGGCTTCATTACTCATAAACGCCACGCCCCTGGATGGAGAGCCTTCGAATTGACCGCTAAAATAATCGACCAAAAATTTTCGGTGCGCGAGAGGTTCGTAACCTACGGCACGAACATCGTTGTCATCGAATCCGAAGCCAATGTCGTCGTGGCAGCGCACATAGTTAAGCCAGGTTGCCCGTTCCAGTTTGGCAGGCAGATTTTTGACCCCTTGATAGAGCAACTTGGTGTTTTTGGTGGCGATGCCGTCCCATAGCAGCGCCATCAACGTGGCGTTGTAAGCGATTTCGCATTCCTTGGCGCTAATCGCGTCTTCGCCAAAATATTTGATGATTTCACTCGGTGCGACGATCGCTTCGGCAATAAACAACACACCGGGCGCGGACACCTGACAACAATCCTTCATCAACTGTAAAATCAGATGCGCATTGCGCTCGTTCTGGCAGGCGGTACCGATTTTCTTCCACAGAAAGGCGACGGCGTCAAGCCGCAGCACGTCAACCCCCTGGTTTGCCCAAAACAGGATGATGTCGAGCATTTCAATGAACACTTCGGGATTGCTGTAATTTAAATCCCACTGGTAATCATGAAAAACGGTCATCACCCATTTTTGCATGTTTTCATTCCAGGTAAAGTTGCCCGGAGCGCTTTCCGGAAAAATTTCCGGCATGCTCTGTTCGAACATATCGGGAATCTCTCGATTCTCGAACATAAAATAATAATCCTGATAACGGCGTTCTCCCATGGCCGCCTTTTTGGCCCATTCGTGCTCATCGGAGGTATGATTAAGCACAATGTCCAAGACCAGCAGAATATCGCGTTTTCTGAATTCCTCGGCGACCCGGCGGATATCATTAAGGTCGCCGATCCTGTCGTCAATCTGCCTGAAATCGCTGACTGCATAACCGCCGTCGCTTTTGCCGGTAGGGCACATTAAAATAGGCATAATATGCACCATGTTAATGCCCAGTTCCTGGAAATAGCCTGCCTTGTCGACCAAATCGGCCAGGTTTTCCGCGAAACCGTTGGTATAAAGCGCCATGCCGACCCATTTCTGCGACAAGAACCAGTTATGATCCTGTTCCCGCTGGATATCGACACACTCCAGCTCCGCGGAGCGGTTGATATAGCCTTTGGCCATCGTTTCCACTAGGCGCAGCATTTGTGGTTTAAAATCGTCCCGGTGTCCGTAGAGCTTAAAAAACAGCGAATAAATGGCGTAAAAATTAGCGCCCAGCCGGGTATAAAAATGCCGCAAATCCTGTCGCCTGATTTCCGGTTTTAAATCGTCCAGAATGGAATTCAAGAGCGAGTGGGAAACCTGTTCGTACATAGATAGTTATCCTGGGTGTGTAAGTGAGTTAAGCATTTATTCGTAAAACAGAAAAAAGATTTTTAAATCACTCTCTCCATTGTTCGCTGAACACGCGATAAAATTCTCTATCGGCAACGATTGCGCCGCGTCTGCCGACCAAAGCACAAGCAAACACTTGCGCCCGTTCCAGAGTCGCCTCCAAAGGCCATTGCTTGCTCAATCCCAGAAGCAGCAAGGCGGCGAAAGCATCGCCCGCTCCTACCGTATCGACAATGCTGGCAGCTTGCGCCGGCGGGGTGGCGGTAATGACATTTTGCCGCCTGTCCCATGCGATGGCGCCATTTGCGCCGCGGGTCACAATCAGCACTTCCAGATCGTATTGGGTGGTCAATGCCCGCATAGCGTTTTCCAGTCCTTTGTACCTGGGGCATAATTCGGCAAGTTCGGCTTCATTGAGTTTGACCCAATCTGCCTCGTGCAGCAAGGGCAGCAACGTTTCCCGTTCCCACCAGGGCGGCCGCAAATTGACATCGATAAAGATTTTGCCTTGATGCCGGGCCTTGACGGCTTGCAACGCCGCACGCGCAACCGGGTTTCTGATCGCCAGTGAACCGTGATACACAATGCCCTCAGTATTTTTAGCGTCGAGTAATTTTTCATCGATAAAATCGTAGGCGCAATCCTCAACGATTTCGTAGTGTGGTTCGCCGTCCTCGATCATCACCTGGACGCTTCCGGTGGGATGATCGCAGTCTGTCTGTAATGCTTCGCGGCTCATGCCCCAGGCGTCCATTAAAGCGGCAATTTCGTGTCCCGCTGGATCGTCGCCGATGCGGCTGATGAAACGAGGAGATTGTCCGAACGCCTGCAAATGCCAGGCAACATTGAACGGCGCGCCGCCCAGAACCCGGCTGCCGTCTGGAAAATGGTCGAACAGCACTTCGCCGAAAACATGGATAGGTTGGTTATTGCTCATGGTCTTTTTCCATCCAAAGTCGAGTGTCAGGGTGATAATGGGCGACGCCCTCAAGAATGCCCGCGCTGTAATTGCCGTTCATGCCCAGAAATCCGCCTTGCGCCAGATACAATGCGGCCAGCGTTCCCTGTTCGATGGCCAAATCCTTTGCTTGCTCGACAACTTCATGAGTGGCGTTGGCAACCAAAACGGATTGAATCAAGCTGGTCAGTACCGGTAAATCATTGCCACTATCGCCGGCGAAAACCGTATTGGTGACATCAAAGCCCTGATGCTGCATCAAAAATTCCACGGCATGAAGTTTAGTGGCACGCGCAGGGAGCACATCCAATAAACCAGTACAGGCCGCATCGTCGACACTGTAGATTAAGCTGGCCGTCAGGCTTTGGGCGCTAAGACGATGCATCATTTCCCGTTGCAGGGCATCGATGTCTTGTCCCAGAGGCAGATAGTAGCTGAGTTTATAGCGGTTTTGCTTGCTTTCTTCCTGTAGGCGCAAGAACCCTAGGTCCGCAAACAAAGGCCGTAAATCTTTCGCCTTCAAGCCTCGCCAATCAACCGAAATATCTTGTTCCCACTCTGACCAATGTCGCCAGTCTCCAGTTCGTACTTGATAAATAGTCGTGCCGACATCACCGATCACCCAATCGGGCAATGGCAGCTCATATTCCCGGATAGCGTCTTCAACCAACACGCGGTGCCGGCCGCTGACATAAGCCAGGGTCACCTGCGGGCGCGAAACCAGTCGTGTGAAAGCCGCTCGCGCTCCGGGTGATTCAGGCTGATTCCCGTTTGGCAGCAGGGTGCGGTCAAGGTCGGTACAAATCAGGATACGTTTCAGCATAAAGTTTATGCTCCGCTAAAGATTGAAAAAATCGTAATGTTCGATGGCCTCCAATATACCCTTGGCATGCGACTGCTCGGCGAAATAAACCTGTCCGGTATCGCCCAGTATCGACAATTCTTCACAGTGGCGATTGGCAACGACAACGCCTAAGGTGTTGCCGCGCAGCATGTCCTCGTCGCCTCCGGAACCACCCGTAACCAGGATACGCTCCAGGGGAATATTCCATTGCCGGGCAACATATCTCAAGGCCTGGCCTTTAGAAGCCCTGGCCGGAACGATGTCTAAAAACTGTCCGAATGAGAGTGTCGTATTAGCCGGCAATTCTTGCTGCCGCAGTAAAGTCAGGATTTCTTCCATCGCTGGTGCGCTACTGCTGTTGTAATCATAGGAAATTTTAAACCGGCTCTGTTCGCTTTTAGCTTGTGGTGTCAGGCCGGGTAGTCCGCCAATAAGGCGTCGTAGCGCCTGCGGCATCCACAAATGATCAATGTGGTTAGTCCAGGCGATGTCGGCGATCAATTGCGGTGCGAAATAGATTTCGGTGCCCAAACTGGTAATTAAAATGTCCGGCATCGGGATACGGTGCATTTTTAAAATCGTCAGTACCGAATCGAGCCGCCGTCCGGTCGCGATGCCGAATAGAAATTTCTTTCGTTTTTCACGGATAAGTTTTACAAATTGTTCCAGTCCCTCGGAGTCGCCCAACAATGTATTGTCGATAGCAGTAAAAATGGCTTGCTTCCGGTAGCGGCCGGTCTTGACAACCGGAGGGGCTACCGGGAGGTGTTCCCGGTGCGTCGATAACGCCCCGATTTTTTGCAAATAGGCTTGTGCATGGGCGTCCCAGGAATAATACCGGACAACGTTTTGTAAGCCATTTGCGGAAAACTCCCGCCAAATCTTCGGATTTTCGAGGATAGTCAACAATGCTTCGGCAATCGCCGCTTTATCCAGAGGATCAACCAGCACGCCGTTATGGCAATTACCGATGATATCCACCGGACCGCCGTTTTCGGTGGCAACCAGCGGTAGACCGCTGGCGGCCGCTTCCAGTAAAGTCAAGCCGAACGGTTCGGTTAAGGCCGGATTGATGAAAATACCTCCAGATACCGCTGCAAGACGATAAATATCAGCAACGTCGTCAGCCGAGTGGTGTTTCGGGAGTGCGACCCGGCCGTATAAATCATAACAATCGACAACCAGCAACAACTCCGTTAAAACCCCTTGCGGGCCCTCGCTCAGCTCCCTGATATCGTCACGATTGCCGGCAATGATGACCAGATTGGCCAGCGCCTGCAAACGCGGTGATTCCCCGTAAGCTTCCAAAAGTCCAACGATATTCTTCCGTTCATCAGGGCGGGAAAGCGCCAATATCATCGGCTTATCTGGTTTATGAAGAGATATTTCGAGGTTTTTTGCAAAGGCGATATGTTCGCCGGCTGAAACGGGAGGATGAAACATTTCAAGATCGGTTCCCGGCGGTATGATCGCCATCTTGTCCGGCGTGTAGCAATTGTAGAGCTCGTATTGCTCTTCGATTTCATTGCGGGTGCTGGTAATCACTAGGTCGGCGTTGGTCAGCGTATCCTCTTCGGCGTCGATGCGGCGCGACATATGATAGCGCTCCTCGATATCCTCCATCGGCAAGCCCAGGGCCAGCAGCCTTCGGAATTTATCGCGTCCCAGAGAGTGGCCGGTATGGATCAACGGTAAACCCGTCCAATGCGAAAGGCGCACGCCCACATAACCGGCATCGGCATAATGGCTGTGCAGAATATCCGGCAAGCGCGGCTGACGGTGCAGCCAACTCAGTAAATTATCGGCGAAACTATCCAGATGGTCCCATAGCTCTTCCTTGCGGATATAACCTTCAGGACCCGCTTCAATGCGGACTATTTGTGCATTTTCCACCAGCGGTTCGTTGAGCTCGGCGTAATCGGGACTGACTTCGATGTCAATTACCCGCCGCGTTATCAAATCCACACGCTCGACATTTGGCTGTTTTGCCAAGGCTTTAGCTAGTTCAACAACATATTTGGTTTGGCCGCCGGTATCCGCGTCGCGTCCCAGTTCCAGATTGTGGCCCCGGATCAAGCCGTGGACGCTGATTAATACGATATACAACGGTTCGTTATTAGTGTCTTCAATCATTATTGTTTTGGTCTCAATTATCCGGTTCATATAAAACTTGCGCAGAGGATGCTGCAAACAAAAACCATTTGAGCCTAAAGACGAATACTTTGGCTCTTGCTGCCGGGTCTGCGTCGATCAAAAACTCCAGCTTTCAGTTTCGGCAATGCAGAGTTATATTCCCGTATTGGTAATCGCCAGCAAGAGGCCGATCATCTGCTTTACCCAGGCCTGTTGGTTGAAGGTAAATTCCGAACCGGTGCTGATCGGCAAGTGCAAGTGCTTCTGAAACTGTTCCTGCACCCGTTGACAGGGAATCAGTTGATACTGCGACAAATATACGGCCTGGGTCTTGGTTGCGTCTGCCGGAAAGGGCGCTGTAACCCGTAACTGGACACCCAAGCAAACACAATGGCTTGATAAATGAAAATTTTTACTGTCGAATGTTTTGTAACTGTAGTTGTTTTCAGTTTGGGATGCTAGCACAATAGCAGTAAGCGGATCAAACTTGCCAGCCCGCTATATAAGACTTGCATACGTAGGAAAGGGCGCCAAACACGGTGCTTTAGGCGATGTATTAGAGGTGTCGTTGCCGGGAGATTACATCTGAAAAAAAACGCAAAAACGGTGGTCTGTGAATGATTACTCATTTAAACTCAGTCTCCTGCAATGTAGTTCAACCAACAACGGAGTCAACCTATGGAATCTTATCCTTCTGAACTTCTGCTGATCGCCTTTGTTGCGATGCTTGCGCCTTTCCTGGCCGAATTGCCCAGTAATTTCCGCGTGCCTGTCGTGGTGCTTGAAGTCTTTTTGGGAATACTGATAGGCCCGCATGTTTTCAATCTGTCTAGCCCCGATGGCATGATCGGAACATTGAGCCAACTCGGACTGACGTTTTTACTGTTCATGGTCGGACTTGAGATTAATCTCGAGGAAATTCGCGGCAGACCCTTGTCATTGGCGGTCGGGGGCTGGTTTCTTTCGTTTTTCCTGGCGATGGCCTGCATGTTCTTCTTCAATGTCATCGGGCTCATCCAGACGCCGCCTTTACTGGCAGGAATTGCCTTATCCACTACCGCCTTGGGTGTGCTTGCCCCTATTCTGCGTGACCGTGGAGAACTGGAATCCGATTTTGGGAAGTATTTGTTTGCAGCTGCGGTTGTTGGAGAGCTCGCGCCTTTGGTGGTCATTTCGGTGCTTGTAATTCCCACCAATGATACCTTTTTACATGCCTTGTTCATGGTGACCTTTATTGTCATCACCCTGGTCGCGGCCAATATAGCACTAACTGCGCGCTCATCTCGACTGATCGTAAAACTGTCGCGCACTATGCAAAGTAGTGGCCAGTTGCCGGTAAGAATTTGTATTTTACTTCAGGTCTTATTGGTCGCACTCGCCGCTAAATTCGGTTTGAATATCGTGATGGGAGCATTTACTGCAGGCATTGTCGTTGGACTCGCCATTAAAGGCAAAGGCGGGGAACTTTTGATGCATAAGCTGGACGCTATTGGTTATGGCTTTCTGATCCCCATCTTCTTTATCGTCGCGGGCATGAAGTTTGACGTCAGCGCCTTATGGTCCGCTCCACTGGCGCCTGTTCAAGTGATGCTTTTGCTGGCTTTAATGCTCTTGATTCGAGGAGTTCCGATGTTCTTATACAAGAAGGAACTGACTGCCGAAGAGAAGATTCCGTTCGCATTTTATTCCGCTACAGGCTTGCCTTTGATCATTATCATCAGCGAAATCGGCGTTTCCTCTGGACTTATGCCCCAGGACAGGGCGTCTATTTTGGTCAGTGCGGGCATGATCTCGGTCTTGTTATTTCCTGTTCTGGCCGTCAAATTACGTGGTAAATTCGTTTTACCCTGGTAATACTTAGGGCAAAATCACGCTAGTCAAAGTAACCCAGATGTGAAATTTTTATTTTGGTACAACGAACTCCATTTTTTCCTTTACCGCCTGGAAGCATCGCCTGGTTTTCTGGATAGGTGCAATCATAGTCGGACTGGTTGCCGTCATGTTCAGTGCTCCTTTGGCTTACTCTGGTACGGACTTTCACCGTACTGATAGTACGCCCTTACGGGCGGGTATGACGAGCTTCTGCATAATCTGACAAAAGAAATAAAGGGGGCGCATTTTGAAATCGCTTGAGTCGATGTTTTTTGCCAAGGATTTTATTGAAACTGCGGAAGGGCTCATTTTTGCAGTGGTTGCGCAGGGTACGGAGCAGGGCAAAGTACTCTGTTTTTTACGATATGTGCGCGAACATTCCGGCTGGAAAAAATATTCGACGGCGCAGGCCAATGCGTTTTTAAAGCGCCATCACCCGGATTATCTGCATTATTCCACTATTCTGGATGCGCACTTGCACGCGGTAGCCATCACCCGGATAGTCAAACATCATCAGCCCAGAGCCCGATTACAGCAGATCATGCTGTCACCTCGGCATGATTCCATTGAGGGCGATTTGTGGCAGCTCGGCCAACTGTTTCATCAGCACGGTCTGGATTTACAACAAGCCGGCATAACCGGTTCGCTGCTGGTAGGCGTTCAGCAGGCCAGTTCGGATATTGATTGGGTGTGTTATGGGCGGGAGGTCTTTCAGCAAACCCGAGACATTACCCGTACGCTTATTCAGCAAGGCCAATTGCAGGCATTAAATGACCGTGACTGGCAGCAATCCTACTGCCGGCGCGCCTGTTCGTTAAGTTTTGCGGAATATGTCTGGCATGAGCGCCGGAAGTATAACAAGGCGGTTATTAACGGCCGGAAATTTGACTTGAGTTTGATTGACACAGACGCCGCTCATGTCGATAAAAATTATCAAAAATGCGGGGCTATCTCCTTACAGTGCAAAATAACCGACGCCAGCCGTGCCTTCGATTATCCGGCTGAGTTTAAAATCGACCATGCAGAAATTAGTGCCCTGGTCAGCTTTAGCGCAACGTATACCGGCCAGGCCGTCACCGGCGAAACCGTGGCAATATCAGGTCTGCTGGAGCAGACAGAGCAAGGAGCACAACGCATTGTGGTGGGTTCCAGCCGTGAGGCCGATGGCGAATATATCAAGGTCATCCATGCCTAAATTGCCCGATTTCGACGCGGTGATTTTTGATATGGATGGTCTGGTGCTGGATACCGAGAGCACCTACAGTCTGGCCTGGCAGCAGGCTGCTGCAGCAATGGGTTATGATTTATCCGAGCCTTTTTGCCTGTCTTTGTCGGGTCTACATTATCGGGCGGTAGAGCAACAATTGCTGGCGTTATGCGGGGCTGATTTTAATCTGAACGAATTCAATCATCTCAGTGCCGATTACTGGCGCCGGTATGTCGGCGCAAATGGTATCCAGGTAAAAGAAGGATTTAGCCTGCTGCTTGAACACCTGATCAATAAGGAAATTCCGTATTGCCTGGCCACCAACAGCCGGGCCTTGAATGCCTATGAATGCCTTGAACAGGCTGGCTTAAAAAATGTGTTTGCCACCATCGTCACGCGCGATCATGTTCAGCAAGGCAAGCCGGAACCCGATATTTTTATCAAGGCGGCAGAGCTGTTAAACGTCAATATCCGCCGGTGCCTGGTGCTTGAAGATTCTCATGCCGGTATTATGGCTGCAGTCCGAGCCGGCGCTTTTTCGGTGTTCATTCCATCGGCGTGGCCTTTTGAACAGCGAACCGCCGAACTGTGCGATGTGATGATGCATGATTTGGTGCAATTGGCTGAAACGCTGGCTGCCTGATCATGTATAATTTCCGCCATTTTTTAGCACCACAACAGCACCTAAATTTGATAGCTCAACACTCTACAGTTTCAGTCATTGCCCCGGCCAGATTGCACATGGGCTTTATTGATTTAAGCGGGTCCCTCGGCCGTCATTTCGGCAGCATCGGTGTTGCGCTGAATGAAATCAGTACCCGCATCACCGTCACCCGCGCCGGGCAACGCACAGTCTCCGGCCCCTGCGCGGCGCGGGCCGAAAAATGTCTAACGCGCTTATGTCAGGCCTTGCAGGTGTCGGACCAACTCCATATCAGCATTGAAACCGCGATTCCCGAACATGTAGGCCTGGGTTCCGGCACCCAAATGTCGCTGGCCATCGGCACGGCAGTGAATGCGTTGTACGGATTAGGGCTTAGTGTGCGCGACATTGCCGCCATGACTGACCGGGGCCAGCGTTCAGGGATCGGCATCGGCGTGTTTGAACAGGGCGGACTGGTAGTCGATGGCGGCCGTGGCGACAAGACCATCACGCCCCCGGTTCTTTCGCATATGAATGTGCCTGAAGACTGGCGTTTTATTCTGGCTTTTGATGAGCGCGGCCAGGGCCTGCATGGCCAGCAGGAAATACAGGCATTCAAAACCTTGCCGCCTTTCCCTCAGCAGGAAGCCGCGCGTTTATGCTATCTCTTGCTGATGCAGGGGCTTCCGGCCGTCGCCGAAAACGACATCGTCAAATTTGGCGAGGTCATTACCAAGCTACAACAATCGGTAGGCGAGCATTTTGCTCCGGCCCAGGGCGGCGTTTTTACCAGTCCCGAAGTTGCCGAGGTTATGCACTGGTTTGCACAGCAAGGCACCGTGGCCATAGGCCAGACCTCCTGGGGGCCAACCGGTTTCTGTGCGATTGAGGGTGCTGAACAGGCACAAGCTTTGGTCTGCCAAGCGACACGAACATTTGCCCATTTTGACAAGCTGAGTTTTGTTATTGCGAGTGCGCGCAACAGTGGCGGGGATGTGCTGGCCAGTTAGACACTGCGGGTTATGCCGTTAGCGGAAATATAATGCCGGGGATATTATCGCCAAGCGGGCCTGCCCCATAAAAATAGCCAATAAGATGAACAATTCCGAAGACTTTCAAGATTATCTCGCCGCTATTAGAAACCTGCTGTCCCGGCACCAATTAGTGGAAGATCTGGTGCATCGGCAGGATATGCCGCACCATGACTTAGTTGAATCTTTGGTGCACAAGCAGAATAGGGTGGAGTTGGAGAGGCTGCTCGATAATCTTGAGTCTCGGCCCATAGCTCGTGTGCTGGAAGCATTGCCCCCCGGCGACCGGCAAATCGTCTGGCAGCTTGTTGGTGATCAGCACAAAGAGGAAATCCTGCGGGAGATAAGCGAATCTGTGCGCGCCGAACTGGCCGTTGAGGTCAAGCCCCGGAGCCGGAGCCTGATGATCCGGGTGTTTGCTCTATTCGAAGGCCGCCTGCAACATATCCCCATAGAGACGAGGGAAGACTTGGCCCAGGTTAACCCCATCTGGATTGATTTGGTCATGCCCGATGACGAGCAACTCGCCTGGGCAAGTGATATCTTTGACGTTGAATTGCCCAGCCCCAAGGATTTGACCGACCTTGAGACCAGCGCCCGATTCTATGTGGAAGAGAATGGCGACGTGCATTTGCACTCCGATTTCCTCCTCGATCGTAAGGATGAGTCCCGAAACGTGGCGGTGGCGTTCATTCTGAACAAGAATACTTTGTTTTCGGTACGGGACAAGGAACTACCCGTGTTCCGTTTGCAGCGTTTACGTGCAAGAGCCGAGGCCGGGTATGTGTCTGAAGCCAAGGATGTCTTGCTGGATCTTTACGCAGCCGAGGTTGAGTATTCGGCCAATGCGCTGGAGGACGTCTACGCAGAACTGGAAAGTGTCGGCAAGCAAGTGTTCGGATCCCACATGACTGACGATGAAGCGGCAAAGATTCTCGCGGCCATTGCCGAAGAAGAGGATCTCAACGGACGCATACGCCGGAACGTGCTGGATACCCGGCGCGCCTTGTCCTTCCTGCTGCGAGGCAAGTTTCTTTCCGAAGCGCAAAAGATTGATGTCCGTGAAATTCAGCGCGATATCGAATCCCTGGACGGACATACTGCGTTCCTTTTCAACAAGATCAACTTTCAGATGGATGCCATCGTCGGGTTCATTAACGTCAATCAAAACAAGGATATCAAACGATTGACAATCATCAGTGTCATTTTTATGCCGCTTAATCTGTTGGCCGGTATTGGTGGCATGTCAGAATTCACGATGATGACGCAAGGAATTCCATGGCCTGTTGCTTACAGCGGCTTCACAATTGGTTTGATAAGCATTGGCTGGATCACTTTTGCCGGTTTACGGTATTTGGAGCATCGCAAGTTAAAAAAGACTTCTGCTGCGAGCCGCCGGGTATCGTGATGAGCTGTACAGCCCGGTTTGTGCCGTGACCCCAGGGCAAAATTCTGATTAGCCTTGACTATTTGCTGATTGTCGCCAGTTCAGGGCGCATGCTGGCCCAGGCGGCAAACAATGCAGGTCTAAAGCCTTTGGTCATCGATCTGTTTGCCGACAAGGACACGCAAGGCTACGCCCACGCATTCCGCAAAATTCCGTCATTGGCCAAAGCACATCTGGCGCCCGCACTCGATGATTTTATTGCGCACCATGGCGTCAGCCATGTCGTATACGGCAGCGGCTTTGAATATGATCCGGAAAGCCTGCGTTATCTCGGTAGCCGCCTGCAGATTCTGGGTAATGAGCCTGAGACTTTTATAAGGCTACAGGATAAGCCGGCTTTTTTTTCTACGCTTGATGCACTCAACATTCCCCACCCGGCGGTTGCTTTTGTAGCGCCCGAGCGCGGCGAGCATTGGCTGGTTAAGCCGATGCAGGGGCAGGGTGGTGTTGGCATCCGGCGGTATCATGAACATGCCACGATCTTAAATCCGGTTTATTGGCAGCGCTATCAGGCTGGTACGCCGCACTCGGCGTTGTTTCTGGCAGATGGGCAGTCCGTGCAAGTGCTGGGTTTCAATACCCAGTGGACGGCTACTTTGCATGCGGGCCAAGAGTTTGAGTTTTCCGGCATGACCAATTGCACTGATCTGCAGGATAAACATAAACAAAGCATTGTGACGTGGCTGGAGAAGATGGTGCCGGCCTTCGGATTAAAAGGCCTCAATTCGCTGGATTTCATTCAGGCGGGTGACAATTCATATATTCTGGAAATTAATCCCAGGCCTTCAGCCAGTATGCAGTTGTATGATAATGATTTGCTGCTCAGACATATCAAGGCAAGTGCTGGCGAAACTTCAGGCGGACATCGGGTCAACAGGCTGGCGGTATGTGTTGACGGTCTTCCATCTTCCCTGGCGGTCGAGAATGATGCGCTTCGTGCCTCAGCATATCCTACAGGATATCAGATTGTCTATGCCGGGCACGATTTGAAGATTCCCGAGTACTTCGAATGGCCCGATGGATGCATGGATTTACCGGAATCCGGCAATATGTGTCGCACTGGACAGCCGATTTGCAGTATTATTGCGCACGCAAAAAATACCCAGCAGGTTTTAGACCAACTGCTGTTTAAGCAACAGATTATTGTTAATAAATTGAAGAAGGCGATCACTCTCATGGAATACACAGCCAGCGTTAATAAATTGACCCAGCCCTTAGTCGAGCATTTGTTGGCAAATGCCGACAAATTACGAATTGGCGTGGAAAGACTGGACAATGGCTGCACCATCGTCGATGCCGGCATTAAAGTGCCTGGCGGAATTGAAGCCGGCCGAATCATTGCCGAAATCTGTCTCGGCGGCATGGGCACGGTCACCATCAGTCACAGCCCGTATACGACCCACTGGCCTTTGTCGGTAAATGTGCATACCGGCAATCCGGTTTTAGGCTGTTTGGGTAGCCAATATGCAGGCTGGAGCCTGTCGCATGAAAAATATTACGCCCTCGGTTCAGGACCTGCGCGCGCGATGGCAACCAAGATCAAAGATGGACAACAGGAGCCGGTTGAGGAGCTTTACAAGGAGCTGGCTTATCGCGATCAGGCTGATGAAACCGTTTTAGTGATTGAAAACGATGCCATTCCACCTCTAGCCATTGTTGAAAAAGTCGCGGCAGCCTGCCAGGTTGAGCCAGCAAACCTGACGATCATCGTTACGCCAACCAGCAGTTTGGCCGGTGGCGTGCAAGTCGTCGCGCGCGTGCTGGAAGTGGCCATGCACAAGGCACATGCCTTGCATTTTCCGTTGGAAGACATTATTGACGGCAGCGGCAGCGCACCCGTGTGCCCTCCGCATCCCAATTTTGTTAAAGCCATGGGGCGCACCAATGATGCGATTTTATTTGCCGGGCAAGTCCATATCTTTGTAAAAGGCAGTGATGAAGCGGCCGAAAAACTGGCTAAGGAATTGCCCAGTTCAACGTCGAAAGATTACGGCAAACCCTTTGCCGATATTTTCAAGCAGTACGAATATGATTTCTTCAAAATCGATGCCATGCTGTTTAGCCCGGCCAGCGTCATTGTTACGGCAGTGGAGTCCGGCAAGAGTTTCCGGGCAGGCAAACTCGATAATGCTCTGTTGGATCAGTCCTTTGGCGCTTAGTAGTAACGTTTGGATTTTGATTTAATAGTGTAATTGAGTGGGCCGTATAGCAATTTTCACCGATGACCCCGGCTGGCATGGAAGGCAACTCTGCTTGGCCTTTGCCAGTCACGGCTATGCCTGTGACTACGTGTCCTTGACAGAATGCCGGTTTGCAATCGAATCCGCCCTGCAGTCCATTGTTATTCCGGGCTTTGAGCACGGTTTGCCTGATGCGGTTTTTGTTCGCGGTGTGCCGGGTGGTTCGCTCGAAGAAGTTGTCTTGTATCTGGATATTCTGCATGCCCTAAAAATCATGAATATCCCTGTTTATAATGATGGGCATGCCATCGAGCGCAGTGTTGATAAGGCCATGACCAGTTTTCTGCTGCAGCATGCCGGCTTGCCGACACCGTTAACCTGGGTGTTGCGGGATAGGGAGCAGGCCTTGAGCATTGCCGAGAGTGAGTTAAAAAAAGGCCATCTGCTGATTAGCAAACCTTTGTTTGGTTCGCAGGGCGAAGGTATTCGCCGCCTTGAAAAAATGACCGATCTGTTCTGGCTGACCAGCAGTCAGGGTGTTTATTATATGCAGCGCTTTGTGCATTGTGACGGTGAGGGTTTTTCTGACCATCGTGTGTTTGTCATCAATGGCAAGGCAGTAGCCGTCATGCGCAGACGGGGGAAGTATTGGCTTAACAATGTGGCTCAGGGTGCGCAGTGTGAGTTGATTGATCTGGATCCGCAAATGGCCGAATTGGCTGTCAAGGCAGCGGCCACCCTGGTCATGGATTATGCTGGCGTGGATATTATTCGTGACAAGGCCGGGCAATACAGCATTATTGAAGTCAACAGCATACCGGCCTGGAAAGGCCTGGAAAGTGTTTGTGATGTCAATATTGCACAACTATTGGCCGGCGATTTAATAAGCCGATACCTCAATAATTGCTCCGACAGGATTGCGGCTGCTTGATGATTTCACCCGCACAACTCAGTGATCTGTATCAACAAGCCTGTGAAATAGAGTTGCAGGCATTCAAGCCTGGCAATGTCAGTGTCTATGCGGAGGGCCATGATATGACCGTGGCTGAATTCAGAATCAGTGCGCAAGTCAGCGCCGCGCCGCTTTGCAAGCCCGAGTATTCCCTGGGCGAAAAAATATTTTATGCCGTCAAGGCAACGCGTGAGGCGGTAGGTTGTAACACCAATTTAGGGATTATTTTGCTGTGTGCGCCTATGATTCAGGCGGTTAGTCTGGGAATCCCGGGGTTGACGTTAAGGCAGGCATTAAGCCGGGTACTTGCGGCAACAACCCTAGCGGATGCTGAATGGGTTTTTAAAGCCATCACGCTGGCATCGCCGGGCGGCTTGGGCAGCGTTGACCAGCAGGATGTGCATGCAAAAGCCTCCGTCACCTTGAGCGAAGCCATGAAACTAGCGAGCTCTAAAGATCGTATCGCACTGCAATATGTCTCAGACTACAAAGATGTTTTTGATTTTGCAGTTTTAAGGTACAATTCGTGCTTCGACCTGTGGGGGGCTCACAATTGGGCAGCTGTTGCAGTTTATACAGGTTTGCTCAGCCAATTTCCTGATAGTCACGTCGAAAGAAAATACGGAAATCGTTATTCAGAGATGGTAGCTTCCAACATGGCTATGCTCGATGCGGAATTGCTGAGAAGCAGTCAACCGGAGCAGCTTAAACCATCATTGTATCGTATAGATCAAGCGTTTAAATCTCAGGGCATTAATCCTGGAACCACCGCGGATATGACGGTAGCGACAGTTTTAGCCGTATTTCTAGAAAAGCTCTATAAGTAATCAAATTACTTATAGGCCTTCAAAAAGGAAGTTGTAAAAGCAACTGCAGGAACTCAGTTTAATTTAGTATTTAGAGACATTTTTAATTTTCTTCAAAGGGGAAAACAAGCATGGCAAAAATCAATAACTTACGCGTTGGTGAGTCTTTAGTGGGTGAAGGCAATGAAGTTGCACACATCGACCTGATCATTGGACCAAGAGGCTCGGCAGCTGAAACTGCTTTTGCAAACGCGTTAACCAACAACAAAGACGGTTTTTCTACCTTATTGGCTGTTGTTGCTCCTAACCTGTTGGTTAAACCCGCAACTGTACTGTTCAATAAAGTAACCATCAAAGGCGCTAAACAAGCCGTCCAAATGTTTGGACCTGCGCAACGCGGCGTTGCTATGGCTGTTGCTGACTCTGTTGAAGACGGTACAATCCCAGCTGCAGAAGCTGATGATTTGTTCATCTCGGTAGGTGTATTCATTCACTGGGCTGCCGAAGATGATGCCAAGATTCAAGAATATAACTACAAGGCAACAAAAGAAGCGCTTGAACGCGCAGTGGCCGGTTTACCTACAGCGGCTCAAGTTGTTGCTCAAAAATCAACTGCTAAACATCCGTTCGCACCAAACTAAGTTCCATTTGGTTTAAGGCTGTTAAAAATACCCCTGCTTGCCGGGGTATTTTTTTGTCTGCAGGTTTGCAATATCAGCACTGTTAATGTTGCCATCATGCAAAGCGCTTGCCAGCAGAGCCTGTTTTATCCCAAGCGCATCCAGGTCGATTAAATCCTGTTTATGCCGTATGCCGCCGGCGGCAATAAAGTTTTTAGCCGGGGATTGGCCACAAAAATCATTGAGTTTTTCAAGGTCAGGACCCGCCTGACTGCCTACCCGATCCAGGGTCATGACAATAATGTTGTCCGGCCAAAAAGCCTGATTTGAAAAAATGCGCGGTGCGCCCAGCGCATGGCCAGCCGAATAATCCAGGGACAGAATAAAGTTGTTATTGAAGGCTTTTATTTCCAGCAGATTGTCATTGCTATAAGATTCGCTGCCCAAAACTGCCAGAGTGTTGCCTGAATACTTTAAACGCGGGTTATATTGCCGGTACCCCTGGTCTAGCCAGAAGTTGAGTCGAGGGAAACTAGCCAGTACATCGCTTATTAAAGCGTCATGATTCCCCTGTCCGGTAATGGCATTTAAGTCCGCTATATAGAAAGTATCAAATGCATAAAGTCCTAAAAAGGCGTCAAGCACATGAAAAATATCAGGTGATCGGCATAAATCGGTATGAATGGGCTGATAGTGGTCGCGTTTTCCTTGCTTGGCATGAACAACAACGCCATGTTTTAAATCGATTACCGGGATTATTTTCATATCCGTTGCGAAGAGTCTGTGATGTTACAATGACAAGCGTTTTTGGCCGCGGGTAAGTTTAGTGTGAAAGTTCTGGTATTTGAGTATATCACCGGCGGCGGCTTTAATAGGCAGCAGCTGCCCGATGCCCTGGCTCGTGAAGGTCGTTTGATGCTGAAGGCCCTGCTCGATAACTTAACTGCGCTACACGGCATCGAGCTCTTGCTCATGTTGGATGAACGATTCAGCGGATTCGCCATGACAAGCCACATAAACACGGTTGTCATCGAATCTCACCACCACACACTGGCAGAATTTGAGCGGGCCGCCCGGCAATGCGATGCCGTCTGGCCTATAGCGCCTGAATTTGACGGTATTTTACAGGCTCTATGCCGGCAAGTTGAATTACTGGGCAAGCTATTGTTGACCTCACCAGCCGCGGCTGTTGCCATCGCCGGAGACAAATTCAAGACTTATGAACACTTGGCTAGGCATAATATAGCGACCGTTTCAACAAGGCGATTTGAACATGGCGCCTTTGCACCCGGTGAATGGATTGTGAAACCGGTTGATGGCGTGGGCTGTGCCGGCAGTCATGTAATTTCCAGCGAAGACGATTTTGCTGCCCTATCAGTACAATTGCTTGATAAGGCCCGGTATATTATTCAGCCTCATATGCAAGGCGAAAAAACCAGTTTGTCCTGCTTGTTTAAACAGGGTAAAGCCTGGTTATTGTGCGTGAATCTGCAGCGCTTCAATATTGTGGATAAACAATATCATTTGACCGAATGCGTGGTAAATCATCAGCCGGATTTCAGTCCGTACTTGGATTTGCTGTCTACCATAGCCAGTGCTTTTCCCGATTTGTGGGGTTATGCCGGGATTGATTTGATAGAAACGGCGGAGCAGATTTTAGTGCTGGAAATCAATCCGCGCCTGACTACATCATTTGCCGGCATTGAGGCGGCGCGGGCCGTCAACGTTGCCGAAATGGTGCTGCAACTGCTGCACGGCGAGCCGGATATCAAACCGCTTCGTAACCAAGCCATCACCATTAATGTATAGGATGTTCATGAAGTCTGATCTTGTCGGCTGGGATATAGGCGGTGCGCATGTCAAGGCCGCAGTTATGAATGCTGATGGAGAAGTTACCGGCATTTACCAGCAGCCGTGTCCGTTATGGAAAGGCATGGAACACTTGCAACAGGCAGTCGCCTCGATTTTACAGCACTGCATAAATGTTCCATATATTCATATCATGACCATGACCGGCGAACTGGTTGATTTATTCGATCATCGCGAGCAGGGCGTTCAGCAAATTATTACGGCTTTAAAAGCCCTGTTGCCGGATTGCAAAATGTTCGTTTTTGCCGGGCAGCAAGGGTTTCTTCAAGCCCATCAGATTGAAGTCCGGCATTATTCAGCCATTGCCTCGGCGAACTGGCTGGCAAGCGCCACTTTTGCAGCCCAGCAGGCCGGCAGCGGCTTATTCGTCGATATCGGCAGCACCACCACCGACATATTGCTGCTCAATGAAGCTCTGGTGCAGGCGCAGGGTTATAGCGATTACCAGCGTCTGGTTTCGCAAGAGCTGATTTACACCGGTATTATCAGAACCGCGGTGATGGCCGTTGCGCAAACAGCGCTCGATAATGGCGAGGAAACCGGCATCATGGCCGAGTATTTTGCTACCATGGCCGATGTTTACCGTGTCACGGGGGAGCTTGATGAAGACCATGATCAAACCGAAACGGCTGATGGCGCTGAAAAAACCGTCGTCGCCAGCGCCAGAAGGCTGTCTCGCATGGTTGGTTGTGATTTTGTGCCCGATGAATTACCGCGGTGGCATCAATTTGCTAAAAACATACGCAGCCAGCAATTATTAAGGATACAACACGGCTGTGAAAGACAATTGTCCAGAACCCGTGATGCCGCGTATTGCCCCCTTATCGGAGCAGGCGTTGGCCGTTTTCTGGTTAAACAACTAGCGCTGAATTTGGGCCATCCTTATCTGGATTTTAACGATTTACTGCCCGCGCCTGCTGTGCAAACGTCTATGACGGCAGCCGACTGTGCGCCGGCGGTTGCATTAGTCTGTTTGGCGAGAGCGCTTTGTTAATAGGGCAGGGTGTTATAAAATTTCCACCTTCAAATTTCATCTAGCTGTGCTGCAATTGCTCACTCTTGCCATTTGGCTTATCTTCAAGACAACTTAATAAATGTCGGCACCGAAACATCTTATTTCTCCTCTCCCCTATTTTGCCGATAGTGCTGAGCTTTTTGCGCCAATAGCAGGCAGGCCCTGGTCTGTATTTCTGGATAGCGGCTACCCGTCCAGCAATCAAGGCCAATACGATATTATTGCAGCGGATCCGGTCTGTACTCTGGTTACGCATGGCGAAATCACCGAAATTACGCGCCATGGCGTTTCCACACTGTCGGCAGAAGATCCGTTTGATTTGGTTAAGCAACACTTGCTACCTGGTTTTAAAGGCTTAGACGGTTTGCCTTTCAATGGCGGCGCCATCGGCTATTTTTCTTATGATTTGGCACGCCGGCTGGAAAAATTGCCGGTGCTAGCCGCTGATGCAGAGCATATCGCTGAAATGGCCGTCGGCATTTATGAGTGGGCGCTTATTGTTGATCATCACCAGCAAAAAAGCTTTTTGGTTGGCCGGGTCGACGATGCTCAGCAATGGCAAGCCTTAATCAGCCAGTTCAGCGCATTGCCCTCAAAGCAACATCCCGAGGCTTTCAAGGTGTTTGGCGATATTAAAGCCAATATGGATAAACCCGCGTATGCGCATGCATTTAACCGGATCAAGCACTATCTGAAGGAAGGCGACTGTTATCAGGTCAATCTGACGCAGCGTTTTGCCGCGGCCTGCGAGGGCAGTCCCTGGACAGCTTATCAAAGCTTGCGCGAATTAAATGCGGCGCCCTTTAGTGCTTACTTGAGTTTGCCGGAAGTGCAAATTCTAAGCTCATCTCCCGAGCGGTTTTTGAAAGTGACCGATGGTATCGTTGAAACCAAGCCGATTAAAGGCACGCGTCCTCGCAAACCGGATGACCTGGAAGATCTGCAGCAAATCCGATTGCTGGAAAACAGCAAAAAAGACAGGGCGGAAAATCTGATGATTGTTGATTTGCTGCGCAACGACATCAGCAAAACCTGCAAAAGCGGTTCGGTAAAGGTGCCGGTCATTTTTGATGTGGAAACCTATGCGACCGTGCATCATTTGGTGAGTACGATAACCGGCGTGCTGGCCGATGATAAACATGCCCTGGATTTGTTAAAAAGCTGTTTTCCGGGCGGGTCAATTACCGGCGCGCCCAAGATACGCGCGATGCAAGTGATTGAAGAACTTGAACCGCACCGGCGTGGCGTCTATTGCGGGGCTATTGGTTATATGGGGTTTGACGGCAATATGGACACTAATATTGTCATCAGAACGCTGGTGCATTCCAAAAACAGCGTCCGCTTCTGGGCGGGCGGAGGCATCGTGAATGATTCGGTCATGGAGGACGAATATCAGGAATGTTTTGATAAGGCTGCTGCAATGCTCAATCTCTTGCGGCAATTTACCGTAAAATGATCGTTATCAAGCTGGGTGGCAGCCTGGAAAAATCCAGTGCCCTGCTGCGCTGCCTGAATACCGTTGAGCAAAGCTATCAGGGCAGGGCAGTGATAGTGCCTGGCGGCGGCGCATTTGCTGATCAGGTCAGAGATGCGCAGCAGCGCTGGCATTTCGATGATGACACGGCGCATGCGATGGCCATTTTGGCGATGCAGCAGATGGCTTTGCTTTTTAAAGGGCTTAAAGCCAATTTTGCAGTCGCTGCTTCCATTGCCGATATACAGAAACGGTTAAACCAGCAAAAAATCGTCATCTGGTCACCAGATGGTGTTGAACTTGCTGATGCCGGCGTTGCGGCGAACTGGGACATTACTTCAGACAGTCTGGCCGCCTGGCTGGCGAAAGCACTTTCAGCGGAAGAGCTGATTCTGGTCAAGTCTGCCGCAATTGATGTAAATTCAGACCTAACGGCGCTTGCCGGACAAGGCATCGTCGATAAAGCTTTCTGCGCTTTTATTGAGCAAGCCGCCTATAAACTAAAAATTATTAACAAACACGATTTCTAATGGCCGACTATAACAAATCCCCTGCATCAACAAACGATCTGGCAAAAAAATCGCTGGATTTCATTGGCCGGTTTTTGGCAAGAAAAATCAAACATGTCTATTACAGCGCCCGGGAATCAATTGGTGATCATAAGCGGGTGATAGTGGTGGCTCAGGTTGAACAGGCCTGCCAAAGTCTGCAGGAAACCCGGGATGAATTTGAAGATGCGTTGGAGCGTTTTAAGGCTTTAATTAGCGTCAGCGAAACAACGCTGGATCACAAATACAATCAGCTTAACAGGCAGTACCAGTTTTGCCGTGCCAAATCCCAAGCGGTCAGCGAAAGAATCAAAGCCATTGAGGAAGTCAGCGAGGCATTATTTGTTGAATGGGAACGAGAGCTGGATGAATACAGCAATCGCTCCTTGCGTGTGCGTAGCAGTCAGCAATTAAAAACAGCCAGACAAAATTATGCCCGGCTGATTAAGTCCATGCAACGGGCCGAAAGTAAAATTCAGCCGGTGCTGTCTGCTTTTAAAGATCAGGTCTTATACCTTAAACATAACCTCAATGCCCAGGCAATTGCAGCATTGCGGCATGAATTTATTGAAATCGGTATCGATATTTCGCAGCTGATTTATGCCATGGAGCAGACAATAGCCGAGGCAAGTCAGTTTGTTGCCGTGTTAGTGGAGCAAAAAGCCCTGCCTAAGCCATGATGTTTACAATTTGTAGAGCAGATCGTTGGCCTTATCTTTTGGATCGGTGTCTTTGCCCGTGTGTCTTTCCTGGTCTATTCTTTCCTGACTAAATTTGGCAATCATTTCCTCCCACGAGGAATACTGCGTGTAAGCCTTAACCCCGGCATTTTTACGCTCTTGGTAGATTTCCTTGCCTTGGGCAATGATTTCGTCAGGATTTTTACCATCGACACTATCCAGGAATTCAGCATCATTTTTTTGAGCATCGCGGATAGTCCAGAACGATACTTCAAATTCAATACGTTTATCTTCCGGCAGACGGTTTTTTATAGATTTTACAGATTTATAGGCAGTACGGCTCGTGTGGCCGTTAATCTCAAGCCCATTGCCGCAAGCAATTAGTGTTGTGCAGCCAAGAATGATCAGAAGAGTCAGTAGTTTCTTCATTTTAAAGTAACCTCAAAGTTAAGTACGTACCCATTTTGGTATTTATAATTATGTAACCCCATTAACAAACTAAGTAAAATGGTCGGTTATTATAAACCCAAGCCAACTTCCTATGCTGGAATTTATCCAATTACTTAAACAGCGTTACCAGACGGTTTTGAGTCCACCGAGCAAGGATTCCAACACAGCCCTCTATCAAGAGCGGATAGATGAGCTGGTGCTTGCCGAGGCTTTTGTCCGCAAAGGCCAGCTCTTGGCGATGGCGCCTGAAAAACCGTTACAAATTGCTGTGGTCGGACCAACGCAGGCAGGCAAAAGTTCGTTAGTGAATGTGCTGCTAAACAGCAGCATCGCCGGCGTCAGTCCCTTGGCAGGTTATACGGTTCATCCTCAGGGATTCTGCAATGCTGTCAGTATTCCCGATTGCAGCGGTTTACAGCACTATTTCGGCCGTTTCCAGCAGTTGCAGCAATCCCAATTAATTCAAGACCGGCATGACTGCTATTCCTTAACTGAAAATCCAGGTAATTCAGACTATTTGCCGCACTGCGTATTATGGGACACGCCCGATTTTGATTCGATAGACTCGGCCAATTATCGCGAAGGCGTTATCAGGACTATCGCTTTAGCCGATATGGTCATTCTCGTGGTCAGTAAAGAAAAATATGCCGACCAAACGGTCTGGGACATCATGTCCGCGCTTGAAGTCTTGCAGCAGCCGACAGTAATCTGTCTGAACAAGCTGGTTGAAGGTTCGGAATCCATATTGATTCATTCATTAAAGGAAAAATGGCAGCAGGCCAGACAGGACAAATTTCCGGAAGCGGTGCCGCTGTTTTATCACAAAGATACAGGGCTGCCGACTTGGCCTGAATCCAAACAGAAATTGTTGATGCAGCTCGCTGCCAAAGTCAACCCCGCACAACATGCACGCAATGAGCAGAAGTTGCTGCAACAGCACTGGCAAGCCTGGCTGGAACCGGTTGTTGCTGAGCATCAGGCTCTAAGGGATTGGCATGAACTGGCCGATCTGGTCATTCAGCAGGCATTGGATAGTTATCAGCGTGATTACCTGAATCATCCTCATCACTATGAAACTTTTCAATGCGCGCTGGCGGAGTTGTTAAACCTGCTGGAAATACCCGGTTTGGCCACTATTCTCGCGGGCACCCGCAGAGCCTTGACCTGGCCGGTCAAACAGCTCATCAAGCTCGGACGCAAAAGCTTGCACATGACCGACAGCAGTCACGAAGTCGCTTTATTAAACCAAATAGCGGAGCACACGCTGATACAACTGGCGGACAGATTGCTGGATAAAGCCGAGCAAAGCCAGCAAAATCGATGGTGGAAAGATGCCGGCATGACTTTACGTAGCCAGCGGCAGGCGATTTTGCAGGATTTTAACCAGGCGGTAAAAACGTATCATGCCGATTTTCAACAGGACGTTGAAAAGGCTGCACATCGAATGCACCAAAAACTACAGGAGCAACCGATCGTCTTAAACAGTCTCCGCGCCACCCGGGTCACCACAGATGCAGCCGCTCTGGCGCTGGCATTGCACACCGGCGGCATTGGTGTGCATGACTTGCTTGTGGCGCCGGCTATGTTAACAATCACATCCTTGCTGGCCGAAAGCGCTATCGGCACCTATGTACACCGGGTTGAAGCCGAATTAAAACAGCATCAACTCAATACCGTGAAACAAATGTTATTTGTTCAGAGCATCCGCAAGAACCTCGCGAAACTGCCCGAATCGGTATCCTATATCAACTACTTTAATATTTCGCCCGAGCAACTTCAGGCGGCTGAACTACAACTCAAAGAAAAGCGACATGGCTTACGATTACTCTGATTTAGTTGCAAAAACAAAGCACTGGGCGCAGCAGGCCGCTGCCTCAGGTTGGATTAATAAAGAGTCAGCACAACAGCTTGGTGATTTTGATAGCAGAACCCCCGATGCCTTGTTTAATCCTCGCGATTCCAGACCGTTGATTGTGGCCTTCATGGGCGGTACCGGCGTCGGTAAAAGTTCCCTGCTGAATCGGCTGGCCGGCAAAGCCGTTGCCAGAACCGGTATAGAACGGCCGACATCGCGCGAAGTTACTCTCTATCATCATCAATCTGTGGCGATACAGCACCTGCCGGGCAATCTACCCATCGACCGCATCAAAATAGCCCAGCATGATGAGGTAGCGAAAAAAAACATCATCTGGATTGATATGCCGGATTTCGACAGCACCGAACACAGCAACAAAGACCTGGTTTTGCAATGGCTGCCGCATATCGATGTACTCCTTTACGTCGTAAGTCCTGAACGCTACCGGGATGAAAAAGCCTGGCGTTTGCTGCTTGCCGAAGGCAGTCGGCATGCCTGGTTGTTTGTCATGAATCAGTGGGATAGAGGGCAGATTGAACAATATGAAGACTTCAAAAAGCAATTGCATAAAGCCGGTTTTGTGGAGCCGATAATCTTTAAAACCACCTGTGCAGAAGTCGTCCAAGCCGATGAATTTCAGGCCCTCGAAACAACCATCCAAGCTTTGGCAACCGGCCACATTATTGAACAACTGGAACAACGCGGTTTGCAGATACGCAAAGATGATTTAAAACACAAACTGCAAAATCATATCGGATTATTGGGCGCCGAGCAGGCTGTTCAGCAAACACAGGCATTATGGCAAGAACAATGGCAGCGTACCGCGGCACTTTTGCAACAAGGCTTTAGCTGGCCCATGCAGCAATTGGCAAACTATTACGCCAGCCATGCTGCTGATCTAATAGCAAATCCCGCCACCGCCAAATATACATCGACGCGGGCAGAGTTAAAATTATGGGACGACTGGGCAGAGGCCCGGTTTGACGATGCCCTGGATGAATTCGTACTGAATGTCGATCAACAGGGAATTCCAGTCATGCCGCTTAAAAAACAACTGGCTTCAATCCGCGACAAGGCGCCCAAAATCATCCAGACCCAAACCGAACTGGCAGCCCGACAGGCCTTGGCAAACCCCGGCAACGTCTTGCAGCGCGCTTTTTTGAAATTTATGCGCGTGTGTGAAATCTTTCTACCCTTAACGGCCATCGTTTGGGTGGGATATAAAGTTTTTATCGGTTATTACACCAGCAACATGAACGACGTGGCTTATCTGGGCGTGGATTTTGCCATACACAGCACCTTGTTGATCGCCGTAACCTGGCTGACGCCCTTTTTTATCCTGAAAAAATTAAAACCCTCCCTGGAAAAAAGTGCCTTGAAAGGAATAAATAAAGGCTTGATCAACGCGATAAGCCTGATCGATAACGAAATTTCAGCCGTGATTGAGCGCTTCAACCAGGAACATGCCGAACAGGTAAAACAATTGGCTGAAATTATCAGTGATTGCAGCGTTGATGAAAAGGGCAGGGAACTATCAATAGCAAACAACAGCCCTTTAACCCGAATGCTTATCAACTAAAACTTTGCATCAATGAAAGCATCGTGAAGAATATTTTTTAACAAAATGGAATTTACATGGAAACCAATACTCATATTTAGTACTATACACAGTTAAGGGGGCGACATGGCTTCGACGTGGGTAGCGAAACCTTAAGTGCATGCCGAGGACTGTACACCTCGTAAAATCTACAGAAAAAAAGTATTCGCAAATGACGAAAACTACTCAATGGCTTTAGCTGCTTAAAACCAGCACCATTCCTCTGACTATCTGTGCTTATGCGGGTAGAGTTGTTAATAGCCTCCGGGCTAAGCGGAACGCTCAGAGGTCATCTACATAAGATCGCGCTGAAATCTGTCCGGTGTGGATGCGCTAAAATCTTACGGAATCGCTGACAGTTTTCTTGGCCCGACGGGTAGCTGGCAGTTAAATCAAAAGTGCGGGACAAGCATGTAGACCTTACGGCGGAGTACTTGCGGACGCGGGTTCAATCCCCGCCGCCTCCACCAATTCCAAAAACCGGCTCAGCCTCAACAGGGCGGCCGGTTTTTTTATGCCTGGCGGGTTTTAACGGAGCCGATCGCACGGCCGATGAATAGATTTGAAGGGCTCCCGGCGCTGATAATCTGCCCCGGGCGCCAATGCTAAAAAATTTCTCGGCACACCGCTGCGCTGCTGGAATTAAACGCTGAATAGTTCTAAAAACCAATGAAAGTCCTGCTGGACTTTATTCCTTACTACTAAAGTTTCGGAGTTCAAAAAATGCGGCAACACATTGATAAATATATAATAAAGCACCCTTAAAGCGCCCGGCAAAAAGCCTTTGTGGTCGATGACGCCGTTGCGGGGCGGTTTGGCAAAAAGATGCCGGGCATCTCGAGCCATTTCGACCATACCACCGGACGGCGCATGATGGGGCAGCAAGTGCTGACACTGGGTTTAAGTTGCGATGAGGGCTTTGTACAGTTGGACAGTGAACTGTTTATTAGCCAGACGAAAGCAATAGAGTTGCATGAGCCGTTTAAAGATGGCCGCAGTGCTGTTGATAAACGCTACAAGACAGCACAGCAACACACGAAGCCTGAGATGGTAACGTCCATGGTTAATCGCGCTTTAAACACCGGGATATTGGCAGACTACCTACTGGCCGATGCCTGGTTTGGCACCAAGGCAATGATACGGCTAACCCAAGAAACCTCATTGGTTCCGGTGCTCAGAATGAAGAAAAACAAAATAAAATACCGGATGAGCGAGATTGTTCGCGGCAAGGCGGTGACCCAGGAATCGGCTGTTCAATCGCTGTGTGCGTAAAGCGTGGCAACCCATTCACGGTCAGATGTGGCGCGTATCTTACTAATTATTTCCAAGTCCATTTGTAGTTACCTATGAATTAATGATGCGTGTAGCTCAGGTTTAGAATAGCCTTTATTTTATCAGGGTTTCAAATTGGGAATTGCTGCCATGCCCGCGCCCAATTTGAAACTTTCAATGATTCGTCCG
Source organism: uncultured Gammaproteobacteria bacterium (assembly GCA_963848675.1). Taxonomy (GTDB): domain Bacteria; phylum Pseudomonadota; class Gammaproteobacteria; order Methylococcales; family Methylomonadaceae; genus CAWKEY01. Next base: position 382,656 of record CAWKEY010000044.1, read on the forward strand.
TTACTTTCAAAACTAAAGCCATTAGAATAATAAGATATTAATCTTCCTGGGCATCATCATGAAATTCAGCCGTTATCCTGAAAAAATCACTCAACGGATCATTTTAGGGCTCTTGATTTTCTCTCCCCTACAGGTGTTGGCTGCGGTCGACATCTGGAGCTATAAGCAGGATCGGAATACCTTAAATAACCAGACTTACAGTACCGCCGAATCTCCTTTGCCGCCCCGGGGGCTTTATGATTACATCAGAATGGAAATTGTCTGCAAGGATAATACCTTGCAAGCAGTTGTCGATGCAGGCAGCTTGATCACCTCACAAGGCCGATCATTTAAGTTTGAATATCAGATCGACAACAATGCGCCTGTCAATATAGAGATGAAGACTTTCAAAGACTCGAAGCGCAGAGGTTATTCGGAAGAGCACGCTAAACGCATCGCTGCTGATATGCTGACGGGGCAATCCATATTCATTCGTGTCAGCACCCTGTTAGGCAGTGTCCTGTCCGGCAAAATTTCTTTGGAAAATGCGGCCGAACCCATTCAGCGGGTCTTGTCCGATTGCGCTATTACGCCATCCGCTAGCGAACCCGGCGAACAGCCTGCCTACACCCTGACCGATTTTGAAGAGGATTTTAATAAACTGACGCCCGAACAGCAGCAACAGGTGCTGGATCGCATCAATAAAATCATGATGGAGATGCAATAAACAAGCGTCATGGCCGGGCTTCATTATCTCAACCCATCAATTGAATATCCGCCACCACCGAAACACTATTTTGAAGCTTTAACCGGTGAAGCTTCTATACGCTTTACGCATTGCGCCTCATCATTCCGCAACTTTTGATTCAGGTATCGTTTCGTAAATCACCTTCGACAGAGCCGCAAATGCCGCATCTTCAAAGGCCTTGTCGTCCATATAGCGGGTGACGATTTTGTCGTTCTCGTTCATACGTTGAATCATCAGGTCTTCCAGCATTTTCCTCAGCCCCAGTTGAAATTTGTCGAACGGGTTGGCCCGCCGTAGCTGGATTACCTGGGGGGCATGAGTGGCTTTTTCCTTGATCTGCTCGAAAAACAGGCGATCCTCTTCTGTAAAATCAGTACCGAAGCGGTTGTTGAGCACCTCGATGATTTCTGAGAGCGGCGCTTTCTCGTCTTTGCCTTTACCTGTGCCGACATCAGTCGGGCTTTTTACCGTGTACTCGCCTTGCTCATCTGCAAGATCGATAGCGCCGGAAAATACCCGTTGCAGCCGGTAATAGTGCAAATCGACTTCGTCACCAAGATTGACGTTGGTGTTATCCCGATCCAGCGGCAAATGAGGCAGTAAAAAGCGGCCAAAGCTATACAGCATCTCCAGAGCTGGGTCTGCATACGGGATGATTTGGCTTAAAAAGGCGTAAACCTTAACGTACCCATTCAATTTGTCGCGAAAGGCAGAGCGTTGTGCTTCATCGCTACTTGCCTTGAAACGGTCCACGGCAGGCTGTAAATGACGTTGCAGGTGCGCGTGATCGGCCGGATTCTGTTTGTCCGGTGAACGGTAGAAAATACGAGCAAAGGCTTCCACCTCGTTCCAGTAATAAACCTGCATGCCATCCAGGTCATGCTTGATCTGCTCAAGTAAAGCAGGATCGGAGGTTTCTTGCAGGCTGGTAGCGTCATAATAGGGCTTGAACGCCCGGTAGATATCTTCGGCCTCGTTGACAAAGTCCAGCACAAACGGCGACGCCTTACCCGGCAGCATGCGATTCAGCCGCGACAGGGTTTGCACCGCCTGCACGCCATCCAGACGCTTGTCGACATACATGGCCATCAGTTTCGGCTGATCGAAACCGGTCTGGTACTTATTGGCAACCAATAGCACCTGATAATCCGGTGAAGCGAAGCGCTCCGGCAACTGCTTTTCGCTGATCGGCTTACCGTTCACCACATCGCTGTTCATGCCCGGTTCGGTGTATTCCTGACCGTTATCCGGATCGCACACCGTGCCGCTAAATGCCACCAGCGGCCGCACATCATCATAGCCGTGTTGATCGATATAAGCCTGAAATGCCTGCATGTATTTCACCGCCTGCAAGCGGGAGCTGGTAACGACCATGGCCTTGGCTTGACCGCCCAAATGGCTGCGCACATGACGGCGGAAGTGTTCGATGATGATCTCGATCTTCTGGGCAATGTTGGTCGGATGCAGCACCAAGAATTTGGCCAATGCCCGCGCCGCCTTTTTCTTCGGCAAGCTAGGGTCGTCCTCCATGGCCTTGACCAATTTGAAATAGGTTTTATAGGTCGTGTAATTCTGCAACACGTCCAGGATGAAGCCTTCCTCGATAGCCTGGCGCATGCTGTACAGATGAAACGGCTCCGGCTTGCCCGTGCTGCCAGTGCGGCCGAACAGCTCCATGGTTTTGCCTTTCGGTGTGGCGGTATAGGCAAAAAAACTCAAGTTGGCTTGCCGTCCGCGCGAAGCCATCACCTGATTTAAACGATCTTCCCAATCGCTTTCGTCCTCTTCACTGCCTGAAACATTGGTGCCCAGTATCGCCTTCAATTCGCGCGCCGTTTCGCCGGTTTGCGACGAGTGCGCCTCGTCGACGATTACCGCATAGCGCCGTTTGCCGATCTCCGCTTCCCAGGTTTTGGCTTGAGCGCGGGCCAGCTCGTCCGCCGCGTCGATAGTGCCGGCACCGGCGGCATGCAACAAGCCGCGCAATACAAACGGAAACTTCTGCAAGGTGGTGATCACGATCTTGGTGCCCTCGATCAGTGCCGCCGCCAATTGCTTGGAATCCTGATCGATGGCCTTGACCACGCCTTGCGCATGCTCGATCTGATAAATCGCATCCTGCAATTGCCTATCCAACACTTGCCGGTCGGTGATCACAATCACGCAATCGAACACCTTTTGCTCATTGGCGTCGTGCAAACTGGCCAAACGGTGCGCCAGCCAGGAAATGGAATTGGTCTTGCCGCTGCCGGCCGAATGCTGGATCAGATAATTTTGCCCTGGCCCTTCCTGTCTGGCGGCAGCCACCAAGCGCCGGGTCGCATCGAGTTGATGATAACGCGGAAAGATCATCGCTTCTTTCCGGATCAAGCGGCTGCCGCCCTTGCCGTCTTCGACTTTTTCTTCCTTGCGCTCGATGAAAATAAAGCTGCCGAGAATGTCCAGAAACTGCTCGCGTTCCAGCACCTCTTCCCAAAAATAGCCGGTACGGTAACCGGAAGGATGCTGCGGATTACCCGCACCGCAAATCACCTCGCCCGGATGACTGCCACGGTTGAACGGCAGAAAAAAGGTCTTGGCGCCGGCCAGCCGGGTGGTCATGTAAATATCGTCGGGATCGGCGGCGAAATGCACCAGCGCGCGTTGCTTAAACTCGAACAAGGGCGCACGCGCATTGCGGTCTTGCCGGTACTGCTTGACCGCATGGCGCCAGTTCTGCCCTGTCCAGGGATTTTTCAGCTCGCAAGTCGCTACCGGCAAGCCGTTGACGGCAAACAGCATGTCCAGCGTACTGTGATCGCCCGGATGGCATGGTGCCTGCCGCGTCACCGTCAGCCGGTTTTGTTGATAGTGCGCCAGCACCTCGGCATTCAAACCGTGCGCCGGTTTGAAATACGCCAGCCGAAAGGTCTTGCCGTAAAACTTGAAGCCGTGGCGCAGCACATGCAGCGAACCCTTGATCGCCAGTTCCTTGACCAGCTCGTTGATGATCAAGGTTTCCAGATTAGAACCATGCTGACCGCGCATGCTTTCCCAAAGTTGAGTTTGGGTAGCGGCGATAAATGCGGTGATGTGCGCCGGGAACAACGCCCTGTCCTTATCCCAATCCCTTACCGAACCGGCCTGCCAGCCCTTGGCCAACAACATGTGCTCAACGTAAGATTCAAAAGCCTTCTCACTGGTCTGATTCATAGGATTCCCCAGTAGGGGCGAAAAATCTTTCGCCCCTACGGTTGTTAACGTTCAAACTGTCCAATTCCCATTGCATCGGGTTATTTTGGATGTATTCCCGAATTAGGCTTAGTTGCTGCTCGCTACGCACAATGTGTTCCCAATAATTGCGCTGCCAAACGGTTTGTATTTGAGTGTTGTTTTTTGCCCATTTACTGACACCAATTTTGAACCCCCGGATTATCGAACCCAGTGTTTTCGATGCACCCAGAGGGCGTAGGGGCGAAAAATCTTTCGTCTCTACAATCCGCGAATAATCATTCTCCCCGGCGTTGATCATCAAAATGCCATGAACATGATTAGGCATCGTGACAAATGCATCTAATGATACGTTCGGGAAATGCGAAGGAATTTCATCCCAACAATATTTCACCATCCTGCCCAATTCGTTTGGGACCATTATGCCGTCTTCAATAAAGCCAAACAAACAGGCTTTTTGATTCGCGCAAACGGTTACGAAATAGACACCCGCCTGAGCGTAATCGTAATTTTTCAACCGAATCGAACGGCGGTTGCGTGGCTGTGAAGTTTGACCGGTTTGTAGGGGCGAAAAATTTTTCGCCCCTACGGATTCATAATTTTGACTCATGGTCATCCCTGGTGTTGATCGACATCGCGCAGCAGCAAAGCGCGGCTGTAATCCAGAAATTCATCCAGATGGAGGGTGATGATGCTGACGGTGATCGGTAATTGCAGGCGTTGATAGTCGTGCATGGCGATATTGCGAAAACCGACCATGCGCTTGAGCGCTGGGGCCAGTTCGCCATCGATCAAACCGCCTTGACTGAGCAGTTCGAACACGTCACGCGCGCTTTGCGGCACGCCCAGCTTTTCGCGCCTGATCAGGTGTTGGCCCATGTCCAATGCGGCCTCGCAGGCACGCTGGATGTTCAGGATGGCGGCATCCTGGCGCGTGTAATCCTCGGCAAAGCCGCCGGGATTGGCGGCGTATTCCTCCTTCGCCCGTGCCACGGCGCGCTCGATGGTCGCCGCCTTGTTGATCAATACATCATCGATCATAAATACTGCCCCGTTTTCGAATGTCGTCCAGCAACCCGGCGCGCGCACTATCGAGCGCCGTTTTTTCGCTCAGGATCGCCGACTCGTACAAGGCCGCCTGCGCATCCGCCTCCCACCAGCGTTCGCCCAGCGTGATGATCTGGTATTGCAATACCGTCGATGCGGCGCGCAGATCCACCAAATCGACGGGGCAACCGGCCAGGTCGGCCAGATCGCCTGCCAACGCCCACAGCGCGTGCTGATCGACATAACCGGCCACCAACACCGCCAGATCCAGATCGCTGTCCGGTCCAGCCGTACCCTGAATACGGCTGCCAAACGCGTACACGCCCAGCAGATTTTCCAAGCGCATTTGCAAGAACTCAACGATGGCCTCGCGCTGCATGTTATGCGCCTCGCACATCGATTTTGCCGGTCACGGCGGCGGTGATCAGCGCGCTGCGGTATTCCTGCAAGCGGGCAATCGCCGCTTCGACCTTTTCGATCAGGCGGTCGATTTTGCCGGTTTCGCGATCGAGGTAGGCGGCGATGGCGGTTTGTTCGTGAAGTGGTGGAATTGGAACAAACTCTGCTCGTACTCTAGTACCAGTGATTAGAGGTTGCGCCGTTTTCTCTGCAATTTCATTCAAATTTCGTGTGCGAAGAACAGCAGTTAAATATTTGGATTCAAAAGCAACTTTGTTAATGGTTAACACCAGAGCATTATCAGTGATCCAGGCTGGGAAATTTACCTCATGAATATTTCCACAAAGAGCGCCAACACGTCCAACAATAATAACGGCAGAGTTTGTATTGCTTGAGGAACAATATCCCATAATCCCATTACCCCCGATAACAGGAAACCGTGAATCTCCATCTCTTTCTGGAGAAACATCAGTAGGAGATAAACCATCGCCACTCTTAGTCCGTACACGCCATTTCAATGCCATCACTTGCCACTTTTCGGGTACTTCACCCAACCATTCAATACCGGTTTGCTTGAAGTTAGTGTGGGGTTCAAGGCCAAATTCCCGCGCCACATCGGCAGGCAGTCCGTGCGTGACGTTGCGGGAGATCAGCGCGGTGCGTTTTTCCTTGAGCAGTTCGACCAGCTTGCGCTTCTTCCCCACCAGCGTGTCGATGCGCCCGGTTTCACTATCCAGAAAATCGGCGATGGCGGTTTGTTCGGTATCCGATGGAGCTGGTATGGATATATCGCCAATTTCACTTGCATTCACAGCCGGATAACTAACTCCGACTGAACGAGCCACGACGCTTTCCACAAATGAAGATTCTTTTAATGCATAAGCTAGAAAATTAGGCTTGATTTGCCCCGGTCGTACGATTGCAAAACCCGTTGAAACGATTAATTGTTCGTCAGTGTTGGGAACTGAAGCAATGGCGCGTAAATACGTCCTAACCGTCGAAACAATAATGTCACACGCTTGAACTTTTCGTCTGGCGCGTGATGGCGCATTTTCGAAAATCATGGTTTCGCGCGCCGTGATACCGTCTACCAAGCTAACACTACCAATATCGACATATGAAAATTCATAGTCTGGATTGGTCGATTCGGGAAGCGTGCTGTCGTTAATCGAAGCCAAATACTTCAGCCTCTTCACCTCCCAATGCTCCGGCACATCCCCCAACCATGCTAGGCCGCTGTCCTTGTATGTCGGATAAGCCGGATATTTCATTGGCGGACGCCTTTGCCCATGTCCGTCGTTCCGGGGATTGCCGGAACCCAGTAGCCAGGGAGGGCAAGCCGCAAGCTGTCCCTGCACCCTGGATTTCGGCAATCCCTGCCGAAATGACACGCCGCATCCACAATCTTACAAAGCAGAATCAAGTCATGCCCTATCGGTAAACGGTATTCCGAAGCCGGTCCGCCGGAGACGGCGGGGCGGCGTACGCCGTATTGGTTGGTTTCTCGCCTCGTCATACCTTTCATGGCGTCATTTCCCTCAACCGGCCGTCGATGAATCGGTAGGTGGTCGGGTTGAATGCATTAAACCCAGCATAACCAAACCTTCACGCTGGGTTTCGCGTTGTTCAACCCAGTCTATGCACTGTGGCGATGGTGCTGGAGATTGTGTGGACAGCGTCTCCACTTTTTGCGCGACCGCTTCGATTGTTTTTAATTGCGGAAAAGTAACGTTTGCGTTCACGCCGTCACTTCCTTCAATAAGTCGAGAATCTCGCCTTCCAGGGTTTTGATCTCGGCTTCGATTTCTTCGAGTTCGCGCGGCGGTTCGTAGCGGTAGAAATGCCGGTTCAGCGGGATTTCGTAGCCGATTTTGGTTTTGCTGTGGTCTATCCAGGCATCGGGTACGTGCGGAAATACTTCACGCTGAAAGTAGGCTTCGATACTCTCCTTGAGCGGGACAGTTTCGGTGTCGCGTAATTCGGCGTCGGGTTCCGGGTTGCCGTGTTTGTCGGTGCAGATTTGCGCATTTTCATCGCGTTCCCCCAACGCCGCACAAACCGCTTTCAGTTCGGTGGCCGATAAGCGGATATTCATTGCCTGTTCGGTTGCGCGCAAGGCTTGCAAAAATGCCCGCGATTTAGGTACAACGTAGGGGCGAAAGATTTTTCGCCCCTACCGACCAACAAATCGCGGATTTGTTGCTGGCGGGCGCGGCCGGCTTCGATTTCCTGTTGGCGGACGGTTTCGTTCTTTTTACTGCTGCCGGCCAGGTTGACGAACGCGGTTTGCTCTTCCAAGGCGAGCGATACGCTCGGCATTGGCTTGAAAGTTCAGCCGTAGCGGGCGCTCGACGGTGATCTTGTGGTATCCGAAGTCTTCGTTATCGAATACCTTGCTGACCACTAAAACTTTCTCTTTGCCATCGAGCGTAAAACGCCGGGTTTCGCCATCGGTGTTTGTGGCATAGATGCGGGTAATTTCACCGATATGATCCGGGTCTTTGGCTTTGTCGCTAGGGTCGCCGATGCGGCGGCGCTTGTTGCCCAGCGATTTTTCCATAGGCACCCACAGATTACGCGCGTCGATCAGTTGCACTTTGCCTTTGCGCTGCGGCTCCTTACGGTTGCTGATGATCCAGATGTATGTGGAAATGCCGGTGTTGTAAAACAGTTGCTCCGGCAAGGCGACGATGGCTTCCAGCCAGTCGTTTTCTATGATCCAGCGGCGGATTTCGCTTTCGCCGCTGCCGGCATCGCCGGTAAACAGCGGCGAGCCGTTGAACACGATGCCGATGCGGCTGACCGCCATTTTCCGGGCTACGCATTTTGGCAATCATGTGTTGCAGGAATAACAAGGCGCCGTCGTTGATGCGCGGGGTGCCGGCCCCAAAGCGTCCGGCATAGCCCAGGGTGTCGGCTTCCTGCTGAATGTACTTTTGCTGCTGTTTCCACTCCACGCCGAACGGCGGATTGGCCAGCATGTAGTCGAAGGTCCATTGATTGCCGTCGCTGTCGCGGTCGAAGCCATCGCGGGTGAAGGTGTCGCCGAGGATAACGTTATCGGCATCCTCGCCCTTGATCAGCATGTCGGATTTGCAGACCGCCCAGGCCTCGTCGTTCCAGTCCTGGCCGAACACTTTGGGTTGAGCGTCGGCATTGAGTTTACGGATGTATTCCTCGGCCACCGACAGCATGCCGCCGGTGCCGCAAGCGGGATCATAGATGGTTTTGACCACATGGCTTTGGGCCAGGTCTTGCTCCGGCGCCAGCAACAGGTTGACCATCAGTTTGATGACTTCGCGCGGGGTGAAATGCTCGCCGGCTTCTTCGTTGGATTGCTCGGCGCCGATGCGGATCAGTTCCTCGAACACATAACCCATCTGCACATTATCGACCCGTTGCGGCGACAGATCGATGGCGGCAAAGGCCTTGATCACTTCGAACAGAATATTTTTCTCGGCCATGTGGGCAATCTGATCGCTGAACTTGAATTTCTCCATGATCGCGCGGACATTGGGCGAGAAACCATTGATGTAGCTGTTTAGATTGGGGGCGAGGTTGTTCGGATCGTTGAGCAGGGAATGACCGGCGTTTTTGTCGAACTGCATGCGCGACAGATTGTAGAAGCGGTGGCCGGTAATGGCTTGCAGCCGTGCTTGTATAACCCGTTCCGGTTTGGTTTTAAGGGCTTGGAATTCCTCGAATGCGGCTTGTTTGCTTGGCTCCAGCAGACAATCGAAGCGGCGCAATACTGTCAACGGCAATATGACTTTACGGTATTCGTTGCGCTTGTAGGGGCCACGCAATAAGTTGCAAATGCTCCAGATAAAACTGGCCAGTTGGCTGTGGGTTTCTCCATTCATTGGTGTTGTTCCTTGTTATCGATATTCAGCTTACCGTTCCGGGTGCTTGATACAAAAAAACCTAACTGCTTTTGGTTGGCCTCAGTGTATTTTTGTTGCCATCATCGCAGCGTGTTTTATGGCAATACCAATTCCCGAACCCAAAGTCGCCGGTACGTTCCCCGTGGTCTACAAAACAGAATAAGCAGGCGGCTATCTCAACAACGGCAGCCCGGAATGCACATCGGCATTTTGCGCACGCTGCCGTAAGAAATGATCCATCAGTACGATGGCCATCATGGCCTCGGCTATCGGCGTCGCCCGGATGCCGACACAGGGATCATGGCGGCCTTCGGTCACCACTTCAATGGCTTCACCATGCACATTGATGCTTCTGCCGGGCAGGCGCAGGCTGGAGGTGGGTTTCAAGGCAATACTGGCGACAATGTTCTGGCCGCTGGAAATGCCGCCCAAAATACCGCCGGCGTGATTGCTTAAAAACCCGTCCGGGGTGATTTCATCGCGGAACTGTGTGCCCTTGCTGTTGATGCAGGCAAAACCGTCGCCTATTTCCACGCCTTTCACCGCGTTGATACTCATCAGCGCATGCGCCAAATCGGCATCGAGACGATCAAAAATCGGCTCGCCCAGACCCGGAGGGACATTGCTGGCCACTATCTCGATTTTTGCGCCGATGGATTCGCCCTCCTTGCGCAAGGCATCCATATAAGCTTCCATTTCGGCAATTTTGCCGGCATCGGGACAGAAAAAAGGATTGCTGTCGATAATGCCCCAGTCAATTTTATCGATTTTGATCGGCCCTAATTGCGACAGATAGCCTCGTATTTCAGTGCCTAACTGCTGTTTGAGGTATTTCTTGGCAATGCCGCCGGCGGCAACGCGCATGGCCGTTTCACGCGCCGATGAGCGCCCGCCGCCGCGGTAATCCCGAAAGCCATATTTGTGCTGATAGGTATAATCGGCATGACCGGGCCTGAAACTGTCGGCGATTTTGGAATAATCTTTTGAGCGCTGATCAGTATTTTCAATCAGCAGTCCGATAGGCGTGCCTGTGGTTTTACCTTCGAACACCCCCGACAGAATCTTGACTTGATCGGCTTCCCGGCGCTGGGTGGTATGTCTTGAAGTACCCGGCTTTCTGCGATCAAGATCGTGCTGTAGTTCCGCTTCGGACAATGCCATTCCGGGCGGACAGCCATCGACGATAGCGCCTAATGCAGGCCCGTGACTTTCACCAAAAGTGGTTACGGTAAATAATTTTCCCAGGGTATTTCCGGACATATCAATTCAAAGCCGCTTCAAATAATTCGTGATAGTGATCAAGCTGTTCTGCCGTCAGCAAAAATACGCCGTCGCCGCCGCGTTCAAACTCCAGCCAGTAAAAAGGCACATCAGGGAAAGCCGCTTGTAATGTTTCTGCACTGCTGCCGACTTCGACAATCAGGATGCCCTGATCGGTCAAGTGCTTACGCGCTTCCAGCAGAATGCGCAGCGCAATATCCAGGCCGGATTCTCCGCCTATAAAACCCATATCGGGTTCGGCACGAAACTCGGCCGGCAACCGCGCCCATTCTTGATGACAGACATACGGCGGATTACTGACGATGATATCGTAGCGAGCTGCGGGCAGCTCGTTAAACAAATCGGATTGATACAGGGTTACCGACTCGGCAAGCTGGTGTTTATCAACATTTATTTCAGCGACGGACAGGGCATCTTCCGATAAATCGACGGCATCCACCAAGGCCCCGGGAAAAGCATAGGCGCAGGCAATGGCGATACAGGCACTGCCGGTGCACAAATCCAGGATACGCGTCACCTGTTCTTCATCCACCCAGGGCGCAAAGCGTTGTTCGATGAGCTCGGCAATGGGCGATCTGGGCACCAGCACCCGTTCGTCGACATAAAACGACAAACCGGCAAAAATGGCTTCGTGGGTTAAATAAGCGGCCGGCTTTCTCTCAATAATGCGCCTGTCGATGATATCGATGACAGCCTGACGTTCCTTGAGCGTTAACACGGCTTCCAGAAAAGTCCCGGACAAATTATACGGCTGGAAAAGCGTGTGTAGGACCAGCGCCGCCGCCTCATCCAGGGCCGTTGTCGTGCCATGACCAAACACTAGCCCGGCTTCGGCAAAACGGCTGGCGCCCCAGCGAATATAATCACGCAGGGTAGTTAAGGTCGTTAAAATCTCGGAAGATGGTGTCTGCATAGAGGATGACAGTAGCTTTGGTCTCGACGGAAAGACGAATTTTAAACTAAACTTTGGAAGCTTGTCCCAATATTAAACAATCACTTCATGCGCGAAACTGATAACGACACCCGCGATACCACCGCAAATTTGCCAAAAAATAAACTGTTAGTGGATTGTTACCAGTATATGCAATCCGAAACATTGGTATTGCCCACCATTCCTGATGTGTCATTCAAAATTCGCCGCGCCATTAATGATGACAAAGCCAACAGTAATAAAATTGCCCGTGTCGTCCAGATAGATCCGTCGATTACCGCACGCTTGATAAAAATCGCTAACAGTCCCTTGTATCGAGGCCGTAAACAAATTGAAAGCTGCCCGGAAGCACTCACGCGGCTGGGTCTGAAAGCTTCACAAGACATTATTACGGCGTTCGCCCTAAAATCGGTATTCACTGCCAAATTACCCGTTATCCGCCGCAAAATGACCGAATTGTGGGCGCATAGTAGTTATGTTGCGGCCATCAGTGCGGTCTTCGCACACAAAATATCGGGCTTTGACCCTGACCGGGCCATGCTGGCCGGGCTGACTCATGACATCGGTATCGTGCCCATTCTGACCCATGCCGACAATCACCCCGATATGATTACGCATCCAAAAGATCTGTCTGAGACTGTTAAAAAATTGCGCGCTGAAATTGGCGTACAAATCATTCGGCAGTGGGATTTCCCCAGCGATTTTGAAGAAATCGTCATTAACGCCGAAAACTGGTATCGAAATAACACGAACCCGGCCAATTACTCGGACATTGTCATGATCTCGCAATTACACAGCTTTATCGGCAAGGTTGATGTCAAAAAGATGCCTAAATTGGATGATTTACCCTGCTATAAAAAACTGGCGGGGCATCTGGATGCCAAGGACAGTATTAACATACTCGATACCGCAAAAGATGAAATCGAGCATATCCGGCAAATGTTGGTCTAACTTCTGTCCAAGTGGATATTAAACCGCCCATAAACAGTTCCGGTCCGCCCGCCCTGACTAAACCGGCTGACAATCTTGTACATCTGAAAGTGGGGCAAACGCTAAATGTCACCGTCATCAGCACAACGAGCTCAGCTGAAAGCACTGCGCTGACTTTAAACCTGGACAACAAGCCCATCACCCTGCACAGCAGCCAGCCGGTCAAGCTTGATCCCGGACAGTCTTTACAAATCCAGCTTACCAAAACCACGCCCGCTTTAGAATTCAAGATACTCAATGCATCGCCGCTATCAAAACTGCCAGCAGCACTGTTGAGTCTGCAAGCAACACCAGTCCAATTACAGGAGGCCGGCAAAAATCTGGAGCAGTCCTTCGATGTAAAACAACAATTGACTGTGAAAATCATCGGGCTCGACGGCAATAAAATTCAGATGCAAATTTTGACCCTGCAGCCGGCATCGCACTATCAGGAAAAATCAGCCGAAACCGTAAAACAGTCCAGCCTGATCACCCTAGAGCGCTCTCAACTTGCAACAGAGTCTTTGAAAACGCCCGAGACATTCAAAATCGGGCAAATTTTAAGGTTGGTAGTGACCAATCCAGGCATGATGCCCAGTTTTAAGCTGTTGTCAGTTGCCCTGCCAGGCCCAACGGAAAAAATAACCGAACTGCTAAAGCAGATTTTACCCAGGCATCAATCGGCCCCGGAGTTGTTAAATCAACTAATCAAAGACTTGCCGCAGTTGTTAACACACGAAAGCCTGCCTCAATCTCTAAAAAGCAGTATCCTCGCCATTCTGCACAATCTGCCGCAAAGCCAGCAGCTGATGACCAATCCGGGCCTTAAACAGGCCCTGGACAACTCGGGCTTATTTCTTGAAGCCAGACTGGGACTATTGACGGAAACGCCGGAATTGGCTCTGGCGGAGGATGTGAAGGCGGATTTTAAAGCCAACCTGCTTAAATTGGTTCAGCTTTTACAGCAGGAAGTGAGCACTCAGGCTGTCAAAAATCATCAGGACACGGATTTGGCACTGCTGAAAAACATGCAGCAAAAAACCGAAAACACGCTTGCAAAGATTGTCCTGAATCAATTGCTTTCCCTGCCTAAAGAGGACAATCCAAAACAGATCTGGCATCTTGAACTGCCGTTTCTTGATAGAGATAACGCGGAAACGGTGGATCTTGAAATACAGCAGGACAAGGACGCAGACCGGCATCCCGATAGCGGCAACTGGTCGGTCAATATCACCCTGACCCCGCCGGGATTGGGTAGCATTCATTGCGCTATTTCCTTCCGAGAGCATATGATCCATACCCATTTTCGCAGCCAGGAAACCCAGACTACCGAACTGATCAGGCGCAACCTGGATTATTTGAAAGCACAATTTGAACAATCCGGCTTAACTCCTGGACAGATGAACGCCCAGGACGGGCACCCAAAAACCAAACCGGCTCTGCCGATAGCCGAAGCCAAGCTATTTGATGACAAGGCCTAGTATCATCCCGATAGGTTCTCACTCTTTTTCTTCTCCAGAGAGAAAAGGTGGGAATGAGGGGATTCAAATAGTAACTTATTGGGATCGGTATAGCAGCTTAACTGATGCGAGTTAAAATTGAGCGGCCTTGGCGCGCGCCGCCTTGGCGCCGGCATAATCCTTCTGCATCACCCGGGCATTGCCAATCAATAGCCAGCTTTGTTTCTTCAGGCCGGGATTATTGGAAGCCAGCAATGCCGATTTTTTTGCCAGATCTTCGGCCAGGCGAGGTTTAGACTGCTTCAGTCTCAACTCAGCCAATTTATAATACAAAGCAGGATTGCGGGGTTCAATTCTAATCGCCCGCTCAATCGTGGCGACGGCTGCATCAAGATTGCCCGAGGAATTACTCTGATCCGCGGACATGGCCAAAGCCCCTACCGCCGGCTTTACGGTGCCCAAAGATTGCAAAGGTTCCAAAGGTTGTAAAACCTCCACCGGCTCTGGCGGCTTGATCGGCTCTACCGTATTGAATGGCTGCGCAGGCGTTACCGGTTGATCGGCTTCCTCAGGCGCCAACGAATCTGTCGGCTCGGACAACTCTGATGACGGTGAAGACTCGGGAGCAGAAAATTCGTCTACAGGTGGCGCTTCGGGCGGCATTTGAATGACTTCAGGAACACGGGCTGATTCCCGTATCGGTTCGGTTTGTAGCACTGGCGCAGGTTGTTGAATCCGTTTGGGCTCCTGTTGTCTTGCTGAAGGCTCTGGTTGAATATAAATATCCGCATGGCCATCGAACACAGGAGCCGGCGGTTGCGAACCATGAAATTCAGCGCAACCGGTGATAACCGCAGGCAGTGAACACAATAAAACAAGTCGTTTGGGTGACATCAAAGTGATTACAAAAGCTTCTATATTATCGGACGGTAATGCTGATAAAACTCATTTCTTGCAAGCACGTTATCAAGCGCTTTACCTGGTTAAACAGCAATGAAGATCAGCAGTTCTGATTCCATGGTCAATCGGCCACGGATAGGGTGTTGAGTTTATGCCATTATTCGGGATTATAAAGACCTTCCTGCATTTCTGCCAGCCTGGATAAGCCAAGAAAATTGCTTGCCGCCTGAAGCAGCATTGCTGCTTCATCCTCGGATCGCACACGGCAGCAGTCAAGATCGGGGTTTTAGGAAGACATCACTGTGTAATGCCGGTGAACAAGTGCAGTGAATGAAAAGGGCTTGCGGTCATAACATTGCCGTCAAGAAAGCAAAGACAGGGCGGTCAAACAGACCGCCCCACGTTTATTGTTCGCCTCTGACATCAAACTCAATTTTCCAGCGGCCGCTATCTTTGCGTGATACCGCCTGCAATTCCAGGGTGCCTACCTCGGTGACCGCTGCACAAAGATGAACGGGCACGACTTCACCGGGTCTTCGGCCTTCCTCCGGCAAGCTAATTTCAATTTCATCGAGCTCCTTGAGTTCGTCGTCAGTCCAGTAGTCCAGACGAATACCGACTTTATCCTCGCGCCGACTGTTGGACGCAAAGAAACGGAAACGAACCGGCTCGCCGACCACCAAGCCCAGTTCTTCATCCGGCAGCTCTTCCTGTGTGCCCTCTTCCATGCCGAAAGGCGCGATACATAAGGCCTGAATTTCCGGTGCCAAACCGGGCACTGCGGGCATCGCGCTTTCTATGCCGACATAATAAGACGCTGCGGTGCCGCCTTTAATGCGTACGCCTTTGCCTTTGCGCACAAAGCCGTAATAGGCTGCGCCACGGGCGACCGACAGATCAAGATCGGCGCCTTCCAGCAATCTTGCCGGCGGCGCCTGCTCGGCAGCCAGCCAGGCATTCAATACCTCCATCAAGCGATCGGCAAGACCTTGAGCTTTTAGTACACCGCCATTAAATAATACGGCGGTTGGATGCAGGAAAGTGGCGTTTTCAGGCAGATTAATGTCTTTCAAATCGTCCGTGGCGCTTTGCTGTTTGGCCAGAAATGCCGCCAAATGCCGGGTAATGGCAGCATCCTGAGCATAAGGCAGACCTGCGGTTCTTAAGCCGGTACGCGGACGGCTGACTGGTCTGTCACTGGCCGCAACACGGGGCAGGAAACCTTCAATCAAAACACTGCCCACTTCCTCACGCGTCAATTCAGTGCGCAATGTACCTCCGATTAACGAAGACCCCCGGCTGGCGACGACCAAAGGGATAGTATCCATATCCGGATGCGTGAAGATTTTTTCCTTGGCATCCCGGCAACTGTGCATCAAGGCCTGTAGCTGCCAAGGCTCCAGGCGCTTGCCGTCTTTTTCCAATTTGGCTTTAACCGTATAGGCCAAAGCCAGATCCATATTGTCACCGCCCAGCAGGATATGATCACCCACCGCAACGCGGGTCAGCTCGAGATTGCCGTTTGACTCGGTAACGGCGATCAATGACAAATCAGTGGTACCGCCGCCGATATCAATCACCAGAATAATATCGCCCACCGTGGCGTAGTTCCGCCAGTCGCCTTGGCTTCTCTCAATCCAGCTGTACAACGCGGCCTGCGGTTCTTCCAATAAAATGGCCTGGCCAAGGCCGACAGCGCGCGCCGCTTCAATGGTCAGTTCTCGCGCAGCCGGATCAAAGGAGGCAGGCACGGTAATTACAAGATCTTGTTGGGTCAGTGGCGCATCTGGATGCTGGCTTTGCCAGGCATCGCGCAGATGCTGCAAATAAGCCATTGTCGCTTGAAAAGGGGAAACCCGCTCGACTTCTTCGGGAGCCTCTGCCGGTAAAATGGCTGATTTACAGTCGACACCCACATGACAGAGCCAGCTTTTGGCGCTGGATACCAGACGAATCGGGGTTTTGCTGCCCAGTGTGCGGGCGATTTCACCAACCAGATGCTCCGGTTTGGCGGCCCAGGGCAATGTCGTCGAACCCTCGGCCAGTTCCGCCTCATGCGCCTGATAGAGAAATGACGGCAACTGCTGTTTTTCTTCAACTTCACCGGGCGAGGTCAGCTGAGAGATCGCCATCACCTGAGGCGAGCATTCATCATCGTCGAGTTTAGCAAGATCGGCATACGATAGAACGCAATGCGTTGTGCCTAAATCGATACCGACCGAAAATCGCGGGCCATCAATTGAATTCGCGACAGCATCGGGCTGTTCTTTAGGGTCATCATGGCTGCTAACCGGGTTTTCGCTTAACTCTTCACTCATAATTCAACCTCTGCCGCTGCGATAATGGCCGCATTATGACCTTGTGTCAGCTTGGGTAATCTTATGTTTGTCACCTGCCAGCCTTTATGAACCAGGGTGCCGTTAAAAGGCGCGGTGCCGACGATATTGCCGGTTAAGCGTACGGCTGCGGCATCAAAACCTTGGGGTAGACTGACTTTGCTGCCTTCTTGTTCGTTGCGAACGGGTGCCAGGGTGAAGTGTTCATTGATGGCTCTGTTGCAGCCTTCATGCACAACACGTGCTGCAATACCAATATCGGCATCGCCATAGGCCGAAATATCTTCTTTGATAAAGTCGATAAAACGCGCTTCTTTTTGCAGTAATCCCAGTAACTGCAGGGCTGCATCCGGCGTGGCTTCTTTTAGCACGACAGGTTCCGGCGCAGGCGCATGAACCACTTTCTCGACTTCGATTATTTTCTCGACGATTTTGACTTCAGGCTCCGGTTTTTCGATAGCGGGCTGAAGTCTCGGTTCGACCGGCTTTTTCTTGCAGCGCATCATGGCAATCACCATGGACAGCAGCACTGCGATGAGAATCAACGTTAACAGCACCACGGTACCGGCCAGACACACATGCCATAAATCGAAAGTGGTTGGTTTCAACGATAAATCAATTGCATAGGTAGTATTCATTAAATAACCGCTAGTTCGTTATGGTTGGCCCGATTTGCGGGCGGCTTCGGCAAACATCAAGGACTGCAACGCATTGCGCGTGGTTTGCATGCGCATTTGTTTCAGATGACGATCGGCAATAACAGCCGGCACCTTTTCGCTGATATACACTTCGCGCATTTGCGCTAATACCGGCTCACACTGCTTCATGATGACATCGGTGGCTTTGCGGGTATCCTGCTTGGAGTAGTCTGGTTTTTGTATTTCATCGGAGACGCATTTTTTATACTCATAGCTGGCCGCCTGAATCTTTTTAATGGTGGCCTCGGTTAGCGTGGTGTTATGCCATTCGTTTTTGGCATCATCGGCAAGGGCGTTACCGGCAGACAACAAGAGCGTTAGCAAAAGCAATTTTTTCATGGTATTTCTCAATGATTAATGAAATTTTCAGTGTTCGATTTTACGCGAACTGGTTACAAATAAATAACAAAGCTTGATTTTATGACGAAATCGGGGCTTGAGCTCTTTTTTTCAAGCCCACCCAGACAATAAATATTTTTCTGCAATCACCCGGCGCCGCTTAACCGGATTCATCTGTATAATGATTAGCCAACAATTTTACGAGCCGAAACTCTGGTATGTATAAATATGATGGCCTGGTGATTCACCAAAGCCACGATGATAACGGCATTCTTGAGGTGGTTGAGCAACAGGGTGTCCGGTCATTGCATTTTGGTTCGTATTCCAGGCAAAGCAGTCTGCTTTTAAGTGACCCTGAGAGACTTTATCTGGATTATGCCCGCGCCATGAGCAGCTGGCTATTATTCAAAGAAAACCCGGATAGCACGCTACTGGTTGGCCTGGGAGGCGGTTCATTAGCCAAGCATTTATTGCAGCATTCTCCGGAGTGCCGAATAAGAGTCATAGAGTACCGGAAAAGCGTAGTCAAGATCGCGCGCAGTCATTTTGGTTTACCGCTGGATCCGCGTTTAAAAATCATTATCGCCGACGGCGGCCAATATCTGCGCCAACATAGCGAAAGCCATAGCGGGCATTACGATCTGGTACTCATTGATGCCTTTGATCACGAAGGCATGGCGCAATCGATCTGTAGCGAGGCTTTTTTTGATGCCTGTAAAGCCGTTTTAAAAAATGACGGCATCATGGCCATCAATCTCTGGGGCACCGATAAGGCTCTGTTTGAACAGATTGCCCTGTGGCTGAGTCGTGTTTTTAACTGGAAAATTTTATTTCTGCCGGTTCGCGGCAAAGGCAATATAATCGGCCTGGCTTTCAATGAAGATACTCCACTGTATTCCCTGCGGGACTTACGCGAACGCGCCAACGTCCTCGAACAACACTACCAAATTGAATTTCCTGTGTTTTTAAAAGATCTTACAAAACACAACAGCCGCTTGATGAGCAAAGTGATAAAACCATGATGTCCCCCACATTACCTTCAGCACCCAACCTTTTTGGCTACCGCAAATACTGGGCGCAGCGCTTTGGCGTAGCTTCTCTATTGCCGATGAGCAAACAAGAAATGGATGAACTGGGCTGGGATAGCTGCGATGTCGTTCTGGTGACAGGTGATGCCTATATCGATCACCCCAGCTTCGGCATGGCGCTGATTGGCCGGTTGCTTGAAGCCCAGGGCTTTCGAGTCGGCATTATCTCTCAGCCCGACTGGAGCAGTGCCGACGATTTCAAAAAACTCGGCCGCCCCAACCTGTTTTTTGGGGTGACCGGCGGCAACATGGATTCGATGGTCAACCGCTATACCTCAGACAAGAAAATCCGCTCCAACGATGCCTATACCGCCGATGGCGCTGCCGGCAAACGTCCTGACCGCGCCGTCAACGTGTATTCGCACCGCTGCCGGGAAGCCTACAAAAACGTACCCATTATCATCGGCGGCATCGAAGCCAGCTTGCGGCGCATAGCGCATTACGACTACTGGTCGGATCAGGTACGCAAATCCGTCCTGCTGGATTCCAAAGCCGACCTGCTGGTTTACGGCAACGGCGAACGTCAGATCGTCGAAATCGCCCATCGCCTGGCCGGCGGCGAAGCCATCACGGAACTCAAAGGCATCCGCGGCACCGTCCATTTTGTCAATCAGATTCCCGCCGGCTGGTCTGTTAAAGACTCGACCGATATAGACAAACCCGGGTCGGTCATGCCGCCCCAGGATCCTTATCAGGAACAACCGGCTTGCGAAGTCAACAATAGCGCCGGCAATGCCGGTGAAAAAGTCATTCAGTTTGATAAACACCTGCTCAGAAATCAGCGCGCGCAAACCGTAATTCGTCTGCCTGCTTATGAAGCCGTAAAAGTCGATCCGATCCTGTACGCGCATGCATCGCGCGTCATGCATGGGGAAACCAATCCGGGCAATGCCCGCGCGCTGATACAGCAACACGGCCAGCGTCAGCTATGGGTTAACCCACCGCCCATCCCGCTCACCACCAAAGAAATGGACGGCGTCTTCGATCTGCCCTACTCGCGGCTGCCGCACAAACACTACGGCAACGCCAACGTGCCCGCGTTCGAGATGATCCAGCATTCCGTCAACATCCTGCGCGGCTGTTTCGGCGGCTGCTCGTTCTGCTCCATTACCGAACATGAAGGCCGTATCATTCAAAGCCGCTCGGAAGATTCCATCATCAGAGAAATAGAGGCCATACGCGACACCTCACCCGCTTTCACCGGCCATATCTCCGATTTGGGCGGCCCCACCGCCAATATGTACCGGCTGGCCTGCAAGGACGAAACAATCGAAGCCGCCTGCCGCAAGCCATCCTGCGTCTATCCCGGCATTTGCCCGAATCTGAACACCGATCACAGCTCGTTGATCAAACTCTATCGCCGGGCCCGCGCCCTGCCCGGCATCAAGAAAATCTTCATCGCCTCCGGCCTGCGCTACGATCTGGCCGTGGAATCGCCCGAATACGTCAAGGAACTGGTCACCCATCATGTCGGCGGCTATCTTAAAATTGCCCCGGAACATACCGAGCAAGGACCTTTATCGAAAATGATGAAACCGGGCATGGGCACTTATGACCGCTTCAAAGCGATGTTCGACAAATATTCCAAAGAAGCCGGCAAGGAGCAGTATCTGATACCTTACTTTATCGCCGCCCATCCCGGCACGACCGATGAAGACATGCTCAATCTGGCCTTATGGCTGAAACGCAATGGCTTCAGAGCCGATCAAGTGCAGGCCTTCCTGCCCTCGCCCATGTCCATCGCCACCGCCATGTACCACTCCGGCAAAGACACCCTGCGCAAGGTCAGCCGCCAAGCGGACGACATCGCCATACCCAAAAGCTTTAAACAACGCC
This sequence comes from uncultured Gammaproteobacteria bacterium, assembly GCA_963848675.1. GTDB lineage: Bacteria > Pseudomonadota > Gammaproteobacteria > Methylococcales > Methylomonadaceae > CAWKEY01. Next base: position 403,761 of record CAWKEY010000044.1, read on the forward strand.
GACTGCACAAAGCCTTCCTGCGCTATCACGACCCCAAAAACTGGCCCTTATTACGCGATGCCTTAAAAGCCATGGGCCGTAGCGAGCTCATTGGCAACGGCAAGCAACACCTAGTGCCCTCCTTCCAGCCCAAAGGCACCGCGGATGCCACTGAACACCTTAAGACAGCAACGCAGCATTTTAAAACCAAATATACCGGCTTTGAAAATCCCCGCGAAAGCAAAAGCCGCCGCATTGCAGGCAACAAAAACAAGCCCGGAAGAAAGCAAAAATAGTTGTCCAAAACGCTAGGCAAAAAATAATTGTTGTGTATAATGCGCACTTCTTTGCTGGTGTAGCTCAGTTGGTAGAGCAGCTGATTTGTAATCAGCCGGTCGCGGGTTCGAGTCCCATCACCAGCTCCAAAGAATTCAAAGGCTTAGGTATTTTTACCTAGGCTTTTTTATTTGTGGTCACTTTGTGGTCACATTGCTTATCTGTAAATTCCACTCTAAGCTAGCCACTCATGATATTTATCGCAGCCGTTCATAATTGCTGTAAAACTGCCACCTGGAACACGAAAAAGAGAAAATGAACGGAATAAGCCCTGGCTAAGTACAACCGAACAAGCAAGGCCTATGAGTTTTACAAAACAGCAGTGGCTCGATGAATGGGTACTGAATTGTCACTAATAATCGTGTTTCTATGAATAACAGCAAGACCAAAACGTGATTCGAGTTTCACAAATGCGGCACCCGAAATCTTAACGGCAAGACATGCCATTTTAGCCAGTAGTAACGTGGTAGCGTCTGC
>CAWKEY010000045.1:0-99535 GCA_963848675.1 uncultured Gammaproteobacteria bacterium
GCGCCGGGCTCAAGCCAGCCTGGTCAGTAAGTATTGTTAGCAGGGATTGACAGCGCAAAAAATAACAGCGGTCATTTCCCCGGCATCAATGGACTAATAGCCCCTTATTTTGGTATAGTCTGCGCAGTTGTGGCAGTTTTGGCCACGCGTTTTTGACACTCACCTTATCAATCTGGAGAAATTCTATGCCAATTAAAGTTGCAATCAATGGTTATGGGCGTATTGGACGCAATATCGTACGGGCCCTGTATGAATCCGGCCGTACCAATGAAATTCAAATTGTTGCAATCAATGATTTGGGTGATTCCGAAACCAATGCCCACCTGACTCAATATGACTCAGTGCATGGAAAATTCCCTTATGAAGTAGCCGTTGATGGCGATTCCATTGTTATCAATGGCGACAGAATCAAAGTGTTCTCCGAAAGAGATCCAGCCAAATTACCATGGGCCGATTTGGGCGTTGATGTCGTCCACGAATGTACCGGATTCTTCACCAGCAAAGCCAAAGCTTCTGCCCATATCACGGCCGGCGCCAAAAAAGTCATTATTTCCGCACCGGGCGGCAATGATGTCGACGCCACCATCGTATTTGGCGTCAACCACACTACGCTAAAAGCATCCGATACTGTAATTTCGAACGCCTCCTGCACCACCAACTGTCTGGCGCCTTTGGTTAAACCGCTGCATGACGCCATTGGCCTTGAAAGTGGTTTGATGACCACCATTCATTCGTATACCAATGACCAGGTTTTGACCGATGTTTATCATAGCGACCTGCGCCGCGCCCGTTCTGCCACTCAATCCATGATTCCTACCAAAACCGGCGCGGCCGCTGCGGTTGGCCTGGTGTTACCTGAACTGAACGGCAAACTGGACGGCTTTGCCATGCGCGTGCCTACCATCAATGTTTCCGTGGTTGACCTGACCTTTCAGGCTTCCAGAAATACCAGCAAGGCGGAAATTGACGACATCCTGAAAGCGGCTGCTGCGGGCCCGTTAAAAGGCATTTTGGCGATCAACGAAAAACCGCTGGTTTCCATTGACTTTAATCACAACCCGGCATCCTCCATCTACGAAGCGCCATTAACCAAAGTGCTGAACGGCAGTCTAGTAAAAGTGCTGTCCTGGTACGACAACGAGTGGGGCTTCTCAAACCGTATGCTGGATACCACCATTGCTTTAGTCAATGCAAAATAACGGACTCAAACCATAATGTTAAGAAGAACCAAAATTTTAGCCACACTGGGCCCTGCTACGGATAAGCCCGGTGTGCTTGAAGGTTTGTTTGATGCAGGTCTTGACGTCGTTCGCATGAATTTCTCGCACGGTTCGGCTCAAGATCATATCGATCGAGCCAACGCCGTGCGCGAGCTCAGCAAGAAAACCGGCCGGTTGGTGGGTATTCTTGCTGATCTGCAAGGCCCGAAAATTCGTATCGCCCGCTTTAAAGATACCAAAGTGTTGCTGAACGAAGGTCAGAGCTTTGCGCTGGACATTAATCTTGACGAGAAGGCCGGCGATAACACCCAGGTTGGCATTACTTACGAACCACTGGCTCTGGAGGTCAGGCCTGGCAGCAGGCTGTTATTGGATGATGGCCGTATCGTCATGGATGTGGTCAATGTTGAAAACATGCGTGTGAATTGTACCGTTATCGTCGGCGGCGATCTGTCCAATAACAAGGGCATCAACCTGCTGGGCGGCGGTCTTTCTGCGGCGGCCTTAACCGATAAAGACAAGGAAGACATTCTGACCATCGCCAAAATGGGCGCTGATTATGTTGCGGTCTCGTTTCCCCGTTGCGCGGACGATCTGCACGAAGCGCGCCGCCTGTTGCGTGAAGCCGGCAGTGATGCAGGTATCATTGCCAAGGTTGAACGCGCCGAGGCTCTGGAGGTGATTGATGAAATTATTCTGGCCTCTGACGGCGTTATGGTTGCCCGTGGCGATCTTGGTGTTGAAATAGGCGATGCCAACTTGCCTGCTGTGCAAAAGCAAATGATTAAACGCGCCCGCGAGCTTAATCGTGTGGCGATTACCGCGACCCAGATGATGGAATCGATGATAGACAATCCGATTCCTACCCGTGCGGAAGTTTTTGATGTGGCCAATGCGGTTTATGACGGCACTGATGCGATTATGCTATCGGCGGAAACGGCATCCGGCAAATACCCAGTGAAAGCCGTTGCCGCCATGGACCGTATCTGCGTCGAGGCTGAAAAGCAGCGCAGCGTACGTGTTTCCGGGCATCGTCTCGATGCAGAATTTGAACGTGTTGATGAGGCGATTGCCATGTCCGCCATGTATATGGCCAACCATTCCAAAATCAATGGTATCGCGGCATTAACAGAATCGGGATCGACCCCGCTATGGATGTCCAGAATCAGCTCGGGCATTCCTATTTTTGCTTTCAGCAGCAGCCAAAAAACGCTGGGCAGAGTCACTTTATATCGTGGCGTATTTCCGTTTTACTTTACGCATGAAGCACAGGATCATGTCGAAGTGAATCGAGGTATTGTGAATGCTCTGAAAAAACGCGGCCAGGCGAAAGAGGGTGATAAATTCATTATTACCAAAGGCGACTTGACAGGCATGCAGGGCGGAACCAACGCACTCAAAGTCATCACAGTCGGCGAAGGCTTAACGCCTTAATTAGTCGAACCACGGCGATGCTGCACCCAGAGACATGAGTGCAGCATCGCCTGCCCGCTTTGTATTTGGCTAACGTGGCTGCCGCTAAAGCACCTCTAGCGTGGCATAAGACAGCATCAGCCATTTAAGCCCCGCCGTTTTAAAATTAATCTGCACTTTTTCCTGGGCGCCTTCGCCTTCCATTTGCAGCACCACGCCTTCGCCAAACTTGGCATGACGGACGCGCTGGCCCAGTTTATACGCATTTTGCGTGTACATGCTCGGGGCTCTCGGCGGAGTGGCCGTAACCGGTCGCGTCACATTAGCCCGCATTCTGACTTCCTGAATACAGGCTTCCGGCAGTTCGCGCAGAAAACGCGAGGGTCTTGGATAACTTTCACGGCCATATAGCCGCCGCGATTCGGCATAAGTCAGATACAATTGCTGCATGGCGCGGGTCATGCCGACATAACAAAGTCTGCGCTCTTCTTCCAGTCTGCCGGGATCATCAACAGACTGCTGGGACGGAAACAGCCCCTCTTCCATGCCGACCAGAAAAACCAGTTTGAACTCCAGGCCTTTGGCAGAATGCAGGGTCATTAACTGTACGCAGTCTTCAAAGTCGTCTGCCTGCAGCTCGCCGGCTTCCAGGGCCGCATGCGCCAAAAACATATCCAGCTCGCTGAGCTGGTCCTCATTGTCTTCGGTAAAATCAAAAAGCCGCGCCGCGTTAACGAGCTCTTCCAGGTTTTCTGCTTTTTCCTCGCCTTTGTCGGCCTTGTCATTTTTATACTGTTCAAGCAGGCCGCTTTTTTCGATCACCAGTTGGACTTTTTCATAGAGCTCCAGGCCGTCGGCCTGTTCCGTCAGTTGCTGAATCAGATTTAAAAAACCTTTCAAGGCATTGATGGCGCGCGCACTAAGACGCCCCTGATTGATCAGTACGATAGCCGCCGCCCAAAGGGAAATGCTGCGGTCGCGGGCCTGCAAACGAATATCGTCCAGGGTTTTGGCGCCTATCCCGCGCGTTGGCGTGTTAATCACGCGCTCAAACGAAGCGTCATCATGACGGTTGGACATCAAACGCAAATAGGCCAGGGCATTTTTTATTTCTGCGCGGTCAAAGAAGCGCAGCCCGCCATAAACCCGGTAAGGTATGCCTGTGGCCATCAGCTTTTCTTCAAATTGCCGGGACTGGGCATTGGAACGATATAATATGGCGGCCTCGCTGCGTGCGCCGCCGCTATTGACCCAGGTTCTTATGCGCTCAACGACGAAATAGGCTTCGTCCTGCTCGTTAAAGGCGGCGTATAACGAAATCAGGTCGCCATCGCCCGAATCGGTCCACAGTTCTTTGCCCATGCGGCCTTCATTGTTGGCGATAACGGTATTGGCGGCCTTGAGAATGTTGCCTGTCGAGCGGTAATTCTGCTCCAGCTTGACGACTTGATGATTCGGGTAATGTTTTTGGAAGCTGTAGATATTCTCGATTTTCGCGCCGCGCCAGCCGTAAATGGACTGATCATCATCGCCGACCACAAAGAGATTATCCTTGCCCGTAGTCAATAGGCGCAGCCAGGCGTATTGAATGGTGTTGGTATCCTGAAATTCATCCACATGCACTTGCCTGAAACGTTGTTGATAAAACTCCAGGACATCGGCGTTGTCGCGTAACAATTCATGCGCCCTCAGCAACAGCTCGGCAAAATCCACTAGGCCCGAGCGGTCACACAGTTCTTCGTAGGCGCGGTATATGGTCAGCAGCTGGCGCTGATACACGTCGCCGGTATCGGCCATGTGCCGGGCCCGGATGCCTTCATCCTTTTGCGCGTTGATAGCCCATTGCACCTGTTTGGGCGGCCATTTGGCCTCATCCAGGTTGAGCGTGTTCAGCAAGCGTTTGATGACTCTTAACTGATCGGCCGAATCCATCACCTGAAACGTGTCAGGCAGCTTCGCCTGTTTTGCATGACGCCTTAACAACCGGTGCGCCAGTCCGTGAAAAGTGCCGATCCACATGGTGTGCGCCGGCATGTTCAGCAGCGCTTCGATGCGGCCGCGCATTTCCTTGGCCGCCTTGTTGGTGAAGGTGACCGCCAGAATGCTGTGTGGTGACAAACCTTCCACTTGAATCTGCCAGGCGATTCGGTGCACCAGTACCCGGGTTTTGCCGCTGCCGGCGCCAGCCAGAACCAGCATGGCCTGGGACGGTGCAGAAACCGCCAGACGCTGGCTATCGTTTAAAGGGTTTATGATTTTTGTAATATCCACATGTTACCGCTTGCACATTTTTTGGAGCTGTGTATATTTGTTGCATATTTTTCAATGGCAAACCGCTTTTGCTTTGCCGCAACTACACAGAGGGTTTTATAAGATGAATTTTGATTATAAGCGTTTGATTAAGTTTGAACACAACATTGGTGAGAAAGAAAAAAAACAGCGCATGGCCGGTGGAGTCGCGCTGATGATTATTTCTATTTTTACCGCCAAAATTGCCTTATTGCTGATCGGCTTGATCCTGGTTGCTACCGGCTATTCAGGCTGGTGCCCAGCCTATTCCGGGTTTGGTAAAAATACCTGTGGAACTGGCGGCGAGCCGGAGTCGACCAGCAACTAAGCCCGTAGCTCAAGGTTCAAAATTGGCATGTTACGCCACCTTGAACCTTGCAGCTTATTTATTCTTCCTTCCGAAACTCACCTTCCAGCACATCCTTTTCTGTTCGAACCGGGCGCTGAAACGGGCCACCGGCCTGAATAAGATGATGTTCGATGACATACTGGGCTATTTTTCTGCGCAATTGAGGGATCAGGCAGGCAAAGCCCATGACATCGGTCACAAAGCCGGGCGTCAGCAATAAGGCGCCGCCCACCAGCAAGATCGGGCCTTCTATCATTTCATAAGCAGGCAGGCTGCCTTGCGCCAGGCTCGCCTGAAAGCGATGCCAGGTCGCAAAACCTTGCTGCCGCAATAGCCAGGCGCCCAGCACGGCGGAAAAAACCACTAAAAAAATAGTCGGGAAAGCGCCGATAATCGCGCCTACCTGGATCAGCAAATAGATTTCTATAAAAGGAATAATCAGAAAACACAGAAACATTATTTGGAAAATTTTCATCGCTAGCACTCGAACCGTAAAAGACCATGCTCACAATATAAGGGCAATATGGTTTAATTTCTAGGATAATATCGCAGCTTCTATCATTGTGATCCCTAAAAATGCCTGCTTGCCATCAAATAATCCTGTGTACCTGTCCCGACCAGGGCACTGCCGAAAAAATTGCCCGTGTTTTGATCGCAGACCATTTGGCCGCCTGCGTGAATATTTTGCCCGGTATTCTGTCTGTGTATGCATGGCAAGGGCAGATCGAATCGGCCCACGAACATCTGCTGCTGATTAAATCCGATAAAGACCGCTATGCGGCCATTGAATCGGCCATAACAGCCAGTCACCCTTACGAGTTGCCTGAAATCATAGCCGTTGATATTGAAAACGGCTTACCCGAATACCTGAATTGGATAGACTCATGCCTCTCTTCAAAATAATTCTGCTGTGTCTTATAGCCCTTAGCCATCAGCCAGCCTTGGCGCTGGGCGATGACGATTTATTGCCGCCCGAGCAGGCCTTCAATATTTCTGCACGGGCCGTTTCTGCCGGTCAGCTTGAAGTGTCCTGGGCAATTGCCGATGGTTATTATCTGTACCGCAACAAAATACATTTTGAGTCCAAAACCGGGTTAGTCCGGTTAGGCGAGCCGGTTTTTCCAGCAGGCGAAATCAAACACGATGAGTCTTTTGGCGATCTGGTGATTTATCGCAACAAGGTTAAAATTCTCGTGCCTTTGTCAGCGACTGACGGCGTGCCTTCCATGGCGCTTCTGGTGCAGTATCAGGGCTGTGCCGACCGGGGTATTTGTTACCCGCCACAGAAAACCATGCGGGACATTAAACTGCCTGCGCAAACCGCGGCAACCGCCGATCCGCTCAGCCTGCTAGGTAAAGTCAGTCAAGGCTTGAAGCTTAATCTCTTTGACGACGAATTATTGCCGCCGGAACAGGCTTTTCAGTTTTTTGCATCAGTAAGCGACGCCCATACGCTGCATGTCAACTGGCATATTGCCGGCGGCTATTATCTGTACCGGGAAAAAATTCAGTTTGAATTGCTCGACACCGACGGCATGCAACTGGGCGCTTACAGCATTCCGCGCGGCACACCTAAACTCGATGAAGCCTTTGGCCAGGTTGAAATCTTTCATAAGGAACTAGGCTTTGACCTGCCTGTTGTGCGCTCAAACTTGTCCGCGCAAACCGTTGTCCTGCAGGCGAAATACCAGGGCTGCGCCGACCGGGGCGTTTGCTATCCTCCAATGAGCGCTAAGATCAGCCTTGATCTGCCGGCAACGACGATGAAAGTCCCGCCTGTTGTCGCCAGCGCCTCACCGGCAGCGGTGCTTTCCGAGCAGGATCAAATCGTGCAATCCTTGCAGCACGATTCATTCTGGGTAACGCTGCTCAGCTTCTTCGGCTTTGGTCTGCTGTTATCGATTACCCCGTGCATCTTCCCGATGATTCCGATTTTATCGGGCATTATTGTCGGGCATCGCCACATCACCACCGGGCGGGCTTTCATGCTGTCGCTGAGTTATGTGCTGGCTTCGGCTGCTACCTACATGGTGTTTGGCATCCTCGCGGCTTTGTTCGGCAGCAATTTGCAGACCACTTTTCAGCAGCCCTGGATTATCGGATTGTTCAGCGCCGTTTTCGTGCTGCTGTCATTGTCCATGTTTGGCTTTTATCATCTGGAACTTCCCAAGGTGCTGCAACTCAAGCTGCATAACTCCAGCGAAAGGCACCGGGATGGTTCGCTGCTGGGAGCGGCCATTATGGGTTCATTATCCTCGCTGATTGTCGGTCCCTGTGTTGCCGCGCCGCTGGCCGGGGCGCTGATGTATATTGGCCGGACCGGCGATACCATATTAGGCGGCAGCGCGCTGTTTGTGATGGCGCTGGGTATGGGCGTGCCGCTGCTGTTATTGGGCGCTTCGGCCGGAAAACTGTTGCCTAAAGCCGGCAACTGGCTAAATTCGACCAAAGCCGTGTTCGGAGTGATCATGCTGGCGGTTGCGGTGTGGATGTTGTCGCGTATTTTACCGGCCACGATTATCATGCTGCTGTGGGCCATGCTGCTGATTCTTCCGGCTATTTACCTGAGCGCCGTTGATCCGTTGCCGCCTGACAGCTCTGGCTGGCGCAAGCTGTGGAAAGGCGTCGGCCTGATGATGCTCGCCTATGGTCTGTTACTGTTAATCGGTGTCAGTCTGGGCAACAGCAATCCCTTAAAACCCCTGCAAGGCTTGGCTATAAGTCCGGCGCAGGCGGCAGAGCAGGGCATTCGCTTTACCAGAGTGTCGTCACTGGCGGAACTGGAAACCAGAATTGAGCAGGCGCATGCCAATAAACAGCCAGTGATGCTGGATTTTTATGCCGACTGGTGCATTTCCTGCAAGGAAATGGAGGCATCTACCTTTGCCGATCCTGCCGTAAAACAAGCGCTTGCGGGTTTTGTAGTGCTGCAGGCGGATGTCAGTAAAAATTCGGAGGAGGATAAGGCACTGCTGGCGAAATTCAAGCTGATCGGACCACCGGCCGTTTTGTTCTTTGCTGACGGTCAACAGGAAAACCCGGCGCTCCGGGTCATCGGCTTTCAGGATGCTGAAACCTTTATTGACAGCCTGCAGCGGGTGCAGCCATGAAACAGGCCGCATTGATTATTATTGCCGCGGCCATTGCCCTGGCGGCGGGCATAAGCGTCAGGCGTTTATCAACGCCGGTCATGGATTCAAGGCCGTCTACGCTAATAGACTTTAGTCTGCCCGATGATGTCAGGCGATCAGCGTAATGTTTCAGAGTGGCAGGGCAAGATTCTGGTTATTAATTTCTGGGCCACCTGGTGCCCGCCTTGCCGCAAAGAAATCCCTGAATTTGTGGCTTTGCAGGAACAATATGGCGACAAAGGCCTGCAGTTTGTCGGCATTGCCATAGAAGACCGGGAGCCGGTAAGCGAGTACCTGAACACGATCAAGATCAACTATCCAATTTTAATTGGCGGTGACAAAGGCATAGCATTAGCCCAGCAACTGGGCAATATTATTAACGCTGTGCCGTTCACCATCGTCGTCAATCCCCAAGGCCAGGTCATCCACCGGCAGCCGGGCGAGTTTTCCAGGGAGAAAGTCCTGGAAATCATCAGCCCACTGATGCGGTGATGAGGCGAGACAGGAAGATCACGCTCTGAGCCGCTTAAATGCGGGTTCCGCCCACCGTCAGGCCATCGATTTTGAGTGTAGGCTGGCCCACGCCTACCGGTACGCTTTGGCCTTCCTTGCCGCAGCTGCCGACGCCGCTATCAAGTTCCAGATCGGTGCCAACCATGGACACCCGGGTGAGCACATCCGGCCCGTTGCCTATCAGGGTGGCGCCTTTGACCGGCCGGGTGATTTTGCCGTCTTCGATCAGATAGGCTTCGCTGGCGGAAAAGACAAATTTACCCGAGGTAATATCCACTTGTCCGCCGCCGAAGTTTTTGGCATAGAGCCCTTTTTTTACCGATTTGATGATTTCTTCTGGATTATGTGCCCCGGGCAGCATGTAGGTGTTGGTCATGCGCGGCATTGGCAGGTGCGCGTAAGATTCGCGCCGGCCGTTGCCGGTAGGCTTGACGCCCATTAAACGGGCATTGAGTTTGTCCTGCATGTAGCCTCTCAGGATGCCGTTTTCAATCAAGATGGTTTTTTCCGTGGGCGTGCCCTCATCATCAATGCTGAGCGATCCGCGCCTTCCCGGCAGGGTGCCGTCATCGACGACCGTGCATAAATCGGAGGCTACTCGCTCACCGATGCGGCCGCTGAATGCGGAGGTGCCTTTGCGGTTGAAATCGCCTTCCAGGCCATGACCGATCGCCTCATGCAACAAAATGCCCGGCCAGCCCGGCCCCAGTACGACCGTCATATTGCCGGCCGGCGCGTCTACCGCTTCCAGGTTAACCAGCGCCAGTCTGACTGCTTCCCTGCCGTATTCGAGGGCCGCGTCCTGGTCGATAAAACAGCTGTAATCGCTGCGGCCGCCGCCGCCCATGCTGCCCTGCTCACGATGACCATTTTCTGCGACGATCACGGTTACATTCATGCGCACCAGGGGCCGGACATCGGCCGTCAGTGAGCCGTCCTGATTGGCGACGAGGATGCAGTCATGGACGCCGGACAGACTGACGATAACTTCTTCAATCCGGCTGTCCAGTTTGCGGGTTTCACTGTCAACCTTGCGCAATAACTCGATTTTCTGCTGGTCCGCCAATGACTTTAACGGATTGAGCGGGGCATAGTAGCGCGGCCAGCTGGCGGTTTTCGCCAGCCCAATCCGGGCTTGCTGACCTTGGCGGACGATGGCCTGGACGTTATTGGCCGCTTCCAGCAGCACCGGGAGTTCAATCCGGTCGCTGTAGGCAAAGCCGGTTTTTTCGCCCGCTACGGCGCGCACGCCGGCGCCCTGTTCGATATTATGGCTGCCTTCCTTGATGATGCCGCCCTCCATGACCCAGGATTCATGATGGCTGGATTGAAAATAAATATCTGCGGCATCCACCGAAGCACTGAGCAGGCGGCTCATGATGGTTTCAATATCGCCGTCCTGTATGCCGGATGGCATGAGTACAGCTTGTCTTGCGAGATGAAGTAGATCCGTCATAACGTGTGGGTAAGAGGTAATGGTAATGAATAGGATATGCGGGCGATTCCAGAACCAGAACGAAATGTAATTCCAGTTCTGATTCCGCTCACTAATGAGGCCCAGTCAGTCTGCTTTCAAGTCATTGTGCAGTGTGTCATATAAGGTCTGCAGCAGTGCTTTTGACTTATCTTCCGGAGCGTCGTAGTAACCATCGGGGCTCGCTTGTGAATTGTCAGGCTCTATGTGAGTAACGCTGACTGCTGTTTCGTCGTCTTTACCTTCCAGGGTCAGGATATAATTGGCCTCGTTATGAAGAGCCGCCGAAAAATCCAGCAATTTGGAGAAAAAACCGCCAGGCTTGTAGACAATGTAAAACTGGCCCTTATCGCGATTGCGATCGGTGATTGCAAACTCCTGCTGTTTTAATGCCAACTCGACAGTATTCCAGGCCTGGACAAACGGCTGTTTGATAGTCAGGCGTAGCGGGCCGGATTCGGACAACGTCACCTTGTCGCCCAGTCCTGGCTCGGCTTCCGTTTGCAGAGTCTCCTCGACAGGCAGGCTTGCATTCTTCTTGTCAACGATCAGCGTTGGCGGCCGCTCGAGCATTTCAGTGCCCCGGTATTTGTCATCTCCGCTTGCGCAGGAAACCAGGGCAGCGCCAAACAGCAATACGGCGGTTGGGTATTTTTTGACGATTAATTTCATTTTCAACAATAACTTAGGCACAGAAAAAGCGGCGATGATTGAGTGCTGGAAAAGCGGCGCGCACCTTTTCCAGGCGTTCAAGATCGATTTCCGCCGACACAAAGCCCCCGCCAGTTTTATAGCAATCGAGCACCACGCCCCAAGGGTCGATGATCATGCTGTGGCCAAAGGTTTTCCGGCCATTCAGATGAAAGCCGCCCTGATCGGGCGCTATCACATAGCACAGGTTCTCGACTGCGCGTGCGCGCAATAAAAGCTCCCAGTGCGCGGCGCCGGTTTCCGCGGTAAAGGCCGATGGAATGACCAGTATTTCCATGCCCAGTTTACCCATGGTGCGGAAAAATTCGGGGAAGCGCAGATCGTAGCAAACCGCAACGCCCAGCTTGCCAAAGGGCGTATCAATCACCAAAGGCACATCGCCCGGCTCGATGGAGTCGGATTCGCGGTAAATTTCTTGTGTGCCCGGGACGTTGACATCAAACAGATGGACTTTATCGTAGCGCGCCACGCGTTCGCCGTTAGCGTTGTAGACCAGGCAAGACGCCCGCACTTTAAGGTCGTCGTTGCCCGCGATGGGAATGGTGCCGCCGACAACCCAGACGGCATATTTCTTTGCGACCGAGGATAAAAAATCCTGTATCGGTCCTGAGCCGTCGATCTCTTTGGCTTTGATCTTGTCCAGTTCATGCTCGCCCATCAACGCAAAATTTTCCGGCAATGCGACCAGCTTTGCCCCCGCCTTTGCGGCTTCGCCAATCAGCTTGTCGGCTTCAAACAAGTTGGCACTGATGCTTGGACTGGATGCCATCTGGATGGCCGCACATTTGCTCATGCTTATCTCTCGTTGTTGTCATTTTTTGGTCCCTGCACCCAGGGGAAGCCGGTAATCCCGCTCCAGGTTTTCTGCAGCAAACCCTCGTTTTCATGCAGCGGAATAATTTGCGCGTTGCCCCATGGGCCCTGCACCTGATACTCTGAACCGAAGAAAAAGCCTTCTTTGTCTTCGCCGGTCAAGGTGCGTGCCACCATGGCGGCAATTTTGCCCATGATTGTACCAGCAATAGGCACGGCGTCAGAACTTTTAGGCACGACATGGACATGATGATCAACGGTGTGCTTGACCAGATCGGTCTCGCCGGCAAGCGTGATTTTTGCCGGGATAGCATCGACGACTAAATTCTGGGTGAGTGCGATGCCGTTGAGTAATTCAAACTGTCCCTTAATGCTGTTGAAGGTCAAGCCTTCTGAATAGACATCGCTAAAATCCAGTTGCAGACGTTTTAACCACTGGTCCATGGCCAGTATGCCCAGCACCCGGCCAAATCCGGGTTCTATACTCAAAATGCGTCCGTGCTTCAGATCAACGTCTACCTGGCCTCGCAAGCCCTCAATGGAGAACTGTTGCGGCGGACCGCTCCAATTGAGCGAAAAATCAAAGAAGCCAGTGGTATCAGTCATATCAGGGCTAATGCCCAGCCTGGTCAGCAGCCGCCCGAAATGCGCTGTTTCCAGGCGGCCACGGGTCTGTGTTTGAGACTGCTCATCCTGGGTTTTCCAGTCACCGGTTAAGACAAGTTTTGCGTCTGCTCCGGTCAGATTGACACGCTTAAAACGAATGCCGCTGGCTATACGCTCGGTTTCCAGGGTCAACTGCCCCAGATCAACGGCATTCCACAAGGTTTTATGGCTGCTGACATTCAATAATGGCATCCGCTGCGGACTTAAGGTCTCGCCTTCACGCTTTAGCTGCTTGAAGGCCGAAAAATCCAGTACATCCATAACCAGAGTGATGCTTTCGGCACCCTTAGGATCAACCGGTATCTGAATTTTACCGGTCGCAAAGGCACTGCTGATATGTCCGGCCCAATTGCTTCCAGTGCGGCTCACGTTTAGATCAATCTTGCCCATTTCGACTTTCCCCCACAGACAGTGGTTGCTGTGCAACTTGATTGTCCTGATGCTGTTCAGCGCACTGCTGCCTTCCTGGGCAACGGATAAAGCCAGCCAGTCTTGCAAAGGCAATGGATCACGATTGATTTCCAATGTCAGGCCGGCACCCTCAACCTGGGCCGCTTCCCCCGAGCCGACCAGAATGTGGCCGGAGTAAAGGTTTTGTTGCCGGGTATCTAATTTGACGGCGGCTTTGAGCTGGTTGTCATAATTGAATGCCAGTGGCAGCAAGGTCTGATCATCAAAAACAAACTTTAGTGACAAGGGCCTGGTTTGGTCAGCGGTTTTGGCTAATGCGCCCGGTAACTTCAGCGTGACGCCTGTCAGCGCCGACTGCACCAAAAGCTCCGGGGCGCTCGTGTCAAAAGGCAGACGCAATTGCAGTTGATAATCGGCGACGCCGTCTGCCAATTGCCACCAGGGCAATTTGAATTGCGTCTGCAGGTCACTGATACCGGTACTGCCCGATACGTTGACAGTGGTCTGATCGCGGCTGGTTTTAATGTCAATGTCTATGGCGTGGCCCAGGCTATTGGCCTGAATACGCTCACTATAAACGCCCAGTTCATTAAATTTTAACGCTCCGGAAATATTTTTGACCGCTAAATCCAACGGCTTGACGGTCAATTTGGCCTTATCCAATTGCGCCGCTCCCTGCACTTTGGCGGTTGCACCGTCGCTGAGAGGGATTTTTAAATCCAGGCTGATTTGGGTATCGCCTTCGGGGGTAATCACATTTAATAATGCATCCACCGGGGAATTAAGCGGCGTATGTTGCATAAAATCCAGGGCTCGAATAATTTCGCCGCCCAGCTCACCTTTGACCAACACATACTCGCTATCGCCCATTGCCGGAATGTTGACTTCGGCCTGTTTTAGGCTGGTCTTTGCCGCCTGGCCCTGCTGAAATTTGACCTGCAGGCTGTTCTGTAAAAACAGCACATCACCGGCCAGTCCGGTCAAATGTGGCCATTGCGGGTGATAGTTCAGCTCAAAGCCATCGACATGAAACAGGGTCTCAAAGACTCCCTCCCCGTGGCTAAACGGAAAATCACCCGGGTTGCCGTAAAACAACAGGCGGCCATCGCTGACACGGCCTTTAACAAAGGCGTGATCGAGCCAGTTCAGCACCTCGGGATTCAGTGCCGCTGCGGGCAGATAACGAGCCGCTTTGCTGGCGTCGTGAGCTGAAAATGCACTCTGAATATCCACAAAAGGCTTGTCGTCAGTCTTTGGCAGCTTTAACTGCAGACGGCTTTTAGTCTGAAAATCAGGCGTATCCAGCTCAATCAGGGCGCTCGATAACTGCCAATCCTCGTCTGTTTGCTGCCATGACACATGGCCTTTTAGTACCCTGATAGCTAACTCCGAACGAAACAGTCCGGGCGATGAGAGGGTGGCATTTTGGGTCATCAGCCAGATCGAGCCTTGCTGCTCGCTGCCTTTAAGGTGGCCAGTCAAATTTTCCATGCCGGGAAATGCCGGCAAAGGTGCGAATCCCAGGCCGGCAAATCGGCCGTTCACGGCAAACTGTTTTTTATCCACATCGGCAAACAGTGAAAGATCCTCCACGCGGCCTCTGAGCCGGGCCTCTGCCAGTATTTTCGCCTGTTCGTCCGGCAACGGCGCAAAAAACTGCAGAAGGTCTGACGCCTCGTGCAAATCCAGTTGCCTGGCAAACAGTGCAAGTTTGTGCTGCTGATTGGCGCCGGTATGTTCGCCGGCAATACTGAACAGGGCCGGTGGCCATTTTTTGCCAGGCTTGTTGGGTCTGTCAGCCGTTTCCAGCAATAAATCCTTGACATCCAGCCGCCACTCCCGGTCATTAGCCGCCCATTGAAACCGGGTCTGCATCTGTTTAAGCGGAAAGGAGCCTTTGCCCTCGCGGCTCAGATGCAACTGTTCAAGTTGTACTTCGCCACTAACGGCGGTAAGCTGCACCTGTTGCCATTCAGCCCAGAGCTTGAAATCTCCTGTGCCGCTGCTGATTTTCAGTGCCAACGGCAACTCAGCGGTTACCAGCTCGGGCAGCCTTATCTGTCTGCCTTGTAAAAATACACGGCCCTTGAGACTGGCCGGTTCAAATACATTGCCGTTAAAGTCCATGGCGACGGTTAGCGCCTTGCCATATTTTTTCGGCAGTTTCAGCAGCATATTAATCCGGTGGCGCTGGCTATCCCTCTCATTGATGATGGCCAGATCGACCTCGTCAAAGCGCAGCGGACGGTTGCCGGTTTGATCATCCTGCCAAGTGATGGTGCTCTGCAGCAGTTCGTATTTACCACCCTGCATCAGCCACCACGGTTGCCCATCGCTGGCTTTTAGGCCAACAATGGCAAAACTGCCGTCCGGTTTTTGTTTGACAGTCAGCCGGGCGCCCACCAGTGTCACCCAGGACGATGACAACACATCCCTGCTGACCAGCACATCGAATAAGCGTAGGCCCAGGCGTATTTCATTCAATTGAATGGCTGGCTGTTCATCCGGATGCGTGGATAAAACATCGATATCGCTGAGTACCAGTTCGGGGTTGAAACCGCGCAGTTTAGCCCGCATCCGGCCGATGTTTACGGGCGCTCCCAACTCTTGGCCGATGAGGCTCGACAAGCTGGATTTATAGGTGTCAATACTGGACAACAGCACGCGCACAGCCGTTAATCCGAGCGCTGACGCAATCAAGCTCCAAAAAATAAGATGCCGCGTTGCCCGCGTAATGTGGTGGATCACGAAAATAGCTACAAGGTTAAAAATGCAGGGTAAAGAATTTTTACCATTGATGCCTTGCGTTTCGTTGAAATAGCTAATCGCTCATGGCGCATGCGCTCATCCCTGCCGTCTTGCCTGTTAAAGCAATACCACATCGTACTGCTCCTGATTGTATTCGGCTTCTGCCCTAAACTTGATCTGCACTCCCAAAAACACCTCCAGTTCCGCGAGCATGGCGGCCTCTTCGTCCAGCAGCATCTCCACAACCTCGTTGGAAGCCAGCACCAATAGTTTCTGCACGTTATATTGCCGGACTTCACGAATAATTTCGCGGAAAATTTCCAGACACATGGATTCCGCCGTTTTTAATACCCCGCGCCCGCCACAAGCCTTGCAGGGTTCGCACAGGATATGCTCCAGACTTTCGCGCGTTCTTTTGCGCGTCATTTCAACCAGGCCCAGCACCGAGACTTCAGTAATTTTGGTTTTGGCGTGGTCTTTTTCGAGATTGCGTTCGAGCGCCTGCAAGACCTGTTTTTTATGATCTTCACTTTGCATATCGATAAAATCGATAATTATGATGCCGCCCAGATTTCTGAGCCTAAGCTGCCGGGAAATGGTTTGCGCCGCTTCCAGATTGGTTTTAAAAATTGTTTCTTCCAGGTTCTTGCCGCTGACATAGCCGCCGGTATTGACATCAACCGTGGTCATTGCCTCGGTCTGGTCAAACACCAGATGGCCGCCCGATTTCAGTTTGACTTTACGCTCGAGCGCCTTTTGAATTTCATTTTCAACGTTGTAAATATCAAATACCGGACATTCGCCGGTGTAATGTTCGATAACCGGCACGATTTCCGGTACGAACACATTGGCAAACTCAATCAGCCGGTGATAGGTTTCCTTGGAATCGACGCGCACCCGATCAATGCCCTCCTTGTATAAATCCCTCAAGGTTCTGACGCTGAGCGGCAAATCCTTATGGATAAACTCCTTGGCTTTGGCGTCGGCAATCTTTGCGGAGATCGACTCCCACAGTTTGAGCAGAAAAGTCATATCTGAAAACAGGACCGCTTCTTCCACGCACTCGGCCGCTGTCCGGGCAATAAAGCCGCCACATTCATGTTGCTGGCGGTAGGCATTGAGGCAGGCTTTTAAGCGGGCCCGTTCCGCTTCGCATTCAATTCTTTGCGATACCCCGCAATTATTCGCATAGGGCATATAAACCTGATAGCGGGAGGGTATCGATATTTCTGTGGTCAGGCGTGCGCCCTTGCTGCCGATAGGGTCTTTGACCACCTGAACGATAATGTGCTGGCCTTCATGAAGATAATGCTCGATATTTTCGGAACGCTTTTTTTCCAGATCCTTGCTGCACAAATCGGAAATGTGAAGAAAAGCCGCCTTCGGCAGGCCAATATCAACAAACGCCGCCTGCATGCCCGGCAAAACCCGGCACACTTCGCCCTTATAAATGTTGCCGACCAGGCCTATCTGCCGGCTTCTTTCGATGATTAACTCCTGCAAGACACCGTTTTCAATGACGGCGACCCGTGTTTCTGGTGGGGTAACGTTGATTAAAATTTCTTCACTCATTAAAAAAGCTCTATTCCTTGTTTGGCTAAAAGTTCAGCGGTCTCAAACAGAGGCAAACCGACCACACCCGAAAAACTGCCGGCGATCGATTCCACAAAGATACTGCCCAATCCCTGAATCGCATAACTCCCGGCTTTATCGGCCGGCTCGCCGCTGTGCCAATAAGTCAGTATTTCTGGTGTCGTCAAGCGCCTGAATGACACTCCGGTGATGCTGACGGCCTGGTCATGACGGCGTCCGCGTAACGAAATCGCCGTGAAAACCTGATGAGTTTGGCCGGATAACTGAGTCAGCATCGACAGGGCGTCGTTCTGGTCTGTCGGCTTACCCATAATTTGATTGCCCAAGACCACTGCGGTATCGGCTGCCAACACCGGTACAGAAAAACCTATTTTCGCAACACAGGCCGCCGATTTTTCCGCAGCAAGGCGTTGCACATAGGTCAGCGGGGCTTCATTGAATCGGGGCGATTCATCCACGGCAACCGGATGGATCGCATAAGTGACTCTGATCTGATCCAACAGTTCCTTGCGCCTGGGGGAGGCTGAAGCCAGAATTATTTGCGGCGTCATCAACGATGGTAAGGGTGGTTCTGGAGGATGCTCCAGGCGCGGTAAAGCTGCTCGGCAACGACAACGCGCACCAGTGGGTGGGGGAGCGTCAGTTTGGACAGGCTCCAGGATTCGCGGGCCGCCTGTTTGGCCGAATCCGCCAGCCCTTCCGGACCGCCGACCAGTAGGGCGATATTTTGCCCGCTTTCCAGCCAGCGCTGCAGCGCTTGTGCCAATTCGGGGGTAGTCCAGGGTTTGCCCGCTATGTCCAGGGATAGTACGTGTGCGGCGGGCGGAATGGCCGTCATCATTCTCTCGCCTTCTTCTCTGACAATTCTGGAGACATCGCTGTTTTTGCTGCGCTTGCCGGGGGCAATTTCTTTAAGCACCAGTTCGCATTCCCGGGGCAGGCGCTTGGCATATTCATCGTAGCCCTGCTGCACCCAGCCTGGCATACGGTTTCCAACGGTAATCAGATGTATTTGCATGGGAGCAGGATACAGAGAACACGGCGCCTATGCAATGCCGTCTACTCGGCAAAATCAGGCGTGAAGGGCATGCGCTGCCGGAAAAATGACGCTATCCAAAACGCACACTGCCAGTACTATCAATGCGTTAGCACAGATTAAAGAGTTTACGCATTGTTGGCGTCTTTATTGCTTGCTTTTTAAAAACGCTAAAAAACGCCGGAGACTTGTCATGCGCTTACCCGCACTTCTGTTGCTGATGTTCGTACTGAGCCTTGGTGCCTGCGCCTGGAGTCAGCCCGTGCAGGATCAGGAAGCTTCCCTATTGCCCAGCAGAGCAGAATCAGTTGGTTTTTTTAGCCGTGTCCACCGACGCATCAGAGATACTGAAAGGGCTACCTATGGCCTGCTCTACGAGATGCGCGACGGCTATGACAGTTTTATCTATGACGTACAGAAAGACTATTATGAAGACTATCAAAAATAATACCGGCTACCACTTCCCTTCGAATCTTGAGGACAACCATGGACATTAATTCACGTATTTTTGGCAAACAAACCATCGACCCTGAAACCATCATTAGCTTTCCAAACGGAATTCCCGGCTTTGAAAGCCAGACCCGTTTCAAGCTCTTCCATCAGGAGGGTAATCCCATCATCTATTGGCTGCAATCGCTGGACGATGAGAATCTCACTTTTTCTGTGGCGCATCCGTGTATTTTCAACATCAACTACAACTTTGTTTTAACGGATGCCGAAGAGGCGCTGTTGCAGCTTGAAAGCATCGACGATGTTCTGATTCTGATACTGCTGCATAAAGATGAAAGTGATCCCGCCTCTCGTCATCCGACCATTAAAGGCTCCATTAAATCGCCTTTGATCATTAACGGTAGCAAAAGAATAGGCATGCAAAAAATACTGGCGCGCATGGAGCAGAGCATCATCCTGACTGAAGCGCGCAATGAAATCGACGTGACCGAGGGGCTGTGTATGCTTGCTGAGGCATGAGCAGGAGGCAGGGAGAAATCCTCGGGCAGGGCAGTTGCCGGATGCTCCCTGCTGCTATCAACGTCGGAGGTAAAGCCGATAAGCGCTGAATAGTGACGAGTTTTTCTCTACCCGCACGCCAAATTAAAAATCGAGAAAGGATTGTTCAGGCCGCCGCAGCCTGAACAGGAATGGAATGCGAAGAACGGATGACTTCGTTCTTTTCGTTGAAATAAATAAGGGTAGGCTTATAGCTTTCAAGTTCTTGCTGGTCATAGGAGGCATAAGCGCAAACAATAATCAAATCACCGGGGCAAGCCAGGCGCGCGGCGGCGCCATTAACCGAAAATATGCCGGAACCTGCTTCGGCACGAATTGCGTACGTTGTAAAACGCGCACCATTATTTATGTTGTAAATCTGTATCTGTTCGTATTCCCTGATTCCAGATAGTTCGAGAATATTGCGATCGATAGCACATGAACCTTCATAACCCAGTTCAGAACGGGTTACCGTAGCCCTATGTAATTTCGCTTTAAGCATGGTTGTCTGCATAATAAAACAATAAAAATACGTACGAGAGCCGGAGATTATCCATTATTTGCAGTCCAGCATCAACTTTTAGAGCGCATCGGTCTTTTCCGGTACAGAAAAATAAAGGTTATCAATGAGCCGGGTTTTACCCAGCTTTGCCGCTGCCAGCAAAACCAGCTCGGCATCATTTTTCTGGGCTTTTCCCAAATCACGGCTGCGGCAAATAGCAAAATAATCCGGCTGAAAGCCGGCTTCCCGCAATAACACCATCGACTGTTGCTCTATTTCCGGGTACGGCTGGTTTTTTGCCAGCACGGCATCCCGGGCACGGCACAGGATTTGATAAAGCCGGGGCGCGACATGCCTTTCTTCGGCAGACAAGTAGCCATTGCGCGAGCTCATGGCCAGGCCGCTGGCTTCACGAACCGTATCCACGGCCACTATTTCAACAGGCATATTCAAATCCCGGACCATGGTGCGAATGACCGTCATTTGCTGAAAATCCTTCAGACCAAACAAGGCGAGATCCGGTTGCACGATATTCAACAATTTGCAGACCACTGTGGCAACCCCGGTAAAATGGCCCGGCCGTGAAGCCCCACAGTAGTCATCGGAGACGCCGCTTACCTGAACCACGGTTCTGGCGTCCGCTGCATACATTTCAGAGACGGGCGGAAGGAATAACATATCGATATCAGCGGCAGACAGTTTTTGCCGGTCTTCGTACTCGGTCCGGGGATAGCTCTCAAAATCTTCTCCAGGACCGAACTGGCTAGGATTAACAAAAATACTGACCACTATGCGGTCGGCTTTTTTTTGGGCTTCGCTAACCAGTTTTAAATGCCCGGCGTGCAGATTGCCCATCGTGGGGACGAAAGCGATGCGTTGACCGGTCATGCGCCAGGCGCTGACTGCGCTGCGCAATTCAGAGGCTGATTTAAGGGTTTGCATGAGGCTTAATAGCTGTGTTCGGAGGCAGGAAACTGTGACTGCTTGACAGCCTGGTGATAAGCGATAATGGCTTCCTGCAGGCTCGCGGCTCCGAGCATGAAATCCCTGGAAAAGCGTGGCCTTTTGCCGAGGCCGATATTGAGCATGTCATACAGCACCAGCACTTGTCCATCGCACGCGAGGCCAGCGCCAATACCGATAACAGGAATACTTAATTGTGTGCTGATGGCCTTGGCCAGCGCCGATGGAACACACTCCAGCACCAGCAGGCCGGCGCCGGCCTGTTCCAGTCTATGAGCATCGGCTAGAATTCTGTCGGCCTCGGCGCGATCCCTGCCTTGCACTTTGTACTGCCCCAGCTGATTAATGGATTGCGGCAGCAAGCCCAAATGTCCGCACACCGGAATGCCCTGTTCAACCAGAAAGCGCACAATTTCAATACGCGCACCTTCCAGCTTGATCATTTGCGCGCCGCCCGCCTGCATCAGCCTTGCCGCATTTTCCGCTGCCGACAAAGGGTTAAAATAGGTCATGAACGGCAGATCCGCCAACACAAATGCCCGGCGCCTGGCCTGGCTGACGCATCGGCTATGGTAAACCATATCATCGATACTGACCGGCAGCGTGCTGTCGTGGCCCTGAATCACCATGCCCAGCGAGTCGCCGACCAGCATCATGTCAACGCCCGCGTGATCAATAAGCGCGCTAAAACTGGCATCATAAGCCGTTAAGCAGCTGATTTTCTCGCCACGCTGTTTCATGGCGGCCAAATCAGTGATGGAAAGCGGTTTTGTTGCCGGTACAGGGGGGTCTTGATGCACGTCAGTCCAACCGTCTTAATCCGGCCAGCGGGCATTGCGCCAGCAGATCCGTAAGTTTGCCCTTGCCCGGCACCAGCAATTGCGGAGCAATTTCAGACAAGGGGTACAGCACGAAAGCCCTTTCGGAAAGCCCGGCATGCGGCACGATCAGATCCGGCACTGTAATTTGCTGGTCTCCGTAGAGCAGCAAATCCAGATCCAGGGTTCTTGCCCCCCAGCGTTCGCCGGTTCTTACCCGGCCCTGTTCATGCTCGATTTTTTGCAGGCAGCGCAGCAAATCCAGCGGCGGCAAGGTAGTGACAATCGCCATGACCGCATTGACATAATCGGGTTGATCTTGCGGGCCCATGGGTGGGCTTTGGTAGAGGCTGGAAAAGGCCAGTTCTTGTACGTTTGCCAGCGCGGCAATTTCCCGGCGCGCTGCTTTAATCTGCCCGGCCGGATCAGCAAGATTGCTGCCCAAGCCGATATAGGCCGTTATCGAATCTGTTTTTGATGTTTTCATGTTGGCTGATATGGGCGCCGTCCGCCTTAGCTCTCCTGTTCTGCAGCGTCCGCGGCTTTACCGTCATTGCGGAAGTTTTTTTTTCGCCCAGATTTTGGCGCCGTGCGACGAGAAGGGCGGGTCATTTTTCTTTGTTCGGTTTCATCGGCATGCTGATACCGGGTCCACCACTGCGCCAACTCGGGATCGGCGCCGCCGGTTTCCGCGCGCAACAACAAAAAGTCATAGGCCGCCCTGAATCGCGGATGCAGTAACAAGCGGCTGGGTTTGGAGCCGGCGCGCGCATTAAACTTGGGCTGCAAACTCCAGACTTCGCGCATGGCAGTGCTGATATGCCGTGGCATTGCGGTAGCTTTAAGCTGTCTGGAAAGCACTTCGCTGATTGCTTCCTGATAGGCCAGGTATTCAATTTCGCCTTTTGCTATCTTTGATCTAGCCCTCATCACAACCGGCTCCCATAAAAAAGCGGCCAACAAAAAGTAGGCTGTGACGGTTTTACCCTCGGCAATCCGGTTATCCGAATTTTCCAGCGCCCTGATTAAAAACAGGCGAGGAAAGCCTTCTTCCTCGACGGCCAGACTGTTCTCCGTTTCCGGAAACAGTACCTGAAACAGGCCGTAATGTCTAAGCATTTCAAAGGTTTGCAGGGCATAGCCGGACAAAAACAGTTTTAATGCCTCATCATAAAGCCGGGCCGAAGGGATGCTGCTTAACAAATCAACCACCTTGTGCATGGCCTGTTCGCACGCAGGATCCAGATTAAAGCCGAGCTTGACGGCAAAACGCACGGCTCGCAGCATACGCACCGGGTCTTCGCGAAAACGCGTTTCAGGATCCCCGATGAGCCGGAGCCTGCCAGCTTTATGATCGGTCATGCCGCCGGTATAGTCGATCACCGAAAAGTCTTTGATGTTGTAATACAGAGCATTGACCGTGAAGTCCCGGCGCCACACATCTTCTTCAATTTTGCCGTAAACATTATCCCGCAGCAGGCGCCCTTCCTGATTCAACAAGGGTTTGTCGTTTTGCTCGCCGCCGGCACCGCGAAAGGTGGCAACTTCAATGATTTCCCGTCCAAAATGCACATGGGCGAGGCGAAATCTGCGCCCGATCAAGCGGCAATTGCGGAATACTTTTCTGACCTGATCTGGATCGGCATTGGTTACCACATCAAAATCCTTGGGCTCCCGCCCCAGCAGCAAATCACGTACGCAGCCGCCGACCAGATACGCCTCAAAACCTGATTTTTGCAGCCTATACAATACCTTCAGGGCATTTTCGCTGATCTGGGAGCGAGAAATATTGTGTTCCGCACGCGTGTAGACCCTGACTTGTGCAGCAACCGGCTCAGGCCCGCTTTTGACCGAATGAATAAGTTTTTTAAAAAAATTTAAAATAATCGTAATCTCTGTTTGTTTTTATAATTTTAACAATCATATCATTTCATTCATTTTTGCCCAATCAACAGCTTTCTTTTACATTCCGCTTTTGGATATAGTAGAATCCTTTTTCGTTTTTGAACGCTATCCTGGTTTGTGTGTTTAGCACGGCCGGGTAAGACCGGGCAACCCTAATTTTTAAAAACGTGCACTAATTTTTAGTGTGCTTGATGGAATTTGTTATGTGCAAAAAGATTCTTAATGCCTTGATTGACCAACCTCTTATAACCAGCCTTTTTGTAACAGATTTCCTGATTCTTCTGTTCCATAGGCCGCCGTTTTTATTCTCATTGGCGATGCTGGCTGCGCTGGTTGCGATGTGCATGTATTTTGGCCAAAAATTAGCCTTATTCAAAATTTAATTGTTCTGGACGGCAAAGCAAAAAACCTTACAACCAGGCAGCGGTACTTTGCCGGCGCCGGGTTTATTGCGCCGTCTGGCGGCAATTGTCTACGATCTGCTGCTGCTGCTTGCCTTATTGTTTGTCGCAACGGCACTGCTGCTGCCGATTAATGCCGGTGAAGCATTTACCTCCCGGCAAGTTTTTTACCCCTTCTATCTGCTCGTTATCAGCTTCTTCTTTTATGCCTGGTTCTGGACGCACGGCGGACAGACTCTGGGTCTGCGCGCCTGGAAAATAAAAGTGCTTACCTTCGACCGCGCGCCTATCAGCTGGCAACAAGCCTTGTTGCGGTTTATCGCCGCTATTATGTCATGGGCGGCGTGCGGATTGGGTTTTTGGTGGATACTGATTGATAAAAACCATCGCAGCTGGCATGACAGCCTTTCAAAAACGGCTCTGTTTTTAGACGAGCCCGGCCCAAAATGATCGCCAAACCCGGCTGTAGAAAATTAAGACAAGGGTAAAAATGTTCTCGGCATCTTCAATTTCAGCGGCTATACAGATAAGACTTCCGGCAAGCCACTCAAAAAACCTGCACGCCAGGACAGTCAAAATTCCCCTGGCATGTTTAAAAACGTCAGGAGCGGCCGAGCGCAAGGAGTCCTGAGCTTATAAACCGGAGTTTATTTCGTGTACATTAGCGTTTCGAGCACCGGGTGCTGCAACAGCTACTAACAAGGCGCCAAAGAACATTTGCCATTTCTTCACAAATCCAGACTACATTTAAGCAAACTCATACACTTACTGGCGAGGCATCGATGAATTGGTTCAAGCGTTTTACAAAAAAAACAGAGTCCGGCGTCATAATGGCAAAGACTGCTGCCGGCCCGCCTGAGAACGCAGGGCTTCGGCCGAGCTGCACCGCGCCGCTTGCCACTGAAAATAAAAAACTGCCGCTGGCAACCTTAAAAAAATTCGTACCCTTGCGCGATATGGATGATGAGGCGGTTGCACAATTCACCGGCACCCTGTTCAGCTATGCACCGAAATCCATTCTATTTACACGCGGCCAGCAAACCGATGCCGTTTACTACCTGCTCAAAGGCAGTGTGCAACTGCAGCCTGATTGCGAGAATGACTATACGCTGACCGATACTTCTCCACTCGCCAATTTGCCGCTAAATAGCGGTAAACGCTGTGGAGCAACGGCCATCGCCACGACCAAGGTTGAGATTCTTGCCATTTCGCAAAAATTAATCAACGTTTGGACCGATAAAAGCCGTACTCAGGCAGCTACCATTGAGGTTGTGGATTTTGATCTTCCCGAGGAAATTACCGGCAACCGGTTTTTTAACAGTTTTACTGCCGCCTACCACGAAAACAAGCTGAGCCTGCCTTCTTTGCCGCATGTGGCATTAAAGCTGAAAGAAGCAATGCGCGGCGATATCAGTATCGAAGAAGCTGTTGAAATCATCCAGATTGACGCGCCTATCGTCACCAAGCTGATTCAAGTCGCCAACAGCGCACTGTATGCGCCGGTGTCCCGCATCACCAATGGCCACAGTGCCGTTACTTGGCTGGGTCTGGAGGCAACACGCAATCTGGTCACGAGCATCAGCATGAAGCAGTTGTTCCAGAGCAAAGACCCAGCGCTTATGAAACAAATGCGGGATTTATGGAAAAACAGTCTGTATGTATCCAGCCTGAGCTTTGTCCTTGCACAAGAATCCGCTTCTGTCGATCCTGAAGACGCCTTATTGGCCGGCTTGATCTGTGACATAGGCACCATACCTATCCTGCATTTCGCCGAACAATATCCCGATGAATATCCTGAAGTTGAGCTGCAAGCGGCAATTCCGGTACTCAGTCCACCGGTAGGTAGCTTGGTGCTCCATACCCTGGGTTTCCCCGAAGAATTGACGCAGATCCCACGACATGCCGAGGACTGGTTTTACGAAAGCGGTAACCCTCAACTGAATCTTACCGAGATCGTCATTCTGGCCAAATTACACAGCTATATAGGCTCCGGCAAATTTAAAGAACTGCCGTACATCAACTCTATTCCGGCTTATGTAAAGCTGAGCAACGGTAAACTGGACGCTGACTTTTCCCTGAACCTGCTGCATAAAGCGCAACAGCGCATTAATGCCGCCATGAGCATCTTTTCCTGAAAACCATGATCAATCCCTTACTCAGCAATACCACACTGCCGCTATTTTCCCAGATCAAGCCGGAACATGTAGAGCCGGCCATCGATCAGCTATTGGCCGAAGCCCGTGCCGTGGTCGAAAAACAGCTCCAGGCCAGCACCGATTACAGCTGGGAAAACCTGATTGAGCCGATTGAAAATGCCGAAGACCGGCTCAATAAAGCCTGGTCGCCGGTCAGCCACATGAACTCGGTGGTCAACAATGATGCCCTGCGCGACGCTTATAATGCCTGCCTGCCCAAGCTCAGTGAATATTCAACCGAGATGGGGCAACACGAAAAATTGTTTAATGCCTATCGCCATATTGCTGAAAGCCCAGCTTTCGTCACGCTCGACCAGGCGCAGAGGAAAATCATAGACAACGCTTTAAGGGACTTCAGATTGTCCGGCATTGATCTGGATGCCGATAAAAAACAGCGATTCAAAGCTATCAGCCTGCAATTATCACAGCTGGCCAGCCAATACGAAGAAAATCTGATGGATGCCACCAACGCCTGGAGCAAACTGATCCGGGACGAGCAGGGGCTGGCAGGCTTGCCGCCGACTGCCCTAGCGCAGGCCAGACAGACAGCGGAAAGTGAAAATGCCGACGGCTGGATGATTACCCTGCAATTTCCTTCCTATAGCGCCGTGATGACTTACGCCGATAACCGTGAGTTACGCCGCGAACACTACGAGGCCTTCGCTACCCGCGCGTCAGACCAGGGCCCGCATGCCGGACGCTGGGACAACAGTGAAATCATGGAGAAAATCCTGGCGCTACGCCATGAGAAAGCACTTTTGCTGGGCTTCAATAATTACGCCGAACTGTCACTGGCCACCAAAATGGCGGAAAAACCGGAAGACGTGACGGCTTTTCTGGAAGATCTGGCCGATCGATCCTGGCGTCAGGCGCGCAAGGATTTGGCCGACTTACGTGAGTTTGCAAATCAACATCACGGCATCGCTGATCTGCAATCCTGGGATTTGAGCTATTACTCGGAGAAAATGCGTCAGCATGATTATCAGCTGTCTCAGGAGGCGGTAAAAGCCTATTTTCCGATCACGCGCGTTTTGCCTGGCTTGTTTGCCGTCGTCGAAAAACTCTATGGCTTGCAAATTACCGAAATCCACGGCTTTGACAGCTGGCATCCCGACGTGCGTTTTTTCCAGATTGAGGACAAAAATGGCCAGTTACGCGGCCAGTTTTATACCGATCTGTATGCCCGCGCCAAAAAACGCGGCGGCGCCTGGATGGATGATTGTGTCGGCCGCAAAAGCCGCGCCAGTTCCCGACTGGCTTGCGGCATACACACCATCCCTGACGATAAATTCGATGGACATATTCAAACTCCGGTGGCCTATCTCACCTGCAATTTCACTCCGGCGACCGGTGAAGACCCGGCTTTGCTGACCCATGATGAGGTCACTACCTTATTCCATGAATTCGGTCATGGCCTGCATCACATGCTTACGCAGGTTGATCATCTGGGCGTATCGGGCATAAACGGTGTGGAATGGGACGCCGTCGAGCTGCCCAGCCAGTTCATGGAAAACTGGTGCTGGGAGAAAGATGCGCTGGCGCTGATCTCGGGGCATTATCAAACTGGAGAGCCCCTGCCGGATGAGCTGTTTCAGAAAATGCTGGCCGCCAAAAACTTTCAGGCCGGCATGGTCTTGGTCAGGCAGCTCGAATTCAGTCTGTTTGATTTTCGAATTCACCGGGATTATGACCCCGGCAAAGGCGGCCGTATCTACGAAACCCTGGAGCAGGTCAGAAAACAGGTTGCGGTCATACAGCCGCCCAAGTTTAATCGCTTTGCGCACAGCTTTTCTCATATTTTTGCCGGCGGTTATGCCGCCGGGTATTACAGCTATAAATGGGCGGAAGTCTTATCCAGCGATGCGTTTTCTCTGTTTGAAGAAAAAGGCATTTTTGATCAGGAAACCGGCAACGCCTTTTTAACACACATTCTGGAGCAAGGTGGGCAATGTCCTGCGATGGCATTGTTTATCAAATTCCGCGGCCGCAAGCCGACTATCGATGCCTTGCTCAGACATAACGGAATCGCCGCATGAAATACAAGGATCTGCGCGACTTTATCAAACAGCTGGAAAAAAAAGGGGAGCTCAAACGCATTACCGTCCCCGTCGATCCGTATCTGGAAATGACGGAAATTTGCGACCGCACCTTAAAGCAGGGCGGCCCGGCACTATTATTTGAATACCCGAAAGGCGCCAATATTCCGGTTTTGGCCAATCTCTTTGGTACGCCGCATCGCGTCGCCATGGGCATGGGGGCGGACTCCATTGATGAATTACGCGGCATTGGTGAATTGCTGGCGTATTTAAAAGAACCGGAGCCGCCCAAAGGCATAAAAGATGCCATGGAAAAATTGCCGGTATTAAGGCAAGTCTTGAATATGGCCCCTAAACTGGTCAAATACCCGCCGTGTCAGGAACTGGTTCGGGAAGGCGATGAAGTCGACCTGGGTGATTATCCTATCCAGACCTGTTGGCCGGGCGATGCGGGTCCCTTAATCACCTGGCCGTTGGTGATCACCAAAGGCCCGCATAAAGACCGTCAGAATCTGGGCATTTATCGCCAGCAAGTCATAGCCAAAAACAAAGTCATCATGCGCTGGCTGGCCCATCGCGGCGGCGCCCTGGATTTTAAAGAATGGCAGGCCGCGCATCCCGGCAGGCCTTTTCCGGTTGCGGTTGCTTTAGGTGCAGACCCTGCCACCATCCTGGGAGCCGTCACACCGGTTCCCGACTCGCTGTCCGAATACGCTTTTGCAGGTCTTTTACGCGGCAGTAAAACTGAATTGGCTACCTGTTTAACTCATGACTTGCAGGTTCCGGCGAGCGCCGAAATTGTCCTGGAAGGCTTTATTTATCCCGGCGAAACGGCGCCCGAAGGCCCCTTTGGCGATCACACCGGTTATTACAATGAAGTCGATGAATTTCCGGTGTTCACCATTGAGCGCATCACCCAGCGCCAGGCGCCTATCTATCACAGCACCTATACCGGCCGGCCGCCTGATGAACCGGCCATTTTGGGCGTTGCCCTAAACGAAGTGTTCGTGCCGATTTTACAGAAACAATTCCCGGAAATTGTCGATTTTTACCTGCCGCCAGAAGGCTGTTCTTACCGGATGGCCGTGATCAGCATGAAAAAGCAATATGCCGGTCATGCCAAACGCGTCATGCTCGGTACCTGGTCATTCCTGCGCCAGTTCATGTACACCAAGTTTGTCATTGTCGTCGATGACGATGTCAACGCCCGCAGCTGGGAAGATGTGATATGGGCCATGACCACTCGCATGGATCCGGCCCGCGATTTAACGATATTGGAAAATACGCCAATCGATTATCTGGATTTTGCCTCGCCGGTTTCCGGCCTGGGTTCCAAGGTCGGTTTTGATGCCACCAATAAATGGCCCGGCGAAACTAACCGGGAATGGGGTCGGCCTATCGTAATGACGCCCGAGGTCGTTAAAAAAGTGGATGAACTTTGGAGTTCTTTATTTTAAACAGTTCTGACGGGTGCAAGGCATAATGACTTTTTTATGCCTTGATGTCGATTGGGTAATCAGTAGAACGGGCGTAGAGCAAGAGCTTGGCTATTTATGCCTAAAGGGCAGGGAATTTTTCCCCCGGCGGGCACTGGCTTAATGCAGTTTCTGGTCTACACTTTGTAAAGTGTGTGATATGACCTATTGGACTGGGTCATTTGCCCCATAAAAATTGCTTAATTCAGCTGAGAAGCCCGGTATTTCAAGCGTTTCCGCAAGGCAAACTTATAATACAGTGCAACAAGCTTGCCAACTTGAGCGGCATATTGCCGCGCGGCAATATGCCACATTTTCAAAGCTATTTTCGGCCGTTAGACTTTCTCCGACTCTTGTCTGTACCTAAGCAGCAGAGTTACTTATCCTTCCTCGTTATAATGCGGGCAGATTGGCTAGCCCGCATTTTTTTAAAAAGGTTTTAATATGAAACGTAAGGACATAGCACAAGGCCTTATTCAGCTAGCCAATCAAGAATTGAGTACCAGAACTGCCATTCATGAGGCAGGGCATGCGGCGGCGATTCATTTAGGCAATAAGAAAAAACAGCTGCCTCCGGTTTTTTTCCAGATTATCCTTAAGGAAGGCACTCAGCAGGGACATTCCGTGACGCTGCCAAGCAACTGCGATAACGCCCCGGCCAGGGTCGATGGCGGGCGTCTAATACATACCTTGCCCCCATCAATGACCGAGACCGATCACTTTTATCCGGCCCAGAAACAGGCGTTTGAGCGCGCCTTTGAGGCGGATATAATCAACTTACTGGTTGGGCCGCTGGCCGAAGCCATGTATGTCGCCAAACGGGACGATGAACTGATTAATCCCTATTTGATCAATTTGAATGCGCTGCATAATTATGGCGGGGCCTCTGATCTGGCATTGGTTAACGAATACTTGGAGTGCTTGTTGATAAGCCGGGAGCAGAGAGAAA
Organism: uncultured Gammaproteobacteria bacterium; assembly: GCA_963848675.1. Lineage (GTDB taxonomy): Bacteria > Pseudomonadota > Gammaproteobacteria > Methylococcales > Methylomonadaceae > CAWKEY01. The sequence goes on from CAWKEY010000045.1 coordinate 30,599, forward strand.
AGAAAATCGCCGAGCTCTTTATGGCCGCCTACAAGTTTGTCTCTATCTGGTCGCATTGGCGGGCAATTATCGGTTTGGCGAATTATATTTTAATTAGCCGCAAGCCTGTTATTGAATGCGAGGAAGCTATGGCGGTGCTGGATAAACATCTCTACGATAAAAGCATTGTAATAACGCTTTAAAATACTGCAATGTGATGCATGTTTGTTTTCTTTTGCTTGACCAGGCAATATAGCTTAACAGCCGGCTTGATTCGCGCACTTTATGCACATACAGGCATAGGGTATTGCTTTCAGGCGTTCCTTATTAATCGGCTCGCCACAGACCTCGCAAATTCCATAGTTGCCGCTATCTAATCTGGAAATGGCCTGTTTGACTTTTTCAATTTCGGTTCGGGTTGCATTGCCTATATAATCCAGGACTTCATCATTCTCTGATTGAGTCGCCTGTTCGGCAAAATCTTTTGCCAATGGCTCGTCTACATGTCTGACATCGTCGGTTATTTTAGCCAGCCGATCATCGAGCTCTTCGAGCATTTCAAGTAAATTGCCGCGTATTTCATCAATGTCTGTCATAACAACTTCCCCGTTTTTTCTTCCTGGACTTAATCCGGCAACTTGTTCGATGGTAAAATCGGATCTATTCAAAGGGCAAGTTGCTTGTTTAGACATCGTACCATCACTGATGCAAAATGATACAGCAAAAGCCGCTGGTCATTTCAATGGAAGGACAGATCTTAGGCCGTTAAGTCTGGCAAGATTTGATTGCGTCCGTGGTTGAAATGACAGAATAACGCCTTCAGCGTTTGCCTAAAAATGGCTGCCGGGCGGCTGCTCCACTTTTTCCACATCAAACACCGTGCCGCGAATGGCGGTGACCCTGACCTTGCTGTGAATATCGCAGTCTTCGCCGTGCACTTTCCAAATGGAATCATCGACTTTTATTTTGCCCTCGCCATTTTCTATCGCTTTGTACAGACTAAACACTCTGCCGATGTATTGCGCGCCGCGTTTATTCAGCAAGGGCTGATCGGTTTCCAGGGGATGCCGTTTACCATAAAATTTCCACACAAGAATGGCCGTTACCGACAGTATGGAAAAAATGAAAAGCTGCATGTCCATGCTGAGCGAGGGCATTAGCAATACGATGCAACCGGTTACAAAGCCCGAAACAGACATCCACAGAAAGAAAAATCCGGGCGCCAATAATTCTACAATCAGCATCAACAGCGCCAAAACCCACCAATGCCAAAATACAAATTCCAGCTCAATCATGATTTTTTCTCATGTACCCTGATGGCTTTTAGCCATCGCTTCCTTGGCCAGTTCGGTAATGCCACCGATGGAGCCGATCACATTGGCGGCTTCCAGAGGCATGAAGATCAGTTTGCTATTCTCGGCGGAGGCGATTTTTTGCAGGGACTCAATGTATTTTTGCGCCACAAAGTAATTGACCGCCTGTATATCGCCCTTGCTGATGGCTTCCGATACCATTAAAGTTGCCTTGGCTTCGGCCTGCGCCAGACGTTCTCTGGCTTCTGCGTCACGATAAGAGGCTTCCTTGCGTCCTTCCGCTTCCAGAATGGCGGCCTGCTTTTCACCTTCGGCGCGCAGAATTTCCGATTGTCTGGCGCCTTCCGCCTCCAGTATGGCTGCGCGTTTCAAGCGATCGGCCTTCATTTGCCGGCTCATCGCTTCAACCAGATCCTTGGGCGGCGCAATATCCTTGATTTCAATGCGGGTGGCTTTGATGCCCCAGGGCGTGGTTGCATCGTCGACAACAGACAGCAAGCGGGCGTTAATCTCGTCCCGGCGGGACAGCAATTCATCCAGATCCATGGAGCCCATGACCGTACGAATATTGGTCATCACCAGATTCAGAATGGCCCAATCCAGCTTGCTGACCTCATAGGCGGCTTTGGCGGCGTCCATGACCTGGTAAAAAACCACGCCATCCACGGTCACCATGGCGTTATCCTTGGTAATCACCTCCTGCGAAGGCACATCCATCACCTGTTCCATCATATTCATTTTGCTGCCGATACGATCAATGACCGGCATGATGATATTCAAGCCCGGCGTCAGTGTATTGATATATTTACCAAAGCGTTCCACGGTGTATTCCATGCCCTGAGGCACCGATTTAACACTCATGAACACCAGCACCACGGCAAAAACTAATAACGCCAAAACAAACACACCAAAACCACTCATACAGCCTCCTGATTTTTTATTTAGGGTTGTCCGGAAAAATGCAACATGAACAATTCGAACTAAAATGGCAAAACCTATTAAAATAGAGCCAGTCTGTTGTTAGCAGACGCTTTTATAATAATGCAAATCTATAACAATGTAAGTTTAACGGGTAAATACCATGATAATTGCCGCCTTTAACATCGGAATCCTGACGCTCATTTTTTTTATCATCGGCATGATCAAGCCGCACTGGGCTTTATTCTTTTTGAAAAAACCGGACCGGTTTCTGATTATCGTCATTTCGACTGTGTTTTTCATGGTCACCGCTACCCTTTATGGCGAAGGCAATCGGCAGGCAAAACTGGCACAGCAAGCGCCAAAACAAGCCGCCCCTCAAAACAGCGCACCCGCCCCTGTGCCTGAGGTGCCCCCGGCTAAATAGGTCTGAACGGCAGGCTGGAAGCGGCGCAGGCGTTGGGGTTAAAAGGCTTAAATCGCGACTTATGCTTCGTTTCCGCCGCCAAATCGGCAAACGGGATTTCAGCAACCAGCAAAATTGTTGCACTGTCATTTGGGAAATGCGCGGCTCAATCTGATTGGTGTGAGGCGACGGTTGCCATGCTGGAAACCTTGCACACACTCGCCAAGCGCATTGAAAAAATCAAGAAGATCGTCGTCCGTACCGAACTGGGAGGATTCACTCGGCGACGATGCCACGACTGAACTGACTTGGCTCAGCAGACCGGGGCCCAATAAATACTGCTATTGAAAACCCCCGATTACAAGCCGACAATAAAGCCGGCCGCCTCAATCCCTGCAATGGCACAGCGTTCATCCCGATCGGATACGTCTCCGCTGATACCTACCGCGCCGAGTAAGTTATTGCTGCTGTCTCGAATCAGGACACCGCCCGGAACCGGCATGATTTTGCCTTCGGCCACGCCGATTAATGCATTCATAAAGTCCGGCCGCTGTTCTGCTACCACGCCCAGATTGCGCGACGAGATACCCATGTTGACGGCACCCCAGGCTTTTGCCGTGGCGATTTCCTGTCTGATCAGGCTAGCCCCGTCTTCTCTTTGCATGGCTTTTAAGTGGCCGGCCTGATCCAGCACGACGACCGTGATCGGCGACATGTTTAATAGCCGGGCTTTACTGATGGCGGCCTGTATAATCTGATTTGCGTATTCCAATGTTAATGATTTCATTGAGAAGAATTTCCTTGAAAATTTGTTATTTTAAGAGCGGGCGCAGATGAGTCCATATTTTATCGGCAATTATGGGCTGGGCTTTGAGGTTGGGATGCAGGCCGTCCGGCTGCATCAACTCTTTAACCAGCGCGACGTCTTCGAGAATAAAAGGGACATAGGTCACTTTCAGTTCAGACGCCAGCTCGGGATAGATTTTATAAAATAATTCGGTATAACGCTTGCCGTAATTTGGCGGAATTCGCATGCTCAGCAACAGCACTTTTGCACCGGCTTTCTGCGCACGCCGGACAATTTCGGCCAGATTGCTTTTCATGATTTTGGGCGGCAGGCCGCGCAAGCCATCATTGGCACCCAGCTCCACCAATACAACGTCCGGCTTGCGCAGGGCCAGGACCTGGTTTATCCGGGCAAGACCGCCGGCGCTGGTGTCGCCGCTAATGCTGTCATTGCTGATCACACAGGGGCTTTTTTCTGCCACCAGCCTGTTCTGCAACAAGGACACCCAACCCTGTCCGGCTTCAATTCCGTAACCGGCACTGATACTATCTCCCAATACAACAATCGAGTTCGCCATGGCCGTTATCGGCATGCATAAAACTATTGCGATATATAACACTCTACTCATCATGAATACTCAAACTGATAACCTACAAAACTCCATTATTGTCGCAGAAAACTTGGGCAAGTCGGTTGCAACGGCTGATGGCCTACTGCACATCTTGTCATCGATCACGTTGACTATCAAGGCCGGCGAAAGCATTGCCATCGTCGGCGAATCCGGTTCAGGCAAATCGACTTTAATCAGTCTTCTGGCAGGACTGGATACGCCCACGTCCGGTTCCATTCGGGTGAACGGCAAAACCCTTACCGCCATGAACGAAGACGGCAGGGCCGCCCTGCGCAGTGAGTTGATCGGTTTTGTGTTCCAGTCTTTTCAATTGCTGCCAGCACTCACCGCACTGGAAAATGTGATGCTTCCGCTGGAATTGAGCGGCAGCAAGCATGCCAAAGCACAAGCCGCGGCCTTATTGGATCGAGTGGGTCTGAGCCATCGCCTGTCGCATACGCCCAAACAGCTTTCTGGCGGAGAGCAACAGCGCGTGGCACTGGCCCGGGCTTTTGTGACCCGGCCCGCGATTCTTTTTGCCGATGAACCCACCGGCAATCTGGACAGCAAAACAGGCACCCACATTATTGATTTACTGTTCGAACTTAATCTTGAACGCCACACCACACTGATTTTGGTCACCCACGACTCGGCGCTGGCGGCGCGCTGTCAGCGCACGCTGCGTCTGGATGCAGGACGCTTGTTATGAACCGCTTTAATCTGGCAATACGGATGTTATGGCGTGACAGCCGCTCCGGGGAGTTGACCATACTGATCCTGGCCTTAATGATCGCGGTCACCAGTTCATCGGCCATTTCGCTGTTTGCAGACCGTTTGCAGCGCACCATGACTTTGCAGGCAGCGGAGTTTCTGGCGGCCGATCTGGTCATCGCCAGTTCTGCTCCGATTCCGGAAACCTGGCTGGTCAAGGCGACCGAGCTTAAGCTGGCCAAGGCGCAAACGCTCGAGTTTTCGAGTGTGTTAATCGAAAATGACGAGCTCCTGTTAGCCAGCGTTAAAGTGGTCAGTGGGGGCTATCCGCTGCGCGGCTATCTAAAAACCAGCGTAACGGATTATCTGGCCGAAACTACAGTACATCAAGGGCCGGAACCCGGGACGGCCTGGGTTGAAAAACGCATTTTGCCGGCGCTGAAAGTGCATCTCGGGGACTCGTTAACCGTCGGCGAAAAAAAACTGACGCTCAGCCGCATCATTACGTACGAGCCCGACAAACGCGGTGATTTTTACAGCTTTTCCCCGCGCGTGATGATAAACGCTGCCGACCTGCAGGCCACCGGCATTTTACAACCCGGCAGTCATGTGCATTATTTCTTCCAGTTCAGCGGCGATAACAAAGCCTTGTCTGTCTTTAAACAATGGCTTAAACCGCAATTGAATCCCTCGCAACGGTTGATGGACATTCATGAAGACCGGCCGGAACTGGGCTCGGCGCTAAGCCGCGCTGAACGTTATCTGGGCCTCTCCAGCATTGTCGTGATCCTGATTGCCGGCGTGGCCATTGCCATGGCCACCCGCCGTTATACCGAACGGCATTTTAACACCTCGGCGCTGCTGCGCTGCCTGGGCTGCCGGCAGCGGGAAATCCTCTGGCTGTATAGTTGCCAGTTTGTCGTGCTCGGCGTATTGGCCAGCGCCGCAGGTTGTCTGCTGGGCTGGTTTGCGCAGGAGGGTTTGTTTTATCTGTTAAGAAATCTCTTGCCGCGGCAACTGGCCAGTCCGGGTTTATTAGCGGTTTTTTTCGGTTTTATCACTGGCATGGCGGTGTTGTTGGGCTTTGCTTTGCCGCCCTTATTGCGGCTTAAACGAGTTTCGCCGCTCAGAGTGCTGCGCCGCGAACTGGAACCCTTGCCCGCCAGTGCCTGGCTGATCTACGGTTTGGCCATCAGCATTATGGGCGTGTTGATTTGGCGTTATACCGATGACCTTCAGATGACGGCGACGATTATGGGTGCCGGTCTGATTGCTTTACTGCTATTGGGGGTGCTGGTGAATGCATTGCTCGGAGTGGCCCGAAAAGGTTTGCCGCAGATGAGCCTGGTGTGGCGTTTTGGTTTACAGGGCTTATTGCGCAACAGCCGCGCCAGCGTCAGCCAGATTCTGGCTTTCAGCTTGACCCTGGTGGCCATGGTTCTCAGCTTTACCGTGCGTAATGACTTAATCGATAACTGGCAAAAACAGCTGCCCGAAAAGGCACCCAATCATTTTGCGATGAATATTTTTCCGGATCAGCAAGCGCAGTTTGAACAGGACTTGCAACAGCAGCACATCACCGGCAGCCGTTTTTTTCCGGTGGTCAGAGGTCGTCTGGTTGCTATCAACGATACGCCGGTACAACAGATTGTCAGCAAAGACAGCCAGGGCGAGGCTGCTACGCAACGCGAGCTCAGTTTAACCTGGTCAACAGAATTGCCTGAAGACAATAAAATTATTGCCGGCAACTGGTGGCAATCCGCTCAAGCCGGTCTGGTGTCTGTTGAGGAGAAACTGGCCAAAAATCTTAAAATTAAACTGGCCGACCGTTTGACCTTTAGCGTCGGCAGTGAACAACTGAATGCGACGGTAGCCAGTATCCGCAATCTGCATTGGGACACCATGAAGCCGAACTTTTACATGATTTTTTCACCCGGATCATTGGATGCCTATCCCAGCACCTTTATCACCAGCTTTTATTTGCCGGAAAACGCTAAGGAGATACTAAATGACCTGGTCAAAAAATACCCGAGCACTACCATACTCGAAGTCGATTTAATCCTGCGGCAATTTCAAACCATTCTGGCGCAGTTGACCGAAGCGATTAATTACCTGTTGTACTTTGCCTCAATGGCCGGGTTTACCGTGCTGTTGGCGGCGGTCTATTCGACACTGGATAGTCGAATCCAGGAGGGTGCCTTAATGCGTACGCTGGGGGCGAACCGGGCGTTTTTAAGACGCACCCAGATCATTGAATTTACCTTGCTGGGTTTTATTTCCGGGGTGTTGGCGAGCATTATTTCAGAAGTCATCCTCTATGCCCTATATAGTCGGGTCATGCATATGGATTACACGCCTTCTTATCATCTATGGGGGATTTTGCCCTTGATCGGCGCATTTTGCGTGGGTTTGGGCGGATGCTGGGGTGTCAGGCAGGTGCTGAATAAATCGCCGCTACTGGTTTTAAGAGAACTCTAATCATGTCGGATTTATAATTCATGCATTATTCATATTCGATCAACTATTCTGTAACAAAATATAACTTAAGGTGATACCCATGAAAAAATTAACACTCAGCTTCGTAATAATAGGCAGTGCTTTAATCACAGCCTGTGCCACCCAGACCGGATGGGCACCCACCGTCGATTACTATAATAATCCCAATGCCTATCGCATCAACCAGGATTATGCCGAATGCCAGCAGCTTGCCAGGCAGGCCTCCGGCGGCACGGCGGGTACTGCTAAGGAAACCGCTATCGGAGCCGGCGTAGGCGGCTTAATCGGCGCCGCAGGCGGCGCCATAGTGGGCGCCTTCACAGGCAATCCCGCAACGGGCGCGGCTATTGGCGCCGCTGCCGGGGGTTTTGGCGGCGGCGCCAAACAGGGTTTCGAGGCCGAGTCGCAATACAAAAGAGCTTATTCCAACTGTCTCAGAAACCGCGGTCACCGCGTTGTGAACTAATTCGTTTTAAATACTGCCCCAATAGGCATCAACTTAAGGCATAAAACCACGAAGACACGAAGTTCACGAAGAAAAACCAAGATAAAAACTTCGTGTTCTTCGTGTCTTCGTGGTTGATTAATCAATCTTCATGCATTCTTAGGTTGCCTGAATCAGTTCAATTTTCGATGCTATTGCTGCATCTGATCATCTTTGGCAAAGCGCAACAGCAAAGTAGATAAATAGCCTTCGCTCTGTTGCGTGTAAACGCCGCTGGATTCATACACCGTAAGCATGTCCGATACCACTGGAGCCGCGGTGCGACTGAAAGTCAGCGCCGAAACCTTGGCCACAGAATGCGCGTAAGCACGAAAATCAATACGGTTGGTTAAATAAAAGCCGGCTGATGAAGCTTCCCCAGCCATCTTTTTGATCGCATGCACCGGCAGCAGCAAATACAACAAACCCTGCGGAGAGACTAATTGATCGGCGCTGGTTATCAGATCGGCAAAGGGCAGTTGATCGCTATGCCGCGCAGTCTTTCTGAGGGCCGAGGTGGTCTTGAAGTGATTTTGAAAAAACGGCGGATTGCTGATGACAAGATCATATTGCTGCTTGGTAATAGCGGCAAAGCCTTGAATATCCTGATGCACTGCCTCAAGTCGATCAGCCCAGGGACTCTGTCGGAAATTAATGCCGGCCTCCTGATAAGCCTGTTCTGTCAGTTCCACGGCGGTCACCTTGCCCGCTCCCAGTTGCGCCGCGATCAATGACAGCACGCCCGTGCCGGTACCGATATCCAGCACACTATCGCCGTTTTTGACCGGCGCCATGGCGGCAAATAAAACCGCATCCGTGCAGACTTTCATCGCGGATTGTTGTTGCAGCACTGAAAACTGAACGCGGAGTGATCAAGATCATATTGGCTTGGAATAGCGGCAAAGCCTTGAATATCCTGATGCACTGCCTCAAGTCGATCAGCCCAGGGACTCTGTCGGAAATTAATGCCGGCCTCCTGATAAGCCTGTTCTGTCAGTTCCACGCGGTCACCGGCCAGTTGCGCCGCGATCAATGACAGCACGCCCGTGCCGGTACCGATATCCAGCACGCTATCGCCGTTTTTGACCGGTGCCGGCGCGGCAAATAAAACGGGATCGGTGCAGACTTTCATCGCTGCTTGTTTTTGCAGCACTGAAAACTGCTGAAAGCGGAAGGTAGACATTAAATCAATTCTCTGTATTGACCCGGACGTAATCTGACATCTTTAAAATTTGATCGCAATCAGATATTACCTTGAAAGACCGCCATCGGCTTGCGCAGGATGCTGCCGGCGCAAGGAGGCACATCAATCGCGAACGATGCGCTTCACTGTGTTCAGCACATCCTACCGGGTTATCCCATGGGCTCTCACCAAATCACTCTTCTTCAAACGGTGCTCAGCACTATCAGTCACGGCACCACATAACTAACAAGCCGGACTCACATTAAGTGCCCCTTATTAGCCCAACGTTTGAGATCATTTGCCCGTCTTGCAAGCTACCGTTAAACTTGGCAGAAGCTGAGGGCTTGAATATACACAAGATCGGATACGAGTTGCGGGTCAATTGAATTTATTGATTTTCCTTCAGCCACTTTTTTAGAGATTTCTTTTTAATCGCGTTTTCATATGGAAGATAAGGAATCCCTGCAATAAAAACAAGAGCTAATCCGTGCCACCATGGTGTGTGGAAAATCATAATCAAAATACATATCAAAGCAAAACACCCAGACTTAGTATTTAAACTTTCTATATCTTTGTCAACTTTAAATATTTTTTCTAATTCTTCTTTTTTTCCTTCATCAATTTTTTTCCCAGACGCTATGAATTTTTCGACATATTGCACCCGAATTTTATTCGCTTCTTCTACTGTATCAAAAACTTTACCATCAAAAATTTGACGTTCATCCACTTCATTGTTTTTTGCTATAACATCTTCTTCTGCATCAATATTTCTAAAAGAGTTTTGAGAGTCCTCATTTTTTTTATTTTCTTCGAGTTGTAGTGAGATAGTTTTCTGCGGTTGGCTTATATTTCTTATTCCAAAATAATTTACTAAAATTATTAGCTCATTATCAGTATCACCAAAATTATTAAACCAATATTCGTAAACATCTTTAATATATGGATCTAGTTGCAGAGCAGCAATCAGTGATTTTTTTACATCTTTTTCTGGAATCCTTTCTTTTTTAATATTTTCAAAAATTGCATTTGCTTTGGATTGATCAAGGTCTGAAACCTTTTCATAGGTAACCTTTCCACTTTTTTCGTGGATTACATCAATAACCGCTAGGTGTATCTGAAAGACCAATCTGTATATTGACCTTACTAAATGTAATCTGGTATTTGGGTCATTGAAAAGTTTTACTTTTAAATGTTTTATACCTAAATTGTTTAGTCCATCAGTAGCCGCATTTAATACGCCGCCAACAGCACCAATAGCTAAATTTGCTGCGGTCGCAATTGCCATTCCGGCGACAGCCCCCTCAACTCCAAATCCTCCCCCCATAATTTGACCACTACCACTTGACCTTGAATTCTTATATTCATCATATACTTTAGAATCGAGAATGATCTTCATATACTGATCATCTATTTGCAAGAAGTCATCCTGCCAAGTGAGCTGTGGTGATGCATATTTGGTAATAAATATCTCATCAGACACATCAGTAATTCCCACTTCAATTATGTCACGAATGGCTGTGTCTACAGCATTAATCAAATACTTCTGTGCAATTTTGGGACATTTATCGTGAAGTTCATCCATGTCATCAAAGAGCACATTAAACTGATCGTCAAATTCTTTTGATACTTCCTCTGCCTTCTCTTGATATTTTTTACGAATGTTATTGTAGGCTTCAGCTTTATCCGTTATTTGAATTTGAAATTTTTCAATTATGAAGGTTTTCATATTTATTTTTCCATTGGATTTTTTATTGATTACTCTTTTAAAACTAACGGTTCACGATAAGTGACTGTGAAGAGAAGTTTCGGAATACCACCACAATTTTAGATTTTGATTTTCTGGAAGCACACAGCTGTTTACGGCCCGTGTCATTTTCTTGTTAACTTTGATTCAATCTGCGTGCTATCAAATCAATAAATTCGTCAAATTTTTCAAAATTATTTTGTTTCAACCATTGGTTACGCGAAGGGTGTGGCACATTTTTTAGATACACTTTTTCAGCCTCAAGGTTGCACTCTTCAAGAAAGTTTTTTGCCAATTTTCCACACGGAACAAACAAAACAGCTGTGTTTAGGGAGGCAATTTTTTTTATCCTTGAGGTAAAGCCTTTAAGTAAGTGTTTGTGTACTCTGTCAGTATGTGCGTTATTTCTTTTTTTAGGTATTGGTTGTTTTCTGATAAAGTCGAATGAATCAATAGGGAAACTATTTGAAATATCTTGACAACCATATACATTTTTGTCTAATGGAAACCTTGAGCAGTTAATAATCCCTATATTTGTTATGCTTTTATTGAAAATCTGACAACCTAAAGGAATTTCTTGGTTAATGTCTTCACAAAGATAATGAAGAAAGGCACTCATGCTTAAGCCAGAACTTCCTGCCAGTGGATGCATATGAATAACTTCATCGGAATACGGAGATTCAAGGGCAAAGATGACTCTTAATTTATCCATCTCAAGGGTTAAATCTGGAACGTAATATTTACTACAATTCATTTTATATTTCTTTGAAAGCTAACTAAAATTAGACCCCAAATAAAAACTTAATTTTTTATTTGGGCAGTTTGTTAATATCATGGACAGGACTTTACTCCTTTTTGAGTGAAAAAACGTCTAATCACAAGCCATGGAAGCCTTTATGTATAAAGGCTTTGGGCGTTTTTCGAGTTACACGTTTTCTCGATCAAATGGGAGTAATTTAAACAAAATCAACCAGCAAATAAATTTTAGTACCCCAAAAATCTTGATAAACCATGTTAAACACATCTAGCCAAGCTAAATCACCGAAACTTATGGGGTCCCTTATGCCAGCTGGTTGCACATTAGGGTTACACATTCATTAGGACCAGGTCTGTCATGATAATAAATTTTTTAAATAATTCTTTCATGGCAACCTCCTTTCCACTACTTTTTCTCCGGCTCAACCGCCAGCTTCTTTTTATCGGGCAACTTCTGCCACAAGCCGTTGGTGGAAAAGCAGGCCCAGCCCCATTTCAGCCAGTTGAGCAATGAGACCGCCAGCCATAATGACCAGGCCAGCATGAATGCCCGGTACACCATTAACGGTACCGAGATCACGGTCGCGGTTGGCAGTATCGCCAGGCTTCTATCCTGATACCAGTTTAAATTAAAGGCGGAGGACTGGTTGCCGGTGATCTGCATATCGGGTGAGCCCAGCAAGCCCTGTTCGACGGCGAGAAACAGCAGCGCCAGTGAGACCAGCGTTAGCGCGCCCAGCAGCAGTTGCAGAGCATTAAAATGGCTTGCCCGGGCAATGGGCTTGTTTGCCCGCCAGCCCAAAAGCATTAACCAGGCCACCACAACGGCTGCCGATTCAATCGGTATTTGGCTAAGCCCAAGCAGTAATAAAAACCATTGCCAGTTTTTTAACGGCGTTAAGCGGATTTTGCCCAGCCCCAGCGCCAGCATAACAATAACAACCAGCACGCCCCAGAATAACACCGCCGGGCCGAATTTGGGCCCCAGGGTAAACAGCACCCAGCGATCCTCACCCAGGATTATATTCAGGTTGGTATTGACACTGTCCTGACCCAAATCGATTTGCGGCGTGCTGATAATAGCGGCCATTTCCGTGGCCTCCTGCCAGTTGAGCAACACCTCCTGTTTGCCGGGATTAACCGGCAGGGTGACTGTTCTGCCTTTTTGCCGGATGGGCTGGGTTTGGCCGTCAATGACGACCGACTGCAGTACGGCTTTTTCCGGCAGGGTCAGCGTATGCTGACTGCCCTGTGAGCTGCGCAGGCTGATTTTTAAATCGGCTTCGCGCGTCCGTTTTCCCGGTTTGATGCTCAACTTGCTGTCGTCAATGGTCAGCGTTTGTCCTGTCACCGCTTCGGGACGGGTTATTTTCAGCGTTATTTTTTCTCCCGGCCAGGGGTGCCATTCCGGTAGCCACTGCCCCTGATTAGCAAGATGCATCATGGCAATGCCCGATGCTTCCAAGTGCCAGAGTGGGCTTACATCGGCTTTCCAGACCTCTATCCACTGATCGGTTTGCGCGGCGGTAAAATCGATTTTTTCCGATTTTTCCAGTACCGATGCCCATTGCATGACCGTTTGTCCGGCCGCCATGTTGACATCAACTTTACCCTGTTTGACCCGGATATCGGGCGTGGTGACCGACTCCCCGGGCAAAAGCGGCACGGCGATGACCACGGCCGCATCGGCCGGCGACACTCGGCTCACCGTTGTTATCACGCGCCAGTCCAGGCCCAGTTGCAGTCTGCGTTCAATTCTGACAAACGGCGGTAAAATGCCGGGCTCCAGCGCAATTTTGCTTTCCGCTTTTGCCTGCACTGTCCGGTTGAATTGCAATTGCGTGTCGACCTGGGCATTTTCCTGGGTTCCGCTGACCTGCCAGCCGGTGATTTCAAAGGTGACCCGCTTGGGTTTCAAGGGCAAGGGCAGCGTAAACTTGCTTAATAAGGGCGCCATGCCACGCAATTCGACCTGATGCTCGCCTTCCGCCAGATTCAGCCACAGGCTGTTGCCGCTGCGAAAAAGCCCTTGCGCAGGCTCGCCATCGACCAATACCTGATTGGGAAACCACTGTTCATATTCCGCAGGCAACGGCACGGCCACGGATTGCCGGGTGAAAATTTGCAAGGAAAGGGCCAAATCCTTATCGTTAAGCACCATTTTCATTTGAGGAATCTGGGCGCAGCCGGGTAAACAATCGGGCTGTTCCAGCAAGCGGTTGCGGAGCTCCTCCAGCATGGCCGGGTCGGGAAAATCGGCATAGGCCTTTTGAGAAGGCATCACCATGGCGGGTAACAGCAGACATACGAGCGCCAGCGGCGTCACTGTTTTCAGCTTCAAGCGGAATTTTTCGGCGACACCGAACATTAACAGAGCCAGCACGGTGATTAAAACAACGCGGATAAAATTCAGCAGCATGGTCATGAGCGGCGACAGATACCATAAATGCAGCGCTTGCTGATCGTCCACCGCGCCATTCCATGACAACTGCACTTTAGTCCATTGCCATTGCGGCAGGCCGGGGCCGGTTTGCACTTTGGCCTTGGGGTCTATGCGCTCAAAATTGACGGCCTTGTCTTCAACAGACGCCGCGATTTCCGCTCGGCCGCCGGCAATACTGGGCATGGCCTTCCGCATCATCTGCTCCTGCATCACCATGGGCTCAGCGGTCATCATGGCATCGGTTGCCGGCGCCGGATAATCGGGCATAGTGATGGGCCGCCAGGGATTTTCAAGTTGCGGGTAAAGCCCGATGCGCACCTGATTAATCATAAAAGGCACGGCAATGAGGATTAAGATCAGCCAGAAAACTGCACGATACCCGCTGATGAAGGTGTAAAACCGGCCTTGAGGCAGTACTTTGATAAGCGCCGTCGCCGCCAGAATATTCAGCCAGACAAAATGCGGAGACCCCGGCTCATGCCAGATCAGCGCCAGCGTCACCAGCGCAAACAGTCCCCACTGCCAGTTCCATAACCGCCCTGTGGCCAGCGCCGCAATCAGCACCAGAAACAAATCCAGCAATGTCCAGCGCGAAATCCAGCTGTCCGGCACATTGTCGACGCCGCTGGCGGCCAGTAAACGCCAGCCTGGCGGCAGATTCAGTTCGGCATTGACAGTATGAAAGCTCTGCTCCCAGCCGACCGCACTGATGGCGCCAATAGGCCCCACGATGCGGCTGTCGGCATCCAGCGCGAGCATGCCTTTTCTGACTTCCACGCCCTGTTTGTCCGTTCCGGCCTGCCGGGTAATCAGCTGACTGTTGCCATCCAGGGCCACTTTGCCCAGCTGCGTTTGCGGCAAGGCATTTAGGCCGCCAGCCACGGGTCATGGTGCCGGTAATCGTATCATTGACGGTGTAAGCGGCGCCGTCAAAGTCCAGCCACAATCTTCTTTTTAGATTGAGCTGATTAGGCTCGGGTTCTGGGTCGCCCCGGCGTATCACTTTAAAATGCATCGCCTGTCCCGGGGTAATGCTGTACGCGGGCAGATGTTTCCAGTCATCGGGCAAATTGCTTTGGCTGGGGTCTATCGCGCTTAGTTGTTCAATCTCGACCACGCGCAGTTGGGGCCTGGCCTCGAAGGCCCAGATTTCGGTTTTCGGCCAGTCTTTATTATCCGTTTGGAAAGGGATGGCATTCAGTTCCTGCGCTGCTCTTGCCGATATATCGATCTGCCAGCGGCCGGGACGAAGCTGTAACAATAATTGTCCATCGGGTTCAAGACGAGCGGGCAACGGACTTAGCAACTGCAACGGTATAAACCCTTCAAGCAACGGCAGCGCCAGCCTGGCTTCGCGCTGTTCGCCGGAAACCTCCAGTTCCAGGCGGCTTAGCACCTGCAGCGGTACAGCATCAATAATTTTTCGGAAGACCTGAATGTCGAGACTGTTTTGACTATTTTCCGGTTTTGTTTGGCCAATATCGCTGGCTTTTAACCAGAGCTGGCCGTTTTTAACGGTTGGCGTGTGGATGGCGCTGCCGTTAATTTTTAGGCTGATCAGCCCGGTATCTTCGGGTATGGTCAGGTTGTCGGGGATGGCATCCCACAACAATTCGCCCTTGATCTGATAATCGCCCGCAGCCAGTTTAACCGATGGCCTGCCGTTTTTTTCCAGCACCAGTGCGGTTTTGTTATTAGCAGACACATTAAGCGGCCAATGCTTGCTGTCGCCCGGCAGGCCGATCCAGCTGTCCTGATACACCTGCCAGTTTATCGAAAACGTTGCCTTGGTCGCTGTTAAATCCAGGCTGAGTTGCGTGGGCCAGCTGCAGCGTTTTTGTTCGTAGCTGTTGAAAATAAAAGGGCAAGTCCGCTCCGGGTTATCCTGTAAAACCCAGTTGATCCAGGGTTTTAACGGTTCCGGTACCTGTTCCGGGGTTAACGGTTTTGCAAAACTGAATGATGTAAAAAGACTTAATAACAACAATACGACCATACGAACCATAACTCACCCCAGATAACATTTGTAGCACCATGTGAACAGTCGAGGCCATATTGGGGCCCTTCTCGTTCGTGGTATTGATTATAGTGTGTTGATTGGCGGAGGCCGATGCCGTGGCGCCTTTCAGGGCTGATCTTTGGCGTCGTCACTCGTGGTGTCAGCGGTCAACAAGCGGTTGATTTGCTCAAGATCATCCGCGTCAAGGCTGCTGGCCGCCTGTTTTAATCTGATGCTGTTGAGCAGGTAATCATAACGGGAACGGGCATAATCGCGTTTTACCCGGTACAGATTTCGTTGCTCGGCCAGCACATCCACCATGGTTCGGGTGCCGGCTTCCAAACCGGCTTCGCTGGCTTCAAGGGCGCTCTCTGTGGATTTAACCGCGGCCTGCAGGGCTTCGACTTGCCCCATATTCGATAACACGCCGCGATAGGCTTCCTTAACCTGGCGCTTCACCGCGCGTTTGGTGGCGGTCAGGTTTTCTTTGGCGGCTTCATATTCATAGCTGGCCTGGCGGGTGCGTGAATTGACCGCGCCGCCTTCAAACAAGGGGACATTCAGTTGCACGCCGACGCTCTGGGTGTCGCCACGAAAACCAAAACTGCTGTTGACATCGGATGCGCCATACGAAGCAACCAGGTCCAGTTGGGGCAAATGGCCGCTGCGTTGCAAATCAATCGACTTGCGGGAAATTTCCGCCTTGTTTAAGGCCGAGATGATACTCAGATTGGCGGTTTCAGCGCTTTCGCTCCAGGCTGAGATGTCGGCAGGCTCGGGTTTTAACAAAGGCAGTTGCTCGCCCAGGCGGTTGAGTACGACATCGTTATCACCGATGATCTCACGCAAGGCTTCTTTTTGGTTATCGAGGATATTGGCGGCTTCAATTTCATTGGCGCTGGCCTGATCATAAGCGGCCAGGGCTTCATTCACATCGGTAATGGCAATAATGCCCACTTCAAAGCGCTGTTGAGCCTGATCCAGTTGCCGTGAGATGGCCAGCTTTTCCGCCGTGCTGAACTGGAGATTATCCTGAGCGCCCAACACTCTAAAATAAGCGGTAGCGGTTTTAACCATGAGATTCTGGAGTTCTGCCTGATAGCTGGCTTCCGCCTCTGCATTCAGGTTTTCAGATTGACTTAACTGTATCCAGTGTTCCCAATGAAACAGCGGCTGGGTAAGGTTGATATTAAACGTGTTGCTCCAGAAATCCTGGTTGACTTGAGTACCCCGAAACCCGCCCGTTCTTTTGTTGTGCAAACGGTCGCGGCTGGAGGCGCCGCTTGCCGATATGGTGGGCAGAAAGCGGGCAATGCTCTGATCCTTTGATTCGCCAATGGCCAGTTGACTGGCTTTGGCTTGCTTCAGGATGGGGTCGTTTTGTAGTGCAAGCTGATAAATTTCCGACAAATTTTCGGCGTTTACAGCAGCAGATCCAGCGCAGGTCAGTAGAAATAGCGAAAATATGGTTTTCACAAGGTGATACCTGGGCATTATTTCTAAGCTCTTTTTAGGCACTAGCTGGCATTGTTACGAATCATCAACCTGATCGGCCAACGCTGTCAGGAGCGTAAGACGTTGCGATAATTGCTCGGAAGTGTCGGCGCGCACGCTGGCATGAGCTACTTTACGTCCTTTGCGGGGTGCTTTGTCGTACAAATGCAGGTGGGCATTCGGAATGCTTAACACGTCTTTGGTTGCGGGCAGACCGCCAATAAAATTCACCATGGCCGCTTTGCCTACCGGCGTGGTTGCGCCTAAAGGCAGATTCGTTATCGCCCGCAAGTGGTTTTCAAACTGGCTGGTTTCAGCGCCTTCAATCGTCCAGTGGCCGGAATTATGCACACGGGGCGCAAACTCGTTGGCAACCAGTCTTCCGTCTATTTCAAATAATTCCAAGGCCAATACGCCGACATAATTCAGTTCTTCCAGCAAGCGAGACACATAGCTTTCTGCAAGCCCTTGCATGGCGTCATCCGCGCGGCATTCGGAAACGCGCAGTATGCCGCCTCTGTGCAAATTTTCCGATAACGGGTAATACACGATGGCGCCCGAACTATTGCGTACCGCGATGATAGAGACTTCGCGCTGGAACGGCACAAAGCCTTCAACGATGGCGGGGGCGCCTTGCAGCAGTTCCCAGGCGGGTTTTAAGTCATCGATGGATTTCAGCACTGACTGGCCCTTGCCGTCGTAACCCTGCGTACGGCTTTTTAAAATGGCCGGCCAACCGATGTGCGTCATCGCCTGTTGCAGATCTTCAAGGCTGTCTACAGCGGCGTAGTCCGGAGTGGGAATGTCGAGGTCGCGGAAAAAGCTTTTTTCGATCAGCCTATCCTGGGCAACGCCCAAGGCTTCAGAGGATGGATGCACTTGCGTGTGAGAGGCCAAAAATTCGGCGACCTGGGCTGGCACATTTTCAAATTCATAAGTGACCACGTCGGCGCGCTCGGCCAGTTGGGCCAGAAGTTCCGGATCGTTGTAATCGCCATGCAAATGCTCGCCCAGTGTGTTGGCGCAGGCGTCAGCTGAAGGATCCAGAAAAATAAAATCCAGACCTAATGGATAGCCCGCCAAGGCGATCATGCGGGCAAGCTGTCCGGCTCCGAGTACTCCGACTTTCATAACAGGTCCTCGCGAGGATCTGGATGGGCCAGCACGGTTTCGGTTTGTTCAGCACGAAAGTCGTGTAATGCCTGCCGGTAGGGCGGATATTTGTTGCTCAAAATAGCCGTTGCCAGCAAGGCCGCGTTGATGGCGCCGGCTTTGCCTATCGCCAGCGTGCCAACCGGAATGCCGGCGGGCATCTGCGCGATGGATAACAAGGAGTCCATACCATTGAGCGCTTTCGACTGCACCGGTACGCCCAACACAGGCAGGGCGGTTTTGGCGGCGGTCATGCCGGGCAAATGGGCCGCGCCGCCGGCGCCGGCAATAATCACTTCGAGGCCTCTGCTGTCCGCCATCTCCGCATAGCGGAACAGTTTGTCCGGAGTGCGGTGTGCAGAAATCACTTCCACTTCATGTGGCACGCCTAGCCGTTCCAGCGTTTCCACAGCAAAGCGCATGGTTTCCCAGTCCGAGCTCGAGCCCATGATGATACCTACCAGTGCTGTCATTTATATATCTCCGTTCAGTATTCAGAATGATCTGGGTACAAAAATAGTGGCCGAAATTATCGCATAAATGCCAGGGGGATGTTTTCTAAGTTTCTAGTTTAACGCGCTCACAGTGAGCAACAATCAGCAATCAGCATGAGAAGATGTTGCTCTGGTAACGGCGCTTGTGGCAGTCTTATTGCCAGTCCATGGAGTATCTGCCAACAAAAAATCAAGCACGAACGAGGCTCCGGGTAGCACCGCGCATCCGGCGAATTAACCGGCTTTAGCCACCCTTACGAGTCGATCTCGATGCCGACCGGACAATGATCCGATCCGGTAATGTCCGGCAGAATAAAGGCCTGCTTGACTTTGTCGATCAGCGCTTGGCTGGTCAACACGTAATCGATCCGCCAGCCGACGTTTCTTGCCCGGGCGCCGGCGCGAAAACTCCACCAGCTGTAGGCGACGGTGTCCGGATGAAAATGCCGGAAAGTGTCAACCAGGCCGGCGTCGATGAAACGGCTGAAGCCATCAATTTCTATCTGAGTATAGCCAGCTGATTTATTGTAATTCGGCTTCGGACGGGCGATATCGATTTCCTGATGCGCGACATTGAAATCGCCGCAGGCGATCAGCGGTTTTTTGCTCTGCAGTTGCTGGCAATAGGCCAGAAACTCCGTATCCCAGGTTTTCCGGTAATCCAGCCGGGCCAACTCCTCGCCCGAATTCGGCACATACACGTTAAGCAAATAGAAATGCTCGAATTCGGCGACTATCACGCGGCCTTCCCGGTCGTGCTCGGCAATGCCGATATCGTTGATGATTTGCAGCGGCGCCTGCCGGGATAAAATCGTCACGCCGGCATAACCCTTGCGTTCGGCGCAGTTGGAATAAATGTGGTAGCCGTCGATGCCGACCAGCGCCTTGTCGATCTGATCGGCTTGGGCCTTGGTTTCCTGCAGCAGAATGCAGTCGGGATCGAGTCTGGCGAGCGTTCCGGCAAAGCCTTTGTTTTGCACCGAGCGAATGCCGTTGACGTTCCAGGAAATGATTTTCATGCGATGCTTCCGTCTGATGCGGTAGAAGTTGCGTCTTTAATGGTAAAAAAGCGGATGAGCTCTATTGTAGCCTGATGCTTTTTGGCTTAACGGGATATACGAATTCCATCCCAGGAATAGCCTAGAGAAAGCATCACGACATTAGCTACACTGGTTCCCGCATTTAAATTTTGCACATTCACATTCTTGTCTTGCTGGTAATCCTGCCAGCTGTAAGCATAGCTACCCTTGAGCTGCCAGTTTTTTGCGAGCTCCCAGGCTATACCAGCAGATGCAGTGAAATAACTGCGATCAAATTGACTGGTTGCATTATTTGATGAATTACCGCCGACCGATTGACTGAGCGAATAGTTACCAGAGATATCCAGCGCCAGATGCCGGGTCATTTGGTACGAATAGTTAGCAAAGAAAGATTGGGTTTGCAGAGTTTGACCGATGGAGCTTGGGTTGACAGCGTTGGAATAACCTGCAGAGGCTTTGTTTAGCAGACCAGCATAGGTTAAATTGATATTGGCGACACGACCCAAGGATAACGAAGAATTCTGCCCGGGTGTATCCACATTAGAACTTGGTTGGCTGTCAACCCACACTGGGCCGCCACCTGCGCTAACTGTCCAGAGGCGATCAACTTTATAATTCGCCCCCAGTTGAAAGCCAAACAGATTTTGAGTTGATGCGTTCGGGCCAGTATATTGGATATTGGAGAAATTAATCTTCTCATTCAGGGAGAGGCGCCGGCTCCATTGATGGCTCCCGCCCAGGTTAACGCTGTAAGTATCGTTGCTGTTGTAATTCAAGGGGCCGTTGCCGGTACTTAAAGTCGTACCGCCAGCCGTGTTGGTGAAGCTGGTTTTGGAGTACGAAGCCCCCAGAGTCAATTCATCGCGGGCAGTCCATTGCCAGGTCCAAGAAGGGGCTAGCTGATAGTTTTCAGACTGATTGTTGGGAAGAATTATCCCTGTATCCGTGAGTTGTTGAGCATAGGAACAGCTAACGCCGTAGCCGCCGCTTAAGCTAAAAACACTGCGATTGGTCCGATAATCGTTTTTCGAGCCCAGATTATAGTTGTCACAATCCCAGCGCGTATCGTCATAGCGGCGAATATCCCCCCGTCCTTGAACGGCAATATCCAGTATTTCCGTTTTCCGGGAGGCTTGTAAACTGGGTGTCAAAAGGTAGCCAAAAACAGGGGCTTTCTGAATGGCGCTGAGTGCAATGTTGTCGTTATACAGTACTTGCTGGCCCAAGGCGCCTTTCAGTAACCATTCTGCAGCAGCAAGGTCTTTGCCGGGGCCAATGCTGGCCAGAACAAGTAATCCGATTTTTCCAGCGCAGCGCATTTTTTTCTGAAACACTTCAAGGAACAACGATAGTATCGCCACTTTGCAACAGAATGTTCGTGTCTAAATTCTCGCCGTCTTCAACATCGCCGTACTCGAAGGGCAGGGATTTGGTTTTGCCGTCTGCTTCACGCCGCAAAACTATAATGCTGTTTTTTTTGGCAAATTCCGTCACACCCTCCGCCATGCTCAAGGCTTGCATCACATCCATGGGTCTTGTCATCACAAAAGCCCCTGGTTTCTTGACCTCGCCAGTCACATAAATCATGTTGCCCTCTGCGGCAAGCAGCCTGACGTTTATTTCCGAGTCAGGTATATATTGACTCAGACGCTCGCGCAGCAAGCCGACCAGGTCCTCGGTTGTTTTGCCGGCAGCGGGAACGTGCCCGACCAAGGGAAAAGAGATCGTGCCATCCGGCAGCACCACTACTTCCTGTTTCAAGTTTTCCTCTTGCCAAACGGTGATTTCCAGCTTGTCGCCTGGATTAAGTCGGTAGCCATCGCTTGCCAGGGCATAACTCTGATTGGTTAGGTAAAGCAGACAGCCGAAAAAAAACGCCACATGGCTGCAGCCAAAATATGAAACTATCGATTTTTTTAAAGTAAATGTATTCATTCGCAGGTTATCCAAAAACATCGAATTATTAATTCGCCGATAAGTTAATTATGTAACTTTGAAAAAAACCAAATTCACGGGCCAGGTTGGGAAATTAATGCTTTAACTTAACACCCTAGTATTGGTCTCTAGTTTCGGGTACGAGGCGCGAAGAGAGTCCATCGGTACGCGGTCAATTTTCAAAAAGTCTATCCTGATCGCAGCCTTGCTGTTATTTTAAGTCTACCATTTTTATGGCAAGTAAAAGAGCTATTTGTGTCAACAATTTACTGGATAATTTTCCAGTATGGGAACTGGCCGCTTCTTGAAACACTGAATTTGCTCTGGCACTCGCAAGCATTTTGTTTACGAGCTTAACCGCTGGCGTGCTATTAAAATTGCCAGGCTGAAGCTCCAAAAAGGCTTCAAATTGGCAATTGATTAACGATATGTTCGCCGATTGCCAGTGAAGCGGTTGCAGCAGGACTCGGTGCGTTAAGGACATGCAAGACGTCTTTGCGTACCACCAGATGAAAGTCATCCACCAAGTCACCCGATGGTTTCATGGCCTGCGCGCGGACGCCCGCGTCGCCGGATACCAAATCAGCGGTGCGAATATCAGGCACAAGCCTTTGTAGCGCATGGCAAAAGTATGATTTGCTCAATGACTGGATCAGTTCAGAACATGACATGGCGGGATATTTGTAAAGAAAACGCCAAAGTCCGGGGAAAAGCAGTGCATCCAGCATGTCGCGGGTGTCAAATTGTGTTAATCGGTATCCTTCGCGCGCAAAGGCGAGAACCGCGTTTGGGCCGGCCTCCACGCCACCTTGAATCATCCGTGTGAAATGGACGCCCAGGAACGGGAATTGCGGATTGGGAACAGGATAAACCAAATTTTTCACCAGATGTTGCGCCGAAGGTTTGAGATGATAATATTCACCGCGAAACGGCACAATACGGATATCTCGCGGTTCGCCTGCCAGTTTGGCGATGTGATCGCAGTGCAATCCGGCGCAGTTGATCAAAAAATCGGCATCGAATTCGGCTGTCTTCGTAGTGGCGACCCAGGCGTCGGCTTTGCGTTCAAGGCGGACTACTTTGGCGCCCGTGACAATGCGCCCTCCTCGGTCTTGGACAATTGAGGCCAGTCGATCACAGACCTGCCGGTAATCGACAATGCCTTCTTCAGGCACATGCACAGCCGCAAGGCCGTTGACATGGGGTTCGATTTTCCGCATTTCGGATGCGTCCATTTTGCGCAATCCCTGCAGGCCGTTGGCGGTACCTCGTCGAAGTAATTCGTCCAGTCTTGGTAGTTCTTCGAGTGTTACGGCGACAACAAGTTTGCCGCAGATTTCGTGTGCAATTCCTTCTGCCCGGCAAAATTTTGTCATTTGCTGGATGCCGGTTACGGCTAATTTCGCTTTGGCTGAGCCAGGCGCATAATAAAGGCCTGCGTGTAATACGCCGCTATTATGCGTACTCTGGTGCGCACCGACGATGGCTTCTTTCTCGAGCAAAGTGATGTGTGCTTGAGGAAAGCGCTCCTGTAGCCGATAGGCAGTTGCTAAGCCAACCAGGCCACCGCCGACAATGAGAAAAGATTTTTGTGTGCTCATTTCGTTATGCTCAATAGTTGTGAGGTTGTAGTGAAGGAGTCTACTTAGTTTTGATGACCGTCAAGGAATTCTGATGCGAATAGCCGATTGGAGTATTTCATTCGGACGAGATTAATCTTTGCTGCCAAGTGTATTTACATGTTGCTGAGTACGGCAAGAGTTGCAGCTTTTTTTATCCCCAGGAACTTTACTGGGCAACCCATTATTGTCAGTCGCCTGTTTGAAAAACGCTGAGGAAAACAAATTTACCGGGCTAATCAATGGAGCGGGTTATTTGTCTCTTCATTTCTTCAGATAACTATAGACAAGGTTCAGGCGAAAAACAGAAAAGCCAGAAACATCGCCGATTTGGGATTTTACGCAGATGATGGCAATAATCGTAGTAGTGAAGTTTTAACAAAGGCTAATTGTCGTTGATTTTGGCAAATTTTGCGACAGAACTTCAAGGTTTCTTGTTATGCTTTCATGACCATAAAGACCATTTTGCCTGGGTTAGGACGAAAAAGGCAATCAGAGCGTTAGTCGTCATGTGGGCAATGACGGCATCGCCCAGTTGTCCGCGCCGGTAAAGTGCCAAGGCATAAGCCATCCCGGCCATAGTTCCGGCAACCCAGCGCTCATGCAGTAATCCGAAAAGTACGGACGAAATCATGAACGAAAACCAGGTGAACTGTCCGGGCGACACCTTTTCGAAGTCTTTAGCAATCAGCTTACGCATCAAGTAACCCCGGAAGGCAAGTTCCTCGGCCAAAGGCACGGTGATTACCGAGCCGAGCACGCGGAAAACCAGCCAGATTGCAGCCGGCCCGCTGGCAAGTTCGGCCAGGCCTTGGGATAACGCAGTCTTGCTGCTGTCAATATTTGGCTCAAGTAACATCCAGAGCGCGAACACAGCAGTCCCGATTGCTGGTGCTTGCCAGGTCCACCCCCAGCCAAGGTTCCTGTAGGCATTGCGGAAATACCAAAGCATGATGGCGACCACCACCACGCGCAGGGGATATAGCATGTCAAAGCCGCTTGAGGTAGCTGACGTCACCATCGTGGCAGCCATCAGGGCGAGTAAGGGTGCGAGCAGAGCGGCAGCAAGAGGTTTGCTGGAGCTAATAACTCCACAGTCTTGCTTGTTAATGCTAAAAAAATGCATTTGGTTCGACAGCGCAATCGCACCGAGTGCGATTAAAGTGAAGGCTATCCAGCCGGCTTGGGCGTGAAAACCCTGTAGTGCTATGTTGGGTGAAAAGGATGCCCCGATCGCAATCAGCATGGCGATGCGCAGGGCGTTGGATAACCAAATTAGAATTATCCCAAGAGGAAATAACCAAAAGGCTTGCGGAAAGCGCAGCTGCTTGCGGAATAGCCAAAGATAGATGCTAAGAAATATGGTGATCAGGGCAATGCCTTCGATACCCGAACAGGCGTAACTGATTTCAACCTGGAATGAGGCAGTGCCTAAAATGAATCTCTCCGGCTGATAGACGAGGTCGGAATAAAACCAGCCGAGCAGTAAATGGACCAGTTGCAAAGTAGGTGTTGCTAGAGAGTTCCAGAATTCTTTTTGGCCAAGAGGGGCGTCTTGCCGAATGAGCATGCCGATGAGTAGCCAGGCGCACATTCCCAACAGAGACCCTATCAGCAATGCCGTATGCTGTTGGCGAATTAGTCGCAACCAAAAATGACTTGGCGCTAAAGCAAGCAGCCATAGCAGCAGCGTTGCGATTGCCAGCGCAAACCAACCTGCAAACCAAGGCCCAGAGAGGCGAGCGGGATTGGTGGGTATTTCAAATATGAGCGCGGTGACAATCGCGAACCCGGCGAAAACGAAGATGTGCAATGCTAGCCAGCGTAGCCACCGATAATCATGCGACTGTTCCCGTAAATCGCTAAGGATGACCTGTAAGTGTGGACTAAGGATAAGGAAACAAGCGCCGATAATCCACAGAGCTAAGGGCCACAGCTCTTTTGAAAAAAGGAATAACCCGGCTGACCAAGTTGCATCATTCGGCAACAGTGGAGGTGCCTGATACCGGGCGGTTATTGCTGCGAGTTCCAGAGCAAAGATAGCAAAAAGCAGCAACCAGCGGAGCGCCAATCGCTTCGGGGTTGAGGGTAGGGGAGATCGCATTACACAATGCAAAGCCGGATCAAAGCTCTGTGGTTTGGTCCGGAATTTATGCTCAGTTCCAAAGGAATGTCAAGGCCGCCGAGACCGAGACCTTTCGGCCGCCAGCAATAATACGCTTGTTAGCAGCATTAATGTTAACGCTGCTAATAATGTGTGTCGGATTTTCATTTTAGGGACCTCCCTTGTTGCGCTTTATTGCGGTTGTAAAAAGATCAATTTCCCGGTGCGGTTTTACGTTGTTAAGCTTTAAAAGACCAGCGCCAGCCTTTCTAAAGCTTCGGGACTCTGATTATTTCGTTGCAACTTTTCAGTAAGGTTTGTTGTTGCATTGCGTGAAGCTAGTTTAAAGTCTGCTTTTTTTTGCAAGAAACTGTGCCTGCGTCTAATGCAAGTGTTCGAATGGATGAAATCACAGATATGCTAAATCCATCCTGCCACAAAAGAACGGTAGATGCCCAACAACTTGATAGCAAAAGCCAATCCACAAGCTTATAAATTCGGCCAGGCTCGCCGCTATGCAATGTTCAACAGGCAATCAAACCGAAGGTAGTGACTTTAAAAATTCAGCCAATTCCAAAAAGGTCTAACGTTAAATGAGAGACAAAATCAGATAAAAAAGTTCCTGCGGTTTATCAGCTTTTTTAGATCATGGCCTGGTTCAAAATGAAGTCGTTGTGGAAGGAAGGCATGCAGATTAAAAGGCGCAATGAGAAAAAAATTAGGCGCATAGCGCATAGAGGAGGAACAATAGGAAATGAGGCTAATCAAACAAATGAGGTATATTTTTCAAAGATTGTATTACCGGATAGAGTCCCGTGAGGGTGAAGAGTTAGCCCTAAGGCGGTGCATTAGGTGTTTGTTATATGCAAACGTGTTCATGCTTCTTGTGACTGATAGGCAACAAATACAACTTTGATACGCTTAGACTTTGTGTCCATATAAATTATTGACAAGTTGAAGCATAAACACCGATAATGTAAATTGGTTTTTTGTTTGTTTTTAGGTCGATCATTTCAAGTCTATCGACCATTTTTCAATAAAAAAGCAATTACTTCAATTAATTGAGCGACGTTTTAGTGCCAAATGTGGTTCTTGAACAACTTCTTAAAAGTCATGCCATGTTTAAATTTTTAATTCTGTTAACCTGATTACAAAAAACAAATTAATAGTACTTTCGACTTCTGTTTGTTAATTTACAACACCATTCTTAAGAAAATGTTAACTATACTGCTCCTCAGCCCGATTCCAAAATTAGTGGGCTATAAGGCAATAACATGAAAATACTGGCCTCCGAGAAGATCGAAACACGCCTGTCCGTTTATTTTAGGTGTTTCTACTTATTGCCGTGTCAAGTAAAAACCAAGGACTAAAATCATGAGAGTTAACGTAGGGGTGAAAATGAAAAACAGCGAATATTCATTATTATCAGAGTCGGTACCATCTCCCGAGTCAGCCAATAATGCGAGTCACTTTCGGGTTAATTCTGGTGAAGTTTTTTATGATGAGTGCTTTATAGAACAGTTGCGCCGAGAAAAGCTCCGAGCAGAGCGGTCTAAGTCAAGGTTATCGATCATATTATTGACTGTTACTAAAGAGGCAGATGCTGAGGCCAATCGCATAAATAAGGTTTTAGAGCTTGTTAGGGAAAAAACCCGGGATACTGACATTAGTGGTTATATAAATCATGAAACCGTAGGTGTGCTTCTCCCCGATACGGACGAGAAGGGGGCCAAAGAAATTTGTGCAAAATTAGTCAATGGCACTAAAAAACCTCGGTTTTCTATTACGACCTCGACTTATCCAGATCATATATTCGAAAGCCTCGCAAGAAGTGGAGGTATTCGTCCAGATGCTTTTCCATTCGAATTGGATGAGTCATTAGATAATTCGTGGTTTAAGCTTTTCCTAAAACGAGGTGTTGATATCGTAGGTTCAATTATCGGCCTACTGGTTTTTATGCCTGTAATGTTAATTACAGCATTAGCCATCAAAATAACCTCTCCGGGACCGATTATCTTCAGGCAAAAACGCTTGGGCAAGCAGGGCATCCCTTTTGCATTTTACAAATTTCGGTCTATGCATGTGAATATGGATGACCAAATACATCGTAAATACATGCAGGAATTTATTAATGGTCAGCACGTAAAAATCAACCAAGGCGATGCGAAAGAACCATTTTATAAAATTAAATCCGATCCCAGGATAACCAGAGTTGGAAAATTCATTCGAAAAACCAGCATAGACGAACTGCCCCAGTTCTTTAATGTCTTGAAAGGAGACATGAGTTTGGTAGGGCCGAGGCCGCCTCTACCCTACGAAGCTGAAAAATATCAATCATGGCACCTCAGGCGGATATTGGAGATGAAGCCAGGAATTACCGGGCTCTGGCAGGTAGAGGGCCGGAGCAAGACGGGATGGGATGACGCAGTGAGGCTTGACATTCGCTATATTCGGAAGTGGTCTCTTATTTTGGATATGAAGATAATGTTAAAAACGGTCAAGATAGTTTTAAGATGTAGCGGTGCTGCTTAATTTTGCGTAAAGCAACGAATCCTGGCCAAGGCTTCACTTCCCGGCTTCGGCAATAACGTTGAATTTGTCACGGCATATCTTTATTGAATATACTGCACGAGAATCGAGTTACGAATAATTTATTTAGGCATTGCGCTAAATTAGTATTTCGATAGCCTAACTGTTCTCAGTGGCTAAAACTCAAAGTGGCGCAATTCATGGTCATCTCGATTTAAAAAAGTAAACTCCTCATGGGGCTGCATGTGAAAAAGCTAATAATAAAACACCAATACATAACGGCTCTCCTTCTTATCCTGCTGACTTTGTTTGCTTTTGACCAGACATCAGACACAGCGATTCCTGCAAGAACCGTAGCTGCCAATAAAGCACTCAATTCGTCTTCTTTGGAGTCACACAGTGGTGGGCTCGCCCGTGTTGCGTTTAGTCACGATGGCAACGTATTGGCCACTGTGGATGACGGCGGACAAATTACCTTATCCGATGTAGCCTCCGGGCAAGCGCGCGTGACGTTCTCGAGTCAGTTTGCTGCTCCGATTAGCGGGGTAATTTTTAGCTCGGATGGCAATACGCTAGCTAGCGTAAGCGACAAATCCATTCAACTATGGGACGTTGCATCCGGAAATGTCCGTTTAAGCCTTTCCACGAGTAGTCTTGTTACCGGATTGGAATTTAGTCCGGACGGCAAGGCTTTGGCAGCCTTGGGCCAGGATGACCGCATCACGCTCTGGGATTTGCAATCCGGGTCAACCAATGAGATCGTAACGGGGCATCAAGTTGGCACAAGTGCAATCGCCTATAGCCCGGACAGTACCATGGTGGCCACTGCAGGCCAGGATGCTCATATCCTAATTCGGGATTTGCAAACCGGTTCTGTGATTCAGGATCTAACCGGTCATCAGGGTGGCGTGAATGCAATCGCATTTAGTCCGGACAATAGGATTCTGGCCAGCGGCGGCCAGGATGCCCAGATTAAGCTATGGGATATTGCATCTGGCCATGAACAGGCAAGCCTTCCAGGCGATGGCGGTGTCGCAGTCACAGATCTGGTATTTAGTCCGGATGGTAAGGCTTTAGCCAGTGTAGGTGAGAGCGATCCGGTGTTTTTGTGGGATGTATCCAATAAGCTACCCCAGATATTGACAGGCCATAGGGATTGGGTGGTCAAGGTTGCTTTTAATGCTAATCAGAATACTTTGGCTAGTGTGGACAAAACCGGCCAGGTCGTCGTATGGGATTTAGCGAACGGATTGGAACAACTGGTCTATGAGGTTCCCTTGTTCGGGGCTGCCGGTGGGAGCCCGCAGATTCCGTTATTTTCAGCCAGTGTGAGTCCGCAGGCAGCGACCTCCGGGATCCCGGCAACAAATGCATCTGTGGCCAACATTGGGAAGGCAGGTGTGCCCAATGGGAATGTTCAAGTCTTTAAAGGCAATGCGCCTAGCCAAAGCGACAGAGTCCCTGCCAAGAAGAAAAGAAGCCACGATTGGAAAGGGGTAACCGCGCTCGCCGTTAGTCCGGATGGGACGTTCTACGGCGGGGCGACCAGGGACGGTAAGCTTAGGCTTTGGTCTTCATCCGGGAAAGAGCGTTTTGCTACTGCAGAACATCATGGTGCGGCTGTAACTGGGGTTGATTTTACTGCCGATGGAAAGCGTTTAGTAAGCGTCGGCCGGGATACGGAGCTGCAGATAACCGATGTTGCGAATGGGAAAAAGCTCCTGACCTTATCGGCTCATGAGCACCCGATAAGGACTGTTGCGGCGAGTCCTGACGGCAAGTTCTTCGCCAGCGGCGGCGAAGAAACGAGGATCATGTTGTGGGACGCCAAAGCCGGAAAACTGATCAAAATTCTCTCTGGCCATACTGATTTCGTGAATGCCGTCAGATTTAGCGCTGATGGAGCACGTTTGGCAAGCGCGGGTGCTGATGGCCGTATCTTGTTGTGGAATGTTCAGACAGGGCAGCTTGTTCAAACGCTACTCGGTCATTCGGACGAGGTAAGTGATGTTGTTTTTAGCCGAGACGGCAAGTTTCTGGCTAGCGGCAGCGCGGATAAACGGGTGATTTTGTGGAATGCCACAACCGGCCAGCAAATACAGGCTTTTGAGGGGCATCAGGCACCCGTTAGAGCGGTTGCCTTTAGTCCGAATGGGCAAAAATTGGTAAGCACCGGCGAAGATACAAAAATTCTGGTTTGGGATATCAATACTCGTAAATTGGCCAGGCAAATCGATGGCGCAACGAAGGCGATCAACGCAGTCGTGTTCAGTCCGCTCGGCAAGTTGATTGCAGGCAATGAAGGCGGAGAAGTCACCGAGTGGGACGTTGAGAAGGGCCAAAAACAAAATCTTATCAACGTACCTATACAGCCACAGTCCAGCAATTCCGAAGTCAGCCCCAACTTGTTATCTTCGAGTGGATCGCTGCCTGCCAGCACAGAACAAATTACCCAACCGATTTCAGCACCACTGGCAGCGAACACGCTACCCACTATTTTTAATCGGGTTTTGGATTGGTTAATTCCCTCAGCCGAAGCCGCCATTCCCGCACCTCCGGGCGGACCGATTCTGGTCATTACTTCTAATTCATATAGTTTCCGCGACTACTATGCGGAAATAATGCGGTCCGAGGGTTTAAATGCCTTCGACGTCGCCGATATCTCGACCGTTTCTGCGGCAACGTTGGCGGGCTATGACGTTGCGATTCTGGCTCCCACGACTTTATCGGCCGCTCAAGTGATCCTGTTGAACGACTGGGTCACCGCCGGTGGCAACCTGATCGCGATGCGCCCGGACCCGCAACTTGCCAGTCTGCTTGGTCTTAGCTCTACCGGGTCCACGCTATCCGAGGGTTACCTGCTTGTTGATACGTCAAAAGCCCCCGGCAATGGCATCGTGAACCAAACAATCCAGTTCCACGGCACGGCGGACCGTTACACCCTGAACGGCGCGACGAGCGTCGCCACGCTGTACTCCAACGCGAACACGTCCACGGTCAATCCAGCCGTGACCTTGCGGGGCGTCGGAACCAGCGGCGGCCAGGCAGCAGCCTTTACCTACGACCTGGCAACGTCCGTCGTCTACACCCGGCAGGGCAATCCCGCCTGGGCCACGCAAGAACGCGATGGCTTTGCCCCGATTCGCTCCGATGACAAGTTTTACGGTGCGGCTGCGACCGATCCCCAGCCCGACTGGGTCGATTTCAATAAGATCGCGATCCCGCAGGCGGATGAGCAACAACGCTTGCTTGTTAACCTGATTCTTGAAGTGAACCGTGACAAGAAGCCTCTGCCGCGCTTCTGGTATTTTCCTAAGGACAAAAAAGCGGTTGTGATCATGACCGGCGACGATCACGCCAACAACGGCACTCAAGGCCGTTTTGATCAATTCATCGCCAACAGCACGCCAGGCTGTTCCGTGGCCGACTGGGAATGTATCCGCGGAACCTCGTATATTTTTCCGAACACCCCGCTGACAGCTGCTCAAGCTGCCAGCTACAATACGCAAGGTTTTGAAGTCGGGCTGCATATCAATACGAACTGCGCAGATTTTACTCCTTCATCGCTCAGGGCTTTCTACACGGAGCAAATTAATGCGTTCAGCACAAAATATACAAGCATCCCGGCTCCGATCACTCAGCGGCACCACTGCATTGCGTGGAGTGACTGGGTCACCGGCGCGATAGTACAGTTAGAAAACGGCATCCGTTTCGACACTAGCTACTACTTCTGGCCGCCGAGCTGGGTATTGAATCGCCCAGGATTTTTCAGTGGCTCCGGCATGCCGATGCGTTTTGCCAATCTGGATGGTTCATTGATTGATGTGTACCACGCCTCCAGTCAGATGACCGACGAGTCCGGACAGACCTACCCGTTCACTATCGACACACTGCTCGACCGAGCCCTGGGATCAGAAGGCTATTACGGCGCCTTTACCATTAATGCGCACACCGATGTTGCGACAATCACAGAATCAAATGCCGTCATCGCCTCGGCTCCGGCCCGGGGTGTGCCGATTGTATCCTCCAAGCAGATGCTGGACTGGCTCGATGGCCGCAACAGTTCATCTTTCGGTGCAATAACATGGAATGGTAATGCCTTGAGCTTCAGCGTGACCGTAGGCAGCGGCGCCAACAATCTCCGGGGCATGCTGCCAGCCAGCTCCAGCGCAGGTGTTTTGCTCGGCATCACCCATACACCCAGCGGTGGAAGTTCGGCCCCGGTCAGTTTTACGCTTGACACCATCAAAGGCATAAGCTACGGCTTTTTCCCGGCATTGGCGGGAACCTACACAGCAACCTATGGGGTGGACACCACGCCGCCGGCAGTGACCGCCAAATCGCCCAGCGCAGGCGCGACAGGCGTGAGCTTAGGCTCGGCTGTCACGGCAACCTTCAGCGAGGCGATGGATGCGGCAACGATCAATAGCTCGACTTTCGAACTGCGGAGCCCGGCTAATACGCCCATCCCCGCCACAATTAATTACAATGCGGCTACTCGAACTGCGACGCTGACACCCTCCGCGTCTTTAGCCGGTTTGACAACTTACACAGCAACTGTTAAAGGGGGCGCGGCAGAACCACTTGTGAAGGATCTGGCAGGCAACGCGCTGGTCGCCAACAACAGCTGGTCCTTTACAACGGAAGCACAGCCCTGCGCCTCCGCACCCTGCAGCGCCTGGTCCGATTCTACCGTTCCGAGTACGCCATCGGTAAACGATCCCAGTGCAATTACACTCGGAGTCAAATTTAGGTCAGACCTGGACGGCCTCATCACGGGTATTCGTTTTTATCAAGCCAATGCTGGCACGTATACAGGGACTTTGTGGACTGTCGGAGGACAGCAGTTGGCGAGTGGAACCGTGACTGCCGCCGGATCTGGGTGGAAGCAGGTCACCTTTTCTGCCCCCGTGGCGGTCACGGCTAATACCGTGTATGTGGCGTCTTACCATGCACCTAATGGCAATTACGCCGCAACCAACTCGGGGTTTGCTGCCCAGGGTGTCGATGCCCCGCCCATTCATTTGCTGAGGGACGGCGTAAGCGGCGGTAATGGCGTGTATGCTTACGGTGCCAGCAGCACTTTTCCTACGAATACCTATGCGTCGAGTAACTACTGGGTCGACGTGGTGTTTGCCACGAACACGGGCCCAGATACCACAGCGCCAACGGTGACACCTCAAAGCCCGTCGGCTGGTGCAACCGGAATTGCAGCGAATACCACCGTGACAGCGACTTTCAGCGAGGCGATGAATGCGATGACCGTCAACGCCACGACTTTTGAACTCCGGAACACCAGCAATGCGCTGGTGACGGCGACGGTAGCCTATGATGTGGCCACCCGGACCTCGACGTTGACGCCGAGTGCCGCACTGGCCAACAACGCGACCTACACAGCTATAGTGAAGGGCGGTCTTACAGATCCTCGGGTCAAGGATGTGGCCGGTAATGCCTTGGCGGCGAATGCCACTTGGTCATTTACCACGGCGGCTTCGACTCCGGCAGGTTGCACGAGCGGAAGCTCGATCTGGGCGCTCACGACCACGCCGGCGGTGACAGCGGCCAGCGACACAGGAGCGGTCGAGCTCGGGGTAAAATTCCGCTCGACAGTGAGCGGCTATATTTGCGGAGTACGCTTCTACAAGGGGACGGGTAATAGCGGGACCCATATGGGCAAGCTCTGGAGCAGCAGCGGGACGCTGTTGGCGTCGGCGACCTTTACCAATGAGTCGACAACCGGCTGGCAGCAGGTCGACTTCGTCAGTCCGGTGCCGGTCACGGCCAGTACGGTATACGTGGCCTCCTACCATGCTCCTGCGGGTCGTTACGCGATTAACAGCAACTTCTTCACCGCCGCGGTGAACAATGGCCCGCTGACCGCCTTAGGCAGCAGCGAGAGCGCCAACGGCGTGTACCTGTACGGGGCAGGCGGGTTCCCGAGCAACACTTGGAATGCTTCAAACTACTGGGTTGACGTCGTGTTTACCACCAGCATCGGCCAAGACACCACGCCACCGACGGTGAGTTCGACGGTGCCAGCCGCCGGCGCCACCGGAGTCGTGCCTGCAAACCCAGTGACGGTGACCTTCAGCGAAGCGATGACTGCAGCGACTATAAATGATACGACTGTTGAATTGCGCAATCCGGCCAATGTTAAGGTAGTTGCGACGATTAGCTATAACGCGGCCAACAACACGGCGACGCTGACCCCAGGCAGCGCCTTGGCGGAATCCACAGTGTACACAGCCAAGGTTATCGGCGGCGCGAACGGGGTAAAAGATGCAGCTACTCCTAATCCTAATCCACTTGCAGCGGATTATAGCTGGACCTTTACCACCGGTGTGAATCCCTGTTCTCCAGGCGGTAATCCGATTGTCTGTGAAAATAGCAAAACCGGAAATCCTGCCAGCGAATGGGATGTTAGCGGTGCTGGAGATGCGAGCATCCAGGGCTTTGCCACCGATATCAGTGTCAATCGCGGAGAGACGGTTAGATTTAAGATCAACACGCCGCTCGACGGATTACCGGCTCGAAATCTATCGGATGGGCTACTATGCAGGAAATGGGGCTCGCAAAATTGCAACGGTACAGCCCATCTGCAACCTTGCCACAGACCCAACCGAACTGTCTGATCAATGCGGCGACCGGCCTGATCGATTGCGGCAACTGGGCGGAATCGGCTTCGTGGCTGGTTCCCGCGACGCAGACGTCAGGCATCTACTTCGCCAAAGCGGTTCGCGAAGATGGCGCCAATACGGGCAAGGCCAGCCACATTGTGTTTATCGTGCGCGATGATACTAGTAACTCCGATATCCTGTTTCAGACCGCGGATACGACTTGGCATGCGTATAACACCTATGGCGGAAATAGTTTTTATACCGGCACCGGGCCTGGGACAGGTGGAAGTTCGGATGGCAGGGCTTACAAAGTCAGTTACAACCGTCCGTTCAACACCCGCATCGTTGATAATGGGCAGGATTGGTTGTTCAATGCCGAGTATCCGATGGTGCGCTGGCTGGAGGCCAATGGCTACAACGTCAGCTACTTCACCGGTGTTGACAGCGACCGGCGGGGCAATTTGATTCGTAACCACAAGCTATTCTTGTCGAATGGCCACGACGAGTACTGGTCGGGCCAGCAACGCGCCAATGTTGAAGCAGCGCGGGACGCAGGTGTAAATCCAGTCAATCTGGCCTTCTTCAGTGGCAATGAGGTGTACTGGAAGACCCGATGGGAAAACAACATCGTCAATGCTAACGGTGCCTTGGGTACGGAGAGTTATCGTACCTTGGTGTGCTACAAAGAAACCCACAATTTTCCCAACAATACCGACCCTTTGCCCGGTGTATGGACGGGAACCTGGCGTGATCCAAGAGGCACCACGTTGCCATCACCTAAAACTGACGGTGGGCGGCCGGAAAATGCGCTGATGGGGCCGATCTTCACCGTCAACGATGGCGCCACTACCAGCATTACTGTGCCCGAGGCTGACGGCAAGATGCGCTTCTGGCGCAATACAACCATTGCCAACCTTGCAACCGGTGCTTCTGCAACCCTGCCTTTCGGAACGTTGGGTTACGAGTGGGACGAGGATCTGGACAACGGTTTCAGTCCGGCCGGTCTGGTGCGGTTGTCTACGAGCATTGTTCCCAATGCTCCGGTGCTGACAGACTATGGTTCCACATTCGGTTCCGGTACCGCGAATCATGCCTTGACTCTGTACCGGGCAAGCAGCGGTGCATTGGTCTTCGGTGCGGGAACGGTGCAATGGGCGTGGGGATTGGATAGTAATCATGACCGCGCAGGCACTCCAACGGATGCCAATATGCAGCAGGCGACCGTTAATCTGTTTGCTGACATGGACGTTCAGCCGAGGCAACTTGTTGAGTGGACTTGTGGCAGCGACTACATCGACCGATATCACGCGACCCAGCTCGACAATCACGAGTCCGGCTGGAGGCGCTAATGTGCCGCTCGGAAGCGTTCTTAGCATCACGGGTACGGCAACGGATACTGGTGGCCGGGTGGGTGGCGTTGAGGTTTCCGTCGATGGCGGTACGACATGGCGTAGGGCTACCGGCCGCGCTAACTGGACGTACACCTGGACGGCTCCTGGCACTTCCTCGGCAGTAACCATCAAGAGCCGTGCGGTTGACGATAGCCTCAATCTGGAGACTCCGGCAGCCGGCGTTACGGTAAATGTGGGATCGGGCCCAGACAACATACCGCCAACGGTGACGGCACAAAGTCCGTCGGCCGGTGCAACTGGTGTCGCAGTGAATACGGCCGTGACAGCGACCTTCAGCGAAGCGATGGATGCGGCGACCATTACTACATCAAACTTTGTGTTAATGGGGCCAAGCAACAGCTTAATTCCAGCAACCGTAAGCTATAACGTGGGTACACGCACGGCGACTTTGACGCCGGCGGCCGCGCTTTCGATCTCGACGACTTATAGCGCGACCGTTAAAGGCGGCGCGGCGGGCGTCAAGGATGTTGCTGTTCCGGGCAATGCTCTGGCAGCAGATGCTACGTGGAGTTTCACGACTGCCGCGAATGTCGCAACCGGCTGCAGCGGCAGCACCAGCTCGATCTGGCCGGCCAATCCTACTCCTGCAATCATTTCCGATTCAGATACATCCTCGGTGGAACTCGGCGTAAAGTTCAGAGCGGATCAAGATGGCTCCATTTGCGGCATTCGCTTCTATAAAGGCAGCACCAATACGGGCACCCATACTGGCAAGCTTTGGAACAGCTCGGGAACCTTGCTGGCCAGCGCGATCTTCCAGAATGAGACGGCATCCGGCTGGCAACAAGTCAATTTTGCCTCTCCAGTTCAGATTACAGCAGGTAACCAGTATGTAGCCTCGTATTTGGCGCCGGTTGGACGCTATTCAGCTAACAGCAACTACTTTACTGCAGGAATAACCAGTAGTCCGCTGTATGCGTTTAATAGTGCTGAAAGCGGCGGCAATGGTGTCTATTTGTACGGTTCTGGCGGTTTTCCAAACAATAGTTATCAGGCAAGCAATTATTGGGTCGACGTGGTATTTTCCCCTGGCGCTAGTCAGCCATCCGATACAACGCCGCCGACGGTAAGCTCGACGCTGCCGGCAGCCAGCGCCACGGGAGTCGCGCCTGCAAACCCAGTGACGGTGACGTTTAGCGAAGCGATGGCTGCGTCGACGATCAACGACACGACTGTTGAGTTGCGCAATCCGGCTAATGTTAAGGTAGCTGCGACGGTAAGCTATAACGCGGCTACCAACACGGCGACGCTAGCACCAACCACTACCCTGGCAGATTCAACCGTGTACACGGCCAAGGTGTTGAGCGGAGCAAGCGGAGTCAAGGATTTAGCGGGCAACGCCCTGGCGTCGGATTA
Source organism: uncultured Gammaproteobacteria bacterium (assembly GCA_963848675.1). Lineage (GTDB taxonomy): Bacteria > Pseudomonadota > Gammaproteobacteria > Methylococcales > Methylomonadaceae > CAWKEY01. The sequence goes on from CAWKEY010000045.1 coordinate 68,180, forward strand.
TAGCTGGTCGTTTACGACGGGTGTCGCTGGAACGGGTACGGATACCACTGCCGCCCACAGTACCAGGCAGTTTAAATGCCACGGCCACCAGCGCCACACAGATCAGCCTGACCTGGACGGCCTCCACGGATAACGTAGCGGTGACGGGTTATCGGGTGGAACGCTGTCTGGGAGCAGGGTGTTCTAGACTTCGTTCAGGTAGCGACGCCAACAACAATCAGCTTTGCTGATGCCGGGCTAACGGCGGGGACGACTTATCAGTACCGCGTGAGGGCAACCGATGCGGCGGGTAACTTCAGCGATTACTCGGTCGTGGCTAGCGCGACCACGCAACCCCCGTCAGGGCAGCCGACGGCGGTTAATGACACCTTCCTGTACAGCGCCGGCGTCCTTCGGACGGTCAATGCGCCCGGGCCATTGGGGCTCGGCGTGCTAGCCAATGACACGCACCCTGGGAATCTTCCCCTCACCGCCCAATTGGTGACAGGGAGTTTATCAGGTGGGGGCACATTGAACCTGGCCTCTGATGGTTCCTTTAATTACCTCAGGGCCCCGGGTTCGAACACGGTAAGCTTCCGCTATCGGGCCAATGACGGTAGCGCGTTGAGCGATCCAGCAACGGGCGCAACCGTCAACATGCTGGTCAATGCAGTGCCGACAACTTTTGGCGACAACTGTCTCTACGATCGCAGCGCCATTAGCGTGACGCAACCCGCCCGTTGCACGGTTACGGGACCACGGATCGTTCGAATGAATGTGGTGCTGAATGACACCGATGCAAATGTGACTACCAACGCACCGACGGATGGTATCGGCAAGACTGTTGTTCCCAGCACGATGATCATAACCGTTGCGGGCGCTGGTGTAACCGTTAACGCTAATGCGGCCTGTGGTCAGGGTGCCCTTGGGACAGGGACAAACGCGACCATCGTCAATAATTGCGATGGTAACGCTAACGGTGACAATGTCGACAGCCAACACCTCAAATATAACTTACAGCTACCGCGTAAGTGACGACCTGGGTGCGCAGTCTTCCGCCCGTTCGGTCACATTAACCAGCCAGGCATAGCAGAGGTTGGAAACTTTCAAGCAAGGAAATAGTAAATCTACGTGTTTCGTATATGCGTGGGCTCCAGTATTTCGCACTGGGCTGAAGGTATGACTCCGTTTTCCTGAGCTAAAATAATTCTTGTTCAGACGTTTTGAAGAAAAGTAAGCGGCTTAGGGTTGGCGGTTTAAATATTGAGTTGTATTTTTGTCGGTCATAAACAAATAACGTAGACAATTTAGGAGCAAGTGATACATGGTAAGCAAAGATGTTCAGTTGGGCGAAGGTGTGGTCATATTTCACCCGGACCTCGTTAATCTATATGGTTGTCAAATCGGGGCGGGAACCAAGATAGGTTCATTTGTCGAAATACAAAAGGGCGCTTCCATAGGCCCCCGATGCAAGATATCCAGCCACACTTTCATTTGCGAAGGCGTAGATATAGAAGAGGGCGTTTTTGTGGGACATGGTGTGATGTTCATTAATGACACCTATCCAAAAGCCGTGGGTGAGGATGGTGAATTGCAAACTGAAGCCGATTGGCAATTGATTCGCACCCGGGTTAAGACCCGCGCCTCAATTGGCAGCAACGCAACCATTTTGTGCGGCATCACCATCGGTGAAGGTGCGCTGGTCGGTGCCGGCGCCGTAGTGACCAAGGATATCCCTGATTATGCCATTGTTGCCGGTGTTCCCGCCCGTGTGGTTGGTGATGTTCGAACGCAAGCAAAAGTATAAATGACATTGTTTGCAACCATTCGATCAACCCTCATATTTATAGGCAGCCATGGTTAGCAATATTTCCCTAACCAACTATACTTTCTGGCAGTGCAAACCCTTTGATTCCAATTTAGGAAAATTATCATGATTAACATAGGTATTATCGGCTACGGCTACTGGGGGCCCAACTTGGTGAGGAACTTCGCCGAGACGCCGGGACTTACAGTTGCAATGGTGGCTGATCTCGATCCGCAAAGACTCGAAATTGTCCAGAAGCGCTTCCCCGGGGTAAATACCACAACGCGTTTCCAAGACATGGTCGAGAGTAATGACATCGATGCCATAGCGATAGCGACCCCAGTCAATAGCCATTTCGAACTAGGGATGGAGGTACTTAAGGCCGGCAAGCATTTATGGCTGGAAAAACCGATGACAGAAACCTCGGAGCAGGCACGCAGGCTGGTTGAGGAGGCGGAAAAGCGCAAACTGGTGTTGAACGTCGACCATACCTTCATCTACACGGGCGCCATACGCAAGGTGGGTGAATTGGTCAAGTCGGGCGAACTGGGTGATATTCATTACTACGATTCTACACGCATCAATCTCGGCCTATTCCAGCGCGATGTCAACGTTATCTCCGATCTGGCAGTGCACGATTTTTCGATTCTCGACTATCTGCTTGGGGAGCAGCCGGTGGCCGTGTCCGCTGTTGGCACCAACCACTTTCCAGGCACACCTGAAAATTTGGCCTACCTGACATTGTTCTACAATTCAGGAATGATCGCGCATATCAATGTGAGTTGGCTGGCGCCGGTGAAATTGCGCCAGATTCTTATCGGCGGCAGCAAGAAAATGATCACCTATGATGATCTGGAGCCGAGTGAAAAGATCAAGATTTACGACAAGGGCATAAGTTTTACCGACGACCCCCAAAAAATCTATGAAATGCGCGTTGGTTACCGCACCGGGGATATGTGGGCGCCGCGGGTGGATCCCACCGAAGCATTGCGCGTCGAGGGCGAGCATTTTGTCGATTGCATCGAAAACGGCAAGGCGCCACTTACTGGCGGTCAACTGGGGCTGCGCGTGGTGGAATTAATCGAGGCTGCGACCCGTTCCATGAAAGAGCGTGGACGATCCGTAGAAATCAATGGAATAAAAATGAGCAAAGGCAGGAGAATAGAATGATACCGTTTGTCGATCTGAAGGCCCAGTATGCTGGGATTAAAAATGAAGTTAACGCCGCCATCCAGGGCGTCTTGGATACCTGTCAGTTTACTTTGGGAAGCGAGGTGGCAGCGTTTGAGGAGGAATTCTCCGACTATTGCCAGGCTCAATACGGAATTGGCGTGAACACCGGTACCAGCGCCTTACACCTTGCGCTGCTCGCGGCGGGAATTGGTCCCAACGACGAAGTCATTACCGTGCCATTCACTTTTGTGGCGACTGTGGCGTCGATTTATTATACTGGGGCCACGCCCGTGTTTGTGGATATCGACCCGCGCACCTTTACGATGGATGTCAATGCGATCGAGGCAGCTATCACAGAAAAAACCAAAGCTATCATACCCGTCCACCTTTATGGACAGCCTGCAGACATGGATCCTATCCTGGAAATTGCCAAGCGGCATGGTTTGGTCGTGATCGAAGATGCCGCTCAGGCTCATGGCGCCGAATACAAGGGGCATCGTGTGGGCAGTCTGGGTGATATGGGCTGCTTTAGTTTCTATCCCGGCAAGAATCTCGGCGCCTACGGGGAAGGTGGCATGGTGGTTACCAATAATGCCGAATATACGCGTACCATCCGCATGCTTCGCGACTGGGGTGCGGAACAGAAATATCATCATGTGCTTAAAGGCTACAATTTTCGCCTGGAGGGTATTCAGGGGGCCGTGCTAAGGGTCAAGCTGCGCCACCTTGAAGCATGGACCGAAGCGACGGCGAGCGGCGGCTGCGCATTACAACGAGCTGTTGTCCGGCAAGGGCGTACAGACGCCGGAGGCAATGTCCTATGCTCGGCATGTGTATCATGTCTATGCGATCCGTACTCAGCAGCGCAGTGAATGGCAACAGACACTGCAGGCTAAAGGCATCCAGACCGGCATCCATTATCCTATCCCGGTGCATCTCTTGCCCGCCTACGCTGACCTGGGCTATACAAGAGGGGATTTTCCCCATTCAGAGCAGGCGGCCGACGAAGTGCTTTCACTGCCGATGTTCCCCGAATTAACCGAGGCTCAATGCAAAGAGGTGAGTGAAGCCGTCACGATGCTTGCGGATCAATCCGCGGTTGAAGTCGCTTAGCCGAAAGGGACAATGAAGTGAGTGAAGCGCAGCCACTGTTGATTTTTCCTTACAACGGCAACGGCATTGAGGCATTGGATTGTATTGGCAGCAGCTACCGGTTTATTGGATTTGTGGATGACACGCCAGAGAAAAGAGGAATCGATCCGAACGGATATCCAGTATATGGCAGGGACGCATTCGCACAGTTTTCAGACGCCTTTGTATTAGCTATACCGGGTAGTCCAAGCTCTTATCGAGCTCGAAAACAAATTATTCAAGGCCTAGGCATTGCCGAAGAACGATTTGCCAGAGTGATCCATCCCGCTGCCAGGGTGTCTCCCCTTGCTTTCATTGGGTATAATGTCCTGATGATGGCGGGAGTGGTCATTACCAGTAACGCTCGCATCGGTTCGAACGTCTGTATTCTGCCCAATACGGTGATTCATCATGATGTAGTGGTGGGTGATTGGGGTCTCATCGGTTCCAATGTAACCATTGCCGGCAATACGGTCGTCGAAGAGAACTGCTATGTCGGCAGCGGAACGAGTATCATGAACGGCTTGCGCATTGGAAGTGGCGCCTTGGTAGGTATCGGCAGCAACGTCATCCGAAACGTCGCGGCCGATGCGCGGGTGGCGGGTAATCCCGCGCACGAGATTGAAAAGAATAAATGAAAGCCGTTTGTAGGAGCGACGCCTTCGTCGTGATTAGAAAGGCACTAAACGTTAGTCGCGACGTAGGCGTCGCTCCCACGGGCTTTGAATGGCCTTAACCAGCCGCGGTAAGTAAATCTGAGAATTTTCCTGAAAATGAATACGACAATAGAGTTAGGTAGGCTGATTAATGGATATTAAAGGTGCGAACATCCTGGTGACAGGCGGCTGTGGTCTGATCGGCTCCACAACCATAGATTTGTTATTGCGGGACTATTCGCCCGCAAGTGTTGTAATTTTCGATAATTTAAGTCGGGGAACGCTAGCCAATGTTGAGGTAGCTTTAAAAGACCCCCGAGTGAAATTTGTGCGTGAAGACATTCGTGATGTGGACGCAGTCCACAGCGCGGCGCAGGGCATGGATGCTGTAATCCATATGGCTGCTCTTCGCATCACCGCTTGCGCCGCTGACCCACGCGAGGCTATGGGGGTAATGTGTGACGGCAGTTTCAATGTGGTGGAGGCCGCGCAGGCAGCTGGTGTAAAAAAGATAGTAGCAGCGTCCTCCGCATCGATCTATGGCTTGGCTGAATCGTTCCCCACGCAGGAAGATCATCACCCATACAACAATCGAACCTGGTATGGTGCCAGCAAAATTATGCTGGAAGGACTGCTGCGTTCCTTCAATGATATGTATGGGCTCCCTTACGTGGCGTTGCGCTATTTTAACGTTTATGGTCCACGCATGGATATTCACGGTAAATATACCGAAGTGCTGATCCGCTGGATGGAGCGCATCGCCGCCGGGCAGCCGCCACTGATTCTCGGCGACGGCGTACAAACAATGGACTTTGTATATATCGAAGACCTCGCCCGATCCAATATCCTGGCCCTGCAATCAGAACTTAACGATGAAGTCATCAACATCGCAAGTGGTACCGAGACCAGTCTAAACGACTTGGCTGCCGCACTTCTTAAGGTGATGGGTTCGGATCTGCAGCCAGAGTATGGGCCTGAGCGATCAGTAAACCCGGTGTCCCGGCGCCTGGCCGATACGAGCAAGGCAGAACAATTGCTTGGCTTTAAGGCCCAGGTTAATCTTGAAGATGGGCTTTCACAGTTGGTTGACTGGTGGCGCGAAAATCAGATGGCGGTGCAATCATGATCCCAATTACCAAACCCATGCTGGACGAGCATGAGGCGGAGGCGGCACGACGCGTCATCTTAAGTGGCTGGACCAGTCAGGGCCCGGAAGTCGCAGCATTCGAGAAGGAATTTGCAGAATACGTAGGCGCGCCGCACGCATGCGCAGTATCCAGCTGTACGACGGCCTTGCATTTAGCGCTACTAGCGGTAGGCGTGCAACCCGGTGACGAAGTGATTACCGTCAGCCACTCTTATATCGCCACTGCCAATGCGATCCGCTACTGTGGCGCTACGCCTGTATTTGTAGACATTGAGCCGGATACCTTTAATCTCGATCCCAAGCAGCTTGAATGCACAGTGACCGAGCGAACGCGTGCCATTCTATGTGTGCATCAGATCGGCATGCCCTGCGATCTTGCGGAGATCATCGACATAGCAAGACGCCATTCGCTCCCCGTTGTTGAGGACGCCGCTTGCGCCATTGGCAGCGAAATTCTTTGGCAGGGACAATGGGAAAAAATCGGCAAGCCACAAGGCGATATTGCCTGTTTTTCGTTTCATCCGCGCAAGGTCATCAGTACCGGTGACGGCGGTATGATCACCACTGCGAATGCGGAATGGGACGCTAAGTTCAGGTTGTTGCGACAACACGGCATGAGTGTGCCTGATACCGTCCGCCATGGCGCAAGCCAAGTGATCTTCGAGTCTTACCCGATCGTTGGTTACAATTTCCGCATGACTGATATTCAGGCTGCGGTTGGCAGGGAGCAACTTAAGCGTCTACCGGAAATTGTCGGCAAACGTCGAGAGCTGGCTGCCCGCTACAAGTCACTTCTCGCAGAGATACCAGGGCTTGGTTTACCGGTGGAACCTGACTGGGCGCGCAGTACCTGGCAAAGCTATTGTGTTCGTCTGCCTATAGGATCAGATCAGCGGCAGGTTATGCAGTCCATGCTGGATGCGGGTGTGGCCACGCGGCGGGGCGTAATGTGTTCACATCGGGAAGCCGCTTATCCGGCGAATACATGGTCATGTGCTGGCAGAGCAGACGGGATGTGCTTGCACTCCAGGATGCTGTCAGCGGCTCCGGCATAGCGAAGAGGCGCAGGATCACACTATTATCCTGCCGTTGTTCCCGCAAATGAGTCATGAACAGCAAGATTACGTCGTAAAAGCACTCCATGATGCCTTGAGTGATGCTCTCCTTTAATAAAAGGAAACTATGTAGGTCGGGTTACAACGCACGAAATAAATGTAGGTCGGGTTAGTGCAACGTAACCCGACAACGCTTTTAAATGGTATCGTTGCTTGATCGAACTGTCATTTCGACCAGGACGGGAGCTAGTCGAATACTGACATCCATGTGGATGCAGGAGGTAGGGTAATGCAGGAACAATTACCGAGAAATCTTAAGATGCTGGAACATGAGTACAGGCTTCAAGATTCCTCGCTGTGCTCGGAATGACATATGTCGCTGAATAGATATTTTAAATGTTGGGTTACATGTCGCTATCCTAAGCTTGCCAACTTTTTAAACGGTATATGTCAAATGAACAAGGTCGCCTTTTTCTAGAACTATGGAACAAAACACTAAAACACTCGCGGATTACCTTGATCTTGTAAAACGGCGCAAGTATTACATTTTAGTCACTTGGCCGATAATCACCGTAATATCCGTAATCGTTGCGTTTAATCTGCCCAAAACATATCGCTCGACGGCAACGCTGTTGATCGAGGCGCCAATTTCAACAAATCTTATTGAATCGACAATATCTCAATATGCAGATGTACAGATTCAATCGATTTATCAAAAGGTTATGACGACCGATAATGTGCTTAAGATTATTGAATCAAATGGACTTTATAGCGATATTAAAAATGGCTTTACTCAGAATAAATTAGCGGATTTGTTCAAGAGTAGTGTTGAAGTAAATTTAGTCGCCTCCTCTTTAGCTCCAAGGACAACATCAGGAATGGCTGAGATCGCCTTTGATATTTCATTTATTTATAGTGAAGCAGCCAAGGCAAAAGAGGTTGCTAGTCAACTGGCCAATCTATTTATTGAGCAAACTGATCGATCCCGAACCCAGCGCGCTGTCAAAGCGACTGATTTTCTCATGGAGGAATCGGACAAACTAAACCTGGAGCTTCAGGAAATTGACAGCAAGATTGCAAAATTTAAAGAGCAACATAATTTTATTTTGCCGGAGCAAGTACAAGGGAATCTGGCAGCGATAGACCGTACCGAGAACGAGCTGAGAGACACCACCAGTCAGATTCGCACCACGAAGGAAAGGATTGCTTTTTTAGCGGCGGGTTTGGCAAGAACGCAAGATGAACTTCCCAGCAGAGTCGATGACAATGCGCCCCAAAGTCGGGAAGACACTTTAAGAATCTTGCGGGCAAAATACCTTCGGTTTTCAAGCATATATTCCCCTTCACATCCGTCATTAGTTCGTCTTAAGCGTGAAATAAAGGCTTTGGATCCGTCCTTTGAGGGGCAGCCTGTCGAGGAAGATGTTTACAAACAGTTGGCAGAAGCCAAGAACGAACTTAAGTTGCTGGAAGAAACGTATGCAGGTAATCACCCGGATATAGCCAAGCGAAGAAAACAAATTGCTAGGCTGGAGGGCGAATTGAAAAATACGCAGAACCGTTTACAGTTCGATCAGGTGGAGACGGTGCAGACTACTAACCCGGCTTACCTGGCTTTAGATGCGCAATATAAAAGCAGCCAATCAGAACTGCAGGCATTGATGCAAAAACAGGATTTTCTCCAAGCAAAACTTGAAAAAATGCAAGCTGTCCTCTTGCTGGCGCCACAGGTTGAAAGGGAATACACCGATTTGCTTAGAGAGCGAGATAGCACCGTAAAGAAATACACGCAGCTTAAAGAAAAATGGCTGGATGCAAAACTTGTTCAAACTCTGGAAGAGCAGCAGCAGGGGCAAAGTCTTACTATCATCGAGCAACCGGTCATTCCTGAGCAACCTGAAAAGGCAATCAGAAGAAAGGTGGCCATTGGTGGGTTTTTTATGGGTCTCATCGCGGGCCTGGGACTTGCTTTTCTTGTCGAATTTCTGGATCCTGGAGTTAGAGGGTACCGGGCAATCGCTGAAGTTACCGGTCTTATACCGCTGGTTGTAGTCCCCTACATCGAGTCTCCAGTCGAATTGGAGGAACGGCTTATTAAGCAGATGCAAATGAGGAAAATTCTAATCTGGACCGGCGTGGTTTGCATTATCATTGCTATACTTGTAATGAGCATCTTTTTATTTCCTTTCGTGCAAACATGATTCAAATTCAGAAAAAGTTTGATTTACTGGTAATTGGAGCAGTGGTGTCCTGCTTGGAGAGCAGACAATGATTAATAGTGCTGATGGGCATCCGCTCGAATCGATCCGATACACCGATACACAAACGGTCAGTATCGATCCAGCGGTACTGAGGAATAACCGAATAATCATGGGTCTATACAACGATCCACGAGCGGATATATTTCGCGTGCTCCGCACGAATGTCCTCAGGCAGCTTCGGGAGAATAACTGGAATAGCTTTGCCGTAACAAGCGCGACGCTAGGCGCAGGAAAAACGTTGATATCCGTGAATCTCGCGATTGCTATCGCGATGGAGGGAAATCAAAGTGTTCTCCTCGTTGATGCCGATCTTAGGCGTCCAAGTGTGGGTCAATACCTGGGCCTCCAATGGGAATTTGGGCTTGCTGATTGCCTGGAAAGGGATGTTTCTTTGGAAGATGCCTTAATCAATCCCGGCTTTGAGCGTCTGGTTGTATTGCCGGGGAAATATTCCAGCAATAATGCTTCGGAATTGATTTCATCGCGAAAAATGGCCAGTCTGATACAAGATGTTAAATCGCGCTATAAAGACCGGATAATTATTTTCGATCTGCCTCCGCTTTTTGCAGCGGACGATGCGTTGTTGTTTATGCCATATCTTGATGCTGCTTTACTTGTTGTTGAGGATGGAAAGAATACTGCCGAGGAGCTGCAACATTCCATGAATATCTTGGAAGAGACTAACTTACTAGGTTTGGTTTTGAACAAGTCAAGGCAACCGATTCCAATCTATCATTACGGATATGGATATGAAAACGAGATTGTTAGTAGTTGATAGTTGTTTTTTTAACTACGGACAACATGATTGAGAATAGATGGGCTATAATTTTTGTTACTAATCAGCGCCATTTGTCATTCCGAGCAGAGCGAGGAATCTTGAAGCCTTTGCTCATATGTCAACGCTTAAGATTTCTCCCGATGCTCCAAATAACGGCGCAATGAAGCACCTTGCAATAACACTGGATAGTTACTAATTTTGTAACTATTCAGCAAAGTGCCAAGGCATAAACATCCAAGACTTGGTAAACCAGGGAACGCCGAGCCCCAGCTCGGCAAGAAGAGTAAATTCGCCGAGCTGGGGCTCAGCGTTCCCTGACACTGCTGTAATAGTGAACCGTGATTAGACAATAGTTACCTAATTTTTTATATTTCCCTTAATGTACCCGATGAAAATTTGGATTGATCTCGACAATACGCCCCATGTGCCTTTTTTCAAACCTATAATACGGGAATTAGAAAACAGGGGTTACACTGTTGTATTGACTGCTCGCGACGCTTTCCAAGTTTGCGAATTAGCCACGCTTTACGGTTTGGTCTATAAAAAGGTAGGTAAGCACTACGGCAAGAATCCTCTTTTTAAAGTGCTGGGTCTTTGCTGGCGCAGTTTACAATTCCTGCCATTTGTCATACGTGAAAAGCCAGTTTTGGGCCTGTCGCATGGCTCTCGAGCCCAGATTTTTTTATGCAACTTGCTTCGTATTCCGACCGTAATGATTATGGACTATGAGCACGCGCAAACTCCATTACTGTTACAGCCTCGATGGGAAATAATTCCTTCGGCGCTTTCTAATGAAAAGCTGCAGTGCAAAACGAAAGAGAGAATTCTATGCTACGAGGGCATCAAGGAAGATGTTTATGCGCCCGAGTTCAAGCTTGATGCAAGCATAGTTAGCGAACTTAATCTTGGCGATGATGACATTGTAGTGACTGTTCGGCCTCCGGCAAACGAAGCGCATTATCACAATCCAGAAAGTGATGCCCTTTTTGTTTCTTTCATGACGAAAGTTTGCGCTACTCCGGGAATCAAGGTTGTTCTCCTGCCGCGCAATAAACTTCAGGAAACGCAAATAAGACAGAGCTGGCCGCAGTGGTTTAAAGACTCTAATGTGATTATACCAAAGCAGGCAGTGAACGGTCTCAATCTGCTTTGGCATTCCGATCTAGTAGTAAGCGGTGGGGGAACAATGAATCGCGAGGCAGCGGCGTTGGGCGTTCCAGTTTACAGCATCTTTCGAGGCAAAAGTGGTGCGGTCGATCGCCAACTGCAAAATGAAGGAAGACTAGTGCTGATCGAAAATATTGATGATGTTAACAACAAAATTCTGCTTCAGCACCGTAAGAAAGAGGCTATCCAGACTGGTTTAAATCCTCAAAAAGCCCTCAACATGATCATTGATCATGTTGAGGGGATAATGATGAAAGAATATCCCTCTAAAATTTAATATCAAATATTTCAAGCCAGAAGGAATCATGAGCAAAAAACTAAAACTTCTTATCATTGCGGGAGCTCGACCAAACTTTATGAAAGTGGCTCCTATCATTCAGCAAATACAGAAAGTATTCTGCGGATGAGGCATAACCACGGAACGCAGTTGGAGTATCGATTGATCCATACCGGTCAGCATTACGATGAAAAAATGTCACACATTTTTTTTGACTGAACTTGATATTCCCGCGCCGGACATCAATCTGGTGTCGGCTCTGGATCTCATGCAGTGCAGACCGCCAACGTGATGATTAAATTTGAGCCCATTTGCGAACAGGAGAAACCAGACTGGGTGGTGGTAGTTGGAGATGTCAATTCGACTATGGCTTGTACCTTAGTGTGCTCGAAACTTGGGAATCAAGGTAGCACATGTGGAGGCTGGTTTACGTAGCTTTGATCGTGGCATGCCCGAGGAGGTGAACCGGATCGTCACGGATGCATTGGCGGATCTGTTGCTAACACCATCGGCCGATGCTAATGAAAATTTAAAACGAGAAGGGGTTCCAGATTTAAAGATAAAGCTTGTCGGGAATGTGATGATTGATTCGCTGGTGGCAAATCTTGAAAAAGCTCGAGTAAGTCCAATTCTAAATCAGTTTGGGTTAGAAAAGAAGGGATTTGTCTACGTGACTCTTCACCGACCTTCAAACGTGGATAATCAGACCAGCTTGTCTTTAGTCATGAGAGTGTTAAGAGGCATTGCTAAAGACATGCCTGTGGTTTTTCCAATGCACCCACGGACGCGCAAAATGTGTGAGCAGTTCAACATTCCATTGGATGAGTGCAAAGGACTCCGGATTGTGGAACCGCTCGGCTATCACGATTCACTCTGTCTCACGGAGGCTGCGAGATTTATTCTCACAGATTCTGGCGGACTCCAGGAGGAGAGTACCTACTTCAAAACTCCCTGCCTGACATTGCGTCCGAACACAGAGCGTCCGGTCACGATCACAATGGGCAGCAACAAGCTTACCAATTTGGACCGAATGTCCGCCGACGTCGACGAAGTGCTCGGTCGCAGCACGGAGATTGGCCAGATACCACCACTCTGGGATGGACGGACTTCGGAGCGAATTGTGAAATCCATCATCGACGCCAGCTAAGCTATCTTTTGTTGACAGGAACCTCTAAGTTTTCATGTTAAAAGCAATTTTTACCCTCGATTATGAAATTCACGGAAATGGCACCGGCAGTCCATATACTTTGATGGTCGAACCAACCGATCGCCTGTTGCGACAGTTTGATAAGTATGGCGCTAAATTAACCGTCATGGCTGATATCGGGGAAATATTGAAATTTAAGCAATTTGCCGAAGAAAAGGGGTCTGATGACTACAGCTACGAAGCAATTGTTCGGCAACTTCGAGATGCCATTCGAGGTGGGCACGATGTTCAGCTACATATTCACTCTTCTTATTTCAACGCTCATCATGGAACGTGGTCAGTGGGTGCAAGACTGGTCAGAGTATGATTTTGCGAGATTGAGCTGTGATCGGATGAATGAAATGGTCAGGAAAGGTAAAGAATTTTTGGAAACACTGCTTCACCCCGTCGACCCGAATTACCACTGCAAAGTATTTCGTGCAGCAAACTGGTCGGTTTGTCCATCGCACAACGTCATTAAAGCCCTTGTTGAACAATGGAATGAAATCGATACCTCAGTGTTTAAGTATGGGCGTCGAGAAGGTCGAGTAAATTTCGATTATACGTCAGCGTTCCATCAATTAGCGCCGTGGCAGGTGATGAGAATGACATTTGTAAACAAAACGAGAATGGTAAACTTTGGGAGTTTCCGATTTATACCGAAAAAAGATGGATTGGCGCTTTTTTAACTCTTCAACGAATTTATCGAGCTTATTTGAGTAGAATTCACAAATTCGGGGATAGTTCCGACAATATTCAGCAACGTCCGACTATAGCTCCCCGGCGAAAAAGTTATTCAGACGTTGATGGAATCGGTTGACGTTAATGCATGCATGGAAAGCCGATTTCAATCAGTGTAGCGGACACCAATTGATTAACGCCTTAGAGCGCGCTATGCAAGAATATTCTCGGGACAAGGATTGATTTCGCCTTTTGTTCTTATAGGCCATTCCAAGCTTTATTCTCGTTTTAATGAGTGGAGTTTAAGTCCTTTTTCGCACATATCGAAAGACATCCGGAGCGGTTTAGGTTTGGGAAATTCAGCGATTTTCCTTTGGCCAGAAGGTTTAAAACTTGGTGGCAGTCATGAGCTATGAATTGCGGGGGCATTTTACGTTGATTATAAGTTCGAGAGCAACGTTGACCATAACAAGTTTGGGGTATTCATGGAAACACAATTGCTAGTTTCTGTCGTTATAGTGAGCTGGAACGCCCAGAATTATTTGGAGGAATGCTTAAATTCGCTTAACGAGGAAGTTTGTAAATTTCCGATGGAAATTATTGTTGTGGACAATGCATCGACCGATGGCTCGCCAGACATGGTGCTAGATAAAGTTTCCTCACGTTAAGTTAATCAGCAATACAGAGAACTTAGGGTTTGCGAAGGCAAACAATATCGGCATACGGGAATCTTCTGGAAATTATATAGCCCTTGTTAATTCGGATGTGCATGTTTTAAGCAATTGCATTACCCTCCTGGTTAAACACTGTGCATTAAACCCTGAGATCGGCATGGCAGGACCTTTCATAATCGGCGGTGATGGGAAACAGCAACGTTCTTGCCGAGGATTTCCTGGTTGTGGAACATGTTTTGCCGGGCATTTGCGTTAGATGTCGTCTATCCCAAAAATAAATGATTTGGCGGTTATTTTTTGACGTTTTGGAATCATAACACTTGTTGACGTAGATATCCTAAGCGGATGTTTTTGGTTAGTCCGAAGAAGGCGTTGGATGATGTCGGATTACTTGATGAATCCTTTTTTATTTATGGTGAAGACATGGATTGGTGTAAGCGTTTTAAGCGGCTGGCCCATCATGTTTTTTCCTGACGCGAAAGCTATTCATTATGGAGGGGCTAGTTCGGCAAATGCACCCATCCGTTTTTTTATCGAGAAACAGCGAGCGGATTTTTACTATTGGAAAAAACATCATTCTCCCCTAGCGTTCAAGGCGTATTTTACAATTGTCGGTTTACACCATGCCCTAAGAATTATCGGCTATATCGTCGCGATGACTGTAGGTAAGGAAAAACGTGAGATTTGTTTATACAAAATTCGAAGGGGATTTGAATGTCTTAAATGGATGTTTAGCGGACGCAACCAAATACCGGAAACGAATTGATCCTATCACAATAGCGACTTATTAACTCTATAAACGTTTAAAGAGATATGCCAAGCAAATTTGTTCTGCTCACAGCTGCAAAAAACGAGGAAAAGTACATAGGCGAAGCGATTCGGTCAGTGTTACGGCAAAATGTGCATCCGGTTTTATGGTGTATCATGGACGACGGCTCAACGGATCAAACCGCACAGATTGTACAAAGTTACGCCGAGAAATATCCATTTATACAGCTTCATATATCACGTAAAGGCGGTGTTCGTAGTTTTGGCGCCCAATATAGAGCGATAAACGCCGCCTATGAGCTAGTGCGACAACTCGATTTCGATTATGTGGCAATGCACGATGCCGATATCGTTCCAGAACAAGACGATTACTATGAATCCATCATTCTTCACCTCGACGCTGATCCAGGTTTAGGGATTGCCGGAGGCTATATCTTCGAGCGCACGAAGGAGGGAGTTTGGGCGTCTCGCAAAGCGAACTCGCCTGAAGCCGTTGCCGGCGGTATTCAGATGTTACGGCGCGCGTGTTTCGAACAGATCGGCGGGTATACTCCGTTACAGTACGGAGGAGAAGATTGGCTGGCACAATTGGATGCAAAGATAGCCGGTTGGCAAGTCAAAGCTTTTCCTGAGCTTGCCGTATACCACTACCGACCTACTTCTAGCGCAGACGGGAGATGGCGAGGATTGTTCCGGCTCGGTATGATGGACGCTTCATTTGGTTCCCATCCTGTTTTCGAAATCTTTAAATGCGCGCGGCGCATTCTTGAGAATCCGTTAATCTTGTGTAGCTTTATTCGATTCGCCGGTTATCTTTGGTGGAACCTGACGAAACGATCATCATTGATACTACCGGAAAAAGTGTCCTATCTTAGAAAAGAACAATTAACTAAATTATCAAATTGGAAAAGCAACGCTTTTGATAAAGCGATAGCGCGCTTACGTTAGCGTTTATAAACTATACCGGCTAATGTTTTACAAAAAAGGTTGTTATTGGTGTACTTATGATGTTTATAAGTATCTTTTCTAACCCGGTTTTTCTAAAGTCATTAAACAAATAGAGATCGCTATGACAATTAACGTATTGGTCACTGGTGGTGCCGGTTATATTGGCAGCCACGCTTGCGTGGAATTATTGCAGGCAGGATTTAATGTTGTGGCTGTTGATAATTTAGAGAATAGCAAGATCGAAGCGTTAAATCGCGTGAAGGACATTACGGGTAAACTGCTAACTTTTTATAAAGCCGACATTCGCGACAAAACCGCATTGACCGAAATATTCGATAAAGAGTCTATCTCGGTCGTCATGCATTTTGCCGGGTTAAAAGCAGTAGGGGAATCTTGCGAACAACCGTTGAAATATTACGATAATAATGTTTACGGGACCCTAGTTTTGCTCGAGGCAATGGGGGCGGCTAACGTAAAGAAACTAATATTCAGCTCGTCTGCGACTGTTTACGGCGCTTCTGAAAATGCCCAATACTCTGAGGATTTCCCCTTGGGAGCCATCAATCCCTATGGCCGATCGAAAGCGATGATCGAGAATATCTTAAGGGATTTGTCAGAGTCAGATAACAATTCTCAAGCCGGTGCTCCCTGGAAAATCGTTCTTCTGCGCTATTTCAATCCGATAGGCGCACATGAAAGTGGTATGATTGGCGAAGATCCAAATGGAATTCCCAATAATCTCGTTCCTTATGTATCCCAAGTTGCGATTGGAAAACTGCATCAATTATCGGTTTTTGGTAATGATTATCCTACCCGCGATGGAACGGGCATTCGGGATTACATTCACGTTGTTGATCTTGTAAAAGGCCACATTAAAGCTATCACAGCCTTAGAACACGAAAAGTTTAAGTATGGCGGGTGTAAGGCCTATAATTTAGGTACGGGAAGCGGGTACAGCGTCCTAGAAATTATAGAAACGTTTGGCAGAATAACTGGACGACAAATTAATTATAAAATAGCCCCGAGAAGAACAGGTGATATAGCTGAGTGTTTTGCAAATTCTGATTTGGCTTTAAAAGAGCTGAACTGGAAAGCTGGAAAAAATCTAGATGATATGGTGGCCGATGCATGGAATTGGCAGATTAAAAATCCGCAAGGTTATGATTAGTCTATTTTTATATGGGTATCTCAAATAAAGTAAGATTTGTTTATTTGCGGTATAAGAAGGTAGTGATTTTAAATTAAAGGATCGTATTTATGGGATCTGTAGACGTTTTTGTGCCATGTTATCGATACGGGCATTTTTTGAGGGAATGCGTGGAGAGTATCCTTGCACAAGAGGTTAATGTTCGTGTCCTGATTATAGATGACGCATCGCCTGATAACACAGCTGAAGTTGCGGCTGAACTAGCTAAAGAAGATTCAAGGGTAAGTTTTTTGAAACATAAAGCTAACCTAGGTCATATTGCGACGTATAACGAAGGAATCGAATGGGCATCTGCGGACTTCATGTTGCTTCTTTCGGCGGATGATTACCTGCTGCCTGGATCACTCAGTCGAGCAGTAAACCTTATGAATGGGCATCCCGAGGTCGGGTTCGTATTCGGAGAAGCGATTGTACAATTCGAAGAAGAAACGTCGCCTAAACATGAACCAAAAATTCCTAAATATGGAGAAGTAGAAATTGAACGGATACTTAAGGGAATCGAATTTATAGAACTGGCTGGACCTTCGAACATCGTACACACTCCAACGGCTGTGGTGCGAACCGAGCTGCAAAAACGGGTCGGCGGATACCATCCAGACTTGCCCCATAGTGGAGACCAGGAAATGTGGCTGAGATTGGCGGCCTATGCGTCGGTTGGTTTCCTGTCAGTTAAACAAGCCGTTTATCGTCGGCATTCGGCCAACATGTCGTTGGCATATACGTCCGCGAACTGGTTGCCGGATCTTGTGCAACGACGCGCGGCCTTGGATCGGTTCTTTGAATCGTGCGGCAGCATCTTGCCCGATGCTCCGCGCCTATCCAGGCGGCTATCGTGGCAACTAGCCTGTATCGCCGTGAGTTATGCGAGTTCTGCATTCAACGAGGGCGACTTCGAAGCCTCGGGGGCGATATGCGAGTTCGCCCGCGGCATCGCCCCGAAAGTAAATTGGTCGGTGCCATGGATCAAGTTTGCGTTAAAACAGCGCATTGGGAGGAGGGCATGGCGTGCTTTACAGAGGGTAGCCTGAGATATACGATAAGTGACATCAAGTGGACCATGGGCCTATTTCCAATCCTGAACCGAGTCGCAAAACCGGACGGCATTCGAGTGAAGAAAGATGATAAGTGTCATGACTGATCCGACAGTTTCCGTTGTTATGAGCGTCTATAATGGCAAGATGTTCTTGCTTGAATCGATAAATAGCATCTTATCCCAAAGTTTTAGCGATTTCGAATTCATTATTATCGATGATGGATCGACGGATGGCTCGTCCGAGCTACTTGATAGCTATAGTCATCGAGACAGGCGAGTCAGGATTATTCATCAGGCAAATTGCGGGCTAAGCGACGCTTTGAATCGCGGCGCAAGCATTGCGCGCGGCAAGTATATTGCGCGAATGGATGCGGATGATATTTCGATGAATGATCGCCTGAGCCGACAGGTAGATGCATTGGAAAAACATCCGGACATTGGGGTTATTGGGGGAGCGATAGAAATAATAGATTCTCGGAATAACATCTTCGGGGTACGCCGTTTCCCGACAAGCGACCACATGATACGCATGGATCTTTTCAGCGGATCCTGTGCCCTGTCCCATCCGACGGTAATGATGAGGACCGAAGTATTCATGCGGGTCGGAGGGTACCGGGGGATTGTGGTCGATGCAGAGGATTACGACCTTTGGCTCAGGATCGCCGAACATTCCAAGTTGGCAAACCTTAAAGCTCCGGTTCTCAAGTACCGGTCCCATTTAGGTCAAGTGTCCGTGCAAAAATTCAGACGTCAAGCGCTTTCCACCCTCGCCGCTATCGCGGCAGCCGAGGTGAGACGCAGCGGAGACTTTGATCCCCTTGATCATGCGGTCGAGATCGATTCCTCCGTATTCGAGCAATTAGGCCAGGATTATACGTCGCAATGTGCTGCCATAGCGAGAGGTTATAGAGCTTGCATAAGCAGCATGACCGAAGCCGGGGAATATGGAGCCGCTATCAAATTAATGGAGGAATTCTTATATTCGTCGGAGTGTGCTTATGCACCGAAATCAGTAAGCGGTGATCTATTCCTGAGTCGGTCGCATTTATATTGGCACACAAGGGATTATGGAAAAAGTATTGGAAGTGCTGTCAAGGCGCTGGCCTATAATCCAATGATGTTGGCGCGGCCAATAAAGCGTCTGTTTGCCAGGTGCGGTGTAAACCTACGTTTTGACGTTACAATACACCAAGCAAAAAATGCGCTCGCGATGCTAACGTCAAAGCTATTTAGGCGGGGTAACAGTCGGTCGGGCTATCATCTTAAAGAAACTGCCGTTGACGAGTCGGGTACAACGTCATCTAAACCCACACCTCGAAATTAGGATGCTCACCTTGACGTTATTGCATTTGCAGTTCATATGTAGGCGGGTTATGTGCGTCGGAGCGGGGAAGTTAACGGGGTGGCGCGATCGTCTGTGCGGCGCGCTCTTGGCGGTACCCTAGAGAACGGTGCTACTATGAAGGTTCAAGCCGCAATAGACACTTATGGCACAAAGAACGCCGGCTGCGCGAAGCGGCTTATCACTGGATACTGTTCGACGTGCTGCAATGTCGATATTGTCCGTCTTTTTGAAATCCGAATGGGTTTCAGGCCCGATATTACCGAATTTAGAGTCTACCCGAGTCGGTTTGCCGCCGCGGTCGTGTGCGGATGATCTGGCCCAACGGGTAATCGGGAGTTGCTATGAAAATAACTTTTGTTCTACCGATCGCAGACTGGGGGGGAGGGTGTCGTGTCGTTGCGACTTACGCGCACCAGCTTGCGCAATGGGGTCACGACGTGGTCGTTGTCCACCGGTCGCCTACTTTACGCAGCCGTCTATCCTTGACGCTATCACATTTCTTTAGCACTTCACGCGGGGAACGCGCCCGCTCGCATCTCGACGCGCTGAATGTGCCACAAATTCGTCTCTTCGAAAACCGGGTGGTCGCCGACGCCGACATTCCCGATGCGGACGTAGTAATTGCCACCGGCTGGAGTACTGCCCAGGAAGTGCTGGCCCTTTCTCCTCGGAAAGGAGCGAAGGCCTACTTCTTACAGCATTACGAGGTGGTTTTGACAACGCGCCGATAGAACAGGTTAAGGAAACGTGGACCTACCCGATGCGCAAAATTGTTGTAGCTCCGTGGCTGCAGGAAATCGCCAAGACTGAGTTCGGTGACACCGCGGCCATCTTGGTACCCAACGGGGTAGACACTGAACTGTTTACTGTGCCGCCTCGACTTAAGTGCGCTGTTCCAACCGCAGGTTTTGTTTTCTCCCATGTTGGCTTCAAAGGGTCGGACATTGCCATCAAGGCGTTTGAGATAATCCGGAAAGAAATCCTGGCCTGCGGCTGGTCTCATTTGGTAATTCGTGGCGCCGTAGTTTGAGAAATGGACCCTCCCTACCAAAAAACACAGAATACCAAGTACTTCCCCCTCAAGGCAGCATTCGTGACCAGTACGCACGATGTGATGTGTGGGTGTGTGCTAGTCGAAGCGAAGGGTTCGGGTTGCCAATGCTAGAGGCCATGGCCTGCCGGACGCCCGTGGTTTCGACGCCGACCGGGATTGCTCCATTGTTAGCCGAACAAGGAGGGCTTCAGATAGGGGCACATGATGATCCGCAAGGGCTTGCACGTCAGATACGCCATGTCCTCGATCTTCCCGCGGAAGATTGGTTGGCGCTCTCGCAGCAGGCTCATGCCACAGCGCAGCAGTATGGTCAGGAAGAGGCCGCATTGCGCTTTGAGCGGGCTTTGAAAATGGTAGCTTCGGAAAAGCAGTAATCATGGGGCTTTTCAGCAGCCAGCTTGGCAGCGAGAGATTATCGAATACCAATAGCCTTATCGCATATCCCGGTTATGAGGGTTATTGATCCAATGAATGCTCTAAGGCCATGTAACAAAATAAATCTGTCGTTCTATGAAAGTAGTGCTATGTTTATAGCATGGACAATTCTGCAGTCAAAAAGCGTTTCGAAAAACTTACACCCTTTCTTGATGAACGGTTACGCCGTTTAGTAGCGGGTGCGGAAGCGCTTGCGATTGGAAGAGGTGGTATCACGGTCGTTTCGCGTGAAACGGGTTTATGTCGGGAATCGATCCGGAGCGGTTGTCAGGAACTTGAACAAGCGGCTAAATTATCTCCGGGCCGCATTCGAAAAGCGGGAGCGGGACGCAAACGGACAACCGATCAAGACCCCTCTTTAAGAACGGATTTGGAACGCTTGGTCGATCCTGTGACAAGGGGCGACCCGGAATCACCGTTGCGCTGGACGTGTAAAAGCACACGACAACTGGCAGACGCGCTCATTGGCATGGGGCACAAAACCAGTCATCGTATGGTGAGCGAATTGCTCCATGAATTGGGATATAGCTTGCAGAGTAATCGGAAGACCTTGGAAGGGAATTCACACCCGGATCGAAACGTACAGTTCGAACACATCTATCATCAAGTGAAGGTCTTTCAGAGTAACGGCGACCCGGTGATCTCGGTGGATACCAAAAAGAAAGAACTGGTGGGCAATTTCAAACAAGAGGGCCAAGAATGGCAACCGGCTGGCCAACCGGAATCGGTGCAGGTGCATGATTTTCAAGATGCCGAGCTTGGAAAAGTGGCGCCTTATGGTGTGTATGACCCAACGCTCAACGTGGGTTGGGTCAATGTCGGCACGGATCATGACACTTCTCAATTCGCCGTCGAAAGTATTAGTCGATGGTGGCGTTCCATGGGGGGTGCTTGTTACCCAAAAGCCCAGCGATTGTTGATTACGGCCGATGGTGGCGGAAGCAACGGCTCTCGGGTACGTTTATGGAAACGCGAATTGCAGGAGCTTGCCACTGAACTTGGAATTGCTATCAGCGTTTGCCATTACCCGCCGGGAACCAGTAAGTGGAATAAGATTGAACACCGCCTGTTTTCATATATCACTCTGAATTGGCGGGGGAGACCTTTGGTGAGTCACGAAGTTGTCGTCAATTTGATTGCATCGACCACCAATCGCAAAGGGCTGCGGGTCTACTGTGAACTGGATAACGGCGAATATCCCAAAGGCATCAAGGTCACGGATGCCGAAATGGAAGCACTTAAACTGGATCGACATGCGTTCCATGGCGAATGGAGCTATACGATCTCACCATAAATCTTGTTTGGCAGGGTTATTTTGTTACAGCTCCTAACAATAATTACGTTATTTCCGTTGATAATTTTGGTCTTGTTTGCTCCGTCCCGTTGGGTACTGGTGGGGGTGTTCGGCGGCGTTCTGTATATGACGCTGGGACAGGCGGTTGATGTTGCGGGACTGAATATTTTTCCGACTCGCGCTTTGACCCTTGCCGCTTTTGTTCGTGTGATGATTCGCGGTGAGTGGTCGGTATCCATGCTCAATGGCATCGACAAGATTCTATTACTGACTTTTGGTTACCAAGCTGCTGTGTTCATCCTGAATGGAAATGGTAGTCCGATCAATATGATCGGTCAATTTGCAGACCTCACGCTTGCATATTTTACGGGGAGGGGCCTCCTCCGCTCCTTTGATGATCTTGAATGGTTTCTTCGTGCGCTCGCATTCTTGCTTATTCCCTACGTCGCATTCCTATATCTGGAATCATTAAATGGAAATAATCCATTTGCCGTTATCGGAGCGGAAGCTGGTCACGTCATTCGTAATGGTCGGCCTCGGTGTGCCGGCAGTTTTGTACATCCCTCAATCCTCGGAACCTTCGGTGGCAGCTTCTTGCCTTTATTTATTGCATTGTCGTTGCGACGGTCGAGCCGTTTCATCGGTATTTTGGGAATCTTGCTCTGCTTGGCCATCGTGTTTTTCTCGAATTCGGGTGGGCCTGCGAGTTGTGCAATGCTGGCAGTGGTGGGTTGGCTGTTCTGGTTTCTGCGGTCGAAGATATCGGTGGTCAGGGCTTCGATCTTCTGGGGATTGGTGGTACTTGGCTTCACGATGAAAGCGCCGCTATGGTATCTACCTGCTAAGATGAGCGCTATAACAGGCGGCGATGGATGGCATAGGTCCTATTTGATGGATGTCGCATTTCGCGATATAGATCGATGGTGGTTGGCCGGCATGTCGGTGCTTGAAACCAAGGACTGGTTTCCTTATTTAGTCTCCACTGGGGGAGCTGACATAATCAATAACTATATAGGCATCGGTATATCAGCCGGGGTAATAGCGACTGGGCTATTTTGTTATTTATTGGTTCGCGCGTTTGGTTGTTTAGGAAAAGCGTTAGCTGCAGTTCGTATGCAAGCACCTTCGCGTATCGATAAGGAGATCATGCTTTGGGCCTTGGGCGTTGTGCTTTCAATTCATGTATTCAATTGGTTTGGAATGGTTTATTTCGACCAGTATAACGTTGTTTTCTTCATGCAATTGGCGGCGATATCGACGCTCTCGCATGCCTGTATCAGTGAGCCGTCAATGCAAACAACCCGGGAAGAGAGCTTTTTGCGTGACACAAGGGAAAAACGTTATCACCGGTACAGGTTGACTGCGGAAGGCGGAAATGGTGGCATTGTTCAATAAGCAGGAGTTGATCAAAGCCTGAGAGTGAAATATAAGTATCAAAAACAACTATTGTGACATTTATGTCATTCACTTTTTTAATGGTTTTCGGAAAATATAATGCCTAAAAACACAGCTTACATGATTTTAGCCCACCATCAGCCGAATGCACTCTTGCGCTTACTGGAAAGCTTGAAAGCGCCATGGGCACAAGCCTTTGTCCATATTGACCTAAAGGCCAACCGTGAACCGTTCGAGCAAGTCCTTCACTCTCGCAACGATTGCACGCTGATTGAAAAAAACCTGTCAGTTCCGATTTTTTGGGGTGGCTATAGTATGGTCGAAGCTACGTTCCGACTCTTACATTGCGCCTATCAGCACCCGCAGCATTTTGAGCGCTTTTCGTTGCTCTCGGGCGTCGATTTACCAATCAAACCTCTTAACCTGATTGCTGACCGATTGAGTGGTAACGACGAAATCATCTCGGTTGATCGTATGCTTGATTCCCTCGGTAAGACCGATTTTGACCGTCGTGCAAACCGGGTGTACCTAGGGGATGGGCCATTGCTGAATAAAAGGTCAAAGTTGTGGCTATTGCAGGGCATGGCTCGGATGCTAGAAGCGTGGTTACCTAACGAACCCTATCCTTGTTTGCCCGTCTTCTATGGTCCGCAGTGGTGGTGCCTAACCCGCGAAGCAGTTGATGAGGTTTTTGCTTTCGTGGATCGCTATCCTGAGGTGATGCGCTGGTTCAAGCGGACCCGATGCCCAGACGAAATGGTCTTTCAGACCATCCTCAAAAGCAGCATACTTTCGGGAAACATCAGTTACGATTTGACCCGCGGCGACGAAGACCGCGAACCCATGTTGAACGGAACTCATTTTGTGGACTGGAGCAAGTCTAAACCCGACAGGCCTGCAATATTGACACTGGAGCATCTCCCGCTGCTGCTAGAAAGTGAGGCGTTATTCGGCCGGAAATTCGACGGTGAACAATCTTTGAGTTTGATCGTGGCCTTACAGGAAAAATTCCAGCAGCGCCACGCGTCGCCGTCGCCGCTCGAGAGCGCATCCCGCTCACGAATTCACAGCACGCATCGGGACTTGACCATAAATAACTCAGATGATATTCGGGAAGGTGTCCAATGAAAATTGTTTTTGTATGCAATGAATACCCGCCACGACCTCATGGAGGCATCGGAACATTTGTCGAGACCATGGCGCTCGGTCTTTCCGGACGAGGCCACATGGTATCTGTGGTTGGTCTGGCAGAAGCTGATGAGCAATACACAGATCAAGGCTTACAAATAGTGACACTGCGTAGGAATAATATAAAGTATGTGGGGAACTTAATTTCACGATACCGACTACGAAAGTGGTTATCGGCTTATGCGCAAAAAGAGCAAGTTGATATCATCGAGGCACCAGAATACATGGGACTACTACCTTTCGGCTTTGATCACGGTGAAGTAGTAATTCGCTTGCATTTATCAGCTACGGCGATCGATGTTTCTTCTGGACGAAGGAAAGGGCGAGGCATAGAATTTTACGAAAGACGTACACTTCGTGCGAATTCCAACTGGATCGGCGTTTCCCATTACATAATGAAGCTGACTAAAGATATATTCGATGTTGATCCGAAACATTCGACCGTGATCTATAATCCGGTCGCACCTTCTCCTCGAGACCTCCCGACGATGCCGACCCTACCGACCAAATATTTGCTCTACGCAAGTGCGCTCACACAGAGAAAAGGTGCGATAGTTGTTGCTAAAGCAGCGCGCGAGTTATTGGCTAAACGCACCGATCTGCACCTAGTTTATGTGGGTAATATTACCGAGGAAGGAGGTCATCCCATTACTGAGAATATTTTAAAAATTATTGGATCAGAATTCGCAGAACGGGTTCATTTTCTTGGTCATATGAGCCGTGAGCATGTTCTGGCATGTATGTCAAAAGCCAAAGTGTTCGTATTCCCCAGTAATCTTGAGGCGTTTGGGTTGGTGGTAGTGGAGGCAATGGATTGCGGCGTGCCGGTTGTATGCTCTAATTATCCTCCGCTAACTGAGATCGTAGAGGATGCTGTGACGGGACTGTTGGCTGATCCAACTTCTCCGCAGGATTTTACTGAAAAGATTACCCGTATTCTGGATGACCCTGCATTCGCACAACTACTCGTTTCAAATGCAAAAACAATGGTTGCTCAGCGCTTTTCATTGGAAACCTGCCTTAACGAGACAGAGAGATTCTATAAAGAATGCTTGAAGCATTGAATTGCTGGACAGGTTAAGGTTAACAAGATAGCACTCAATTTTGTCCTGCCTAGCAGTCTTGGTGTGTGTTGGCAATAGTATGGAGTCGAAAGCGTTAAGCTACAGTCATTAATTTCATGAAATATTGCTTGGTAAATGCGGCAGGGGACAAGAATCCCCAGCCGCGCTTGTTTACGTTGCCGGTTATAAAATCCTTCGATATATTCGGTAATTTCCTGTTTAGCCTTGTGACGTTTTAGGTACTGGCAGTGGTGTGCCAGTCCATTTTTCAACGTACCCCAGAAATTTTCCAGAGAAGAGTTATCCCAACAATCGCCTTTACGGCCATAGCCTGCAAGGTCGTGCTGCAAACGGCTTGGGCCGTAAGACCCCCGCGTCCTTTGATGGGCAGATTGTATTTCCAGCGCCAGGCGCGCATTTTCAACGTTTCTTGGCGAAAGTGGCCGCCCTAACCAGGCGTAATAGCCACTTTCCGAAACCCCAAGAACCCGGCACAGTACTGCTGCCGGATAATCGCTCCGCCATTCTTTAATCCGGCATGCTTCATGCTGACGTCCTCACGAAGTATGCCAAGCATTTTTTAACAGGTCACGCTCATTTTGACTTCGGCCAACTCCCGTTTTAGTGTCGCCAGTTCAAGCTCCAATCCACTCAAGAGTTTCTGGCCTTTACCGACTTCCCCAAGCTTACCCTGGCGGGGCAGCCGCTACCCAATTCTTCAGTCTCCCTTTTGGTAGCGAAAGACGATTAAATATTTCAGTTAATGTTAAGTTATCTTCCAGATATAACCGTACCGCTTGGCTTCTAAACTCAGGGTTGTAAGCCACTTTTGGTAATCGTTGCATATGTCCTCCCTTTCTTCTCATTTTATCGAAGCTTTGGACTCTATACTTTACATCTTACCTCATTGTCGCAAAAGTATGTCAAAGACAATCGTAGGGCGGAGGAAATCCGCTCATGGAGTCCGCAAATTTAATGGCGGCTCAATTGTCACCACCGAAGTGTTACCGGAATATTCGAAAGCTCCGATGTCAAATGACGAACCCTGAGGGCGCGCCGTCCCAACCTTATCGGTTGAAAAATAACTCATTGTCGCGCCTTGATCTCTGGCAAGCGTATCAGAGGCGGTTGGGACGAAATTGGCATCGAGACTCGGCACGCCGATCTTCCCGCTTGGATCAAAAGCTTTTGAGGTCGGGTAGATGTTGTTCCCCCAAGAGACGGTATACGATCCACCGCCGGTCTTATCTCGATTGAAACCCATAGGACCTGTACCCATAGCAAGATTGTTCTTGAACTCATTTCCGGCTCCTGCCCCTGAGCCATTGGCCCAACCGATGCCCATTATTTGTCCTATGCCGCCACTGATCTGCCCAGCGTCGACAATGAAAGTATTGTTGAGAATCTTGACATTTGAAAACGTATTAATCGCATTTCCAGTGCTGTACATCCGGATGAAATCCGGATAGTCATCAAGTTTCTTAGTTATGTGGAACACGTTGTTATAGATATAAACGTCTTGAATTACTCCGCTTCCAAATGCATCAATATCTATATTAGAGTCTCCGACGTTGTTGAAAGTGTTTCCATAAACTCTTAGATATCTTGAACCACCAGATTGCAGTGTGTCTGGATGCTGCCCTTGAACAGCCGCAGAGCTTGATACCGCAAAGAATTGATTATTGTAAACATCGGTACTTCCACCAGTCTGAATGGAATCCGGGCCACCGTAACCAATCCTATCTAAAGAATATATTGTGTTATCGTGGATTTTATTCCATCCCCATCCATGCTGCGGATTTGCATAGCCACGAATACCGGCATCGCCTGTTATAGTAATTGAGTTGTGGTCGATCTCGTACGTGTCGCCATAGGTCAGATTGATGCCATTGTTGCAATTTGTAATGGTAACGTAACGTATCGTTACACCTACTGGGCCGCTGCCTGTATCATCGATAGCCCATCCATAGTCCTTGTTAGAACTGGTTGCATTCTGGATTTGCAACTTTGAAGCCGTCCCTAAGCTGCCGTCGATTGTGACGTAGTTGGCATACGCAACATTTATGCCGCCACCATCCAGGATCACCGTGCCGTTATGCCCAGAGTCCTGACCAGTCCGAACAGTGATCTTACTAGAAGCGGTTCCGGATGCGGAAATCGTCAATGTTGATGTATAGGTCTTACTCGTCGCGCCGCCACTGATGTATAGCGTGTCGCCTGGTTTGATGGAAGACCATGAAATGTTAGAAAAGTTTTTGAAGGCACTGGCCCAGGACTGCCCGTTACCGGATGTCCCAACTGCGTTATCGACATACCAATTTGCCGCGATCGCGGACTGCGAAGCGGCAGACAACACAACCACGCCGACACCGAAGATCCAACGTTTTCTCAATGTTGCATTAATGAAGTAGTTCATTTTAGTTTTCCTCAGAGATTATAATATATATTAAGTCCAAAGCGGGCAGGTTGCTGCCAGTCCGCCTGGTTTATTTGAAGGAGCTTGCCTCGCCCAATGCGAGGCCAGCTCCGACGGTATACCGTTTAAGCAATCAGTGTCCGGTTAATTCCCATTCCCATAGATTGACATTGACGCATTGGGTATATATCTACTAGTCCAGGTTGTAGCCGTCCATGTGGTGGGTAAGCTCGTCAGTGCAGTACGGCTAGAAGTTCTTTCCATCAAGCTGGTTCCCGATCCTACTTGGTCACGGAAGCCGATTTGCCCATCCGACCCCAGTATCGCAATCCAATACGGGTTGCCTGCGGTCACAGCGGCTGCGGGTATCGTTATTTTGTTCCACGCGTCACCCTTAAGTGTGCTCAACGTGCCTGTAGCGACAAGAGTCCCGGGGTGGGCGCTAGCGTCGGTATAGATGCCGGCAATCAGCTGGGTTGCGGTGGTTGCGCTGGCGTCCAGATACACCTGAACTTCGGTGACTGAGCCGGACTTCACTGGTATTGCCTGGAACGCTTGTGCTACGCCCAGCGCGCTGGAATCAAAAGAAGGCTCCAGATTCTTGTTGCCCAGGATAAGTTGCAGTGAACTAGTTGTTGCACTGGTTGAGCTCACTGGGGCATTCACTGGGGCATTCAAGTTGCTGCTGACTTCGGCTGCGGTCAGGGCTCGGTTGTAAATCCGTACTTCATCGATATAGCCGTTAAAAAACTCACCCCAAAGACTGTTGCCACCAATGCGCAACACGCCCGTGGATTGTTTAATCAGGCCGGTCTGCGCGCGGCTGGCGACCTGTGTTCCATCCACATAAAGCCGTTGATATTGTCCGTCATAGGTTGACACCAAGTGAGTCCACTTGTTTAACGGTAACCGGTTGGGGCCGGTGACGGCACGGTAACTTCCGTTGTTGATATAAGAGACTGGTAGATTAGCGTCTTCATCGGCATAGAGCGCATAGACTTCAGCGTTACTTGCTTCCTTCAAGATTAACGTTTGTCCGCCGTTTGTCATTCCCAGTGGGTATACCCATGCTTCGAGGGTCATGCCGGCTGAAAGATTCAGTGATGCGCTGTCATTGACCGTAACCCAGTCATTGATCCCATCGAATTTGAGCGCGTTGCCAAATTTACCGGTAGTGATTCTGACTGCTTCCTTTATAGTACCGTTGTTACCATTGCCCGAGGCGTCCGTTACAGCCGTGCCAGTGGTTTCTTCAAAGCCAAAGGCCGCTACTAGACCATTAGTGGCTGCTGATGTGGGCGCAGGTGTAGGTGCAGGTGCAGGTGCAGGTGCAGGTGCAGGTGCAGGTGCAGGTGCAGGTGCAGGTGGTGCCGTCACGGTAATTTGTTTGGTCGTGGGCGCACTACTTCCGCTGGCTCCGGCTACTGTCAGCGTCACGTTATATGTCCCCGCGTTCGCATAGCTAACTGTGACAGATTGGGCAGTTGAGGTTGGGGCGCTAGAGTTGGGTAAACTCCATGTCCTGCTCGTCACTGTACCAGTTGTGGTATCCGTGAAAGTCACCAACTTGCCTTGTTCAACGCTGGTTGGATTGGCGGTGAAATTCGCTGTTAAGGCCGGTGTCGCGACCGGTATGGTCGTACTGATCTGGTTGGAGTAGGCGCTCTCGGTGGTCGAATTATAGGCCTTTACCGCCATGTAGTATGTAGTACCTGCTGTTAGATTAGGTACCGTATAAGTGGTCGTGTTACCTGCATCATAGGTTGAGGTGTATTGGCCACTGCTGGTGCCGACAGATACTTTATAGCCACTCACGCCGGTGACGTACTGGCATCCCAGGCAAGGTTGATGGTGGCCGCGAAGGAATTGCTGCTAAATAAAAATAAGATGAGTCCGGCCGACAAAAAGTGCCAGAACTGCTCACGGAAAGAAGTGTTTATTAAGATAATTTTTCATAAATAGATTCCATGCCCTCTTTAATTAAGAATCGGGCTTAAGGTTAGTAGATTAATTTTAAAAAATTGTGACGTAGGTTAGAAAACTGATGTTCGTTTAATAAGGGTTTAATTGTTGTGATTGGGTTTGGAGTATGAAAATGGCATCAGCAATATTTATCAAATTGCGAATAATTTGGGAAAAATGTTACAATTATCATGGGTTTATCTGCTAGGTAATTTATAAGTATTGGCATTGGAATGGTGGGCGAATTTCCTGTCTTCCCGCCAGTAAAGTGCCAATGAATTGAGGGCTGGACGAGTCCAGAGCACCAAAAAGCGCTGAAACAGCTCGCGCAGGAAATATACTAATGATAAATTTTTCATAATAGTTCTCCATGGCCCTGTTAACTTAAGAGTTGGGCTTGAGTTGAGTAATAAAAGACACGCTATTTAATATATGCCGTATATCAACAAACAGAAATCGGGCAGGTATTTGTTCTCATTTTGTGATCGAATTAACAAAAAATGCGTTAATAAATAGAAATACATTAAATATCTATTCCTCCTGTAACTAATACAGTTTAGATTCTAAAGACCAATAATTAAGAGTTTCTTAACTACGTAAAATTACTTATTAGAATCATTCAAATTGTTTCTTGAGCAACAAGATATTTCAGCCCTGCCTATTCTGAGAGCCTTTGTGTATGTCGTCATCGCTGTCGGGAAGCGCGTATCCAGCGACATGGATGGAGAGCTTAAAATTTCCCTGCGGGATGACGAGCGTGTGTATAAAACGGTGAGGCCTTAGTCAGGGCAGTTGGGCGGCAATTCGTGTGAGTGTGAGGAACGAGGCGCGGTTTTGAGGTCTAATCAGCTCCTGGCAGGGCAGGAGCTGTTTAAGTTTTCCAGCTTACGTATAAGCTTCAGCCATAATCGAAACGGTGGCTGGCCGCTTGGATTCTAGGCGTAACGTCCCCCGGGCTGGATTGCCTGGGCCCAGACTGCAGCGATGCGAACTCACACATTGCTCCAGGACCTTGGCTCATCCCTGTACACTGGATTTCGGCACAAATCTTTCTGGAACAGATTTGCATTAACCCGAAGGGCGTCAGGCAGGATAGCCTGACATGAATCCATTCCGGTATGACGACTACATTGAAGCGCTGACAATTCAACTGAAAGTTGTACGTAATCAGGAAAGTTTTTTCAACAGTTAGGTACCTAAGAAATGCGCACGAAATAAGTTGAACAAGTGTAGGTGTGAATTTATTCGCACAGTGCGGATAAATCCGCACCTACG